>NZ_JADPKA010000029.1 GCF_023073715.1 Bradyrhizobium sp. 164
GAGCGGGCGGGGTCAAGGCCGTCAGCCGCCGGAGGCGGGGGCGCGCAGCGCCAGCCTTGAGCCCGCTCGATCACCGGTCTACTTCAACACAGTTGCTCCTCGGGGAGCGATGCACTATTGCCCCCGTCGCCTTGCCGATGGCTGATGCCGCGGTCCGGTTGGGCCGCTCACATCACCGCAAGACTTGGCGCACAGACCCCGGGCGCCAGGACCACACGATTTTGCCGTACGCCGATCACACCGGTCGAGTGCGCGAGGCTCTTCGCTCACGGCTCTCCGCCCTGCGAAGCTCTTCGCGCCGATGTAACCTGCGTCCACCGCCGCCCGGCCCGCGTGTCGTGACGATCGCGATACCCCCCTCTTGCTTGGGCCGGGTTGCCGCGACACATACGCGATTTCCGAATTTCGGTAAAGCGGAATGTTTTGGATGGCGCGCGTTGACCCACGGCTGGCGTGTTTTGCCCCGCCGGCAACGCGATATCATGTAGCCTGGATGGAGCGCAGCGTAATCCGGGATTCCATCCGCTCCCGGATTACGGTTCGCTCCGTCCGGGCTGCCGCCGTTATCGCGCGTGACTGCTTCAACATCGTCCTTGCGCTTGCAATGACGCAGGCGGCGACAACGGCGATCTTCAGCTCACAATGTATGCCGCAAAAAGAACGACCCGCCGCTCGATGAAGCGGCGGGTCCTTGCAACGAAGCCCGATTCGCTACCAGTTGCGATAGCTGCCGGTCAGCGTGCCGTTGTTGTTGCCGTCAGGACCGACATCGCCCTGCGTTGAGCTCGGGGTCGGATGGCGGGTGCCGTTGTACGCGCCATATGGTCCGGCGACATCCGGATAGTACGCGCGCGGCTGAACCGGTTCGTAGGCGGGGGCGGTGCGGTCCCAACCCACGCGCGGCCCATTCCAGTCGTAGCCCTGCGCCGATGCGGCTGTTGCGCCTGCGACGAGCGATGCCGTGACCAGGCAGAGGAGTTTTGACTTGTTCTGCATTGAAGATGCTCCTTGCTTGTGTCGGGGCCAACGGTTGCAATGCGGGAGCGTTCCGGACGTATTGGCCGGGGAGCGATCAACTCCGATCAACTGGTTATGAATCGCGTGCCGCGGAACGAAGTCGCTGAAATGGGACGGAAATTCCAGGCGTTCTGCCGCACCATGTTCCCCATTAATCCCGTGGCTTAACCAATAATTAATTATACGTTTGCTGGCGGGCGACAGCCCGGCCTAGCGTGTGGTGGGGGAGCCGCGACCCGCGAAGCCAAACGAGTTGGTGCGTATCATGATGTCGAGATCACAAGGGGCGCTATTCGCCTCGCTCAGCGCAGCCGCGCTGCTCCTTAGCCCCAGCGACAGTTTTGCCAGGCCCGGTGGCGCCGCGCCGCACGGGCTGGCCGCCGCGCCTCCAAATGCAATGGCGCGTGCGCCGATCGGGCCTGGCGCCCGGTTCCACCGGCGCGGCAATCCCTGGGTCTATTGGCCGGGTGGCGGCGGGTTCTTCTACGACGGTGCGACGTATAGCCAACCTTTCGGCGAGGCGGCTCAGTCGTTCTCCAGCGATGTGCGCTATACCTATACGTATGACGTTCCCTGGGATTGGGCGCACCGCTTTCCGCCGAATGTCGTGCCGTCCGACCGGCCCTATGTGCCGAGCTGCCCGACGGAGCAGGTGACGGTGCCCGGCCGCGGCGGCGGCGAGCACACCGTCAACATCATGCGCTGCTACTGAGCTAGGCCGTGTACTCATAAAGCAATGTCGGCTCCTGAGGGCCGAGCGGAAGGGTCCGCTCGGTGAGACATAGCGGACTAGATTCGCTACCCCGAGTTCTCCGCATCTTGACCCCAAATCGAAGTCGGACTTGCGGAGCCGCGCGTCCATTGCCAGCGGAGCTTGCCCACGCTCTTGGGACCGTTCCTATGCGGCGCGAACGTAGCCGTAGCGCAGGTTCGATGGTTGCTTCGAAGCTTGCGTGTACTCGTTCTTGAGTGCCGCGAGGCGGTCCTCGGAAAAGGCCGGCATCCTGGTATTCTCGGCCGCCTTCAGCTTGATCTTGTAGAATCTGGTTGCGTTGCCCGCGAAGATCAGCTGCTTGGTAGCGCTGTTGGCGTCGCCAAGCGCCGCAAACCCGTACTTCTTCTGCATATCCTCCGGGATTTCGAGCCGGCGCAGCGCCTCGATCTGCCACTGTGGTGAACCGTACCAGACCGAGTCGGTGCCCCACATGACGTGGTCAACACCCATCCCCTTTATCAGCGTGCCAATGAGCGCGGCGCAGAACTTCGGATGCGCCACCGCCGAGTTGGCAAAGGACGTGCCGAGCTCGGCATAGACGTTGGTGACGCCGAACTTCTGCGGGATTTCCGCGAGATCGGTAGCCCACTGGATACGGCCGGTCTGCTCGAAATCCGCCCACGCACGATCGGGTAGCTCGAGGAACGGCCGCAGCGCCGAATGATAGATCACGAAGTTCATCTGCGGCCAATCCTTCGCGGCTTTTCCGATGTCCCACGCCGTTGCATATTCCCAGACGCCGGCGAACGACTTCTCGTAATCGGGCGGCAGCAACCCCTTGTGGATGCACAGCGTGTTGATGCCGGCCTTCACTGCTTTCTCGTAGAACGGATACATCACCTGCTCGTCGTCGAGCCGCCATGGGAACTTCGAGGGCGCCAGCGGATCACCAATCGTGTAGGACTTCCAGGAATCCGGTTTGTAGACCTCGATCGCCTTGTCCACCTCGTCCATCCAGCCGGGTTGCTTGGGGGTGATGACGCTATGCGCCAGCAGGCGGCGCGAACCGGCGAAGTCGTTGATCAGTTCTCGCGCCTTGACGATCTGCTCATTGGATAGCAGCCACCAACTCGGGTCGTCGAAGGGCGCGCCGCTCAGGAGCGCCATGTTGGTGTCGCTGTCGTAGTAGATCTCTTTCACATAGTTCTGGAACTTGTAGCGGGCGAGCGAGGAGACGCCTTCCTCCTTCATCTTCGGATTCCAGTGCTGGCTCGCAAAGTCCGCCAGCCCCAACAGTTCCTTGTGGTCGAAGTCGTCCCGCACGAAATGAGTCTGGACATCGAAGATGAATTGGCCTGCAAGGCTTTGCGCGCGGGCCAGCATCAGCTCGGGCTCGCGGGCTTCAGCGGGCGCGACCTGGAAAACATTGCCGTAGATGTCGTTCATGGCGAGGAACGCTGCCGCCATGCCGCAGCTCGTGTGCAAGAACTGCCTGCGGCTCAAGCCGAGATGCCTGCCGTTGACATCAGCGAGCTCGTTGATCCGTGCCTCGACTTTCTTTTGCGTATCGCTCTGCGGGGGCGGGAGATACTCGCCATTGGAGACAATCTGGGTCGGGATAGGCGTTGCCGCCGATGCCGCCTCCGCGCCCGCGACGAGACGCTGTTCTCGCTCACTAAGCCAGGTGCTCATTGTTGTCCTCCCGTTTGTTGGCCGTCGACCGCGCTAGGTGCGCGCATGAGGCGCGTGTGGCTACTCCCAATCAGTTGGCAGGACCGACTAGGCGTACCTCTCCGGTTCAGCTACGCATGAAGCCATCACGCGCCCAAAGCCTAGGCGAATCTCTGCATCGCTTCATCCTGCGAGAGCGCAGGCATACCCGAGAAACCACTTGCAGTTATGGGTATCATCGCTGATTCAATGCTCAAACTTCTACTCGCGCAAGCGATGTGATTCGACAGTCACGCTGTCCCAACGCCGCATCATTCTTTCATCTGATCGTTTTCAGCTGGAGTAAAAGACTCGTTGCTCAAATGGACTGCGTCGGCTCATGACTCCGAGCCGAACACCGCAGCAGCGGCCGCTATGTCGGCACTCTGCCGGAGACCGAACCTCATACGGTGGCTGCGTTAACTGCTGCTTTAGGACCCAGAGCCATCCTGCGCCACACGGCTCATTTCGGCCCAGCATCGCAGTTCGTGCAACCATCGAACGTGATAAGCTGTCTCCATCCTCCTCAAGGTGCGATGAGGATCGAATGAAGCGGGGGAGTTCATAGCGGCTACTGCGGCGCTGCTCGCTTCGCAAAAGCATGCGGGGGCTCAGCTGGCTGGCCGTGCTGTTTGTGCCGCTCTTGAGGGATGAGCGGACATCTGGAGCACCCAAACTAAGCGCGTAATTTATGAGTACACGCCCTAGCCCAGCTCGAAGCTGGTGACGCCGAAGACGCGGTCGATCCGCAGCGACCGGATCGGTCCCGTGTACATCCGCGCCGTCTCGAACACTGGTTTGAGCCCGAGCTCGCCCGCGAGCGCGATGGCCTCGCGATTGACGGCGGGGACATCGAGGAACACTTCGCCGCCGGCCACACCCGCAAGCAGGGCCTGAACGATCGCTTCCGCCGCCGCGCGATCGTCGGCAACGAGCGGACCGATCTTGTGACCCGTTTGGCACGGCCGGATCACGCCCCATGCGGACAGCTTGCCGTCGCGCAGCAGCGCGCGGCCGACATGGCCTGATGTGTTGATCCAGGCGTGCAGGAACGCGCTACGCGCGGCAGGGAAGACGGTGGCATCATCGGCTTCAACACGTGCAAACGGGATGTTATCGAGGGCGACGACATCGGCAGGCGGTTTCGGTGGCGCGGCTACGGTGCCGCCATAGCGGATATTGGCGTAGGCGAGCTGGAAGCCCGATTTTCTGTAATTGTCTTGCTGCGCGACCACGCCATCGAGCCCGATCACGCGAGTGCCCGCGTGCGCGATCGCCGCGTTCCAGATGCGCAGGCCATGGCCTTTGCCGCGAAAACTCTCGCGCACGATATAGAAGCCGAGGAAGGCGAAGCGGTCATCGTAATTGACGCAGGAGACGGTCGCGACCGGCTCGCCGTCGATCTCGCCGAGAAAGAAGCCTTGCGCATCGGGGATCGCAAAGCAGGCGGCATCGGCCAGGCCCGGATTCCAGCCCTCGGCCGCGGCCCAATCGATGGGGACGGCGATCTCCTCCGGACGCAAAATGCGGATCTGCAAATCGCTCATGACGAATGCTCTCGACGATGGACCTGCCGGCGGGTCTGGCGGTAGAAGGCCTCATGATAGGTCGGGCATGCGGCTCGCCTCAACGATATTCGCAAGGGATGATCGGTCATGGCGGAGAAGGTTGCACTCGTCACCGCGGGCGGCAGCGGCATGGGGGCTGGGGCGGCACGGCGGCTGGCAGCAGATGGGTTTCGCGTCGCGATCCTGTCGTCCTCCGGCAAAGGCGAGGCGCTCGCCGCCGAGCTCGGCGGCTTCGGCGTCACCGGTTCGAACAAGTCCAACGACGATCTGAAGCACCTCGTCGAGGGCGCGATGACCAGGTGGGGACGGATCGACGTGCTCGTCAACAGCGCCGGCCACGGGCCGCGCGCGCCAATCACGGAGATCACCGACGAGCAATGGCATGCCGGGCTCGATACGTACCTTCTCAACGTGATCCGTCCCACCCGGCTGGTCACGCCAGTGATGCAGGCGCAGAAGAGCGGCGCCATCATCAACATCTCGACCGCCTGGGCGTTCGAGCCGAGCGCGATGTTTCCGACTTCGGCCGTATTCCGGGCAGGGCTTGCTGCCTTCACGAAAATCTTCACCGACGCGCATGCGGCCGACAACATCCGCATGAACAACGTGCTGCCGGGCTGGATCGACAGCCTGCCGCAGACCGAGGCGCGGCGCGACAGCGTGCCGATGAAGCGCTACGGCAAGGTCGAGGAGATCGCGGCGACGGTCTCGTTCCTGGCCTCCGACGGCGCGGCCTACATCACCGGCCAGAACATTCGCGTCGACGGCGGACTGACGCGCTCGGTTTGAGCGGACCCTCAATGTGAGGCGACGAGCCGCGCCAGTTCCGGCAGGATCTTGTAGCGCGCAATCTCGTGCGGATATTCGCCGCGATTGGCGAGCAGGATCAGGCCGAGCCGTCGCGCCGGCACGAGACCGATATAGCCGGAAGCGTTGTTGAGACCGCCCGGCTTGTCCACGAGGGCGACGCCGGGCAGATGCACGCTCTCCCAGGCCATGCCTTGTCCGAATTTTTCGTCGATGCGGAAGGCCTCATGCTGCGTCATCCGCAACGCCTCGCGCAGATGCGGATCGAGCGAGCGGCCATCGACGCAGGCGGCAACGAAGCTCGCGAGATCCCGCGCCGAAGAGAACATCTGGCCCGTGCCGGAAAAGTCAAAATAGCTCTGCTGGTTGCCGATCGGGCCGATTGCCATGCCCTGGTCCGAATAGCCCTGGACCACGCGCCGCATCCAGGCCTCGTCCATGACAGCGCGGTTGTCTTCGCCGCGCTCGGGGACACAGGTCGCGGTCATGCCGAGCGGTCCAAGGATGCGCTGTTCGAACAGGGTCGCGATCGGAGCGCCGTAGCGGCGCTCGAGCACGAGCTGAAGCAGGACGTAGCCGGCGTGGGTGTAGATGCGCTGCCGTCCGGGTGCGACGCCGGGCGGCGGTGCGAAGGCGTTCAGCATGGCGATGAACTGGTCGCGCGTAAACTGCTCGTCCGGCCAGGGCGGATGATCGGTCGGCAGCAACAGCCCCGAGGTGTGCGTGACCAGCTCGCCGATGGTGACGCGGCGGACGTAGTCGCCGTTCAGCTCGGGAAGGTATTTCGGCAAATGGTCGTCGAGCCCCAGCTCGCCGCGCAGCGCACCGAGCGCCACGAGAGTCGCCTCGAAGGGTTTTCGCAAGGAGGCGACATTGAACAGCGTGTCCGGCGTCACCGGCCGTTTTGCCGCATCATCGGCAAAGCCGTAGGTGAAGAACTCGACATGGCGGCCGGCATAGAGCGCGGCGGCAAGGCCGCCCGCATGATCCGGCGTCGCGGTCGCCGTAAGCCCGTTCGCGACGATGTCGCGCATCTGCGCAATCATGTCGGAATCCGCCGAGGCGCGGCCGGGCAAGGCCAGTGCGAGTGGAACGAGCGCTGCCCGGGAGAGCGCCCTCCGGGCCCTTCTTAACGTGACGGCGCGCACGCCCCAATTCACGATTGCGCGTTGAGGGTTCCGCCTGGCGGGGCCCGAGACCGAATCACTTAGCCTGTGGGCTAACAATGATTGACGCGAAACGGTGCTGGCGCTATAGTTAGCTTCATGGCTAACCAATTGTCCCGGCTCGATCAGATCTTTGCCGCGCTCGCCGACCCCACGCGGCGGGCGATCGTGATGCGGCTCTGCGCGGGCGAGGCCTCCGTCGGCGAGCTCGCCGATCCCTTCGACATGGCGCTGCCGAGTTTCATGAAACACATCCATGTGCTGGAGACGAGCGGGCTCGTGCTGTCGGAGAAATCCGGCCGCGTCCGTACCTGCCGCCTCAGCCCGGATGCGCTGATCAGCGCGGAAGACTGGTTCCAGCAGCAGCGTGCCGTCTGGGAGATGCGGCTCGACCGGTTCGCAGTCTATGTGATGAAGCTCAAGAAAGAGAAGGAAAGGGCGGCCGCCAAGCGTCCGTCCCGGACAACCAAACGGAAAGGTTCTGAGTGATGACGAGTTCTGCCAATGCCGCCCTGTCGCAATGGTCGCTCGACCGCGAGATCGTGATGTCGCGCGTGATCGACGCGCCGCGCGATCTCGTGTTCGAGGCCTGGTCCGATCCGAAACACCTGCCGCAATGGTTCGGACCGAAGGGGTTCAAGGTCGAGACCTTCGAGATCGACGTGCGCGTCGGCGGAGTCTGGCGCTTCAACATGGTCGGCCCCGACGGCACCGTCTATCCGAACCGCATGCGCTTCCGCCGCATCGAGCGGCCGTCTCTGATGGAGATGGATCACGGCGCCGACCAGGACGACGATCCCGGCCTGTTCCGCTTCACCGTCACCTTTGCCGAGCAAAGCAACGGCAAGACCGTGCTGACGCTGCGCCAATTGGCCTCGAGCACCGAGCAGCGCGACGCCATGATCGGATTCGGCGCCGTCGAATACGGCTACCAGACACTGGACAAGCTGGCGGGGTATGTGGCCGGGATGAAGGGCTGAGAAGGGCCGCACTCATTCCGAGGTCGATGCTTCGCATTGAGCTAGCTGAACGCGTTCTAGGTTCAGCAGCTCGGAAGGTTCTAAGTTCGGTAGCTCGGCAAGACCGGTGCGGCCCCGGCGGAGAGAATTCGGCGGGGTCGCATTAACGCGTGGCTCGGTCGTGCTCGGCTTTCGGAGGACCTGACCGATTGTCCCGCTAGCGTCGCGGTGTGGTGCCGTCTGACGGTGGGGTAGTCTCGTTGCGCATGCCTTTGGGACTGGAGGCACCTTGTCCGCCGCGCTCCACATGCGTGATGTCGCCACCGCCGCCGGCTCCGGAACCGCCTGCGCCCGCACCGCCTCCATCGCCCGAACCTGCGCCGGCTCCCGCGCCGGCACCCGCGCCGGCGCCGGCACCAGCTCCGCCGCCGGCGCCCCCAGCACCACCACCGGCGCCGCCGCCGCCCGCTTGTGCGAACGCTGCGCCGACTGAAGCGCCGGCCAGCATCGCGGCCGTGAAGATCGTCAGAAATGTCTTACGCATGATCTTGCTCCTTGAAGTTTTACCACGGACCAATCACGCGCGTCGCCAACCGTTCCTACGTTCATTGATGTTGGAGGACCTTCCGGCGGTGGACCGGAACGCCCGGCTCCGATGCAGGTCGCCTGCGGCAATCAGCCCGGTACCCTTAGGAACAATCGCCCCTTCTTCCTGGTTGCGGCACGAAGCCACTCAAACGGAGGACAGGAAAATGGCTGACGCAGCCCGCGATACGTTCGTGGTCGGACTACGCAACGCGCACGCGATGGAAATTCAAGCGAGAGAACTGATGGAGCGCCAGTCGGAGCGGCTGGACGAATATCCCGAAGTCAAGGCAAAGGTCACCGCGCACCTTCAAGAAACCAATGAGCAACTGAATCGGCTGGAGAAGTGCCTCGAGGCCTGCGGCGAGAGCACGTCCAGCCTGAAGGACACGACGCAGTCGGTCATGGCCAATATGATGGCGATGGCGCATTCGGTCGCCGGCGACGAGATCCTCAAGAATACCTTCGCCAACAACGCGTTCGAGAATTTCGAGATCGCCGCCTACAAGTCGCTCCTGACGCTCTGCGGCGCCGCCGGAGCGCCCGAAGCCAAGCCGCTGCTCGAAGTCTCGTTGAAGGAAGAGCAGCGCATGGCCGCCTGGATCGACTCAAATGTCGAGAAGGTGACCATGGAGTACCTGACGCATCAGCGCCAGGCCGCGTAGTTCTCCGCGTTCCCAGGATATCGAACCACCGGCGCGCCAGGGCGGCCGGTGGTTTCTCACGATTGCCAACGGGAGCGAGCGTTCGGCCCCGAGGAACGATCGCTGCACTCCGGCTTTGGCAGTGATGACGCACATCATCTTCAGTGACTATCGCAACCCCGCCGCCGAGCAGGCCTTCGAGATTGCCTGGGATTTTCTCGCGCGAACTGGCGCCATTCGCGACGAATTCGAGGCCTGCGCGTTCCTGGCCCAACGTATCGCCGTGATGGTAGACGAGGGTCAGACGAACCGGATCCGCATGGCCAATCGCGCGATCTCCGAATATCAGCATCAAGTCGACGAAGCCGATAGCCTCATCCGCAGCGGCGGCCGCCGTGCCGAGGGACGTTCCTGACCGTCATTCGCCTTTGAGGCCGGCGTCGCGGATCAGCTTGGTCCATTTCCGCGTCTCGTTGTCGATGAATTGGCCGAACTCGGTCGCGGTGCCGGGGCGCACTTCGAGGCCCTGGGCGGTCAGCTTGTCCTTGATTGCGGGTTCGGCGAGCGCGCGCAGCACCTCGGCCTGGAGCTTGTTGACGATCGTGCGTGGTGTCGTCGATGGCGCCATGAAGCCGTACCAGCCGGCGGCGGCCACGTTGGGAAAGCCCTGTTCGCGCAAGGTCGGCGCCTGCGGGTAGAGCGCGCTGCGCTCGGGCGAAGCGACGCCGAGCACGATGAACTTGCCGCTCTGGATGTAGGGCAGCGCGGTCGGCAGCGCCGTCAGCGTGGCGTCGACGCGGCCGGCGAGCAGCTCGGTGTAGGAGGCGGCATCACCGCGGAACGGGATGTTGAGGCCCTTGACGCCGGCGTCCCGGAACAGGAGCTCGCCGGCAAGGTGCGGCTGCGAGCCCGCGCCGGGCGAAGCGAAGGTGAGGCCGTCGGGCTTCGATTTGCCGTAGGCGATCATCTCCGGCAGCGTCTTGAACGACGCGTCCGCGCTGATAATCAAGAACAGCGGCGCGATCACCGCCATTGCCACGGGTTGCAGATCCTTTCGCTCGTAGGTCAGCTTGCCGAACAGCGCTTCGGCGGTGGCATAGGGAGCTGCGACATAGAGAATGGTGTAACCGTCGCCCGGCGCATGCGCGACCAAAACGTTGGCGATGCGCGTGCCGGCGCCCGGCTTGTTCTCGACGATGAACTGCTGGCGCAGGCTGCGGCCGAGCTCCTCCGCCAGGAGACGCAGCGAGATATCGTTGGAGCCGCCGGGCCCGTAGGGTGAGATTAGCCGCACCAGACGTGACGGCCAGGCGTCCTCAGCGCGAGCGGAAAATGGCGGGTTCGCCAGGCAGGCGGCGAGGGCGCCCAGCAATGTTCGGCGTGTGATGATCATGATGGCCTCCCCGACGTGGGGCGCCAGCTTGTTTGTTCATGTCCTGGCGCCCTTCTTGTCTTGCTTGCGTGTCTCGGCTGCCGGCTCCGCCGCCTTGACGGTCGCACGGATGCTGTCGGCGAGCGCCGCGATGCGCGGGCCGATCTCGCCCTCCAGCTGCCCCGGCTGGAGTCGGAATGCCGGGATGCCGCAATTGATCGAGAACGACTGCTTCGCTTCGCTCGCGTGAAACAGCGGCGCGGCGACGGCGTGGATCGAAGCCATATACTCGCCCCAGCAGGTGCAGAAGCCGCGGCTGACGCATTGAGCGAGGCCCGCTCGGTATTTGTCCTGGAAGGCGGCCCACAACTCGGAATCTTCGGCAGCGATGCGCCGTTCCAGTTGGGCCGCTTCGGCCGGCGGCAAGATCGCTGCCGCGGCGCGGCCCATGGCGGTCATTACAACCGGAATCGGCATGCCGATGTCAGGGACGTGCGGGCCGACGTCGCCGGAGCGCGCAGTCTCGACATAGATCATGGAGGTCGCATCCAGCAGCCCGATCGAGACGGTGCCGCGGACACTCTGCGCGAGCTCCTGCATCATGGGCCGTGCAATCTGGCGAAATTGCATGTCGGCGAGCAGCGGATGCGCCATGCGCAAGGCCCGTGCGCCGACGCGATATTTGGCGCGCTCGGGGACGGAGCGGAGATAGCCGAGCTCGGCCAGCGTGTGAGTCAGCCGCGCCACTGTCGGTCGCGGAATCCCGGTCAGTGTCGACAGCTCCATGTTGCCGAGCTCCGTTGCTCCGGCCCTGAAGGCTTCGAGCACCACGAGGCCCTTTGCCAATGTCGTCGCAAACGCAGCGTCGTCTGCGCTGTCGGCGAGCACCGCGGCGGCCGACGAAGAGGCGAGGAGCGGTTTGGAGCGGGATCGGGCCATCCGGGCTTTAATGAACCGCGCGGGGACGGTTGTCCAATAAATTCAGAAAATACGCCGTTTCTGTCCAGTATACGGACAAAGATAAATCCCTCCAGCCTGGTCAGGAGCCGCACGGAAGGTGCCGCTACACACACGTTTTTGTCGTGATTCCACGGCGTCTTGTGACAGGATTATTACGAACACATGTCACATCGATTACAGCGGAGCGATTCATGTTGCAGTGGCAGGCACGGTCAAATCCCCTCGCGTGGTGGTGGGGGTCCCTGACGCTGGTCAGCGCTGCCAATATCCTCGTCTGGTTCATGCTGTACCGCGAGTTCTACCCGACCGTTGCGGGCAGCCTCAGTGGCGGCTCGGATATCGGCCTGATGTTCCTGCTGTGCGCGGCCTATGTGTTCGGTTGCGCGTTTCGCTCAGTGCTGCCGCGCGCCGATGTGCAGCGCATCTGCCTGTTCGATACCTGGCTGTCGAGCGTGTTCGTCGGCCGTACGGTCGCAACCGTCGCCGAAGTCTGCTTCGCGGCGCAATGGGCGATCATTCTGCATCAGCTCGGGACCATGACCGGCGCGCAGACCGCGGTGAACATCGCGCTCGTGATCGTGCCGATCGTCATCATCGCGGAGTGCTTCTCCTGGTACGCGGTGGTGACCACCAACTTCCTCTACAACGCAATCGAGAATTCGCTGTGGGCGGTGACCTTCTTCCTCGCCGGCATCGCACTGTGCCGCCTAATGCCGGAATTCCAGGGCGTGGTGCGCTGGGCGCTGATCGCGGGAATCGTCGGCATCGCCTGCTTCCTCGCCTTCCTCGTGACCGTCGACGTGCCGATGTATCTCAGCCGCTGGCGGGCAGGGCACGCCGAGGGCGGCAGGTTCCTGGGCTTCCTCGAAGGCCTGCACGATGTCGCGACGCGCTGGGTCGTGACTCACGACATCGCGCATTGGAAGGGCGAGCTGACCTGGATGTTCCTGTATTTCAGCGCCGCGGTGTGGTCGAGCTTGGCGCTCTGCGCACTCTACGCGATGGAAGGCTATCTGGTGCGCTATCTCGCCTGACGGTCAGATTTTCGGTTGACGCGTACTCTTGAAGCGAAGCGGCATCCAGCTTCGCTTCAAGGGGCTTTACTTGCCGACCAGGCTGCATTTGCTGCGGTCGAGCGGACGAAAGGCCTGGTCGGGCGGGATCGTCGCGACCAGCTTGACGAAATCCCAGCGACCTCTGGATTCCTCGGGCGTCTTGACCTGCACCAGGTAGAGATCGTGCACCATGCGCTGGTCCTCGCGAATGCGGCCGTTGGGCGTATAGGCATCCGACACCGGCGTCGCCTTCATCTTGGCCATCACGGACGCGCTGTCGTCGGAGTCGGTGTCCTTCACGGCTTGCAGATAGTGGCGCACGGCGGAATAGACGCCCGCCTGGATCTGCGAGGGCATCGCTTTTCTGCGCGCATAGAACGCATCGGAGAACTTCCGCGCGGCGGGCGAGACGTCCTCGAAGAAGGAGGTGACGATGAGATCGCCGCGCGTCGCCTTGAGCCCGACCGCCTCGATGTCGACGTTCTGGAACGACATCGGCACGATCTTCATGCCCTGGGCGGCGAGGCCGAATTCCTCAGCCTGCTTGATCGCGGTGGCGTTGTCGCCGGCGACGTTGATGGCCAGGATCCTGGCGCCCGAGGACTGCGCCTGCAGCAGGAACGAGCTGTAGTCGGGCGTGCCGAGCTGGGCTTTCACACTGCCGGCGACCTTGCCGCCGAGCGCAGCGATGCGCTCGCGCGCGGTTGCCTCGATCGAATGGCCGAAAGCGTAGTCCCCGGTGATGAAGAACCATGGCTCCTTGCTGGTCTGCATGATGCCGGACACAACCGCCGTCGCGGTGGAATAGGCGTCCTGGGTCCATTGCACGCTGGTCGGCGCGCAGGCTTCATCGGTGAGCTGGTTGGCGCCGGCACCGGAGACGAGGAAGATTTTGCCGTTCCCGCGCACCAGCTCCTGCACCGCGAGTGCGGCGCCGGAGCTGCCGCCATCGGCGATGGCCTGGACCCCGTCGCTGAACCATTTTCGCGCCAGCGATGCGGCGAGATCCGGCTTGTTCTGGTGATCGGCCTGCAAGATCTCGATCGGCTTGCCGTTGATCTTGCCGCCGAACTCCTCCGCGGCCATGCGCGCCGCCTCGACCGAGCCCGGGCCCATGGCGGTCGCGAACACGCCGTTCATGTCCGTGAGAACGCCGATTCGGATGGCGTCAGCCTTGATCTCGGCGTGCGCGCTGGTGCCTGCAAGTGCCAGCGCGATTAGCACAGTGGCAACGGATGTCGTGCGGAGGGTGGCCATGGCGTTTCCTGATGTCGTTATGTTTGATTGATTGGCATCGGTGATCAGGCCGGTTCGGCGATGACCGTGTTGCGCAACGTGCCGATGCCGGAGATTTCGACCTCGACGGTGTCGCCGGGGCGCATCCACAGCGGCGGCGAGCGCTTGGCGCCGACGCCGCCGGGCGTACCCGTGACGACGACGTCGCCGGGGACGAGCGGGCAGATCGTCGAGATGTAGGAGATCAGCTTGGGGATGGCGGTGATCAGGAGGTCGGTGGTGGTATCCTGCACGATGGTGCCGTTCAGGCGCGTCTGCAAGGTGAGCCTTGACGGATCTGGAATTTCGTCCGCCGTCACCAGCCATGGGCCAAAGCTGCCGCTTTCGGCAAAGGTCTTGCCGGAGAGGAACTGGCTGGTGTGGCGCTGCCAGTCGCGGATGCTGCCTTCGTTGTAGCAGGAATAGCCCGCGACATGGTCGAGCGCGCGGTGTGCGGGAATGTGCCGGCCTTCCTTGCCGATGACGAGTGCGAGCTCGCCTTCGTAGTCGAAATCGTCGCTGACCTTCGGCTTCACGATCGGCTGGAGATGGCCGACCTGGCTGCAGGCGAAGCGCGCAAACAGCGCCGGCTTTTCGGTGACGGTGCGACCGGTCTCGGCCACGTGATCGCGATAGTTGAGACCGACGCAGATAATCTTGCCGGGATCGGGGATCACGGGCGCGAAGCTGATCTTGTCGAGCGCGTGATCGGGGGCCGCGGAGTCGGCCAGCCTTGCCGCCTCGGCGAGGCGATCGGCCTCGAGCAGCTGCCGCAGCGTGGTGCACCCGGCTATGCGCGCGCCGAGATCGACGACACCGTTGTCCTTGACGGTGCCGAACGAGGGACGGCCGTCGACGATGAAAGAAAGCAGTTTCATGAGATATCCTCGAGAAAGTGTCCGCTCAGGCCGCTGACGGCACGTGGGTTGGAGGCGCAATGGGGGCGATGAGGCGGTCGAGCTCGGCCTCGTTGCGGGCGGACCCGCGCACATAGCGGTCCGGGCGAACGAGTGCGGCGATGATGCCGTGCTCGCGCAGCCAGGGGCTGATGCCGTTGGCATCCTCGCTGGTCAGGATCTTGAGCCCCGTCTGCGACAGCGCCAGGCGCGGCAGTGCGGCCGCCCTCTCGACGAGCAGGAGATGATGATAGCCGGTCCGGTCGTCGCTGCGGCGTCCGTCGCTCAGCATGAATTGCGGTGCGAGGTGTCCGGCGAGCGGCAGGTCGCCGAACGCGAGGCCGGGGCCGAGCAGGGGCTTCTTCACTTCCAACTTGACCGGCGCGTTCTCGCGCGCTTCGCCGGCGGCAAGGCCGGCCTCGATCGCCTTGGTGTTGATGATCCCGCCGAGGCGAATGGCGAGCTCGATGAACTCGCGCACATGCGGCAGGCGTTCGCTCTGATAAGTGTCGAGCAGATCGGGCGCGGCGCTCTCGCGGATCACGCTCGCCAGCTTCCAGGCGAGGTTGGCGGCATCGCGGATGCCGGCGCACATGCCCTGGCCGAGGAAGGGCGGAGTCTGGTGGGCGGAGTCTCCCGCGAGCAGCAGACGTCCGCTGCGCCATCGTTGCGCGATCACGGAATGAAACGTGTAAACCGCGGCGCGCTCGATCTCGGCATCGTCCGGCGTGATCCAGCGCGACAACAGCTCCCAGACTTTTGCCGGCTGCGTGACCTCCTGGGTGTCCTCGTCGGGCAGGACCGTAATTTCCCAGCGCCGCCGCGTGCCGGTGCCGCGCACGTAAGTTGCGGGCCGCCTCGGATCGCAATGCTGGAGGCTGTAGTCGCCGAGGTCGTCGCGCGCGCGCTTGAGCAGCACGTCGATCACAAGCCAGCGCTCGTGGAAGCCGAGGTCGTCCATGCCCGAGCCGATGAAGCGGCGCACCAGGGAGCGGGCGCCGTCGCAGCCGATCACGTAGCCGGCGCGAACTTCCCTGAGTCCTCCGTTGGAGAGGTCCTCATAGCGGACGCGCACGCCGGCCTCATCCTGATCCAGCGCGAACACGTCGCAGCGACTGCGCAAGGCGACATGTGGCCAGCGGGCGAGGCCGCCGATCAGCACGGTCTCCAGATCAGGCTGGTGGAAGCGGTAGCTGAGATTCCAGCCCATCGGTGTCGGCGTCTGCGGGCGCGACCAGTCCAGCAGCATGCGGCCGTTGGTATCGAGAAAGAGCATGCCGGGGCTGAGGATGACGTGCGGCAGGATCGCGTCAGCAAGGCCGATGGTCTGGAACACGCGCATGCATTCGTCGTCGAAATGCACCGCGCGCGGCAAATGATAAGTCCGGGCCTCGCGCTCGAGCACGAGCGTTCGCGCGCCGCACAGGCCGAGCAAATTGGCGAGCGTGGCGCCGACCGGACCGCGGCCGACGATCACGATGTCAAACTCTTCTGGGGCGGATTTATCTTGCATGGGGCTATCTTTTCCCCAAGCGGTGCGATCCCTTCAACACTGCCGCGCCAAGTGTCCGCCCAGCGGACGGCGACTAGACCTCGACGGGAATGGCTGACGCGGTCTCCTGAAGCTGGCCCGCGAACTGCGCCACCGCTTCCTCGATGCCCAGCGCGGAGCGGATCCAAATAATTGAGATGCAGCCGAATACGGTGCCGTTGCGAACGATGGGCACGGCGATCGAGGAGGTCTTGGGATTGTATTCGCCCTCGCTGCGGATCGCGTAACCGCGCGCGGCAGTCTCCGCGATCATGCGGTCGAGCCGGCCTTGGTCGAGGAAGGGGCGGTCGTCGGCCTCGTCGATGCGGCGCAAATGACTGACGATCAGATCGCGCTCGCGCGCGGGGCAGGCGGCGAGATAAGCGCGCCCCGCGGACGTTCGCAGCATCGGCAGGCGCTTGCCGATCATGCCGCGGTCGATCGAGAGGGGACTGCGCGAATGGGTGGTTTCCTGCACCACCATCGCGGCGTTCTCGTAGGTGGAGAGATCGACTGGCCAGATCAGGGTCTTGCTGAGTTCGGCGAGATAAGGCGCTGCCGCCTGACAGATCACCACGCCGGGGTCATAGCCGTCACCGAGGCTCAGCGCCCGCCGGGTCACACGAAATCGGTCGTCGCTGGCGCTGCGCGCGACATAGCCGAGTTCCTCCAGCGTTTCGAGCAGGCGATAGACGGTGGGACGGGGCAGGTCGAGCGCGCGGGCAACGTCGCCGGCGCGGATGCCGCCGGAGCGGTTGACTTCCTGCAGCACGTCCAGCCCGCGCTTGAAGGCGCGGACGCCGTCAGACTGCCGAGGCTGGCCGTTCCGCGTCCGCTCCTTGGACACTTTGTATTTCCTCCCTTGTGGCACATCCCGGCGCGCTTATTGTCGTTGCGAACGCGAGGCGATTGCGGAACGCCACCGTAGGATCGCGCGCGGCCGGTATCAAGCTCGCCGCAGTACGGCGATCGCGATGCCTTCGGGAAGGAATTCGATGGAAATCGCAGCGCTCGGGTATATCGGAATCAGTTCATCCCAGCTCGACCAATGGAGCCTGATGGCGACCGGGCTGCTCGGGATGCAGCAGGTCGATCGTGGCGGCAAGGTGCGGGCCTTCCGCATGGACGACCGCAAGCAGCGGCTGATCGTCGACGGCGGCAGCGATGCGGGCCTTGCGGTGATGGGATGGGAAGTTCCTTCGACCGCCGAACTGGACAAGTTGGCAGGACGGCTCGAAAGACATGGCACCAAGGTGACGAGGGGCTCGCGCGCACTCGCTGACGAGCGGCATGTCGGCGAGCTGATCGCGTTCGCCGATCCCGCCGGCAACCGGCTGGAGGCTTTCTGCAAGCCGGAGCTTGCGAGCGAGCCGTTCGAGCCGGGCCGCCCGATCTCGGGCTTCCGCACCGGGCCGCTTGGCATGGGGCATGTCGTGCTCAATGTGGAGAATGTCGAGGTGCTGTTGCCGTTCTATCGCGACGTGCTCGGTTTTCACGTTTCCGATTTCGGGCTGAAGCCTTACGGGCTTTATTTCTTCCACGTCAACGGCCGTCACCATTCCTTTGCGATGGTCGGATCGGGGCGGAAGGCGATGCATCACTTCATGGTCGAGCTCGGCTGCCTCGATGATGTCGGGCAGGGCTACGACCTCGCGCAGATGGACGAGGGACGCACCGCCTACACGCTGGGCCGGCACACCAATGACCACATGACCTCGTTCTACGTGAATACGCCGTCCGGCTTCTTCATTGAATACGGCTGGGGCGGACGCGTCATCGATCCCGAGGCCTGGCAGCCGCACGAGACCTCTGATGGGCCCTCCCTATGGGGTCACGAGCGGCTGCATATGCCCGAAGAGCAGCGCAAGCGGCTACGCGACATGCGGCTCGACGCGGCTGCCCGCGGCGTGCGCGTCGCCGATCCGCGTGTGCCGCCGCTCAACTGCGCGTGGCTGGACTCGGTGGTCGCGCGCGAATGATGCTCGGCGGCGCAGCTCAGGCCTCGCCGAGATCGACCTCGGTCAAGATTCCCTGGCGCAGCGCCAGCCGCACCAGCTCGATGTCGGAGCCGACGCCGAGCTTGTCCTTGATCAGCGAGTGCAGGTTCGCCACTGTCTTCGGGCTGACATGCAGCGTCGCGGCGATCTGCTCAGTCGTGTTCTCGGCGAGCAGCAGGCGGAGCACCTCGAATTCGCGCGGCGTGAGCACGTCGGCGGCCGAGCTCTCGCCGCCGATGCGGCTGAGAGCAAGCTCATGGTCGATGTCGGGGCTGATGGCGATCTTGCCGGCGAGCACGTCCTTCACCGCGCGCACCAAGGTCTCGGGTGGACTGGTCTTGGTGACGTAACCCCTGGCACCGGCGCGGATCGCCTGCACGGCAAAGCCGGCATTCTCGTGCATGGTGAAGACCAGGATCCTTGCCGCCTTGTCCCATTGCCGGATCCGCCTGACGGCCTCGATGCCGCCGATGCCGGGCATGCTGAGGTCCATGATGACGAGGTCGGGTGCCTCGGATTTGTACAGCCGGTAGGCTTCCGCGCCGTCGGCCGCCTCGGCGACGACGCGCAAACCCGGCTGTTTCTGGAGCACGGAGCGATACCCCTCGCGGACGACGGAATGGTCGTCGACCAGCAAGATGGTCGCTTCAGTCGTGCTCATGCGGCGTGCTCCAGTGCCTGCCGATCGGTGGCCGCGAGCGGAATGAACACGCGCAGCGCGGAGCCATTAGGGCCGGTCTCGAAGCTCAGCCGGCCGCGAAGCGCGGCGACGCGCTCGCGCATGCCGAGCAGGCCCATGCCGGATTTGACGGCCGCCTCGTTCGGCCGGCCGTCGTCCTCGATCGCGAGCGCGATCTCATTTTCGGCCATCGTCAGATGAAGGCTGACCTTCGTGGCCCCGGCGTGCTTGGCCGCGTTGGTGAGCGCTTCCTGC
Source organism: Bradyrhizobium sp. 164 (assembly GCF_023073715.1). Lineage (GTDB taxonomy): Bacteria > Pseudomonadota > Alphaproteobacteria > Rhizobiales > Xanthobacteraceae > Bradyrhizobium. The sequence continues at coordinate 19,192 of NZ_JADPKA010000029.1, forward strand.
ACGATCCGGTAGAGATTGGCGCTGACGGAGGCGGGCACGTTCTCGAAGGCGCCGTCGAACCGGATATCGACGCGGGTCTGGCCGCGGCTGCGGCCGTTCCACCCCGCCACCAGGCCTTCGAGGCTCGCGACAAGGCCGAGCTCGTCGACGTCGGGGGGCCGCAACCGGAACAGCGCGCCGCGCAGCGTCTCCATCATGCCGGTCGCGGTCCGGGCAATGCTGTCGCACTCTCCCAGCAGCCCCGGGCAGTCCTGCGCCGCCGTCTGGCGGGCGGACGCGGCAAGCGCGCGGATTGCGGCGAGCGACTGGCCGAACTCATCATGCAGCTCGCGCGCGAGATGGCGGCGCTCCTCGTCCTGTAGCGCGATCAGTTTCCGCGTCAGCTCGTTGCGTTCCGCAAGCGCGATGTCGAGGCTTTCGGCGAGGTGGTTGAAGACGTCGCGGATGGCAGAGAGCTCGGCGAGATCGAACGGCGGCAACCGGGTCGTGAGGTCGCCACCCGCGATTCGCTCAAGGCCGCTGCCGATCATGCGGGTGGGGCGCAGGGCGCGAGCGAGTGCGGCATAGACCAGCGCGCAGAGCAGCGGCAACGCGATCGCTAGCGCGATCATCAGGCGGCCAGCCTCGTGCCAGGCCTCGGCCGTCTGCACGGTGGGGTCGACCGAGACCACGGTCTCGCCGAGCGTCGTTCCGCGCACGATCACCGGGCGTGCCGCCTCGCGGCCGGGGTCGAACAGGCTGCGATAGAAGGCGGCGAAGGCTTGCGGCGGCGGGCTCGCCGGGGCAGGCGCGCCACTACAGAAGCGCTGAAGCATCTCGCCGCTAGCGCTCCGGAATCCAAGACACAGACCGGCGGTCATCACATGGGCCGAAACCGGATCAAGGTTCGGGAAGTCGGAGCGGGGGCTAGCTACCCACTGGACCTTGCCCTGTTGCAGCTCCAGTGTCTTCGCCACGATGGCGGCGATACCGTCGATGCGCGCATGCGCTGCGCGTTCGGCCGTAACAAGGAAATAGGCGGAGATCGCGGCGAAGCAGGCGGCCGATATTGCGGCCACGCGGAGCGTCAGACGGACCTTGAGATCGAACCTCGGGCGATTCCACATCGGCGGGCACCTGGTGCGAACGGGTTTTGTCGCTCGTCCATTAAACGGCAGAACGCAACCCGCGGGAAGCGTTCGCGTCCTTCCGCAGTGCAATGTCGTGAAATTTTCCCGGCGCTCGTCGGGACAATTACGGCTGCGTGGCCTCAGGCGACCCGTCCAGATTTGCAGGGCCGCTCCATCCCACGAGGCTCCTTCATGCACTGCTTCCGGCTGATTCTCTCTGCTTTTTTCCTCTTCGGCCTCTCTTCGTCGCGAGCCGATGCCGAGGCTGCGATTGGCGTTGCCATGGACGACTTCAGCTATACCGATACGTCGGGCGAGCCGGCCAACCAGACCGCCGCCCACGAGCGGCGGCTATCGGCGTTCATGGCCGCGCTGAGGCGGGATATCGGCACGGACCGGCGCTATCGGCTGCTGCGGTCTGCCGAGGACGGTGCGGCGTTCAAGGTCGTCGGCGGCATCCAGAAGACCAGCACGCTGGTGCAATGGGCCAAGGTCGCCGTGATCGACGTCGGCGCCAAAAGGCTCGTGATGGACAAGCTCTACACCTTCCGCGGCGACAATGATGAATCGTGGGAGCGCGCCGAGATCTTCGTGTCCCGCGAGGTCATGGCTGCGCTCGCCACGCCAGCTCCGGTCGCGCTTGCCGTGTTCGACTTCGAGCTCGAGGACATGACGGCCGCTTCCGCGATCGTCTCGGCTTCGGACGCCTCGTATCTGGCCGAGGTCAGCGCCGCCGTGCGCGAGGCGCTCGGCCATTCCGGCCGTTATCGGATCGTCGATGTCGGCGGAGGGACGGCGAGGACGGGCGCCTTGCGGGATTGCGGCGGCTGCGAGGCCGCGATTGCGCAGAAGCTCGGCGCGGACCTGTCGCTGATCGGGGTGGTGCGGCGTGTCAGCCGCACCGAATACACGCTCGGCTTCCAGGTGCGCGATGCCAAGACCGGCGCCGTGGTGGCGCGCGGCGACAGCGGCCTGCGCCTCGGCGCGGACTATTCCTGGAAGCGCGGCGCCGTGCGGCTGGTCAGCGACCGGCTGATCGAGAGTCAGCAGGCCACCGACGCTCCTAGAAAGTAAGCTGCACCTTCATCGATTGTGAGCGGTCGCTGGCGAGTTCGAAGGCGGCGACCGCGCTCTCGAACGGCATGGTGGCCGTGATCAGCGGCTTGACGTCGATCAGGCCTTCGCCCATCAGCCGCACCGCGAGCTCGAACTCGGAATCGAAGCGGAAGGTGCCGCGGAGCTGCAATTCCTTGGCGACGATGGAGTTGATCGGCAGCGTCATCTCGCCACCGAGGCCGAGCTGAACGAGCGTGGCACCGGGCCGCAATACGTCCAGCGCGGTACGGAGTGCGGCCTGGTTGCCCGAGGCTTCGAACAGCGTATCGAACACGCCCTTGCCGGCACGCCAGGAATCGAGCGCAGTGGCATTGGTCGCGACATTGATCGCGTGCGTGGCGCCGAGCTTCTTCGCGACCGCGAGCGGGGCGTCCGCGACATCGGTCACCACGATCTCGGCGGCGCCGCCGAAGCGCGAAACCAAGATCATCAGCGCGCCGATCGGGCCGCAGCCGGTGATCAGCACGCGTTTGCCGAGGAGAGAACCGGCCTGATTGCCGGCATGCAGACACACGGCGAGCGGTTCGGCGACCGCAGCTTCGGCGAGCGACAGTCTGTCGGCGATCGGTACGGCCCGCGTGGCGCCGACCGTAATGAATTCGCGAAAGCCGCCTTGCACATGGGGGACGCGCATCGCGCTGCCGAGGAAGCGCATGTCGAGGCACTGGTTGTGCATGCCTTCCCGGCAATGCAGGCACTGGCCGCACGGATTGCTCGGATTGACTGCAACGCGCGTGCCCGGCCTCACCTGGGTGACGCCGTCACCGACGGAAGCGACCACGCCGGCGATCTCATGCCCCAGCGCCATCGGCTGCTGGATGCGGACCACGCCGAAGCCGCCGTGATGGTAGTAGTGCAGATCGGAGCCGCAGATGCCGCCATTGGCAATCTTGACGCGGACTTCGCCCGGTCCGGGCTCCACATCCGGATAGAGGTCGATCCGCAAGTCTTTCGGGGCGTGAATGACGACGGCGCGCATGGTTTGTTCCTTCAGCGGTTCGCGGGTCACATCGCGGCAATCATGCCGCCGTCGACATAGATGATCTGGCCGTTGACGTAGGTGGAGGCGTCGGAGGCCAGGAAGATCGCCGCGCCGACCAGCTCATCCGGCTTGCCCCAACGTTTCGACGGGATGCGGCTCATCAGCCAGGTGTTGAAATCGGTGTTGTTGACCAGCGCCTCGTTCATGTCGGTCAGCATGTAGCCGGGGCCGATTGCATTGGCCTGGATACCGTGCTGGGCCCATTCCACCGCCATCGAGCGGGTGAGATTTTTGATGCCGCCCTTGGCCGCGGTGTAGGGCGCGATGGTCGGGCGCGCGAGCTCGCTGCCGAGCGAGCCGATGTTGATGATCTTGCCGCGCTTGCGTGGGATCATGCGCTTGGCCGCCTCGCGGCCGATCACGAAGGCGCTGGTGAGATTGGTCTCGATCACCTTGCGCCATTCGTCGGTAGTGAACTCGACCAGCGGCTTGCGGTGCTGGATACCGGCATTGTTGATGACGACGTCGACGGCGAGGCCTTGTCTGTCGAAGTCGTTGAAGGCAGCGACGATCGCGGGCTCGTCGGTGACGTTGAACGCGGCGCCTTCGGCCTGATGTCCGGCGCTGCGAAACTCGGCGACGGCCTGCTCGACGCGCTTGGGATCGACGCCGTTGATGATCAGCTTGGCGCCGGCCCTGGCCATGCCTTCGGCAATGGCGCGGCCGAGGCCGCGAGAGGAGCCGGTCACGAGCGCGGTACGGCCGGAAAGGTCGAAGAGGGCGGTGCTCATCTCAAGAATCCTTAGACGTTAGAGCGGCGCACGATCAGATCGGAGCGGTCGAAGACGGCCGGCAGGAGGTCGACGCCGAGGCCGGGGCCCTCCATCGGATAGACAAAACCATCCTTGATCATGGGCATGGTGGTGACGAGCTCATTGTACCAGCCCTTGTAGAAGGCGCGCACCGATTCCTGGATCAGCGTGTTGGGCTGGCTGAACGACATGTGGATGGCGGCTATGAAGCCGATCGGGCCAATGCAGTCATGCGGTGCGAAAGGCCGATGATAGGTTTCGGCCATCGCTGCGATCTTGCGCCCCTCGGTAAGGCCGCCGGTCCAGCACAGATCGGCCATCACCACGTGCATGGCGTCGCGGTCGAGCATGTCCTTGTAGGGGAAGCGCGAGCCCAGCGTCTCGCTGGCGCAGACCCAGACGTCGGTCGAGCGCGCATATTCGGCCAGGGCCTGCGGCGAGTTCATCCGGATCGGGTCCTCGTACCACGTCGGCTTGTAGGGCTCGAGCGCGCGCGCGATCTGCTTGGCAGTCGGCAGATTCCATAGCGAATGGAGCTCGACCATGATCTCCATCTTGTCGCCGACAGCTTTGCGGATCTTCTCGAACGGCTCGATCGCCTGCTTCATCTGAGCGGCGGTGATGTAGAGACCTTTGTTTTCCTGGGCGGCGGGATCGAACGGCCAGATCTTCATCGCGGAGATGCCGCTTTCCAGGAGATTTTCGGCGAGCGCGTCGGCGCGATGCATGAAGCCGTCGAGATCTTCGTAAGGTCCCTTGGAGGCGCCGAGATTCCAGTTCGCGACCGGGCTGATATTGGTCGAGCGGACATATTGGGTGCCGGCGCAGGTGTTGTAGATGCGCTGCTTGTCGCGGCAGAGGCCGCCGAGCATCTGGTGCACCGGCTGGCCGCAGACCTTGCCGAACAGGTCCCACAGCGCGATGTCGATCGCCGACGCCGCGCGGTATTCGACGCCGGTCGATGACTGCGCCATCGGCAGGTTCAGCATGTCGCGGTGGATGGCTTCGATGTGCAGGGGGTTGCGGCCGAGCAGCCGGCCGGCAAAGGTGTCGTGAATCTGCGCCTCGACCGCGCCCGCGCCGTAAAAGGTCTCACCGAGCCCGATCATGCCCGCATCGGTGTGGACGCGCACCCAGATGACGTTGGAGAATTCTTCAGTGCGCAGGGTCTCGATCGACGTGATCTTCACGGCAATAATCCTCCCGTCGGGCCCATAGCGCCCGCCTTGTTTGTCATTTCTGCGCCACCATTTGCCGGCGGGCCGATGGGCAGTCCTACGCCTGCTTGTAATATTTCACAATATGTTTTAGGGATGTCACAAGCAAGGCGCCAGCTCGCAACGAGAGCGCAGGTTGACGGAGGACGACATGGCACGGCGCAAGCGCGCGCTCGAGGTGGTGAGAAACGACGATAGCGGCGAGGGCAGGCCCTCCCGGCGCAACCGCCTCAACTTCTTCGAGCTGGCCTATCAGAGGATCGAGGAGCTCCTCGTCCACTGCGAGCTCAAGCCGGGCCAGTTCATGACCATGCTGGAATTACAGCAGATCACCGGCTTCGGCCGCACGCCGGTGCACCACGCCGTCAATCGTCTCTCAGCCGACACGCTCATCATCATTCGTCCACGGCACGGCCTGCACATCGCCCCGATCGATCTGGCGCGTGAGCGCATGCTGCTGGGCTTACGCCGCGACATGGAGCGCTTCGTGATCCGTCTCGCGGCCGATCGCGCCAGCCTGTCGCATCGCAATCAGGCGCTGCACATCGAGCGCCTGCTGCGCGAGCGCCGCGCCAGCCTGACCCTCGACGAATTCAACAGCATCGACCGTCGGATCGACGCGCTGGTGCTGGAGGCCGCGGGCGAGCCGTTCCTGGTGCACACGCTGCGGCCGCTGCACACGCTGTACCGGCGCATCGGCTACATCCACCACCGCTTCATGCCGGGACAGACCGAGCTGTCGGGCACGATCGATTGCCATCTCGCCGTTCTCGCTGCGGTCGCCAATCGCCGCGTCGAGGATGCGGTGAAAGCGAGCGATGCCCTGATCGATTACATGGATGCGATATTCACCGGCATGGAGGCGGGGATCGATCCGCGCCTGCTCGATTGCAGCATCGAGCCGCTGCTCGGCGCGTGAGAAAGTTTGAAGGAAGGAACACACATGTCGACGATGGCGATGCCACAACCGAGCGCGAGCGAGGCCGCGGTCCGCTACCTCATCACGAACTACAGTCCCAAAGGCAACAAGGTCGGCTGGCTGATGATGGCCTCGATCCTGGTCGAGGCCTGGGATCTGTATTCGATCGCCTTCGTGCTGATCTTCATCAAGGAGCAGTACAATCCCGATCCGCTGATGCTGGGCCTCGCCGCAGCCGGCACCCAAGGCGGCGCCCTGATCGGCGCGCTGCTCGGCGGCTGGCTATCCGACAAGATCGGCCGCCGCGTCATGTTCCTGGTGACGATGGTGATGTTCATCGTGCTGGCATTGGCGCAGGCGTTCGTGCCCAACGTTGCCTGGCTCGTCGTGATCCGCTTCCTGCTCGGCATCCCGCTCGGCTCGGACATTTCGACCGGCTACACCTACATCATGGAATCCATGGCCAAGGGTGAGCGCGAGGTGATGGGCAACAGGTGGCAGTTCATGTTCGCGGTCGGCGAGGTCCTGACCATCGGCGTCATCGTGATCTTCCTGCTGATCGACATGAACCACGAGATGCTGTGGCGCGTCACGCTCGGCCTCGGCGCGGTGCCGGCGCTGATCATCCTGATCATGCGCCACGACGTACCGGAGACGGCGGTGTGGCTGGTGCAGAAGGGGCGCTACCGCGAGGCCAAGCAGGTCGCGCGCGAGATGTTCAACGACAATCTCGACATGCTGCCGGACCGGGACGTCGAGGTGCCGAAGGTCTCGACCCGCGCGTTCCTCGCCGATCTCAAGAAGGATCCGATCCGCTGGCGTGCCACCCTATATGGCTGGATCGCCTGTTTCGCGCAGGCGAGCGAGTTCTCGACCTTCGCGTTCTACCTGCCGGTGCTATTCGTCATGGTCGGCGTGTCGAGCGTGCTCGGCAATAATCTGGTGACGATGGGGCTATTCAGCTTCGCCGCTCTGTCGGGGTGGGTCGGGCCGCTGCTGACGCCGAAGATCGGCCATCGCGGCATTGCGATCGCAGGCTTCTCCATCGTGCTGGTGTCACTGCTAGTCGCTGCGTTTGCGCTCTTCACGGACAACAAGATGCTGCTGCCGTTCGCCGCGGCCGGCATGCTCTGGGGCCACTATTGGGACGCGTCGAACTGCATGACCATCCCGACCATGGTCGCCCGGCCGCGATACCGCGGCACCGCCAGCGGCTTCGCCTATATGTTCGTGAAGCTGCCGTCGTTCCTGGCGATCTTCCTGTTCCCATCGCTGTTCGCGGCGATCGGGCAAGCCAATGCCACCCTGTTCGTCGCAATCTTCCCGGTGATCGGATTGCTGGCTGCGATCTTCATCCTGCCGGAGGTCTACGGCTACGAGAACGACTGACGAAGCACGACCTGGTCGCGGCGTCATCGCCGCGATCGGGCCGGACGGTCACGGGCTCAGAAGACCGGATCGATCCCACCTCACGGCCGAGCAGGCCGATCGTCTGCCGCAGCGTCGCCGGCCGCATTGATCTACCGCAAATAGCTCGCACCTGATTTCGAAAGCTGCGTCTGGCTTCCTTACCAGATTGCCGCCGCCAACGCCGCGATCAGTGCGGGCGGGGTCACCAGCAGGCCGAGCTTGAGGAATGGCCAGGCGCCGACCTCGATCTTCTCGCGCCGGAGCGCAACCAGCCAGAGGATGGTGGCGAGCGAGCCGGTCACCGACAGATTGGGGCCGAGGTCGACGCCGATCAGGATGGCGCTGACAACGGGCGCGGGCAGATGATCGCTGGCGGCGACGGAGCCGGCGACAAGGCCGACCGGAAGATTGTTGGCGATGTTGTCGGCGAGCGCGGTGGCAATGCCGACGCTCCAGGCGGCCTGCGGGACGGATTGCGCCACCGCTTGGTGCAGCAGCGCGCTGAGCTGCGCGATCACGCCGGTCTTCACCAGCGCCTCCACCATGACAAAGAGCCCGCCGACCAGCGGCAGCACGCTCCAGGAGACGCCGCGCAGCACGGGCATAGGCGATTGACGGTTGATCAACAGCACGGCGGCCGCCGTCGCGGTCCCGCAGACGAACGTCGGCAAGCCCAATTGCAGATCGAGCGCAGAGGCCCAGATCAGCACGATGCCGATGGCGCCGATGCCATAGGCGGTCAATCGGCCGCCGCGTCCGAGTTTCGGTTGAGGGACACTCGTTTCGATCGTTTCCTCCTTCAACTCGCGGTGCAGCGCAAGGCGCAATGCGACATAGGTGAAGCCGATCGAGGCGAGTGACGGCAGCGTGAACTGACGCAGCCATGCTCCAAGATGCGGCATGTGCTTGCCGAAGACCACGAGATTGGCCGGATTGGAAATCGGCAGCACGAAGCTCGCGGCATTGGCAATGAAGGCGCAGACGAACAGATAGGGCAGCGGCTTGGCGCCGGCCGCGCGAGTGGCGGCGTAAACGGCCGGCGTCAGCACGATCGCGGTGGCGTCGTTCGAGAGCAGCACCGTCACCAGCGTGCCGACGAGATAGATCAGCAGGAACAGCCGCTGCGGAGAGCCGCGTGCATGCTCGACGGCAAAGGCGGCCAGATAGTCGAACAGGCCTTCGAGCCGTGCCAGCTCGGCGATCAGCATCATGCCGATCAGAAACAGATAGACGTCGACACCCTTCTCGATGCCGGTGAGCGCATCCCGCCACGGCAGGAAGCCGAGGAGCACGAGAGCGGCGGCACCGATCGCTGCCCAGATCGCCTCGGGCAGGCGAAAAGGGCGGATGATCACGCCTGCGGTCGCAGCGACGATGATGCTCCAGGCCCAGATGGCGTCAGACGGCACGTTTCAGTCCTCAAGGTGAACCAGATCTATTCGGCAGCGATAGCCGATGCGGCGCAGCTGTCTTCCCCCGCGCGCACAGATCGCCGTCTGCGATTTGCCGCGTCTGCGGTAGCGCGAAGAAGCAGATCACGGCGCCGATCGCCGCCACAGCGCCAAGCGAGATGAACGCTGCATGGTAACCCGCGCGGACCACGACCAGGCCTGCCAGTGTCGTCGATAGTGCAGCTCCAATGCTCTGAGCGGTGATGACCGCGCCCTGCGCGACGTTGAAGCGGCCGGTGTTGCGCATGAGGTCGGCGACGATAACCGGAAAGATCGCGCCGAAAATGCCGGCACCAACACCGTCCAGAAGCTGCACACCGACCAGCCAGAACGGATTGTCCGAGAGCGTATAGAGGATGCCGCGGATCGGCAGGATCAGCAGCGCGGCGAGGAAGAAGCGCTTGTGGCCCCAGCGGTCGGCTTTGGCGCCGACCAGCATCGCGAACGGTACCATCACGACTTGCGCGGCGACGATGCAGGCCGACATCAGACTGGTGCCCATGTTCTTGTCCTGCAGCGCGAGCTTCTGGCCGACCAGAGGCAGCATGGCCGCGTTCGAGAGGTGAAACAGCACGACGCAGAGCGCGAAGACGAGCAGGGGGCGGCAGGTCAGGAGCACGCCGAGGCCCGAGGGGTGGTCGGGCAGATTGTTCGCGTGAGCGTGGTGCAGGCCGCGAGCAAGATCGTGGTCAATGGCTCGTTCGGGGATCGCGACAATGCTGGCGAGGCTCGCAATCGCCATGGCGCCGAGCAGGTAAAACACGACGGTCGGGCCGAACCAATAGGCGAGGACGCCTGCCAGACCCGCAGCGACAGCGTTGCCGGCATGGTTGAAGGTCTCGTTACGGCCGATCCGCCGGGTAAAAGCGGCATGGCCGAAGATGCCGAGCGAGACGGCGGCGATTGCAGGCGGAAAGATGACAGCGGCGGCCTGGGCAATCCCCTGCGAGATCGCGACTGGCCCGAAGTTCGGAAACAACGGCAGCGATAGCGAGGCAAGGGTCACCATAATGGCGGCTATCACCATCGCGAGCCGCTTCCTCGGCGTTGCATCGACCAGCGCACCTGCCGGCGTCTGCGCTACGATGCCGGCGATCGTTGCAATCGACATCACGAGCCCGATGCGCGCCTCGTCCCAGCGCTGCTCGGTGAGGAGATAGACGGCGAGGTAGGGCCCGAGCCCGTCGCGCACGTCGGCGAGGAAGAAATTGGCCGCATCGAGCGCGCGGCCGGCGTGCCTCGCTTGATCGGAGTTTGCGCTCGACATCGGATCTCTCGGCCGAGGCTCAAGGTGGCCCCGGCAGCAACCTTCGTGTTGCCGGCCTGGTTCCGCGGATCACGCCGGGCTCCTCAAAACTTGACCGCGAGCAGCACCGCGCCGCCGCCGATCATGGCAATGCCAAGCCAGCCCTGAGCCGTCGGGCGCTCGCCGAGAAAAGCGAAGGCGAACAGCGCGATCAAGACGACGCTGAGCTTATCGATCGGCGCGACCAGCGTTGCGGGCCCGAGCTTCAGCGCTCGGAAATAGCACAGCCAGGACGCGCCGGTCGCAAGCCCCGAGAGCACCAGGAATAACCAGGTTCTCGACGAGACCGCTGAGGGCATGGCGAACTGGCCGGTGCAGAGCAGCAGCACCGATAATGCGAGCAGGACCACGATGGTGCGGATACAAGTGGCGAGGTCCGGATTGATATTCTCGACGCCGACCTTGGCAAAGATCGCGGTCAGCGCGGCAAAGCAGGCGGAGAGGATCGCCCAGGTCTGCCAGGCGGAGAGGAGCGCGGGTTTCATCAGGGTCTTTACGTGTGGCGGCTGATCATCGTTGTGCGGGCAATTGCAGCCTAACACTCAAATGTCGTCTCGGCGAAGGCCGCGACCCACAAGCACGAAAAGGTGTTTGGCGAAGAGCGACGATGCGTGTGCCACAAGGGAAATCACGCGGTATGGATCCCGGCTTTCGCCCGGACGCCGAAAGAGGTTCACCGTGCCATCGACAGCTTCTCCGTGATCGCCTTGCGCAGGATGCGCGAGAGCGATTCCACCGAATACGGCTTCTGGATCAGCTCGAAGCCGCGATGGGCGTTCTCGGCGAGCACGTTGCTGTAGCCAGAGGTGAGCACGACCGGCAGACCCGGATACTGCTCGCGGATGACGCCGGCGAGCTCGACGCCGTTCATGCCGGGCATGATGACGTCGGAGAAGACGAGGTCCACGGCGAATTCGTTCTCGTCGAGGATGGTCAGCGCCGCATTGGCATTGGCGACGCGGCGGACGACGTAGCCGAGATCCTCCAGCAACTCGGTGGAGAAGCGGCCGACCTCGTCGTCGTCTTCGACCACGAGGACGCGATAGCCGCGCCCGGTGGCCGCCGCCTCATAGGTCAGTGCCGCTGCTTCCTTGTCCGTTACAGGGCTCTGCGCCCGCGGCAGATAGATGGTGAAGGTCGCGCCTTTGCCTTGCGCGCTCGTCACCGCGATGTCGCCCCCGGATTGTTTTGCGAAGCCGAAGGCTTGGCTGAGCCCGAGTCCCGTGCCCTTGCCAACCTCCTTGGTGGTGAAGAAGGGCTCGAATATCGAGTCGAGATGTTCCGGCGCGATGCCGCGACCCGTGTCGCTGACCGAGATGGCGATGTAGTCGCCGCCGCGCGGCGATTGTGCGCGCAGGCTCGGAATGCCCTCGACCTTGCGCACCGCGATGATGAGGCGGCCTTCGCCATCCATGGCGTCGCGGGCGTTGACGGCGAGGTTGATCAACGCGGTCTCGAACTGGGCGATGTCGGCCAGGGTGAAGCAGCGGGTATCGTCAATCTCGACCGCGATGTCGATGCGGCCCCCGACCAGCGGCCGGATCAGTTGCGCGATGCTCTCGACCTGGCTGCCGACATCGAAGATCTGCGGCTTGAGCGGCTGCCGCCGCGCGAATGCCAGCAGCTGCGCCGTCAGCTTGGAGGCGCGCTCGACCGTCTCGGAAATGGCGTCGACATAGCGGCGGCGGCGCTCCTCCGGCAGCTCGCGGCGGCGCAGGAAGTCGGTCGCCGAACGGATGATGGTGAGGAGATTGTTGAAGTCGTGCGCGACGCCGCCGGTAAGCTGACCGATCGCCTCCATCTTCTGCGACTGCCTTAGCGCTTCCTCGCCGCGCCGGCGCTCGGTGATGTCGACGGCCTCTGGCACGGCACCGGTGATGTTGCCGTGGCGATCGAGCACCGGACGCATGCCGAAGTCGAAATCGCGCTCGCCGACGGGAAGGTGCAGGCGCATCTCGAGCCGCACGGCTTCGCCCTTGAGCACCCTGTCGAAGGCCTCTCGCACGGCAGCACTCATGCCGCTCGTGCCGGTGAACCAGGGCGTCTCCCACAACGGCTTTCCGATCACGTCCGAGGAATTCGCCTTGATGCCGGCGAGCGCGGTCTTGTTGGCGTAAAGCAATTCGCCCGTGAGATTGACGAGGCCTTGATATTGGTTACTGGTCTCCAGGATCGCACGCAGACGCGCCTCGTTGGCTTCGAGCTCGGCGGTACGCTGGGCGATGCGCTCTTCCAGAGTCTCGTTGAGCTGCCGGAGCTCGATCTCGGCCTGCTTGGCCGCGGTGATGTCGTGGGCGACGCCGATGAAGCCGATATGCTTGCCAGTCGGATCCCAGCGCGGCTGCGATTCCGAGCGCAGCCAGCGCCATTCGCCCTTGGCATTCTTGTAGCGCGCTTCCAGCACGAACGGCTTTAGCGAAGCTTCGCCCTGGACGGATTGCTGAAGCACGTGCGGCAGGTCGTCCGGATGCAGCACCTTGCGCCAGTCGAAATCGATGGCCTGATCGTAGGGCAGGCCGACGAAATCGACATAGGCCTGGTTGGCGAAGGACCGCTTGCGGTCGAGCTTGGTCACCCAGATCGGCACCGGCGCGCTGTCGGCAATCAGCCGAAAGCGCTCCTCGCTCTCGCGCAGCGTCTCGCGCGCGAGCATCTGGTCGGTGATATCGATATGGGCGCCGACGAGCCGAATGGCGCGGCCGTCCCTGTCGCGCTCGATCTTGGCGACGACCCGGATCCAGCGGGTCTCGCCGTCGCTGGGACGGATGATGCGGTATTCGGCAGTGTAGTCTTGGCTCGTTCCGGCGAGAGCCTCGAAGAAATGGCTGACGGTCGCGTCGCGGTCCTCGGGATGGATGCGGTTGACCCAGTCCTCGTGCGTCTCGTCCGTGGCCTCCGGAGGCAGCCCGTGGATCATCAGATATTCGGGCGAACGGCGGTTCTTGAACCCTTCGCGGAAGTCGACCTCGACGCCGCCGACCTTGCCGATGCGCTGGATGCGTGCGAGCTCGGCCTCGCGCTCCTGAAGCGCGCGATAGGCGTTGTCGCGCTCGCGCGCGACGTCTTCGAGGTGCTGGCGCAGCCTTTCGGCAGCGAGGGTCTCGGGCAAAGGATCGGTCAAGGCGTCGGCCGTTGTCATGCAGGTGCGCACGTGCCGGACCGATATTCACACAGACGGAGCGTGATGGCCATCGCTTAGAGGGGAATATGCAGGTAAGGCGCAGGATGACGGAGGATATGAACGAACGCCTCCGCTGGCTATTTGTTCCTGACGTTGGAACGATGGGCCCTCTGCGCGCCTATCTGCGAGGCGCCACAACTCATTCACAAGCCTTCCTTTCCGAAGAGGCTAAATCTTGAAGCTCTTTGTCTGCCAAGCCTGCGGCAACGTCCTGTATTTCGAGAACCGCGCTTGCGAGCGCTGCGGCCACCGCGTCGCCTTCCTGCCGGAGAAGGAGACGATGTCGGCGATCGAGCCCGACGGCGGGGCCTGGAGGACGCTGGTCGACAAGGCCGAAAGCCGCATGCTGTGCCGTAATGCCGAATACGATTCCTGCAACTGGCTGACGGATACAGGTAACGGCACGGGTTATTGCCGCGCCTGCCGTCACAACGGCATCGTGCCGGATCTGTCGGATCCGGCGCAGCTCGCCGGCTGGCGCGAGCTGGAGGTGGCGAAGCACCGGCTGTTCTATTCCCTGATCCGCTGGAAGCTGCCGCTCCAGACCCGGCAGGACAATCCCGCGCATGGGCTGATCTTCAATTTCCTCGCCGACGATCCGCACAGCGGAGAGAAGATCATGACCGGCCATGACAACGGCCTGATCACGATCGCGCTCACCGAGGCCGACGACCTCGCGCGCGAGCGGCGCAGGCTCGAGATGGGCGAGCCCTACCGGACGCTGCTCGGGCATTTCCGCCACGAGGTCGGGCATTATTTCTGGGACGTGCTGGTGCGCGACGGGGACAAGCTAGACCAATTCCGCGCGATGTTCGGCGACGATTCGGCCGATTACGGCCAGGCCCTGCAGCGTCATTATGCCGAAGGCGCGCCGCCGAACTGGCAGCAGAACTACGTCGCGGCCTATGCGACGATGCATCCGTGGGAGGACTTTGCCGAGACCTGGGCGCACTATCTCCACATCGTCGACACGCTGGAGATGGCCGCCGAGTTCGGCATGGAGGTACGCCCCAAGGTCGACCGCGACGGGGAGCTGACGGCGCGCATCCGTTTCGACCCCTACGAGGCCCGGGATGTGGAAGCGCTGGTCAACGCATGGTTGCCCTTCACCTTCGCCATGAACAGCGTCAACCGCGCCATGGGCCTGCGCGACCTCTATCCCTTCATCCTGTCGCCCGCGGTGGTCGCCAAGCTTGGCTTTGTTCACGGCCTCGTGCGGGACGCGGCCAAGGCCGGGAAGCTGTAGGTGGTGCCAGGGCCAGCCGGCTCCGTTGCGCAAGCCCATTCCGGTCTTGCGCTGGTACGCCAGAGGGGAGGGATTTAGACCGTTGCCTCCGGCCCATTTTGATGTACCACGGGAGCCACACGGCCCGTTTCCCATAGGCCCCAGCGGCCAGGTAAGGGGTCCCCGCCCAAGGTCGAGACTCAAGAAAAGCATGTTCAAACGCATTCTGATCGCCAATCGCGGCGAAATCGCCTGCCGGGTCATCAAGACTGCCCGCCGGATGGGAATTCAGACCGTTGCGGTCTATTCCGAGGCCGACCGCGATGCCCTCCATGTCGAGATGGCCGACGAGGCCGTGCTGATCGGCCCACCCGCTGCGGCCGAGAGCTATTTGGTGATCGAAAAGGTCGTGGACGCCTGCCGCAAGACCGGCTCGGAAGCGGTGCATCCCGGCTACGGCTTCCTGTCCGAGCGCGAGGCGTTTCCGCGTGCGCTGGCGGCGGCCGGCATCGTCTTCATCGGCCCGAACCCCGGCGCGATCGCGGCGATGGGTGACAAGATCGAATCCAAGAAGGCGGCTGCCAAGGCCAAGGTCTCGACCGTGCCGGGCCATCTCGGCGTCATCGAGGACGACAAGCACGCGGTCCGCATTGCCGACGAGATCGGCTATCCCGTCATGATCAAGGCCTCCGCTGGCGGCGGCGGCAAGGGCATGCGCATCGCGCACTCCAAGGCCGAGGTCGCCGAGGGCTTCAATCTCGCCAAGGCCGAGGCCAAGGCCTCATTCGGCGACGACCGCGTCTTCGTCGAAAAATTCATCGTTGATCCCCGCCATATCGAGATCCAGGTGCTGGGCGACAAGCACGGCAACGTGATCTATCTCGGCGAGCGTGAATGCTCGATCCAGCGCCGCAACCAGAAGGTCATCGAGGAGGCACCGTCGCCGCTGCTGGACGAGGAAACCCGCCGCAAGATGGGCGAGCAGGCGGTCGCGCTGGCGAAAGCCGTGAACTACGATTCCGCCGGCACCGTCGAGTTCGTCGCAGGGCAGGACAAGAGCTTCTACTTCCTGGAGATGAACACGCGCCTCCAGGTCGAGCATCCCGTCACCGAACTCGTGACCGGAATCGATCTCGTCGAGCAGATGGTCCGCGTTGCCGCCGGCGAGAAGCTCGCCATTGCGCAGAAGGACGTCACGCTGACCGGCTGGGCGGTTGAATCGCGCCTCTATGCCGAAGATCCGTTCCGCAACTTCCTGCCTTCGATCGGGCGCCTGGTGAAATATCGCCCGCCGGCGGAAGCCAGCCAGGATGGTATCACCGTGCGTAACGACACCGGCGTCCAGGAGGGCGGCGAGATCTCGATCCATTACGATCCGATGATCGCCAAGCTGGTGACCCATGCCCCCTCGCGCGCGGCCGCGATCGAGGCGCAGGCGACAGCGCTGGATTCCTTCTATGTCGACGGTATCAGGCACAACATTCCGTTCCTGTCCGCGCTGATGCACCATCCGCGCTGGCGCGAGGGACGGCTCTCCACCGGCTTCATCGCCGAGGAGTTTCCCAAGGGCTTTGCGGTGCGCGTGCCCGAAGGCGAGGTCGCGCGGCGGATCGCTGCGGTCGGCGCCGCCATCGATCATGTGCTCGGCGAGCGCAAGCGGCAGATCTCGGGCCAGATGGGCGGCCGCATCGTGCAGCGCGAGCGCCGCCGCGCAGTCTGGCTCGATCGCCAGGAGATCCTGCTGGAGGTTGCGCGCGAGGGCGAAGCAATCACGGTGCGTTTCGTCGATGCGGACGGCAAGGCCGGCAATGCGCATCTGCTGCAATCGCCGTGGAAGCCCGGCGATCCGGTCTGGCAGGGCACCATCGATGGACAGTTCGTCGCGCTGCAGGCCCGCCCGATTGCCAACGGCATTCGTCTCGCGCATCAGGGCGTGGAGGTGCCCGTCTATGTCTGGACCGAGGCGGAAGCGGCCTCGGCCCGGCTGATGCCAGTGACAACGGCTTCCGACACCGGCAAGAAGCTGCTCTGTCCGATGCCGGGCCTCGTGGTCTCGATCGCCGTGAACGAGGGGCAGGAGGTCAAGGCCGGCGAGACGCTCGCCGTCGTCGAAGCCATGAAGATGCAGAACGTGCTGCGCGCCGAGCAGGACGGCACTGTGAAGAAGATCCACGCCAGCGCCGGCGCGACCCTCGCGGTGGACGCGCTGATTTTGGAGTTTGCGTGAAGCGCGCCGGAGCGCAACGCCAGACGCTCCTCAGGATGAGGAATGGAGAGTGAGGCAACCATGGCCTTTCGTTCCCGCCGCGAGAAACTGCGATCGATCCTGTCGGGCTCGGCTTGCGTCCATCCCGGCTCGGTCTACGACGCTATCTCGATCCGCATTGCCGAGGACCTCGGTTTTCCGCTCGGCATGTTCGGCGGTTCGGTGGCCTCGCTCGCCGTGCTCGGCGATCCCGACGTCACGCTGATCACGCTGAGCGAGCTTGCCGAGCAGATGCGGCGGATGTCGCGCGCCTCCGCGCTTCCCGTCCTCGTCGATGCCGATCACGGCTATGGCAACGCGCTGAACGTGCGCCGTACGGTGCAGGAGCTGGAGACGGCGGGGGCTGCCGGCCTCACCATCGAGGACACGCTGCTGCCGGCGGCGTTCGGCGAGGCGAAGACGCAACTGATCCCGCTCGAGGAAGGCGTCGGCAAGATGAAGGCGGCGCTCGACGGCCGCAGCGATCCCTCGCTCGTCATCATGGGGCGCACGGGAGCTGCCTCGATCACGTCCATCGAAGATGCGATCCGGCGCGCCATGGCCTATGAAGCCACCGGCGTGGACGCGCTGTTCTTCACCGGCATCAGGTCGCACGCGGAACTCGCGGCCATCGCATCCGCCACGCACCTGCCGCTCGTGCTCGGCGGCGCGCCGGAGGAATTGAACGCTACCGACTATCTCGAGAGCCAACGCGTGCGCATCGCGCTGCAGGGCCATGCGCCGATCGCGGCTGCAACGCAGGCAGTGTACGAGACTCAGAAGGCATTGCGTGAGGGCACGGCACCGAAAGCGCTGAAGGGATTGCCCACATCGGAACTGACCAGCCGCGTCATGCGCGAGGCCGATGTGAAGGCGCGCAGCGCCGATTATCTTGGACCGAGAAAATGACGCGGGCGATCCTCCAGGTCGTGATCCGCGGCCGCGTCCAGGGCGTCGGCTACCGCGCCTGGGTCGAATCCCAGGCGGCTGCATGCGGTCTCGAAGGCTGGGTCCGCAACCGCCGTGACGGCAGCGTCGAAGCGCTGTTCGCGGGGACGCCCAAGCACGTCGCCGACATGGTCGCGCTGTGCCGCCACGGCCCGCCGTCCTCGCGCGTCGACAGCGTCACCAGCGAGACTGCGGGTGCCGAGGAGCTGAACCTGCGCCGGGCAGGGGAGGCGTTTTCGGTGTTACCGACGGCGTAGGTGTGCTCCCGCTCCCCGGTTGCGGCAAGCTATCGCATCTTGAGAGCGTTTCCCTGCGGCCATCCTTCGAGACGCCAGCTTAGGCGGGCTCCTCAAGGATGAGGATGGAATGCGCGGCAGCAGTTTCAACGAGCACCGAAGCCGATTAGCCTCATCCTGGAGAAGACTGCGCAGAGGGTCGTCTCGAAGGGACGAGGCGCGCAATCAGAACGCCGCCATGCGATTGCCCTGCCGCAAGCGGGGAGAGGTGAGCAATCACCGCGGCAGCTTGGCGATCGCCTCGCTGAGCTCGTGGATCTCGTAGGGCTTGCGCAGGATCGGGAAATCGCCGCGCACGCCGGCGGCGACCTCGCTATAGCCGGTGGCGAGCAGGATCGGCAGGCCGGGCCGGATCTGGCGCAGGTGCTGGGCGAGGCCGAGCCCGTCCATCTTGCCGGGCATGACGATGTCCGAGAATACGAAGTCGACGCCGTTCTTCTCGATCTCGAGCAGCGCAGCTTCGGCATCGGCGACCCTGCGCACGCTGTAGCCGAGCTGTTCCAGCAGGCCGACGCTGACGGAGGCGACGTCCGGATTGTCCTCGACCAGCAGCACCGTGCCGCTGCCGCGGAACGATGATGCTCCCGCCGGCTCGCGCGATGGCGCGTCGTCCGCGCGCGGCAGCAGGATGGTGAACGTGGTCCCCTTGCCAAGCTCGCTGGCGACCTTGATCGTGCCGCCCGCCTGGTGGGCAAAGCCGTGCACCTGGGAGAGGCCGAGTCCGGTGCCTTTTCCGATCGGCTTGGTCGTGAAGAACGGCTCGAAGATCTTGTCGAGGACGTCATCGGGAATGCCGAACCCGGTATCGCTGACGTCGATCGCGACGAAGTTGCCGGCGAGCGTGGGCTCATGGAGTACGACGTTGTGCGCACCGATCGTCACCGTGCCCCCGTCGGGCATCGCATCGCGGGCATTGATGACGAGGTTGAGCAGCGCGGTCTCGAGTTCGGAGACGTCGGTCTTGATCGGCCACACTTCGCCGCTGATGTCGAAGACCAGACGCACGGAGCTGCCGACGCCGGCATCGAGCACCTCGCGGATCGCCGCGATACGCTCGGCGAAATCGACCGCCTGCGGATTGACGCTCTGTCGCCGTGCGAAGGTGAGGAGCTGGTTGGTCAGCGCCGCGCCGCGCTTGGTGGCGGTCTCGATGGCCGAGATCGCGCGCTGAACCTTGGCCTCGTCGTCAGTGCCCCTCTTCAACATGTGGAGGCTGCCGCTGATGATCATCAGGAGATTGTTGAAATCGTGAGCCACCCCTCCGGTGAGCTGGCCGAGCGCATCGAACTTCTGGGATTCGGCGAGCTGCTTCTGCATCACCTCGAGCTTGAGCTGCGTATTGCGGCGTTCGGTGATGTCGCGCGTGATCTTGGCGAAGCCGACCAGCTCGCCGTCCTCATAGATCGGATCGATCACGACGCTGGCCCAGAAGAACGTGCCGTCCTTGCGGACACGCCAGCCTTCCTCCTCGTAGCGGCCCTTTTCCCGCGCGATGCCCAGCGCCCGCGCCGGTTTGCCGTTGGCGCGGTCGGTCTCGGTGTAGAAGCGCGAAAAATGTTGGCCGAGGATTTCCCCGGGCGAGTAGCCCTTTATGCGCTCGCCACCGATGTTCCAGCTCGTGATGATCCCGCTGGGGTCGAGCATGTAAAGGGCGTAGTCGGCAACGCCTTCAACCAACAGCCGGAAACTGCGTTCGCTCTCGAACAAGTCTCTCTGCTGACTAGACTTTTTAACCATTCCGGACCCCGCCTCGACGGGGGCAAACGCCCGAGGCGCCGGATGGTTCCCCCAATCTGGGACATTTTTAGGCAAACATCGGGGGGCGTATGCAAATCGGCCGCCGCTCACGAGACGCTGCGCAGCGCGTTCGAGGCCATCTTGTGAGCGTTCGGCCTCAAGCCGCCGTGCCGCTCCGGAACGTCGCCGTCACTGCACGCAGCGCCGTAAGCTTAGCGGGATCGCTAACCTTGGAATGCAGCATCACTTTCGAGCTGCCGAGTTTCGGCAATTTGTGTGCCGGCCCGATGTCGACCAGCCCGGGAGGCGCAATCCGCCGCGCCAATGGCGCGACCGCGAGGCCGGCAAGCGCGGCCGCGACGGCTGCCGTGACGCCACCGCCGACGAAGCGCTCGCGCCAGGCGATGCCGGCCTTGTCGAGTGCGCGGACGGCAACGGCGCGGACGCCGCAAGGTGGGGCGAGCGTCGCAAGCGGCAACGGCTCACCCTTCCGTAGCGTGAAGCGTCTTGCGGCGAACCAGCCGAACTCGTCCTCGGCCAATTTTTCGCCGCCGCGACGGCTGCCCTCCTGGCGCACGATCACCGCATCGAGCCGCCCCGCGTCATAGGCATCCTGCATCTCGCGCGAGAAGCCGATGGTGACGGCGAGGGTGAGATTCGTAGACATCGCGTGCAGGCGTTCGAGCAGTGGGACGAGTTCGGGCCCCGCCGCATGGTCGGAGATGCCGAGCGAGAGCGTCTGCGCGACTGAAGCCTCACCTGACAGCGCCCGGTCATGCGCCTCCATCAGCGCGCTGGCACGATCGCGGAACGCGGCGCCCTCGGCGGTGAGCCGGACCGCGCGCGGCGAGCGTTCGACGAGACGCTTTCCGAGCAGCGTCTCCAGCCGCTGCAGCTTCAGGCTGACGGCCGCCTGTGTTGTGCCGAGCGCCTCCGCGGCGCGGGTGAAGCTCTGGAGCTCGGCGACCAGCAGGAAGGCCTGGACGGTGGCGATGTCGAGGACGGCTGTCATCACAAGTCGTTATCATTGATATCATCAACGATAACATACCAAAATGGCGAAGGGAGATCTAGCTTCTCATCAACGCCGCGCGACCTGCGCGGCTCCGGAGGAGAACATCCATGCCCCTGATCACCGTGTCCTACACCACATCCCGCCAGTCGCCCTCGCTGAAGGCCGACATTGCGAACGCCGTGTCCGAGCTCACCGCAACGATCCTGCACAAGGACCCCAAGGTGACTGCCATCATCGTGAAATCGGTCGATGCAAGCGACTGGTTCGCCGGCGGCAAGTCGCTCGCCGAGCAGAAGCTTGCGAGCTACTGGATCGACATCCACGTCAGCGAAGGCACCAACACCAAGGACGAGAAGGCGGCCTATCTCGCTGCCATGTTCAGGCGCATGGCCGAGCTTTTGGGCCCGCTGCATCCCGAGACCTATCTGCACGTCGACGAGGTCAAGGGCGATGCCTATGGCTTCGGCGGCCTCACTCAGGAGCGCCGCTACATCGCCGGCAAGCTCGAGGTCCCGCTCAAGGCGGCGTGATGCCGGAGGTCGCGGGTGACGATCTCACCCGCGGCACGGACCGGACATGGAGGATGGTCAGCTCGCGAGCCGGAGCTGAACTTCGGAGTTGTTCAGAAAGCACATCTTGTCGAACAGCTTCAGGTCCAGCGGATTTGGCAGCCTGACATCGCCGAGATCGGGGCATGGCTTGACGGAGGGGTCGTAGGATCGATTGATCTGCGAAATGAAGACGACGACCAATCCCCTGTCGTGTGCGAACGATTTCAGTGCGCGCACCTGAACGGAGAGGTCCGGCTTGTCCCGCCTCTGATCGAGCAATTGCAGATAGTCTATCACCACGACCGTGCCGCAGGGAGCTGCGGCCATTTGCTTGACGACGTAGTCGGCGCTGATGGCGTCGGAGCAATCGATCTCGAACAGCCTGTCGAATTGTGCGGGGTCCACGCCGATCGCGCGGAGGCGGTCCAGAACCTCTTTCTCGGTATATTCGAGCGAGAAGAACGCAGCGCGATGGCCCGACCGCATTGCCTCCACCGCAAGCTCGAGGCTCATCAGGGTTTTGCCGTGACCAGGACGCGCGCCGACCAGCACCAGGTCGCCCGGCCGGAATTGCGAGAATAGCCTGCTGGCCGGCGTCACCGCCGCCGCCTTCGCCGCGAGCATGCTCCAGGCCGAAAACCCCTCAATCGTCGCGATGCGGTCAAGCGCCTCGTGAAGCGGAATGCCTCGCTCGCGGGACATGCGTTTCGCCTTGCGCTTCAGATGATAGATGGGCGCAGATAATTTCATCGCGAGAACCTCCCATTGCGAGCATGATCGCAACCCCTCCTTATGCCTGGCGCTCGAACAGTCGGTCGAAGATCAATTCGCCCGGTATGAAGTCTACTTTCCCGGCGGAGGGGGGGAGGTGTGGGCGACACCGAAACAAGCATAGCTGATTCCGCGAAGACCACGGAAGCGTCAGACCGCCGCTTCCGGCACCAGCGCGCGTGTCGGCCCGAACAATTGCTCGAACGCCTGGCGCAGCGCGATGTCGACATCGGCCATGGCCACGAGCTGGCCGAGATCGACCAGCGAGGTGACGCCATAGCGGGGATCGGCGACGCCGCAAGGGATGATGCCGGCGAAATGCGACAGCTCCGGCTCGACGTTGATCGCAATGCCATGGAATGACACCCAGCGTCTCAGCCGGACGCCGATCGCCGCGATCTTGTCCTCATGCTCTGGCCCCTTGTCCGGCCGCCTGACCCAGACCCCGACCCGGTCCTCGCGCCGCTCGCCGCGCACGTTGAAGGCCGCCAGCGTGCGTAGAATCAACTCCTCCAGGCTCGCCACATAGGCCCGGACGTCCGGCCGGCGGCGCTTGAGGTCAAGCATGACATAGGCCACCCGCTGGCCGGGGCCGTGATAGGTGAGCTGGCCGCCGCGTCCGGTCGCAAATGTCGGGAATCGTGGATCGAGCAGGTCGGATTCTTTGCCCGAAGTGCCGGAGGTGTAGAGCGGGGGATGTTCGAGCAGCCAGACCAGCTCGGCAGCCTCGCCCGCGGCGATCGCCGCGACTCGGGCCTCCATGGCGGCTACCGCGTCCGGATAGGGCACCGGAGCGTGCGAAATAAGCCACGTGACGGGCTCGCCGCCGGCGGCGGAAAACGACGCCAAATCGAGCCCGTGACGCGGGTTTTGGCGGGGGTTTTCAGGCGAATTAACCATTGGCTAACCATAACGTGGTGATCATGACCGGAGCAAATGCCAAGTTCTTTGGTTCAAAGTCCTTTGGTTCACAGTCCCAAGTTGCGGCGGTCCTGACAGTGCCCACTCTCGATAAAGTCACCGTGGATCTCATGGTCGTCCTCGGGACGACCACCATGCCGATCCATCAGGTATTACGTCTTTCCCGCGGCGCCATCATCGAACTGGACGCAACCGAGGCCGACGAGGTCAAGGTTTTGGCCAATAATTTGCCGGTCGCCTCCGGCGTCGTGCTGGTCGATCGCAACCGGATCGCGGTCGAGGTCAAGCAGATGCTGCCGCGCACGCCGGGGACGCGGTAGCGCCCCGGGGACGAGGTAAAGGCCTGGGCACGGGCTGAAGCCAGATCCCAAGGGAAGGGGCATGAACTTTCCTGCCTTGTGGAATTCGGGGCCTTTGCAGGCTTGTATCCCCCTGATGGATTTGTTAGATCGGCGGCCGCTGATCCGGCCAGCCTAAGACCTCAGGCCGGCATCTCCTAGCGCTCGTGGCGGAACTGGTAGACGCGCTGCCTTGAGGTGGCAGTGGGTAACACCGTGGGGGTTCGAGTCCCTCCGAGCGCACCACACCCACATATTCGGAGCGTCCGGAGCGGTCGCTTCGTCTGCGGACGGCTGGTCGAATATTCATCCCCTTTGTCCGGTCCACGAATTCAGGCCGGACGCCCCACCAAAAGCGCCATTCACGCGGGTCCGCGAGCGAACCCGCTCGCATCAGGCCACGTTAGCGCAGAATTACCAGTCATTTGGTACGAAGGAACTAGTTCCGGGGGCGGGCGTTATCCAGGCAAATCCAAGCAAGTCGAATTCCGCAACCAGAGGGGAGCCAGGCCATGGGCCGAATGGCGAGCGATGATGCGCGCGAAAACGAACCTTGGACCGCGATTTTGTCTGCTCTCGAGAACGGCGCCATCGTGGTCGATAGGAAGGGAAACCTCGTTTGGGTCGATGAGAAGACCCGAAGTCGGCTGGATGGAAGTCTCAAGAGCCTTGAGCTGCCCCTTCGGAGGCCGGCAGGTCAAAGCATCGATTGCTTCGTTTCGGTTCGAACGCTGACGCTGTCGGATGCGCCGACCGCCATCTGCATCATTCAGGAAACGGAAGAGGCAAACCAGGACACGATGTCGGCGATCGAGTCGGTCCTGGCAGATACAACGTCTTTTGCCCGAACCATTATCGAGAAGCTGAAGGGTGTCCGTATCGCTCAACCGAATCCTTCTGTGGCGGATATCGAACTGCTCACCGATCGCGAGCGGGAGATTCTTGGACTGATCTGTCAGGGCAAGAGCGACCTGCACATGAGCGAGCAGCTGCACCTGTCCCAGAACACGATCCGCAACCACGTTGCATCGCTCTATCGCAAGATCGGCGTCAATCGGCGAAGCGCGGCAATCCTTTGGGCGCGTGAGCGCGGGATCACCAACGAGGCTTTGGCGGAGGCAAGACGGCGGCGACCGCGTGCGGATCGAGCGGAACGTTAGCCGCTACTAGTCGCCTAGTATTTCTCTCTCTCTTGCGCTCCGGGGAACCATGTTGTTCCTTCGGAGCGCAGGCTTGTTGAGCGACCGAAGACCGCCGGAGGGGCGAGCAGTGGCAGCTTTGGTTCGGCATTGGCCCGACGATCAAAAAAGTAAGGCTATGTCCGGTGGCTGCTCCGCTCGTGCTACGACTCTACATTGCGGGTAACTCGGCGAGCTCCCGCCGCGCCCAGCAGAATCTTGAGCGCCTTCGCGCCTCGGTGAGCAGCAAAGGCTGGGACGTCGAGATCATCGACGTGCTCACGCGTCCTGATCTCGCCGACCGCGCCGGCATCATTGCCACGCCGACCCTTTCGTACGAGGACGGCCCTCGCTCCCGTCGCATCGTCGGAGACCTCAGCGATACCAAACGCATCCTTGAATTCATGGGAATCGAAGGAGATCACGCATGACCGCCCAGGATAGCGGCCAAGACGGCGACCAGGAGACCGAGATCTCCAGCGTACTGGAGCGGGTCAGGACCGGCGTCGATGCGTTCGATGAATTGGTGATGGGTGGGCTCCCGCGCGCCCGAACGACGGTCGTCGGCGGCACGCCTGGAAGCGGCAAGACGGTGTTCGCCACCCAGTTTCTCGCGCACGGCATCGAGACGTTCAACGAGAACGGCGTGCTGGTCACGTTCGAGGAGCCGCCCGCCGATATCGAGGCCAATATGAGCGGGTTCGGCTGGGAACTGGCAAAGTGGCGGAAGGCCGGTCGCCTCGCGTTCGTCGACGCGAGCCCACCGAGCACGGACGAACTGGTCATCGGCGACTTCGACCTGGAGGGGCTGCTGTCCCGAATCATGCATGCAGCCAGGAGCGTCAACGCCAAGCGCGTGGTGCTGGACTCACTCACTCAGCTTTTCGATCATTTCATCAGCGATCCCAAGATACTGAGGCGCGAGCTGTTTCGCATCAGCACGGCCTTGAAGAAGGCGGGCCTGACCGTGCTGATGACGGCGGAGCGAAACAGCGAATATGGAGAGATCACGCGGCATCGGCTCGAGGAATTCGTCGCCGACAATGTCGTCATCCTGCGTAATCTCCTCTACCGAGAGAAGCGCCGGCGGACGATCGAGGTGCTCAAGATGCGAGGCAGCCATCACGCGGAGGGCGAGGCGCCATTCACGCTGTTGACAGGACGCGGGGTCGTCGCCATTCCGCTGTCGTCTCTCCGGCTCGAGCAACAGTCCAGCACCGTGCGGGTCACCAGCGGAAATTCTGCAATCGACGAGATGTGCGGCGGAGGCTTCTTCCGAGACAGCGTGACGCTCGTGAGCGGAGCCACAGGCACCGGAAAGACGCTGCTGGTCACGAATTTTCTCGCAGGCGGCGTCGAGGCCGGGGAAAGAGCCATTCTGTTCGGATACGAGGAGAGCAAGGGCCAGCTCTTCCGAAATGCCACGGGCTGGGGCGCCGATTTCGCGCGGATGGAGGCGGAAGGAAAATTGAAGATCGTTTGCCTGTACCCCGAAGCCCAGGGGCTGCCCGATCACCTGTTGACGATCCAGGCGCTGGTTGACGAATTCAAGCCCAACCGAATTGCCGTCGACAGCCTTTCGGCCCTGGAGCGAATTGCCCCCGAGACCGGCTTCCGCGAGTTCCTGATCAGCCTGACATCCTTCATCAAGAAGCGGGAGATCGCCGGTTTGTGCACGGCGACCAGCAAGTCTCTGGTGGGCGGCGAAAGCGCAAGCGAGCAGCACATTTCCACCATGACCGACTCCATAATTCTGCTGCGATACATCCAGGAGCAGGAGATCATGCATCGCGGGCTGATGGTGTTGAAGATGCGCGGCAGCGAGCATGCCAAGGAGATCCGGCGTTTCACGATAGACGGCGCCGGCATGCATTTGGGTGAGCCGTTCAGTCGGGCTCCGAACGTATTCAGGGAATGAGCTCGCCGACGCATTTCACATGGCCGCTTCAGGTGAATCATGAGCATAGCGGGTCCGTCCACAAAGCCGGCGATCGATCAGTCCGAGGTCCGGTTTCTGATCGAAAAGAATGCCGACGGCATCATTGTCGTCGATGAATCCGGCGTCGTGCTGTTTGCCAATCCGGCCTCGGAAACGATCTTTGGCCGCCCGATCGGATCGTTGATCGGATCACCCATCGGCATTCCCTTTGTCGTGGACGATATGACCGAGATCTCGGTTCATCAGCCGGGCGCACGCGTCATCGATGCGGAAATCCGCACGGTTGAGACGACTTGGGATGGCCGGCCTGCGCGCCTTGCGAGCATTCGCGACATTTCGAGCCGCAGAGCCACCGAGGAGCGTCTGCGCCATGCCGCCAAGATGGAGGCAGTGGGTCGGCTGACCGCCGGCATCGCACACGATTTCAACAATCTGCTAACGGTCGTGCTCGGAAATCTGGAAAGCGCCATGCGCGTGACTGCAGGAGCCGACAGCCGGATTGCCAATGCGCTCGAAAATGCCGCGCGGGGTGCCCGGCAGGCCGCGCAGCTGACGGCGAAGCTGCTGAGTTTTGCCCGCCAGAAGCCGCTGGAGGCCCGACTCGTCGATCTCAAGGAGCTGATCTCGAGCTTGTCCGATCTGCTGCAACGGACGCTCGGAGAGACGATCGTCGTCAGAACGACGGTCGCAGAGGATCTTTGGCCGGTCGAAGTGGATCCGACGGAGCTGGAATCGGCGATTCTGAACTTGGCCGTGAACGCGCGAGACGCGATGCCGGAGGGCGGAAGTATCGCAATTGAAGTGACGAATATCGATCGAAAGCTCGCCGATGAAACCCGCGAGGATGAAGGGCGGCTAGGCCCTCACGTCCTCATCGCCGTGACCGATTCAGGCTGTGGAATGACTCCTGACGTGCTCAGTCGCGTGTTCGAGCCTTTCTTCACGACAAAGCCGGATGGAAGAGGAACGGGGCTGGGCCTCAGTCAGGTCTACGGCTTTGTGAGGCAGAGTGGGGGCCACATCACGTTGTCAAGCAAGCCAAATGGCGGAACAAGGATCGAGATCCTGCTTCCGAAGGCGGCGGCGCAATCCGACGCTCTGCCGCCGCCGCAAGCCTCAAAGCAAGACAGCCCGTTTGTCCTCCACTCCCGAGAGGGCGAAACCATCCTTGTCGTTGAAGACAACGAGGATGTGCGGGCTTTCACGAGCAACAGCCTCCGCGAGTTCGGATATGTGGTGATCGAAGCGAGCGACGCGCATTCGGCGCTGAAGATACTCGAGCGCGGCGCAAGGGTCGACCTTCTGTTCACGGATCTTGGCCTTCCCGGCCAGCTCACCGGCAAGGACCTCGCCGAGTGTGCTCGTGCGCATCGCCCCGGGTTGAAGGTTCTCATCACCACCGGCTACGCCGGTGACGTCCTCATTCGCGAAGGCCGCCTCGAGGCCGGCACCAGACTGCTCAGCAAACCGTTCTCCTCGGCGGAGCTTGGTGGCAGGGTGCGCGAACTCTTGAACCAGGGAAACGCCCCCACGCGGCGCGTCCTTGTCGTCGAAGACGAATTCCTCTTGAGCCTGCTGCTCACGGACATGCTCTCGGAGAGGGGCTTCGTCACCGAGGCCGCGACAAGCTTCGAGGAGGCAGTCCTGAAGGCGAGAAGCACGCACCACGAGCTGGCGGCCGCCGTGGTCGATCTCGGGCTTCCCGACCGACCCGGAGATGGACTGGTTGAGGAGCTTCGGGCCCTGCGGTCAGACCTGCCCATCGTCCTGACAACTGGCTACGCCGATGACGAGATTCGGCAACGCTTCGCGCCTGCGGCGCGACTTGAAATTCTGACCAAGCCCTTCGACGTGGATCAGCTGATCGCCGCGCTTGAGCGAATGGAGGTTCACTCGTAGATGCTGAATGTGCAGCTGAACTCCGTGAGCAATTCCCTGTATTTCATGCCGGTTTTATGGGATTTCGTAATTGGAACCAGGCTTCCCTCGGGCCGTTAAAGGCCCATCTTGCCGGACGCTCCTGCACTTCGGCCGGCAATATTCGCAGCGAGGAGAGTGGCGATGGCAAGTGCGGCAGATCGTGATCCCCGACACCATACACAGAAGATGCAGAAGGCTCTCCGCGATATCCGGAGCCATTTGCGCGAGGACATCGAGAAGGTCGACGAACCGCAGTTGAAGGCGATGTTCGAAACGTCCGCCGAGGTTTTGGGCGGCCTCGAGAAGGCTTTCAAAGACTACGAACAAAAGAACGAGAAGGCATGGCGCTGATCACAGCACGGTGCGGCCCCATTCACGGCAGGGCTATCGCATATGAAGGAAGCGTGGCGGATAGCTCGCCGCGGTCTCGTTTGGCGGCCGAACTTCATGGCCTTGCTCGGCGCGAGCGTCGCAACAGGAGCGCCGCGTGCTGTCAGCTGGTGAGGCCCGCTTTGCGCAAACCATCGAGAAAGTGCTCGCGGTCGGCGGGATCGCGATAGCGGTCGGCTCGGGCCCGGGCCAAGTCGAGTGTCTTCGCGGGTGCGGCCTCGCCACGCGCGTTAAGTTCTCGACGCCGCTCGCTGACGAATGCCTCTGCTTCGGATCGGGCCTCGTTGAGCCGTCCGATCTGCGCATAGCAGGCCGCGAGGAGAGCGTGTGACCACCTATCGAGCGATCGCGCCTCCATCAACGCATTGACCGCCTGCGTATACTCGCGGCCCGAATAGAGGGCGAGCGCGTGATACCAATGGTACAGGTTGGGCGGAAAGGGATTCAGCCGTTTGGCTGACCCGATCCATAGGAGCGCCTCGCGCCAGCGTCCCCAGTAGACCAGAATGTTGGCGAAGACGGCGACGACGTCGGCATCGTTTGGATTGAGTGCGAGAGCTCGACTGAAATGGATTTCGGCCTTGGCGTCTTCATTCAGCAGGAACAATAGCTGTGCGAAGACGCCATGAGTCCAGGCGTCGCCGCCGTCGATGTCGAGCGCGGTCTCGATCTCGCGAAGCGCCTCGTCCAAAGTCGCGATGGTCGGCGATTCGAGAAACGCGTCGCAGACCATGGTCCAGGCGATGTTGACGTGGGCGCGGGCATATTGCGGGTCGAGCGCGACGGCGTTCCGGAAATACTCCCTGGCTTCGGCCATGCCCTTCACGGTCAGCTGACGCCACCGCTCGTTCCCCAGTAGAACCAGATCGTAGGCGGTCACGCTGGCGGTCGGCTTGCGTCGGGCGATCTCGCGGCCGGCGTCCTCAAGCCGGCCCGGCAGAGCCGCGACGATGGCCCTGACGATCTCGTCCTGGAGCGCGAAGATGACATCGAGCTCACGGTCGTAGCGCTCGGTCCAGAGATTATAGCCGCTCGTGGCGTCGAGCAGTTGAACGGTCGCCCGCACCCGGCTGCCGATCTTGCGCACGCTGCCCTCAGCGACATACCTGACGCCAAGCTCGCGGCCGACGCGCTTGATCTCGGGAGGCTTTTCCTTGTAGGCGAAGCTGGAGTGGCGGGCGACGACGAACAGCGACCTGAACCGCGATAGTTCGGCGATGATGTCGCCTGTGATGCCGTCGGAAAAGTAATCCTGCCGGGGGTCGCCGCTCAGATTCGAGAACGGAAGCACTGCAAGTGACAGCCTATCGGACCCTGCAGGCGCCGATGAGGCAGGCTGGCCGGCTCCAAAGTCGATGGCGACCGGCGGCCCGACATAACGGTAGCCGCGGCGCGGCAGCGTCTCGATCCAAGCCGCGCCCCTGTCGCCGTCGGCAAATATTCGCCGCAGGGCGGCGATCTGAACCGTCAGATTGCTCTCCTCGATCGCAAGCCCCGGCCACGCCGCCTGCATCAATGCGTCCTTGGAAACCGGTGTTCCGGCCCGTTCGATCAGGAGCCGCAGCAGCACCACGGCGCGCCGACCGAGCGCGACCGGTTCGGCCTCGCGAAACAGCATCTCGGCCTCTGCATCGAGCCGGTAGGGACCAAATTCGTGGGTGGTCATCGCCTGGAGACTACATTTTTCGCGACTTTTTCGGAACTGATTTAGGACCTCCGGGAAGCGCGGGATCATGCTGCGGCGGCGCTGCCAATTTGGAGGTTTGCCCAATGCGCGACCATTGCGATGTGCTCGAGGCGGACGACCTGCTGCCTCGCCCTGATCCGGACGTGATTGCCGGCACCCCGGAGCCGGCTCGCCACCTGCTCGAGACCATCCAGGGACTTGCCCCGCTGATCGCTGCGCAGCGCAGCAAGTTCGACGATGCGCGGCGCTTGCCCGACGCGGTGTTCGCGGCACTCGCTGACGCCGGTCTATTCCGCCTGTGGCTGCCGCGTGCGCTCGGTGGACCCGAGTTGTCTCCCTTCGCGTTCATGCGCGTTGTCGAGCCCGCCTCGGCGCTCGATGGTTCAGTCGGCTGGCTGGTCGGCAACGGCGGCGGCATGAGCCGGCTCGGCGGCTATCTCGGCGAGGCCGTTGCACGCGAGTGGTTTGCCGACCCGCGCGCCTTCGTCGTCAGCGCGACTGGCGCAGTCGGCATGGCAACGGCGGTTGCAGGGGGATACCGCCTCTGGGGACGCTGGCCGTTCGGCAGCGGCGCGGATCATGCGACCCGTTTCATGGTGCTGGCTAGCATCAAGCCTGAGGACCCGGCGTCGCCACTTCTCTGCTGCTATCTCGATCGGGCAGACGTGACCATCCACGACAACTGGCATGTGTCCGGACTGCGCGGCACCGGAAGTTGCGATTTCGAAGCGCGCGATGTGTTCGTGCCGGCCGCTCACGTCCATCCGTTTTTCGCGCCGCGACCGACCCAGCCCGGACTGCTCTATCGCATGCCGCCATTATCGGTATTCGCGTGGAGCATCTGCGGCGTGCCGCTCGGCATAGCGTCCGGCGCCATGACCTCGTTCGCGGAGCTCGCCTGCCGGAAAAGCAACGTTGGCAGCCGGGTCCTGCTGCGCGATCGTGAGACAGTCCAGGCAACGCTGGGTCGGGCGAGAGCAACGCTTCGCGCCGCCCGCGCCTTCCTGAGTCATGCCATGACGGACCTGATGGCCGCTACCGCTACGGGCGGCAAGCGACTGGTGGAGGCGCGGGCGGACATTCGGATCGCCAACGCACACGCGGCAGAGACTGCGATGTCCATTACCGATGAGCTGGCCACCAGTGTGGGCGCGGCCGCCATCTTCGAGACCTGCGTCCTGGAGCGCGCCGTCCGCGACGTGCGCGCCGTCGCGACGCATATCGCGATGAGTCCGAACAACTACATCATCGCCGGCCGGCTGGCGCTTGGGCTCGATTCCGGCACCGCGAGATTTTGAACGTCACCTGATCACCAGCGGAGTTGCCCGATGTCTGTGATTTACCGGCTGGCGCGCGCCCAGGATCTGGAAGTCGCCGATGCTCTCGTCGTGTCCAGCATCAACGATCTCACGCAACGGCATGGCTTTGGGCCGATGGCCGCTTCTTCTCCTCCCCGGTTTCAGTTGTATTCCATGCAGGACGACCCCGACGGTCTGTGGGTGGCGGAGGAGGGCGAGCGGATTCTCGGCTTCGCCTGGAGCTGGGTCTGCGGTGACATGTGGTTTCTGGCCCAGCTCTTCGTGTCTCCCGATCAGCAGGGACGCAGCATCGGCCACGAACTGATCAAGCGGACCCTGGAGCACGCCGAGACATCGGCCGCCTCCAACCGGGTGCTCATTACCTTCAGCTTCAACACGGTCTCGCAAGGTCTCTATATCCGCCATGGATTGCTGCCGCGATTTCCCATCTACAGCGTCGGCGTATCGCGAGAGCATCTGATGGGTCGTCTGCACGGTGCGCGGTTTCAATTCACGCCGCTCGATGATGCGGCTTCGACGCTGCGTCGCCTGGTTCAGGCGGACGAGCGGGTGCTTGGCGTGTCCCGCGAAAAGCATCATCGCTATCTCATGAGCGACCGCGCGACGAGAGGGGTCAATCTCTACGACGGCAGCGACTGGGCGGGCTACGCTTACGTGGACGCCGGCGGACACATCGGACCGCTCGCGGTCCTGCAGGCGAATGCCGTCGCTCCCGCGTTCAGGACGGCGCTGCATTTGGCGCTTGAGAGTGGCTCGTCGCGGATATCGGCCTTCCTGCCCGGCGCAAGCGGGCCGGCTCTCAACACCGCGATCGAGCACGGAATGCGGATCAAGTGTCCGATGTTGCTGATGTCCTCGCGTGAGTTCGGAGACTGGGCCCAGTATCTGCCGCGCAACCCGGGCTTCATGTGACCGGACGGGAAGCGCAAGCGGGCCCAAGGTCAGCTCAAGGGCAGCCCAAGGGCAGTTCCCAGGAACCAAAGCCTTTGCGTTCGCATTGCCGTCGCTGAACTCGGCGGGGAATGCCAGCTGACGGCGTGCGGCCGAGCGCCTGACGGTGGAGAACGATGAGGGATAGTAGCTCGGAGATTGCCGAGATCAGGGATGCCGTTCACCTCTGCATCGACATGCAGAACATCTTTGCGCCGAGCGGGCTCTGGGCGACGCCCTGGATGGAGCGGGTGCTGCCGACGATCGCCTCAATCGTTTCCCGCCATCCGACCAGAACGATCTTCACGCGCTTCATCACGCCGCAGGATCCGGAAGACCGTCCCGGCCAATGGCAGAGCTATTTCCATCGCTGGCGCCAGGCCACTCGCAGGTATCTTCCGCCATCCGGTCTCGAACTCGTGCCGGCCCTGAGCGAGTTCGTTCCTCCGGCCGTCATTATCGATAAGCCGGCCTATTCCGCATTCAGCAATCCCGGACTCGCGAGTCTGCTGATCGAAAAGAATGTCGGTGCGGTCGTGGTCACGGGCGCAGAGACCGACGTCTGCGTGCTGTCGACGGTGTTGAGCGCCGTCGACCTCGGCTTCAGGGTCGTCATCGTCGAGGACGCGCTGTGCAGTTCGTCCGACGTCGGGCACGATGCGCTCATGACGATGTACCGCACCCGCTTTCACGGCCAGGTCGACCTCGTGACCGCGGAGGAACTGGAGGAGTTCTGGCGGGAGTAGATGGCCGATGAAGCGCGGCGCCCGATTCACATAACCTAGTGCGCGGGTCCCCCAAGGTGGTCAAAGTGTGCGGGCTGGAAAGGGGGCTGCGATGGCGATGGACCGCATCGAACAGGCTTTTATCGCCACTGCAATCACGGGCTTTCTCGTGATGATGGCGGCCATCGTTTGGATGATGATGGAGTGACCGCGCGAGGTTTCCTGTCTTGCGCGCCGCGCTGCCCTATGTCACCCCTGGCTCGCTGTCGCGCATCTGTTCTGATCGTCAACCGCGCGGATCGGCGATGAGTGCGGCCAGCTTCCGCGCCATCGCGCCGAGATCGATTGGCTTTTCCGGAAGCGGCACGTCCTCGAATTCCGGACCGACGGTGATCTTGTCATAGCCTGTGGTGAACACGAACGGGATGTTGCGCGCCTTCAGTTCGCGCGCAATCGGAAAAATCATCTCGCTGCGGATGTTCACGTCCAGCACCGCGCCATGCAGGATGCTGCCGTCGTGCAGGATTTTGACGGCATCCTCGAAATGACCGGCCGGACCCGCAATCTCCGCGCCCAGCGCGCGAAACGTGTTGCCGATGTCATCGGCGAGAAAATACTCGTCCTCAACAACGAAAATGCGACGCCCGGCGAGCGGCCCGCGCTGATGCGACGGGTTGGGCGATGTTGCCATGGTGCCTCAAGCCTCCGCTTCCAGCCCCTTGGAACATACAAGGGGGACCCGCCTTGGTAAAAAACGATGCGACCCAAATGGCTAACCGCGACATCATCGTCATCGGGGGCTCGGCGGGAGCGACCCAGCCCCTGAAGCAGATCCTCGGCCGCTTGCCGCCCGATCTGCCGGCAGCCGTCTTCATCGTCCTGCACATCCCGGCGCAAGGGATCGGCATTCTCTCGACCGTCGCCAGCAGCGTCGCCGCCCTGCCAGTCCGGCAGGCGGAAAGCGGCATGAAGATCGAGCCTAGCCGGATCTATCTGGCTGCACCTGACCACCATCTCCTGCTGGCGGAGGATCACGTGTTGCTCGGGCGCGGCCCGCGCGAGAACATGGTCCGGCCGGCGATCGACCCCTTGTTCCGCTCAGCAGCCCTCTATCACGGGCCGCGCGTGATCGGAGTGCTCTTGAGCGGCCTGTTGTCGGACGGGGCGGCTGGCCTCAATGCCATCAAGCGCTGCGGCGGGATGACCGTAGTCCAAGACCCCTCCGACGCCATTGCCGACGAGATGCCGCAACGCGCGATGGAGGCGACCACTGTTGATGTCTGTGTTCCCAGCGCCGGTATGGGCGACGTTCTCTCCGAACTCGTCAGAGAGCAGGCCGGAGCCATTCTGCCGATCCCGCCCGAGATCAGGCTTGAGGTGGAGATCGCAGCCGGCGACCGGATCGGCAGTGACAAGCTTGTCTCGATGGCCGATCCCGTCGCGCTGACCTGTCCGGCGTGCGGGGGCGTGCTGTCCGAGGTCAAGGAATCGCGCCCGATACGTTTCCGCTGTCAGGTCGGTCATGCTTTCGGTGCCGATGTCCTTGCCAAGGAGCAGGAAGGGCGGGTCGACGAAGCCCTGCGTGTTGCTTTGCGCATCATCGAGGAACGCGCGGAACTGGTGCAGCGCATGGCCGCGGATGGGCGTCGCAGTGGCCGGTCCGCCGTTGCCGAGATGTATGAGGCGAGGGCAGCCGAATATCGCGAATATGCCGACATGATCAGGCGCGTCGTGCTAAGGTCGCTGGATGCTCCGTTGCGCAAGCGGGAAGGTTGAGGGCGCTGTCATGGCCATCTCCGTTACCGAATGCTCCGAGCAACTCGATTCCGAGCGCCGCCATCTAACCAAGGCCAATGAGGACATCGAAGAGGGCTCGAAACGTATCCGTGACCAGGAGGATCGGGTTCGAGAGCTCATGGCTGGTGGCCATGACGCGGGTGAGGCCGAGCGGCTCGTCGCCCTTCTCAAACAGACGCTGACCGAGTGGGAGCGCCACCGCGTCCTGATCGAGGAGCGTGTCGCCTATCTCCAGCACGAGATTGATCCTGCGCTGCCGAGATAAGGCTGACGTTGGACGCTCAATTCCACACGATCTCAACCCCGGACGGTCGCGCTGCCGGCCCGAGCTGCGCAGCCTCTATTTTTCCGCGGGTTCAAAATGGGAAGGTCGGCATGCGGGCTGAGCCGCCCTCGGGCCACTATTGGCTCTAAGCATTTCTGCCTTCCATCTATTGGGATAACATCCATTTCTGCTATGTGCTTGGGGGGAGCGGTTCGCCCCGCCAGCCAATGAAAGCTAGCAAGGACATGCACGAAGTCGGCGACCAGCCGGTCGAAAGAGAGCGCCAGATCAGGTCCCCGCTGATCGTGGGGGTGGGTGCCTCGCCGACTGCCCTGGACAGTATCGAGCGCTTCTTTGCCAAGCTCACCGTTGAGCCTGATCAGGCTGTCGTACTGGCGCTTCAGCATCATGAGGCGTTGGACGAGCCGCGGCTGCGCGAAATCCTGCAAAATGCGAGCGCTGCCGTGGTCTCCGGCATCGGCGACGGCCAAACCATCGAGGGCGGTACGATCTATCTTTGTCCACCGGCGATGATCACCACGATCCATGGCGGCCGTTTTGCGATCCGCGAGGCCGAGCAGGCGCCCGGTGAGCGGGCCACGATCGACAGCTTCCTGGTGTCGCTGGCGGAAGAACGCGCCGAGCAATCGATCGGTGTCATACTGGCCGGCACCGGCGGCAACGGCACGCTCGGCGCAGCGACGCTGAAGGATCATGGCGGTCTTGCCATCGCCGAAAAAGTCGCGAGCGAGGAGCTGGATCATCTCGAGGACGCCAACACGCCAGCGGCCATCGCGGACTACGTGCTGCCGCCGCAAGACATTCCGGAGCACATCCGGGTTTATGCCCGCCATCTGCGACGGTTGGACGAGAAGCAGGGGTTTGATGAGGTGCTGGCCGCGGCCGCGGCCTCGCTATCACGCATCGCCGACATTCTGCGCAACAAGACCGGAAACGATTTCCACGGCTACAAGCAGAACACCTTCTTGCGCCGCGTGCAGCGGCGCATGCAGGTGGTCCAGATCGACGAAATCGCCGCCTATGTCGATTTCCTGCGCAACGATAAGGACGAAGTCCAGCACCTCTTCAACGACCTTCTGATCGGCGTCACCGAATTCTTCCGGGACAAGCGCGAATTTGAGGTCCTGGAGACCCAAATCGTCCCGAAGATATTCGAAGGCAAGGGCGCGGGGCAGCAGGTGCGCGTCTGGGTGCTCGGTTGCGCAACTGGCGAAGAAGCTTATTCCATCGCCATCCTTCTCCGCGAGCAGATGGCGCGGATGGATTCCCCGCCGCAGGTGCAGATCTTCGCGACCGACATCGATGGCCGGGCGCTCGCAACGGCGCGCGTCGGCCGCTATCGCACCAATATCGAGGCCGATATGAGCAGCGAGCGCCTGGCGCGCTGGTTCGTCCGGGAGGGCGACACCTATTGCGTGGTGAAGGAACTGCGCGAGATGTGCATCTTCTCCCCAGCACAACGTCATCAAGGATGCGCCGTTCTCCAAGCTCGACCTGGTCTCCTGCCGCAACCTGCTCATCTATCTCAATGCCGAGTTGCAGAGCCGGGTGATCCCGCTGTTCCACTTCGCGCTGCTCCCCGATCGCTTCCTGTTTCTTGGCAATTCCGAGAACGTGACGCGGCATCCAAAATTGTTCGCGCCGGTGGACCGCCGCGCCCGCATCTTCAAGCGGCTCGAGACAGGAACGCGGCTGCCGCCGGAGTTTCCGATCACGACCGTGGCGGGAAGGGTCCCCGTCGAGCTGCCGCCGGTGCGTTCGTTCGGCCCCGACGTCGGCCTCGAGCGCCGCGCACAGCGCATCGCGGAGCGCTATGCGCCCGCTTACGTTATCACTGACGACAATTTTCAGGTCCTGCACTTCTCCGGGCGCACCGGCCGCTACATCGAGCCGACGGCGGGCGCCGCCACGCTCGACCTGCTCCAGCTCGTACACCGCGATCTGCGCCTGGAAGTACGCACAGCGCTGGGCCGCGCGGCAGAGACTAACGAGCCGGCCCATGCCGAGCAGGTGCAACTCGGGGTGCATGGCCATCGTATCCTCGTTGACGTCACGGTCGAGCCCATCCAGGACGGCGCCGGTGGCCATCGCAGCTTCGTCGTGCTGTTCAAGGATGGTCCACTCCGCACGATCGAGGCCGGCCAGGCCAATCCAAATGCGCTGGTCAGGACCGAGCATGTCGAGCGGCTCGAAAACGAGCTGCGTGCCACGCGCGAGCGCCTCCAGGCCACCATCGAGGAGCTCGAAAGTACGAACGAGGAGCTGAAGTCCTCCAACGAGGAGTACCAGTCGCTCAACGAAGAGCTGCAATCGGCCAATGAGGAGCTCGAAACCTCGCGTGAGGAATTGCAGTCGGTCAACGAGGAGCTGACCACCGTCAACGGCGAGCTGGCTCATCGCGTTCAGGAATTGACCCGCGCCACCAGCGACCTCAAGAATTTCCTCGAAAGCACGCAGATCGCAACCGTATTTCTCGACAATGATTTGCGGGTGATGACCTTCACGCCCGCGATTACGCAGGTTTTGCATCTGGTCGAAACCGACACAGGTCGTCCCATCAGTCATATTAAGGCGCGCGTCCCGATCGAGGAGCTCTATGACGACGTCCGCCGCGTGCTGCGCACGCTGGCCAGCGCGGAGCGCGAGCTGAGCGCGCCCGACAACGGTACGCGCTACATTGCGCGCGTCCTGCCCTACCGCAGCATCGACAATTTCATCGCCGGTGTCGTCATCACCTTCATCGACGTCACCGCCATCACCCGCGCCGAGGAGCGGCAACGTCTGCTGCTGGCCGAGCTCCAGCACCGCGTCCGCAACACGCTGGGCGTCGTGCGCTCGATCGCTCGTCGCACGGCCGACACAAGCCAGAGCGTCGAGGAGTTTGCTTCCCATCTCGATGGCCGGCTGAGCGCATTCGCCCGCACCCAGGCAATGGTGACCCGCGATCCCGAAAGCGGTGTCGATCTCGAATACCTCGCCGTCGAGGAGCTGCTGGCCTATAATGCCCGGGAAGGCGAGCAGGTGCGTTTGACCGGTCCGAAGGTGCGTTTGCAGTCCAAAGCCGCGGAAACCTTTGCGCTGGCTCTTCACGAACTCGCGACCAACGCGCTGAAATACGGCGCCCTGAGCCAGCCGACCGGGCGCATCGAGATCTCATGGCGAATCGAGGAGAGCACCGAGCCGGCAGTGATGATGTTCCAATGGCGGGAACGGGGCGGGCCGGTGGTCGCACCGCCGCCGCGCAAAGGTTTCGGCACCGAGCTCCTGGAGCGCACACTTGCGTTTGACTTCAAGGGGCAGACCACGATGGCATTCGATCCTGCCGGCCTGCAATGCACGATCACGGTCCCCCTGAGCAGACGCACTTTCCATACGCCGGCGGTGGCTGACTGATGCCGCTTTCAACATCCGACCGCAGCCTCGCTGAACCGGTCATTCGCCGATTGAACGTGCTCAGGCCGATGTCGGCTGAGGCGCGGCAATCACTCGAATACGCGTTGCTTGAGGCATTGCAGCGCACCAGATCGGGCGAGGACCTGATCTCCGAGGGCGATGCCGTCGATAGCGTCCGTCTCGTGCTGTCGGGCTGGCTCTGCCGCTACAAAACCCTTGAGGATGGCCGGCGCCAGATCGTCAACTTCATTTTTCCGGGCGAGAGCTGCGACGCGCACGCATTCCTGATGCCGGCCATCGACCATTCCATCGCGACGATGACGCCCGTCGTATACGCCGAGATCAAGCGTGCACACTTCGAGAGCCTGGTGGCCAACCACCGCTCGCTCGCCGAAGCGTTCCTGTGCGAGACCCTCGTCAACGCCGCGATTCAGCGCGAATGGGCCATCAATCTCGGCCGTCGCGTCGCCCTGGAGCGCGTCGCGCATCTGTTCTGCGAGATCATCGAGCGGCTTCGTCCCGTCGGCATGGTCGACGGCAATTCTTGTGTCATGCCGATCACGCAGACGGACCTTGCGGACGCCACCGGGCTCTCGGTGGTCCATCTCAATCGCACGCTCCAGGAGCTGCGCGCCTCCGGCCTCATCGTGCTGCGCGAGCGCACGCTGACCATCAACGATCTCGGCGCGCTCAAGAACGCTGCCCTGTTCTCGCCGAGCTATCTGCAGCTCTATCGGCGCGGCTGAAATTTCGGATGAGGCCGGCGAGCCGCTGAGCCAGTTCCAGAGTCGTTTCTCTGCCGAGGGCCAGCTTGGGCCGTGTGCTACCGTTGGATTCGCTGCGATCTATCTCACTATGAAGTGGAAGCAATCTGGAGTATTGTGCCTGCATCACCGGCCAAGGCTTTGCCCGTAGGCGCCGGTGGCTGAGAGATCGCGTGCTCCCGCCTGCATTGATCGGGAGCATGCTATGGACGACGATCCTTTCGCCTTTGAAACCCAAGACCTGCTAGAGCGCGCTGATCGCGTAATTGAGGAGAGTGTCCGCCTGCGGGCTCTCAACGCTGAGATCAGGAAGCAGCTACATCTCGCCCGTGATCAATTGGAATGGCAGCTCGCCGGGGCGGTCCTCAAGAAGTAGGGGCGCCGTCCTGTCTGCGACTGGTGAGCGCGCGGGCTTTCGCAAACTTCCACGAACCAAGCGTCGATCGTCCCGCTTCCGAGCGGCTCATTTCGACAGGCACGGCAACGCCGTTAAGATCTTAATCCAAGTTAGTGCCTGCATGAATTTTGAGCCGGCGGCGCATTTTGAGTAACTTGCGTAAAAGGCACTTTCACGCTGGCGTCCTATCATGGACCGATGCGCGATCCCCTCCTTTGCCGCGCAGCCGGCACGATAGACATCAGCCGCGCTCTGCGGGAGCAGCATCGACTGCTTGCGGCCGAGCACCGCCAGGCCGCGGGTGAACTGCGCCTTGCGCTCATGGAGAGCGCCATGGTCCTCACCGAGGTGAAGGCTCATCGTGACAATCGGGAAGACGAGTTCACATCGAGTGCCGGTTAGGCGATCTGCTGCCAGGTTTTTTGCGGAACCCGGCAACCGCTCCGCTTCTGGAGCGTTGATGGTTCGCCCACGCCGTTTGGGTGTGGCTAGCGCCTGACCATGGGGAACGCAACGGCGCGCTCTGCCCGATCATCAGGGAGAACGCCTCATGTTGATGCGGCATCGATCGAAGCAGACGGATCCGCTGGAGATACGCCTCGCCGCTGAAGCGCAGCGGCTGCGCGAAGAAGCCAAGGCGCTGCCGCCGGGAGCGGCACGGGACGAGATGTTGCGCAAGGCGAGGCAAGCCGAGACCGGCTCTCAGATGAGCGAATGGCTTCGATCACCAGGCTTGCAGCCGCCCGACTAGAACCACGCAGAGGCATGCGCAGACTGGCGCGCAAGGCCGCGGCGCAAATAATGCGACGCGGGTCCGGGCTGCACGCACCGGGAACAGGTTAGATGTCGGCGCGTACCGATGCGCTGGTGTCGTGGGCAGAAACCGGAAAAATGAGCACCACGTCCATCGTCCCCGTTGCGTCCGGTTGTCACCCGGCGGTGCCTTCCGTCAACGCCGCTTCGCGGCTTTGGTTCGCCTGTTATACGGCGAGCGATTGGTGGGCCTCAACGAAATCCCTTCACGCTGCGCCTTGCTGCGGATGGCTGCGGCCGGACGCTGAAGCTTAATGCTCATGACGCCGGTTGGCGTGTTGCCTTTCGCGAGCTGCTTCAGCTTGCTCACGTCCGCAGGCGTCCACGGCTCGCGCGCGCGGCGCTTGTAGGCGGGATGCGCCTTGCGTGGTCCTTTGCGGCCGATCGGTGAGCCCGGCCGTTTCCATGCTGCTTTCGCCATGATGATCCTCCTTCAAGTCCCCCATGAACATGCGAATCAGAATTTCGGTTCCGGCGCAGTCGAATTGCGCTGCGACGCAAACCTGCTGCGTAGCCGCGAGCAAAATCACGCATTGTTAACTTATTGAAATGCCGGAACCCGCTGATGCGGCGGAAGCTACAAACATCGCCGGGCTGGGCCGCCCCAGCCGGTACGAAACCTGGGCCCCGGTGCCCGACCTCCCGCCGGGGCCAATTTCCTTCCATCCAAATGATTTGTGAAACGACAATGACCGCCAAACGCAACCGCAGGAAACAGACCCAATCGCTCCAGGAGCGGCTGGCTGCATTCGCCGAAAACGCCCGCGCACGTGCGCGCAGCCTGCCGCCCGGTAGGGAGCGCGAGATGCTGCTGCAACGGGCCAAGCAGAACGAGGTGACCTCGAACCTGACGGACTGGCTGAGCGCGCCCGCCCATCCCAGGCGAGATCGATGACGATGCCGGGCATGAAGCACTATCGCGCTTTCCAGATCGATCGCGACGGTCATGTGTTCGGATGCATCAATCTCGTCTGCGGCGATGACGAGCAGGCCAAACGCGAGGCCGCCGCGCTCGTGCTGGTCCATCGCATCGAGCTATGGCGGCTGGACCGGCGGATCGCGCATTTCGATCTGGCTCAGGAAGCCGTTCGCCAACAGGCATTCGGGAACTAGCCGCTGCGCCCCGGGTTGGTCGAACGCGCCCGACTTTGCCAGGAGCCAGCATGACGGAAGCCGACATTCGCAAGGGGATGCCGCCCGTCAGGCTGTCGCGCGAAGAATTC
Organism: Bradyrhizobium sp. 164; assembly: GCF_023073715.1. Classification (GTDB taxonomy): domain Bacteria; phylum Pseudomonadota; class Alphaproteobacteria; order Rhizobiales; family Xanthobacteraceae; genus Bradyrhizobium. Next base: position 61,503 of record NZ_JADPKA010000029.1, read on the forward strand.
GAGAGCCGTTACAGGAGCCAGTTCGTCGATCCTGCCTTTGCCCCCCTGCAACGCGAGCTTGATGCCATCGTCGGCGCCGCCTGGGACGCTTACAGCCATTCGCGCAAGGCGCCGCTGACGCGCAAGGCGGGAGCAGGCTTCGCCGATCCCGATTACGACATTGCCGTCGATTGGCTGGAGGCGCGTGCCGCCGTGCTTGCGGCGCAGCGACGGCATGACGATGCCAGTGAGACGCTGCGGATCCTGATCATCAACGGCTCGGCCCGCAGCGAGCACACCTGTCCCGGCGAGATGTCCAAGACCTGGCGCCTGGTCAAGTTGGCCGAGCCGGTCTTCACCGAGATGGGATTTGCCGTCGACATCCTCGATCTCTCGCGCCTCGCTTCGGAATTCGGCAAGAATATCCATCCCTGCAAATCCTGCGTCGCAACCGCGATGCCGCTCTGCCACTGGCCATGCAGCTGCTATCCGAACTATTCGCTGGGGCAGGTGGGCGACTGGATGAACGAGATCTATCCGCTCTGGGTCGCCGCCCACGGCATCCTGATCGTGGCGCCGGTGAACTGGTATCACGTGCCCGCCGGACTGAAAGCGATGATGGACCGGATGGTCTGCGCCGACGGCGGCAATCCCGATCCGAGCTCGACCCATGGCAAGAGGGCCGCTGAAGCCAAGGCGATCGAGCTGAAGGGCTGGCCTTATCCGCGTCATCTCGCCGGCCGTCATTACGGCGTCGTCGTTCACGGCGATGCGGTCGGCGCCGAGGGGGTGCGCCGCGCCTTGTCCGACTGGCTTACCGACATGCAGCTGATCCCGGCGGGCCGTTACGCCGAGCTCGACGGTTATGTCGGCTATATGGAGCCATACGCCAATTCGCATCGCGAGCTCGACGAAGACGACGAATTCCAGCAGCAGGTGCGGAATGCGGCGCGCGCGCTCGGCAACGCGGTCCGGCTGGCGCGGAGCGGGCGGCTCCAGGACCCCGGTGCTGGTGTTCAGGACCCAAACCCCAAATGACCAGCGCGCCACTCGATTGCTTGATCGTCGGCGGCGGCCCGGCCGGACTAATGGCCGCAATCTATCTGGCGCGATTTCGCCGCAGCGTCTGTGTCGTGGACGCCGGCGCGAGCCGGGCGGCGCTGATCCCGCGCAGTCACAACGTCCCCGGCTTCGTCCACGGTCTGTCCGGCACCGAATTGATCGCGCGCATGTCGGCGCAACTGGACGAGCTCGTCGTGGCGCGGGTCGACGCAGAGGTCACCACATTGCAGCGGCACGCGCATGGCTTTGAAGCGAGCTGGAACGGTCGCGCACATCAGGCCGTCACCGTCGTTCTCGCCTGCGGCATCGTCGACACCCATCCGCCGTTCGTGGAATGGCGCGCGGCGGTCGCGGACGGGCTGTTGCGCTATTGTCCCGTCTGCGACGCCTTCGAGGCCGCCGGCCGCCGCACCGGCGTCGTCGGCCCTCTTCACCGCGCTGCCGGCAAGGCGTTGTTCCTGCGCGGCTACTCGCGCGACGTGACGCTGCTCGCAACCGGTCCGGACGACGGGAAGGCAGCAACGTCAGAGCTGTCTGAAGCGGGTGTGAGGCTCGTGTTCGCGCCCGACCTGCACTTGCGGCGACGCGACAACGGCGTCGAAGCCGCCTTCGCGGACGGCCGGACGGCGCAATTCGACATAGTCTATCCCGCGATGGGCGCGGAGGTCCGCTCGCAGCTCGCGATGGTGCTGGGCGCCGAACATACCGCCGAAGGCTATTTGAAGGTCGACGACCATCAGCGCACGTCGATCGATGGGCTCTACGGCATCGGCGATATCGTCACCGACCTGCACCAGATCTCGGTCGCCTTCGGCCACGCCGCAATTGCCGCCTGCACGATCCATAACAGCCTGCCGCGGCTCTTGGCATGACGCGGCCGGGCCTGGCAGAGCCACACAATCGAGCGGAACCTGGAACGAAGCGCGTTGCCCCGCTTTGGTCGAGCGGAGTGAGGCGCGCGATGGGAGAGAACGGATGGCCCAATCCGAAGACATGACCCGCTGCATCGGGCTCTGCATGAGCTGCTATCAGACATGCCTCGGCACGGCGATGAATCACTGCCTCGAGACCGGCGGCAAGCACGTGGAGCCAAAGCACTTCCGCCTGATGATGGCCTGCGCCGAGATCTGCCGGACGGCGGCGCATTTCATGCTGATCAACACGCCCCATCACAGGCACACCTGCAGCGAATGCGCTGAAATTTGCGCCGAATGCGCCGAGGATTGCGAGCGGATCGGCGGCATGGACGAATGCGTCGCGATGTGCCGCTCCTGCGCCCAATCCTGCCGCGCGATGGCGGCCTGAAGGACGACGCCCCATGCTGGAAGAGAAACTCAAGGAAGCCATCATCGGCGAGCTGCAAAGACAGGCCGCCGAGCGGCCGCAAGCGCTTAGGGTTCAAGGCGCGGATGATGCCGAACGCTCGGAGGAGCTGAACGTCAACGGCAAGGTCGACCTTGGCGCGCTGGTCATGGTGATCGCGGGATCGGTTGCCGGCGGCCCTTAGCTCGATCGTCGACCGCCCCTTAGCCGTATTCCTCTCCGATGCCGTATTCCCGGTAGATCTCCAGCGGATCGAGGTCGGGGAACAGGCGGCATTTGGCCTGGGCCAGGTGCAGGCTTACCGCGGCCGGCTCCTTGCCATTCGAGAGCATCTTGCGGATGTCGTCCATATGTGCGTTCGGCCGGTGCTTGGGCTCGAGTTGCTCCAGTGCGACCAGCGCGGTCGCGAGGGCCTCGGTCAGAACCCAGTCGTCGTGGCCCGTGATTCCCTTCTTCGACATCGGCAGACCCCACATCTGGTGGCGGTCGATAGTCTATCGCGACTTCCGCCAAATCGCCATTGAACCGTTGCGGGCTACCGGCGTGCAATGGACCGACGGCATGCTCCGTCTTGCATTATGGCCGCGTGTGGCTAAATGGCGGCGAACTGCGAGGCGATAGTATCTTTGTTGAAACAAATTTGGCGTAGACGGACCTGCACGGTCTCCAGGCCGGCTGCTCCGTCCGGCCCCCTGATTCCGTATGCGCAACGATCCGGTTGCGCATCCCTCAAGGCTCGAGCCAGCATGGTCTTTCTTAGCTTCGTCTACCGCTTCATCACCAATTTCGCTTTCCTGGCGGTGGTCTATTTCAGCCTGAACTTCATGGAGAAGTATCCGAACCGGGCGATCCTGGCGATCCTGGTGCTGGTCTATGCCGCCATGCGCGCCGCCTCGACGCTGCGCGCGTTCTACTTCTTCCAGAAGATCGAGAAGCTGGAAGCCGAGACGCGGCGCCTTCAGGCTCCCATCAATGATGGCTCGGGCGGAAGCTCGGCACGCAAGCAGGTCGTCGCCGACGTTGCGCGGCTGCGGCGCGACGGCGAGCTCAAGTCCTATATGGACCTGTTCTTCCTGGCGCTGATCGTGCTGCTCTGCGTCGCCGCGATCATGCGGCAGTAGGACCTTAAGCACGCTTCTTCAGGCTGGCGACGCCGGTCGGGTGTGGGGCAGCGCTCTTGGTCTGCGCGGCGGGCTTCGGCGCGGCTGGCGCTGCCTGCGCGGTGCGCCGTCCTTGCGATCTCGCTGCCTTGCCCCTGGCTGCCTTGTCCTTGGCCGCGTGCGGCGTCTGGGCTGCCATGGCCAGCCGCGTCGCGCGCCGCGACAAGGACGTCGACAGCAGCACCTCGACCGAGCCCTCGGGGATCGCAAACAGATCGCGGCCCGGCACGGGCAGGGTAGCCTCGACATTCGCCTGCGCCATGGTCCGGCGCGGCAGCAGCGGCTGGTGCTCGGTCTGCGCATTGAGATCGGCAAGGGCGGGCGCCGGCAGCATCCGGGTCTGCGCGAACACGAAATTCGGCACGCGCGGCCAGCGCGCGATCGGCGTCGTCTCGGTCGGCGAATGCAGCAGCCATTCCACCGGCGTGGTCGGCGTCGCCGGCCGATCGGCGGTCGCGGGCACCACATGGACGATACGATAGCCCCGCGCCTTGAGGTCACGGATGATCTTCGGCAGCGCCGCCACCGTGCGGGCCTGGATGTCGTGCAGCAGCAGGATGCCCTTGCCCTTGGCCTCGAGGCGCTGGATCGCGAGCTGATAGACGCGATCCGACGACACATGGCGCCAATCGTCGGCCGGAAAATCGGCGCTCCAGACCTGGATGCCGCGCGAGATCAGATGGTTCTCCACGCCTTCGGCGCGCATCAGGCCGGGAATGCGGAAGAACGGCGCAAGCTTGGTCGGATCCGTCATTGCGGCCGCGGTCCATTCGATGCCGCCGTTGATCTCGGCCTCGGCCTTCTCGATCGGCATGCGATCGAACGTCAGCGGATGGTCCATGCTGTGCGTGCCGACGGTGTGGCCCGCCGCCACCAGCTTGCGCACCCCTTCCGGGTTGGCCTTGGCCTGGTTGCCGATGATGAAGAAGGTCGCCTTGATGCACTCGTCGGCTAAGATCTGGAGCACCTGGTTGGAATATTTCGGCAGCGGACCGTCGTCGAAGGTCAGGACCACTTCATGGTCCTTCAGGGGCAGCGTCTCGCGATATTGCATGGTGCCGATCAGCGGATGCTCGCGCGGATCGACCACGAGGGTACGGGACGTCCCGAGCGCGTCGGGATGGCCGGGACAGTCGGCCGCGAGCGCCGCCGGCGAAGCGGTCGTCAGCAATCCCAGCAACAGGCCAAGGGCCGTCCACGATCGCGTCCGCAAACCAACGCTACTTCCGATCATGAACCTCGTCTGCCCCCATGAGATTGCCGCCTTAATAGGTCGGAGATGCCCCAAAACGGTTCAACCGGAGCCGCCCTCAACTTTGCATGGGGTAGCATGAACAGAGTATTAATTGGCCCCAAATCACCCATTTTGCGCCGGCGTGACATTCCGGCATCAATGCGCATCGGCATTCTTCTGCGCTGGGCCTGCCGGAACGATGTGAACAACTCGATACCCGTTCTCCCTCAGATACCGCAGGAAGGCCGGCATGATCGCGGCCGTGCGCGCCTTGGGGTCGTGGAACAGGATGATGCCCTTGCCGCTCGCGGCGAGGCGCTCGGTCACGAGCTTCAATTCCTGCTCCGGCGTGATCTCGTTCCAGTCGCTGGCCCAGAGGTCAGCCCCGAACACCACGATGCCGCGCGCCTGGAGCAGGTCGAGCTGTGCGGGCGTGGACTCGAAATAGGGGAAGCGGAAGAACGGCGTCGAGGGCGTCGTGGTCGAAACCCCGCGCAGCGCCATCTCGTCGGCCGCGATGCCGCGGTCGATCTCGCTCTTGGCCTTGTCGAACGGGATCCGCGCCATGAACGGGTGCGAGAAAGTGTGGTGGCCGATGGTGTGGCCCTCGCTGGCGATGCGCTTGACCATGTCCGGATGTTCGGAGGCGTGCAGGCCGATCAGGAAAAAGGTCGCACGTACGCATTCCTGCGCCAGCGCCGCCAGCACCTTCGACGTGGTCGGTGGATGTGGGCCGTCATCGAAGGTCAGCACGACCTCGCGATCGGCGAGTGGCAGCGTCTGCGGAAAGCTCTTCAGGCCCACGCGCGGGGTGGCCTTGACGTCGACACTCAGAACGCGCGCAGTGCCGAGCGCGTCCTTGCGCGGGCACTCGGCGGCTTCAAGCGAGGTCGCGCCGACGAGGCCGGCCAGCACCGCGCCCAGCGCCATCGGCGTCCATTCCGGGCATTGCATCTTTGTCATTGCGCTCGCTGTTCGCTTGTGGGTATTGCCTGAACCGTCAGCCCAGACCATCTGATCCAACCTGTCAAACGGCGAGGCGCGCCATGGATGAACATCTGGACGTTGCCGCTCCCGCCGCGGATTCGGTACTCGACCACGTACCGATGCGCAATGAAGACGGCGAAATTCGTCACGAATTCGTCGAGGAGATCGCGCATGCGATCGAGGCCGCAGACTCGGCACAGCTGCGCGCGATCGTCGCCGAGCTGCACGAGGCCGACCTGGGCGACCTGATCGGCGCGTTGCAGCCCGACGACCGCGTCCGCCTGGTCGAGCTGACCGGGCGCGACTTCGACTTCTCCGCGCTGAACGAGGTCGACGAGGCCGTGCGCGAGGAGATCCTCGAGGAACTGCCGCCGGAGACCGTCGCTGAAGGTGTCCGCGAGCTCGAATCCGACGACGCGGTCGAGCTCCTGGAAACGCTCGATGCCGAGGAACAGGAGGAGATCCTCGAGAAGCTGCCGCTGAAGGAGCGCGTCGCGCTCGAGCGCAGCCTGCTCTATCCGGAGAATTCCGCCGGCCGGCGGATGCAGACCGAATTCATCGCGGTGCCCCAGGACTTCACCGTGGGCCAGGCGATCGACTACATGCGCGAGACGCCGGACCTGCCCGACCGCTTTTATGAGATCTACGTCGTCGACAAGGACCAGCACTGGCAGGGTGCGGTGCCGCTCGACGTGCTGCTGCGGGCGCGCCGTCCGGTGCCGCTCACCGAGCTGACCGACGAGGATCGCCGCCGCGTCTCCGTCCTGGAGGACCAGGAGGAGGTGGCCCGCATGTTCGGCAAGTACAATCTCGTCGCAGCGCCTGTGCTCGACACCCAGGATCGCCTGGTCGGCGTCATCACCGTCGACGATGTCGTCGACGTCATCGAGGAGGAGGCGGACGAGGACCTCAAGGCGCTCGGCGGCGTCACCAGCGACGAGGAGCTGTCGGACACTTTTCTCACCATTGCGCGCGGCCGCTTCAACTGGCTGCTGGTCAATCTCGCCACCGCCTTCCTGGCGTCCTCCGTGCTCGGCCTGTTCGAAGGCCAGCTCGAGAAGATGGTGGCGCTCGCCGTGCTGGCGCCGATCGTGGCGAGCCAGGGCGGCAATGCCGCGACCCAGACCATGACGGTCGCGGTGCGGGCGCTGGCGACGCGCGAGCTCGGCTCCTCCAACGCCTGGCGCGTGGTGATGCGCGAGAGCCTGGTCGGCCTCGTCAACGGTCTCGCCTTCGCCGTGATCACCGGCATCGCGGCCGTGGCCTGGTTCAAGATCCCCGGCCTCGGCATCGTCATCGGGCTTGCGATGATCTGCAACCTCATTGCCGGCGCGCTCGGCGGAATCCTGATCCCGATGGCGCTCGACCGTGTCAGGGCCGATCCCGCGGTGGCGTCCGGCACCTTCGTCACCACCGTGACCGACGTCGTCGGCTTCTTCTCCTTCCTCGGCATCGCGACGCTCTGGTTCGGGTTGAAGTAGGACGGACGTGCGGCAACCTCACTCTCGTGTCCCGGGCGCGCAGCAACGCCCTTAGCGTTGCTGCGCAGAACCGGGACCCAAAAAGCGATAGGGACGAGACCCACGAGATGGGCCCCGACACTGCAGCGCAACGCTGAAGAAGTGCTGCGCTGCGTCCGGGGCACGAGACCGCTCTCTTAATCCGAACTTAAGCGACCTGCCGCATCATCGCCCCGCTTGGGGGAATGAGCATGCGGTTGCGGCTGAAGGCGGACGGACGGATCGTCGAATTGCGGGACGGACAGGAATTTCCGGTCCAGCCGGCGGCCAATGTCGCGCCGGGCGATGCCGGCCCGCTCGCGGTGCGCGATTTGCGCCGCCGCGCCTGCCTCACGCAGATGGAGTTCGCCGCAAAACTCGGCGTCCCAGTCGAGACCATTCGCAACTGGGAGCAGGGCAAGCGCGCCCCGCGCGGACCGGCCCGCGCGCTGCTCGCCGTGATCGCGCATGCGCCGGATACGGTCTTCCAGGCGCTCGCCAAAGTTTGACGCTAAGGACGGAACGCCAAGAGCTCGCGCGAACCTGCCGTTAGCATTGCGTTGAATATCCGGCCGAACTGTCGCGGCGTCCGTTGGCAGCGTCATGGGCCGGGTCCATAATGACGGCCGGATGATTTGGGGCTGCCGCAACAGAGAGGATTCCTCATGCTGTTCGTCGAGGCCAATGGTGCAAGGATCCCGGCGATCGGGCTCGGGACCTGGGAATTGGGCGGCCGGCCATGCGCTCGCATTGTCGAGCAGGCGCTGCGGCTCGGCTATCGCCACATCGATACCGCGCAGGCCTATGACAACGAGCGCGAGGTCGGCGACGGCTTGCGGTCCTCGGGCGTGCGCCGCGACGACATCTTCCTCACGACGAAAGTCTGGACCAACCATTTCGCGCCCCACGATCTCGAACGCTCGGTCAAGGAGAGCCTCGCCCGCCTGCGACTTCCCTCCGTCGATCTGTTGCTGCTGCACTGGCCGAATTCGCATGTGCCGCTGGCGGAGACGCTTGGAGCGCTGTCGCATGCGAAGCGCATGGGCCTGACCCGCCACATCGGCGTTTCCAATTTCACGGTGGCGCTGATCGAGCAGGCGGTGGCGTTATCGCCCGAGCCGCTTGTCTGCAATCAGGTCGAATATCACCCTTATCTGGATCAGGCGAAGGTGAGGGCGGCCTGCGACCAGCATGGTCTTGCTCTCGTCGCCTACAGTCCCATCGCCAAGGGCCGCATCAAGTCCGACCAGACGCTCGCGGAGATCGGCCGCGTCCATCGCAAGAGCCCGGCGCAGGTGTGCCTGCGCTGGCTGATGCAGCAGAATGTCGCCGCGATCCCGCGCACCTCGCGCGTCGAGCGTCTGTCGGAAAACATCGAGATCTTCGATTTCGAACTGTCGGAGGACGAGATGGGCCGGATCGCCGCGCTCGCCAATCCCAGGGGACGCCTGACCGACTTCGGCTTCGCGCCGAAATGGGATTGAGGGGGGCTTCCATTATGCTAGGACCAGCGCGGCAACCTGAAGTCAATCGATGGAACTGCGGAAGATCATACGGACGGACCTGGCGGCGTCGGCAATCGCGCATCTGACGCTGGTGGCGCTGATCATCCTGATCAGCGAAGTCCATCCGTTCCACGCCGCGCCACCCGAGACTGTTACGGTCGACATCGTCACGCCGGAGCAGGTGAAGGAGGAGGCCAAAGCCGAGCAGAGGGCCCAGGAAGAGGCGAGGGAGAAGCCGCCGGAGCCGAAACCCGACCTGAAGCTGCCGAAGCTGGATTTCGCCGACAAGTCGGATGCGACGGCCAAGCAGCAAGCCGCGCCATCGCCCTCACCGCAGGCTTCGCCCGAGCCGCAACGTTCTGCGCAGCAGCAACAATTGCAGAAACAGCCTTCGCCGCCGAACCCGCGCGAGGTCAATGCACAGCCGCAACAGCCTCCGCAGCAAGCCCTGCCGCAGCCGATGCCGCAACCGCCGCCTCAGGGCATGCCGCTGCCTCCGACGCCGCCATCACAGGTGATGCAGCAGCCCCAGGCCGCACCGCCGCCGGACTATCAGGCTCCGGAGCCCGACGTCACCGTCAAGTACGGCGTCATGCTGGGCCTGCCACCTGAATTGACGGAGCTGCCGAAAGACGCCCCCAAGAACGACGGCGGCGACGCCAAGGATTCGATCGCCGCCAAGCTGCCGTCCGAGGTCATCGCCGAGCTGCGCCGTCACCTGAAAAACTGCGCCAAGCTGCCGTCCGGGGTCGCGCCGACCGACAACGTCTATATCAAGCTGCGCACGGTGTTCGCCACCGACGGCACGCTGGCACGCGAGCCGATCCTGATGGAAGCCCCGCCGTCCGCGAAGGGCGTCGCCATCGTCAAGTCCGCAATGAGCGCACTCCAGAATTGCCAGCCCTACAAGATGCTGCCGGCCGACAAATACGGGGAATGGAAGGTGCTGGATTTGCCGTTCAGCCCGCGGGATTTCGGCGGGGGCTAGGACATAGTCGTGTAGCCCGAACGGAGCGCAGCGTAATCCGGGTGATTGCTCGCCATTGACACTTTCCCCGATCGCGCCGCGCTCGATCCGTCGCCGCGCCTGTGTCGCGGCTCTGTCAATCCCGATTGCGCAAAATATTCTCCTTTACCGAAATTCGGAAATGACGTATGTATCGCCCACCCCGGTTCATCCGAGAGGGGCGATCATGTGTCGTGATGATCGCGGAGCCGGGCTTGCGGTGGACGCGGCAGCGTCGGGCGCGAGAGGCCAAGGGCAGGGCGGATTGCTCTCCGTGAGCCCTTAAGCTTCGCGCAGACGGACGGCGCTGTCAGGTTCGTCGCGCCAGCATGTCGATGGCAAGGTGCACAACGCCGTCGAACCCTGCGGCGCAGGCGAGCCGCGCGTACGGCAAAACCGTGTGGTCCTGGCCGTCGTTGCTACGGTCAAGCCCTGGCGGATGCGGCATGGGCGTCAACCGGCGCGGTGTCCGTGACTTTCGCTGGAGTGAGGGAGGCCAGAACGAACTCGGCTCCCGGGAGAGCGCGGCATAAGCCGTCAAACCACTGCGCAGGGAAGGCCGTGTGTTGGGCTTCACCTGTATGCCGCTGTGCAGTTCTTCTGCGTGTGCCTTTCGCACAGCGGACCGTGGGTGCCAGCCGGCACCCGGCCTTTCCTGCGCCCTCCGGCTTTGAGGGTGGAGAGATCAAGCAAAGCTCGGGCGAAACGCGCCGCGAGAATGCGAAGGCGTGTCTGCACGTTGAATGTGTGTTGGAGAATGACGTTGGTTCACCATGCTCCGTCATTGCGAGCGCAGCGAAGCAAATCCAGAGTCTTTCCGCGGAGGGATTCTGGATTGCTTCGCTGCGCTCGCAATGACGTTGAGAGAGCATGCCTCACTCTCCTCTCGTGCCCCGGACGCAGCGCAGCGCCCTTCAGCGATGCGCTGCAGAGCCGGGGCCTATATCGCAGCGCCTTCCCGTGTGGGCCGGGTCCCGGCTCTGCGTCGCGTCACTTCGTGCCGCGCCGTGTCCGGCACGGCAGTGCATCAATGACCGCGCTTCTTCTCCTCGTCAGCCGCCACCACCTCCGGCGCCATCGCCGCCCAGGCACTGGACGCGAATTGCCGTCGCCAGGTCACGACCACCACGGCCGCCGTGGTCGCGAACAGCAGCCAGGGGCTGACGAACCAGCCGAGATAGCCGAGCGCGAAGAAGAAAGCGCGCTGGCCGCGGTTGAAATGGCGGCCTGCGGATTCGAACAGGCGCGTGGTGCGGATGACATGGGCTTCCGCCTCCACCGTGTCGCGCTGGGACGCTGGCGGCATGCCGCCGAACAGGATCGCGACATAGTTGAACAGGCGATAGGCCCAGGCGAACTTGAAGAAGGCGTAGACGCAGATCAGCACGAGGCCGACGCATTTCAGCTCCCACAGTGCGGGCGAGGGGCTGAGGTCGATCGGCAGCTTGCTCAGGATCGTGATGGCGTCGTTGGTGGCGTGCAGCAGCGCCAGCGCGCCGCCCAGCGCGAACAGGCTGGTGGAGGCGAAGAAGGCGGTGCCGTTCTGGAGCGAGGCCATGATCTGCATGTCGACCATGCGCGTGTCGCGCTCGAGCAGCTGGCGCACCCAGACCTCGCGGTAGCGATTCATGCGCGCCGACAGGCTGTCGCGGCCATAGGCCGAATGCTCCAGCGTCAGCGCGTAGACCAGCCATTCGATGATGAAGAAGCCGACGGCGGTAATGTCGACCCAGTGCCTGCTCATGTCCGTCTCCTCGCGGGCGGCAACGATTGCCACGCATGGCAAGGCGCGGCAACGATTGATTGGGGGCAGGCTATGGCGTTAAAAGCAGCTCGCTTCAGGACGTCTCGGGGAGGATTGACGACATGGCTGCGCTGAAACTCGCGATCGGCAACAAGAACTACTCGTCATGGTCGATGCGGCCTTGGCTTGCACTGCGCGCCAGCGACATCCCCTTCGTGGAGACCGTCATCCCGCTCTACACCGACAATCCCGCCGACAAGGAGCAGATCCTGTCCTTCAGCCGCGCCGGCAAGGTGCCGGTGTTGGTCGATGGCGACATCACGGTGTGGGACTCGCTCAGCATCATCGAATACATCGCCGAGCGCTACCCGGAGAAAAAGCTGTGGCCCGACGATGTCGCCGCGCGCGCTTATGCCCGGTCGGTGTGCGCCGAGATGCATTCCGGCTTCATGGCCTTACGTAACGAATGCGGCATGAACCTGCACCGCCCCGTGCGCCCGGTGACGTTGTCGGCGGACGCCAAGGCCAATATCGCGCGCGTGCAGGAGATCTGGCGCGAGTGCCGGACCCGGTATGGCGCCAAGGGACCGTTCCTGTTCGGCCGCTTCGGCGCGGCGGATGCGATGTACGCGCCGGTCGTGCACCGCTTCCGCACCTATGCGATCGAGGTCACGCCCGAGACCAAGGCCTACATGGACACGATGCAGGCGCTGCCGGCGTTCCAGGAATGGACCCGGGACGGGCTCGCCGAAACGCTTCGCATCGAGAAGTTCGAGGACGCCTGACCGCTGGTCCGGACGGGAAGGCCGGCCCGCGCGCCGGCTGGCGGCGCTCCTGCCACCGCCGTGATTCCCCACGCTGCGACATCCGGCTGCGACATGCCGCCGGACGGGGCTGCTCCGGCGGTATCATCGGCCCGCCGGTCCATCTCTATCGTTCTGAAAAGACTGTCAAATTGGCGCGGTTGTCATGCCGGCATGACGCTGGCCAAACGGGCGGGGCTCGTGCTATACGACGGCCCGGGTTTCCGGCCGGCCATCGCAGTGGGACACTGGGCGAGGCAGGCGCTGTTTGAGTGATGGAGAGGGTGTTGAAGCACAAATTCCCCGTGGGAACGCGCGTGTTGTTCACGGCCAGCAATGTGGCGCGTCCGGCTGCCAGCGGCGCGTATGAGATCATCCGTCTGCTGCCGACCGATGGCGACGACTGCCAGTACCGGATCAAGAGCTCGACCGAAGCCTTCGAGCGCGTCGCCAAGGAAAGCCAGCTCGCGCTCTCCTGAAGACGGACGCTACCCTGCGCATTGGCGCCTCCCGGAATTGTATCCTCTCGCCGTCAAAAGGCCCGCTTCGGCTTCGCAAGGTGGGGCGGGGGCAGTTGCCGACTCGCGGTGCTCGCTTGACCATTCGCTCTTTGCTCGCGTGAGAGGACGTCGCGTATGACCTGGTCGCTCGACCAAATTTGGCGCTGGCCGGCCTTCCCGATGTGGATGACGCTGCTGGCTGCCGGATTCTTCGGGCTGATCCTGCTGATCACGCTGCTGCGCGCCGACAGGTCGGTCGCCAACGGCGCGTTGACCGTGATCACGCTGCTGTCCATTGCGATCGCCGGGGCGGCCACGGTGCGCGTCTATGGTTCAGAGGGGCAGGCCACCCCGGCCGAAGCGCGCGCGCAGGCGGTAACGGCGAGCCTGCCGGCGCTGTCCTGCCTCGACGATCTCGCCGGCGATGCCGTGGCCGTTGGCTGCGAGAAGGCGCTGTTCGGCGCGCCTGAGGCAGCGGCTGCCGCCGTCTCCTATACCGCCGCCAGGATCGACCGGCTGACCGCGCTCGGCGACGTCGCCACGGCCGACAAGAGCCTGACGCTGGACCTGAAGGTGCTGCGCAAATCGCTGGAGCGTGATCGCTACGGCCTCGTCGCCCATGTGCTGGTCGCGCGCGACGGCTGCACGCAGTTCGATTGCGCTGCGTTCCGCTCGCTGACCGACCAGCAGCAGGTCGCCGCCAACATGGATTCCCATCGCTACGACACGCTGGTTGCGCGCTATGCGCCGACCTGGAACGCGCCCGCAACGGCGCTGGCGATGCCGGCTACCGGCGCGCTTTCCGGATTGCCGCCGTCGATGCCGACGGGCAAGCCGACCAATGCCGAGTTCCCGAGCGCCTCGTCGACGCCGCCGGTCAGCATCATGAATCCGGAGCCGCCGACCGCGGCGACGCGCCAGGCGGCACCGGCCGCAAACGCAGCGCCGGCAGCGCGCGCGCCGGCAGCGGCCTCGGCACAGGCCGCAGCGCCTGCGGCACCAACTGCATCGGCCGCGAAGAAGCCGCCTGCTCCAAAGGCAGCGCGTTCTCCCGCAGCGCCGGTTCCGCTCGCGCCCCCGCCAGCCTCGGCGGCTGCTCCAGCGGCTGCGGATAACGAGTAGATCGGCATTCCAAATGCGCGGCTGCCCGGCTAATGCTGGGGCATGCCGCTACACCTGATCAAGCTCGCTGTCGGCTGCGACTCCGTCAAGGAATTGAAGGAGTGGATCGCCGAACGGATGCAGACCGCCAAGAAGAAGGGTCTGCCGCAACGTCACATCCACATCACCCGCATGGTGCCCAAGCGCGACGCCGAGATCCTCTCGGGCGGTTCGCTCTATTGGGTCATCAAGGGCGAGATCGCCGCGCGGGAGAAGATCATCGGGATCGAGCCGTTCCGTGATAAGGACGGCATCGGGCGCTGCCGGATCGTGATGCAGCCGAAGGTGATCTCGGTGTCGCCGCGGCCGATGCGCCCGTTCCAGGGCTGGCGCTATCTGACCGATGATTCGGTGCCCGCCGATCTCGGCAAGTCCGCCGCCGGCTCGATCGCGGCGATGCCGGAGCCGATGCGGCGCGAGCTGCGTGATCTCGGATTGCTCTAAACCGCGATATTGTCGATCAGCCGGGTGGTGCCGAGCTTGGCCGCGACCAGGATCCGCAAGGGTCCGTCCTTGCGCGAGGTGACCGGCGCCAGCGTCGCGGCATGGCGGGCTTCGAAATAGTCGAGGGCGAAACCGGCCGCCTTGATCATCTCGGCGCCGCCGGCCATGGCGGGCGCGATCGCATCGCCTGCACGGATGCGCCCGGCGCTCTCCTTCATGGCGCGGTAAAGCGTGATTGCGGTCTGCCGCTCCTGTGGTGACAAATAGACGTTGCGCGAGGACATCGCGAGCCCGTCGCGCTCGCGCACGGTGCGGGAGCCGATGACCTTGACGCCGAGGTCGAGATCCCGCGCCATCTGCGCCACCACCCGCAGCTGCTGAAAATCCTTCTCGCCGAAGATCGCAAAGTCGGGCCGGCATTGCGTGAACAGCTTGCCGACGACGGTGGCGACGCCGCCGAAGAAATGCGGGCGGAAGCGGTCCTCGAGCCCGGCCAGCGCCGGCCCCTCCGGCACGATGCGGGTGGCAAAGCCCTCCGGATACATGGCCTCGACGCCGGGGTGCCAGACTACATCGACGTCCTCGGCCGCGAGCTTGGCGATGTCGGCCTTCCAGGTGCGCGGATAGGCGCCAAAATCCTCGGTCGGGGCGAACTGAGTGGGGTTGACGAAGATCGACACCACGACGCGGCTCGCGCGTCGCTTGGCGAGGCGAACCAGCGACACATGCCCATCATGGAGTGCCCCCATGGTCGGGACCAGTGCGATCGTGGCCTTTCGCTTGCGGAGAGTGTCGACGGCGCGCCGCAGGGCAGGGACCGTGCGGGCGATCAAGGGACTTGATGACATCAGGACTCGATCGGGTTGGGAATCAGTGCGGGTGCGGCCGGCGCGCGACCGGCTAACCTTAACAAGCGGCGATCATGGACACCATGCATCCGGATGCGGCACAGCATCCCGGCCAAGGCTGCGCAGAATGTCGCGACATTGTGGGCTGGACCACAGTCGAAAAGATGCCGCCGCAATTCATAACGAAGAACGGCGCATTGCAATTTGCATTACCTGTCACGCATTTCACTTGACCGCCGATGCGGTCAACTCGAAGATATTCGTTAGGGGTATTGAGGATCGCCATGCTTGTGCAGGCTAGCCAAGGCCAATCCGGCTCGGCGCATGTGGTCGTGCTCGGCAATGAGAAAGGCGGCTCCGGAAAATCGACGACCGCCCTGCACATCGCGGTTGCGCTCCTGAAGGCCGGCCAGCGCGTCGCCACCATCGATCTCGACTGCCGCCAGCAGAGCTTTACCCGCTACATCAGCAACCGTTCAGCCTGGGCGCGCCGCACCAAGCTCGACCTCGAGCTGCCGGTGCATCGCTGCATCAAGCTCGGCGAGACCATGCAGATCGCCGAGAACGAGAATGCCGAGTTCCTGCAATTCATGGAGGCGGTCTCGGCAGTCGAAAGCAGCTTCGACTTCATCGTCATCGATACGCCCGGCACCGACAGCTACCTGATGCGGCTGGCGCATTCGATGGCCGACACGCTGGTGACGCCGATCAACGACAGCTTTCTCGATTTCGACGTGCTCGGCACCGTCGATGCCGCCAACTACGCGGTCACGGGGGAGAGCCATTACGCGGAGATGGTGCGCGACGTCAGGCGCAAGCGCCGCCAGCTCGACGGCGCGACCACCGACTGGATCGTGGTGCGCAACCGCCTGTCGATGCTCGGCTCCCGCAACAAGCAGCTCGTCGCCGAGGGGTTGAAGGATTTGTCGCTGCGGCTCGGCTTCCGCTACGTCGACGGCTTCGCCGAACGTGTCGTCTATCGCGAATTCTTCCCGCGTGGCCTGACCGCCCTCGACGAGATCGACGAGGCCACGCTCGGCATGCGGCCCAATCTCGGCCATCTCACCGCGCGGGAGGAGGTGACCAGCCTGCTCCGCCAGCTCAAGCTGCCGCTCGATGAGCGCGGCCGCCGCCGCGCCGCCAACCGTGCCGAATGGTTCAATCAGGTCGACAAGCCGCTCGAGGTCCACGACATCCTCGGCGCCTGAGGCCGCGGTATATTGCTACTTTCCGTCAAATCCGAGCCAGTTGCCGCGGGAACTCGGTCCGCGCTCCGCGCGTTTTCATCTCACGTTGACTACGAATTGAACCCGATCGGGCCCGGTTGCGTCGGATGGTGACCTGCACCCTGACGAAGCCTTATGACAAAGGGTGCCCAACAAACGTGTGCGACGCACAATGAAAGGGCTGCCGGTTCACAATATTTAGCCTTCCTGTCACGCTGCTGTGACATATATTAGGGAATAGGCGACAAGGGGACAAAGAGCCCCGGAGAACACGATTTTCAACAGGGATCAGGCCGCAAGAGCCTGCGGCTGAGGACGAAGATGAAGCGTGGAATTGCCGTTCTGGTTTCGGTCAGTGCTCTCTGCGGCATCGCCTATTTCACGGCGAGCAAGTGGGCCATCAAGCACGAGACCATCACCTTCTACGACGCTTCGCGCGACAATCGCCCGGTGCCCGTCCACATCGCGGTGCGCCGCGACAAGGAAATGCAGGCCAACGCCGGCATGATTAAGTTGCCTGTCGCCGTGATCAATCATGGCAACACCGTCAAGAACACCGAGTACGGCTTCCTCGCCAACATCTTCGCTGCGCGCGGCTACATGGTCGTGAGCCCGCAGCATGATTTGCCGACCGACCCTCCGATGGTGACCAAGCCGGGCGAGCTCTATGTCGGCCGGCTGCCGCAGATCCTGCGCGGCGTCGCCAACATTCATCTCGCCATGCAGGAGATGAAGAAGGTCCAGCCGAATGCCGACTACGACAAGGTGACCATGGTCGGTCACTCCATGGGCGGCGACATCACGATGTATTTCGCCAAGCAGTATCCGGATGAGGTCAAGAAGGTCGTCACGCTCGACAATCTGCGCGTTCCCTTCGTCACGGCCGGCAAATTCAAGATCCTGTCGTTCCGTTCCACCGATCCCCAGTTCAAGGCCGATGCGGGCGTGATCCCCACGGACGAGGAGTGCGAGAAGGCGGGCATTCAGGTCGTGAAGACCGAGTTCCAACATAATGACATGCGCGACACCGGTCCGGATGCGGCCAAGAACTCGATCCAGAGCATGCTCGACAGGTTCCTGAGCGCCACCGACAGCGACGTCGGACCGGTCGACACGCAATCGTCTCCGCCCAAGATTCTCGAGCCGGGTCCAGTTGCATTGATGGCGCCTGCCAAGAGCTGACGCCTCCCTCATTGATACCGATCTCGAAGCCTCCGCCGGCTTACGTCCGCGGAGGCTTTGCACATTGACCGGGCTGTCCGCGCCCACCACATTAATCGCCCACGCATGGTTGAGCAGCGATGTCGGGCGACCCCATCAAACCGCGCGGCGATGCCGTCTCGACGAAAGCCGGCGGCGCAGTGCCGCAGGCCGGAACGTCCACCTCGGATGACATTGCCGCCTTTGTCGCCAAGGCGCGTGCGTTGTCACCGCATGCGCCCGGCGCGAGGGGGCGGCTGATCTTCGCGCTGGATGCGACGATGAGCCGGCAGCCGACCTGGGACATGGCCTGCGCGCTCCAAGCCGACATGTTTCGCGAGACTGCGGCGCTCGGCAGCCTCGACGTCCGGCTCGTCTACTATCGCGGCTTCAACGAATGCCGTGCGACGGCGTGGATCTCCGACAGCGCCAGGCTTGCGACGCTGATGAGCAAGATCGATTGCCGCGGCGGCGACACCCAGATCGGCAAGGTGCTGAGCGAGGCCCGGCGCGAGGCCGTCGCGTCCGGCGTGCGGGCCGTCGTCTTCGTTGGCGATGCCATGGAGGAGAACGCCGACGAACTCTGCGCCAGGGCCGGCGAGCTTGGCATGCTCAAGGTGCCGGTGTTTGTGTTTCAGGAAGGCCATGACGCCGTGGCCGAGCGGACCTTTCGCGAGATCGCGCGCCTGACCGGCGGTGCCTGGTGCCGGTTCGATCCTGGCGCGGCGGCGCAGTTGCGCGAGCTGTTGCGGGCGGCCGCGGCTTACGCCGCCGGCGGCCGTGAAGCGCTGCTGGAATTGGCGAAGAGCGCGAGCGCTGCGGCGAAGCTGATCGGCCAGATGAGGTAGCGATCAGGCTGGCGACCGGCTGCGGAAGCTGAACGCGATGCATTTTGCCGAGAGCGCGACTATATTCCGCCCATGACCCTGCTCGCCGGCGCTGTCGCCGTTATCACGCTTTATCTGCTGCTCCAGATGTTCCGCTCCGCCAATCCGGCGGTGCTGGCGCGCACCATCAAGCTCGGTGGCGGCGTGGTGGCGCTGGCGGTCGCAGCGTTCACGGGTCTGCGGGGAGAACTGGCGGTCGCGATTCCGCTCGGCATCTTCGGCGCCGGGCTGCTCGGCTGGACACCCTTGGCCAACGCCGGCTTCGGCAATGTCGGAGGGCTGTTCGGCGGCGGCGCGACGCGCGCCTCCGGACAGGCCTCGCGCGTGCGTTCGCAATTCCTCGACATGCGGCTCGACCACGACACCGGCCAGCTGACAGGCCGGATCGTTGCCGGACCTCATGCCGGGCGCGATCTCGGCGAGTTCGATCTTGCCGGCCTGCTGGCGATGGTGCCGGCGTTCGATGCCGAGAGTGTGGCCTTACTTGAAAGCTATCTGGACCGCCGGTTTCCCGCTTGGCGTCAGAACGCGCAGGGCGATGCGGCAGGGCGGCAGCGTCGCACGGCGGCGAGCGGCAAAATGACGGCGGAGGAGGCCTATCAGATCCTTGGCTTGCAGCCGGGCGCGGGGCGTGACGACATCAGCAGGGCTCACAAGTCCCTGATGAAGAAACTCCATCCCGACCAGGGGGGCTCGACGTATCTCGCTGCCCGTGTAAACGAGGCCAAGGATACTCTGCTTCGTACGCATAACGGCTAACTCCGGCACCACGCTACAAACGCCCGTACCGCGTGAGCTCCGCTTGCTCTGTCTGCCGTCGCCCCGATGCCCGCCATTGTCGGCGTGGTCGATCCCTTGAGGAAAGTTTTAACCGTAAATTGTTGACGAGAGGTTGTCGCGGAACAGCCTCGGCGTCACCCCAAAACGAAAATGCCCGCGCAAGGCGGGCATTTGCTTTGAGAGACTCGAGAGATCAGTTGCGCACGGTGATGCAGGAGATTTCGGCGCGCTTCAGGGTGCGGCAGACCGCTTCGGCCTGGTCGCGCTCGAGCCCGGCGAAGCGGGCACGGTAGAGCTTGCGATTGTCCTTGGCGACGACCGGCTCGGTGAACGGGTCGGCCTTGCTGAGCAGGCCGCGGGCCGAGCTGCGGGCGGCGTCGATGCGTTGCTGGGCTTCGCTCTCGCTCTCGAGCGCACCGACCTGGACGATCCAGCCGCTGTGGGTGACGACTGGCTTGGTCGTGGCGCTCATCTGGATTGGCCGCGGCGCCGGATCGGCGGAAGCAAGCTTCGGAGCGGCCGGGGCGGGAGCGGCGGCGGGTGCGGCTGGCAGCACGCCGAGGATGCCGTTGCCGGTGCCGAAGCCCGCCGGCTGCCGTGGCAGCTCGGTGCGGGCGATCTCGGACTTCGGCGCTTCCGGCTGGCTCGGGATTTCGGGCCTGTTGATGAGATCGGCCCGGGCGACGACGGCGCCGGACGTTTCCGGGACATCGGACCGGGACGGAATGGTGTTCGTGACCGGTGGCGACACCTGCGCCGGGGCAGCGGAGGCGACTTTCACGGCGCCGGCCTTGACCTGAACGGTCTTGACCCGGACCGGCTTCATCGGTTCGGACGAGCCGGGGATGATGGACAGCGGCTGGCTTGAGATCACGCCATTGGTGAGCGGCGCCGGCTCGATCTTGGCTTCAGCCGGGCGAACTTCAGGCTTGGCCTGAGCCGGCGGCATCGCGGCAGTCGCAGCCGCCAGCGTCGACAGACGCGCGGCAAGGCGGGACGAGGCGGCCTCGGGAGCAGGGGCCGCCGCGGCCTGGACCTGCGGGGCAGAGCGTGGAGCATCCGAGGCGTCGGCGACCTCGGCACTGGCGTCGGCGCCGTTGCGCTCGGTGACGGCGGCGACGGTGTGGGTGGTCGCGCCCTTCTCGAGATTCTCCGCGAGCAGATTGCGCATGATCGCGTCGCGGGAGCTGCCGCTGCGGCCGCCGAGCACAACGCCGATCAGATGGCGATTGCCGCGGCGCATCGAGGTGACGAGGTTGAAACCGGAAGCGCGGGTGTAGCCGGTCTTGATGCCGTCCACGCCCTCGACATTGCCGAGCAGGTGATTGTGGTTCCGGATCGACTGTCCGCGCCAGTTGAACGAGGCGGTCGCGAAGTAGCGATAGTAGCGCGGGAAGCGCTCCTGGATGGCGCGGCCGAGCGTGGCCTGGTCGCGTGCGGTCGTCACCTGCTCGTCGTTCGGCAGGCCCGAAGCGTTGCGATAGACGGTCTTGGACATGCCGAGCGCGCGTGCCTTGCGCGTCATCATCTGGGCGAAATCGCTCTCGTCGCCGCCGATCGTTTCTGCGATCACCACGGCGGCGTCATTGGCGGAACGCGTCACGAGGCCCTTGATCGCGTCCTCGACGCGGATGGTCTGGCCGGGGCGGAGGTTGAGCTTGGTCGGATCTTGGTCGGCGGCATGCTGCGACACCGGCATCTCGCTGTCGAGCTTCAGCTTGCCGGATTCGAGGCGCTCGAACAGCAAGTAGAGCGTCATGATCTTGGTGAGCGAGGCGGGGTGACGCAGTGCGTCGGGGCTGGTCGACTGGAGCACCGTGCCGGAATTGCCGTCGACAATGATGGACGCAAATTTTGAGCTGGAGCTCTCGGACACCTCGCGCTGCACCCGATGGTGCGCGTAATGGCGCCGGTGGCGCCGTGCTTCGGCAGCGTCGGTGGTGACGATGATTACGGTGGTGACCGTAAGAAGCCCGAAAACGCCAACCCGCGCCAAGCGCGAGGCAGACAAGTTGTTACGAAGCATGGAACCCCGTCCCCGTTTCTGACTTGATCACCGGCTCGTGAGGCAAAATTGTGCCCAATCGACCCGGGATCATTACCTGCTCAGGCTGTCCCTCCGCTGATGTTCACCGCGGGGGACGTTTGGACCTGAGCCGCTGTTCTGGCTAAGGTGATGTTCTCAAACGGCTTTGGCCGCCTGCGAAAGTGAACACGTCCAGGGAATCAGGGTAGGGGGCCGCGGTTTCCAAAAGCTTAAGGAACCCTTGCGGAAAACCCCGGGAATCTTCGCGATTTAAATCTGCTTTTGTGCGACGCACAAGATTCTTGACTTTTTTGTGCGCTGCACTAATTGTAGGCAAAGTCAGGGAGCCGGGGCTTCCCGACGAGAGCCAGGGAAAAGGATTCCGACATGTTCAAGGTTGAAGACTTTCAGAACTACGGGAAAGAGCAGTTCGAGCAGTGCGTCGCCTCCGCGACCTCCGTGCAGCACGGCCTTCAGGCGATCGCGAGCGCTTATGGCGACTACACCAAGAAGTCGTTCGAAGACACCAAGTCCTTCGTCGAAAAGCTCTCGGGCGTGAAGTCGCTGGACAAGGCGATGGAAGCGCAGACCGATTTCGCCCGTTCCGCCTACGAGACCTTCGTTGCGGAATCGCAGAAGATCGCCGGTCTCTACAGCGACCTCGCCAAGCAGGCGCTCAAGCCGGTCGAGACCATTGTGTCGAAGTTCACCCCGGCTGCGAACTGAGCTTTCCGGGACGTCTTGGAATCGAAAAGCCCGGCTGATCAGCCGGGCTTTTTTTGCCGGTGGGAAACGTTGATCACCTCGCCAGGCGCAGCTTGCTCAGCGCGGTTCCGATCGTATTGAAAATGGTCGCGATCTCGGTCGAGCTCTTGATCTCGTAGAACTTGTCCGGGCTGCTCGCGCAATATTTGAGGATGGCCGAAGTCGGGTCGCCGCTGGTGTTCACCTGGATTGCGTAAATCGTGTACATCGATGCGCCATTGGAATCCTTGGCGTTGTGCAGGTTGTCGCACAGGACTTGCTGTCGGGCGTCAATCGAGCCGGGGAAGGTGCTGTTGCCGTAGGTGGTGGTCTGATTGCTGCCGTTGCCATATGCCGGCCAGCGGTCCTCGGTATTGAGACCGTCAGACAACAGGATGATCACCCGATTGTAAGTGGTGTTGACGGTTCCAGTCTCTGCGGGCGCGTTCAGGGGATTGCCCTGCAGCAGAGATTGCCAGGCCCAAGCCAGGCCGACCGCCTGATTTGTGCCGCCGGTGGGTTGCATGGCGTTGACCGCCGTCTTCAATGCGCTCCAATTGTAGGTGAGCGGCATGATCGGCTTGAGCTGGGGCGAAGAGCTGTCGCTGCAATAGGCGGTGCTGTTTTCGAAATATTGGTTGGCCGGGAACAGCGTTGCGGTATTGGACGACGAAGGGGACGTACCGGTTGCGTCGTTGGGCTGGGTGCGATCAGCGATACAGCCCGTCCATGTGTTGATCGGGTTGGTGGATGCCTGCTGCCAATTGTTCTGAACGGTGGGGGTCGGGTTGCTGGCAGTCCATTTGTTGTTGGCGAAGCCGACGACGGCGCTCACCCGCGGCTGATTCAGGTTATGGGTGAGGTCGTTCGGCCCAGGCTGTGTCCAATCGTGGGTATAGAGCTGGCCGGTGCACGATTTTCCGTTGCCGCTGCCGGTGCAACTGCAACCGGAGACGCTGTTGCCCGAGGCATCGAGCGGGCAGCTGCAGCTTGAGCTGCCGGAGCAGAACGTTCCATTGCCCGCAGACTTGCTCTCCCAGCAGCCGTTGTACATGGTGTGGGAATTGGCGTCGACGCCCGGGCAGATGTAGCCGCTCGGGGGAACAACGTTGACGCCACTGACCGTGTATTTCGAGCTGTTGTTGGTCGCTCCGCTCGTGCAGTAGAAGCCGCCGCTGTTGTTTGACCAGGGGCAGCGCGCCCCGGGTCCCACTGCGTGCCAATTCATCGGAAGACTCGCCTGGTAATTCCCGACCACGTTCGCCGGCTGTGCGGTGGGCGGATTGAGCCAGTCCGTCCAGTCAATCCAGCTCTGGCCGTAATTGCTTGCTCCGACATTGACGGTTTTGGCAAAAGGAACGAGTGAAATGTAGACGTCGCCATCGTTCTTGCTGAGCGCGCTGAGCTGGTCGATCAGGCCGCCGCTTCCGGCCACTGCATTCCTCAATGCCGTCATTTTTCCGTTCTGAGCCATCGACCCCGTGTTGTCGAGCGCGAGCGCCACGCGCATCTTCGCGTTGCCCCAGGTTGCGGTCGACGTGGTATTGAAGCCGAGCGTCGGATAGCCGGCGATCTGCATGAACATGGAATCGATGTAGCTGGAGCCTTCCAGAAGGATCTTCGCTGCCGCGCTTGTGGTCGCCGCAGTGTAGGTTGCCGTTAGCTGAACCCTTGTCTTTGCTGCCGTGTCCGCGGCTTCGCTACCGGCGAACAGGCCCTTGAAATAGTCTGCCGCTTTCTGGCTGATCTGGGACTGGGAGATGGTACCGGCTGTCAGGTCCCTCGACAGCATCAGCGCGGTCGAATCCAGGGCGGCCTGCATTGACGATCGCGCGCGGGTGGCCCGGCTGTAATCGATCGCGGCACCGACGAAGGTCAGCACTGGGACGAGCGCGATGGCGAAGATCACCGCGATGTTGCCTTGCTCGGCCTTCCCGAAGCTGGCGAGCTGTCGACCAATGCGGCGGACAACGGGCAGGTGAAGCATGACGACCCCCGAAATCTGTGGTTTGCCCGATTTCGCCCCAGGCCCTTGAAGGGTCGGTAAATGGGACCGTAGAAAGCCGGAGATATCCCGTCGAAACCGTCGCAGTCGCGCTAACGGCCGGGTTCCTGGTCAACAGGTCCAAACAGTCACAGTGGAAATTTTTGTCAAATCGATCCGGATTGATTAACCTTGGTTTGGATCGCCGGGCCGGGAATCGGGACCGCCGCGGCCGCATCGGCCAAACCTTTGCACGCTTGCGGCGAGCCGGGGGCAGGGCCATATTGCTAGCGAACGATCCGGTTCGGACCGGACCGCTCGGAAGCGGCGATCCGGAAAGGCGGCGCGCTTGTGCGAGGCTCCGAGGTACTGAGCTGCGCCGCAGACCGTCATTCGCTTCCCTGGGGAATTTGAACGCCTGTGCCATGCCGCAACTGACTTCCAGACTGGACCTGCCAGCGGTCACCGCCGCCTCCGCTCCCCGGATGAGCAACGACGAAAACCGTTCGGGCGGCCCTTCCGGGCCGAACACGTCGGTCATTACAAAGGTCAAGCCGAAGACCAAACGGCCGAACCTGTATCGTGTGCTGATCCTCAACGATGACTACACGCCGATGGAATTCGTCGTCCATGTACTGGAGAAATTCTTCCAAAAGGACGTCGAGGCTGCGACCAAGATCATGCTGCACGTCCATCATCACGGCATCGGCGAGTGCGGCGTATTCACCTACGAGATTGCCGAGACCAAGGTGACGCAGGTGATGGACTTCGCCCGCAAGCACCAGCATCCGCTGCAATGCGTGATGGAAAAGAAGTAAGATGCCTCACGGCGCGCTTGAAGCCGGCTCTTGCGTAGTGGCGGTGTGATCGTCGCGCGAGGTCTGCGCGCGGCATCCGCTGCAGCCGGCAGAACTACGGAATTCTGTGCCGGCGCCGATCCCGCCCAAATCGGAACGGGTCTTGCATCGAAAATGCCGGCCTTGTGTGCAGCCGCCTGAGTCGCGGAACCGGTCTTTCGCCGCGCTCTTGTATAACTATATGTGAGAAAGGTTGTTGTTGCCTGACCGGGCGATGACGATCATGATGGTGGGGGCCATAGAGGACGCGAATGCCGACTTTTTCCCAAAGCCTTGAACAATCCCTGCATCGTGCACTGGCGATCGCAAACGAGCGTCATCACCAATACGCGACGCTCGAGCATCTATTGCTCTCTTTGATCGACGACTCCGATGCAGCCGCCGTCATGCGCGCCTGTAGCGTCGATCTCGACAAGCTCCGCACGAGTCTCGTCAACTATCTTGAGACCGAATTCGAGAACCTGGTGACGGATGGCGCCGACGACGCCAAGCCGACCGCCGGCTTCCAGCGCGTGATCCAGCGCGCGGTGATCCACGTGCAGTCGTCCGGTCGCGAAGAGGTGACCGGCGCCAACGTGCTGATCGCAATCTTCGCCGAGCGCGAGAGCCATGCCGCGTATTTCCTGCAGGAGCAGGACATGACGCGCTATGACGCGGTCAACTACATCAGCCACGGCATCGCCAAGCGGCCAGGCGTCTCCGAAGCGCGGCCCGTGCGCGGCGTCGACGAGGAGACGGAGGCCAAGGGCAACGAGGACGCCAAGAAGAAGGGCGAGGCGCTCGAGACCTATTGCGTCAACCTCAACAAGAAGGCCCGCGACGGCAAGATCGACCCGGTGATCGGACGCAATTCCGAGATCAACCGCGCGATCCAGGTGCTGTGCCGCCGGCAGAAGAACAACCCGCTGTTCGTCGGCGAAGCCGGCGTCGGCAAGACCGCGATCGCGGAAGGCCTCGCCAAGCGCATCGTCGACAGCGAGGTGCCGGAGGTGCTGGCGGCCGCGACGGTGTTCTCGCTCGACATGGGCACGCTGCTCGCCGGCACGCGTTATCGCGGCGACTTCGAAGAGCGCCTGAAGCAGGTGCTGAAGGAGCTCGAGGCGCACCCCAACGCCATCCTGTTCATCGACGAGATCCACACCGTGATCGGTGCGGGTGCGACGTCGGGCGGGGCGATGGACGCATCGAACCTGCTCAAGCCGGCGCTGGCCTCGGGCACCATCCGCTGCATGGGCTCGACCACCTACAAGGAATACCGTCAGCACTTCGAGAAGGACCGTGCGCTGGTGCGGCGCTTCCAGAAGATCGACATCAACGAGCCGACGGTCGAGGATGCGATCGCGATCCTCAAGGGCCTCAAGCCGTATTTCGAGGACTACCACCGGCTGAAATACACCAACGAGGCGATCGAGGCCGCCGTCCAGCTCTCCTCGCGCTACATCCACGACCGCAAGCTGCCGGACAAGGCGATCGACGTGATCGACGAATCCGGTGCGGCACAGATGCTGGTCTCCGAGAACAAGCGCAAGAAGACCATCGGCATCAAGGAGATCGAGACCACGATCGCCTCGATGGCGCGGATTCCTCCGAAGAGCGTGTCGAAGGACGATGCCGAGGTGCTCAAGCATCTCGAGCAGACCTTAAAGCGCACCGTTTTCGGCCAGGATAGGGCAATCGAGTCGCTCGCCGCTTCGATCAAGCTGGCGCGTGCTGGCCTGCGCGAGCCGGAGAAGCCGATCGGCTGCTACCTGTTCTCGGGTCCGACCGGCGTCGGCAAGACCGAGGTCGCAAAGCAGCTCGCGGCGACGCTCGGCGTCGAGCTGCTGCGCTTCGACATGTCGGAGTACATGGAGCGGCACACCGTGTCGCGCCTGATCGGCGCGCCTCCCGGCTATGTCGGCTTTGACCAGGGCGGCCTGCTCACCGACGGCGTCGACCAGCATCCGCATTGCGTGGTGCTGCTGGACGAGATCGAGAAGGCGCATCCCGATCTCTACAACGTGCTGCTCCAGATCATGGATCACGGCCGGCTTACCGACCACAACGGCAAGCAGGTCAATTTCCGCAACGTGATCCTGATCATGACCACGAATGCGGGCGCGGCGGATCTCGCCAAGCAGGCGTTCGGCTTCACCCGTTCGAAGCGGGAAGGCGACGACCACGAGGCGATTAACCGGCAGTTCGCGCCGGAATTCCGCAACCGCCTCGATGCCATCGTCTCGTTCAGCCATCTCAGCGTCGAGGTGATCGGCACCGTCGTCGAGAAGTTCGTGCTTCAGCTCGAGGCGCAGCTTGGCGATCGCGACGTCACCATCGAGCTGTCCGAGCCGGCCAAGACCTGGCTGGTCCAGCACGGTTACGACGAGCAGATGGGTGCACGTCCCATGGCCCGCGTGATCCAGGAGCACATCAAGAAGCCGCTGGCGGACGAGGTGCTGTTCGGCAAGCTCAAGGGCGGCGGCCATGTTCGTGTCGTTCTCGTCAAGGACGAGGCCGACGAGACCAAGGAGAAGATCGGCTTCGAGTTCGTTGAGGGCCCGGTCACGCCGAAGCAGGAGAAGCTGCCCGGCGCCCGCAAGCGTCCGCCAGGCAAGTCCAAGCCGGGCGGTCCCGGCGGCTCCAAGGGGCCGACCTCGAAAGGGCCACTGGTCAAAGTCTGATTTGCACGCGATGAGTTGAAAAGGCCGGCTGAAAAGCCGGTCTTTTTGTTGCTCGCATCACCGTAGCGGCGTCATTCACCCCGCAGGCGCTGGTCGTCCTGCACGCGAACGTGCTCGGCGCCGCGCGCGCCCGGGGGCGACAGTCGCAGCATGCTCAGCACCGCGCCGCAGAGTGCAAAGCCGACACCGGCGAGGAGCGCCAGCCGGGTTCCTTCGACCGGATAGCGGCCGAGGAACAGCGCCACCAGTGCCGCGCCGGTGGTCTGGCCGAGCAGGCGGGCCGTTCCCAGCATGCCGCTGGCGCCGCCGGCGCGCTCGCGCGGGGCGGCCGCGATCATGGTGCGGTTGTTGGGGGTCTGGAACAGGCCGAAGCCGGCGCCGGCCAGCGCCATGCGCCAGATCACGTCGAACGGCGCGGGCGTTGCAGGCAGCAAGGCGAGCGCGCCGAGGCCGCAGGCGAACAGCGTGAGCCCGATACCACCGAGCAGGCCGGCGGGATAATGCTCGACAAGGCGGCCAGCGAGGGGCGCGGCGAAAACCACCGCGATCGGCCAGGGCGTGATCAAGAGGCCCATGTGCACGGCGGAATAGCCGAAGCGGCTCTGCAGATAAAAGGGGATCGCGACGAAGGCCAGCATCTGTCCGCAGAACGATGCGATCGAGGTCGCAATCGACAGCGCGAACACCGGGATGCGCAACAGATCGATCGGCAACAGCGGCGAGGTCATGTGGGTTTCGCGATAGATCAGCAGCGCGCCGGCGACGATGGCGATGGCGAACTGCACGAGGCAGGTGACCGCCGCCTCGCCATGGCCGACGCTGTCGACGGCGGCGATGCCGACGCCGAACGTGATCGCGGAGAGCCCCGCGCTCTGCCAATCGAAGGAACGGCTTGCGGGCCTGGTGTGCGGCAGGCTGCGCAAGCCGATCAGCAATGTCACCGCACCGAGCGGGAGGTTGATGGCGAACAGCCAGGGCCAGCTTCCGATCGCGAGAATCCCGGCGGCGAGCGTCGGGCCAACCGCGGCCGAGAAGGCGACCACGAGCGCGTTGAGCCCGATGCCGCGGCCGAGCTGGCTGCGCGGATAGGTGAAGCGCACCAGCGCCGCGTTGACGCTCATGATTCCGGCCGCGCCAAAGCCCTGGATGATGCGCGCGATTGTCAGGAGCGGCAGCGTGTGTGCCAGCGCGCACAACGCGGATGCGAGCGTGAACAGTGCGAGCCCGACCAGATAGACGCGACGATAGCCGACGATCTCGCCAAGCGAAGCCAGCGGCAGCAGCGAGATCGTGATCGCGAGCTGGTAACCGTTGACGATCCAGATCGAGAAGGCCGGGCTCGCATCGAGGTCGGCCGCGATCGTCGGCAGCGCCACATTGGCGATGGCGCTGTCGACCACCGCCATGATGATGCCAAGCGCAATGGTCAGCACCGCCTGGCTGCGCTGCGGCTGCGGCAGGCCGTCGGCATGCTCGATCGGGGCGGATGACATGATGGAGGCGCGGTTGATTCGAGCCGTGATTCATCTCCGAATAGGAAATTGCCGGATCGACAGCAACCCGTCAGGACACGGACAGTTCCCCTGCCGGGAGCCGGGCTTCCGCCATGAAAAGAAAGGAGTCGGGAGCGCTTTCGCGAGAGCCCGGCATGGCTTGGCAATGCCCTAGTCGTGCCGCAGCATGTCAGCGAAGGCCGCGTCGGCAACGCGCGGGTCGATCGCTTTCGCCTCGGGCTGGATTTCGATCGTCGTTGCGGACGAGGAGAAGCAGGCGAGCTGGTAGTCACCCGGCTGCCGCGGCAGGAGCGTCAACCCCCAGCCTACCAGGACGAGCAGCGCGAGCCGGATGGCGATCACACCAAGCAATAGCTCCGTTCCGCTTATGGTGGCGTCGGTCCTCATGCGTGCCAGCTTGAGGCAGGTCAGCAGGCAAGACAATTTGGAATTGGCGAGCGCTGCCTTCGCTCGAAGCGAAGGCTCGAGGTGATCGCTGACTGGACTGTCAGTGCCGCGACTGGCTCTGCCGGAAGTCGCGCGGCGACATGCCGAAATGGTCGCGGAAGACGCGGCCGAAATGCGAGAGGTCGTTGAAGCCCCAGGCGAAGGCGATCTCGCTAATGTGGCGATGGGCGAGCACGGGCGAGGCGAGGTCGCGCCTGCATTGGGCGAGGCGTTCGGCGAGGACATGGCGCTGGAACGAGGTGTCCTCGTCGGCGAGGAGATCGTTGACATAGCGCGGCGAGATGCCGAGCGCGGCCGCGGCCTCCGCGAGCGAGAGGTCGGGATCAGCAAGATGCGCGCGGATGTGCGCCTTTAGCCGGTAGAGCAGGGCGGAGCGATGGGTCGAGGACGGCAGCGACGTCTTGCCGAGCCGCTCGCCGAGCGCCATCGCAAGGAGATCGACCGCCTGCTCCGACAGTGCGGCCGCGTTGTTTGGAGCAAGTTGGTCCGCGCTCTGGCAGAGCCTGACAATGAAATCATAGGCGAGCCGTTCGAGCGGCACATCGGCGCCGAACGCAATCGCGGTCAGTGCCTCGGTGCCGCCGAGCCGGCGCTGCAGCATCTCACGCGGCACCTTGAAGATGGTCTGCGTGAAGCTGTCGTTGAACTTCAGCTCATACGGCCGCGTGGTGTCATACAGCGCGAATTCGCCGGGATGGATCACGGTCTCGCGGCCATCCTGCACCACGCCGCCGTTCCCGCGATTGCCGAGCGCGACCAGGACGAAATCCTGATCAGAGCGCGCGATGCGCGAGGGCGTGCGGAAGACATGCTGGCGGTCGGAGCAGACCTCGGAGCACACGGCCCTGCCGAGCGAAGCCTGCGTGACCGAGCCGTGAAAGGCGCTACCAACGTCCGACTTGCAGTCGAGCCCGACGAAGACGTCGCAGACAATGTCCTGCCAGAGGGCCAGCCGCCGGTAGCCGGGGCTGCCGTCCGTCGTGAACTGGATTGGCATCTGAGGAGCCTCCCTTTCACACCCTGCAAAAATCGCCTGTTGGCGGATCCAGCCTGCCCGGAGGCAAATCCCGTACCGGTTGGCGGGCGCGTCCAGTCGAGTTTTTGTTCCGCCCTGGTCGAGCGCCCGGCCGTCCGGCTTGGCCAAATAGACTGCATCGGACGTGGCTTCCGATCAACCGGCGATGGAGGCGGGAATGGGCATCGAACATCCGAAATACAAGGTGGCAGTGGTACAGGCGGCGCCGGCCTGGCTCGACCTCGACGCCTCGATCGCCAAGTCGATCGCGTTGATCACGGAGGCCGCGGAAAAGGGCGCCAAGCTGGTCGCCTTTCCTGAGGCGTTCATCCCCGGTTACCCCTGGCATATCTGGATGGACTCGCCGGCATGGGCGATCGGCCGCGGCTTCGTGCAGCGCTATTTCGACAATTCACTGTCCTATGACAGCCCGCAGGCTGAAAAGCTGCGCGAGGCCGTGCGCAAGGCAAAGCTCACCGCCGTGATCGGCCTGTCCGAGCGCGACGGCGGCAGCCTCTATCTGGCGCAATGGCTGATCGGGCCCGGCGGCGAGACCATCGCAAAGCGCCGCAAGCTGCGGCCGACCCATGCCGAGCGCACCGTCTATGGCGAGGGCGACGGCAGCGACCTTGCCGTGCATGCGAGAGCCGACATCGGCCGCCTCGGCGCACTGTGCTGCTGGGAGCATCTCCAGCCGCTGTCGAAATACGCGATGTACGCCCAGAACGAGCAGGTGCATGTCGCCGCCTGGCCGAGCTTCTCGCTCTACGATCCCTTCGCGCCGGCGCTCGGCGCCGAGGTCAACAATGCGGCTTCGCGCGTTTACGCGGTGGAAGGCTCCTGCTTCGTGCTCGCGCCTTGCGCGACGGTGTCGCAAGGAATGATCGACGAGCTTTGCGACCGGCCCGACAAGCATGCTCTGCTGCATGCCGGCGGCGGCTTTGCCGCGATCTATGGCCCCGACGGCAGCCAGATCGGCGAGAAGCTGGCGCCGGACCAGGAGGGTCTCCTGATTGCCGAGATCGACCTCGGCGCCATCGGTGTTGCAAAGAACGCCGCCGATCCCGCCGGGCATTATTCGCGGCCCGACGTGACGCGGCTCCTGCTCAACAACAAGCCGTACAAGCGGGTCGAGCAGTTTGCGCTGCCGGTCGATATGGTCGAGCCCACGGACATCGCCGCCGCGGCGAGCTGATCGCCGGGACCACGGGAAAGCATGATCATGGAATCCGCAATTCCTCTGCATCTCGAAACCCAGCGCACGCGCCACAAGCGCGTGCCGGACGACTACCAGCCGCCATATCCGTCGTTCGTGGCGCGCTACAAGCCAGCCGTGAACCGCGTCGTGATGGCCTATCTCGGTGTCCAGTATCGCGGTGTGGCACCGGCGGCGACGGACGCTCTGATAGAAATTGCGGAGCTCTTCGCTGCAGAGAACGGTCCGTCCCACTGGGACCGCGCGCATTATGTCGACCAGTTCGGCCATGAGAACGTTGTCTCCGTCGGTTATTGGGACGACGTCGCACGCTTCGATGCCTGGTTCGCACCTGCGCGAGAGGCGTGGACCGGAAGTCAGCGAGACGATATCGGCACCTTCATCGAGGTGCTGCGACCCATTGTGGCGCGGCACGAGACGCTGTTCTCCTCGCCTGACCGGCCCGAAGGTGTCGCCGCAATCGCCGCCGACATGAGCGGCGAGGTGCAGGAGCACGCGTATTGGGGCGGCATGCGTGATCGCATTCCGCTGTCCCAAACGGATGCGATGACGCCAGGCGGCGCACCGGAGCTGATCCGCGCTGGCGCGCGGCTGCGCGTCGTGGCGCACGACAATCTCTGCCTGATCCGCTCTGGGCAGGACTGGAGCGATACCGAGACGTCCGAGCGCAAGCTCTATCTCGACGACGTCGAGCCGGTGCTGCGCCAGGGCATGGATTTCCTGCGCGACGACGGCCTTGGCATCGGCTGTTACGCCCATCGCTACATGCGGATGCTCGCGGCTGATGGCAGCGTCAGCGAAAAGTCCTATGGCCAGAGCTGGTGGAAGAGTCTCGCTGCGCTCGAACGCTGGGCGGAGTCGCATCCGACCCACCTCAAGATTTTCGGCGCCGCGATGAAATATCTGTCGACGCTCGGGCCGTCAGCCAAGTTGCGGCTCTATCACGAAGTCACGGTGGCTGCCGCCGACGAGCAGTTCTTCGAATATCTGAACTGTCATCCGAAGACGGGCATGCTGGCGGCGGTGTAGGCCGTCCGCGCCTGATCGGCTAGGTCACGCAGTGGCGGAGCAGCTCGGGATGTGCGGCGCAGATGTGATGAGCGCCGGCGTCGAGCAGCTCGGCCTCGCTGCCGTAGCCGTAGAGCACGCCGATGGCGGTTATGCCGTTGGCGCGGGCGCCGACCACGTCATGGCTGCGATCGCCGATCATGACCGCGTGCTGCGGATCAACCCTGGCTTCCTCGAGCGCGTAGCGGAGCAGGTCGCGCTTGTCGACGCGCGTGCCGTCGAGCTCGGAGCCGAACACGCGCTCGAAATAGGGCTTCAGGGCGAAATGATCGACGATGCGCGTGGCGTAGACGGCAGGCTTGCTGGTTGCCACGAACATGCGCTGACGTGTCGCTGCGAGCCTCGACAATGTGTCCGTAATTCCGCTGTAAGCCTCATTCTCGAACAGGCCGATGTCGCTGAAGCGCTCGCGATAGAGCAGGAGCGCACGGTCAGCGAGTTCATCGGTCCCGGTGAGCTTCTTGAGGCTGGCATGCAGCGGTGGGCCGATGCACCAGGTCAGTTCGTCCTCGCTCGGCACCGAAACGCCGAGCCGTTCCAGCGCGTACTGGATCGAGCGGGTGATCCCGGGCTTTGGGTTGGTCAGTGTGCCGTCGAGATCAAAAAAGATTGTCACCATCAGGGCGCGACCTGCATTGATATTGCTGCTCGTTGCTAGAGGGCTGGGGTTCCAAGTCAAGGTCTGAATTGTCCCATAGCGGCAATGCCATGCGAATAGCTCGGATCATCGCTGTCTTGTGCCAGACCCTCGTGCTGTCGCCGGCGCTGGCGGAGGAGGCGCCTGGGCCCGTCGTGTCACCGAATGCCCAGGAACCAGAGAAACCGGCGGAGAAACCGAAAGATGCCCGCGAGAGCGACACGCGGGAGTCGCTCTGCCTGATCATCGAGGCGGCCGCGCGCCAGGCCAATCTGCCGCTGGAGTTCTTCGCCCGCGTGATCTGGCAGGAGAGCCGCTTCCAGTCCGACGCCGTCGGACCGGTGACCCGCAACGGCGAACGCGCGCAGGGCATCGCACAGTTCATGCCAGGCACCGCCGGCGAGCGCGGGCTGCTTGATCCCTTCAATCCGGTGCAGGCGCTGCCCAAGTCGGCCGAATTCCTCAATGAGCTGCGCAACCAGTTCGGCAATCTCGGCCTCGCGGCTGCCGCCTACAACGCCGGCCCGCGGCGGGTGCAGGAATGGCTCGCGGGCACCGGTTCAATGCCGGAGCAGACCCGCAACTACGTTCTCGCCATTACCGGTGCGACAGTGGAGACGTGGGCCAAGGCCGGCGCGACCGGAAGCGGCCCGCCGAGCGCGCCGCCGACGGGCTGCCGCGATCTCATGGCGTTGCTCAAGCGCGCTCCCAATCCGTTCGTGGCCGAACTCGAGCAGCATGTCGAGCTTGCCGCCGCAAAGGTCTGGGGCGTACAGCTCGCCGCTGGCTTCGACCGCAATAGGGCGCTGGCGATGTATTCCCGCGCGGTCACGCGGCTGAGCACCGTGATCGGTGATCGCGATCCGAGCTTGCTGTCTTCCGTGATGCGCAGCCGCGGCACGCGCGCCTTCTATCAAGTGCG
This sequence comes from Bradyrhizobium sp. 164, assembly GCF_023073715.1. Classification (GTDB taxonomy): domain Bacteria; phylum Pseudomonadota; class Alphaproteobacteria; order Rhizobiales; family Xanthobacteraceae; genus Bradyrhizobium. The sequence goes on from NZ_JADPKA010000029.1 coordinate 95,941, forward strand.
CATCGGCGCCGACACGCGCAGCGAAGCGGATGATCTGTGCAACCGCATCCGCAAGGCGGGCGGTGCGTGCTTTGTGCTGAAGAACCGCGGTGTGAGCGGGTAGGGGATGCGCGCATGCCAGCCCCGCCGCGGGCTTCCTTGACGCGAGCCGCTGCGTCGCCCGTTATGCAGGCACGATTCCTCTCCTCGGCCAAAGCTTCCGTGGCGCTTCCTCCGCTTGATTCATCTCAATGGCAAAGCCCCTTGCGCGCATTTGCGTGGGGGCTGCGTTCGATTACGCAGACCATCCTCACCATCGTGCTGTTCGTGACCTATCTCGGCATCGGCGCGCTCGCCCACGACACCCATTTCAGCCTGCTCTGGGCGCTTTGCTCGACATTGTTCGTCTGGGCCGGTCCCGCGCAGATCATCCTGATCACCACGCTCGGCTCGGGCGCGACCGTCATCCAATCCGCGCTCGCGGTGACCGTCAGCGCGATCCGTCTGTTTCCGATGGTGGTCTCGGTGCTACCGCTGATGCGCACACGGACGACCAAGCGACGCGAGTTGGTCTTCGCCGCGCATCTCACGGCCGTGACGCTGTGGGTCGAGTGCCATCGCTTCCTACCGCTTGTGCCGCGCGAGCGGCGCATCGCCTTCGTTCACGGGCTCGGCTGCGGCCTTGTGTCGGTGTGCCTCTGTGCCAACACGGTCGGCTATTTCCTCGCCGCCAACCTGACGCAGACGCTTGGAGCTGCGATCCTGTTGCTGACGCCGCTGTCGTTCCTGTTCTCGACTGCGCGCAACAGCCGCGAGATCGCCGATGTCGTCGCGCTCGTGCTCGGCATATTGCTCTATCCGCTGGCCGCGAATATGAACTCCGGCGTGGACATCCTCGTCAGCGGCGTGGTGGCCGGTACGATCGCCTATGGCGTGCATTGGTGGCGGGCGGTGCGCGCATGAGCTTTTCGCACCTCATTGGCGACTGGCACGCGCTCGCCGTTCTGTTCGTCGCCGGCGTCGTTCCAAACCAGATATGGCGCATGCTGGGCCTGTGGTTCGGCGGCGGCATCGACGAGGGCTCCGAGCTGCTGGTCTGGGTGCGGGCAGTCGCCACCGCGATCCTGGCCGGCGTCATCGCCCAGATCGTGGTCGAGCCGCCGGGCGCGCTTGCCAGCGTCCCCGGTGCCTTACGCTATGGCGCGGTCGGGGCCGGGCTCGTCGTCTTCCTGCTGACCCGTCGCTCGATCTTTGCCGGCGTGGTCACGGGCGAAGTCTTCATGCTGGCCGGCAAGTGGTGGTTGGGCTAAAACCACCGGCGAACAGCAAGGAAACAGGAAATATGGTTCGCGAACAGGAGCTCCGCGAGGGCGAGGTCGCCATCGAGCTGCCACCGACGCAAGATGCCGGTCTCGTCTTCATCGGGCGCATCCGCACCCCCTGGACGTCGCGGCTGGAGACGCCGCGGCAAGGGCGGCATGACGGCCCGGTCTGCCGGCTTGAGATCTTCGAGCCGTTCGTGCCGGCGATCAAGGGCGTCGACTTCTACAGCAATCTCGAAGTGCTGTACTGGCTCGACAAGTCGCGCCGCGATATCATCCTGCAAAGCCCGAAGAATAACGAGAAAACCCGCGGCACGTTTTCGCTGCGCTCGCCGGTGAGGCCCAATCCGATCGGCACCTCGGTCGTGAAGCTGGTCGGCATCGAAGGCAATGCGATCCTGGTGCGCGGGCTCGATTGCCTCGACAACACGCCACTGATCGACATCAAGCCGGACCGTTGCGAGTTCACGCCGTTGGCGGCGCCGCAAGCGGGAGATTTCGAAACGGAGTGAGGGGCGCACTGTGACCCCTTCGTCATTGCGAGCGAAGCGAAGCAATCCAGGCTGCTTCCGCAGAGACAGTCTGGATTGCTTCGTCGCAAGGGCTCCTCGCAATGACGATGTGGAAAGACCTACGCCGCTTGCAGCGCCGCGATCAGCTTGGACGCGTGCTCTTCCAGCACCTTGGCGTCTTCCTTGCGGCTGGCGGGCGGCAGCATCGCGACGCCGTCGTGGCGCGGCATCACGTGCATGTGCAAGTGAAACACCACCTGTCCGCCGGCGGGCTCGTTGAACTGCTGCACCGTGATGCCGTCGGCGTTGAATGCCCTCATCGCGGCCACCGCGATCTTGTGCGCGCCGCGGGCGACATGGGCGAAGTCGTCAGGCTTGATGTCGAGGATGTTGCGGGCAGGGGCCTTCGGGATCACCAGCGTGTGGCCTGGCACGCGCGGCATGATGTCGAGGAAGGCGAAGACGTGCTCGTCCTCGTACACCTTGTAGCAGGGCAGCTCGCCGCGCAGGATCTTTGCGAAGATGTTGTTGGTGTCGTAGGCGGTCATTGGTGGGTCCTCGAGATTTTGCGCTTACTGTCACCAGCCACGGCAAACCGTCAAGACGCCTCGTCGGCCCCTTTGCGGAACGGGCCGAGTTCGGCGAGCTCACGTCCGGCTTCCGCAACATAAGCGCGCTCGCGCTTAAGATAGTCGTCGATGGCGCGCCGCAGGCCCGGGTCGGCAATGAAGTGCGCGGAATAGGTCGTCGTCGGCAGGTAGCCGCGTGCGATCTTGTGCTCGCCCTGCGCGCCGGCCTCGACGTGCCGGAGGCCGCGCTTGATGGCGAAATCAATCGCCTGATAGTAGCAGACCTCGAAATGCAGGAACGGGTGATGCTCGACCGCGCCCCAGTTGCGGCCGAACAGCGTGTCCGAGCCGATGAAGTTAATCGCGCCCGCGATCCAACGATTGTTGCGGCGGGCCATTACCAGCAGCACGTCCTCGCTCATGGTCTCGCCGATCAGCGAGAAGAACTCGCGCGTCAGATATGGCCGGCCCCATTTGCGCGACCCGGTCTCCATGTAAAATTCGAAAAATGCGTCCCAGGCATCCTCGGTGATGTCCTTGCCCGTCAGCCAGTGGATGGTGATGCCGGCGGCGAGCGCATCGCGTCGCTCGCGCTTGATCGACTTGCGGTGGCGCGAGTTCAGCGTCGCCAGGAAGTCGTCGAAACTCGCAAACCCCTCATTGTGCCAGTGGAACTGCTGATCGGTACGCTGAAGGAAGCCGTGCCTGGCGAGTAGCTTCCACTCGGCCTCGCGCGCGAAGGTGACGTGCACCGAAGAGGCCTTGCTGACCCCGCACAGCGCCACCAGCCCGCTCGCCAGGGCCTCGGTGATCTGCTCGCGGTCGACACCGTCGCGGACCAGCAGGCGCGGCCCCGTTGCCGGGGTGAAGGGAACCGAGACCTGGAGCTTCGGATAGTACCGCCCGCCGGCACGCTCATAGGCATCCGCCCAGCCGCGGTCGAAAACGTATTCGCCCTGCGAGTGCGATTTCAGATAACAGGGCACGATTCCCGCGACGCGGCCGTCGAGCTTGGCCACGAGATGCCGCGGTCCCCAGCCGGTGCGGATCGTCGCCGAACCCGATTTCTCGACGGCGGAGAGAAATGCGTGTGAGACGAACGGGTTATAGGCCGAGCTTAAGAGGCCGGCGGAATCGCCTGGAAAAGCGGATGAGGTTCCCTTGCCATGCCCATTACAAGCTTTGCCGGGATTGGCGCAGGCGTCCCAATCCTCCGGTGTCACTTCGCCAATCGAAGGTACGGCCTCGAGCGTGATTTCCGATGATGCCATCATGCCCAAGATCGTGCATTGCAGCAGCGACTTCAAGAGGTCGGGAACGCGCTCGCATGCCTGACGCAGCGCAGCGCTCTTCTAACGGTGCGCTTGCAGAGCGGGGCCCACGGGCAGCGCGTTCGCGGCGGGATGGTCCCGGCTCTGCGCCGCAACGCTAAAGGCGTCGCGGCTTGTCCGGGACACGAGAGGTGCCGTGCCCTTACGGCACAAACCCTTCAAAGATCATCTGGTCCGCATATCGCCCGACCCGCGTCCGCTGCTGCGGCGTGCGCACGGTCCAGCCGAGCAGGGCGCAGCCGAACAGGTTGCGAGCAAGCCAAGGGGCGGGGGCGGGGAGATCGTCGACTCTGAAAGCGACGAAGTGGGGCTGGGTCTGGAAGCCGTGGCGGAGGTACAGCATGCTGTCGCGCTGCTCCTGCGTGAGCTTGGCCCAGTACTCGTCCTCATAGGTCCGCTGCGCGACGATGCCGCGCGGACGGGAGGGCAGCAGCTCGCGCAGCGCCAGCACCTGGTCAGGATCGAAGGACATACCGACGGCGGGACCGTCATAGGACGCCAGCACTTCGACCATCCGCTTCACCAGCTTGCGGTCGCCGCCAAAATGGCTCTTCAGCTCGATCACCAGCGGTACCCGGCCGGCGACCAGGGCGCAGAGGTCGCCGAGCGACATCATCCGCTCCGGTGTGTCGTTGAACTTGACGGATTTCAGCTCGGCGGCGGTCTTGTCGATCACCTCTCCGGTCGCTTCGGTGAGGCGGCCGAGCGCATGGTCGTGATGCACCATGGCCTCGCCGTCGGCGGAGAGTTGAATATCGACCTCGACCGAAAAATTGCCTGCGATCGCGGCCTGCACCGCGCCTGGCATGTTTTCCACGATGCCCCGTGAAATGTTATGCAGGCCGCGATGGGCGACCGGCCGGGCTGTCAGCCAATCCGGAGCGCGCATTCGCGTCAGGCGACCTCGAACACGCCATCGACCTCGACCGCGGCGTCCGCGGGCAGCGAGGCGACCCCGACGGTGGTGCGGGCATGACGGCCCTTGTCACCGAAGGCCGCGACCATCAGGTCGGAGGCGCCGTTCAGCACCTTGGGCCCGTCCAGGAAGTCAGGCGCCGAGTTGATGAAGCCGCCGAGGCGGACCACGCGCACCACCTTGTCGAGATCGCCGAGGGCCGCCTTGACCTGGGCCAGCAGGTTCACTGCGCAGCCGCGAGCGGCCGCAGCGCCGTCTTCGATCGAGACCCCGGCACCCAGCTTGCCCTTGGCAATCAGCTTGCCGGCCGGGTCGAAGCAGACCTGGCCGGAGACGAACAGCAAATTGCCGGTGCGCACGAACGGCACGTAATTGGCAACGGGGGTGGGGGCCTCGTGCAGCTTGATGCCCTGTTCCGCCAGTTTCTGCTCGACCGTGCCCGCCATGTCTCGACCTCGATGTCCAGGATTCCATTCGTCCCCGGCACGTCTGTGGGAGGCCGGGCGCGCCCTGTTTCGCCCATCGTGCCGCCACATGCAAGCAACTGGAGGGGGATGTACTTTGTTGAGGCAGGGGAGCAGGTTCAACGCGGGCGGGGCAACTTTACGTGAAACGGCCTCAGTTGCGACGCAATGGAACGGTCATTAAAATGTCGAATCTGCGCTTCCCCAAGGACGCGTCCTCAAGGAACAGACATGGTGCACCTTTTCCGGATTTCGCTCGGTGTAATGGCGCTCGCGGCGGCCATTGTCGGCTTTGGCGGTGGCGCCCAGGCCGCCAACGGTCCGTTCCTCGCGCACCAGGCGCTTTATGACCTCAGCCTCGTGAAATCGCGCTCCAACTCGGTGAACAGTGCGCGCGGCCGCATCCTCTACAATTTCACGGGCAACGCTTGCGAGGGCTACACCTCCGAATTCCGCCAGGTCTCCGAGCTCGACAGCGGCGAGGGCAAGGTCACGCTGAGCGACCTCCGCTCCAATTCCTGGGAGGACGCCGCCGGAAAAAGCTACCACTTCAAGATCGAGACGCGCATGAACGAGGCGGATGCCGGCCGTGTCGACGGCTCGGCCGAGCGCGACGGTGACCACATCAACGTCAAGCTGAAGCTGCCGGCGCCGAAGACATTCACCCTCGACGGCAAGATCGTATTCCCGACCGAGCAGATCCAGCGCATCATCGCCGCCGCCAAGGAGGGCAAGTCGCTGCTAGAGCTCTCCGTCTATGACGGCTCCGACGACGGCCAGAAGGTCTACAACACGCTCACCGTGATCGGCCAGCCGATCCCCGCCGACCGTGCTACCTCGTCCGATCCGTCGACCTCCGACGAGCATATGAAAGCGCTGAAGCGCTGGCCCGTCACCGTCAGTTATTTCGATCGCGACGCCCAGCAGAAGGAAGGCGAGCAGACGCCGGTCTACGCGATGGCGTTCGAGCTCTACGAAAACGGCGTCTCGCGCCAGCTCGTGCTCGACTACAACGATTTCGTGATTTCGGGCGCGATGGGCAAGTTCGACGTGAAGGACAGCAAGCCCTGTAATTGAGGGCGTGGTCTCCTCCGTGTCATCGCAAGCGCAGCGAAGCAATCCAGACTGTTTCCACGGTGGCAGTCTGGGTTGTTTCGTCGCAAAAGCTCCTCGCAATGACTGGGCTGGTCCTCGGCGTCCTCTCCGGCTAGGCTCCTCCCAACCATAACTTCGGGAGGCCAGCACCATGCCCAAGCTCGACCATCTCCGCCCCAGCGGCCTGCATCACAATCCGGCTTATTCCCACGTCGTGACGGCGACCGGTGCGCGCACCATCTACATCTCCGGCCAGGTGTCGGTGGACGAGGAGGGGCGGATCGTCGGCGAGGGCGATATTGCCGCGCAGACGACGCAGGTGATGCAGAATCTCGGCCACGCGCTGAAGGCGGCGGGGGCGAGCTACGCCAACATCGTCAAGATCACGACCTTCGTCGTGAACTACAAGCCGGAGCTGCGCCCCATCATCGGCAAGGCCCGCTCCGTCTTCTTCGAAGGCATGGAGCCGCCGGCCTCTACGCTCGTCGGCGTCTCCGCGCTGGCCGCGCCGGAGTGGCTGATCGAGATCGAAGCGGTGGCAGTCGCGGATTGAGGTGACTGGTAGGATGGTTAGAGCGGAGCGAAACCCATCGCCCTTGTTGTGCGGATGGAGCTTGATGGGTGTCGCTTCGCTCTACCTATCCGACTTGCCTTTGGCCATCTCTTGCAAAACAGCCATCGTCTCGTTGGCTCGGTCCGCCGGCACGAAGAGGTGATCGTGATGGAAGGCCGAAACCGCATTCACGTTGATCCCCGCTTCGGCAAGACGCGCCGTGATTGCCGCCAGAGTCGGCGACAGAGGCTGTGGGAGCAATGGTCAACATACCTTTGTATATCTCCTCTAATCCTTCTCATGCGCTGAGCTTACACTGGTAGAATTGAGCGACGGCGGGAGATTCTTACAATTTGAGTCCACTCGGGTCACTGCGGGGAGAGGCTCAAATGAACGTTGTCATTCGAAAGCTCAACGGCCTGTGGCACCTCATCGTCGGGTCTTGTCAGATCCGAACGCCGTTCGTGGAAACTCAGGATCGGCAATTGGTAGTTCAGTATGCCCGGCGCGCCTATCCGGGTGCACGGATATTTGAACGCGACTGAGTTGAGCAGGACTTGATCACTCCTGCGCCTTCTCCGGCCCCTCATACGCAATGCCGCGGATCACCGCAGCGCTGCCGAACTTCTTGCGCAGACTGTCCACCGCGCGCTCGGCGTGCGCGGCGCGGCGGTCGAGCATGTCGGTGTCGTCCAAGACCGAACCGTCACGCAGCGCGCTGACGCCGGCGCCCATCAGGCGGAAGGCGGTGCCGTCGATCTCTTTTGCCAGCATCTCGCGGCAGATCGAGAAGATCTTTGCGGCGAGCTGCGTCGGGGCGGCGATCGACTGCGAGCGCGTGCGCTGGCGGAAATCGGCGGTCTTCAGTTTCAACGTGACAGTCGAGCCGGCGAGCTCGCCGCTCTTGAGACGCGACGACGTCTTCTCGCACAGCCGCCACAAGATCTTCTCCAGCGCCGCGAAATCGCGGATGTCGGTCTCGAACGTGGTTTCGCTGGAAATCGTCTTGGCGCCGCGATCGGGCTCCACGCGGCGTTCGTCGATGCCGCGCGCGAGCCGCCACAGCCGGCGGCCGTCGCTCGGAAACTGCCGCATCATCTCGATCTCGTCGGCCTTCTGCAGGTCGGCGATGATGCGGAAGCCACGCTGCGCGAGGCGCTCCTGCGTGGCTGGTCCGACGCCAAAGATGAAGCCGACGGGCTTCTCCGACAGCATCAAGCGCGCTTCGTCCTGATCGAGCGCGGCAAAGCCGCGCGGCTTGTCGAGATCGGAGGCGATCTTGGCCAAAAACTTGTTGCAGGACAGGCCGACGGAGACGGTGATGCCGATATCGCGCTCGACGTCGCGCGCGAAGCGCGCCAGCACCTTTGCCGGGATCGTGCCGTGAACCCGCTCGGTGCCGGACAGATCAAGGAAGGCCTCGTCGATCGACAGCGGCTCGACCAGCGGGGTCAGCGCCTGCATGGCCTGGCGCACCTCGCGGCCGATCCGGACATATTTCGCCATATCCGGCCGGATCACGGTCGCATGCGGGCAGGCCTCCAGGGCCTTGAACATCGGCATGGCCGAGCGGACGCCATAGGTGCGGGCGATGTAGCAGGCGGCCGACACCACGCCGCGCTTGCCCCCGCCGATGATGACGGGCTTATCGGCGATATCAGGATTGTCGCGCTTCTCGACCGTCGCATAGAAGGCATCGCAGTCGATGTGGGCGATGGTCAGGCTCGATAGCGCGCGGTGGCGGACCAGGCGAGGGGACCCGCAAGCGGAACAGCGCCGCACGCCCGTGTCCAGATCGGCCAGACAATCCCGGCAGAAGCAGCGGGGCCCTGCCGGATCGGGTTCGGTCACGGCACGTCGCGCTCCCAGGTGGGGTCGCCGAGCGCGTCGCCCAGCACCTGCCGTGCTGCGGCAACGTTGGTCGGATGTAGTTCCGCGGCCTTCGCAAAGGCCTTCACGGTCTCGTCATCGCGCAGCACGAAATCGAGCACGCTGAGGAGAAAATTGGGGTCCGAGGCAGCATTGCGCAGGGTCTCCGGACCGACCCCTGTCTCAGCCAGGAACAGGCCCAGCCGCTCGGGCTCGCCGGCGACGAAGGACAGTGCTTGAATCGCAACGATTTCAGCGACTTCGCGGGGGTTGTGAACAGGCTTTTTCACGCGGCCGGTTTGCCTTTCCGTTAACTTTCAGTGTCTACTTTGGAATCATCATGCCCGAGTCTTCGCCTCGAGTCTTGCGACCCCCGACAAGCAACTGGAAACCAAATCGCAGAAAGTCGGCCCTCGGGTTTAACGAAACTAGAGCGAATCTGAGGCTAGTTTGAATCCAGTTTTCGAAGCGCCGGGGAGCGGCGCCTGAGGCGTCACATGTATGGGTCTGCGGACCAAACAGGAGGGCGGGATGGCTAAGACCGTCCTGATTGTGGAAGACAACGAGCTTAACATGAAGCTCTTCCGCGACCTGTTGGAGGCACACGGCTACCAGACCACTGGCACCAGCAACGGCTACGAGGCGCTTGACCTCGTTCGCAAGATGCGGCCGGACCTCGTGCTGATGGATATCCAATTGCCGCAGGTCTCGGGACTCGAGGTGACGCGGTGGATCAAGGACGATCCGGAGTTGCGCGCCATTCCCGTCGTTGCGGTCACCGCGTTCGCGATGAAGGGCGACGAAGAGCGTATCCGCGAGGGCGGCTGCGAGGCCTATTTGTCCAAGCCGATCTCGGTCGGCAAGTTCATTGAGACGGTCCGGCGTTTTATCGGATAGGAAGTGAGTTCAAAGTGTCCGCGCGTATCCTGGTTGTCGATGACGTTCCTGCCAACGTGAAGCTCCTCGAAGCTCGTCTGTCCGCCGAATATTTCGACGTGATGACCGCGGCGAACGGCGCCGAGGCGCTGGCGATCAGCCGGCGCGCCGAATGCGATATCATCCTGCTCGACGTGATGATGCCCGATATGGACGGTTTCGAGGTTTGCCGCCGTCTGAAGACCGATCCGGCCACCCACCACATTCCTGTCGTGATGGTCACCGCGCTCGACAGCCCCTCCGACCGCAACCGGGGGCTCGAAGCCGGCGCCGATGATTTCCTCACCAAACCCGTCTCCGACGTCGTGCTGATCGCGCGCGTGCGTTCGCTGACGCGGCTGAAGATGATGACGGACGAGCTGCGCATGCGCGCCATCACCTCGCTCGAGATCGGCATGCAGGCGCCGGAGCGCAGCGCCGTGGCCGACACCGGCAGGGGCGGCCGCATCCTCCTGGTCGACGACCGCGAATCCTCCTATGAGCGGCTGGGGACGATCCTCGCCGCCGAGCACACCATCGACGTCGAGCCGAGCCCGACGGAGGCGCTGTTCCACGCCGCGGAAGGCAATTACGACCTCTTGATCGTCTCACTCGATCTCAACAATTTCGATGGCCTGCGGCTCTGCAGCCAAGCGCGCTCGCTGGAGCGCACGCGCCACGTTCCGATCCTGGCGATCGCCGACCCCGAGAACTCGACGCGGCTGCTCCGCGGCCTCGAGATCGGCGTCAACGACTATCTGCTGCGTCCGATCGACAAGACCGAACTCTTGGCGCGGGCCCGCACCCAGATCCGCCGCCGCCGCTACACCGATCACTTGCGCGACAACGTGCAGAACTCGATCGAGATGGCGATCACCGACGCGCTCACCGGCCTGCACAACCGCCGCTACATGGAGAGCCATCTCGCCACGCTCGCCGAGCAGGCCGCGACCCGCGGCAAGCCGCTGGCGCTGATGATTCTGGACATCGACTACTTCAAGTCGATCAACGACAATTACGGCCACGATGCCGGTGACGACGTGCTGCGCGAATTCGCAGTGCGGGTGCGCAAGTCGATCCGCGGCATCGACCTTGCCTGCCGCTATGGCGGGGAGGAATTCGTCATCGTGATGCCGGAGACCGATCTCCACGTCGCCGGCATGGTCGCCGAGCGCCTGCGCCGCTCGATCGCGGGCGAGCCGTTTGCGATCCACAAAGGGACGAAGCGCATCGAGGTCACGATCTCGATTGGCCTGACTACGCTGGAGCAGAAGGGCGAGGCGGTCGGCGACGTCCTCAAGCGCGCCGACACCGCGCTCTACCGCGCCAAGCACGACGGTCGCAACCGCGTGGTGTCGCAGGCGGCGTAAAGGCTACTGCGACACAATAATTGCGAAAACAACCCCATGCACAGTAGCCGGCGCTAGTCGGATCAATGGCCTACGCGGGTAGCAAAGCGGCTGACGCCGACAGCAAGTCCGTTTGACACGTCGGGCAAAACAGGCGCATTCTGCTATCATCCCGAACATCCTACAAACTCCGCTGTCATTCCCCGCCAACGGGTCGTGCCTTCGGCGAGCCCGATGACAGGCTCCAGCGGGGGAATCCTGTACGCCCGCGGCTTTTCGGTTCTAGCCTCAGTGTCTCTTGAATACTGGATCACCCGCTTTCGCGGGTGATGACAGCAAGCGATATGGCGACAGCAGCTAGTCTGGCGCGCGCTTGCTCCCCTTCATTGGTTTCTTCGCATCGCTACCGACATCCACCCCTGCATTCCGCAGCAGCACTTTCGCCGCTTCTTTCGCCGCCCTGGCCATCGCAGGATCGTCGCGCACGAGGTCCTGCGCGATGGAGCCGTCGACCAGCAGCACGAGCTGGGTTGCCAGCGCCTCCGCGTCCGCAACGCCGAGCTCGTTCAGGCGATCGCGAAACCAGACGCGGCGGCTCTCCTTGAAGGCGATCGCGATCTTCTTCACGGCGCGGTCCTGTGGCCCGAGCTCGGCCACCGCATTCACGAACGGGCAGCCGCGAAAATCCTTGGCCGCAAACCGCCGCTCCAGCGAATCGAACGTCGCAAGGATCTGCTCGGCCGGCGGTTTGTCGGACGCGCGCGCGTGCACGAAGCGGCGCTCGAGGTAAGCCGCGATCAGCGCGTTCTTGGAGGGGAAGTGGTTGTAGAGCGTGCGCTTGGAGATGCCGATCTCGGCTGCAATGGTGTCGACGCCGATGGCGCGAATGCCTTGCAGGTAGAACAGCTTATCGGCGGTCTCGAGGATCCGCTCTTTCATCGTCTGTGGGGCGGGCGGGGGAGCCATGCGGTAGCGCGCGTCCTGTTCGCTTGACAGCACCGGCCCTTTGTAGCCTAAGTACACAGGTCTGTGTAACCAAAATCAACGGCAAAAGCAGACGGCGGCGTTCGCGCCGTGCCCAAAAGGGAGAAGAAAAATGCCCCTGTTGCAGGTTCTGCGTCCGACATTGCCGATCCTGATCGGCGCCTCGATCATGCTGACCCTGAGCATGGGGCTGCGGCAGTCGCTCGGCATCTTCCTGCAACCGCTGACGCATGACATCCACATCTCGGTGTCGGATTTCACGTTGGCGCTGGCTGTGCAAAACCTCGCCTGGGGCTTTCTCCAGCCGCTGGCCGGCGCGATGACGGTGCGTTACGGCTTCCGTCCCATCATGATCGTGGGCGCGCTGATGTACATCGTGGGCCTCTCTCTGATGGCGACGGCCAATGGGCTCGTCAGCGTGATGATTGGCGGCGGCGTCCTGATCGGGACTTCGCTGGCCTGCACCGCGGCGGCGATCGCGATGTCGGTAGCGGCGCGTGCTGTGCCCGAAACCGTGCGCTCGACGGTGCTCGGCATCGTCTCCGGTGCGGGCTCGCTCGGCGCGCTGTTGTCGGCGCCGATCGGGCAGATGCTCAACGAGAGCTTTGGCTGGCGCATTGGCCTTGCCGGCTTCGTCATCATGTCGGTACTGATGATACCGGCGGCGTGGTATGCCGGACGCGTCGACCAGATCCCGCTGCCCAAGCCCGCGGCCGATGACATCAGCGATGCCAATGCCATGGCTGCGGCGAGGACCGCGTTCGGTAACGCGTCTTTCGTGGTGATGACCTGCGCCTATCTCGTCTGCGGCATGCAGCTGGTGTTCCTCACCACGCATCTGCCGTCGTATCTGGCGATCTGCGGTCTCGATCCGATGCTGAGCGCACAGACGCTCGGCATGATCGGCGGCTTCAACGTGCTGGGCTCGCTGTTCTTCGGCTGGGCCGGCCAACGCTGGAACAAGCTGGCGCTGCTGGGCGCGATCTACATCCTGCGCTCGCTGGCGCTCGCCTGGTATTTCATGCTGCCGGCAACGCCATTCTCGACGCTGCTGTTCGGCGCGATCATGGGCTTTCTCTGGATGGGCGTCGGCCCGCTGGTTGCGGGCGCCGTCGCCGAGATGTTCGGCCTGCGCTGGCAGGCCATGATCCAGGGCCTCGCCTTCATGAGCCACCAGATCGGCAGCTTCCTCGGCGCCTACGGAGGAGGGGTGCTCTACGACGCGCTCGGCTCATACACCATGGCCTGGCGCATCGGCGTCGCGCTCGGCCTCGCCGGCGGCATCGTGCAGGTCGCGTTCGCGCTGATCCGGCCGTCGCAGCCGCCGGTGTTGAAGGCGGCGTAGGTGGGGTGTGTAGCCGTCAGCGTCAGCTTCGGAGGATGAACCGGATGTCACGTTGCTTGGTCGTGATCGGCCGGTTGTGACCCCTGTATAGTCCGGCCGTGCGGTGCAAGACGATTTCGACTCGCACCCATGCTGGTCGAACGCATCGTTGCGCGCGCCGCACCTGCGCTCCAATTCGAGGATGATCATGACTCACCGACGACGGGAAATCTCTTTGCTCCGACCGGGCCATATAGCGTGGCGGGTGGATGGAAAAGGTACTGGGCCGACCGCGCATCGCGCTTCTTCCGTCCTGACCTTCGCGAGATCATCAAGAAGTATCGCCGTCACTTGAATTGAGCTCGCCTCAGTTGGTGGCCTCTTTATAATTCTACCGCACATCTGTTACGTTTCCTATTGGCCCGGTCCGCGATGATTTCGGCCCAATCCTACGAGGTCGTGCTGACATTTGAGATCGAACAGGTGCTCCGAGCCGCCGCCAATTTGTCGGCTCATCGACCCGATTGACCCGACTCGGACATGCAGGTCGTCCAGCAGCCATCTCGGACGCTGGGGGGGGCAGCTTAGCCGGCGGCGCAATGGCCAGGCAAGCAAGGAACCGATCGGCGAGGACCTACGTTTTAGAACCCACAATCAGAGGAGTCTTGACTATGGCAGCAGGCACCCTCGCTCCACCCAAAGTCGTCTCGCGTGAGGAATGGCTTTCCGCACGTAGGGCATTGTTCGTCGAAGAGAAGGAGATGACGCACAAGCTCGACGAACTTAGAGAAAAGCGACGCCATTTGCCGTGGGTAAAAATCGAGAAGCCCTACGTCTTCCAGGGACCGGATGGCGAGTACACGCTTGCCGATCTGTTCAATGGTCGCGGCCAACTCGCCGTCTATCACTTCATGCTGACCCCGGGCTCCGATCACGTTTGCAAAGGATGCTCGTTCGTCGCCGATCATTTCGACGCCGCGCGCAAGCACTTCCATGATGCCGACCTGTCATTTGCTGTGATTTCACGCGCGCCAATCGAGCGAATCGAGCAAGTGAAACGCGCTTTGGGCTGGACCTTTCCGTGGGTGTCATCCTATGGCAGCGACTTCAACTTTGATTTCGGGGTGTCATTCAAAAAGGAGGACCTGGCCGCTGGCACAGCCAAGTTCAATTACGACACGATCCCGCTCAAGAGCAGCGAAGACATGATGGGCGCCAGCATATTTGCCAAAAACGAGGCTGGCGAGATCTTCCACACGTACTCGGCATATTCCCGTGGCATTGAAAATTTGATGGGTGCCTTCATGTGGCTCGATCTCACGCCCAAAGGCCGCCATCAATTCGATGACGGCCACAGCCGGCTTAGTGACGACGGCCGGGACGTCCGAACGCTCGGGCGACCCAGCGGCGCGAGGACTGGCTGTCATTGACGGTCACTGGCGACATCACTGGGTTAGGAGAGCTTCATGTCCGCACTCGGCGGTAACCCGAAAGTCCCGCAATCAGGAGCAGAGCGGCGCGATTAGCCCTTAGCTATAGCAGGCAGAACCATTTTCCGAACGCAACTACGGCGGTAGACCGGACGCGCAACGACGCCTGCCTCAACGCCGCTTTTGACCCCCAAAGCAGTCACTCGTCTGGTGCTCGAGTTGACTGAGCGAGCTGAAAAACCAGCCGCCGGGCGCCATCGACCAGTTCTTGGACGACATCCGCTGCAGGCTTAATTTCATTCACTAAGCCGACGCCCTGTCCCGCTAGAAAATCCATCGAGTCCAGGTCGCCCGAGGCGTCTGGCGTCGGTGGAAAGCCCATGAAGCGCAAGAGTGGCGTCGCCCGGCCACCGACTTTCGTCTCGCCAATCTGCGGCTCATCGGCCCGCTGCTCACTGCCGCGCGCCTCATCTGGCAGCCAGCGTTCGACAAAGGGCGTGCGCAGTGTGCGATGAGGGGCATTGGGCCAGCCGTGACCGAAAAGCGTCGTCCGCACCGTGTAATCTTCCGCTGCATCGATAACCTTCTGTTTATAGACCGTATGCGCGTAGGCTTCTGTCGTAGCGATCAGCCTCGTTCCGATCATCACGCCCTGCGCTCCGAGAGCGAGAGCGGCGGCGAAGCCCCGCGCATCCGCAATGCCTCCGGCTGCAATGACGGGAACTGGAGCCACCGCGTCGACGACCCGCGGTACCAGCGCCATTGTTGTAATATCGCCAGCCAGGTGGCCACCGGCTTCCACACCCTGAGCAACGATGGCATCGACCCCGGCATGAGCAGCTCTTCGCGCGTGGGCAACCGAGCCGACTTGGTCGATCAGTTTCACCCCTGCCGCTTGGGCTGGGCCTACAAAGGGAGTCGGATCGCCCCAAAAGGTCAAGAGGACTGGAACCCGCTCCTCGAGGCACACTTCGATGACCGCCTCGATTGGAAATGGCAGATGCGGTCCACTCAGCAATATACCGACCCCGAACGGCTTTTCGGTGAGCGATCGCAGGCGCCCAATCTCCTCGCGCAGCACCGGCGGCGGGTTGCCGCTAAATGACATAATGCCGAGTCCGCCAGCGTTGCTCACCGCTGCCGCAAGCTCGGGCCCGGTGATAAACCCCATCGGTGCGGCAAAGACGGGCACATCAATCGCCAACAGATGGCAGAGCGCGGTGCGCAGCATGACAGCCTCCATTGCATTCGGTGTACCCCCGCCACCGCAGCGGAAGTAAACATCGCCCAGAGGGCGGACTCAAGGTGGCGCGTGCTCCAACAATCCGGTGTTGGCCCTGAGCGGTATTGCACCGCCACAAGAACTCGGTCGCTAACAGGACATAGCGGAAATTGTCCGACAACCGACTATTGTAGAGGGCGACGCTCGTGATCCAAACCGGACTACGGTGTTAATGTTTGCCGATAAACGTAAGGACAGCCTGGTCGTACGCGTCAGGAGCTTCTGCAGGCACGGTGTGCGAACTTCCGGCAATGATGATCCTCTCGCGGTTTGGTAGGCAGGTCTCTAGCTGGTCGACAATTCGATAGAAGAATTTGGGACTTCGCTCGCCATTGGACAGAAGCGTTGGCGCATTGATCGACTTGGCCATTTCGCACGTGAACGCCGGCCTCGGGCGTTTTGTTGTGGCGTCGGCTTGAAAGGACGCCACGTTATCGAAGTTCATCTTCTGGTCGGCAATGGATCGACGTTCATAGGCGCCCGGTCCGCCGACGGCGTTCACGAACAGCGGTATGCCGGTTTTCACGTCGCCTGCCTTGACTGCCTCCCTCGCCGGTGCCTGGGCATTGCCCCACTCTTTCAACATGTCGCCGAGCCCGGGAACGCCGGCCAGGATGCCCGTCGCGGGCGGTTCGTTGAGCGTCAGGCTGACCAACTTTTCCGGATGCACGGCGGCAAAGAAAAGCGCCGCATGCGCGCCAGACGAATGCGCAACGACCCTGACCTTCGACAAGCCTAGAGCCCGCACAAACGCGGCAAGATCCTCGCCGTGCGCATCCGCAGCGCCATCCGGCATGCTCTCAGGACTTGCCTCATTTGGGAAGTGGTTGCGGCGGCTGTAGGCAATGGCGCGATAGCGATCGGCGAACTTTGGAAGATGCTGCAGCCACATTCGGTAATCTTGAAGACCGCCGTGAACAAATATAACCGGTTCGCCTTGACCAACTTCCACGTAGGCAAGTTCAGTCCCATTGGCAGTGACGCGCTTTATGTCTTCTGCGTGGGCGCTGGAAACCTCGAGAAAAATACACGACGCTGCGGCGAACTTAGCGACGAGGCGGAGCATTGCAGTCTCCCTTATGGCTTATAGCCCCACGGCAGTGAGGCTAATTCGAGGCAATCTCAGGGCTGGTGGCCCGCCCTTATTTTTGTCTGCCGGGCCAGGCGCTGGAGGTGTTGGCGCATGTGGCAACTCGGCAGTGCATTCGCTCATTGCGGGTCCTCAATTCGCGTTACGAAACTATCGGGGCGTTCGCGGCGAAATACGCGTGTGGCGAAGGAAGGCGATGCTCGTCTCTATACTTTGCAACGGATCGGCCGAAACATCTTGCTCGACGAAAAATGCTGCACGCCGCACCGAAACGACGCGTCGAGTATTTTTGCGAAGTCGATCGTGCCGTTGCCTAGCTCGGTGGTCGATCCGTCGCTCGCCATATCCTTGAGATGCACCAAGCGGAATCGAGATGGATGTGTCTTCAAGACTTTCACGGAATCGAGGTTTCCTTTGGTTGCCCAGTAAACATCGAGCTCGAACTTGACAAAGCGCTGATCCGTACGGCTGAGCAGAATGTCGTAAGGCTGGACGCCACCTGCGAGGTTCGCGAACTCAAAATCGTGATTATGATAGGCAAGTGTCAGCCCGGAACGCGCCGCCAATTCACCGATCCTATTCAATCTGTCACAAATCCGCTTCCAATCGTCGATTGTCTGCCGTTCCAACTGGTCCAGCCATGGACACACGACAAACCGGCTGCCAAGCAAATGAGCGATGTCGAACGATGATCCGGTATTGTCTCGCAGGTTGCCGTAGTCGATATGCAGCGACGGCGCAGTGAGACCCAGGCCCAGCAAAAGTTTCCGGGTGCGCCGCACATTGGGGCCGAGAATGCCGGCAAACTCCACCTCGCGATAGCCGAGACGGGCAACCTTCCGTAGGGTCCCGTCAAAGTCGGCTTTCAGCAGATCGCGGACCGTATAGAGCTGGAGACCAATTTTCGACAGCTCCCGACCGGATACCGGCGCAATCCCTATCGCGGCACCTCCCGCGATACCGGCGAGAATATCGCGTCTGCTGAGGACCGCGCGCGGGGAACCAACGGAGAAAGTTGTCGACCGGCGGACCACAATCCCACTGCCTCTCGATGCCCATCATTGATTGCCGGGTTGCCGAGACTGTCGCGCAGCTACTTCGGCGTTTGCAGTACGACCCCGTAACGACCGTATATCCGACCAATCGTGCCGTCGTTTCGCAGCCGTTCAAGCGCTCCATTGATGGCTTCGCGCAGTGCATCATCCGGCCGAACCATGCCAACGGCGACATTCCAGTTGAGATCGGCCACGGTCTCGTCGCGATCCAGGATGCGAAATGCTTTGTCCGGGTGCGTCAGATTGAAATAGCTCGCCGACGTGGGCGTGACCGCAGCGGCGTCAATCTCATGGTTTGACAGGGCGTCGAGGCTGTCGCTCTCGAAGCCAAAGGTCGACGTGGGTACGTGCCGTTGACCGATGATCATGGCTGCGACGGATCCGACCTGCACTCCCACCTTGGTATGCTCGTTGAGGCTCTTGAACGAGGTGAGTGGGCTGGATGACGGCACGACCAGCGCGACGCCAGTGCGATAGTAGGGCTTTGAAATTCTCAAGCGGGTTTCGCCTTGCGCGTCGCGGTCGGCGATGACATCCAGGAGAATGTCGCAGCCGGCGCTACGCATCTGGTACTGGGTGATGATCCAATCTAGCCTCAGCGAGACGCCGAGTTCGCGCGCGAGCGCCTGACCCAATTCGATCTGAAAGCCGGGAGGATCACCGGTTTTGCTCGCGAAGGGAAGCGAGTTGGGATGGGCGCAGAGCCCGAGCACGCCGGACGAACGGATCGCGTCCAGGGTCCGCGCTTGCGCTGGCCCCGACATTCCGATGACGGCGCCGATGACGAGCAGAAGAATTGTCTTCATTCGCGTCCCCGCGTAGATGGGGCCCCAGCGGCTCAGCCCTCGCGCGGCTTCAAGGCGCGGATATATTTGACGATCTGGTCGATCTGCGCGTCGGTGAGGGCGCCGTCAAATGCCGGCATCGCGCCTTGCTTGCCGTGCTTGATGCGGTTGTGCAGAAAATCGTCATCGCGCGGCGAATTCATCAGCTGCGGCCCCTTGCCGGCAGCCCGTCCGCCATCGGAGTGGCAAAAGCCGCAGGTCCCCGCGAACAACTGCTCGACATCGAACGTTCCGTTCTCTGGCGCAGGGGTAGCAGGCTGCGCTTGAACCAACCCGGTGAGACACAATAACGAAGCGCCCAACAGCGCCGATCGCAGCGCGGTGATCTTGTTCGATTGCGATTTCAAGGCATCCAGCTCCATGTCCTGAAACACGTCCGGCGAGTTCAACGTCCGGGGAGCAAGCTTGCGCCCGCTCCCCGGCAGATCAATTTGCGATAGCCTATTTCAGGCTGTAGACGATGAGCGCACCGTCGTCGCGCGGCATGCTCTTGTAAACGCCGCCGAAATTTGGCGCATATTCGTCGGACAACATGCCGCCAAAGCCCGCGACCACGGCGATATATTGCTTGCCTCCGGCGGAGTAGCTGATGATGCCGCCTTGATGGCCGGTTCCGTCGGAGTGATTCCACAGTTCACCCCCGGTTTCGGCATCGTAGGCGTGAAGTGTGCCGCGGGAGTCAGGTACGAACACGAGATTTCCCGCGGTCGAGAGCACACTTCCAAGCGGCGGCTCGGGATAGCGAACCTCCCATTTCTTCGCCCCGGTGACGGGATCGCGCGCATCCAGGTGACCATAGATCTCACCGCCCGGAGGCGGCGCCATCTTGAAATCGGCGCCGATGTTGAGCTGGACCTGTGGCGTGGTGACAGGCGTCGTCTTCTGGATATCGAGCGTCATGCACCATTCCTGGCCGATTTTATAATAGAGTCCGGTCTTAGGGCTGTACGAGCCGGAATTCCAGCTGACGCCACCTCCGATGAATGGACACAGCGGCGGTTCGGTCACTTTGCCCGCGGAGAAGTCGCGCCGGCCGATCAGCGCGCCCGTCTTGGGGTCGATATCCTTGACGAAATTGATGTTCTCAACGAGCCGCCAAACGTTCTTGACGGCGAGATTGCGGTCATAGACGAAGATGAAACCGCTCTTGTTCGGATGGACGACAAGCTTCTGACCGTCACGATCGAGCATCAAGAACTCGCCGACGGCGCTGTCGAAATCCCAGGCATCATGAGGCAGCTCCTGATGGTAGAACTTCAGCTTGCCAGTATCGAGATCGAGACCGATCACCGACGTCGTGTAGAGATTGTCGCCGGGCCGCGCGCCTTGCGTCTTGTAGTCGGCGCCCGACCAATCGTAGAGCGGCGCCGGGTTGGCGGTGCCCCACAGAATCGTGTTGGTCTCGGAATCGTAGGTGCCCGGCATCCAGCCGCCACCTCCACCCGTGCGCCAGGAATCGTTTCCCCAGGACTTCATCGCTTCATCAGTGCCTGCGACCGTCAGGAACTCCCACTTCTTTTTGCCGGTGGCGGCATCGACAGCAAATATCGGACCGCGGCCCGGCCACTCTCCGCCTTGCGAGCCGATGATCACCGTACCCTTCGCGTAAAGCGGCGCACCGGTGAAACCGACTGTAAGTTTTTGCGAATCGATCAGCTTGGTATCCCAGAGAACCTTCCCTGACTTCATATCGAGTGCGATCAGACGGCCGTCCATCGTGCCGACAAAGGCCTTGCCTTCGCCGAGCGCCAAGCCGCGATTGTAGGGGGAATGGGTCTGGCGCGCGATCAGCGCCTCGTCGAGCTCAGGGAAATAGGACCAGATCACCTCGCCGGTCGCGCCGTTTAGCGCAAAAACCCGGCTGTAGGAGCCCGTGTAATAAAGAACCCCGTCGGCCGCGAGCGGCATTGATTGCAGGCCGCGCGTCGAGCGTCCGGGAATATGGATCCAGGCAACACCCAGATTGCCGACGTTGCTTGCGTTGATCTGCGCCAGCGGGCTGTAGTGATAGGATTTGTAAGAGCCGTGATAGGTCAGCCAATCATTCTGACCAGCGGCCTCGATCCGAGCTGTATCCACGGATTGAGCCAATGCTGACGACACAATCAGTGTCGCGCCAATGGCAACAAGAGGTAAACCAGATTTGCGCCACCGCCTCTTCATGTATACGTCCTCCCGTTTTTGTTTATCGACCTGCATTTTTCAAGCGCCGACCGTGAGTTGCATGCAGTTCAGTGCCTCATCGATTCATCTCCAATCGCGCGTGAGTTCCCAGCAAGCTTCGATCTCTCCGGCGAAAATCGCCAAAGAAGCTACAAGTCCACGTTCGTTGGGTTGTCGTTGCACTTCTGCTTGCGATCATAGAGTACGCCGGATCACGCGGAGTGCAATGTCGGAAATGCGCCTGGCGCAAAATGACAGACCGGCTTACCTTTTGATAAATGTTTTCTTTCGAATAGCTGCGTCGTCAGGATGTCGCCTAGAGCAACGCAAAAAGCGAGATCCCGCGAAGAGCGATCGGCCGCTGTGCACGATGCCAAAGAATCCAGGGCTAGGCCGGCCGCCACATGTTCATGAGCGGCGCGGCGCTGCGGCGTCAATTTTCGATATGGGCAAAGACCCCCGTAAAGCGGGCGGCGGGCTCGCCACAACCGAGCGACGGTCTACTCGCCGTGATCGGAAGCCTAGCAGTCCGGTATTCCTGGTGGACGCGCTGAGGCATTGGCGTTGGCACTGGTCGCGGCAGAAGGTGTGGAAGGAGAGCCAGTGCTTGCGCCGGGCGACGTTGTTGAACCGACCGTCGTGTTTCCAGATGGTCCAGTTGCAGTGGTGCCACTCATGTCGCGAACGACCTTATTGGCTACGTCCCAGCATTGCTTGGTATCATGACCGCTCGACCCACCCGTCGAAGTTCCTTGTGCGTTTGCGAATGTACCGACAGCTAACAATGCGGCGCTGATCGCCGTTGACAGAAGAATCTTCCTCATGGACGAATCTCCTCCTTGAGAGCCGGCTGGAATGCCGACGCCTCTCAATGCTGACGCGCCATCCAACGTTCCTCACAGGGCGGCCGAACACATGGCTGCTCCGACCACCGCTGCAAAGTGCAGCTTCTTCTTGCCAACCCGGAGCCGTCACACATGGCCCTTGCGCCGTATTGCACCGCCACAGAACCCCGGTCGCTTGCGACCCGCTCGGCTCCTACACCATGGCCTGGCGCATCGGCGGCGCGTTGATCTGGTCAGCTGATGAAGCTAGGGCGGAAGCAAGTGGCAGACCACCCAAACGGATGTCCGTGCCCGTACCACAGTCTATTATCGTAAGTTCGTTACGCCGGCACGGCTTAGTCCGTCCGCGAGGTGTTCGCGATATCTCAAGTCGAGGTATGGAGTTGTTATTTCGAATTGCCGCCGCGGGTCCTTCGGTTGTCGGGATATAAACTCCTGCAGCAAAGGCTGTGCTTCTTCTATGCGTCCAAGTTGCCCCAGGCTCGCAAGAAGGGCTCTGAGAGCGAGATAAGGACGTCGTAGCTGGATCGCTAGTTCGCCGTAATGCACTGCCTCCTCGTAGTTCTCCTGATGGTAATGGGCCAGCGCAACGAAGCTAAGGAAGCTTCCGGCCTGTGGATCGTTCGGATTCAGGCGTAAGCTGCGCAATAACGAATCCAGAGCTTCAGTGAAATGCCCGATATGGACCCGAACCAAACCAAGGGAGAAAAACCCTAATGCGAAATTTGGATTAAGGTCGATTGAACGTTGCGCCTCGGCAAGCGCTTGGGAGTGCATCTGCCTCAATAAGCTGGCCCAACACAGGGCGTAGTGGCAGTAGGGATCGCGGTCGTCGAGCGCGACTGCGCGCGCGGCCGCAGTATAGATGTCCGACACATCTTTCGTGAGATCGCTGCTCCAGCCATACCAAATGCGGGCATTCAGTGTACGGGCAAGCGTCATGTGAGCCTGAGCGAGGTTCGGATCAAGCGCTAACGCCTGTCTTATAAGAGTTATCGCCTCTTCGTGCTCTTCAGGTGCGAGCTGCGAGAAGTGCCACATCGCACGCATACAGCAGTCGAAGGCATCGAGATTCCTGACGCTTTTTCGAAACGCTCGTCTCCCTTCGATCAGCAGCATCTCAGGCTCGATGGCACCGACTACGCTCTGCGTGATCTCGTCCTGAATGGCGAATATGTCGGCCAAATCGCGGTCGAAGCGCTCCGCCCAGAGGTGATTTCCTGTTTGTGCTTCGATCAGCTGTCCCGTGATCCGCACGCGCTGCCCAGCCCGTCGTACACTGCCCTCGAGGACATATCGAACGCCAAGTTCGCGAGCGACCTGTTTCACGTCAACTGCGCGCCCCTTGTACACGAACGTCGAATTTCGGGCGATGACGAAAAACCAGCGGTTATGGGACAGAGCGGTAATTATGTCCTCTGTGATGCCATCTGCGAAATATTCCTGCTCGGGATCTCCACTCATGTTCGAGAACGGAAGTACCGCGATGGAAGGCTTATCTGGGAGTGCGAGCGAACCACCCAGGATGCCGGTACTTACCGGATGCTCAGGTTGCCAATCCACCGAGTAAACCGAGACTGGACGACTGATATTCTTCAGTGAGCGCTGTCCGAGCGGAGTGAGTGCAAAGTTCAGCTTGCCTTCGATCTGATCTCGCACCGTACCTGAAATGCAAATTCCGCCTGGTTCAGCCACCCCTTCGAGTCGCGCAGCGACATTCACTCCATCGCCCAGTACATCATCGCCATCCGCCATGACGTCGCCAACATTGATGCCAATCCGAAACTCCATCCTGCGGTCCTGAGGAAGATCGGCGTTGTGGCGATCAAGAGAGCGCTGGATGGCCACGGCGGCGCGCACCGCCTGGACTGCACTACTGAACTCCGCAATCACGCTGTCGCCTGCGGTCCCAAAAACCCTGCCTGCGTGTTCGGCGATTAGATCGGATATCGTGCGACGATACCCGTCCAAAGTTTGCAAGGTCGCCTCTTCATCCGCCGACATCAGGCGGCTGTAGCCCGCAACATCTGCTGCCATGATCGCGGCCAAACGCCTTGTGATCGGAGGGTTGTTCATGGCTCCGCTCCATCTAAAGGAGCGAGTTTAGCCGAAACCAGCCCGCGGGGTAAGCCGTGCGATCTCGGCTGTCGACGGTGAAGCGGACGACGGGCGGCGCTTGGTTCGATCGCCGCTTGTGGCCCAAGGCCGACGTGGAGCCATTCTGCTGCCACGTCGGCTTCTGCGCGCAAAGCGAATGCGACAATTGCGGAGGCACGCGCCAGTCAACACTCTCGTGCCCCGGACGCAGCGCAGCGTCACTTCCGACGGTGCGCTGCCGAGCCGGGGCCCAAAGCTGCGGCTTTCTGGATCCCGGCTCGGCGCAGCAGCGCTCAGCGGCCCAGGTCGAGCTCTTCAACCAGCTCCATTCTTACCTGCGCGAGGCATCTCAAGGACCCTCTGGAGCAGCGTGGGATGGCCAAGAACGGCGCGCAATTCCGGTTTGTCGAGCCATGCTGCTGCGTCCTCAAAGCTTTGGCATTCCTCGAGCTTGATGGTTGCCGTCGCCAATGGCACGTCGACGGGGCCGAATTTGCGCGGACTGGCAAGCGATAGTGATCCCAAATGCGCGCCTAACAATTCCAGATCCTGGCTGAGCTGGTGTAGTGCCCCGGCCATCGCGGTGGGCTCAGATGCGGCGAGTTCGTTTGCACGGAGCACCACAGCGGGCGGGTTGTTGGTTTCCGGCGTGGCAAAAAGTCCAGGCGTCTTCAGTCGTGCAGACGTCATGAGACCCAACGGGATTGAAAGCAGAAGACCCAGTACGACAGGCGACATCCAAAGCAGCAGGGGCAGAGAGACCGCGTAGGCACTGAGCGATAGCGCCAATCCGCAGAGCGTAGGGCCGGCGAGCTTGCGATAGATTTCGCCGCGAGCCAGCTCGCCATCGCTCCGGCGCTGCACCTGCCAGCCGGCGTCCCGACCAGCTAGAATTTCAAACACGGCCTTGGTCTGGAGGATCATCATGCATGGAGCGATCAAAGCCGCAAGAAACGTCTCGCAAGCGACTCCGGCCAGTACGCGAGGACTCCTTGCGAATCCGATCCGCTCTTTTCG
This sequence comes from Bradyrhizobium sp. 164, assembly GCF_023073715.1. GTDB lineage: Bacteria > Pseudomonadota > Alphaproteobacteria > Rhizobiales > Xanthobacteraceae > Bradyrhizobium. The sequence goes on from NZ_JADPKA010000029.1 coordinate 120,947, forward strand.
ATTGCCGATCAGCACCAGGTAGGCGAGCAGCTTCGGCAGGATCAGAAGTCCCATTGTCGCTGCAAAGACCCGGGCGGCAAGCACCGGGTCCTGTTGCGGCCAGGTCGGAAACAAACTGAAGCCTTTGGGAAAATACTCCGGTCGGATGAAATGCGCCTGCAGTGCAATCAGCAGGCCGAGTACCAGGAATAGAAACCACAGCGGCGCGGTGACATAGGAGCCGATGCCCGTAAGCAAATGCAACCGCGAGACCCAATGTAGCCCGCGGGCGGGCAACACCGCCAGATGCTGAAGGTTACCCTGGCACCAGCGGCGATCTCTTGCCGCAAAGTCCAGCAGTGACGGCGGGACTTCTTCGAAGCTGCCGCCAAGGGCCGGTGCCAGATAGATTTTCCAGCCCGCGCGGCGCATCAACGCGGCCTCGACAAAATCATGGCTTAGGATGTGACCCCCGAAAGGCTTACGACCGCTCAGCTCCGGCAGGCCGGCCTCCGCAGCGAACGCCTGCACCCGGATGATGGCGTTGTGGCCCCAGTAATTGCTGTCGCCACCGTGCCACCAGGCATTGCCGGCTGCAATGATGGGGCCGTAAACACGCCCCGAGAATTGCTGCAGCCTACTGAAAATTGTGCGCGCGTTGACGATGACCGGCTGCGTCTGGATCAGCGCAGCAGCGGGATGGGACTCCATCGCGTGGACAAGGCGAACTATTGTGTCGCCCTCCATGAGGCTGTCCGCGTCGAGAACGATCATGTGATCATAGGCCGACCCAAACCTCATGACCCAGTCGGCGATGTTGCCGGATTTCCGCGCGATATTGTTGGAGCGATGCCGGTAGTACAGCCGCGCGGCGCAGCAGGCGCGGCGCAGCCCAATGAACGTCATCTCTTCACGAATCCAGATGTCGGGGTCGCTCGTATCGCTCAGTAAGAACCAGTCGAACTGGTCCCCATATCCGGTAGCTTGAACTGATTCATACATGGCGCGCAGTCGCGCCATGAGATGATGCGGGTCCTCATTATAGGTGGGTAGCAGCATGGCTGTGCGGGAGGTTACACGAGGCAGGGGGCCCGTCGTATCGATCGGCAGACAAGACCGGGTGCGCGTGAGCAGCACGAGGAATCCGGCGAACGCGGACATGAAGGAGAAGGCGACCCATGCGAGCAGCACGAGGAAAAAGCCGAGCAGCATCGCCTCGAGGAAGGTTACACCGCCAACCTTCACCACGTCATACATGCCGTAGCCGCCTGCAAGCGTCAGCACCCCAGTCCCGACAAAAATAAAGAGGCGGCGGAGCGTCAAGGCGGTGCCCGAATGTACCGGCGACGGGTTAGCCTCAGTCGCGCGATCCAGCCGGCACGGCAGCATCGGCATCGGGCTTTCTGGCGGGAGGAATGTGCTGCCAGGTGCGTCCGGCGACGGCGTCGGCGACGGCCTCAGGGCGTCCATCGATAGGTCCACACTTCGGAGACTGGCGCTTCGTTTTGCGCCAAGAAAGCTCGTAATTCGATGGCGGCTTGCTTCTTGACCGAGCATTGGAAGCTCAGACGCCATCCGCCTGTCATGGGATTAGGTTGCGTGACGATGTTGCTGATTTCGGCTTGTGCAGCGGTCACCACACCTTTGATGGTCTTGGCATCGATGCCTTTGAGTCGCTCCCCCATCAGTTCCAGCACGAACAGTTTGCTATCATCTCCCCGGCTTCCGATCGCCGTTCGCGTGAACCGTGCGAGCGCCTCCGGTTTGGGGGCGTCCGGACCCCAGTGCAGCCGATAGGTGAAGATGTGTTCGCTTTTGGCGGTCAGCGGGTGCTTGGGTTGCCAGAGCGCTGCGATGTTATCGTGAATCTCCTCCTTGGTAGGTATCTCGAATAATTTCACCGCTCCTTCGCCCCAATCTCCGATCGGCTCGAACCATAGACTTGGGCGCTTTTCGAAGTTGGATTCGAGATCCTGATAGGCGAAGAAGTTCCTCTCCCGCTGCATCAGTCCGAAGCCGCCCGGATTGACATCGGCAAAGCTGCTGACCTGCAGATCGTGCGGATTGTTGAGGGGACGCCAGAGTTGCTCACCTCTGCCGTTGAAGATCGCAAGTCCATCCGAGTCGTGAACCGCGGGGCGGAAATCGTCAAAATCTTTGCGATCGTTCGGCCCGAAGAAGTACATGCTGGTCATAGGCGCGAGCCCGGCATGCTCGATGTCTACCCGGGGATAGAGAACCATCTCGACGTCGAAAACCGTGCTTTGGCCTGGCCGGATCGTGAATCGGTAGCTTGCGGCCGCGCTCTTGCTGTCCAGCAGCGCGTGCACCACGATGGACGAGGCATTTGGCGTCGGCTTCTCCAGCCAGAAAGCCTTGAACACCGGGAATTCTTCGCCCTTGCTCTCGCCGGTATCGATCGCTAGCCCGCGCGCCGACAGGCCATACGTCAGTCCTTTCGCGACTGCTCGAAAGTAACTGGCGCCCAGGAACACACAAACTTCATCGTAATAATCCGGCCTGTTGATCGGCGCGTGAATGCGGAATCCGCTGAACCCGATGTTGACATCCGGCCATTGTCCGAGACCCTCTCCGAACGAGAAGTCGTCGCGCCGATACGGGATCGGTATGACGCTCCTATTCACCACCTGAAAAATGTCGACCCGGTTCTTGTAGAAAAAGCCGCGGTGAAAAAATTGCACTTCGAACGGTAGCTTCTCATCACGCCACAACGCCTTCTCAGGCGCGAAGCGAATTGATCGGTATTGGTCGTAGTTGAGATTCTTCAGTGCATCCGGCAGCTTCTCGTCGGCAGGCGCGAATGATTTCGCGGCAAGCGCGCGGGCAAGTTCGCGCACGTAGGATGGGCTGAATGGCTGGGCGGGCCCCGTCTCAGCCTTCCCTGCACGCAGTAGCATGTTGGCAACTGAGAACGCAGCCGATACGCGAAGGACTTGCCGGCGGTTCACGCTCACGTCTCCCGGTTCGAAACAGGTGGGAAAACGGCCTATGTTCCCCGGAGTTCCGTGCGGGTAGGAGGATCTGCCACTGGTGACTTCAGCAGAATGTTCGAATGGACTGAGGAGGGGATTTGAAGCAAGACTGGCGTGAACTGCGGGGCAGCTCTCGCGGCTGGTCTGCCAACTGCCGGAGCTCGCGGTGTTTGGCGTTTCCCAAGTCCGCACGCTCAGATTAGCTCAGCTCTCGCGACCCGGACGCAGCGCAGGGTCATCTCGGTGGTGTGCTGCAGAGCCGGGCCCATGGCCCTGGATCGCTGTGTGGCTTGCTCAGGCGCTGCAGCGCGCCGAGGGCGAGAGCCAAAATAAAACGGGGCCCTGAAGGGCCCCGCAAAGCTCTGCAACGCTGCGCCGAACTTACTTGATCTTGGCTTCGCGGAATTCGACGTGCTTGCGCGCGACCGGGTCATACTTCTTCTTGACCAGCTTGTCGGTCATGGTGCGCGAATTCTTCTTGGCGACGTAGTAGAAGCCGGTGTCGGCCGAAGACACGAGCTTGACCTTGATGGTGACCGCTTTGGCCATGTTCAAAACCTCAGGAATGAAGGAAATCTGGAGCCGGCCAAACGGCCCGCGTTGGCCGGCAACCTAGCCAGAAACCGCCTGATGTCAAGGTTTTAGGGGGCAGAAACCACCCAAATCGGCCCGATCAGGCCTCGAAGAAGCGGTTTTTCGGCCGCGGCAGGCCCAGATTCTCCCTCAAAGTGGCCCCTTCATACTCTTTGCGGAAAATCCCGCGGCGCTGCAGCTCCGGCACCACTTTGTCGACGAAATCGTCGAGACCGGCGGGCAGGAACGGGAACATGATGTTGAAGCCGTCGGAGCCGCGCCCGACAAGCCATTCCTCCATCTGATCCGCGATGGTCTTGGCCGTGCCCACGAACGAAAGGCCCCCATAGCCGCCGACGCGCTGGGCAAGCTGGCGCACGGTGAGCTTTTCGCGCGCGGCGAGATCGACCATGCGCTGGCGACCGCTCTTGCTGGCGTTGGTCTCGGGAATATCGGGGAGCGGGCCGTCCGGATCGAAGCCGGAAGCGTCGGTGCCGAGAATGACGGAGAGCGAGGCGATGGCGCTGTCGTAATGCACGCGGCTGTCGAGCAGCGCGCGCTTCTCCTTCGCCTCATCAACGCTGTCGCCGACCACGACGAAGGCGCCGGGAAGGATCTTCAGGTGCTCGGGATCGCGGTCGACCTTCGCCATGCGGCCCTTGATGTCGGCATAGAGCTTTTGCCCGTCGGCGAGGCTGCCGCCGCCGGTGAACACGGCCTCGGCCGTCTCTGCCGCGAGCTGCCTGCCATCTTCGGAGGCGCCAGCCTGCACGATCACTGGCCAGCCCTGCACGGGGCGGGCGATATTGAGGGGACCGCGCACTTTCAGATATTTGCCCTGGTGGTCGAGCGTGTGCATCTTCGCGGGATCGAAGAACAGGCCGGTCTCGACGTCGCGCACGAACGCATCGTCGGCGAAGGAGTCCCAGAGCCCGGTGACGACGTCGTAGAACTCGCGGGCGCGCTTGTAGCGTTCGGCGTGCTCCATGTGATCGTCGCGGCCGAAATTGAGCGCCGCGTCCGGATTCGAGGTGGTGACGATATTCCACCCCGCACGCCCGCCGCTGATGTGATCGAGCGAGGCGAAACGGCGCGCGACGTGATAGGGCTCATCGAACGTGGTCGATCCCGTAGCGATCAGGCCGATGCGCTCGGTGACGGCCGAGAGCGCCGACAGCAGCGTGAACGGCTCGAACGAGGTCACGGTGTGGCTGCGCTTGAGCGCGTTGATCGGCATGTTCAAGACGGCGAGGTGATCGGCCATGAAGAAAGCGTCGAACTTGCCGGCCTCGAGCTTGCGGATCAGCGTCTTGATGTGGCCGAAATTGAAATTGGCGTCAGGCCAGGCGCCGGGATAGCGCCAGGCGCCGGTGTGGATGCTGATCGGGCGCATGAACGCGCCAAGCTTGAGTTGCCGTTGTGCCATCGCCCGCTATCCGTTCTTGGTGACGCTCGGGAACACATAGGCATGCCGGGCAACTCCGCCATTGGGGAGGGCGGAAAGAATTTTTTGTTTTTCGATGTGGGCTCAGTAAATTCGCATCATTCCGGGGCGCCGCGTAGAGGCGAGCCCAGAATCCATCGAGCCGTGGAGACGATGGAGAAATGGATTCCGGGCTCGCGCTGCGCGCGCCCCGGAATGACCAGAGGAAAGAGCCGCGCCGTGAATGACGGCCTAGCTCAAAACATCCTTCTGCATCTTGCCGCCGTAGAAATGGAAGAACGGCACCGGTGCATCGTGGCGGAGCGGGCCGGTGGCAAGGCGGGTGTCGAGCTCGTTGAGCACGTTGCGTGTCATCGGATGCAGGTCTGCGAGTGGTTTTGAGCCGAGCTCGACCCAGACCAGCTCGACCAGCTCGGCATCGGCATGGATCACGCCCTCGACGCGATGGGTGATCGCGGAAGCATCCGCGGTAAAGAAGCGGGTGTCGAAGCGCTTGACGCGGCCGGGCGGAGTGATGGCGCGGGCGATCAGGAACAGGCCGGAGGGATCGGGCAGCAGGCCGGCATCCGCGAATGGCTTCCAGGGGCCCTCGAGCTTCGGCGCCTTGCCTTCAGCCTTGCGGCCGAGGCAGAGACCGGTCTCCTCGCAGGCTTCGCGAATCGCGGCAATGGCGAGCGATTTGGCGCGCGAGGGAGGAGTCTTCGGGCTGCCCTTGGCGAGATTGGCTTCGAGCTCCGCGGTGATGGGGGCGGCGCAGGGCACGCGATAATCGGCCTTGTCGACACGGCCGCCGGGGAAAACGAACTTTCCGGGCATGAACACCACCTTGTCGTGGCGCTTGCCGACCAGCACTTTGGGAATAGGCCCGCTGCGATCGACCAGGATCAGTGTCGCTGCATCCCTCGGACGAAAATAGGGATGGTGGTCGGCTTCCTTCTCCTCGTGAACTTTAGCCTTCTCCTCTGCCGGCGAAATATCCGTCATGTCCTCACCCAAACCGCTCTTGTTTGTTTTGCTTACACAGGCGGAATACCATCGGGAGGGTTCTCGTCAAACCCGTGCATGCGCAGAGCCCATTGCAAGCCGACCACAGCTCCCTTGACGGGCTGCAACAGCGCGAGCGAGGCGAGGAAGGTAAAAGGCAGATAGGCCACGAAACTGAGCCACACCGGCGTCGTGTAGTTGGTCTCGATCCAGAGGATGGCCGGTACCACGATGTGGCCGACGATGACGATCACGAGATAGGCGGGCAGATCGTCGGCGCGATGCGGGGTGAAATCGAGGTCACATTTGGCGCAATTGTCCGCCGTCTTCAGAAAGGCGCGGAACAGCTTTCCCTCGCCGCAGCGCGGGCAGCGGCCGCGAAAGCCATGCTTCATCGCAGCCCACACGTCGCGCCTCTCGACAAGGCCGGTCTCGCGCGTCCAGATCTTCGGCGCCGTGCTCATCGTCACCATGCCTTGCCCTTCTGTCCCTTGCTTTTGCTCTTGCTTTTCCCCTTGGCCTTCTTGCCCTTGCCGGATGTCTTCTGTTTCTCCGGCCTGCGCTTCTTCTCGGGACTGCGTCCCGGATGCGGCGTCGACGATTTGCGCTGCGGGCGGAACGGCCTGCGTTCGCGGGAGCCGGTCTCACCGGCCGATGACAGCAGCTCGAAGCGCAGCGCTCCTGCGATGGGAGCCGCTTCGATCAGACGAACGTCGACGACGTCACCGAGCTGATACATGGTGCCGCTGCGCGTGCCGACCAGCGCGTGGCGGCTCTCGTCATAGTTGAAATATTCCGTGCCGAGGGATCGGATCCGGATCAATCCGTCGGCGCCGGTCTCGGCGAGCTTGACGAACAGGCCGGCGCGGGTGACGCCGGAGACGCGGCCCTGAAAACTCGCGCCGATGCGGTCGGCGAGATGGTGCGCGATCAGGCGATCGACGGTCTCGCGCTCCGCCTTCATCGCGCGCCGTTCGGTGAGCGAGATATGGGCGGCGACTTCACCGAGAGATTCGGGCGTCGCGCTGTCGGGCAGGGCGCCTTCGCCGAGGCCGAGCGCGCGGACCAGCGCGCGATGCACGACGAGATCGGCATAGCGGCGGATCGGCGAGGTGAAGTGCGCATAGCGGCGCAGGTTTAGGCCGAAATGACCGTAGTTTTCCGAAGAGTATTCCGCCTGGGCCTGCGCGCGCAGCACGACCTCGCTCACCAGCGGGTAATAATCGTGGCCTTCGAGCTGGGCCAGCACGCGGTTGAACAGCGTCGGGCGCAGCGCACCTGATTTCGTGAAGGGGACGTCCAGTGTCTCCAGGAACTCGCTGAGGGCGTGGACCTTCTCCAGCGTCGGCTCGTCGTGCACCCGGTAGATCAGCGGCAGCGATCTCTTCTCCAGCATCTCGGCCGCGGCGACGTTGGCGAGGATCATGAACTCCTCGATCAGCTTGTGCGCATCGAGACGCTCCGGCACGACGACGCGGTCGACCGTTCCGTCGCTCTTCAAGAGGATCTTGCGCTCGGGCAGGTCGAGATTGAGCGGATCGCGCTCGTCGCGCGCGCGCTTGACGCAGGCGTAAGCCGCGTAGAGCGGCTTCAGGATCGGATCGAGCAGCGGGCCCGTGGTATCATCGGGCCGACCGTCGATCGCAGCCTGTGCCTGCGCATAATGCAGCTTCGCCGCCGAGCGCATCAGGATGCGGTGGAAGCTGTGCGAGCGCTTGCGGCCGTCGGGTCCGATCACCATGCGCACCGCCAGTGCGCCGCGCGGCTCACCCGGCACCAGCGAGCAGAGATTGTTGGAGATGCGCTCGGGCAGCATCGGCACGACGCGGTCGGGGAAATAGACCGAGTTGCCGCGATCGAGCGCGTCGCGGTCGAGCGCGGTGCCCGGCCGGACATAGAAGCTCACGTCTGCGATGGCCACGTTGACGATGAAGCCACCCTTGTTGTTGGGATCGTCGTCGGGCTGCGCGTGGACCGCGTCGTCGTGATCCTTCGCATCCGGCGGATCGATGGTGACGAGCGGCACGTCGCGCCAATCCTCGCGCCCTTTCAGGTTCGCAGGCTCCGCCGCCTCCGCCTCGCGCTCGGCCGCGGGCGAGAATTGCAAGGGGATGTCGTGGGCGTAGATCGCGATCAGGCTGATCGCCTTCTCCGACTTCACCGAGCCGAGCCTCTCCTTGACGCGACCGGAGGCCAGGCCAAAGCCGCGCGAGCGGACGATGTCGACGCTGACGAGGTCACCGTCTTGCGCGCCTTGTGTATCGGTCTTCGCGATGTTCAGCTCGCGGTCGGCGAACTTCTTGTCGACGGGAACGAGTCGTCCGCCGCCTTCGGAAAGACTGCGGAAGACGCCGAGGATGCGGCTCTTGGCCTTGTCGATGACCTTGATGATGCGGCCGCGATAGGCGGGACCTGCGTCCTCGTCCGAGCGCTCGACGCGCAGCAATGCGCGGTCGCCGACACCGGCGGCCGTGCCAGGCTTGGGCCGGCGCGGCATCTCGATCAGGATTTTTGGCGGCTCGCCGCTTTCGACCTCGTCCCATTCGGCGGGGGAGGCGATCAACTCGCCGTCGGAGTCGCGGCCGGTGATATCGGCGAGCAGCGTCGGCGGCAGCGTGTCGGGCTCGGAGACCTTGTGGCGCTTCTTCTTGATGATGCCGTCGTCGCCGAGCTCGCGCAGCATGCGCCTGAGCTCGGCGCGATCGGCGTTCTTCAGGCCGAACTCGCGCGCAATTTCGCGGGTCCCGACCTCTCCGTGGTTTGCCTTGATGAAGGCGACGATGGCTGCCCTGTCGGGAAAGCCATGGTCATTCTTGCGTTTCACTTAACCTCTAATTCTTGCCGGCACTCTTCTTGGCCGGGGCCTTGGTGGCGGCCGCCTTGGTCGGCGACGTCTTGGCAGTCGACGAGACGGCGGCGCGCGCCTTGCTGGTGGATTCGGTTTTCGATTTGGCCGGGGCTTTCTTCGCCGCCGGTTTCTTCGGCTTCGGCGCGGCGTCCTCGCCGTCCGCAGCCTTCTCAGTAGTCTTCTTGGCCTTGGCAGGCTTTGCCGCCTTCTTCGCCTTGGTCTTGCTGCCGCCCTTGGCCGCGCGTTCGTCGATCAGCGCGATCGCCTGCGGCAGCGTGATGGCATCCTTTTCGAACTCGGCCGGGATCGTCGCGTTGACACCGCCTGCGGTGACATAGGGGCCATAGCGGCCGCTCTTCACGGTGACGGTGCCGAGCGTCGGATGGTCGCCGATCGTCTTGCCGGGATCGGCGCCGAAGCGGCGGCTCGGGCCCTTCGCCGCCTTCTCGGCGATCAGCGTCACCGCGCGGTTGAGGCCGATGTCGAATACTTCGTCGCCGGCTTCGAGACTCGCATAGGTCTTGTCGTGCTTCACGAACGGCCCGAAGCGGCCGAGGCCGGCGGTGATCGGCTGCCCCGTCTCTGGGTGCTTGCCGATCTCGCGCGGCAGCGACAGCAGTTTCAGCGCAAGCTCGAGGTCGACATCGCTGGGCGAGGTGCCCTTCGGAATGCCCGCGCGCTTCGGCTTCTCGCCTTCCGCATAATCCTTCTGCTCGCCGAGCTGGATGTAGGGGCCGAAGCGGCCGGCCTTGACCCAGACATCGAAGCCGGTGTCGGGATCCTGGCCGAGCGAGCGGTCGGCGCTAGCTTCCCCATCGGCGGCGAGCTGGCGGGTGTAGCGGCATTCCGGATAGTTCGAGCAGCCGACGAAGGCGCCGAACTTGCCGGCCTTGAGGTTGAGCCGGCCGGTGCCGCAATTCGGGCATTGCCTGACGTCGCCGCCATCGGCGCGCGGCGGGTAGATGTGCGGGCCGAGCATCTCGTCGAGCACGTCCAGCACCTGCGCGACGCGCAGGTCCTTGATCTCGTCGACGGCGCCGATGAAGTCGCGCCAGAAATCCTTCAGCACCTCCTGCCAGGAGATCTCGTTGTTGGAGATGCGGTCGAGCTGCTCTTCGAGGCCGGCGGTGAAATCGTATTCGACATAGCGGCTGAAGAAGCTTTCGAGGAACGCGATCACGACGCGGCCCTTGTCCTCGCCGTGCAGGCGCTTCTTCTCCAGCTTGACGTAGCCGCGGTCCTTCAGAACCTGGAGGATCGAGGCATAGGTCGAGGGACGGCCGATGCCGAGCTCTTCCATGCGCTTGACGAGGGATGCCTCCGAGAAGCGCGGCGGCGGCTCGGTGAAATGTTGGGTGACGGCGAGCGACTGCCGCTTCAGGGCTTCGCCGGCGCTCATGCCGGGCAGGCGGCGGGAATCCTCGTCCTCCTCGTCGTCGCGCCCTTCCTGGTAGAGCGCGAGGAAGCCGTCGAACTTGATGACTTGACCGGTGGCGCGCAGCTCCAGCGTACGGCCGCCGGCCTTCGCGGTGATGTCGACCGTGGTGCGCTCGAGCTCGGCCGCTTCCATCTGGCTTGCGATGGTGCGCTTCCAGATCAGCTCGTAGAGTTTCGCCTGGTCGGAATCGAGCTTGCGGCTCATGCTGTCGGGCCGGCGCGACAGATCCGTCGGGCGGATCGCCTCGTGCGCTTCCTGGGCGTTCTTGGCCTTGGCCTGGTACTGGCGGGGAGCGTCCGGCACATAGGCGTTGCCGTAATCCTCGCCGATCACCTTACGCGCCTGGGTGATCGCTTCAGGTGCGATCTGCACGCCGTCGGTACGCATATAAGTAATGAGTCCGGTGGTCTCCCCGCCGATGTCGATGCCTTCATAGAGCCGCTGGGCGATGCGCATCGTGTGCGCCGGCGCAAAGCCGTATTTGCGGCTGGCTTCCTGCTGCAGCGTCGAGGTGGTGAAGGGCGCCTGCGGATTGCGCCGCGCGGGCTTGGCATCGACCGCGGTCACAGCGTAGGCGGCCGCTTCCAGCGCCTTCTTGAAGTCGTCGGCTTCCGCGCCGGTGCCGATGTCGAGGCGCTGGATCTTCTTGCCGTCGGCGCCGACCAGACGGGCCTCGAAGGCATCGCCGCGCGGGGTCAGCAGGGTCGCGACCAGCGACCAATATTCGCGCGCGACGAACTTCTCGATCTCGAGCTCGCGATCGCAAACGAGGCGCAGCGCCACCGACTGCACGCGGCCGGCCGAGCGCGCGCCCGGCAGCTTGCGCCACAGCACGGGGGAGAGGGTGAAGCCGACCAGATAGTCGAGCGCGCGGCGCGCCATATAGGCATCGACCAGGGCGCCGTCGATCTGGCGCGGATGCTTCATCGCGTCGGTGACAGCCTGCTTGGTGATGGCGTTGAACACCACGCGCTCGATCTTCTGGTCCTTCAGCGCGCGCTTTTCCTTCAGCACTTCGAGCACGTGCCAGGAGATGGCCTCGCCCTCACGATCGGGGTCGGTGGCGAGAATCAGGCGGTCAGCGCCCTTCAGCGATCTCGCGATATCGTTCAGCCGCCCGGCGGCCTTGGGGTCGACCTCCCAGATCATCTTGAAATTGGCGTCAGGATCGACGGAACCGTTCTTGGCGGGAAGGTCGCGGACATGGCCGAACGAAGCCAGGACCTCGTAGGACGAGCCCAGATATTTGTTGATCGTCTTGGCTTTCGCCGGCGACTCCACAATAACGATATTCATGTAGTTCCAGTAACTTACGGGAAAATCTTGGGCCGAAAACCAAAGGATTCGGGTCGGCCGTTTCGACCCGAACATGGGTGGTGAGGCCGTCCCTGTCAAATCGGGGCGTGTTGAAGGCCGCCGCGGTAGGAAAAGTTTCATATCGAAAAAGTTGCAAAATACCACCTTGGAGTTGCGATCGATGTCGGCGTAAGGTTTCTGCGGGGCATGGATTCGGGGTGGGGTCTGGTGGCTAAGCCAGCAAGGAAACGGGCGCGCGCCGGATCAGGCGCGCCGGGAGGCTCGCGCAACGAGGAACCGGGGGAAGGCGGGGCGGATGAGGCGGTCGCCTTCATCGCGGAGCAGACGGCCGCCCTGCGCAAGCTCGCCGAGCGCCACAAGCTGCACATGTTGCATTATTTATTGGGCATGACCCAGCTCGAGGCCGACGAGCATCTGAGATTGCGGACCAAGCGCAAGCTATCGTGAGATTCTAAAGTCGTCTCGGCGAAGCTGGGACGCATAGGACGTGAACTATCGAGAGTGCGCACCATCCGCACCGGCGGAGGATCGCTGCCTGTCTTCGCCAAACTGCTCCCGGTGGTTATGGGTCGCGTCGCCGGGACGACGTTGAGGAGAGATCGTGCGCGACGGCTATCCCGCCGCCCTTCGCCGCGGCGCCGGCCGCGGTTTCAGCGTGGTATCGGCCGGCGAGAGCAGGCGGCCGTCCTCGGCGCGCAATTCGAGTTTCTTCACCGGGCGGCCTTTGGCGCGATCGACCAGAATGGTCGCGATCTCGTCGGGGTGGTCGTCGAACTCCTCGCTCCATTGCCGTAGCGCGACCAGCACCGGGAAGGTGCCGCGGCCCTTCGGCGTCAGCACATATTCCTGGTAGGCGCTGCCGTCGGAAGCGGGGGCGGTCGCCAGAATGCCGTGCTCGACCAGTGACCGCAGGCGCGCGGCCAGAATGTTCTTGGCCATGCCGAGCTTGCTCTGGAATTCGCCGAAGCGCCGCACGCCGAACAGTGCCTCGCGGATGATCAGCAGCGACCACCAGTCGCCAAGCGCCTCCAACGACCGTGCGATCGGGCAGGAATCGCCGTCGAAGCTCGTTCGTCTCACCATTGTCTCTCGTCCTGTCGCGTTCGCCCGCGTGCCGCGCCGATCACGCGCTTGTGTGGTTGCATCATAAAACCATTTGTCTTAGATGACAACTTAGTTTCATAATGCAACTACTGGAGGCGAGCGTGAGATTGAAGAACAAGACGGCCCTGATTACCGGCGGCAACAGCGGCATTGGCCTTGCGACTGCAAAGCTGTTCGTGGCCGAGGGCGCCAAGGTGGTGATCACCGGCCGCAACAAGGGGACGCTGGAGGCCGCTGCGAAAGAGCTCGGGCCGAACGCGCTTGCGCTGGTTGCCGACGCCACCGACATCGCCGCGACGGAGGCCGCGATCAAGAAGGGCGCGGACAGGTTCGGCAAGTTCGACATCGCCTTCGCCAATGCCGGCATCGCCGGCGGCACGCCGCTCGGCTCAGCCACGCTTGAGGTCTTCGAGACCGTGATCCGCACGAACCTCACCGGCGTGTTCTTCACCGTTCAATCCGCGCTGCCCTACCTCAACGACAATGCCTCGATCATCCTCAACGGCTCGGTGATCTCCGTGCTCGGCATTCCCGGCTACTCGGCTTACGGTGCCGCGAAGGCCGGCGTTCGCGCGATGGCGCGGACCATGGCCTCGGAACTGTCGCCGCGCGGCATCCGCGTCAACGTGGTCGCGCCGGGCGCGATCCGCACACCGATCTGGGGACCTGCGGTGGCGACGCCCGAGGCTGAGAAGGCATTCGAGAGGCGCATCGCGCTGTCGACGCCGCTGGGGCGCATGGGCGAAACGGATCACGTTGCGAAGACCGTGCTGTTCCTCGCTTCCGATGATTCCGCGCATGTGCAGGGCCAGGAGATCTTCGTGGACGGCGGCGCGGTCGCATCTCCGAGCGGCGCGCCGATCTATCGGGGCTGATTGCTCAAGCGAACTCGATTCCCTCTGGCGCAACTCGGCTGTTGCGCCGGACGGTTCAGCGGCCGCGAGCCCTAGAGCAGCGACACCAATCCGCCGCCGTGCCGTTCGAGCCGGCCCGCGAGCTCGAGCTCCAACAGCACGGTGCGCACGATTGCGGGCGAGGCGCCGGACATCCGCACGAGATCGTCGATCGAGATCGGGGCAGGCCCGAGCAGGGCGGTGATCTGGTCGCGGTCGTGGCCTTGCGGATCGCGATCGAACGGCTCGCTGTCGGGCTCGCCTGCGGGATGCATCAGCGGCCGCTCCATGATCGGCTGCACCGCGTTGATGATGTCGGCGGCCTCGGTGACGAGGGTTGCGCCCTGCTTGATCAGATCGTTGGTGCCGGCGGCGCGCGGATCGAGCGGCGAGCCGGGCACGGCGAATACCTCACGGCCCTGTTCGGCCGCCATGCGCGCGGTGATCAGCGAGCCCGAGCGGTGCGCCGCTTCCACCACGACCACGCCGAGCGAGGCACCGGAGATCAGTCGGTTGCGGCGGGGAAAGTCGCGGGCGCGCGGCTCGTGGCCGAGCGGCATTTCGGAGATTGCCGCGCCCTCATGGTCGAGGATCGCTGCGAGCAAATCGGCATGTTCGGGCGGATAGATGCAATCATGCCCGCCGGCGAGCACGGCGATCGTGCCGCCTTCGACGCTCGTGCGATGCGCGGCCTGGTCGACGCCGCGGGCGAGACCCGAGATGACGACAAAACCGGCTTCGCCGAGCTCGCGCGCAAGCTGGCCGGCAAACTTCAGCCCGGCGCCGGAAGCATTGCGCGAGCCGACGATCGCGATCATCGGCCGCATCAAGCTTTTCGTGTCGCCGCGCACGGCGAGCAAAGGCGGTGCATCGTCGAGCGTTGCGAGCCGCGCCGGATAGCCGTCTTCACCGGGCGCGAGCCAGGCGATGCCGAACTTGCGGCTTGCGGCGAGCTCGGCCTTGGCTTCGTCGGCGCTACAGATGCGCCCCGACCGTGCCGCGCCGCCGCGGCGCGCCAGATCCGGCAGCCGCTCCAGCGCGGCGCGCGCGGTGCCGAAATGGTCGACCAGCGAACGGAAGGTGCGCGGCCCGACATTGTCGGAGCGGATCAGCCGCAGGCGGTCGATCCGCTCAGATTCGGTCAGCTCCACGCTTGGATTGATGGCGTCCACGGCGTCTCCTTGCAGGCACAGCATGGAACAACCTGAGGGCGTTGCGCAACAGTGACGTGCGCTTGCGCGACCGCGCCCCGATGCTAAAAGCGATGCCAATAAGAAGGATTTTGCCATGATCTCACTCGCCGACCTCCAGCGCCGCATCGAAGCGGGGGAGCTGTCGCCCGATTCCGCGATCGCGCAATCGCATTCGGCGATCGAGGCCAAGGAGAAGGACGTCCGCGCCTTCGTTCGCCACGACAAGGCTGCGAAGGCGCAAAGCGCCGGTCCGCTGCGCGGCATCGCGGTCGGGATCAAGGACATCATCGATACCGCCGATTTCCCGACCGAGATGGGCTCGGAGATCTATCGCGGGTGGCAGCCGCGCTCGGATGCGCCCGTCGTGATGATGCTGAAGCGGGCCGGGGCCACCATCATCGGCAAAACCACGACCACGGCGTTCGCCTCGCGCGATCCCACCCCGACGCGCAATCCGCATAATCTCGGCCATTCGCCGGGCGGCTCATCCTCCGGTTCGGCGGCAGCCGTCGGCGCCGGCATGATCCCGCTGGCGCTGGGCACCCAGACCGGTGGCTCGGTGATCCGTCCCGCCGCCTATTGCGGGACCGCTGCGATCAAGCCGTCGTTCCGCATGCTGCCGACGGTCGGTGTGAAGTGCTACTCGTGGGCACTGGATACCGTCGGCCTGTTCGGCGCGCGCGTGGAAGATCTCGCGCGCGGGCTGTTGGCGATGACGGGGCGCGGCGAATTCTCCGGCATTGCCGCCGCGACGTCGCCGCGCATCGGCGTGGTCAGGCAGGAATTCGCCGGCGCAGTGGAGCCGGCGGCCGAAGAGGGGCTGCAAGCCGCGATCAAGACGGCGACGCGCGCCGGCGCCAGCGTCCAGACCATCGATCTGCCCGAAGCGGTGCAGGAGGCCTGGCGCATCCATCCGATCATTCAGGATTTCGAGGCGCATCGCGCGCTGGCCTGGGAGTTTTCCGAACGCCACGACGAGATCGCGCCGATGCTGCGTGCCAGTCTCGATGCGACGGTTGGCCTGACGCCGAAGGACTATGACGAAGCGCGGCGGATCAGCCGCCGCGGCCGCCGTGAACTCGGCGAGCTGTTCGAAGGCGTCGACGTGCTCCTGACCTATTCCGCGCCGGGCACCGCGCCCGCCAAGGAGCTCGCGACCACGGGCGATCCCCGTTACAACAGGCTCTGGACCCTGATGGGCAATCCTTGCGTCAATGTGCCGGTGCTGAAGGTCGGCGGCCTGCCGATCGGCGTGCAGGTGATCGCGCGTTTCGGCAACGATCCGCGCGCACTTGCGGCGGCCTGGTTCCTGGAGGAGGCGCTGGCGAAATCAGGCTAGCGCAGGTTCGGGGGCAGCAATGCGATGGCCGGATGCAGCCGGCGCTGCGCTGTTATCTGCACCTTGCTTCAGCCAGCGCTCGGCGGCCTCGCGGCCGCTCCGGTGCAGCAGGCGAATGAAGCCGCGGCCGAGATCGGTGGATGAGCGCTGCGCCAGCCCGTCAACGGAATCTTCTGCCGCGATCCTGGTGAGCCGCAGCGACGGCGCGGCTTGCGACTGCGCCCATTCGATCGCGGCGATCTCGGCATTGAGGGCGGCGTTGGCCGCGATCTGGTCGAGCCGGCGGTCGATCGCGGCGAGTGTGATCGGTACGTAGCTGTCGCGCGCCGGCGTGACCTGGACGAGCAGCACATCGGCGGTCGTCGCGTCCTGCGCCAGGCGCAGCAGCGGCGGGTTGCCGCCAAGGCCGCCGTCCCAATAGGCTTCGCCGTCGATCTCGACGGCGCAGTGGACGAGCGGCGGGCAGGTCGAGGCCAGCGCGACGTCGGTGGTGATTGCCTCGTTGCGGAAGATCTGCTGCTGGCCGTCGCGGATCCGCGTCGCTGCGATCAGAAGCTTCGGGCAGTTCGGATGGCGCAGAGCGGCGAAATCGATGTCGCGCGACAGCGCCTGCCGCAGCGGATCGAGATCGAACGGATCAAAGTGACCGGAGCGCAGCGTCGGCCCGAACGCGACCGAGCTTCCCGCCGGCGAGAAGCCGCCGACCAGCATCAGTGCGCGGAACGAAGCTTCGTGCATCAGCCGGAGCCAGAACCGATTCAGCCGGGCGCGGGCGCCTTCGCGGCCACCTTCGGCAAAGCCGGAGCCGAGCAGCAGCGCGTTAATGGCGCCGGCGCTGGCGCCGCTGATGGTATCGATCGCGATGTCAGGCTCTTCCAGCAGCCGCTCGAGCACGCCCCAGGTGAAGGCCGCAAAAGTGCCGCCGCCCTGCAGCGCCAGCGAGAGTTTTCGCGGCGGCCATTGGGCGGAATGTGCACGCGCGGTGACGACCGGTAGAGTCTTCCTCACCACGATATCGAGTGGAGCGTCGGCTTTCGCGAGGGGCTCAGGCTGCGGCGCCTGCGATGAAATGGGCGCAGGCGTGTCGACAGGCGGCGAGGGCGCATCGGACCAGATATTGGTCATCGAAAGCAGTCGGCTCGCTGCGGTGCCGGAAGCACCCCGCGAACCAACCCCGTCATGCGCGCCGACAATCTTCTCGCTCATTCTGAGCAACCGCCATCATTTCCACTGTCGGGATGACAGGCTGTCAGGATGACAGGCTCGGGACCCGCTTGCCAATACAACCGTGATTCGGCCGCAAGTTGCGAACAGGATTTTGGCATATAATGCAGAAGGGCCGTTTCGGTATCCGTAGATGCCCGGCTTTGGATTCTTGTTCTGACGCGTTTTCTTGACGCGAACCGGCATCCACTTCGGCTCTAGGCCTTCTCGCCGATCCGGCTTTCCTTGCCCGCTTGCAAGCGCTTGATGTTCTCGCGGTGCGCGTAGAACAGCAGCAGCGTCAGCACTGCTGACAAAGCAGACAATGCCAGGTGCCCGAACCACCACAGGAACATCGGCGTGATGAACGCCGCCACCAGCGCCGACAGCGAGGAATAGCGGGTGGTGAAGGCGGTCGCCAGCCAGAGCAGGCAGAACACGACGGCGCCAGGCCAGAACAGGCCGAGCAGGATGCCGATGTAGACGGCCACGCCCTTGCCGCCTTTGAACTTGAGCCAGACCGGGAAGAGATGGCCGAGGAACGCGCCGAGCCCGGCCACCATGGCGGCATTGGGACCTGCGAGGTAGCCGGCGATCACCACGGCCACGGTGCCCTTGAGCGCGTCGAACAGCAGGGTGCCCGCGGCAAGGCTCTTGCGTCCCGTGCGCAGCACATTGGTGGCGCCGATGCTGCCTGAGCCGATCGAGCGGATATCCTGCGTGCCCGCGAGCTTGGTGAGAATCAGCCCGAACGGGATTGAGCCGAGGAGATAGCCGATGACGAAGGCCACCGGCAGGAATGCTTCAAGCCCCATGGCGGCATCTCCAAAGACTGGGTCTCCGTGCCGAACGATCACCCATGTCCGACATACTCGTAGACCGTCCGACCGCCGACAATGGTGCGCACGACGCGGCCTGTAAAGCGGGCCTCATCAAACGGGGTATTCTTACAGGGCGATTTCAGGTCGGCCGGATCGACCACCCACGGCGTATCGGGGTCGATCACAATGACGTCCGCCGGGCTGCCGACGCGCAACGTTCCGCCTGGTAGCCCGAGCAGCTCGGCCGGCCGCGTCGACATTGCGCGGATCAGCGTCTTCAGTTCCATCTCGCCATTATGCACGAGGCGGAGGCCCGCCGGCAGCATGGTCTCGAGCCCGACGGCGCCGGGGGCGGCTTCCGCGAACGGCAAGCGCTTGACCTCGACGTCCTGCGGATTGTGGTCGGACATGATGACGTCGAGAAGCCCGGAGGCGAGCGCCGCCACGACCGCGCGGCGGTCGTCCTCGGTCCGGAGGGGCGGCGACAGTTTCAGGAACGAACGGTAGGGCCCGATGTCGTTCTCGTTCAGCGCCAGATGATTGATCGAGACCGAGGCGCTGACGGCGAGCCCGGCGTCGCGGGCGCGCTCGAGGATCTCCAGGGAGTCAATGCAGGTCAGCGACGCCGCGTGGTAGCGGCCGCCGGTGAGTGCAACGAGTCGTAAGTCGCGCTCCAGCATGACGGCTTCGGCGGCATTCGGGATGCCCATCAGGCCGAGCCGGGTCGCGAACTCGCCCTCGTTCATCACGCCTTCGCCCACGAGGTTGGGATCCTCGGTGTGATGCACGATCAGCGCGTCGAAGTCGCGGGCGTAGGTCAGCGCGCGTCGCATCACCTGGGCGTTGGTCACGCTTCGGTCGCCGTCGCTGAAGGCGACCGCGCCGGCGGCCTTCAAGAGGCCGAACTCGGTCATCTCCTCGCCGAGCATGCCCTTGGTCAGCGCCGCCATCGGCTGGATATTGACGATCGCGGTGTCGCGGGCTCTGCGCATCACGAAGTCCACCGTCGCCGAATTGTCGATGACCGGCGAGGTGGCGGGCTGGCAGATGATGGTGGTGATGCCGCCGGTCGCGGCGGCCTGGCTCGCCGAGGCAAAGGTCTCGCGGTGGCTGAGACCGGGCTCGCCGACGAAGGCGCGCAAGTCGATCAGGCCTGGCGCGACGATCTTGCCGGAGCAGTTGATGATGTCGGTGCCTTCAGGCACGCCGGCTGCGCCAATGCCGCGGCGGGTCTCGCGGATGGTGCCGTCGGCAATGAGGACGTCCCCGATGCCGTCGAAATCCCTAGAGGGGTCGACGACGCGGGCGTTGGCGAGCAGGATGGGGCGGCGGTCGGTCAGCATCGGCATCACGCGTTCGGCAGGTTGCGGGCGAGCGCTTCCAGCACGGCCATGCGCACGGCGACGCCCATCTCCACCTGTTCGCGGATCAGGGACTGGGCGCCGTCGGCCACGATCGAGTCGATCTCCACGCCGCGGTTCATGGGACCGGGATGCATCACCAATGCATCCGGCTTGGCGTAGGCGAGCTTCTTCTGGTCGAGCCCGAAGTAGTGGAAATATTCCGATGACGAGGGCACGAACGAGCCGTTCATGCGCTCGCGCTGGAGCCGCAGCATCATGACGATGTCGGCGCCTTCCAGGCCCTCGCGCATGTCGCGCGCGACCTCGACTCCCATCCGCTCGATGCCGGGCGGCAGCAGCGTGGAAGGGCCGACGACGCGGACGCGGGCGCCCATGGTGTTGAGCAGGATGATGTTGGAGCGGGCGACGCGCGAATGCAGCACGTCGCCGCAGATCGCGACCACGAGGCCTTCGATCCGCCCCTTGTTGCGCCGGATGGTGAGCGCGTCGAGCAGCGCTTGGGTCGGGTGCTCATGCGCGCCGTCGCCGGCATTGATCACGGAACCGTCGACCTTGCGCGCGAGCAGTTCCACCGCGCCCGAGGCGTGATGGCGCACCACCAGGATGTCCGGGTGCATCGCGTTCAAAGTCACCGCGGTGTCGATCAGGGTTTCGCCCTTGCGGATCGAGGACGAGGACACCGACATGTTCATGACGTCGGCGCCTAAGCGCTTGCCGGCTAGCTCGAACGAGGACTGGGTTCGGGTGGAAGCCTCGAAGAAGAGGTTCACCTGCGTCCGTCCACGTAGGACGGTGCGCTTCTTGTCAACCTGGCGGTTGAGCTCGACATATTCTTCGGACAGGTCGAGGAGGCCGGTAATGTCGGCCGCGGAAAGGCCCTCAATGCCCAGCAAATGCCGGTGGCCGAGGACGAAGGTCGATTTCGATGTCATTAAAAGCAGAGCTATAGGGGGCGACGGCGGGGGGAGCAAGGGGCAAAGATGGGGAAGTGAGTTATCCCCTGATCTGTCACCCGCTCAGTCATTCCGGGATGGCGCGTAAGCGCCAGATCCGGAATCTCGAGATTCCGGGTTCGGCTCTTCGAGCCGCCCCGGAATGACGAAGGATGGGACGGCATCGTGAAACCACTTCTTGGTGCACTTATATCGATCATCATGAGCTCATCCGCCCGCGCCCAATCGCTGCCCGGCGGCTTCGTGTACCTGCGCGACGTCGACCCCCGCATCATCCAGGACATCCGCTATGCCACCTCGAACAATTTCGTCGGCCGGCCGCTCGCCGGGTATGGCGCCGGCGAATGCGTGGTGAAGCGCGAGGTCGGGTTGCGGCTGAAGGCGGTTCAGGAGGAACTGGCCGCGCAAAATCTCTCGCTCAAGATGTTCGACTGCTACCGGCCGGCACGGGCCTCGCTCGACATGGTGAAGTGGTCGCAGAACGGCCCCGAGCGCGCCGCCGGGCGGCGCTACAATCCGAAGATTCCCAAGACCGAGCTATTTCGGCTCGGCTACATCGCGAGCCGCTCGCAGCATTCGACCGGGGCGGCACTCGATCTCACTTTGGTCGATCTCAAGGCCGACAATTCCGCCAAATACGACCCATCAAAGGCCTATGCCGATTGCACGGCGCCAGCCGAGGCGCGGGCGCCGGAGGGCAGCGTCGACATGGGCACTGGTTACGACTGTACCGACGCGAAGGGGCATACTGCGGCACCGTCGATCAATGCGGAGCAGCGCGCCTGGCGCAAGCGGCTGGTGGCTGCGATGGCCAGGCAAGGCTTTGTGAACTATTCGAAGGAGTGGTGGCATTTTTCGCTGCCGGGGGCGGGTGGGGCGGCCTATGATTTCCCGATCAAGCCGCGGCGGAACTAAGGTCCGGTTCGAGGAGGCGCATATGACCCGGCCGAGCTTTGCGACCCACGAGGTCTTCAACCAGTCGCCGCCGTTCGAGGACGTCGACCTGTTCGCGGCCGACCGTCCGCTGGTCGATGCGGTGAGGGCCAATGGCGGCGCGGCGGCGGAACGGGAGCTGTCGGAGTTCGGCAGGCACTGGGGCTCGGCCGCGATGGCCGATCGCGGACGCGTCGCGAACGAGAACACGCCGAAGCTGCGCAGCTTCGATGCCAAGGGCAATCGCCGCGACCAGGTCGAGTTTCATCCGGCCTATCACGAGCTGATGGCGCACAGCGCGCATGCGGGCGTGCACAATTCGACGTGGACGGCGGATGGAAAGCCCGCTGGCGATGCGGCGGAGGTCATCCGCGCCGCAAAATTCTATATCGCCGCCCAGGTCGAGACCGGTCATCTCTGCCCGATCACGATGACACGAGCCTCTGTGGCCGCGCTGGCGATGCAGCCCGATCTGCTCGCGCGCGTGATGCCGGTGCTGTCAACGAGGAGTTATGATCCCAGCTTCGTACCGTGGTGGCAAAAGCGCGGCATGACGCTCGGCATGGGCATGACCGAGAAGCAGGGCGGCACCGACGTGCGCGCCAACATGACGCGCGCCGTACGCGACGGGGATGCCTATCGCATCACCGGCCACAAATGGTTCATGTCAGCGCCGATGTGCGATGCGTTCCTGGTACTGGCGCAGGCAGACGCGGGCCTAACCTGCTTCTTCATGCCGCGCTTTGCGCCGGACGGCTCGGTGAACGCGATCCAGTTCCAGCGGCTGAAGGACAAGCTCGGCAACCGCTCCAACGCCTCCTCCGAGGTCGAGTTCGTCGGTGCCTATGCAGAAAGGGTCGGCGAGGAGGGCAAGGGCATCCGCACCATCATCCAGATGGTGCAGCTGACGCGCCAGGATTGCGCGATCGCCTCTGTCGGCCTGATGCGTTCGGGGCTCGCGCATGCGCTGCATCACGCCCGTCACCGCAGCGTGTTCCAGAAGCATCTCGCCGATCAGCCCTTGATGCAGGCCGTGCTGTCAGACATGGCGCTGCATGTCGAGGCGAGCACCGCCCTGGTGATGCGGCTCTGCCGCGCCTTCGACCGCACGCCGCACGCTGCGGCGGAGGCCGCCTATATGCGGCTGCTGACGCCCGCGATCAAATATTGGACCTGCAAGAGCGCGCCGCCGTTCCTCTACGAGGCGATGGAGTGCCTCGGCGGCAACGGGTATGTCGAGGACGGCATTTTGGCGCGTCATTATCGCGAGTCTCCGGTCAACGCGATCTGGGAAGGCTCGGGCAACGTCATGTGCCTCGACGTGCTCCGCGCGCTCTCGCGCGAGCCGGAGGCGGCGATGGCCGTGCTGCAATCGCTTGCGGCCGAAACAAAAGGACTGCCCGGAGCGGGTGAGGCCGCCGCGTTCATCGGCAAGACCTTTCGCCGTGCCGACGGCGAGCGCGTCGCGCGGCTGCCAGTCGAGAAGCTGGCATTGCTCGCCGCGGCTGCGGCGCTGGGTGGCGTGTCACCGCGCAATGCCGAATTGTTCGCCGCAACGCGCCTTGCTGCCAATCACGCCAGCATGTACGGCGCCGTGGAGTTGGAGAGCGCCGACGTGTGCGCGCTGCTGGAGCGAGCGCTGCCGTGAGTCTCCCAAACGAAAGCCTTTTGATGGATTCCCTCAATCCCGACCATCCGCCGCTCACCATGACGCCTGCGACGCCGCGGGTCTGGATGTTCTGGAGCACCGCACTGTGGGGTCTCCTCATCTTCCTCGCGATGTTCGTCGGGCAGATCGGCGCGATCGTTCTGCTGGTAGCGCAGCGTGGTCTGCCCATGGATCTCGCCTCGCTGCAAGTCGTCGGCCATGAGCCCCAGGCGCTTGCGCTGTCAGTGGCCATGGGCCTGCCGTCGACGCTGGCCGTGGTCTGGCTTGCCATTCGCATCAAGAAGGCGTCCTTCGTGGATTATCTCGCGCTGCATTGGCCGTCCTGGAAGCAGCTGCTGTTCGGCGCGGTCGGCCTGGTCCTGATCGTGTTGGCCTGGGAGACAATGTCGCGCGCGCTCGGCCGCGAGGCGACGCCGGGCTTCATGACAGATTTGTTGAAATCAGGTCGCGACAAGGGCGCCGCAATGGTGCTGCTGTTTGCCTTCAGTGTGGCGGCGCCCATGTCGGAAGAAGTGTTGGCGCGGGGCTTCCTCTATCGCGGCTGGTCTGCGAGCTTCTTGCGCGTGCCCGGCGCGATCATCCTGTCGTCGCTGGTGTGGACAATCGTGCACCTGCAATACGACATGTATTTTCTCGCCGAGGTTTTCACCATCGGCCTGTGGTTTGGCTACATGCGCTACCGTGCCAATTCGCTCTGGCTCACGGTCGTGTTGCATGCGCTCAACAATCTGACCGCAGTGGTGCTGACGATGTGGTTGGCAAGTTAGGCGGCCAGCGCGATCGCGACCGGCATCGTGATGGCCGCAAAAATCGTTTGCAGCGTGATGATCTGCGCCAGCAGCGGCGCGTCGCCGCCCATCTGGCGGGCCAAGACATAGGCGCTGGGCGAGGTCGGCACCGCCGCGCAGATCGCGACGATCGCGAGGCTGTCGCCGGAGAGCCCGAACCAGGCGCCGAGCCCCAGCGCGAGCGCGGGCATCAGCGCGAGCTTGAAAACGACGCCGGTGGCCGCGCCGAGGCTCGGGCGCAAGAGACCTTCGAGATGCAGGCCGGCACCGGTGACCAGCAGGCCGATCGCCAGCGAGGAGCGGCTCAGCGCATCCGCCACCTCGTGCCAGAGTTTCGGCAGCGGCAGGTGCGTCAGATTGACGGCAAGGCCGATCACGCAGGCCCAGATCAGGGGATTACGAACCACCGTCATGACGATGGCGCGTGCGGACTGCTTTTCGGGGGCGGCGTAATGGGCGAGCACCACGACGCTCAACACGTTGACCAGGGGAATGATCGCGACCATCGCTACGGAGGCGAGCGCCAGCCCGACGTCGCCGAACATATTGGCTGCGACCGACAGTCCGACGAAGGTCTGCCAGCGCGTTGCGCCCTGAAAAATCGAGGTGAAGGCGGGGCCGTCGATGCCGAGCCGGGTAAGGGCGGGGCGCAGTGCAAGGCACAAGAGTGACATCGCGAGCGCTGACAGCAGCAGCGCGCCGCCGACCCCGGCGACCGGTACCTTGGAGAGGTCCGCCTTCACCAGCGTCTGGATCAGCAGCATCGGAAACAGCACGAAGTAGGTCAGCCGCTCCAACCCTTGCCACTGCGCATCGAGCCGCATCAGGCTGCGCTTCAGCACGACACCGAGCACGATGAGGATGAAGACCGGCAGCAGCGCCGCGATCACGACGGCCATGAATCAGTCCGTCCCCGGGCCAGCGCGAAGATTGGCAAGGCGGTCGAGCGCGCCTTGCAGGATGAAGATCGCCGCGTGCTCGTCGATCACCTCGGCGCGCTTGGCGCGGCTGACGTCCATGCCGATCAGCTCGCGCTCGACTGCCGCCGTCGAGAGGCGCTCGTCCCAGAGGCCGATGGGGAGCGCGGTCAGGCCGGCAAGATTGCGGGCGAAGGCACGGGTGGATTGCGCGCGCGGGCCCTCGCTGCCGTCCATGTTGATGGGCAGGCCGAGCACGAAACCGGCTGCCCTGCGTTCAGCCGCGATGGCGAGCAGCCGGGCGGCATCCTGCTTGAACGCCTTGCGCTGGATCGTCTCGACGCCGGTAGCCAACCGCCGGTCGGGATCGGACACGGCAACGCCGATGGTTTTCGTGCCTAAGTCAAGCCCGACCAGCGCGCCGCGCGCGGGCCAGTGTGTTGCAGCATCGACGAGAGGCAGGATAAGAGCCGGCATGGCTTAGCGCATATCACGCGTCGCGCTGCGGAGTGAACCCTGGACATGGATGCAGTGACACTATTCGGCTTGCCGTGACGGCGATGCTGGTCTGCTATGCATTGGAAGACCGCAGCCATTGGTTCGTGCCGCTGTTCGCGGCGTGCTGCGCACTCGGCTCGGCCTATGGCTTCTTGCAGGGCGCTTGGCCGTTCGGGCTCGTCGAGGCGATCTGGACTCTCGTGGCGCTGCGGCGGTGGCACCGGAAGGGCCAGCGACGGAGGCTCGTCTTCGGACCCACCCGAAGAGAGCCTTTCTAAATCGGCCGGGCCGCGAAACCGACGCGGCGTTCGGGTGAGGGTAGCGGTGCGCTCTACAGAGACGCTGAAGGACCCTCACCCGGCTTCGGCCAAAACGCGAGGAGATTAGGATGAATTGCCATCGCGCTTTGGGTTTTTGTTGAGCATGATCTCTTCGGAAAACCGCCGCAACTTTTCCGGATCATGCTCTAGGCCCGTTACAGGCGTCAGCGGATCGCGATCGGATTGATCATCGCCTGTACGCCGCCGGTCCAGCGCGGCTGGCCAAGTACGAACAGGAATTCGTAGCCCTTGTCCCGGGCAAGCGCAGCCGTGTCCATGTTCTCCAGGATGTAGGTCCCGTTCATCGCGAGCAGGATCTGGTGTACCTCAAACACGTTCTTGGATTCGAACGGCAGCACCTCGAGACCCCAGGTGTCGGCGCCAACCGCGACGACGCCCTTGCCGGTCAGGTACTTCGCACCCTCGACACCGAGGCCGGGCTCGGCGGCCGAATAGCGTTTATCGTCCTTGCCGATCAGGCTGAGCCAGCCGGTGTGGAAGATGACGACGTCGCCCTGACGGATTTCGACGTTCTGCTGCTTGGCGGCCTCCTCGATCTCCTTGACGTTGAAGGCGGTGCCTTCCTTCACCACGTCGGTCTTGAAATAAGCGGCCATGTCGAGCAGGACGCCACGGGTGACCATCGGCGGCACCTTCTCGATGCCGAGCTTCTTCAACCCGTTAGGATCGGCGAAATCGGCGAGCTTGTTGCCGTTGTAAGACGTGCTCGATGCCGAGATGGCCGAGCCCGTCGAGCTGGCTGCCGATGCCGACCCAGGTGTCGAGGATGTCGTCGTTATAGGTCGCCTTGTTAGGACCGAGACCCGGGCTGCCGGCTTGTCCGGGCTGCACAATGGTCAGCTTGAACGCGCGCGGCGGATAGGCTGGTGTCTGCGGCGTGACGGGAATGCCGAGGGCATAGGTCTTGCCGGTCTTCACCAGTGAGGCGGCTTTCACCACGAGTTCGGGTGTCATGTAGTTGGCGGCGCCGATCTCGTCGTTCGGACCCCATTTTGATTTGGTCCAGTCCTGTGCACTTGCAGTTCCTGTTATCGCCGACAACGCAGCGACACAGCACAACACGAGGGTATTGCGCATTGATAGTCCTCCCGATGTTTTGGCTTCGTTATGGTTTCGCGCCGGCCAGTGACGCATCGTAACGCAGAACAGTCGGACGCTTCAAACTTTTCGACGTATTGCGCTGCGACGGCCGAGCACGGCATCCGCAGGGCACGACGAATTCAGGTGCGACAGAGTTGTGACAGCGAATTTCGCGCGGTGGAACGAATTGCGCCGCGTCAGGCCGCGATGACGTCGTCATCCTTCGTCAGGCACGCGGCAAAACCGGAGAGCGCGCTGGTTTGGTGTCCGGCGCAGCGCTGGATGAAAAGCGTTTCGGCGCGGGCGTGCGAGGCGCCCAGCGCGTGGATCGACACGCTTCCGTTCATCGCGCTGCGTTCGACCACAATGCGCGGCAGCAGCGTCACGCCCATGTCGGCAGCGACGCAGCCGATCATGCCATCCAGCGTGCCGAGCTCGAAGCGCGCCGCCGACGGCCAGCCGAACTCGACGAACACCTGCTCGAGCCGTTGGCGGTAGGTGCAGCCGGTGCGGAACACCAGCGCCGTCGGGCCGGGCTCCGGCGTGCCGGCGCGCAGCTCGGCCAACGAAGCCCAGCGCCGCGCGCTGACCAGCACCAGCTCTTCGCGGAAGGCGCTCGTCGCAATGAGCTCGGCATGCGCGATGGGACCCGCGACGAAGGCGCCGTCGAGCGAGCCGTCGAGCACGGCGGCGACGAGGTCTGCGGTCGGCGCGGTGCGCAGAGAAAGGCGCACGGCAGGAAAACGGCGGTGGAAATCCGCCAGCACGGGCGGCAGCCGCACGGCCGCGGTGGTCTCCATCGATCCAATCGCGAGCGGTCCCTTCGGCTCACCGTCATCTTGCGCGGCGAGCACGGCTTCACGCGAGAGCGCCGCCATTTTTTGCGCATAGGGCAGGAGGCGTTTGCCGGCACCGGTCAGCGTCATGCCGCGGCTGTGACGTTCGAACAGCGGCGTGCCGATCTCGGCTTCCAGCGCCTTGACGCGCTGCGTGACGTTGGACTGCACGGTATTGAGCTCTTCGGCGGCGCGCGTGATGCCGCCGGTACGGGCGACCACGGCAAAGGTCTGGAGATCACTGAGTTCCATGGCATCGTTCCGCATTTGAGATGGCAGCGTTCTCTAGAATTCAATTTTAGAGAATGCTATTCGCGGCTAGTGTTCCTGTCCAGAGTGGGAGGACGCATGCCGATCGCCACGCCACTGACCGAGCTTCTGGGGATCAAGCATCCCATTCTGTCGGCTCCCATGGACACCATTGCAGGCAGCCGGTTGATCCGTGCCGTCAGCGGTGCCGGCGGCTTCGGAATCTTGGGTGGTGGCTACGGCGACCGGGCCCGGCTGGAGGCCGAAACCAAGGAGCTGAAGGGTCTTGCGCCGTTCGGTGTCGGCTTCATCACCTGGAGCCTGGCAAAACAGCCGGAGCTCCTCGACATTGCGTTGGACGCCCAGCCGCAGGCCATCATGCTGTCGTTTGGCGATCCCGCGCCGTTCGCGCCGCGCATCAAGGCGGGCGGCGCGCGATTGATCTGCCAGGTGCAGAGTGAGGACATGGCGAAGCAGGCGCTCGATGCTGGCGCGGACATCCTGATCGCACAGGGTACCGAGGCTGGCGGCCATGGCGCATCGCGCACTACGATCGACATCGTGCCTGCGATCGTCGATCTCGCGGCAGGGCGCGTGCCGGTCGTTGCGGCCGGCGGTATCGCGGATGGCCGGGGTCTCGCTGCAATGTTGATGCTGGGCGCATCCGGCGTGCTGATCGGCACGCGCTTTTATGCGAGCGTGGAGGCCAATGGCGCGGAGGAAGCGAAGCGGCGCATTCGTGACGCCGACAGCAATAATACCGTGCGCGGCGTCGTCTTCGACTGGTCGCGAAATCTGTTCTGGCCGGCGCCGTTCACCGCGCGCTCGCTGGTCAATGATCACATCAAGCGCTGGACCGGCCGCGAGATCGAGTTGATGCAGCGCGCAAGCGAGGTCGCCGTGGAGTATGCTGCGGCGAAGGCCGCGGGCAATTTCGAGATCGCGGCGGTTTTTGCCGGCGAGGCGGTCGGACTGATCCATGACATTCCGTCCGCCGCGGAGATCGTCGAGCGGATTGCGCTTGAGGCGGAGCAGTTGCTGGAGGGCCGGCGGAATTCGATAGTCGCGGCGCAGAATTCTTCACCCTCCCCCTCCAGGGGAGGGTAAGCAAAAACGAGAAAGAGACACACCATGTGGCCTGACCGTCGACTGATCGATCTCTTCAAGATCGAATTCCCGATCGTGCTAGCGCCGATGGCGGGCGTGATGGATACAGAGCTGGTGATTGCGGCCGCGCGGGGCGGGGCGCTGGGGTCGCTGCCTTGCGCGATGATCTCGCCGGAGAAGGCGCGCGAGCAGGTTGGTCTCATCCGCCAGAGCGTGAAGGCGCCGGTCAATCTGAACTTTTTCTGCCACACGCCGGTCGAACTCACGACCGAGGCCGAGGCACGCTGGAAGCAGCGGCTCGCGGGCTATTACACCGAGCACGGTCTTGATCCGGCGGCGCCGATCGCTGCGGCGAACCGTGCGCCGTTCGACGCGGCCTTCTGTGAGGTCGTCGAGGAGCTGAAGCCGGAAGTCGTCAGCTTTCACTTCGGCTTGCCGGAGCAAACTCTGCTCAAGCGTGTGAAGGCAGCCGGCTGCCTCGTGATCTCATCGGCCACCACGGTGAAGGAAGCGGTCTGGCTCGAGCAGCGCGGCGTCGACGCCATCATCGCGCAAGGCGCGGAGGCGGGCGGTCATCGCGGCATGTTCCTGACCGACAAGATCGCGGAGCAGCCCGGCACCTTTGCGCTGGTGCCGCAGGTCGTCGATGCCGTGAAGGTGCCGGTGATCGCCTGCGGCGGTATTGCGGATGGGCGCGGCATTGCCGCGGCCTTTGCGCTCGGTGCATCCGGTGTGCAGATCGGCAGCGCCTATCTGCGCTGTCCTGAATCCAAGGTCACGGCGGGAGGCCGCAAGGCCCTCGCCGAGGCGGGCGACGAATCCACTGTCATCACCAATGTCATGACCGGTCGTCCGGCGCGCGGTGTCCAGAACCGGCTGATGCGCGAGGCTGGCCCGATCTCGCCGGATGCACCTCCCTTTCCCCATGCTGCGACCGCGCTCGGGCCCCTGAAAGCGGCTGCCGAAAAGCAGGGGAGGGTGGATTTCACCAATCTCTGGGCTGGGCAGGCCGTGGCCCTCGGCCGGGACGTCCCCGCGGCCGAATTGACCCGCGATCTCGCCAAATCGGCGCTAGCTCGCATGAAAGCGCTCGCTGGATAGGTGGGAAGCGCCGGTTGCGGCGCAAAACCGGCCTCTGCTATACGGCACATAGGTTTTGCCGTGAGAGGCCTTATATAATGTCCGTCGACGCCACGACCGTCCGCCGCATCGCGCATCTGGCGCGCATTGCGGTTTCCGAGGACGAGGTTCCGCATTTGCAGGGCGAACTCAACGCCATGCTCGCCTTCGTCGAGCAGCTCTCGGAGGTCAATGTCGAGGGCGTGGAGCCGATGACCTCGGTCACGCCGATGCAGATGAAGAAACGGCAGGACGTCGTCACGGACGGCGGGATCGCCGATGATATCGTTGCCAACGCGCCCGCGACCGAAGGTCACTTTTTCCAGGTGCCGAAGGTCGTCGAGTAACTTTTAGGACGTGGTCCGATGTGTCTGCTTTGCGACGATGAGAAGGCCTATCAGGCCTACATGACCTATCTCGACAAGATGGAGCGGCAGGGCAAGGCTGCCGATCCCGACGTCGCCGTCAATGCCGTGCTCGACGAGATCGAGGCCGCCGCAAAAGCAGCCGCCAAAAAAGACGACCCGGCCAACGACAAGACCCTGTCTCCGTTCTTCTGTAGCCCGATCAATAAATGACCGATTTGACATCGCTGACGCTCGCCGCGGCCCGCAAGGGTCTCGCCGACAAGACTTTCACGTCGCTCGAGCTGACCGATGCGCATCTTTCCGCGATCGAAGCTGCGCGCGTGCTCAATGCCTTCGTCATGGAGACGCCGGACCAGGCGCGCAGCATGGCGCGCGAGGCGGACGCCAGAATCGCCAGGGGCGACGCCGGTCCGCTCGCCGGCATCCCGCTCGGGATCAAGGATCTGTTCGCGACCAAGGGCGTGCGCACCACAGCGTGCTCGAAGATCCTCGACAATTTCGTGCCGACCTACGAATCGACCGTGACGTCGCAGCTCTGGCGCGACGGCGCGGTGTTGCTCGGCAAGCTCAACAATGACGAGTTCGCGATGGGTTCGTCGAACGAGACCTCGTGCTTCGGCCCGGTCGGCAATCCCTGGCGGCGCGACGGTTCGAACGCAACGCTGGTGCCGGGCGGCTCGTCCGGCGGTTCGGCCTCGGCCGTAGCGGCGCTGCTCTGCATGGGCGCGACCGCGACCGACACCGGCGGCTCGATCCGCCAGCCGGCCGCGTTCACCGCGACCGTCGGCATCAAGCCGACCTATGGCCGCTGCTCGCGCTGGGGCATCGTCGCCTTTGCCTCCTCGCTCGACCAGGCCGGCCCGATCGCGCGCAGTGTGCGCGATGCCGCGATGCTGCTGCGCTCGATGGCCGGGCACGATCCGAAGGATACGACCTCGGTCGACATCCCCGTGCCGGACTACGAGGCTGCGATCGGCAAGTCCGTGAAGGGCATGAAGATCGGCATCCCCAGGGAGTATCGTCTCGACGGCATGCCGGCCGAGATCGAGAAACTCTGGAGCGCGGGCGCGGACTGGCTCAGGAGCGCCGGCGCCGAGCTTGTCGAGGTGTCGCTGCCGCACACCAAATATGCGCTGCCGGCCTATTACATCGTGGCGCCGGCAGAGGCGTCCTCCAACCTCGCGCGCTATGACGGTGTGCGCTACGGCCTGCGCGAGCAGGGCAGGAACATCATCGAGCTGTACGAAAACACCCGGGCCGAGGGCTTTGGCGCAGAGGTGAAGCGCCGCGTCATGATCGGCACCTATGTGCTCTCGGCCGGCTATTACGACGCCTATTACCTGCGGGCGCAAAAAGTACGTACGCTGATCAAGAAGGACTTCGAGGACTGCTTCACCAAAGGCGTGGATGCCATCCTGACGCCGGCGACGCCGTCGGCTGCCTTTGGCATCGGCGAGAAGGGCGGCGCCGATCCGGTCGAGATGTACCTCAACGACATCTTCACGGTGACCGTGAACATGG
The DNA here is from genome assembly GCF_023073715.1 of Bradyrhizobium sp. 164. Lineage (GTDB taxonomy): Bacteria > Pseudomonadota > Alphaproteobacteria > Rhizobiales > Xanthobacteraceae > Bradyrhizobium. The sequence goes on from NZ_JADPKA010000029.1 coordinate 152,819, forward strand.
CGGGCCTGCCCGGCATCGCCGTGCCCGCCGGCAAGGACGCGCAGGGCCTGCCGCTCGGCTTGCAACTGATCGGCCGTCCCTTCGACGAAGAGACGCTGTTCTCGCTCGGCGAGGTGATCGAGCAGGCTGCCGGCCGCTTCAGGCCCGCGAGGTGGTGGTGAATGTCGCCGCGTTCATCGCGAGCCTTGACGGCGCGGCGCCTGCGCCGGAATTGAACGCGTCGCTCGCCGGCCTCTGGTGGGCGGCCAAGGGCGACTGGGAGCGCGCACACAGAATAGTCCAGGACGAGAGCAGCCGCGAGGCGGCGTGGGTGCATGCGTATCTGCACCGCGTCGAAGGTGATCTCGGCAATGCTGGCTACTGGTACCGCCAGGCCGGTCAGCCCGCGGCAAAGGATTCATTGGAAGCAGAGTGGGAGCGGATCGCTGCCACGCTGCTTGGGAGCAAGACATGAGCACGGCCACGCACAAGCTTCTCAAGGGCGCCACCGGCGATTGGGAGATGGTCATCGGCATGGAGATCCATGCCCAGGTGATCTCGAACTCAAAACTGTTCTCGGGCGCCTCGACCACATTCGGCGGGGAGCCGAACAGCCACGTGTCGCTGGTCGACGCCGCGATGCCGGGCATGCTGCCCGTCATCAACGAAGAATGCGTCAGGCAGGCTGTCCGGACCGGGCTTGGCCTCAACGCAAAGATCAATCTGCGTTCGGTGTTTGACCGCAAGAACTATTTCTATCCGGACTCGCCGCAAGGCTACCAGATCAGCCAATACAAATCGCCGGTGGTGGGTGAGGGCGAGGTGCTGATCGAGCTCGACGGCGGCCGCAGCGTCACCATCGGCATCGAGCGGCTGCATCTGGAGCAGGATGCAGGCAAATTGCTGCATGACCAGTCGCCAAGCATGTCCTTTGTCGATCTCAACCGCTGCGGCGTGGCGCTGATGGAGATCGTCTCCAAGCCCGACATCCGCGATGCCGAGCAGGCCAAGGCCTATGTGACCAAGCTGCGCTCGATCCTGCGCTATCTCGGCACCTGCGACGGCGACATGGAGAAGGGAAGCTTGCGTGCCGATGTCAACGTCTCGGTACGCCGGCCCGGCGGTCCGCTCGGCACCCGCTGCGAGATCAAGAACATGAACTCGATCAACTTCATCGGTCAGGCGATCGAGTACGAGGCGCGGCGTCAGATCGAGATCTTGGAAGACGGCGGCGCGATCGAGCAGGAGACGCGGCTCTATGACCCCAATAAGGGCGAGACACGCTCGATGCGGTCCAAGGAAGAGGCGCATGACTACCGCTACTTCCCCGATCCCGACCTGCTGCCGCTGGAGTTCAGCCAGGAGTTCGTCGACGATCTGAAGGCGAAGCTGCCCGAGCTGCCGGACAAGAAGAAGATGCGCTTCGTCGCCGACTTCGGCCTGTCGGCCTATGACGCGAGCGTGCTGGTCGCCGAGCGCGAGAGCGCGGTGTTCTACGAGACGGTGCTCGACAAGCTCGCCAACCGCGCGCGCGACGCCAAGATGGCGGCGAACTGGGTGATCAATGAGCTGTTCGGCCGTCTCAACAAGGAAGGCCGGGATATTACGGGCTCTCCCGTCAACGCCGAGCAACTCGCCGCGATCATCGACCTGATCGGCGAGGGCACGATCTCAGGCAAGATCGCCAAGGATCTGTTCGAGATCGTCTGGCAGGAGGGCGGCGACCCCCGCGCGCTGGTGGAAAGCCGCGGCATGAAGCAGGTCACCGACCTCTCGGCGATCGAAAAGGTGGTTGACGACATCATCGCGGCCAATCCCGACAAGGCCGCGCAGGTCAAGGACAAGCCGCAGTCGCTCGGCTGGTTCGTCGGCCAGGTGATGAAGGCGTCGGGCGGCAAGGCCAACCCGCAGAGCGTCAACGACCTGCTCAAGTCCAAGCTCGGCGTCTAGCCTCGCGCATTCGAACGAGGTGACGAGTACGCTTCGTCACCTCGTTGTCGGCTCTCGGTGCGGCGCTCGCGCGCATCCTCGGCGGCAGAACTTCATCGCATCGACAGCGATGCGGCGACCGAATCGCAGGCACGCGATTCGCGCAAAACGGCGGTTTGCACACGATCAGGCGGGCCTTCGTGCCGTTAAGCATGAAAATTTTTTCGTTGCCAAAACTCGCGACTCAGAGTCCGCGAAACGCCTTCGCGCGGCAATCGTGGGATCGAAGAGGCACGTCATCACATCGATCATGCGCGATGCATGTGTGCAGAAAAATACTTTCTGCATAGTGTTTTTCTGCAATCGCATCTGTTGCAGACGCCGACGATGCGCCCACTCTCTGCGATCGCAAGCACATGTAATGCAGTGCGCTTGCGCCGCGCTCGCCAAGCGCACGCGCGTTGCGTCGTCAACACTTCTTTAAGCGAGACGCTGTTTTTTTCTTCGTGTTGGTGTATTCGGGATGAGTGCATTCGATCCCCGAGTGCACGCAGCGATTAAAGCCATCTCACACATCGGAGGGCAACATGGCCAAGAAAGCGAAGAAGGCGAAGAAGGCGAAGAGCGCAGTGAAGAAGACTGCGAAGAAGACCCGCAAGGTCGCGAAGAAGAAGAAGTAACTTCGCTTCTGAAGTTGCCGGCTCTAGATAGCCGGCACGTCATCAGCGCCTCCTAAGGGTTCTGGTCGACGATAGAGGGTGTCGGCGAGACATCAGGTCAACGGTCGGGTCGTCTCTTGCGGCCCGGCAGAAGAAACGAGTTTTCTTCGTTCGGTGCGGTTCTCCTCAAGGGCTCCGCAATTTCACAAGCGGCCTTCGCGCCAACGTGAAATCTGGTCCTGACGTGTTCGCCGACGCCCTCGTTCTCTTGAGGCCGGGGCATTGCCGGCATTCCTTTCCCCAGACATTGCTGATCTGATTGCGACGCGGCCGCGCGCTTGCTCGCCCTGCCTTGGGCAAGGCTGGGGCGTGCGCCCACGTCGCCTGTCTGCTCTAGCCCGAGCGCCGTTCTACGTGTGCGGTGTCATCGCCCGGCTTGGACCGGGCGATCCAGTACCTGCGGCGTCTCGACTGATGACTGCTATCGGCGGAACACCGGGTCACGCGCCTGCGCGGGCGAGGACAGCAAGCGGCACGCGGGACCCCCACAATGCGCGTCCGACCCTGCGCGATGGTTATCGTTCTCCCAAAATCGCAGGGTAAACCGAATCTGACGAAGCGCAGAAGTGCTTGCAAATCAGGCGCTTTTTGAATTCCGTGCGCAAGCACCGCGCGCTCGCGTTTACGTCTGCTTCATCGCGATACTTAAACTGCCATTCAAATTTGCCCGCCATCATCGCTCCACAAGCCGGCAAACGGCATGGGCAAAAGCCTTGGGGATGAGTTGAACAGCGCAAAAGTGGTCTTCCGGTTTTCCGGGAAGGATCATGCGAAATCAGAGTTGGACGGGAGCCGCGCTCGGGGAAACGGGGCGGCATAAGAAAAAGGGGATGCGACATGTTTCAGGGTACTTTCGATCTGGAGACGGCGACGCCGATCGGCGCGAGCGCGCTCTCGGACGTGCTGTTCGAACGCGGGATGTACTGGGCGAGCGGCCGCTCCGGCCTCGTCGACCTCGTCGCCGCGCATAAATGGTTCAACCTCGCCGCGCTGAAGGGCCGCAAGGACGCCGTCGCGCTGCGCCAGGAAGTCGCCGGGCAGATGTCGGAGGCCGAGATCTCGGCCGCGCAGCGTGAGGCGAGGGCGTGGGTTTCCGCTCACTGAGCGGAAAATCGCATCCGGAACCGCCCTTACGGGTACGTCCGGTTGAGCATGGGGCAGGGCTGCGATTCAGATCGCCTGATGACCTGGAACCCTGCCGGCTGCACGAGGCCGGTGTGTCCAAGATCAAGGTCTCGGACTTTCCATGCCGGCGCAATCCGGCGTCTGGTTCAACGTCTGGCCGGCGAGGCGGTGCCGATCTCGTCCTCGCATTGGCGATCCGGCGGTCCGGTCGCCCGAGGCGGAGACATACATAAGGCGGCACGCATCGGTGGTCGCGCGCTGCGGATCCTTTCGCGTGCCTGAGCAGCCGCCCGCCTGGCAGCTTTCAGGTGAAAAGAACCCGCCGACCTCAATTCTGCCGCTTGCGGCTCGCCGCCGTGTCGGGCATACCCGGCATATTGGAGACGTGGCCGAGTGGCTGAAGGCGGCGGTTTGCTAAACCGTTATAGGCTTGTAAAGGCCTATCGAGGGTTCGAATCCCTCCGTCTCCGCCAACACATCAACAAAATCAAGTACTTATTCCGGCTTTTGCGCCCCAAAGCACAAACCAACGTACAGTCGACGCGGACTTGATTGTGGCCGCCGGCATCGCAATTTTCTGGATCGCGATCGCTGCGCGGGCGCTATTTGCGCGCTTCTTCACCCACGAGAGGCAGTAGCTTGAGCAAGCTCGGAGCCGCTAGGACTCGATAATTTGACTCTCGCCAGCGGCGCGCTTGGATGGCGGGATGCCTCGTCCTAGACGCCAGACCCCAACCCACTCTGATGGCCGGCCGCTGAAGATCACCTTCGGCGAAATGCGAGCCATGGGCGTGCGCGGCGTTCTGGTCTATTGCCACTGTGGCCATCACGTTGCCCTCGACGCGGACCGCTGGGCCAATGAGGTGCGGCTGTCTGATATCGAGCGGCGCTTCGTCTGCGTAGGTTGCGGCAGCCGCGGCGCCGATGTCCGACCCGACTTTGATCGGGGCGACCCACGGCTTGCGATCGATGGCCACCGAGATGCGCGATAGCGGCAAACTATCGTATGCGCCGTCTAGGTGTTGTTGAGCGGAGCGGCGGTTATGGGCGGGGACCTAGCGAGTCCGCCGCCGTCTTACCAGCCAGTACACGCCGTACCCAATCGCGAGAATAGGAAGTCCGGCACCCGCAATTGGGCCGGGGGCTCCCCTCGTTTGGCCGGGTGCGCTGTCGCAATTCCCTTTGCCGTTGCAAGCCGATGCAGGTGGCGCGGTCGTCATCGCCAGAGTCAACGCAAATGCTGCTGCGGAAAGAACGCCCCAGGTGATCTTCATCGAGCTCTCCTCTGCTAGCTTCCGCGCTCCGCCGAGCGGCCAGCGATCGTCCTCGATGAGTATTAAATGCGCTATTTAAATTAATTCAAATTAAAAAAGTTAATTCGGCAGCGGCAAGTGGCCGCGCGGACTGCCGGGAACCAAAAGGAAAGACGGCCCCGGCGGTGGGGGGCGTTGGGTGGTGGTGGCCGGGGCCGCTGGAGGTTTGCTTGGACCTTGGGGGGAGCCAAGCAACTGCCAGCATAATCTGTGCTCTCATAGCTTCTGTTCGCTTCAGCACATTGCGAGGCTGTTCCTGGCAGGAACTCAGCATTTTTTCCCGACGCGATTCACATAAGCAAATGAAGCTACTTAGTTGGATGCTCTCTCTGCTAGCTGCGATTGAGCGAGCCCACGGGAGCGTGCATCATTGACTAACGAAGCGCCGTTGAAGAGCAGATATGTCGTTCGAATGGGAGCCAAGCGTTGGATGGTCTACGATCGAGAACGCAAAGGCCCAGCAGTGATCGGGGCCGCTTGGGCGGCCAATCTGACCAAGGAGCAAGCTGAACAAGCACTACGCTCGCTTACTTCTTCGCGCGCGGAGAACCTGTCGTCGGCAAAGGATGTGGGCCCGCCAGCGTGAACCGGCGGGCCGAAGGGCCTAGGCCATTGTGGTGTGCGTCCAGTCCCGCATTCCTACCTGCTCGAGCAGGCCCTCCCAATCGGCAATGCCGCTCTCTGCAGGATCATCCTCCAACTCTTCGGACTCGCGGCCGTCGTGCTCGTGCTCGGCGTCGTCGCAAGCACCCATCGCCCAGCGGACCTGATCAAGAGCGCGATCCAGGGAGCCAAGGGACGGCTCCGCGTCCTCCGGCGGCTCGCACTCGTCGGCGTGCGCTCCGTACCCGTAGGCAACGCCACCGAACGACGGCTCGAGGTCGGGGTCGGCCTCCAGGCTGTCGAGGAAATCGATCAGATCCTTGACCAGCTCCCGGGCATGGCGCGCCATCCCGCCGTCGATCGGCGTCCCCATGAACGCCTCGAGACGGAAGGCAACCCTCTCGGAGGCATTGGCGAGTCGTATGATGGCCTGATGCCAGGCGGGGTGTACGGCAGCCGCGAGGGCGGTGAACGATTCCTGGGGCTCCGCTGGCCCGCCTAAAGGGACTTCCCTAACGTTCTGTTCTACTTGCATTTTGGTTGCTCTGTGTTGGCCTGCTACAGCCGCGCCCCGAGACGGACAGGGCAGCCGGGGGGTAGCAACCCGCCAGAGCGACGGGTCGGACGCTTTTAGGGATTTCTCCCCTGGACAGCACAGTCCGCCCCCGGCCACTTGCCCTCGGAATCCGAATAGGCAATAAGGTTCGGGTCGGAGCCGCGCCGCCAAGCGCGTCCGTCGATTACCGGCAAAACCGGCAATCTGAATTCAGCCGCCATCGCTCGTCGCCAAACGAGTGATTTCCTGACCAAGGAATGCGGCTCTAGCTCTGGTCCGGGTTGCTACACCCGCGGACCATGCTGCTCCTGATTTGCTTAAAAATCCATCCCCCTTGCGGGGAATTGCTTTCGGCCGGCCGCTGGATCGAAATATCCGAGGTCGGAGAATCAGCGCCATGAGAGACACTAGACCAGCATCAGTAAAAACCGTGACCGTGACGATCGATGGCATTGCACACCACGGGACGTACTACGTTCAACGCTCGGTGGTGTACGTTCAGTCGTCACTTGGAGCCAAGGCAACCCAGGTCGGAGGGACGCCGCCGGAAAACGTCGCGAAGTTGCTCCTTTCAGAGATGGTGCGGACAAGCAGGAACTAAGCATTCTATTCGCGGCGCGCCGGGCTAGTCCCAAAGGCCGCGGCTCACGTTGTCGCCCCTGGTACCCGAGCTGTCGTCGAACAAGGCTTCGTCCAGGGAGAGCAAGGCGCTGTCGCCGAACTTTCGGTACTTGGTTGCAAATGTCCGATTGTGGGCGGAGATGTACCCGCGAATGCGGCTCTTCACGTCCTCACGCTTTAACGCGCCGGTCAGCAGATCCTCGAAGATCATACTGACGATATCATCCCTATCGGGAAGGTTGGCGGGCAGCATGGCGCGGATTCTGTAGTAGTCGTTCTCCTCCTCGCGCACGATCGAGTTTCTGACGCGTTGCCACCTGAGGACTTGCCCGCGGCTGTTGCTGCGCTTCGTCTTCTCAATGACGAAGCGATCGAACTCGGGATTCTCCCTTCTGTACCTCGCGAGTGTATTGAACCTAACGAGGTATTCCTTCCGACCTGAGGTAGTGAAACTGTTCAATGAGGCGTTTGCTGCTAGGCGCGCTTTGACCTTTTCGAGCACTTCGGGCTTGATCACCCCGCCGCGCCTGTACCTCATGATTTCGCAAGCTCTACACTGCCGCGTCATCCAGCCCTTGTGCATGGCGACGCGCCCGTGCTCAGCAAGCGAGTGACCGTTTACGCAATGCGTCTTTTCTCTGAGGTGAGCACCCTTGCGACTGAAAGCCGCCGCCATGTTCGCTGCGATGAGCGGTCGCGCTTCCGCGGCATACACGGGATGCGCGAGAAAATACGCCTCTAGACGGTCGGGCTTCACCGCAAATTTTCTCAGGGTCTGTCCGGCCCTGAGCGCCAAGATCATTCGAGCAGCTTTCTCGTCTGAAAGGCCCTTCGGAGTCGTCTGCATGATTCGCCTCCACAAAGCGCAGAATTGCGCTGTGGAAGGGCGCGCCTGAGTCGGGGCGACAGAATGACCTGTTAGTTACTGAAAAATGGCGCCTTTGAGCGCCTGCAACCTCTGCTACTGTACCCGAGTAGAAAGAGGGGGCACATGAGCGACATACATACTTGGTCCGACGATGCAGTGTACAAGGGGACTGGCGAAGAGCCGGGCTCGCAAATGTCCTACTGGCGCGATGTCGAGATGAGGCGCCGCGAGTATCTGCTGAACAAGCAGTTGCTTGGTGCGGAGCTGGCTACGGTAACTGCCCAGCGCGAGGCCTCCGCTCAGGCGGCCAAGCAAGCCCAGTACATGTTTTGGTCTACGATCTTTGCGGCGGTCTCAGCATTCGGCGCGCTTATCACCGCGGTCGTCACTTACGTCGTAGCCAAGTGAATGAACCGTCCTCTGCCAGAGATAGCCATCGGCGCGCTTGGAGCCACCGCATTTTGGGCGGCACTCGCAGCGTCAAGCATGAGCGCGGCCAATCTGAAAGATTTCGCGGGGCCCGCAGCAACTGCTTTCGCTGCCGTGATTGCGGGCTTAATCGCTTACCAACTTGGACGAAGCCAAGTTGAGGTTGCCGAGAAAAGTTGGGCGACCGCAAACGAGAAGATCGTACTCGATCTTTTCGACAAAAGACTCGCGATATTCGAAGAGATCCGCTCCATCATTAGTGAGGTCGTGAGGAATGGCACCGCGCCAACTGAGCTGCATTTTCGCTACGTTCGGGCAATCGATAGAGTGCCCTATTTCTTTGGCGGCGAAGTCCAGGCTTACCTCGAGCAGCTTCGCCTCCATCTGCTCGATCTCGACCTGTCGAACACCATGATGGAAAACCTGATTGACCCCGACCGTCCGAAGTGGGTCGAAAAACGCTCAGAGCAGTTCCTTGCTGTTACTCAATTTTACAAAGAGGCCGCTTCGCTCTTCGCTCCCTATATGAAGGCGCACCAAAAGGCCTAGGCGGAACTAGGCAATTCCAGGGTTCGGATACACGATCCGCCGATGTCGTTGCCCAGATCATCAGACATACCCCACGTTCGGGTACTCGATCTGCCGATTGAAGTTGCTGTTGCCGACCACAGGCGCCCCGCCGGGCTCGCTAAAGCACAGCGCCACCGCGTCGCCTTCGTCCGGACTGGGCATGCCGCGCTTCTTCATGGCGTCCTTGCTCTCGAGCCGGAGCCTGCCATCGCTGGTGTAGCTGTATCCGGGGCCGCAAAGATCGGTTTGCAGGCTGTCGCTGTCCGGAAGAGCGAAATAAGCCCCCTCGAGCGCTTTCTTGACGTTCAGCCACATCTCAGCGCGGCGGTTCTCGGGGCCGCCTGAAGGCCTTCCCGCTTCGTCCAGCGTGGGTGGCTCGACCGGCTTGGAGCCGAAGTTGACCGCGTTGATCTGGCCCGTTCCGAAGCCACCATAACCTTGCTCCACGAGCCGGTCATAGATTCCAGCACCCAGCCCGCCGACGTCGATATTGACCTTGGCCGGCTTGTCGTCCCGGATGATCTGCGCAATCCATCCAGCAACCTGCATCGTATCGAGGTGCTTGCGCTTCTCCACCTTCTCGATGCCGCTGCCGCGGCGCCACGCAATCGCGGTGCTGTCGGCGCCAAATCGGGCCGGGTCTACGCCAATAATCAGCGGGCCAATCCCTGAGCCCTTACGCTTGCGAGCGGCCAGGACGAGCTCGTGCGGAATGAAGCTGTCGAAGCTGCTCGCCAGGAATGCCTCGTCCGGCGTCAGCGGGTACTCCCGCTTGAAATAGTTGATGTCGCCCTTGTCCGCGATCTTGCAACGGCGCCAGTAGATCTGCTCGGCGTCCAGGTTGTGCAGCTCCGCCAGCTGCTTCTCCTCCGCCGTCATGGCGAAATCGTCCGGCACGGCCTTCCGATAGGTCGGGTCCTCGGACCAGGGCAGGAAGACGGCCTTGAAGCTGTTCTCGCCCGCAAGAGCCTTGCACCAGAATTGGTGAAACTCATCACCAAACTGGTTGCCCGTTGTCTCCACGATAATTTCCGTATCGGGCAGATCCGGCACGGTCTCCATCAGCGCTGCAAGCTGCTCCTTGAGGTTCACCCAGAACGCCGCCTCAGACGCGTGCAGCGCCTGGGCCGTCGAGGAGCGGCCGGCGCCGTCCTCCGTTGCAACCGAGACCAGATAGCCGCTATCGATGTTGCTGAACTTCAGCTCCTCGGCATTTGAGGCGCCCGTAACCGGCCGCATGTCGTCCGGCATTAGGTCATGCATGCGCTTGACGAGACCGAATAGGTTTCGCACCGCTGGCTTTTCGTGCGCCACGATCGCGGTCAGGAAGCCCGGCTTCTTGATGGTCTTGTGATAGTAGCGGCCTGCAACATAGGTGCTGACGCCTTCCTGCCGGGCCTTGAGGACGACAATGCGCACCATCCCGGTTTTGGCCCGCTGCTCCTCAATGATCTGATGGAGCTTCCGTTGCACCGGGTTGAACTTGAACGGCACGAGACCGCCGGCCTTGGGCCGGATCTTCAGATAGTGCTCCGCGAAATACTCCAGATCGGTATCGAGCCGCTCAGCATGATCCAGGGCGCCAACAATTCCGTCAGTCCAGTGCATCAATGAAGCTCTTGCCCTTCGGAGGACGTTACACTCTCGAAGTGCCAAAGTGCATTGCTGGCCTCCTCTCTGGAGACGCCCATCTGCTCGGCAATCCTGCTGATGATCTGAGCCCGCCGTTCAGCTCTCGCCATAACCTCAGGATCGAACAAACCGTCAAGCAACCCCATTTGCCACCTCCTGAGCGTCTTTTGCTTTGATGGCGAGCACGGTCCTGCACTCGCAACCCGACTTGCCCATCAACTGCAAGCGTAGGACGGTCTCCGGAACGCCGGGGCATTGTTTCTTTATCTCGGCCACCCGCTCGTCAATGAAGCGATTTAGATCAGCCCGGAACGCTGTGATGCGATCCTCAAGCGGGGGTGTCTTTGTTTTCAGCATCTGCATTTGTCTTCTCATGTTTGGCTAGTTTGGCCTCCACAGCCTGCAACTTCTTGACCGCATCGGCGCGTTCGCGGAGAGCGCGGGCAATTGTTGCCTCCCTCTGCTTTTCATGCGCAGCAAAATAGCGTTGCAGATCGGGGGGCAATCGGAGAAAAGCCGCCTTCATATCCTTTCGCCATGAGCGTGGAGGATCGACGATATCGGCCACCCGAGCGTTGATCAGCGCCTCGAGCAGTGGATTTGGCGTCATCGGCTACCTTCTGTTTGGAAGCTTGGTAGGCCAGTACATCCGTGGTCCCGCCATGCTCCCCTCAAAGAGATTCACCCTACCTTCCGGCCTTGCGTAAGGCGTCATGGACCGCCTTCATCTCGCGACGAAACGACGAATATTCGGCAAACTTCTTCAAGTTTGAACCGTCCACCTGCATCGCCTCATACTCACTGTCGATCTGGTCGAGGATGCCGGCGCGCTTGGTGTGGCCGTACAGTTGAAACTCGTCCAACATTGCATCGGTCGTCATTTCCTCGCCCGTCCAGTTCCTTGACACACTTCGGGCGACGTCGATGGAGTTACGGTCATCTGACATAGTTATCTCCTTGACTTCTGTTTCGCTTGATAGAGTGCGTATGCGTCCTCTACCGAACCGGAACTGGATAGCTTTGCGCTCAGTGCATGAATGGAGCGGGCCTCTGCTGCCCCGCGGGGCTGGGCAACTCCAGGCTTCTGAACCGCCAGGACGGGCTTTGCGACTGCCTTCGCAGGCGCCGCTTTGACCATCCGGTATCGCGCAGCATCGACCATCATTCGCTGAAATGCGGAGTGACGCACGATAGGGTTTGTTTGCATCAGGTTCACCAGCGTCTTGGCATCGACCCCCATCTCGCCAGCGTAGGCTAAAACCTCCTGGCCGATGGTCTCCCGTTCAGTCTTGCTGAGCTGAGCTTTTTCTATCATCTGCTCAAACCGAGCGTCTTCCGCCTTGGCGTAGGTTTCGAACTGCTGACGTTGCTCGGCAGCCTGGTGCTGTCGCAACTGCGCCTGGGCAGCCTCGACCTCCGCGCCACGCTGCAGGATGGCCATGGCACGCTGCACGCGCTGAGGATCGGACTGGTTGATAACGCCAATCGCCTCGACCCATAGCTCTTGGGGAACGTTCGCAAGCTCCGGCAACGTGTCCATGAGGCTGGCTTGCGCATATTGCTGCGCTGTGGTTAGCGCCTGCGCATAGCCCTGCTTGGCAGCATCAACCTGCGCCAGCTCCTGCTCGATTGCCTGCCGCACCTGAGGGTGTTTGAGCGCCTGCTCGACCTCGGGGGCCAGGCCTTCAACAGTGGGCTCCTCCGCAGAGGCTGCTTCCTTGTCGGAGGTGGCGGTTGCCTCTAGCGCCTGCGCGTTGGCCTCAACCTCGTTGACGTCTAGCCCATACCCCTCAGCGAGCTTGGCGTCGCCCTTGATCCGTTCCGCTCGCGCCTTATCGACTTTGTCCGCGACCTTCTGGTTTTGCTCGGCCTCCCAAATGTCCCTTTCCCATTGGTGAACATTGGTGAGGTCATTGTGGGCCTGCTCAACGGTCTGGGCCCAGTTTTCCGGCGCCGGCTCACCGGTGTCCAACATGATCAACTTCCGCTCGATCACATCATCGTTGGGCGCGTCGCCATACTTCCGACGCGACAGCTCACGTAACGATTCATCGTCACTGCCGACGACATCATCGGAGTCCAGATTGGGCCGGCCCACGACCGGCGCAGGTTCGGGATCAGGCCGCGGAATGTAGCCCTGATCGATCTCGACACCCTTGATGCCGAAAGTCTCTTCCGAGACAAATTGTCCGGATGCCGCGTCGCGCGGCTGCTCAGTGTCCGACATCAAGTGATCCTCAAAAGGTAATTCAGTTTGAACAGGGGCATTGATCAATCTTTATGCGTACTGCCCACCTGTGGCGGTGCTCCCAGCAGCATTGCCTGGGAAATAGCTGGCTCCCCCTCCACCAGTGTTGATGACAGCGTTAAGGGCCGCTGTGTAGCGGGTGCCTGTTGCCGCACCGGACCACACAGGCCCGGAGCTGTAGATCACGCCCGTCATGGATGCGTAAGCACAAGCAGTCCCCCATGCTGGGGTTCCAGTAACAGTTATGGTTGTCGTGCTATTGAGAGAGACAACACCACTTGCGATTGCCAGCATGCAAAAATCTGAGCCGCCGCTGATTGAAAAGTTGCCTTCCGAAGCAATATTGCCGTTCAGATACGCGCGACAATGGAACGTTGGCGCCGCGCCGAAATCCACGTTACGGAAGTAAATAGCGCCGCCGTTGATCGCGTCCAGACAACCGCCGCTGGTGGTCGTCTTGAGCTGCATGCCGCGGATTTTCCACGGATCTGTCCCATCGGATTGGAAACACGTTGCACTTGTAGGGTTGACTACAACATTCGTCGGGGTAGCCTCATTCCCAACAATGATGGGTTGAAGCGTGCCTAGATAGCTCCGGAGTGTACTAGCGCCGGCATAAGTGCCATTGGCGACCTGAATGGTCACCTGATAGGTTCCCATGTCGAGTGCTGAAGTCGCATCGATCGCCTTCTGGATCGTCAGGAAGGCGCCACCGGCGGTATTCGTTAGACCGTTGTTGCTGTCGCTACCATCCGTGCGGACGTAGTAGGTTCGGGCAGCGGTTAGAACCTCGCGAACAGGAGCCCAAGAACCATCACCGCGCCAGAACGTAGAAGACGATGCTCCTGATCCGCCATTAAGCTGAGAGACGGGGAGATTGCCCGTCACAGTATGATCAGCATCCCACTTCGGGCCGTCAACCAACACCTTAGGGTTTGCGGCGGCTCCCGTCAGGGACGCGTGCTTGATGCTAAGCGTCAAGTGGCGTGCCCTCCGAAAACGCCGGAAGCGAAAACGGCGGATGCGAAGACCTTATCCGGCTTGGGCACCACAGTGTCCGACATCAGATGATCCTCAGAAGGTAATTCAGGACGATCGTTGGCTGAACGATGGCGAATGCTGTACTCGATCCACCCTGCGCGTTGCCGGTGAACGTGAACTGATTGCCATTCAGCGTGACGCTGGCATTGTTTGTGAGGGGGACCGTATTCGATCCACCGGCGTTTACCGTGATGTTACTGGTGTTCTTTTGGATAGTAGTTTCACTGCTCAATCCTGTCCCGCTAATGGCGCCAGAGGGCGTATAGGGTGGCAGGTTAGCGGTAATCAGGGTGCGCGTTTGAGCGCCACCCGACTCACCAAGACCATCACCAAAACCAGCCGCCGCATCGGTTAGCCGCCCAGCAGCCGAGCCGCCCATCGTATCAAGCCCAGCCACCACGCGACCGCGCAAATCCGGGACGTTGAAGGTGGTCGACCCATCGCCGGAGCCATAGGTCGTTCCGAGCAATGAGAACAGCGACGAATACGTCGTTCGCGAGATTGCTTGGCCATAAGGCAGCACGAATGAACTGTTTGGCGCCGCTGAGCCCGTATAGGGCATAAGGCCGCCGATCGGAATGTTGTACGGATTTCCAAAAGAATTGTGGAGATTAAACTCGCCAGCGCTTGAATTGTATACGACGAGGTATGGCGTATTCTGGATCAACACGCCGGATGTCAGATCGACATTGTGAAACTGACGAATTGGAGCGGCACCCAACCCATCAACGTTGAGCGTGCATGCTCCGGTATTGGTGGTGTGGGGGACGAACGCGATCATCTGGCCGTTGAGCCGCGAAATGGCGTCAAAGCTCTGGTGGCTGGTCACCGTGTAAGCAGTAGACGTGCCGCCCGTTGCAATCGCCCCAGCAATGTCGTCGCGCCACTTGGCCGCGGAGGCCATCAGAGCACGCGCGCTGTCATTGACGGAGCTAGGCGATTGTCCTTCTGCCCAATTTATAGCGGGATCGAACGTCGCGTTGTTCGCCGCCGTCTGCGACCACCATGCAACGCCGCTCATGCGTGCTCCTGACACTTGGCAATGACGGGATAGGTGCGCACCACCCGATCACCGTCCAGGCGAAGGGGGAGCGGCTTCAGCCGCCAGTGCTTGGCAGGGTCGAAAGGCTCGGTGTCCTCGTTCTCGATCGGCAGCCACTCGCCGCCATCAGGATCTTTTGCCGGCTTGAAGCTGGTCGAGATCAGCTCGCCATCCCGAACCAGGCAATATTGCTGCTCGCCCACAGGGAAGCCCTCAGACGCCAGCGCAGCGTCTGCAATCGATCGTAGGTAGGCAGAGACAGTCAGCCCCTTGCGCTCGGCAGCGGCCTTTAGAAGCTCCTCGCGGGCATATCGAAATTCAGGCACGGACGACCATCTCCATCAGCGTAAACCTCTCGTGGCTAGAAACAGGGGGATGCCGGGGATCTTCTCGCCAACCTTGTAAGCGAGGTCGCCGGCATCAGTTTGCGGCTGATGCGGTTCGCCAAAGACCGCCTGCGCTAACGTCGCGATCTGCTCGGAGGTCGGCAGAAGCTGCGGCCGCTGAGCGTAAATCTGGCGCATTGCCTCAGCAGATGGGCCTTCGTACCCAAGACGGTGCTCAATCGGTCTGATGTAGGCGTCATGTCCGGCCGCAATCATCTGTCGCACGTCACCAGGCAGACCAGCCAACATGCCGGCGCCGTGCGTCAGCCCGCTACCGAATGAGCGAGCAACGTCCGAGAAATCCCAACCGGATCGGTCCGGGATCGACGGCGGCATATCGGCGCTGAGCGGTGGGGATGCCCCATCGTTACCAGCAAGGTAATCAAGCAGTCCCGCCATCAGCGGCGCGCGCTCCCTCGCAAATCATCTCTCCAAATCATGCAGAGAGTGTACGGCGAGCGTCCGATAAT
The DNA here is from genome assembly GCF_023073715.1 of Bradyrhizobium sp. 164. Classification (GTDB taxonomy): domain Bacteria; phylum Pseudomonadota; class Alphaproteobacteria; order Rhizobiales; family Xanthobacteraceae; genus Bradyrhizobium. The sequence continues at coordinate 168,350 of NZ_JADPKA010000029.1, forward strand.
TGCCATGACGTTTGTACGTAGCGTGTTACGTAGTGAGAATGCCTGATAAAAATAATGCGTTTTTCGGCTTCAAACGCGGTCCTTCGGCAGAACCAGTTTCCGCCTAGGTGCCGATTTGCTTAGCGACGCGCGCTCTCAGATCATCCTCGATCCAGCCGAACACGATCTCAGGATCGACTGCGTTAGCCGTCGCCTGGATCAGCCCCACCAGCCGCCGCATCATCTGCATCTCGGCGGAGTCCATCGGACCAGTGCGGTTTTCGATCGAGACCGCGATGTCTTTCGGGATGATGGAGAACAGGACGCGGAGATACGTGCTCGGGTCGGTCGCCCTCACGCGCTCGAGCGTGTCCTTGCCGTTGGCTGTCCAATCCGCCAGTGCGTCGGCGCATGCCGCCTCGGAGAACTTGCTACGGCTGCCCTGCGGCCTTCCCAGCGGGTTGCCAGACTGCCCCGGCTTCCAAAGCTGCGGCTTATTGCTCTTCGCCTGTTTATTCACAATCCACATTCCTTCTGTTGCGCTGTTGCGCTGCTGTTGCGCGTAACGTTGCGGTAACGGCTGTTGCGCTGTTGCGTTACTCCCCACCACCCTAAAGGGGTGGGGGTAACCGCAACGCGTAACGCGACTGACACATGACCAACCCTCAACCTCTCAACTTGGGTGTTTTACCTGGTGGAGTGATCTTCCAACCCCTTTGCTGTATCAGCTCCAGGGCGGCTCTTACCTGCATGTCTGAGAGCTGACAGAGTGGCGTATGGTGCTGGAGCATCCGTGCGAGCTCGCTCAATTCGGTGCCGGTGAGATCAGGCATTATTCACCTTCCATGTGCCGGCGTATTCGCGCACAAGCCCCTTGTCTCGGAGCTGGGCCTTGACGTTGACGAGAGTGGCCCTCCGGCCGCCTAGACCGTTCTCTCGAGCCTTGGCGTTCCAATCCTCGGTGCTCAGTCCGGCCGCTCCAGCATCGCGGAGAAGGCGATACATGGCCTCCTGCGTCTCGGTCAGCCTCGCCTCTCTGGGTTTTCGCGCAACTTGCCCAGAAACTTCCTCGCTGCTGACAATGTTGACCGTGATCGGGTCGCCATCCTCATCGAGGCCGAAGTCGTGAACCTCAGACTTGAACGAGAACAGCGGACCTTCCGGCGCGTCGTTGGCCTTAGTGATCGTCACCATCTTGATGTCGTCGCCTGAAATTGAAACCATCACATCAACGTCGCCGAGAAGCGCATTAGATCCTCTGGCACCGCGGCTCTCGTCCTTGCCGGTGTGACCGATCAAGGCGACATGGACGCCGGTAACGCTCTTCACCCGCTGGAGGTTGGCGAAGACGGCTCCCTGATCCTTGGCGCTGTTCTCGTCACCGCCGCCGGCAGCAATGAGCTTGGCAAAGGTGTCGATTACAATCATCCCGATCTCGGCGGACAAAACCGCGTTGGCGGAGCGAATGGTATCGATGACCTTCTTGAAGGCTTCAGGATGAGTTAGGTCGATCGTCTCGCTGGAGACTGCGATAGGCGTTCCCTCCAGCCCCAACAGGCGCTTGTGGGCTCGCAAACGTCGTTTCACGAGGTCGGAGCGTTCAATGGCGAAGTAGACAACGCCTGCAGCATCCTTATTCCGATGTCCGTGCCAGTCGAGACCGGCGGCGACGCAAACGGTTGCCTCCGCCAACAATGCGGATTTCATCGCTCCAGGCGGAGCAATCCACGCGGAGGTTTCCCCCCGCGCGAAGATGCCCTTGATCAGCCAATCCTTTGCCGGCGCCTCAACGTCCATTTCATCGAACGTGACGAACCGATACCCGGCCATCATGCTGGCCCGGTCTTTCTGGATTACCTTGATGTCGAGTGCGCGGTTCACATCGGCCGGCAATGGGGTTTCCTGGAGAACCTGATAGGCTCGATCAACGAGCGAGTCCGGGAGCGGCTTGAGCCGCGCCCGAACCGCCATTGCGCGGTTCGCTGCTTCTTGCCGCTCAATCTCAACGGTCTTGTGGTCATAATCGTCGGGAAATTCCGGCTCAATCATTCGGCACCCATCAATTCCGGGTAAACCAGATCCAACGCGCCCATCTCCTCCAGCTTGTCGTCAACGTCGTCACAGGTCATGTTGCCGGCCTTCAGAGCGATCCCAAGCTTGGTGGCCTCGCTTTCTAGCCATCGCGCGCGGCTGCACATGAAGCGCAGGCCGGCAAGCTGGAGCATCTTGCGGATTTTCGGGTCAGTGACGGCGAGAGGCCGAGTTTCCGACAAGTTGCCGGTAACTTGCGCAACTTGCGCAGGTTTGACATGCATCATGCCGACACCCTCCGCATGAGCCGGCGCCGCTTCCGTTCAACTACGGGCACAATGGGCTTGCCGAACACGATCGCGGCGAGCTGATACGCAAACGCGCGCTCCGCCACGGGATCAGCTTGAATTGGAGGGAGATCGGCGATAGATTCAGAAGTGATCGAAGCGCCCGCTAGATCATCAATCTGAACCCCGCGCGCCGCCAGCGTTGCGGGGTTTCCTTTGGGGATCTGCATCAGGCGGCAACCTCCGCCGCCGGCTTCCACTCGCCGCGTTGCCAAGCGATCACTTCATCCTCCCACCAAACGACGGCTTGGCCGTTCGGGTCGAGCTTGTGCGGCTTGGGGAAAACTTTTTCGACGTTCATCTTGCGATAGAGCGTCGGTACTGACCAACCCGTGGCCTCCAGAACGCGGGGCCGGCGAATTGCCTTGCGTAGCGCTGTCGTCATTTAGGTGCTCCGTGCGTTCTTGGGACTATCCTCAAGAACGTGGGCACCTAGTTATACCGATCGGACTCGCGACAGAATCGAAAGGTCGGGACACTAATTCCGATCTTGGGACACTAATTATTTTCGACGGAAGGGTAGCACTTTCGCGCTCGGGCGCTTGGATGCGTGCTGCACCTTCACGAGCTTGTTGATAACTCGCCGTATCCGCTTCTCATGTGAGGCTGTTGTTGCCTTGCTGTCGAGCGCATAGCCGCGGTTGCGAATGGCATCATTGATGATGCTTGCTAATGAGCGTCCCGTCGTGTCGCTCAAATATTCGACGATGATAAGGGCGTCCGGCCCGTCGATCATTTCGTCCATCGGCCGTCCAGGTCCACGGATGCTCATCGACGTGCTCCAATAGCCACTACATTGTCGCCTACCGGCGCCTTGCTTTCGCAGTAGTTCGCCCAGTCTTCCATCAGCCGACGGCGCTTCTCGAACATGTCGCCACGGCGATAGGCCGCCTCGACCTTGTTTGAGACCGTGTGCGCCATCGCCATTTCGCTCAGTTCGTTGGCGTAGGAGGTCTGTTCCGACGCCCAATCCTTGAACGTGCTGCGGAAGCCGTGAACGGTGGCGACATCGCCGCTATAGCCCATCTCCTTGAGCGTTTCGGCCATCGCCATGTTGCTGAGCCCTTCGCCTTCCTTAGCACCGGGGAAAATGTACTCGCCCTCTCGGGGGAGATCCTGCAGGATCGCCAGCGCGCGATCGGAGAGGGGGATAACGTGGTCAGGACGGCGCCGGCCCTTCTTTCCCTTGAGCATGGCGCCCGGGATGGTCCATTTCTTCTCAGCTTCGTTGATTTGGTCCCAACGTGCGCCGATCGTGTTGGCCGTGCGGGTTACGTTCAGAACCGTAAACTCCAGAGCTCGCGCGCTGATGCCGTCACGCTTGCGAAGCTTCACCATGAAGCCGGGCAGTTGCTTGTAGGGCAGGGCGGCGAAGTGCTCCACCGGGGAGACCTGCGTCTTACGGGGTAAGAGCTGGTCCAGGTGCCCAACCCAGCGGGCCGGGTTCTCGCCATCCCGCAGACCGATCGCCTTCGCCCGATCCAGTATCTTCTCAATCCGGCCGCGAACTCGGCTGGCGGTCTCGGTCTTGGTTGTCCAGATTGGCTCGAGAATTTTCATGATGTGGTTGCGGTCGACCAGCGCCACCGGCAGCGAGCCGATAACCGGGTAGGCGTAGGCCTCAAGAGTAGCAGTCCACTGGCTGGCATGCTTAGAACTCTTCCAGCCGGACTGATGGGCCTTGATGTAGGCCTCCGCACACTGCTTGAAGGTCGTCGCCTTGGCCTTCGCGGTTTCCCGCTCCACTGCCAGCGCATTTTTGCGGGCCTTCCGCTCCTCGATCGGGTCGAAGCCATCAACAACCAGCAGCCGCTTCGCCTGGGCCAGCTTGCGGGCGTCCTTGAGGCTTACCTGATCGATATCGCCCAAGCCCATCTTCCGAGCCCGGCCGCGGATCATGAACCGGAAGATCCACGACTTCGTAGGGCTCTCGCCCTCGGTGTTGGATGGGCTGACCTGAAGGTAAAGGCCGTTCCCGTCGCCATATAGGCCCGGCTTGATATCGGTTTTCCTGATCCACTTGTCCGAAAGCTGATTGACCGGCCGCCCCATGGTCCCCTCCGTGTACGGATAAAGCTACGTACAAAACAGAATGAGAACCTACGATAAGTTGTGATAGCTGTCTAGACTCCTTGACGAGAATTTCTACAGGATTCAAAGTAGGTTGCGATAACGCCTGAGAGCTCATGAGAGTAGGAAAATGATCCCTCCGTCTCCGCCAGCCGAGCTGTACTGATCTTCAATATCCCCCGCGCCCGCCCCTAGAATACTGCCGCCTCTACGGCGGGTGTCGCCGTGACCGCATGGCGCTATCGCAGAAACTGTAACCAGGACAGTATGTTGCGAGAGGGAAGGCGGCTAACCGGAGTTAAGGCCAAGGGAGCCAAGCTCAGGACGCCGCCATCCAGCTGATCTGGAACAAGATTCGGGCATCGACCCGCGCACGGCGACCAGATACGGCGGGCATGCTTTCACCCGAAAGATGGCGCGGCTATTCCACGCTGCCGGTGCCGCGGCGCAGGTCGGCCTCGATCTGCAACCGGGTGCCGCCGCCGAAGCGGGCGCGGTAGACCTGAAGGTTTTCCATGATCCGCTGCACGTAATTGCGCGTCTCGGAGAACGGAATCAGCTCCACCCAATCGACCGCGTCAACTTTCGGATCGCGTGGATCGCCGTAGCGCTCGACCCATTTCTTCACGCTGCCGCGACCGGCATTGTAGGCGGCAAAGGTCATGATGTAGGAGCCGCGATAATCCTCGAGCAGCCCACCGAGTTCGGCCGAGCCGAGCGTGGCGTTGTAGACCGAATCGTTCTTCAGCCGGGACAGGTCGTAAGTCGCGCCGTGGCGTTTGCAAACGTAGCGCGCGGCGTCCGGCGTCACCTGCATCAGCCCGTAGGCCTGCGCCGGCGAGACCACCGACGGATTGAACGCGCTCTCCTGTCGCGCGATCGCATAGACGATGCTGCGCTCGACCTCGGGCCCGATCGGCGTGAACTGCGGAATGCCGTTGACGGGATAGGCGTAGAAGTCGAACGGCAGGCCGCGATTGAGTGCGGCCTTGCCGAGCAGCAGCATGCCGCGCGCGTCGCCGTAGCGCTGGGTGAGCTCGCCAAGGCCGGCAAGCGCTTCGGGATCGCCGTTCTCGCCCATGTCGGCGAGCAACGGCACTGCTATCTCACGCTCGTCAAGCTCGTAGAGCAGTTGCGCGGCGCGCACGATCTCGAGCCGCTCGGCGCCGCGGCCCCGCGGCTGACTGTGGAGCTCGATCTGGGGCAGTCCGAGTTTTGCGCGCGCGAGCTGGCCGTAATAGCTGGTCGACTGCTCGGCTGCGCGGGCATAGGCGTTGCGCGCCTCCTGCTGGCGGCCCATCGCTTCCGCGGCGCGGCCCTGCCAATAGCCGGCGCGCGCTAGCGTCGTCGGATTGACGCTGCCGACCCCGATGCGGGCGAAATGCTGGGCGGCGGTCGCGGGATCGTTGAGGAAGCGGAGTGCGATCCAGCCCGCTGTAAATTCCTGCTCGGTCTTGTAGATGTCGCGCGAGGGCAGGGCGGCATCGCGCGCGATCAGATAGGCGCTGCGGAATTCCTCGGTGTCGATCATCTTGCGCGCCAGGAGGCGCCGCTCGATCCACCATTCGTCGAGATTGTAGAGCCGGTTCGGATCCTTCGGCGCCGACAGCATGAGCTGCGCCGCTTCGGCAAACTTCTCCTCGCGGCGCAGGAGCTGGATCTTGCTGAAGACGAAGCCGGGATCGTTGTGCAGCTCACGCGGCACGGCGTCGAGCAGCGCGCGCGCGTTCGGCGCCTTCTTGACGGCGGCGATGCGAGCCTTGGCGAGCGCGACATAGCCGGCGCCAAGGCGCTTGGCGGCGCGCAGCGCGGCCTCGTTCTCGCTGCCGTAGAGCAAAGTGTCCATCCGCGCCTTCTGATCGCCTGGCGTCAGCAGGGCGCCGAACTGGTCGAGCGCGTTGTTCTCGGTGTCCTCCGACATCGGATCGCTGCGCCAGGCGTCGCGCACCAGCCGCTCGGCGTTGGCGCGGTCGCCGCGCGCCAGCATCGCCTTGGCGAGCGTGAAGCGGCCCTTGGCGGAGATCGGCGACTCATTCTCGAACCACGACCACGCAACTGAATCGTCGCGCCTGTCGTCCCACATCGCGGCCTCCAGGCGCCGGCGGAGGAAAGTCTGCGACGGCCAGCTCGGATTGGCGGACAGGAAGGCGCGGTAGCGCTCCACGGTCGCGCCATTGTCCTCGCTGCGCAGGATGATCCATTCCGCGAGCTTTCGCGCGACGGGATCCAAGATCGAAGCTGCATAATTGGTGGCATCGCCCGCCTTGCGCTTGCGCACGAGCTCGATGACGGTCTCCAGCGTGTCCTTGTCGGCCTGCGAGGTCGACGACGTTGCGGCGACCGCAGCCGGTATGACCGGCTTGCGCGGCGCTGCATGCTGGCGGGTCGCAGGAGCCAGCACGGGAGCTGCGACGGGTTTGGCCGCGGCCGGGGCGGCCGGTCTGACGGTGGCCGTTGAAGCCGGGGCGGGTGCGGTTTTGGGCGGCGCGCCGTTGGCGGCCGGTTTTGATGCTGGCGCGGGGGGAGCTGTCGCGGGCTTGGATGCTGCCGCGGGCTTGGACGCTGCCGTGGGATTGGGCGCTGCCGCGGGTTTTGGCCTGTCCTTCGCGGGTTCCTTGCCGGCGTTCGTCCCAGCGTCCTTGGCAGATTTCTTCGCGGTATCTTTCGCCGGGGCGCTGGCGGCACCCTTGCTGGCCCCCTTGGCCGTATCCTTCGAAGTTGCCTTGCCGGTTCCCTTGGACGAGTCCTTGGCGGCTGGCTTCGCGGAATTCTTAGCCTCGTCCGCAGTCGTCTCGTTGGACTTGTCATTGGACTTGGCCAAGGCAGCACAGCCGACCGACAGCCCTGCCATCAGGCACACGACCAGACCGGTGGATCGCCATGCGGCACGAGGGAGGGAGGTCACGGCGTTTCGTCGCCCCGAATCAGTCAAGTGGCCCAAGATCTAGCTGAATTTGATTGAATATGCGGACAAAATACCAACAGCCGCTTACCTCGGGCCGATTTGCACCATCACCGCGGCAAAATCGCGGCCTAAACGGTGAGTCACACGCGGCGGGCCTTTTACCGGCCGGACAGACCCGATATGAATGGGCCTTGCTCAAGAGATCGCCGCGTACGGAGGAAGTCCATGGCAGCCAAGACGAAATTCCGGGGGTCGTTCACCGCCTTGGTCACGCCGTTCAAGAACGGCTCGCTGGACGAGGCGGCGTTCCGCTCCCTGGTGAATTGGCAGATTTCAGAGGGCACCAACGGCCTGGTCCCGGTCGGCACCACCGGCGAGAGCCCGACGCTCAGCCACGACGAGCACAAGAAGGTCGTCGAATGGTGCATCGCTGAAGCCAAGGGCCGCGTGCCGGTGATCGCGGGCGCCGGCTCCAACTCGACCAAAGAGGCCATCGAACTCTCCCAGCACGCCGAGAAGGCGGGCGCCGATGCCGTGCTGGTCGTCACGCCCTACTACAACAAGCCGACCCAGGAAGGCATGTATCAGCACTTCAAGGCGATCAACGACGCGATCGGCATCCCCATCATCATCTACAACATTCCGCCGCGCTCGGTGATCGACATGTCGGTCGACACCATGAAGCGCTTGTGGGAGCTCAACAACATCGCCGGCGTGAAGGACGCCACCGCCAGCATGGTCCGCGTGTCGCAGCAGCGCGCGGCGATGGGCGAGGATTTCAATCAGCTCTCCGGCGAGGACGCAACCATCCTCGGCTACATGGCCCATGGCGGCCACGGCTGCATCTCGGTGACCTCGAACGTCGCGCCGCGCTTGTGTTCGGAGTTCCACGTCGCCTGGCAGAAGGGCGACCATGCCACCGCCTTGAAGCTGCATGACAAGCTGATGCCGCTGCACAACAACCTTTTCATCGAGAGCAATCCTGCGCCGATCAAATACGCGATGTCGCTGCTCGGCAAGCTGGACGAGACGCTGCGGCTCCCGATGGTGCCGGTCTCCGAGCCGACCCGCGTTGCCGTGCGCAGCGCGATGGTGCACGCGGGCCTGATCAACTGACGCGTTGGCCTTCGGGGAGCCTTTCATGAGCGTCGAGGAAAAGGGCACGCGTATGCTCAAGGAGTTCCGCGAGTTCGCCATGAAGGGGAACGTCGTCGATCTCGCGGTCGGCGTCATCATCGGCGCGGCCTTCGGTGCCATCGTCAACTCGCTGGTCGGCGATGTCATCATGCCGATCATCGGCGCCGTCACCGGCGGACTCGACTTCTCGAACTACTTCACCCCCTTGTCGGCGAAGGTCACAGCCACCAACTTAGCCGATGCAAAAAAGCAAGGCGCCGTACTTGCTTGGGGCAGCTTTCTCACGCTGACGATCAACTTCATCATCATCGCCTTCGTGCTCTTCCTGGTGATCCGCGCCATGAATACCTTGAAGCGCAAAGAGGAGGCGGCACCTGCCGCTCCGCCGAAGCCGTCGGCCGAGGTCGAGCTGCTGACCGAGATCCGTGATCTCCTCAAGAAGTCTTGACGCGCGCGCTTCATCCGACCTGTTAGAATCCGTGCGCATCTTGATCAGGTTTGTCTGCGATGGCCGATAAGAACGAACGTCCGATCAAGGTCATGGCGGAAAATCGCAAGGCCCGCTTCAACTACGCCATCGAGGATACGATCGAGGCGGGCATCGCGCTGACCGGCACCGAGGTCAAGTCGATCCGCAACGGCAAGAGCACGATCGCGGAATCCTATGCCGACTCGAAGAACGGCGAGATCTGGCTGATCAACGCCACCATTCCCGAATATCTCCAGGGCAACCGCTTCAATCATGAGCCCAAACGGCCGCGAAAACTGCTGCTTCACCGCCGACAGATCAACAAGCTGATGGGCGCGGTCGACCGCGAAGGCATGACGCTGATCCCGCTCAAGCTGTACTTCAACGAGCGCGGTCGGGCCAAATTGCAGCTGGCGATTGCCAAGGGCAAGAAGCTGCACGACAAGCGCGAGTCCGAGAAGAAGCGCGATTGGAGCCGGGAGAAGGGCCGCCTGATGCGGGCAAGGGGATAGGGGATGATCCAGAGGAACCTGCTCGAGGTCGATTGGAGCCAGATTCCCGCGCCGGCCGACGACGGCGGCGCCGCGCATCTGACGGGCATGACGTTGCCGGCGATCGGCCTGCGCGCGACGGACGACACGTCAGTCACGCTGTCGGCGCTGCGCGGCCGGACCGTGGTGTTCGCCTATCCCCGCACAGGCGAGCCCGGCAAGATCGCACTGGTCGACGATTGGGACATGATCCCGGGCGCGCGCGGCTGCACCCCTCAGACTTGCGCGTTTCGCGACCTGTTTGCCGATTTGAAGGCGGCTGGCGCCTCGCACGTGTTCGGTCTCTCGGCCCAGAGCAACGACTACCAGATCGAGATGGCCTCGCGGCTGCATCTGCCGTTCCCGGTGCTGTCGGACGAGAAGCTGAAGCTGACGCGCGCCCTGAATTTACCGACGATGCAGGTCGCAGGCCTGACGCTGATCAAGCGGCTTGCACTGATCATCGACGACGCCAGGATCACGCACGTGTTCTATCCGGTGTTTCCGCCGGACCGGAACGCCGGCGATGTGCTCGGTTGGCTGAAGGCCAATCCAGTCAGGGGCTAGGTCGGGGCCTAATCGAGGTCGGCTTTCACCTTCGCGAACACGGACCGGAACATGTCGGGCGTCAGCACCCCTGTGTTGGTGTTGTAGCGGGAGCAGTGATAGCTGTCGTAAAGCTTGACCGCGCCCGCCTGGTGCACGGCGCCGTGGCCGAAGGGAGCTTGCGAGCCCTTCAGATTCAGCGGCTTGAGCACGCTGTCGTGCGCAATCCGCCCGAGCGCGACGATGGCGCGCAGGTTCGGCATGGTCGCCAGATTGGCGACGAGAAACCGGCGGCAGGTGGTGATCTCGATCGGAAGCGGCTTGTTCTGCGGCGGCACGCAATGCACGGCATTGGCGATCCGGCAATCGACCAGCTTCAGGCCGTCATCGGGGCGCGCCTGATAGGTGCCCTTGGCGAACCCATATTCGAGCAGCGTCGCGTAAAGGAGATCACCGGCATAGTCGCCGGTGAAGGGACGACCGGTGCGGTTGGCTCCCTGCATCCCCGGCGCAAGGCCGACGATCAGCAGGCGCGCCTTTATGTCACCGAAGGGCGCAACCGGCGCATTGTGCCACGACGGCTCACGCGCGCGGTTGGCCTCGCGAAAGGCGACCAGGCGCGGACAGAGGGGGCAGTCACGGTCGGGAACGACGGTGGATGGCTGGCGGCTTGGCCGGGCCGCCTCACTCCTCGAAGTCGTCATCGCCCCTCGGCGCCATCGTGGTTGCGCGCTGGAGGAATTGCGGGGCGTGGTGGCGTCCCTCGCGCTCGCCGCGATCACGCGGGGCGGGGCGTTCGGACGGGTCGCGGCCGAGCTTGGATTGCAGCTCGACGAGGTCGGTGAAGACGTCGGCCTGGCGGCGCAGCTCGTCGGCGATCATCGGCGGCTGGCTGGCAATGGTGGAGACCACGGTGACCCGCACGCCGCGGCGCTGGACGGCCTCGACCAGGGAGCGGAAGTCGCCGTCACCCGAGAACAGCACCATCTGGTCGATATGCTCGGCGAGCTCCATGGCGTCGACGGCGAGCTCGATGTCCATGTTACCCTTGACCTTGCGGCGGCCGGAGGCGTCGATGAATTCCTTGGTCGCCTTGGTGACGACGGTGTAGCCGTTGTAGTCCAGCCAATCGATCAGCGGGCGAATCGAGGAGTATTCCTGATCCTCGATGATAGCGGTGTAGTAGAACGCCCGAAGCAGAGTCCCGCGGCTCTGAAACTCCTTCAGCAGGCGCTTGTAATCGATGTCGAAGCCCAGAGTTTTCGCCGTCGCGTAGAGATTGGCGCCATCGATGAAGAGCGCGATCTTGTTGGTAGGAGAAATTGACATTCAGTTTGCTCGCGTAGTGGTCGTGATTGATCGTTTATTGTTGGCGCGGCGGCAGCAAGCCGCGCAGTTCTAAGGCGCCGTCGAAAGCCGTCGAAACCGCAAATCCGGAGAAGTCGGGGCAATCAAGGTATAGTTATGGCGGACTTCCACACGCCCGGCGTTACCTTCGATGGCAGCCCGGGAAATCACCCATCCCAGCCCCAATGTGGGGGTAGCAGAGCCGTTTGGCGAGGCCAAATCACAAATTGGCCTTGCGAAAGCGGCCCGGTCCCTATAACTAGCCCCGATCACCCACATATTTCGTCCCACCCACAACGGAGCGACAGTCCATGGCTCGCGTCACCGTAGAAGATTGTATCGACAAGGTCGACAACCGGTTTGACCTGGTCCTGCTGGCCGCCCACCGCGCCCGCATGATTTCGTCCGGTTCACAACTAACGGTTGATCGCGATAACGACAAGAACCCTGTTGTGTCCTTGCGCGAAATTGCCGAGACGACCATTTCGCCGGAGGACCTCCGCGAGGAGCTGGTGCACTCGCTCCAGAAGTTCGTCGAGGTCGACGAGCCGGAGCCTGATACGGTGCCGCTGATCGGTTCCGCGGGCGCGAGCGTCGATGCGGACGATACCGAGGTCGCCGTCGAACGCATGACCGAAGAGGAGCTCCTAAAGGGTCTCGAAGGCCTCGCACCGCCCGAGGAGCAGCCGGAGGAGGACGAGTAGGTCGTCCCGTCGCAATCATCGACCTCTTGTGATCTTATCAAGGCCCGAACCGTTGTTCGGGCCTTTGCTTTTGTTGGCGTTTTCGTGGTTACCATAGTGTTGTCGGTTCGCGCTGCGCCCTGTCACTGAATTGATCGGACGCGCCGGGGATCGGCGTTAAGATGTATGCAACGGGTCGCGTCGGGGTCCGTTTGAAGGCAGGACTTATGGTGTATCGGCGCTGGAAACCAATGCAGATGCAGGCCGCAACCGAATCGGTTGCCGTGGCCCCGACTGCGCCGGTGGCGCGCCCGGCGAAGCCTCGCGCACGCATGATGCGTCAATATGACCTCGTCGAGCGCGTCAGGTCTTACAATCCCAACACCAACGAAGACCTGCTCAACCGTGCCTATGTCTATGCGATGAAGGCGCACGGCTCGCAGACCCGCGCCTCAGGCGATCCGTATTTCTCGCACCCGCTTGAAGTGGCGGCGATTCTCACCGACCTCAAGCTCGACGACGCCACCATCGTGGCCGCGCTGCTGCACGACACGATCGAGGACACTGAAGCGACACGGGCCGAGATCGACCAGATCTTCGGGCCCGAGATCGGCGCTCTGGTCGAGGGCCTGACCAAGCTGAAGCGGCTGGAGCTGGTGTCGCGGGAGGCCAAACAGGCCGAGAACCTGCGCAAATTGTTGCTGGCCATTGCCGACGATGTCCGAGTGCTTCTGGTCAAGCTCGCCGACCGCCTGCACAACATGCGCACGCTGGACTTCGTGCCGACGGAATCGCGCAGGCGCATTGCCGAGGAGACGCTCGACATCTATGCGCCGCTGGCCGGCCGCATGGGCATGCAGGAAATGCGTGAAGAGCTGGAGGATCTGTCCTTCCGCACGCTCGATCCCGAAGCCTATTCGGTGGTGATGCAGCGGCTCGATGCGCTCGCCGAGCGCAACCGCAATCTGATCGGCGAGATCGAGGACCAGCTCTCCAACAATCTGCGCCACCGGGGGCTGGGCGCAAGGGTCTATGGCCGCCGCAAGAAGCCGTTCTCGATCTGGACCAAGATGGAGCGCAAGTCGGTCGGCTTCGAGCAATTGTCCGACATCTTCGGCTTTCGCCTCGTCGTCAGCGACATCGAAGCCTGCTATCGCGCGCTCGGCATCGTCCACACCACCTGGCCGGTCGTGCCGGGGCGTTTCAAGGACTACATCTCGACGCCGAAGCAGAACGACTACCGTTCGATCCACACCACCGTGATCGGCCCCGGCAACCAGCGCGTCGAGCTCCAGATCCGCACCGAGGCGATGGACCAGATCGCCGAGCGCGGCATCGCCGCGCACGTCTTCTATAAGGAGGGCGTAGGCTCGCCGACCGAATACCTCAAGCGCGAATCCAACGCCTTCGCCTGGCTGCGCCACACCATCGGCATCCTCTCCGAGAGCGCCAATCCCGAGGAATTCCTCGAGCACACCAAGCTCGAGCTGTTCCATGATCAGGTGTTCTGCTTCACCCCCAAGGGCAAGCTGATCGCGCTGCCGCGCCATGCCAACGTGATCGACTTCGCCTATGCGGTGCATACCGACGTCGGCAATAGCGCGGTCGGCTGCAAGATCAACGGCAAGTTCGCGCCGCTGTCCTCGGAGCTCCAGAACGGCGACGAGGTGGAGGTGCTGACCTCGGAAGCGCAGTCGGCACCGCCGTCGGCCTGGGAGACGCTCGCGGTCACCGGCAAGGCGCGCGCCGCGATCCGCCGCGCCACGCGCACCGCCATGCGCGATCAATATGTCGGTCTCGGCCGGCGCATCGTCGAGCGCCTGTTCGAGCGCGCCAAGATCGAATATGCCGACGACAAGCTCAAGGGCGCGCTGCCGCGGCTGGCGCGGACCTCGATCGAGGACGTCATGGCGGCGGTCGGGCGCGGCGAGATCAAGGCTTCCCACGTCGCGCGCGCGATGTATCCGGACTACAAGGAGGAGCGCATCGCGCGCTACGGCATCAAGAAGGGGCTCGCCGCCAAGCTCAAGGAGAAGTCGTCGGAGTCGCCACGCAGCCCGGTCGCCATTCCGATCCGCGGCATCAATTCCGACCTGCCGGTGAAGTTCGCGCCGAACGGCGGCGCCGTGCCCGGCGACCGCATCGTCGGCATCGTGACGCCGGGCGAGGGCATTACGATCTACCCGATCCAGGCGCCCGCCCTGAAGGATTTCGAGGAGGAGCCGGAGCGCTGGCTCGACGTGCGCTGGGACATCGAGGATTCCTTGCCGCAGCGCTTCCCGGCCCGCATCAAGGTCGAGAACGTCAACGAGCCCGGCGCGCTGGCACAGATCGCGACCGTGATCGCCGAGCACGATGGCAACATCGACAACATCAGCATGCAGCGCCGCTCACCTGATTTCACGGAGACGACGATCGACCTCGAAGTCTACGATCTGAAGCATTTGAGCGCGATCCTGGCCCAATTGCGCGCCAAGGCGGTCGTCGCCCGCGTCGAACGTGTTAATGGATAGACGCTTCTCGCATGCGTCTGTCCCCCTGAGCTCGAGAGTCCTGCAATGCCCGCACTTCCGCTCCGCCTCGGCGTCAACGTCGACCATGTCGCGACCCTGCGCAACGCCCGCGCCGGCCGCAATCCCGATCCGGTGCGCGCCGCGCTGGTGGCGATCGAGGCCGGCGCGGATGGCATCACGGCGCATTTGCGTGAGGATCGCCGGCACATCCGCGACGAGGACATGGCGCGGCTAAAGGCGGAGATCTCCAAGCCGCTCAATTTCGAGATGGCGGCGACCGACGACATGATGCGGATCTCGCTCGCCACAAGGCCCCACGCGGTGTGCCTCGTGCCGGAGCGGCGGCAGGAGGTGACGACCGAGGGTGGGTTAGATGTCGTCGGCCAGCACGATGCGCTCGCGCCCTACATCGCGCGGCTGAGCGATGCCGGCATCCGGGTCTCGCTGTTCATCGCCGCCGACCCCGCGCAGATCGAGATGGCGGCGCGGCTGCGCGCCCCCGTGATCGAGATCCACACCGGCGCCTGGTGCGACGCCGTCCTCGACGGCCCGACCGGCAAGGCCGATGCCGAATGGCAGCGGATCGTGGCGGGGGCGAAGCTGGCGAAGGAAGCGGGGCTCGAGGTCCATGCCGGCCACGGGCTCGACTATACGACGGCGGAGACGATCGCGGCGCTGCCTGAGATCATGGAGCTCAACATCGGCTACTACATGATCGGCGAGGCGCTGTTCGTAGGGCTCGCCGAGACCGTGCGCAGCATGCGCGCGGCGATGGACCGCGGCCGGAGCCGGGCATGATCATCGGAATCGGCTCGGACCTGATCGACATCACCCGCGTCGGCAAGGTGATCGAGCGCCATGGCGAGCGCTTCCTCGACCGCATCTTCACCGCGGCCGAGCGGGCCAAGGCGGAGCGGCGCGCCAAGAACGAGAAGATGGTGGTGGCGACCTACGCCAAGCGCTTTGCCGCCAAGGAGGCCTGCTCCAAGGCGCTCGGTACCGGGATCCGGCGCGGCGTCTGGTGGCGCGACATGGGGGTGGTCAACTTGCCGGGCGGACGGCCGACCATGCAACTGACCGGCGGCGCCTTGGCTCGGCTTCAGGCCCTGACACCGGAAGGGTTCGAGGCGCGGATCGATGTTTCGATCACAGACGACTGGCCGCTCGCGCAGGCCTTCGTCGTCATTTCCGCCGTCCCGCTGGCCAAGCCCTGACCGGATCCTGTAATCTCATAATTCATTTGAAATACCAATATCTTATGCAGTTTTGATGCGATCCTTGATTGCGCGGTCTCCGACAACCGTCTAAAAGTCCGTCGACGCAAATCAGGCTGGGTGAATTCGGCTTTACGCCGGAATTGGCCCTCACTATCAGAATCAGGACAATCTCCTTGGGCCGCGAGCCGATCGGCTGTTCGCGGGAGGAGGGCGCTCTGTGACCGCCGGCCGGAATTGAGAGAGCAATGAGCGTGACTTCGGGAACGAAAACTGAGAGCGGTGTCGGCGAAACGATTCGGGTCGTGATCCATGCTCTGCTGATCGCGCTGGTGATCCGCACGTTCCTGTTCCAGCCGTTCAACATCCCGTCCGGTTCGATGAAGGCCACGCTGCTGGTCGGCGACTATCTGTTCGTCTCGAAATATTCCTACGGCTATAGTCACTATTCGATCCCGTTTTCGCCGCCGCTGTTCTCGGGGCGGGTCTGGGGCTCTGACCCCGACCGCGGCGACATCGTCGTGTTTCGGCTGCCCAAGGACGATTCCACCGACTACATCAAGCGCGTGATCGGTCTTCCCGGCGACCGCATCCAGATGCGGGACGGTCTGCTCTACATCAACGATACCCCGGTCGAGCGGCAGCGCATGAGCGAGTTCGTCGGCGAGGATCCGTGCGGCTCCGAAGGCGGGGGCATCTCCCGGGTGAAGCGCTGGAAGGAGACGCTACCGAACGGCGTGTCCTACGAGACGCTGGACTGCGCCGACAACGGCTACATGGACAACACCAACGTCTACACGGTGCCGCCCGGTCACTTCTTCATGATGGGCGACAACCGCGACAACTCGACCGACAGCCGCTTCCTCGGCCAGGTCGGTTATGTACCGCAGGAGAACTTGATCGGCCGCGCGCAGATGATCTTCTTCTCCATCGCCGAAGGCGAGCATGCCTGGATGTTCTGGCGCTGGCCTTGGGCGGTGCGCTGGAATCGTTTCTTCAATATCGTCCGATGAAAGACGAAGCCAAGGACATCGCGACCCCACTGACGGAGGCGCAAGCCGGCCCCGAGGGCGAAGCTGCGACCAAACCGCTTGCGAGCAAGGCGCCCGCGAAGAAGAAGCGGACGCGAAGCAGCAAGGCCAAGGGCGCGGACGCGAACGCGGCGCTCGAGGCGCGCATCGGCCACAGCTTCACTGACCCGAACCTCTTGATGCAGGCGATCACGCATGTCTCGGCACTGAAGTCCGGGCGCAAGCGCGGCGACAGCTATCAGCGGCTGGAATTTCTCGGCGACCACGTGCTCGGGCTGGTCGTCTCCGACATGCTCTATCACACCTTTCCGAACGCCGACGAAGGCGAGCTGTCCAAGCGGCTTGCCGAGCTCGTGCGCAAGGAGAGCTGCGCCGACGTCGCAAAATCGCTCGGTCTGCTCGACGACATCAAGCTCGGCTCGGTCGGCCCCAGCGCCGACGCCCGCCTGCGCAAGAGCGTGCTCGGGGACATCTGCGAGGCCGTGATCGGCGCCGTTTTCCTCGACGGCGGGTACGCGGCGGCGGCCGAATTCGTCAGGCGCAACTGGACCGAGCGCATGCACAAGCCGCGCCGTCCCTTGCGCGACCCCAAGACCGTGCTCCAGGAATGGGCGCAGGGGAAAGGCTTGCCGACCCCTGTCTACCGCGAGGTCGAGCGCACCGGCCCGCATCACGATCCGCAATTCCGCGTCGCCGTCGACCTGCCGGGATTGGCCCCGGCCGAAGGCATCGGCGGCAGCAAGCGTGCGGCAGAGAAGGTGGCGGCTTCAGTGATGATCGAACGCGAAGGCGTTGGCGGCGGCAATGACGGCTGAAGCAAGCGGCGAGGCGCCCACTGCTACGCGCTGCGGCTTCGTTGCGCTGATCGGCGCGCCGAATGTCGGCAAGTCCACGCTGACGAACGCGCTGGTCGGCGCCAAGGTCACGATCGTTTCGCGCAAGGTGCAGACCACGCGCGCGCTGATCCGCGGCATCGTGATCGAGAACAACGCGCAGATCATCCTGGTCGACACGCCCGGCATCTTCTCGCCGAAGCGCCGGCTCGACCGTGCCATGGTCTCGACCGCCTGGAGCGGGGCTCACGACGCCGATCTCGTCTGCGTGCTGCTCGATGCCAAGACCGGGATCGACGAGGAGGCCGAGGCGATCCTCGCCAAGGCGGCCAGCGTCAATCACGAGAAGATCCTGGTGATCAACAAGGTCGACCTGGTCCAGCGCGAGAAGCTGCTGGCGTTGGCCCAAGCCGCCAACGAGCGCATGAAATTCGCGAAGACCTTCATGATTGCGGCGATCTCGGGCGACGGCGTCGACGACATCCGCACGACGCTGGCCGAGATGGTGCCTCCTGGTCCATTCCTCTATCCCGAGGACCAGATGTCGGACGCGCCGATGCGGCAGCTGGCTGCCGAAATCACGCGCGAAAAAATCTATCAGAAGTTGCACCAGGAATTGCCCTACCAGTCCACGGTCGAGACCGACAAGTGGGAGGAGCGCAAGGACAAGTCAGTCCGCATCGAGCAGACGATCTTCGTCGAGCGCGAAAGCCAGCGCAAGATCGTGCTCGGCAAGGGCGGCGCCACCATCAAGTCGATCGGCGCCGACTCGCGCAAAGAACTGATGCAGATCCTGGATGTGCCGGTGCATCTGTTCCTGTTCGTCAAGGTGCGCGAGAACTGGGGCGACGATCCGGATCGCTATCGCGAGATGGGCCTGGACTTCCCCAAGGAATAACCAAGAAAAGATCGGTATCCGATGAGCGTGCCCAGCAACGTCCGGCGCTTCGAAGCGCTGCTCTATGCATCGTTGATGCTGGATGCCCTGTCGGTCGCGGTGCAGGACCGCACGCCCAACGCCGAGATGGCCGAGCAAATGATCATGACCGCCACCCTGCTCGCCGGCGGCATGATCCTGCTTCTCGTCTATTTCGTCTGGCTCGCCGCGCATGGACGCAAGAACTGGCCGCGCTGGGTGCTTGCGGCAGCCCTCGTGCTGTCGGTGATCTCGCTCGGCCAGATCATCGGCGAGAAGGGCATGGAGCTCGACAGTGCCATCGAGATCGTCTCCTGCGTGCTGACGACGATGGGCCTGTATTTCTCCTTCACGGGCGATGCGCAGAGCTGGTTCAACGCCTAGCGTCTCGCGCGACGCCGCAGGGTGGGCTACACTTCCTGCCATGGAATGGACCGACGAAGGCATCGTGCTGGGGGTGCGGCGGCATGGCGAGAGCAGCGCCATCGTCGAGTTGCTGACGCGCGCGCACGGCCGGCATCTTGGTCTCGTCCGCGGCGGTGCCGGCTCGCGGATGCGGCCGCTTTTGCAGCCGGGGAACAGCGTCAGTGCGGTGTGGCGGGCGCGGCTCGACGAGCATCTCGGGACCTATGCGATCGAGGGATTGAAGCTGCGCGCGGCGACGCTGCTGGCATCATCCCACGGCGTCTACGGCGTTACCCATCTCGCTTCGATCGCGCGGCTGCTGCCCGAGCGCGATCCGCATGAGGCGATCTTTGCTCTGCTCGAACATTCGCTCGACGATTTCGACGATATCGGCGGCGCCGCCGTGCATGTCATCCATTTCGAGCTGGCGATGCTCGCCGAACTCGGCTTTGGGCTCGCGCTGGAGAATTGCGCGGTGACCGGGGAGACCACGGACCTGATCTATGTCTCGCCCAAATCCGGCGGCGCGGTGTCGCGCGGCGCGGGCGAGCCGTGGCGCGATCGGCTGTTGCGGCTGCCGTCATTCCTGCGCCAGGGCGAGGTGCACACCGACCTTACCGAGCAGGATCTCCAGGACGGCTTTCGGCTCACCGGCTTGTTCCTGCTGCGCCACGTGCTGGAGCCGCGCGGGCAGGGCCATTCCGACGCGCGCGCCGGATTCATCAACGCCTTGATGCGGCAGCAGGCAAGGGCGGAGATTCCGGTGCCATGATGAAAAGCGCCTGGGCCTGCCAACCTACTTGAAAGTTCCCCGGGAACCAAATCTCGGCCGGCCGAATTGACCCGCCGGTTCCACAGCGGGGTTAGCCTAAATGTTGATCAAGGGATTCGCCTTATCGGCGGCGCTGCTCGCGTGCGCGCCTGATGCAATGGCCGGCGAGCCGCAACCTGGCGTGTTTCGTCGGGCATCCTGCACCGTCATCCGGTACTATGTGGCCAAATATTCGGCTGCAGCCGCAGAGGCATGGGCGCGGTCCAAGGGCGCGAGCGAGGCTGAGATCGAGACCGCCCGGCATTGCCTGGCGAATGCACCGTCCAGCACGCAGGCTCAGAGTCCGCAAACCACCCAGCCTGTGACGGCCGGCTGGGCGGGGCACTAGCCACCCACAAGGAACCAATCCATCCTTGCCCGATTCGCTTCCACGGTTTAACCGGGCGACATGGGAAAACGAATCGTTCCGCCGGAAGAACCGGCCGAAATTCACGAGGTGCCGCTGCGTGAAGCGCTGGAAGAGCGCTATCTCGCCTATGCGCTCTCCACCATCATGCACCGTGCGCTGCCGGACGCGCGCGACGGCCTGAAGCCGGTGCACCGGCGCATCCTCTACGGCATGCGCCTGCTCCGGCTCGACCCCGGCACGGCCTTCAAGAAATCCGCAAAAATCGTCGGCGACGTGATGGGCTCGTTCCATCCGCATGGCGACCAGGCCATCTATGACGCCATGGTGCGTCTCGCGCAGGACTTCTCCTCGCGCTACCCGCTGGTCGACGGCCAGGGCAATTTCGGCAATATCGACGGTGATAACCCGGCCGCCTACCGTTACACCGAAGCGCGCATGACCGACGTCGCGCGTCTTCTGCTCGATGGCATCGACGAGGACGGGGTCGAGTTCCGCGCCAATTACGACGGCCAGTCGAAGGAGCCGATCGTCCTGCCCGGCGGCTTCCCGAACCTGCTTGCCAACGGCGCGCAAGGAATCGCGGTCGGCATGGCGACCTCGATCCCGCCGCACAACGCCGCCGAGCTGTGCGACGCCGCGCTGCATCTGATCGAGAAGCCCGACGCGAAATCCAAGGCGCTGCTGAAGTGGGTCAAGGGTCCGGATTTCCCGACCGGCGGCATCATCGTCGATTCCAAGCAGGCGATCGCCGAGGCGTACACGACGGGCCGCGGTTCGTTCCGCGTGCGCGCGCGGTGGGAGCAGGAGGAGGGCGCTCGCGGCACCTGGGTGGTCGTTGTCACCGAGATCCCCTGGCTGGTGCAGAAGTCGCGGATGGTGGAGAGGATCGCCGAGCTTTTGGATCAGAAGAAGCTCCCGCTGGTCGGTGATGTCAGGGACGAATCGGCCGAGGACGTCCGTCTCGTCATCGAGCCGAAGTCGAAGAACGTCGATCCCGCGCTGATGATGGAGTCGCTGTTCCGGCTGACCGAGCTTGAAAGCAAGATCCCGCTGAACCTGAACGTACTGATCAAGGGCAAGGTGCCCAAGGTGGTCGGCCTGGCCGAGTGCTTGCGCGAGTGGCTCGACCATCTGCGCGACGTGCTGATCCGCCGCAACAATCACCGCAAGGCGCAGATCGAGCACCGGCTGGAAGTGCTCGGCGGCCTCCTGATCGCCTATCTGAACATCGACAAGGTGATCAAGATCATCCGCACCGAGGATGAGCCGAAGCCCGAGCTGATGAAGGCGTTCAAGCTCACCGAGGTGCAGACTGAAGCCATCCTCAACATGCGGCTGCGCAGTTTGCGCAAGCTCGAGGAGATGGAGATCCGCACCGAGGACAAGAAGCTTCGCGCCGAGCTCAAGGGCATCAATGCGGTGCTCGCCTCGGAAGCCGAGCAATGGAAAAAGGTCGGCGAGCAGGTCGGCAAGGTCCGCGACATGTTCGGGCCGAAGACGCCGCTCGGCAAGCGCCGCACCACCTTTGCCGACGCACCCGAGCACGATCTCGCCGCGATCGAGGAAGCCTTTGTCGAGCGCGAGCCGGTGACGGTCGTGGTCTCTGACAAGGGCTGGATCCGCACCATGAAGGGCCATGTCGAGGATCTCTCCGGCCTTGCCTTCAAGCAGGACGACAAGCTCGGTTTCGCCTTCTTTGCGGAGACGACCTCGAAGCTGCTGCTGTTCGCCACCAACGGCAAGTTCTACTCGCTCGATGTGGCGAAGCTGCCCGGGGGCCGCGGCCACGGCGAACCGATCCGCCTGTTCATCGACCTCGAGCAGGAGGCTGCGCCGGTTGCGCTGTTCGTCAACAAGGGCGGGCGCAAATTCCTGGTCGCGAGCCACGAAGGCCAGGGTTTTGTGGTCAACGAGGACGATTGCGTCGGCACCACCAAGAAGGGCAAGCAGGTCCTCAACGTCGAGATGCCGAACGAGGCGCGCGCGATCACCGAGGTAACAGGCGACACCGTTGCTGTCATCGGCGAGAACCGCAAGATGCTGATTTTCCCGCTTGACCAAGTCCCCGAGATGGCCCGCGGCCGCGGCATGCGCTTGCAGAAATACAAGGACGGCGGCCTCTCCGACGTCGCGGTATTCGATGCCAAGGCGGGGCTGACCTGGAAGGACTCCGCGGGGCGCGAATTCTCGGCAACGATGAAAGAGCTCGCCGAATGGCAAGGTAACCGCGCCGATGCCGGCCGTCTGGCACCGAAGGGGTTTCCGAAGTCGAACAAGTTCGGCCGGGCGATTGGGTAGCACTCTCTTGTCCCGGACGCGCTGCAACGCTTTTCGCGTTGCTGCGCAGAGCCGGGACCCGTGCGGCACGGATCGCTCGGAGACATGGGCGCCCCGGCTCAGCAGCGCACCGCTGAAGTAGCGCTGCGCTGCGTCCGGGGCACCAGAGGGGAGCGCCGTCTCACATGGTCATTGCGAGCGCAGCGAAGCAATCCAGAATCCCGCCGCGGAAAGACTCTGGATTGCTTCGCTGCGCTCGCAATGGAGCAAGTGGCGAGGCCATCGCTCTCCGATTCGCATCTCAAACAGCAGACATACCATCGCGTTCTCGCGGCGCATCTCGCCCGAGCTTTGCTTCACGGCGCGCCCTCGGAAAAGACAAGGGCGCAGGGAAGGCCAGGCGCCGGCGGCACCCGAGTCCGTGTGCGATAGAAATGCACACGGGGTGGACAACAGGTGATGCCGGTCGCCCGGCCTTCCCTGCGCGAATGGTTTTAACGGTGTCCTTCGTGCTCTCCTCGGGGAGCGATGCACTGTTGCCCCCGTCGCCATGCAGATGACTGATGCGCGGGCCCGGTCGGGCCGCTACATCACCACAGGACTTGACGCACAGACCCCGGGCGTCAGGACCACACGACTTCTCCGTCCGCGCACGTCTTCGCTGGGAATCCGAGGGGTGGCGTGTGCTCGCCCCCGAAGCCATGCGAAGACGCTGTCGGCGTCGTGTCGTTCGCGCGAAGGCATTGCTCACGGCTGAAGCCGCCCTGCAATGCCTGTTACGCTCGACGCCGTCGCGTCCATCGCTGCCCAGCCCGCGGTTCGTGACGATCGCGATCCGCCCCTTGTCTCGGGCCAGGGTGCTTTTTTATACGACAAATCCGAATTTCGGTAAATATGAATATTTTGCAGAGCGGGTCTTGACAGCCGAGGGTGCGGAAGTGGTCAGCTGTTTTGCCCGACGGGTGATGGCCGACGGGTGCGCCGTGACGAGCTTTTGTTTTGAGGGCTGGTGCTCCTGAACGGCATCTTCTAAGGGGCAAAGCGGAAGTCGCCCCGCTCGAGCATTATCGAGGGCTCCTGACCCCTCCGGACATCGGGATCGAACTGCCGCGGCGCAGCAGTTAACGGCTTCGGCATCCGCCGATTGTCGGTGAAGCCATATTCCTGATCCTAGTCGGTGTCGTCCTTCGGCACCACGCGAATGCCCGCTTGCCTGCAGCACCCGTGCGGTGTGGCCTTCCGGTCAGGGGACTCGGGGCGTATTCTAGAAGGACAGGAGTAGCCAGCTCAGGAGGACCAATGTTGCATTGGGTTGAGTCCCATTCGATTCCCGGCATCATGCTTCTTGTATTCGGCTTCTGTTACGTGTTGGCGATTGCGACTTTCGGCGCAGCGGCAATCCTGTCCCGGCGCGCAGTGGTGAGGCAGCTGAAGGCGGCCTCGCCTGTGACGTTGACGCCTCTGGCGGTTATCCTGGCCCTGCTCCTCGCCTTCCTGTCCTCGCGCGTATGGACAAATGTCGATCGGGCCGGGGAATATGTCGGTCAGGAAGCCAGTGCTCTCCGACAGGCCATGCTCCTCGCGGATGCTTTGCCACCGGATGTTCGGAACAATCTGCGCGATAGCCTCAAGCGCCACCTTCATTTCATTGAAACGCAGGATTGGCCAGCGATGGGCAGGGGCGAAGCCACTTTGCAAGCAATCCCGACTGGATTGACTGACGCGATGGCGGCGGTCCTTTCCTTTACGCCCGCACAACCCGCTCAGCAGCTGGCCCAGGAGCGCGCCTTGGTCGCGATCGAACATGCGTTTGAAGTCCGGCGAGATAGAATTCGGCTCAGCCAGCTTCAG
This sequence comes from Bradyrhizobium sp. 164, assembly GCF_023073715.1. Classification (GTDB taxonomy): domain Bacteria; phylum Pseudomonadota; class Alphaproteobacteria; order Rhizobiales; family Xanthobacteraceae; genus Bradyrhizobium. Next base: position 192,615 of record NZ_JADPKA010000029.1, read on the forward strand.
ATCGCGCCGATCCAGTGGGCAGTCATCATTGTCTTGACGATGCTGATCCTCGTGACGATCGCAATGATACATATCGATAATCGAGCGGCGATGGCGGCGACCTTGTTTATCTTTTCTACGGCAATCGCTGTGTGCCTCGTCCTGCTCATGGTCTATGACCGGCCTTTTGGCTTTGGCGGCGTGTCCATGGCGCCGACAGCGTTTCGACAGGTCGCTGTGGATTGACACCCTATACCCTTGGGGATGGGAGGCGTGACCACTTCTGCGCAGCACGATGGCAGCGCGGTGATCATGACCCACGAGGTGGAACGAATTCTTGCCAATACCGATGCCGATCACTGCGATCGCTGCATTGAGGTTCTGAGACATGGCGTGCTCCTTGCCTTGAGCGCCCCTTGCCACCTTCTCGCAGTGGCGGGGCTGGAGCACAGCCGGACCATCCCATGAGCGGACGGTTTGCTCATCTCGTTCTGCCCACACTGTGATTTCCTATCCGATGGGCTTTCTGCCGGCTACGAGGGCCATCGATCGGCTGCAAGCACGAACATCATCCGATTGCCGTACTAATCTACGGGAACCAAGAGGATTGTTGTGCGTTGCCGGGCTGCTCTTGAGTGTCACTCCGTTCAATCTAGCTCGCCTCTGCTGGGTGACTTAGGACGGAAGGCCGGGCGAGGTAGAGCAGGTGCTTCGTATCCGACTACTGATAGCAGATCGTCGTCCGATCGTTCTGCAGGGTTTTGGGACGCTACTTGCGGCGGAGCGTGACTTCGAGATTGTTGCGTCATGCACTAATGGAGCGGCTTGCCTCGAAGCAGTCCGGAGGTTGACGCCAGATGTCGCCCTTTTGGAGGACGGATTTTCTGACGTGACGGCTTCTGAAATGCTCGCCGCCGTTACTGCGGAAAACCTTCCCACGCGCTTGGTATTCTACACAGCATCGGTTGCGCGAGGCGATATCGCTGACGCCGTCGCGGCGGGCGCCTGCACTGCGATTCCGATGCGCGAGGAGCCCGAAACCTTGTTCCGGTCCCTGAGGCTGGTGGCACCGACCGCCGATCGGGCGGCTATCCGCAAGCCCGGCAAGGGCGCGTGCGGCGAAAATGGACTTGCAGCGTCGACGGACCTGGAGCGCAAGATCCTACGTCTGGTCGCCTGCGGTATGTCGAACAAGGAGATTGCGCGCCAGCTCAACGTCGCCACAGGCACGATCAAGGCGCGAGTTGATCACATGTCTGCGCAGTCTGAGATCAAAAACCGAACCGAGCTCGCAACGTTCGCCCTATCGCGCCTTTACGGCAGGGTCGGCGCGCTTGCAGCTCTGATTTGGGCAGCGCTGGACGACGTTCAGCCCGCGAGCGCGAGCGCAGTTCATCATGCGCTTACCGATAGTGTCACGGTAATGGCCGCAGACGACACCGGCGCTGTCGTGACCATCAAAATCAGCCCCCCAAAAACGACCGCGGCTTCGGGTAAAACGGCCAGAGCCGTGGGTAAAGCCGATCGTGCCGAGAACTCTGGAGCTGACATCCCGACGCGGGGCAGCAAGCTCATCGAGTCCCGCGCCGATATTGCCGCCAGCACGATCACATCGCCGGCACTCAACCCTCCAAGGTCAAGCATCAGTGACTTTGGCGGGTTTATGCTCATGGCGGTCGGAGTTTCGATTTACGAACTCCTTAACAGTCCTGCGCAGGCGTTCACTTTTTGGGATAGCTTTGCGTCGGCTGCCGAAAACGCCACCAGCGAATTGGGCGCCCTTAATATGCCTGGCAGCGCCGATGCGACCCTAAACGAGTTGGAGAACCTAGCCCGGCTTAATCCCGAAGGCCGCCATGAATCATTCGTTTTCGAGGCTGGCCGAAGCGATGCCATCGGCAAAAGCGACGAGCATCAGATCGTCGATGCAGCCGCAAGCGAGCATAGCGTAGGCGCCGGCGGCAACCCTCACGTCGGATCCGGCGCCATCGACGCTCCGATCGATCATAGCGGCTTCGAGCAGGCGGCCGCGACGGACGCGTCGAGGAATGCCGAACACGGCACAATACACGCGACCGCAGCCGACGGATCCAATGATGAACAATCGCAGCGTGATTTGCATGTTTCGGAACAGGGAGCAGCAGCCGGTAAGCCACACGCCGGAGACGGGCCACCGGGAGACGATCCAGATCATGGACAATCGCAGCGTGATTTGCATATTTCGGAACACGGGGCAGCAGCCGATAAGCAGCCCGCCAAGCACGACTCAACCGGACACGATTCTGACTGGGGGCAATCGCATCGCGACTTAGACGCTTCGGAGGAAGGTTCCGCAACTGCCGATCAGCACGCCAAGGACGATGTACAGAGTAGCCATTTCAATTCCGGCCAATCGCAGGCTGACTTGCCCAAGGTGCCCATAAGCGGTTCTAAAACTCTGCATGCGGGGCCGGACCAGAATGCAACGGCAGCTGCGCCCCAGTTCGAAGATTCCTTTCATTTCAAGAATGATAGGGCAGAGGTCAGAGTTTCAGAGAATTCTGGGAACGGCCACGGACCGGATGCAGTGGAATATACTCTGCACGATGCCGGAAAAAATGGACTGGCGCTAATTCAGGATGCGGACCTGATTGGCCCTTCGCACGCCGAGCAAAGCGCCCTTGATCACGCAAGCGTTGAGCACCATCTGACGCATGATTTGTTTGTGTAGCTTACTCGGCGCCTCGCTAGCGTCGGTACTGCTGCTTTGAGCGTTGCCGGCGCGTCCGCAGCGTCTGCTTCTAGGCCCTTAGCCGCCACGCAGCCCTGTCGGTTCAAGTCGCGTTCCGGCAGCAGCTTCTAAGGGCGAATCGGAAGTCGTCCCGCTTGGTCATCATCGACGGCTTGCGACCCACCCCGGACATATCTTGCACCGGGACAAGTAGCCCTTCTGAGTGTCCGGTAAGGCCGCCGCCTCACCGGACTGATCAGCTTCGACCGCTTTAGTTGAATGTTTGCAGCCTCAATTTGAGCGATCCATCGGCTTGGCGTTCGAATACGTGCATCGCCAGACCACCCAATGGAGACGGCTTGCCCTCCTTGTCCTTACCCGTGGCACTCCACTTGGCTGTCCCGAACACAACCTTGTCGTCTCCGCCGGCGTCAATCATCTCCAACTTGTGACCCGTCACGCCGTTCGCGAACAGTCCAGCAAAGAAACTCTCGATCTCAGCCGGACCTGACGCCACCTGATGTGTAGGCGGCATCAATTTTGCCGTCGCGACATAGGAAGCGCCGATGGCTTTTGCGTCGTGCTTGTTGAATGCGGCATCCCAAGAGGCGTATGCCTTCTCCACATCCCCCTTGGCATCCGCAGCCAGCGAAATCCCTGGCGCGCCAAGCAGACAAATGACTAGTGCTGATGTTTGAGCCAACTTCATAGGATACTCCTCTGTTGGATAATGCCTTTCCCGATTGATCAGATTATCAGTCCGGTCGTCCGGCGCGGCTGCGCTCCCGCGGGCATGACGACACCGTCGCCGGTCGCGTTGTGGCCGGCCATTGGTTCATTAAGGAAGAGGTGCAGGCGATGGTAACTTCAATGACGCCGTTCACCTCGGGAGTCCGTATCGCGCGCCATGGCACCGCTGATGCAGCCGGTCACACATGCGCCGAACTTCAACCACCACGACCAGTTTTGCGAAGGCATATTGATCATGGCTGGTTGCCCGAAGACTCCATCCAATAGCTCGCGGAACAGCAATTCCGGGCAACTACCGTCAACCACGTTGACGAATGGGAGAGAGCGCCGGCGCACAGTACGTAGGCCGGAAATCCCTGCGCTGGTCACGGTGTAATTCGCCATTTTGGGCAAGACCGCCATGTAGCGCTGTCGCCTTCAACGTCGCCTTCCGATGGCAAGTCGGGCGCGACGGACTCGTGGGTGCAGGCCCTAAATTACCCCCGCTAACCGCATCGCCACGCCCGCGGCACAACTGCCGGCGAGAACTGTGAGCATGCCGAGCTTGAACCGGAAGATCGCGGTGGCCGCTGCAATCGACAGCACCAGCGCCGGCACGTCGACGCTCGTCAGCACCGGCATGTCGAAGTCGAACGGGAAGGCGGTCACCGGCACCGTGGCGCGGAACAGCGTGTGCAGCGCGAACCAGATCGAGAGGTTGAGGATCACGCCGACAACCGCGGCGGTGATCGCACCGAGCGCGCCGGCCAGTCCCGTGTTGCCGCGCAGGCGCTCGATATAGGGCGCGCCGAGAAAGATCCAGAGGAAGCAGGGCGTGAAGGTGACCCAGGTCGCGAGCAAGCCGCCAAGCGTTGCCGCCAGCATTGGCGACAGGCCGCTCGGGTCGCGGTAGGCGGCCATGAAGCCGACGAACTGGAGCACCATGATCAGCGGGCCCGGCGTGGTCTCGGCCATGCCGAGGCCGTCCAGCATCTCATGCGGCTTGAGCCAGTGATAATGCTCGACCGCCTGCTGTGCGACGTAGGCCAGCACGGCGTAGGCGCCGCCGAAGGTGACCAGCGACATTTTCGAGAAGAACAGTGCGATCTGGCTGAACACATTGTCTTGCCCAAGAGCGAGCAACAACCCGATCACCGGTATCAGCCAGAGCGCCAGCCACAGCGCGCCGACGCGGATCGCGCGCGCCGTATTGGGCCGCACGTGCTCAGGCACAGCTTCGCCGAGCATGCTGTCGATCGCGGCGCCGCTGCCGCCGTGGCCGTGACCAGCCGGTGCGAATTCCGGACGGCCAGCGCGCGCGCCGGCATAGCCGATGATGCCGGCGGCGATGATGATGATCGGGAAGGGGACCGCGAAGAAGAAGATGGCGACGAAGGCCGCGGCCGCGAGCGCGATCATGATGCGGTTCTTCAGCGCGCGCTTGCCGACGCGGACCACGGCCTCGACCACGATGGCGAGCACGGCGGCCTTCAGTCCGAAAAACAGCGCCTCGACGAAGCTGACATTGCCGTAGGCGGCGTAGACGTAACTCAGGCCCATGATGGCGATGATGCCGGGCAGGATGAACAGCCCGCCCGCCATCAGCCCGCCGGCGGTGCGATGCATCAGCCAGCCCACATAGGTCGCGAGCTGCTGTGCTTCCGGTCCCGGCAGCAGCATGCAGTAATTCAGCGCATGCAGGAAACGGGCTTCAGAGATCCACTTCTTCTCCTCGACCAGAATACGATGCATCACCGCGATCTGGCCCGCGGGCCCGCCAAAGCTCAGGCAGGCGACGCGGAGCCAGACACGAAAGGCCTCATTGAAGCTGACCCCGTGACCGGCGTCAGCTCCTGCTTGAACGTTGCGGATATCCATTACGCCTTCACCTTGTTGGTCGGCCAGTTGTGGGTCTCGGTGGTGGCGTCGCGGCACCAGCGGTAGAAGGCGTCGTAGAGCAGCATGCCGGCCTCGAGCTGCGCGAGGTCGTCGTCATACATGCGCGATAGTCCGAGCGAGGCCGCGAGCAGGCCCGGCGCTTCTGGCGCGAGATCAGGCCGCGCGGTGTCGGCGCCGCGCACCAGCGTCGCCAGCCGGAGCAGGGGTGGCGAGGCGATCCCGAATTCCTCGATCATGACGTCGAAGGTGCAGAGCTCGCCGCGGTGGCTCCAGAACACGTTCTCAATGTCGAAGGGAGCTGCATTGAACCGCTCCCCGACGCCGATCACCTCGGACGGTGCCACATACAGGAACACCGCATTGGGATCGACAAAGCGGCGGATCAGCCAGGGGCAGGCGATGCGGTCGACCTTCGGCCGGGCCCGCGTGACCCAGACAGTGCGCCCTCTGGCATCGCGCGGCGGCAGCTTGCGCGTGTCGAGCAGCGGCAGGTTTGCCGCTTTCCAGCCCTCGAAGCCGCCCTCCAGCGTCTCAGCCTCGACGCCGAGCTGGCGCAGCCACGCCGCCGCGCCCTGCGCGAGCTTTTCACCGCGCAGGCAGGAGACGATGGCCCGGCGGCCGGCGAAGTCGCCGCCCCAGTCCGTCACCTTGTCGTGACTGAGCTTAATGGAGCCTGGGATCAGCCGCCGGTCGACGGCAAAATCCTCCTCGGTGCGCACATCGATGAGGGCCGGGCTGTTCGCGGTGCCGACCAGCCGTGCCAATTTGTCAGATGAGATGGTCGTGAAAGTAGACATGATGCGTCCTCGCAAGAAACGAACGGGACGCGATGCTTGGGCGTGTCGCCTCGTGGGGAGATCGCTCAAATCCCCATGGCGCCGATTACAGCGAAACTAAGCAGGACTGTCAATCCGCGGCACGATTGGGCCTTAGAAAATCGCGCCTCGGCGGTCTATACTGCAGGCCGACAGACCTGAATCTTCTGGAGAATTCGATGCATTCCCACTCCATCGAACAATGGACCCATGACCACGCCTTTCTTGGCGACAAGCACGACGAGAACGAGCGGCGTACCTGGCTCGTGGTCGTCCTGACGCTGGTCATGATGGTCGGCGAGGTCGTCGCCGGCTCGCTGTTCGGGTCGATGGCGCTGCTGGCCGACGGCTGGCACATGGGCACGCATGCGGCGGCGCTCGGCATCGCCGCCTTTGCCTATCGTTTTGCGCGCCGGCACCTGAAAAATGCGCATTTCACCTTCGGCACCGGCAAGTTCGGCGATCTCGCCGCCTTCTCCAGCGCGATCATCCTCGGCCTGATCGCGATCGAGATCGCCTATGAGAGCGTGCTGCGGCTGATCACGCCGGTGCCGATCGTCTATGGCGAGGCGATCGCGGTCGCCGCGCTCGGCCTGTGCGTCAATCTCGCGAGCGCGTGGCTCTTGCGCGGCAACCACGATCATCATCACGGCCACAGCCACGCCCATGATCATCACGACGATCATGACCACGACCAGGATGATCATGGCCATCACCATCATCATCACGACAACAATCTTCGTGCCGCCTATGTGCACGTCATGGCGGACGCAGCGACCTCGGTGCTGGCGATCGCAGCACTCGCCGTCGCGATGTATTCGGGCTGGGTCTGGGCCGATCCAGCCGTCGGGCTGATCGGCAGCGCCGTGATCGCGAGCTGGGCGTTCGGCCTGATCAAGTCATCGGGGGCGGTGCTGCTCGACGTGCGCGCCGACGAGAAGCTGGAGCGGGTGATCCGGGCGCGGATGGAAGTTGGCGACGACCGCGTCACCGATTTGCATCTGTGGCAGGTGGGGCCCGGCCATTGTGCCGTGCTGCTCTCGGTGGTGTCGGACCAGCCGAAGCAGCCGGCCGTCTACAAGCGGCGGCTCGCGGGGCTAAAGGGCCTCAGCCACGTCACGGTCGAGGTCGAGACCTGCCCGCATTGATTTGCTTGACGGGAATTGCGCGAACGGGCCGGGGTTGATCCTCGGTCTTCGCCCTGTACGGGAGGAACAACAATGATGCCCAGGATCAAGCTCGCGCTCGCCATCGCTGCACTCGCTCTGCCCGGCCCTTCGGCGCTGGCGCAATCGGAGAAGACCGGGGTCGAAAAGCTCTACGTGCTCAATTGCGGCGAGGGCACCGCCGGCGACATCTCCCGCTGGACGCCTGGCCTCAACGAAGGCAAGACGATGGACTTCGTCGACAGCTGCTATCTCATCAAGCACGCCAAGGGCTGGTTCCTGTGGGACACCGGCATTGCCGATTCCGTCGCCGCGATGCCGAATGGACTCGCGCCCGCCGATCCCAAAGCCGTCACTTGGCGCCGGCCGAAGACGCTTGCCGCCCAGCTCGAACAGCTCGGGCTGAAGCCCGACGACGTCAAAGTGGTGGCCGTCTCGCACACGCATCCCGATCATACCGGCAATGTCGAGCTGTTTCCGCAGGCCATGCTCTACGTGCAGAAGGCCGAATATGACTGGCCCGGGCCCAACAACGCGCCGCGCTTCAAGCCGTCGCATCCGGTCGAGCTGCTCGCAGGCGACAAGGACGTGTTCGGCGACGGCAGCGTGACCATTCTATCCACGCCCGGCCATACGCCGGGACACCAGTCGCTGCTGGTGAAACTGCCAAAAACCGGCGCGGTGATCCTGTCGGGCGATGCCGTCCACTTCAAGGACAATTGGGACAACCGCCGCGTGCCGAGCATGAACGTCAACAAGGACCAGAGCGCGGCCTCGATGCAGAAGATTGCCGACACGCTCGCCAGGGAAAAAGCGCAGCTCTGGATCAACCACGACAAGGCCCAGCGCGACAGCCAGAAGATGGCGCCCGAGTTTTACGAGTAGAGCGTTTTCGAGCGAAGTGGGCACCGGTTCGCGCCAAGAAAACGCGTCAAAACAAGCATCCAGAGCTTCCGTTCCGATCGCATCGGACCGGAAGCGCTGGGCGTGTGAAGAAGCTGCTGCCACGACGATGGCAGCAGCTTCGTGCTAGGCCCGCCAAAAGCTCCGCGACAGGAGACAGCGGTGGGCGAATGGGCCGGGGTTGCGATCGCGCTGGCGTCGAGCAGCCTCGGTGGCACGGCGGCGGCTATTACCCGCTATCTCGTGGGCGGCGCCGATCCGATCATGCTCGCGATCCTGCGCTGGGGGATCGGCTTTCTCTGCCTCGTGCCATGCGCGCTGCTGCTTGGCGTGCGTTGGCCGCAGCGGTCCGATTGGCCGACCGTGGCGCTGCTCGGCATCTGCTTCTTCGGTCTGTTCTTCATCCTCTACAACATCGCGGTGTCCTACACGACCGCTGCCCGCGCCAGTCTTGCGCTCGCGACGCTGCCGCTTCACACGATGGTGGTGGGGGCGCTCCTTGGCGTCGAGCGGCTGACGGTGCGGAAGATCATCGGTGTCGGCATCGCCGTGCTCGGCGTGGCGGCAGCGCTGGCTACCGGCCTGGCGCACAGTCCGCCAGGGGCCTGGCGCGGCGAATTGATCATGACTGCAGCCGTGTTCTGCATGGCGTTCTACAACGTATTGTCGCGTCCGTTGATGCAGCGCTCGAGCGCGCTCGGCTTTCTCACCGTGGGCATGGGTGCGGGTGCCGTCGTGCTGGTACTGGCGGGTCTGGTGAGAGGCAGCTTTGCGGCGCTCGAGCACTTCACCACGGCGCAGTGGATTGCCGGCATCTATCTCGGCATTGGCGGCGGCGCACTCGCCTTCATCCTCTGGGTCATGGCGCTGGAGCGGGCAACGCCGACTCGCGTCGCCAACACGATGACGATCAATCCGATCGCCGCCGCTCTGCTTGCTGCGCTCCTCATCGGCGAGCCGATTACGGCTCATCTGCTTGTCGGATTGGTTGCGGTGTTCGCCGGGATCTGGATCGCGACCAGCGAGACGAAGCCCGCCTAGCTCCGCGGGACGGTCACCGTGGGCGGACTCGCTTCCGGCGTCTTCTTCGGCTTCAGCGTGCCGGCATAGAACGAGAGCAGCCAGACCAGCAGGACGGCGAGGAGATAGACGCCCCAGGCCTGGGGCGCCGTGGTCGCCCAGCGCAGGAGGCCTTTGAACGTGCGTGGCGGGCCGGGGTCTTCGCTCATGGCCCGCTTGTGCGCGAAAGGGGCCGGGCGGTCAATCCGGGCGCGGCCCGGCACGGATCAGGAACAACGCCGCCAACGCCGACAGGCTGAGCGCGGAGGAGACGATCAGCACCTTGGCCCCCATGATGTCGATCAGCAGACCGAAGGCGAGCGGCGCCACCGCCTGCGCCATCCGCGCCGGTGCGCCGATGATGCCGAGACGGTAACCAAAGTCCTTTGGTCCGAAAATCGCGAGCGGCAGCGTGCCGCGCGCGATCGTCAGGATACCGTTGCCGGAGCCGTGGAACAGCGCAAACGCGCTCGCCGCAGCGCCGCCGAAGATCGCGACGACCACCGCGCCGATCGGATGGGTGAGGCAGGCGAGCCGCGTCGACCACAGCGGATGGAAACGGCTGAGGAAGCCCGCCTCGAGCATGCGCGCGCCGACCTGGGCCGGGCCGATCAGCGCGCCGGCCGCGATGGCTTCGACGGGTGTTGCGCCCGTCGTCTCCAGGATGCGGGGGAAATGCGCGGCCATCGCGCCGGTGACGGTCCAGACCGCGGCGAAGATGAAGGCCAGCAGGATCATGGTGCGGTCGAGCGGCAAATGCGGCTTCTCGGCGGTCGCCGCCGTCTGCCTCGCACCCCTGATCACCGGCAGCATGAAGAAGTTGAGGGGCAGGCCGATCAGGATATTGGCAGCCGCCCAGGCAAAGCAGGTCTCGCGCCAGCCGATATGGGACAGACCCCAGGCGGTGAGCGGCCAGCCGACCGTGGAGGCGAAGCCCGCCATCAGCGTGATGCCGGTGATGGGCCTGCGCGCCTCGGTGCCGTAGATGCGCCCCAGAGCGGCGAAGGCGGCGTCATAGAGGCCCATCGCCATGCCGACGCCGAGCACGAGCCAGGCGATCGCCATCACCGCCACCGAGTGCGAGAGGCCGAGGAGGACGAGGCCGGCGGCGATGGTCAGGTTCGAGGCCGAAAGCACCTGCCGTCCGCCGACGAGATCGATCTGCCGCCCGATGCGCGGGCCGAGCAGCGCCGCGATCACGAGCGAAGCCGAGAACGCGGCAAAAATCCAGTTGGAGGAAATGCCGAGGTCGTGCGCCATGGGATCGGCGAGCAGCGCCGGCAGATAATAGCTGGAAGCCCAGGCCAGGGTCTGCGTGGCGCCGAGCGCCAGGATGATCGGAAGCTGGCGCCGGCTCATCTGCGCGTGGCTCCGATTCTTGCCGACAAGCTCGTCATTGTGGGCATCTGCCGCGCGCGCGGCGAACACGTCAACCGCCCCTGCGACATATTCGATCTGCAAGGGATGGGAGCCTTGCGCACGGCCCGCGCGTGGCTCGCGCCTTTCGCTCGTCACGAATGCACGCCATAATGGCGCATGCAATTGACCTCGCGCCTCGAATTGATGAACTGGATCGCCGGCCAGGGCCTTACCAGCCTGCCCGAACCGGAACTGCTGCGTGGCTTCTGCGAGCGCTGCCGCGCCGAGGGGCTGGAACTATCGCGCGGGCTCGTCGTCATCGACACGCTGCATCCGATTTATGAAGGGCGCGGCTTTCGCTGGAGCGACCGGCCGAGCAACGAGAGCGATGCGTTCGAATACGGCTCGACTGCCGAAGGCGATGCAGCCAAGAGCTGGCGCCGCTCGGTCTTCTTCCACATGCTCGAGCACGGCCACGACGAGATGGTGATCGATCTCGCCGACGCGCCGTCGCTGGATTTCTCGCAGATCGGCGAGCTCGCCGAGAAGGGGCACAAGCACTATCTCGCCTTCGTGCATCGCTTCGGCGAGAACGGCGCGCTCGGCCTGATGGATTGCCTCTATTCCTGCTGGACCACGCGTCGTGACAGCGGGTTCTCCGAACCCGAGCTCGAAGCCCTGCGCGATCTGGTGCCGGTGCTGGGGCTCGCGATCAAATCGGCACAGCAGGTCGACATCGCCCGCACGCTCGGCCGCGTCTATCTCGGCCGGGACGCCTCCGAGCAGGTGCTGCGTGGACGTATCTCGCGCGGCGTCACCGAGCGCATCAACGCCGTGCTCTGGTATTCGGACTTGCGTGGCTCGACCGGGATCAGCGAGAGCATCGGTCCCGACGAGATCATTCCGTTCCTCAACGACTATGCGCAAGCCGTGATCGACCCGATCCACGATGCGGGCGGCGACGTGCTGAAGCTGATCGGCGACGGCGTGCTTGCAATGTTCACCGGCGAGGACATGGCGGCGGCGCGCCGCGCCGCGCTACGGGCGGAGCATCTGTTTCGCAAGAACGTCGCGGCGCTGAACGCACGCCGCGCGGCCGACGGTCGTCCCACCACGTCGGCCTATATCGGTCTGCATGTCGGGGAGGTCTTCTACGGCAATATCGGGAGCGAGGACCGGCTCGACTTCACGGTGGTCGGACCGACCGTCAACGAAGTCAGTCGCATCGCCTCGATGAGCCGCTCGGTCGATCGCGAACTGCTGGCGTCCTCGGAATTTTACAAGGGCCTCGACACCGCCGGCCGCCGCTATCTCGTCTCCACCGGCCGTTACGCGCTGCGCGGCATCGGCCGCGCGCAGGATCTCTACACGCTCGATCCCGACGTCGATGTCAGCGAGCCGGTGACGGGGAGCTACGAGCGGTATCTGGCGGGCTAGGTGATTTCACCAGTCATTCCGGGCTCGATGCTCGCATCGCCCCGGAATGACCGGACTTCAGCACCCCGCCACCACTTCGTCCCTCACCATGTCCGGCTGCCGGTCGAGCGCCACCGCCGGTGACAGCAGGATCACCAGGGCCTGTACGCCGAACACTGCCGCTGCGAGATAGAGGCAGGCCTCCGCGCTCCAGAACCCGCCGACGATTGCGCCCAGCGCCGAGCCGAGCGGGCGGGCGCCGTAGCTCATGATGTTGATGGCGGAGACGCGCCCCAGAAGGCGCGGCGGCGTCACCGATTGGCGCAGCGTCGTGGTCGAGATCACCCACAGGATCGGTCCGACGCCGAGCAGGAAGAAGCTCAAGGCCGCAAGCCAGGGCGAGGGGACCAGCACCGTCAGCGCCATCACCAATGCTGCGACGAAGCCCGTGACGGGGCCGAGGCCGACGACGGTGCCGAACGCGACGCGCTGCATCACGCGGGTGGCGACCAGCGCGCCGATTACCATGCCGACGCCGTACATCGTCAGCACGGTGCCGACGCCGGCGGCGGTCAGGCCGAGATGGCGCACCGCGTATGGCACGAACACCGCGATCTGCAAGAACCATCCGGTGTTGAAGATGAATTGGGTGATGAACACCGGCCGCAGCAGCGGATGGTGAAACACGAAGGCCGCGCCTTCGCGGATATCCTGGAACGGATGGCGCCGCGGAGATGCTGCCCGCGCGGGCTCGTAGATGCCGGCAAGCAGCACCACGGCGATAGCCGACAGCGCAGCCGCAAAGCCGAAGGCCGGGCTTGCGCCCCACCAGCCCACGAGCACGCCGCCGAGCGCAGGTCCGCTCGCAAACGCGATGGTGCGCGCGAGCTCGATCCGCGCATTCGCCGCCGGCAGCAGGTCCGAACTCACTAGCGAGGGCACCAGCGCCGGTGCCGCCACACTATAGACGACGGTGCCGCACACCGCGGCAAAACCGAGCAGCGCCAGCAGCGGCAAATCGAGCGTCCCCAGCGCCAGCAGGAGGACGATGGCCGCGAGTGCGGCGGCCCGCACCGCCTCGGCTCCCGCCATTAGCCAACGGCGGGAGATGCGGTCGGCGAGCACGCCGGCAGGAATGGCGAACAGGACGAAGGGCAGGGTGAGGGCGGTCTGCAGCAGGCCGGTCTGGCCTTCGGCGACACCCAGCGTCAGCACCGCGACGATGGGCGCTGCGGCCAGTGCGATCTGCTCGGCCGATTGCGCCGCGAGGTTCGACCAGGCGAGGCGGTTGAAGGTGTCAGGGAGGCGCGGGGGCGTTGACATGGCTCATATCCTGCAAAAGGCGAATTTGCGCCCATGTTCGCCCGCGAGAACCGCCGAACCCACCCGCTTCCCGACAAGGGCCACGGGTCTGTGCTGAGAACCGGTGCGGCTAGATGCAGTTGCAAATGAGTTGCAATAAGAAGCAAGTTGGGTATTCTGCCGGCATGGATGCCCAATCACCCCATCTGACCCGAGACTTGAGCCAAGACGCCGCCGGCTGGCGCACCGATGCGCCCACCACCAAGAGCCTCGCCGAGGTCAATTCCACAATTGCCATTCCGGCCGCCGGCCGCTGGTGGCGGCGGCTGCTGGCGTTCGTCGGTCCGGGCTATCTCGTCTCGGTCGGCTACATGGATCCCGGCAACTGGGCGACCGACCTCGCCGGCGGATCGAAGTTCGGCTACACGCTGCTCTCGGTCATCCTGCTCTCGAATTTGATGGCGATCCTGCTGCAGTCGCTGGCAGCGCGGCTCGGCATCGTCACCGACCGCGACCTCGCGCAGGCCTGCCGCGCGACCTATTCGCCCGTGGTGAACTTCCTGCTCTGGCTTGCCTGCGAGGCGGCGATCATCGCGTGCGACCTCGCCGAAGTCATCGGCACCGCGATCGCGCTGAAGCTGCTGTTCGGCATTCCCCTGATCGGCGGCGCGCTGCTCGCCGCGCTCGACGCTTTCCTGCTGCTGCTCCTGATGAATCGCGGCTTCCGTTTCCTCGAAGCGTTCGTGATCGCGCTGCTTGGCGTCATCGCGGTCTGCTTCGCGGTCCAGATCGTGGCTGCGGCGCCGCCGGTCGCGGAGGTGCTGCGTGGCTTTGTGCCGAAGACCGAGATCTTCACCAATTCCGAGATGCTCTACATCGCGATCGGCATCATCGGCGCAACCGTGATGCCGCATAATCTCTACCTGCACTCCTCGATCGTGCAGACGCGCGCCTATGAGCGCAATGACGCTGGCCGGCGCGAGGCGATCAAATGGGCGACGACGGACTCGACCATCGCCCTGATGCTGGCGCTGTTCATCAATGCCGCCATCCTTATCGTCGCTGCTGCGACCTTCCACAGAAGCGGCCATTCCGACGTCGCCGAGATCGGCCAGGCTTTTGAACTGCTATCGCCGCTGCTCGGTCTCGGCATCGCCTCGACGCTGTTCGCGGTGGCGCTGCTCGCCTCCGGCCTCAATTCAACGGTTACGGCGACGCTCGCCGGCCAGATCGTGATGGAAGGCTTTCTCGATCTGCGTCTGCCGAGCTGGGCGCGCCGCCTGCTCACGCGCGGCATTGCCATCATTCCCGTGATCGTCGTCACCGCGATCTATGGCGAGCGCGGCACGGCCGATTTGCTGGTGTTCAGCCAGGTCGTGCTGTCGATGCAACTGCCATTCGCCGTCATCCCGCTGGTTCGCTTCGTCTCCGACCGCCGCAAGATGGGGAAGTTCGCGATTCCGATGTCAGTCGCCGCGATCGCGTGGATCGTCGCAGGCGTAATCGTTGTTTTGAACGTGAAGCTGCTGGCGGATACGCTGTTCGGGTGAGTGTCCGCCGAATGCACAGCTGTCGTCGCCTGGCTTGACCGCGCGACCCGTACTCGGTGAAGCCTGCGATCGAACGGAGAAGCCGCGGCGCACTGGATGCCTCGCATTCGCGGGCATGACACCAGTGCGCGTCGGCTAAATTAATCCTGCGGCTCGGATGCCACATCCCCCTGCGCGTCGACGCGTAGCCAGCCTGAGGGCGCGAGGCGCTGCTGCGGCAGGAAGCGGGCCTTGTAGTCCATCTTCTTCGAGCCCTCGATCCAGTAGCCGAGATAGACGTAGGGCAGCCCTTGCCGGCGCGCGCGGGCGATGTGGTCGAGGATCATGAAGGTGCCCATCGAGCGGCTGACCTGGCTCGGCTCGAAGAACGAATAGACCATCGACAGCCCGTCGCTGAGCACGTCGGTCAGCGCCACCGCGATCAGTTCCTCGCCGCGGCCGGTGAGGCCGCTGTCGGGGCCGCGCTTGCGGTACTCGATGATGCGGGTCTCGACATGGCTGTCCTCGACCATCATGGCGTAGTCGAGCACGGTCATGTCGGCCATGCCGCCATGGCGATGGCGGGCATCGAGATAGGCGCGGAATATCGAATATTGCTCGGAGGTGGGAACGGCGCTGCGCTGCTCGCCGATGATGTCGGCGTTGCGCGCCAGCACTTTCCTGAAGTTGCGGGACGGCCGGAACTCGTTGGCGACGACCCGCACCGAGACGCAGGCGCGGCACTGGTCGCAGGCGGGACGGTACGCAATCGACTGGCTGCGGCGGAACCCGCCATGGGTCAGGAGATCGTTGAGGTCACCGGCGCGCTCACCCACGAGGTGCGTAAACACCTTGCGCTCATGCCGGCCCGGCAGATAGGGGCACGGGGAGGGCGCCGTGAGGTAAAATTGCGGGGTATCGCGCGAGTGCTGGGTCAAGGGACGTCGTGGGCCTCCGAACTGTGTGTCAGCATCGCGCTACGGAAGCTCCGGGTCAATTGGCCTGCTCGGCAGATCAGATCAGTCAGCTTAGAAGATCCGGGTTGATAGGTCCTTGATCAGGACGTCCTTGCGGCCTGGGGCGCGGGTACGCGGACCGAATTGTTGATCACGACCGTTCCCAAGACGAAATCATGCAGCAGGCGACGGCGGCCGTTGAACAGGCCGACCAGCACCACGAAGGGCGACAGGAACGAGACGGTCACCCAGAACAGCACCGCATGGGTGGCGCCGAGCACGAAGTAGCCGGGCGCGCCGTACCAGGTGCGCAGTTCCAGATCCATCAGGCGCATGCCCACTGTCGCGGAGGAAGGGCCGCCGATGCTGGCGCCGTAATAGACGATGGCCCAGACCACCGAGGCCGGCCAGGCGATCCAGAACAGCGCCCAGCCGATGCCGAGCGTGACCACACCGAACAAGGCGATGAAGATATAGCCGAGGATCACCGGCACCGAGATCACGACCATGTCGACCAGGAAGGCGAACACCCGCCGCGTCGCAACACCGCGGAACAGCTCCGGATGCAGATAGGGATCGTAGGCGTGCGGCTGCACGCCGCTGTCGTTGCGCCAGGCGCCTGAATTGCCCGAGTCCGACATGTCCGTTCTCCCAGCGAACCCCCGTGGCAGGACATGGGAACAGGCCGTTCGCATGCCAAGGGCGCGCTGGGATCAACAAGCGAAAATATTCCGGCAATTCGGCGGCGGAGCGGCGCGGAGGCCGCGCTGGCGCGACGCTTCCGTCGTCCTGGCCAAGACCAGGACAGGTGGCCGGCCTTCGCCGGGACGACATCAAAGAGGCGGTGGGCGTTTATGACCCCTGCGCCCGCAGCTTCTCCGCGACCTTCGGCGCAAAGTAGCTCAGCACACCGTCGGCGCCGGCGCGCTTGAAGGCGAGCAGGCTTTCCATCATCGCGCGCTCGCCGTCGAGCCAGCCGTTATTGGCCGCGGCCGCGATCATCGCGTATTCGCCGGAGACCTGGTAGGCGAAGGTCGGCATCGCAAAAGTATCCTTCACACGGCGGACCACGTCCAGATAAGGCATGCCGGGCTTCACCATCACCATGTCGGCGCCCTCGGCGATGTCGAGCTCGACCTCGCGCAGTGCTTCGTCGCTATTGGCGCTGTCCATCTGGTAGGTGCGCTTGTCGCCGGTGAGTGTCTTGGCCGAGCCGATGGCGTCGCGGAACGGGCCATAGAAGGCGGAAGCGTATTTGGCCGCATAGGCCATGATCTGCACGTCGAGCAGGCCTGAGCAGTCGAGCCCCTCGCGGATCGCGGCGACGCGGCCGTCCATCATGTCCGACGGCGCGATGATGTCGCAGCCGGCTTCGGCCTGCACCAGGGCCTGGCGCACCAGCACCGCGACCGTCTCGTCGTTCAAGATCTTGCCGTCGGAGATCAGGCCGTCATGACCGTGACTGGTGAAGGGATCGAGCGCGACGTCGCAGAGAATGCCGATCTCCGGAAACTCCTTCTTGATCGCGCGCACAGTTTGGCAGACCAGATTGTTCGGGTTGGTCGCTTCCGATCCTTCCTCGTCGCGTAAGGACGGGTCGGTATAGGGAAACAGCGCGATACAGGGGATGGTGAGCTTCATGGCGCGCTCGGCCTCGCGCACCGCCTGGTCGACGCTGAGGCGGTCGACGCCGGGCATGGAGGCGACGGGCTCGCGCTTGTCGCTGCCGTCGATCAGGAACAGCGGCCAGATCAGATCATCCGTGGTGATGGCATTCTCGCGCACCATGCGCCGGGCCCACTCGGCCTTGCGGTTGCGGCGCGGGCGGACGGTCAGATCGAGGGCAGGGGAGGCGCTAGCGCCATCCCGGCGCGAAACCTCGCGCAGTTCGATCGGACGTCCGTATTTGATCGCCATCACTCTTCCTCCGGCTGGAATTATTCTTATACCAGCTCGCATGGTTCCCGTCACCGCGGCTTGACCTGCCGCAAGGGATGGCAGCCGATTGATTTTGCGAGGCGAAGCAGCCAGAAGGGGGCCATGTCCGAGATTTCCACACGCGATGCGGCCCGCGACAGCGCCCGGGACAATGCCAGAGACAGCGCCAGGGATAGCGCGATGTCGGTGGCGGCGATCTCGTCGGAGCGCTCTGCGTCCGATGACAATGTCTGGACGCGCCGGCTCGTGCTGTTCCTGCGTGTGATGGCGCTGCTCTCGATCCTGAAGGGTCTCTATCACTGGGCGCAAGTGACGGGTTTCGTCGGCGGCGACGACGAGGCCTTCGAGAACCAGGCGATGGCCTGGCAGGCCGCAACCGTCTACTTCGCCGTGATCGAGCTCGTCGCAGCAGTTGGTCTCTGGCTGGCGACGCCCTGGGGCGCTGTGGTGTGGCTGACGACCGTGGTGTCGATGGCGGTGATCGAGCTGATGTTTCCCGGCATCTACGGCGGCAGCCTGGTCGTGGTCGGTGTCGAAGCGTTCATGCTCGCCGCCTATCTCGCGCTCGCCTGGATGGCTGCGCGGGAACGACCGCCGTAGCGCGTTTCGCGGAAATGCTCTCGTGCCCGGGCGCAATGCAGCGCGCTGCATTTGCGGCGTAATGCTTGTAGAGCCGCGCCGCATCTTTTTACGGTCCCGATTATGGCATCTGAGTCCCGGCTCTGCGCCCTGCTTCGCGGCGCTTGTCGGGACAAGAGATGTTGCACTTG
Source organism: Bradyrhizobium sp. 164 (assembly GCF_023073715.1). Lineage (GTDB taxonomy): Bacteria > Pseudomonadota > Alphaproteobacteria > Rhizobiales > Xanthobacteraceae > Bradyrhizobium. The sequence continues at coordinate 211,145 of NZ_JADPKA010000029.1, forward strand.
GTTGACCGTTGGTTGCCTAAAATTTGCGGTAAGTTTTCGTTGACCAGCATTGTTCCGCCACAGCTGTTACGCCCGCGTTTCGAAACGGGGCGCCGCTGTGCTGGAATGCGACAAGGGGGCGGACGGAGGGTGAACAGGACCTTGCGAGGGTCAACAGAGTGTTGCGAAAAGTGCTTGTAGTACAGGCTTAATCCGCAATTCACTGTCTTAAATTCATGATCTCTTTATTCTCTTATTTAAGCCGTTCTTCAAACGAGCCCCTTAAGTTGCACCTATCAGGCGGGACACAAGTTTCGTCGAATAAGTGTCGATAAAAACGACAACAGGGGAAGTGTCATGATGAAAGCCGTCGCAACTGCGGCAGATACCGCAGAGCGCGTCTCCGGCCAGCAGGGTTCGGTGCAGTCGCTCTATCTGGAAGCTTTGACTCTGGTGGAGCGGCTGCATCGCCGGCTCCTCGACGTGATCAAGGACGAGTTCGATCGCCGCGGCCGTGCGGACATCAACTCGGTCCAGGCGCTCTTGCTCTACAACATCGGTGACAAGGAGCTGACCGCGGGCGAGCTGCGCACGCGCGGTTACTATCTCGGCTCCAACGTCTCCTACAATCTGAAGAAGCTCGTCGAGCTCGGTTTCCTCGATCATCAGCGGTCGCGCGTTGATCGCCGCTCGGTGCGCATCCGCCTGACCCCGCAGGGCCAGGAAGTCCGCCGCATAGTCGATGCGCTCTACCAGAAGCACGTCAAGACGGTGGAGCAGGTCGGCGGCATCTCGGGCGAGGAGTTCTCGACCCTCAACAAGTCGCTGCACCGCCTCGAGCGGTTCTGGACCGACCAGATCCTGTATCGGCTCTGAGTTCCAAGGGATTAAGGCCAAGCCGGCCCCAAACAAGACCGGCAAACCGCCCGAACGTGCCTCAACTTCCCCAGAGCGCCGGCCCGGATTCGTCCGGACCGGTGCGCTTTACTTTTTGCGCTGCGAAGAAAATGTCTCGCCGTGAGGAACCAGTTCCGGGCTCGGCGCTTATCTCCTTCGGATCGGAGAAACGTCGATGCTGGTCGAGCGTGGGCTTCAGGCGCTGAACGTGGAACTTGTGAGCGAAGCCTACGCCATTGCCGCCAACTACCTTCGCCGCTCCGGCGCGATCCCAGATTCCCTCGTCACCGACGAGCGCCTGCTCGGGATCATCGTCAAGCTGCTCCAGCAGGGCGAATTCAACAAGATCAGGCTCGCCAACAAGGCGATCACCAGGTTTGAGATGCAGTCCGAGGCTCGAGCGGTTGCCTGATCAAAACTCCCAAAATTCGAGAGAACCAGAGGGTGCCATGGAAGCCGCCATCGACCGCATCATGCAGACCTATGACCTGCTCGCCAACCGCACCGCGGCGGCAAGCGAGGAGGCACGGGCCAAGGTCACGAACTATCTCAATACTTTGATGGAGGCCGGCGAGAAGGACCCGCACCGCTTGACGGTCTGCGGCCTGACTTATCTGCGGCAGCTCGACGGCAGCGTGGACCCCGTGAAAGCGGGGTATACCGGGCTCTAAAACGACGCCGGCTGCGGCCGCCGGCCGTTGGCGCGACGTGCGGTCCAAAGTGGTCCTGTCCGGACATTCGCGGAGGAGCGGTTCTATGAAACCGCTCCAATGCCGAAAACCTCCAATCCCCACCATATCTTGCACAAATCTCAGGCCCGACCCGCAAATGCTTGGCCGGGAGCGGGCAATGTGGTAGATCGCGCATTGCTTCCGACCGCCACACCAGACCCGCCCGTAGCCCGCCAACAGGCTGCGGCGGTGGAGATATTCGCAAGATGACCTCAGCCAAAACCGCTTCCGCGCCCGATTCGTTTTTCACCGCCTCGCTCGAGCAGGCCGACCCGGACATCGCCGCCGCCATCAAGGGCGAGCTGGGCCGGCAGCGCCATGAGGTCGAGCTGATCGCCTCCGAGAACATCGTCAGCCGGGCCGTGCTGGAAGCGCAGGGTTCGGTGATGACCAACAAATATGCGGAAGGCTATCCGGGCGCGCGCTACTACGGCGGTTGTGAGTGGGTCGACGTCGCCGAAAACCTTGCGATCGATCGCGCCAAGAAGCTGTTCGGCGCCAACTTTGCCAACGTGCAACCGAACTCTGGCAGCCAGATGAATCAGGCGGTGTTCCTGGCGCTGCTCCAGCCGGGCGACACCTTCATGGGACTTGATCTTGCGGCCGGCGGCCATCTCACCCACGGCTCGCCCGTCAACATGAGCGGCAAGTGGTTCAAGGCCGCGCACTACACCGTGCGCCGCGAGGACCAGATCATCGACATGGACGCGGTCGCCAAGCAGGCCGAAGAGGTCAAGCCGAAGCTGATCGTCGCGGGCGGCTCGGCCTATTCTCGCGCCTGGGACTTCAAGCGTTTCCGCGAGATCGCCGATAGTGTCGGCGCGTATCTGCTGGTCGACATGGCTCACTTCGCCGGCCTCGTCGCCGGCGGCGTGCACGCCTCGCCGGTGCCCTATGCCCACGTCACCACCACCACGACGCACAAATCGCTGCGCGGTCCGCGTGGCGGCCTGATGCTCTGGAACGACGAGACGCTGACCAAGAAGCTAAACGGGGCGATTTTCCCGGGCCTGCAGGGAGGTCCCCTGATGCATGTGATCGCGGCGAAGGCGGTCGCCTTCGGCGAAGCGCTGCGTCCGGACTTCAAGGTCTACGCCAAGAACGTCGTCGAGAATGCCAAGGCGCTGGCCGAGGCGATGAAGAGCCATGGGTTCGATATTGTCTCGGGCGGCACCGACAACCATCTGATGCTCGTTGACCTCAGGCCGAAGGGCCTGAAGGGCAACGTCTCGGAGAAGGCGCTGGTCCGCGCCGCCATCACCTGCAACAAGAACGGCATTCCGTTCGATCCCGAAAAGCCGTTCGTCACCTCCGGCCTCCGCCTCGGCACTCCGGCCGCGACCACCCGCGGTTTCGGTGTCGCCGAATTCCAGCAGGTCGGCGGCATGATCGCCGAAGTGCTCAACGCGATCGCACAATCCGACGACGGCAAGGCGCCGCTCGTGGAAGCGGCGATCAAGGAACGGGTCAAGGCGCTCACCGACCGGTTCCCGATCTACCAGTAAGGTCAAGGTACACGGATGCGCTGCCCGAACTGCAACAGTCTCGATACGCAGGTAAAGGACTCGCGTCCGACCGAGGATTCGTCCGTCATCCGCAGGCGGCGCGTGTGCGTCGCCTGCAATTTCCGCTTCACCACCTTCGAGCGCGTGCAGCTGCGCGAGCTCACAGTGATCAAGCGCAACGGCCGCCGCGTGCCGTTCGACCGCGACAAGCTGATGCGCTCGGTGCAGATCTCACTGCGCAAGCGGCAGGTCGAGCCGGAACGGGTGGAGAAGATGGTCTCCACCATCGTGCGCGAGCTCGAGACCGGCGGCGAGGCGGAGATCTCCTCCGAGGTGATCGGCGAGACCGTGATGGAGCATCTGCGCACGCTCGACGACGTCGCCTATGTGCGCTTTGCTTCCGTCTACCGCAATTTCCGCGAGGCCAAGGATTTCGCCGACGTGCTCGGCGAGCTCTCCGGTGAGGAGGAAGCGCGGCTCGCCGCGATCCGCAAATGATCTTCCGCATCCTGGAAGATCAGTTCGCGCAGAAGGCCCGTGAGGCCAAGGATGCGGATCTCCGCTTCATGCAGCTTGCGCTGGCGCTTGGGCGCCGCGGGCAGGGCCGCACCTGGCCTAATCCGGCCGTGGGCGCGGTCATCGTCAAGGACGGCGTGATCGTCGGTCGCGGCTGGACACAGCCTGGCGGGCGGCCGCATGGCGAGCCCGAAGCCTTGCGGCGGGCAGGCGAAGCGGCGCTCGGCGCCACGCTTTACGTCACACTGGAGCCGTGCTCGCATTTCGGCAAGTCGCCGCCTTGCGCCGATGCGGTGATCGCCGCCGGGATCGCGCGGGTCGTGGCGGCGATCGAGGATCCCAATCCTGAAGTCGGCGGCCAGGGTCATGCGCGCTTGCGGGCAGCCGGCATAACGGTGGACGTCGGTCTCTGCGCGGCAGAGGCTGCGTTCGATCACGCCGGGCATTTCCGTCGCATCCGGGACAAGCGTCCGCACGTGATCCTGAAGCTTGCGGTCTCGCCTGACGACAAGATCGGTGCGGCCGGCGGCAAGCCGGTCGCGATCACCGGCGAGGCGGTGCGCAATCGCGTGCACCTCTTGCGCGCTCAGAGCGATGCCATCCTGGTCGGCATCGGCACGGTGCTGGCGGACGATCCGATGCTCACCTGCCGCCTGCCGGGCATGGGGGCGCGCTCGCCGGTGCGGGTCGTGCTCGATCAGAGCCTGCGCATTCCCGGCGCGAGCAAGCTTGTCCGCACTGCGCGAGAAACACCGCTCTGGGTGGTGAGTTCTGAACTCGCCGAAGCCGCAGCCGCCACACGGCTTGGCGCGGCCGGTGCGCAAATGTTGCGTGTGCCGTCGGTCGGTGCATCAGGACTCGATCTCACGGCCGTGCTGCATGCGCTGGCTGAGAAAGGCATCACGCGGCTGATGGTCGAAGGCGGCAGCCGTGTCGCCGCGTCCTTCGTCGCGGCCGACCTCGCCGACGAAATCTGGCTGTTCCGCGGCACGGAAGAGGTGGGCTCTGGCGGCGTCGATGCGCTCGATGCATTGCCCCTGTCGAAAATCACGCAGTCGCGGGCCTACAAGGTTCATGCTAGCGAGACATTCGACAAGGATACTCTCACCGTTTACGAGCGCTCGTAATGTTCACTGGCATTGTCACCGATATCGGCGAGATCGTCAGTTTCACGCCGACGGCGCAGGGGCAGCTGCACCGTCTGCGCATCGCCTGCAATTATGATCGCGCCACCATCGCCGATGGCGCCTCGATCGCCTGCAACGGCGTCTGCCTCACCGTGGTCGCCTCCGGCGTTCAGGCGGGCAAGACGTGGTTCGACGTCGATGCCGCCGCCGAGACGCTGGCGCTGACGACCGCAAAACACTGGAAGGTCGGCACACGGCTGAACCTCGAGCGGGCGCTGAAGATCGGCGACGAGCTCGGCGGTCATATCGTCGCCGGCCATGCCGACGGTGTCGCGACGCTGCTCAGCCGCGAGGACCTGCCCGAGATGGCGAGGTTCGAGCTCTCGACGACGCGCGAGCTGGCGCGCTTCATCGCCACCAAGGGCTCGATCACGCTCGACGGAGTCTCGCTGACCGTCAATACAGTGAAGGACGTGACCTTTTCGGTGCTTATCATCCCGCACACGCTGACGGTGACGACGATCGGCGGCTGGAAAGCGGGGGACGAGGTCAATATCGAGGTCGATCTGATGGCTCGCTACGCGGCGCGGCTGACGGAAATGACGGCGTAGCCGTCATTCCGGGGCGATGCGTTAGCATCGAACCCGGAATCTCGAGATTCCGGGTTCGGCTCTTCGAGCCGCCCGGGAATGACCATGTCTTTAGAACTTGGCTTACCTGCTTCCGGCGACTACATAGCGCCGACCCTTTCGAAACGGATTGAACGATGGCAGACGCGCGGCGCGCACCCCTGAAAGACCAGACCGACATTTCCGGCGCCCGCGCGCTGATTGTCGAAGCGCGGTTCTATGACGATCTCCAGGACGCGCTTCTCCACGGCGCAATCGCCGAGCTGAAGGCGGCCGGCCTGACGCATGACGTCATCACGGTTCCCGGCGCGCTGGAAATTCCGGCGGCGGTCGCCATCGCGGTCGACGCGGCTGCGGCGAACGGCAAGCCCTATGACGCAGTGATCGCGCTCGGCTGCGTCATCCGCGGCGACACCATTCATTTCGAGATCGTCTCGCAGGAATCCTCGCGCGCGCTGATGGATCTTGCCGTGGCGCGAAAGCTGCCGCTCGGCAACGGCATTCTCACCGTCAACACCGAAGCGCAGGCCTGGGCGCGGGCACGCGCCAGCGAGCTCAACAAAGGCGGCGATGCCGCACGTGCCGCGCTTGCGATGCTGCGCATCAAACGCCGTCTGGCGCAGGCCTGAGCCATGGCCGACAACAACAAAAAGCCGGCGGGTGCTCCGGAGAAGAAGGCGAACCGCCGCGGCGCGGCGCGGCTCGCCGCCGTCCAGGCGCTCTACCAGATGGACATCGCCGGTGCGGGCATCAACGACATTTTTGCGGAGTTCGAGAGCCACTGGCTCGGCAACGAGGTCGAGGGCGATACGTACCTTCCGGCGGAGGCCGCCTTCTTCCGCGACGTCGTCTCCGGCGTCGTGCGCGACCAGAAGAAGCTCGATCCGCTGATCGACGAGGCGCTGTCGAAGGGCTGGCCCCTGAAGCGGATCGAGGCGATCCTGCGTGCAGTGCTGCGGGCCGGGGCCTATGAGCTCCAGCACCGCAAGGACGTCCCGGGCCGCGTCGTGGTCTCCGAATATGTCGACGTCGCCAACGCTTTCGTCGACCGCGAGGAGACCGGCATGGTCAACGCAGTCCTCGACCAGATCGGCCGCCAGTTTCGCGGTGACGAGTTCGGGCGTGGGTAGCGATACCCTGGGGTGGTGAAGTGATGCGATATGATTGCCCCATATACCGGCGTCATCACCGGCGAATCCAGTACGCCGCGGCCTATCGATGTCGCCCGACCGTCTCTGGAATACCGGATCGCCCGGTGGCTTTTTTGATGACGCGCTTCGCGCTTTTCCCGGGCGATGACAGAGAGGGGTGAGGCTGGCGCCGATGGCAGACACGCAAAATCTCTCTGGCGAAGACTCCCTTATCGCGCGTTATTTCAAGCCGCTGGCGATCGATCCCGGCGCGTTCGGACTGGTCGACGATGCCGCGATCCTGAGATCGGCTGGCGAGGACATCGTCGTCACCACCGACGCGGTGGTGGAGGGCGTGCATTATCTTGCCATTGATCCCCCTGACACCATCGCGCGCAAGGCGCTGCGGGTGAACCTGTCCGATCTCGCGGCCAAGGGCGCGGTCCCAGCCGGATTCGTGCTGACGCTGGCATTGCGCAACAGGGAGGATGCCTGGCTGCGGCCGTTTGCGGATGCGCTCGGCGAGGACGCCAAGAGCTTCGCGTGCCCGCTGCTCGGCGGCGACACGGTGTCGACGCCGGGGCCGCAGATGATCTCGATCACCGCCTTCGGCCGCGTCCCGCAAGGACGAATGGTCGGTCGCATCGGCGCGCGGCCGGGCGAGCGCATTCTGGTGACGGGAACGATCGGCGATGCCGCGCTCGGCCTCGACGTGCTCACCGGCGGCGCTGCGGCCGGCGCGCTGACATCCGATCCCGCCGCACGGGATTTTCTGGTCTCGCGCTATCGCGTGCCGCGGCCGCGCAACGCGCTGGCGCAGGCCGTGCGCGATCACGCAACCGCCGCGATGGATGTCTCCGACGGGCTTGCGGGCGATCTCGCCAAACTTTGCGCAGCGTCCGGTGTCTCGGCCACCGTCGACGTGGCGAACGTACCGCTATCGGCTGCGGCAGCTGGCCTGGTCGCGCGGATGGCCGTTGGCATCCAGACGCTACTGGCCGGTGGCGACGATTACGAGGTGCTGTGCACCGCGCCGCCGGCGCAAAGCGATGCGCTGATCGCCTCGGGGCGGGCGGCTGGCCTTGCCGTCACGGCGATCGGCACGATTGTTGCGGGCCAAGAGCCGCCGCGCTTCCTTGATGGGCAGGGGCAGGAATTGACTTTGAAGCGCCTTTCGTACAGCCATTTCTAGGAATCGCTCCAAGCCGGCGCCAGACGCTCAGGGCCTGGCCTAAATACCTGCCGAGATCGGCTGTTTCGGCCTTATCCGGCGTTGCACCCTCAATTTGATTTTGGCAAGCTCGCAACCGACTGGGGCCGCCCCTTCGGGCAAGGGCGGCTTTGTTCAAAATCAAGGCGCCGCACCGCACGACGGAGAACAAAAGGCGCCGGGGGTACATCAAGGATCTGAGGCAAAAAATCACATGACAGCATTATGGTTGATAGTACTCTGCGGAGTGCTTTCCGTCGTCTACGCGATTTGGGCGACGTCTTCGGTGTTGAGCGCGGATGCGGGGTCGCCGCGCATGCAGGAGATCGCAGGAGCGGTGCGCGAAGGTGCACAGGCGTATCTGCGGCGCCAGTACACCACGATCGGTCTCGTCGGCATCGTCATCTTCGTGCTGCTTGCCTATTTCCTTGGGGTTTATGTCGCGATCGGTTTTGCCATCGGCGCCATCCTGTCGGGGGCGGCCGGCTTCATTGGCATGAACGTCTCGGTCCGCGCCAATGTGCGCACTGCCCAGGCCGCGACGACCTCGCTCGCCGGCGGCCTGGAGCTCGCCTTCAAGGCGGGCGCCATCACTGGCCTTCTGGTCGCCGGTCTCGCCCTGCTGGGCGTGACCCTCTATTTCGCCTTCCTGGTCCACTCGCTGAAGCTCGCGCCTGACAGCCGTGTCGTCGTCGACGCTCTGGTGGCGCTCGGCTTCGGCGCCTCGCTGATCTCGATCTTCGCTCGTCTTGGCGGCGGTATCTTCACCAAGGGGGCCGACGTCGGCGGCGACCTCGTCGGCAAGGTCGAGGCCGGCATCCCCGAGGATGACCCGCGCAACCCCGCCACGATCGCCGACAATGTCGGCGACAATGTCGGTGACTGCGCCGGCATGGCCGCCGACCTGTTCGAGACCTATGCGGTGACCGCGGTCGCCACCATGGTCTTGGCGGCGATCTTCTTCGCAAAGACGCCGATCCTCGCCAACATGATGACGCTGCCGCTCGCGATCGGCGGCATCTGCATCATCACCTCGATCATCGGCACCTTCTTCGTCAAGCTCGGGCCAAGCCAGTCGATCATGGGCGCGCTCTACAAGGGCCTGATCGCGACCGGCATCCTGTCCCTGATAGGCATCGCGCTGGTGATCTACTACTTGATCGGCTTCGGCAAGCTCGACGGCGTCGACTACACCGGCATGGCTCTGTTCGAATGCGGCGTGGTCGGCCTCGTCGTCACGGCGCTGATCATCTGGATCACCGAATACTACACCGGCACCGATTATCGACCGGTGAAGTCGATCGCCCAGGCCTCGGTGACCGGCCACGGCACCAACGTGATCCAGGGCCTCGCCGTCTCGATGGAAGCGACCGCGCTGCCCGCGATCGTCATCATCGCGGGCATCCTGGTCACCTACAGCCTCGCCGGGCTGTTCGGCATCGCGATCGCGACCGCCACCATGCTGGCGCTGGCCGGCATGATCGTCGCGCTCGACGCATTCGGTCCGGTCACCGACAATGCCGGTGGCATTGCCGAGATGGCGGGCCTGCCGAAGGAGGTGCGCAAGTCGACCGACGCGCTCGACGCGGTCGGCAACACCACCAAGGCGGTGACGAAGGGCTACGCGATCGGCTCGGCCGGTCTCGGTGCGCTGGTGCTGTTCGCGGCCTACAACCAGGACCTCAAGTTCTTCGTTGCCGACTCCGCGCGCCATCCCTACTTCGCCGGCGTCAATCCGGACTTCTCGCTCAACAATCCCTACGTGGTGGTGGGCCTGTTGTTCGGCGGCCTCTTGCCGTATCTGTTCGGCGCGATGGGCATGACGGCCGTCGGCCGTGCGGCCGGCGCGATCGTGGAAGAGGTGCGCCGGCAGTTCCGCGAGAAGCCCGGCATCATGCAGGGCACCGACAAGCCGGACTACGGCAAGGCGGTGGATCTGCTCACGAAAGCGGCGATCAAGGAGATGATCATCCCCTCGCTGCTGCCGGTGCTGTCGCCCATCGTCGTCTACTTCCTGATCTACGCGATCGCGGGCGGAGGTGCGGCCGGCAAGTCGGCGGCGTTCTCGGCGGTGGGCGCGATGCTGCTCGGCGTAATCGTGACGGGCCTGTTCGTCGCGATCTCCATGACCTCGGGCGGCGGCGCCTGGGACAACGCCAAGAAGTACATCGAGGACGGCCATTTCGGCGGCAAGGGCAGTGATGCCCACAAGTCGGCGGTGACCGGCGACACTGTCGGCGATCCCTACAAGGATACGGCCGGCCCCGCGGTGAACCCGATGATCAAGATCACGAACATCGTGGCCTTGCTGCTGCTGGCGATCTTGGCGCATTGAGCGGCGGAAGTGGAACGAGACAAAACCCCGCGGCGCGAGCCGCGGGGTTTTCTTTCTCATTGTCATTCCGGGGCGGTCCGCAGGACCGAACCCGGAATCTCGAGGTTCCGGGTTCGGCTCGTTGGAGCCGCCCCGGAATGACGCTGTGCGTTACTGCACGTCCATTTGCAGGCCTTCCTTCTGGATGATCGCGGCGAACTTCTTTGTCTCGGCATCCACGAAGACGGCGAATTGCTGCGGCGTGCCGTAGTCGGCGCGGGCCCCCATGGCGGCGATCTGCTTCTTGATGTCGTCGCGCTCCAGCATCGCCTTCACTTGGAGATTGAGCGCTTCGAGCACGGGCGCAGGGACGCCCTTCGGCAGGAAGACGGCGAACCAGGAGGAGACGTCGAAGTTCGCCAGCTCCGGCGCGCTCTCGCGCATGGTCGGCAGATTGGGCGCGAGCTCGCTGCGCTCGGTCGTGGTGACGCAGAGGCCGTTGAGCGTGCCGTTCTGCACCTGCGGCAGGCTCGGATAGAGATTGTCGAACAGGATCTGGATGTCGCCCGCGAGCGCGGCCTGGAGTGCGGGGCCCGCGCCGCGGAATGGGATGTGGGTCATCTTCAACCCGGTGAGCTGGAGGAACCAGGCGCCGGTGAGGTGAGGGCTCTGGCCGACGCCTGAGGAGGCGTAGCTGAGCTTGTCCGGATTGGCCTTCAGGTACGCGATCAGCTCGGGAATCGACTTGATGCCGGTCTTCGGATGCGCCGAGACGATGTTCGGAATCCGGATCATGTTGGAGACCGGCTGGAGCTGGTCCGGCTTGTAGGTGAGGTTCTTGAAAATGCTGTAGGCGATCGCGTTCGGCCCCGGATTGCCGATCAGGATGGTGTGACCATCGGGCTTGGCGCGGACCACCTCGGCTGTACCAATAGTGCCGCCACCGCCCGAGCGGTTCTCCACGACCGCCGACTGGCCCCAGGCAGTCTGCAGATGCGCGGCCAGGAGCCGGCCCATGACGTCGGTCGAGCCGCCAGCCGCCGCCGGCACGACGAGGCGAACGTTCTCGGTGGGCTTCCAGTCGGCCAGGCTCGATCGCGGCAGGATTGCTGCGGCCGAGAGGCCGGCAGCGCCAGCGAGCACACCACGACGGGACAAAAAAGTCTTGGGCACGAATCCACTCCCTGCTTCTCGTTTTGCAGCGAGCGTAGGGAACCCGACGCGCGACGGCAAGTCGCACGAAACGGCACGACGCCGCAGGCTCGAGCCGATTCCGGTGCAATCGGAACGGGTTCCAGATTCTTGTTTCACGCGTTTTCTTTACGCGAACCGGTATCCACTTGGCTCGAAAACGCTCTAAGGGCTCAGTTAAAGCTGAGCAGCTTGAATAGCGGGGCGAGGTAGCTCATCTCCTGACCCGACGTCGCCGTGGTGCGGCTGATGAAGTCGAAGATCTTGCCGTCCTGAAGGCCGTAATTCGCCAGCCGGCGCACGCGCCGGTTCTTGTCGAAATAGATCGCGATCACGCGTTGGTCGACCACCTTCTGGTTCATGAAGGCGACGGGGCGCTCGGAGCGCTGGGAGATGTAGTAGAACACCTCGCCGTCCAGGGTCGCGACGGTGGAGGGCGTGCCCATCACGATCAGCACCTGGTCCTGGCTCGCGCCAATCGGAATCTGCTCCAGTGCCCCAGGCGGCAGGATGTAGCCCTTCTGGAACTGCTCGCCGGTGCAACCCGCAAGCGCCGCGCCGACCAGGGTCGCGGCCGCGAGCATGCGCAGGCCGCGCCAGCGTGCGTAAAGGCCGCGCCGCTGACGTGCGCGCTGGCTGGTCTGGTTCGTTATCGTCATTGCGGAACTGATTCCGTCCCCTTGCGTCGCACGAGGCGCTGAAGTACCGGGCGGAGGCTCTGAATGCAACACGCGCGCGCCCGCTTGCGGAAACCACAATGCTTTGGCCGTTCAATCACTTCAGGAAACCCCGGCTAGCCCCGCGGGGCACCATCGAGGCCATCTATGGCATGATCGTGACGCAGGCGCGAGAACCCATATTTTACCGTGACTTGGGCGTGCCGGATACGGTTAACGGGCGTTTCGACCTGTTGCTGCTGCATCTTTGGCTGCTGCTGCGCCGCCTGCGGACGGTCCAGGGCGCCACCGAGCTGTCGCAGGCGCTGTTCGATCGGTTCTGCGAGGACATGGACGACAATCTGCGCGAGATGGGGGTGGGGGACCAGACCGTACCGAAGCGGATGCGGGCTTTTGGCGAGGCCTTCTATGGCCGCGTCCAGGCCTATGATCAGGCCATGGAGGGCGGCGGCGAGGCGCTGGCATCGTCGATCTGCAAGAATATCTTGAACGGGACCGGCATGGATCAGGCGAAGAGGCTCGCGGCTTATGCTCGGGACACGGAAGCCGATCTCGGCCGGACCGACGAGGCCGCGCTCTTGCGCGCGTCCTTCAAGTTTCCCCCGGCCCTCCCAGAGGATGTCACGCCATGAGCCGACCGACGACCGGATCCGAGCCCGATCCCTGGCGGGCGCCCGTCATCGTGGCGCAGGTCCCCGACACCGGCCTGCATCGCGTACTCGAGGCCTCGGCGGCCGAACGGCAGGCCATGGCCGAGCTCGCAGGCCTGCGGGAGATCCTGTCCGCCCATGCCAGCTTCGATGTCGTGCCGAAAAGCGGCGGGCGGATCCAGGTCACGGGGCTGGTCCGCGGCCGGATCGGCCAGACCTGCGTCGTCACGCTCGATCCAATCGAGAGCGAGATCGAGGAGGAGGTGGACATGATGTTCGCCCCCGAAGCCGAGGCGCGCCGGCTGGCCGACCTGATCGAAGAGGGGCGGGACGACGAGGCGCTGCCTGCGGTCGCCGACCCGCCGGAGGCGATCGTCAATGGCATCATCGACCTCGGCCGTCTCGCCACTGACGCGCTGTTTCTGGCGATCGATCCCTACCCGCGCAAGGAGGGGGCCGTGTTCGAGGCGGACGTCACCGCCCTCGATCCCGAGGACCATCCCTTCGCAGCCCTGAAGGCCCTGCAGGACAAGAAAAAGGGCAAATAGCTCGGCATTTGCGGCGGGACCGCTTCGGACCGGGCACAAGCCGTTTGCTGCGATGGTTTGAAGAACGGTTTCATCCGTTTGATTTCAATGCGTTTCCGGCCTGATTTGTCGGTCCGCTCGCGGATCGTCCTGAATGCAAAAGGCTGGGGGCAAGAGGTTGTTTCGGGGGTACAAAACGCTATTGTCGCGGCCCGTCCGGGTGCGGCGTGGCGCTCGGCCAATCGCCATGTCCGTGGCGAACCCATTTGCGGCCCCACTAGCTCAAGACCGCACGAGACCAGGTTCCAGGACTTTCATGCTAAGCAAGATTCGCATCGCGCTGGACGCCATGGGAGGCGATGTCGGCCCCGCCGTGGTCATTCCCGGCGCTGCCATCTCGCTTGGCAGGCACCGCGATAGCGAATTCCTGCTGGTCGGGGACAGCGCCAAGATCGAGCCCGAGCTCGAAAAGCACCCCGCGCTCAAGGCCGCCTCGAAGATCATCCATACCGACGTCGCGGTCAGCATGGAGGACAAGCCGAGCCAGGCGTTGCGGCGCGGCCGCAAAACCTCCTCGATGTGGCTCGCGATCGATGCCGTGAAAAAGGGCGAGGCGGATGTTGCGATCTCCGCCGGCAACACCGGCGCGCTGATGGCGATGGCGCGTTTCCACCTACGCATGCTGCCGGGCATCGACCGCCCGGCGATCACCGGAATATGGCCGACCAAGCGTGGCCAGTCCGTCGTGCTTGACCTCGGTGCGACCATCGGCGGCGACGCCCACCATTTGGTGTCGCTCGCGCTCATGGGCGCGGCCATGGCGAGCGTGCTGTTCGACAAGACGCGGCCCACGGTCGGGCTGCTCAACATCGGCGCCGAGGAGATCAAGGGCCATGAGGAGATCCGCGAGGCCAGCGAGATCCTGCGTGCGAGGAACCTGCCGGAGCTCGACTATATCGGCTTCGTGGAGGGCGACGGCATCGGCAAGGGGCTGGCCGACGTCATCGTGACCGAAGGTTTTAGCGGCAACATCGCGCTCAAGGCCGCCGAGGGAACCGCACGGCAGATGGCGGAATTACTCCGTAACGAGATGCAGCGGAGCTGGCTGTCCAAGCTCGGCTATCTGTTTGCGCGCAGCGCTTTTCAGGCCCTGCGCGACAAGATGGACCCAAACAAGTCGAATGGCGGCGTGTTCCTGGGTCTGAAGGGACTAGTGGTCAAGAGCCATGGCGGAATCAGCGCCGAAGGCTTTGCCTATGCGATCGATGTTGGCTATGAGATGGCTCACTACGATCTCCTGAACAAGATCAATCAGATGCTCAACCGCGAGGGTGGTGCACTCAGTTCCGTGCAGGCCGCGCAGGAGGCTGTTTCGTGACGAAAATTCGTTCGGTCGTGCTCGGCTGCGGCTCTTATCTGCCGGAGCAGGTGGTGACCAACGCCCAATTGGCGGCGCGCATCGACACCTCCGACGAGTGGATCGTACAGCGCACCGGCATCCGTGAACGGCACATCGCGGCTGAGGGCGAGTTCACCTCGCACTTGGCGCTGCGGGCGGCGCAGGCTGCGCTGAGCGATGCAGGCGTGGACGCGCAATCGATCGAGCTGATCGTGCTGGCGACCTCGACGCCGGACAATACGTTCCCCGCAACCGCGGTCGCCGTGCAGCACGGGCTCGGCATCAACCATGGCGCGGCGTTCGACCTCCAGGCGGTCTGCTCCGGCTTCGTGTTCGCGCTCGCCACCGCCGACAATTTCCTGCGCACCGGCGCCTATAAGCGCGCGCTGGTGATCGGCGCCGAGACCTTCTCGCGCATCCTCGACTGGAACGACCGCGGCACCTGCGTGCTGTTCGGCGACGGCGCCGGCGCTGTCGTGCTGGAGGCGCAGGAGCAGCCGGGCAATGCGGCGACCGACCGCGGCATCGTGACCACGCATCTGCGCTCCGACGGCCGCCACAAGGCAAAGCTGTTCGTCGACGGCGGGCCGTCCTCGACACAGACCGTCGGCCATCTGCGCATGGAGGGCCGTGAGGTCTTCAAGCATGCGGTCGGCATGATCACGGACGTGATCGTCGATGCCTTCCAGGCGACCGGGCTCAACGCCGACAGCATCGACTGGTTCGTGCCGCACCAGGCCAACAAGCGAATCATCGACGCTTCCGCCCACAAGCTGCACATCGCGCCGGAGAAGGTGGTGCTGACAGTGGACCGCCACGGCAACACCTCGGCGGCTTCGATTCCCTTGGCGCTGTCGGTGGCACGCAGGGACGGCCGCATCAAGAAGGGCGACCTGGTTCTCCTGGAGGCCATGGGCGGCGGCTTCACCTGGGGCTCCGCGCTCGTGCGCTGGTAGCAACAGTCGATAAAATTTTGCCGGAATCAGCGCGATTATCGATGCGTCTGCATTGATGAGCGCTGTTGACCGTTGTATCGTAAGCTCCTAATTTCAGACAACAATTGTTCGCCGTGATGTGGGGCAGGGCGATGACCGATCAAAGCAAAACCGTAACGCGTGTCGATCTGTGCGAAGCCGTCTACCAGAAGGTGGGCCTGTCGCGCACGGAATCGTCCGCCTTCGTGGAACTCGTGCTCAAGGAGATCACCGACTGCCTTGAGAAGGGCGAGACGGTGAAATTGTCCTCGTTCGGCTCCTTCATGGTGCGCAAGAAGGGTCAGCGTATCGGCCGTAATCCGAAGACCGGCACCGAGGTGCCGATCTCGCCGCGCCGCGTGATGGTGTTCAAGCCGTCGGCGATCCTGAAGCAGCGGATCAACGCCCAGCACCGCACCAACGGCGACGCCAGCAAGGCTCAACCCGAGGCGTAACCGCCTTTCGGAAAGGATTGGCATTTGGACAAGGCGCCGGATGCGTTCCGAACCATCAGCGAAGTAGCGCAGGAACTCGACATTCCGCAGCACGTGCTGCGGTTCTGGGAGACGCGGTTCTCCCAGATCAAGCCGATGAAGCGCAGCGGCGGCCGCCGCTACTACCGCCCCGACGACGTCGACCTGCTCAAGGGCATCCGCCGCCTGCTCTACGGGGAGGGCTACACCATCCGCGGGGTGCAGCGGATCCTGAAAGAGCACGGCGTCAAATCGGTGCAGGGCCTCGCCGACAGCGCCGCCGCGGTCTCGTTCGGGGCCATCGAGGACGCCATCGGCGCGAGCTTGATGGAGCCCGACGACGAGGCGCCGATCAAGGGCGTCACCGACAGCGACGATGACGATTACCAGGGCGACGAAGAGGAGGGCATCGACTTCCGCTTCGCCGAGATCGACGACGAGGACATCCTCACCACCTTCCGCAAGGGCGGCACTGCCGCCGCGCCGGCCGGCCCCAGCGCGCTGGACCGGGAGCGGCTAGGGCGGGCGCTCGCCGACCTCGTTGCCTGCCGTGAGATGCTGGATCAGGCGCTGAAGGACGGGTAGGGCCGCTCGGCCGGCTTTGCGGGCAGTTCCGGGAATTTGAGCCGACACCAATTTGGTGCGGGCGCCTTGCACAAAGCGGCGATCCTAGCTAATGGAACGGCATTCGGAGCGTGGCGCAGCCCGGTTAGCGCACTAGTCTGGGAGACTAGGGGTCGGAGGTTCAAATCCTCTCGCTCCGACCATTTTTAAGAATAAAATCAATAGGATGGACTGGGAGGCTCGGGTGGCGCGCAGACGGTCTCGGGTCATGTAGGCACCTTGTCGGCACCGCATGAACCAGCTCCAATTCTTCCACCGCCGAGCCGTCATCCAGTACCCGCCCGCAGACCAGAGCGCGGACAGCCTGGGTAGCGTCGAAGCCGATGACGGGTTTCGGTACTATGTGAAGGGCGATGCGCACGGCCGGCCGGTGCGCGCGAGCGAGTGGATTTCGACGCACATCGCGGAGGCTGTCGGTGTCACGTCGCCAGGCGCGGTGACAATGGAAATGCTCTCCGGAGAGGTGGTGTTCGGATCGCGGCGCGTTCCGAGTGTCGCCAGCCGGATCGAAACGCAGGCGTTTCTGACCTCGCCATCCATAGGAAATGTCGGTCAGAACCTGCCGGGGCTCGGCTCACTGCTGTCGAAAATCTATGCGCTCGACCTGGTGCTGTTTAACGACGACCGGCACCTCGACAACTACCTTTCCGTCAACGACAACGGCGTTCGGCGGCTGTACACCTTCGATTTCAGCCGCGCGCTCTTCTGGCACTGGCCCTGGAATGGCTACCCTCCACCGGCGTGCAACACGCGATTGTGCGGTGGGCTGCTCAGGCAACTTCATGGTTTCGACCCAGTAGCTGCGAATTCCGTGCTCGACGCCTTAGCAGCGTTGGGACCTGTGTCGGTTGAGGGGATTATCAACCAGATGCCGCCAGACTGGCTGTCGGCGCCGCTTCGAGCGGAATTTATGGACGTATGGACAAGCGTTGTGCGACGGTCGCGGATAGATGGTGTTCGGAAGGGCTTGAGTGATGGCTCCCTCCTATAAATTTTCGGTGGTTCAGCTCGCGACCGAAGAGGATCGCGGGGAGCGCTTAAACGTCGGAGTGGTGATCTTCAATGAAGATCGCTTGGACATTCGCGTCGGCAGGCGACTTGAGAAGGTGCGAGCCATTTCAGCAGCGATCGATCCCGACGACGTGCAGCGCGCCCTCGAAGGTATGTCCACGCTCGACCAAAAGCTCCGAGACGGCGGAGCGGAGTTTAGCGATCGCCTGAAATTCTTGTCGAAGCTCGGACCGCTGACGCTGTCGAAGTTCGGCGTTTTCGAGGCTGAGGGGGCTTCGTCTTACGAAACGCGTGTCGCAGCAATTTTGAAGGCTCTGGTCGACGCAGAGCCAGCGCCGCTGCGATCGAAGGAAAAGCGCTCGAAGCTGCTCACCCAGATGAAGCGCATCTTCCGCGACGAGAAGGTGCTGGCCAAGAGGCACGAGGATCTCTCGTCCCATCGAATTGTCTCGCAATACGAAGTCGCCGAAGGCCTGACTGCTGATCTGGTACTAAAGAATGGCGCGTATCACGTTGTTGAAACCGTCGACGCGTCGGGAGACGAGAGCACCTTCCGCAAGGCGGTCTCTGAAATCGGAGTGGCAGCTCTCGTCCTTGAGCGTGCTCGCATGAAGTTTGGCGAAGGTACAAGCGCACGTCTGGTGTACGAAGCATCCGCCTCCCTCGAGCGGGTAGCTATGCCGTCTTTAGAGGCGGCTGCTCATCAGGGAGCGGAGCTTGTGAACTGGGCGAGTGTAGCTGACCGAAGTAAATTCGTGCACCATCTCGCGTCGCTGGCGACCCCCGTTGAGACAAAAAGAAAGCGGGGCGATAGACAGCATCGCACCGGACCCAGCTTCATCTGATCCGGCGAATTGGGCAGCAGCTATTGGCTCAGAACACGTTCGCGAGCCGGTCGAGCAGCTCTTCCCCTTCGCCCGGCTCTTAGGCGATCAATTGGAAGTCCCCAGCCTTAGTCCACCGCAGCTCGAGCACCTTGCGACAAGGTCGAAACATAGCTGCGCCTTCGAGCGGCTTCTCCGGGACATATCTCCGGCTCGTTTTGGTTGCGACTACAAGATGTAGGTGCAATAAGATGAACTGTTGCGGGGGGCAGCCGAGTTGACACCAGACCAATTCATAACGAAGTGGCGAAACGCCGAACTTACGGAGCGTGCGGCTGCGCAGTCCCACTTCATCGACCTATGCCGCCTTCTAGGGGAGCCGACCCCAAGCGACGCGGATCCGAAAGGCGAGTGGTACGCTTTCGAGCGCGGAGCAACCAAGACGACCGGTGGCGAAGGTTGGGCGGATGTCTGGAAGCGTGATCATTTCGGCTGGGAGTACAAGGGCAAGCGCAAAGACCTGACCGCTGCATTCGCGCAGCTCCAGCAGTATGCACTCGCGCTCGAGAACCCCCCGCTTTTGGTGGTTTCCGACATGAACCAGTTTCGCATTCAGACGAACTGGACCAATACCGTTTCGCAAAGTCACGAGTTCAAACTGGAGGATCTTCGCGATGCGAAGGTCCGCGAGCAACTGAAGTGGGTTTTCACCGACCCCGAGCGCCTCCGACCGGGAAAGACACGGCAGACCCTAACGGAGGAGGCCGCGGCGGAATTTGCTGCGCTAGCGCAGCGCTTGCGTACCCGAGGCCTCGAGCCAACTGCGGTTGCCCACTTCGTAAACCGATTAGTGTTCTGCATGTTTGCGGAAGATGCCGAGCTGCTTCCAAACAAGATGTTCTTGCGCATGCTGCAAGCGGCGCAAGCGGAGCCAACGCAATTTCGACGCCACGCCTCAACGTTGTTTGCTGCGATGAAGGACGGGCTAGCGGTTGGTTTCGAGCAGATCGAGTGGTTCAACGGAGGCCTGTTCGATGACGGCGAAAGCCTCGACTTGCATGAAGATGAAATCGAAATTTGCCTGCGAGCCGCGAACCTTGACTGGAGCGAGATCGATCCTTCAATCTTTGGCACCCTTTTTGTTCGCGGACTAGATCCCGACAAGCGCTCGGAAACCGGTTCGGAGTACACGGATCGCGACAAGATAATGATGATTATCGAGCCGGTGATTACGCGCCCTCTACTCGGAGAATGGGACCTCATCAAGTCTGGGATTAGGAGCTATCTCGACCCGGCCGAGCGAAACGTTGACATTGCTGTTGAGAATGCGTCCTCATTCCCGGAATTGCAGGAAGAAATCCGAGCGGTGAGATCGCATCTCGCGAAACGTCCACAGCTAGAACTGTTCGAGGAACTGCCGAAGCAGCGAAGAGTAAGAACATTGGATGCCGTCCGCGCGAGCTTGCGCTCCGCGGACAAGGTGCTCGTCGACGCGCGGCAAAGAGCTGAAGGTGAGTTGAGGCAGTTTCAGGCGAAGCTGCGAAGCTTTCGTGTACTCGACCCGGCCTGCGGATCTGGAAACTTCCTCTACATCGCGCTTGTTGAGCTAAAGAACGTGGAGCGTCGAGTTGCCGTTGAAGCCGAGCTGCTCGGTTTCCCTCCCAGTTTCCCATCGATCGGTCCAGAAGCGCTATTTGGAATAGAGCTAAATCCGTATGCCGCGGAGCTAGCGCGGGTGTCGGTTTGGATCGGTGAAATTCAATGGATGCGCCGTAACGGCTTCGACGTCGGTCGCAAGCCCATCCTGAAGCCACTGCAGAACATACGGCGCGCGAATGCAATCATTGATGAAGAGGGGCAGCATGCAGTTTGGCCGGCAGCGGATGTGATCGTAGGTAACCCGCCGTACCTCGGCGCCAAGCTCATGAAGCGTCGCTTGGGCGTCGCGGAAACAGAGGCCATTCGTGCACTGTATACGGACCGGTTGCCGGGATTTACAGATCTGGTCTGCTACTGGTTTGAACGAGCACGCGAGCTAATTGAGAAAGGAGCAGTCAAGAGGGCAGGCTTGGTGGCTACAAACTCGATCCGAAAGAACACTAATCTTCCCGTCATGCAGCGGATCGCGGCCACAACTCGCATCTATGAAGCCTGGAATGAAGAGCAATGGACGGTTGACGGCGCCGCGGTTGACGTTTCGCTCATTTGTTTCGGCGAAAGTGATAATCTAGAGACTAGATTGAACGGGGGGTTGTAGGCTCGATCAATCCCGATCTCACAACGGGCCTAAATCTGACCCTCGCAAAGGCTTTGCCAGAAAACAGAAGCGCTGCGTTTTTGGGAATTCAAAAGAGCGGCCCGTTCGATGTATCTGGCGAGATAGCCCGAAAATGGATGCTCGCCCCGACAAATCCGAACGGAAAGAGCAACGTTGAGATTTTGAAGCCGTACTGGAATGGCGACGACGTTGCGGGGAGGCCGCGTGATGTATGGTTCATTGATCTCCCCGCTGGATGCTCGCGGAAAGAGGCCGCGCTTTATGAGCTGCCCTGCTCATTTGTCGACAACTCCCGATGAGAATGGAAAGCTTCTAGAGACACTAAGAAAGGAAAGTGGCAGTTCCAGCGAGAGCTATCCATGGTGGCAGCCATGGCGCCCTCGTCCCGATATGAGATCAAGAATTGAGCGCTTGAGCCGATATATTGTCACTCCAGAAACGGCGCAGCACCGGCTTTTTGTCTGGCTCTCCTACCCGGTGCTTCCGGATAAAAATCTGATCGTCGTTCCGCGAGAGGACGATCTGATGTTCGGGCTTTTGCACAATCGCTTTCACGAGCTTTGGGCGTTACGGAAGGGTTCCGATTTGGAGGATCGTCCGCGCTACACTCACACAAGCACCTTCGCGACGTTTCCTTTTCCTGCTGGCATGACACCGGATGTGCCACTCTCAGAAGCGAGAGCTCATCCCTCTGCAGAGAGGATCGAGCAGGCGGCTCGCAGGCTGAATGAACTACGCGTTGCATGGCTTTATCCAGAAAATCGCGTCACGCGAACTGCTGAAGTGGTATCCGGCTTTCCAGCCAGAGCTCTTCCAAATGGCCCCGACGCAGCGCGTGAGCTATCCAGTCGGACGTTGACCGCGCTCTATAATGAACCTCCCGCTTGGCTTGTGAGTGCGCATGCAGAACTGGATGCTGCTGTCGCAGGCGCGTACCAATGGGCCGCCGATATCAGCGAGACCGAGGTTCTTTCTGAGCTGTTCAGATTAAATCAAGAGCGTGCCGGCAGGCAGGTTGATCGGGTAAACGCGATCAATGCGGCCCGTGATTGACCAATTCCTCAACCGCTAGGGCGAACGGAACTGAAAGCGAAAGATGGCCGAAATTGTCTACGTCCTAACGAACGGGGCTATGCCCGGAATAGTAAAGATTGGCTGCACCCAAAGCGATTTGGCGACGCGCGTCCGGAGCCTTTTTCAGACGGGCGTACCGCTTCCATTTGAGGTGTTCTATGCTTGCGAGGTTTCAGATTGCAGGTTTGTCGAGAGGCAACTTCATGACGCTTTTGGAGACCATCGAGTAAGCAAGAGCCGCGAGTTTTTTCGGATTGCGCCCGAACGTGTCAGGGCCGCCCTTCTCGTCGGAGCGAAAACGGAAATTAAGATTGGCGAGGAGATCTTCGAGAACCTGCCCGAGACCTCCGAGACTGCTTCCGAGGTGAAAGCAGAGGTGGAGGCTGCCAAGCGAAGAGGGCGGTTCAAGTTTTCAATGATTGGCATCAAACCCGGGACGGAGCTGCAGCTTGAACGAGACAGCAGCATCGTGTGTCGGACAGTCGATGAAAATAATCACGTCGAATACCTTGGCCAGGTTCTTTCCATCAGCCGAGCGGCTCTTCAGGCAGTACAGTCATTGGGACTTGAATGGGACAACGTGTCAGGACCTTGGGCATGGACTTATCAGGGTAAGCGGCTTGACGACATCCGCCGGGAGATCGAGGGTTTGGACGACCTTTGAAATTAACGGTCAACGTAGAGGGGCAATGCGTTTGACGCATGATCGAACATATTGCACGGAAGCGAATGCTTAGATGATTGCTGAATATGCAAGCGCCTTCTGGGAAGTCGCGAAAGGCACCAAAAGTGAGGTCTGGGCGGCTTGGTTTCAGGCCGTCGGTTCCGTCGGCGCGATCGTCGCCGCGATCTGGGTCGCACGGCACCAAACTAATGTAACCCGTACGATTGCGAAAGAAGAGCTGGCCCGTCAGAGCGAAGCGGTCTCCGCTTTAGCGACGGTCCATGCCCTCAATATCAGAAATGAAATTCGACGCATCCGCAAAATCATCGCGGATAACGAAGCTAACCTTGAGGTTCTGGGAAAATCTGGCGCCCAGGCTGCTCTCGTAGATCTTCTTTTCACTTCGACGGGCATAGATAGTTACCTGCTTTCAAGTGCCAGTTCACTGCCCAAAGAAGCGCGGTTGTCTTACCCGCAGCTGATTGCTTTGAAAGAAATGTACAATGCCAGAATGCGAGAGCTCTATGAAGGCATGGAAAAGGCGAAGGATACGAACCTGCCGGCGGTGAACAACGCTGCCCACACTCTCCTCGGCGCAATCGAAACGTTGCTAGACGAAATACGAAAGGCGACCGGCGCTACTAACGACGGCGCCGTCCTGCAGATGCGAGATGTGCAATAACTTCATCGGCAAAGAAACGGCAGCGTCTGAGTGAGGCTCTAGGTGACGGTCAAAGCGGCTTCGGGATCGATGCGGTGGCAAGTCATGCTGCTCCATGATCCGTTATGTCGACGACCCGAAAACCCATCATCGCAGCTGTCCGGGAGGGAGGCCGCCCCGCTATTGCCGCGAAATAGCCAGAGGCTGCCCGAATTGGTTAGCGAGTTGTTAATCCGCGTTCGGCAGGCTTGCGGTAAGCGCTGCCGATTAGCCCCCCAGCCACGGTAGCGCGACGCGATGGCCGGCGGCAGTGATGCCCGTCGGCCATTTCGTTGGTGACCGGCGCTCGCAAACGCCGCGGTGGATCTCCCCAGAGGGCGGGGCTTGTGGACGCGTCGGTCATGAGGTCAACGCTTACCGCCCACAACCGCCACAATCCGTTCTGTCAAGCCAGAACGTCGGGCAAAGTCTTTCCAAAGAAGGGCAAGTCCTTTCCAACAAACAGGAACGGACTACGGACGAAAGACGAACCTCCGGGGTTTGATCAAGCTGTCCAATTTAGCGCTTGTCGAATGCCTTCGCACGCTGGAACAGAACGGTTTGAAGTCCGGTGATGATCAACTTGTTCAGTGTCTGGCAATCGCTGGGCGACAGATAAGGAAGCTGGCGCGAACTCTTCCACTGCTCAATGGCGGCAGTGACCGTGGCGCATAATTCGTCATCAGTCGGGCTGGTCATTTGTCGACCTCAATGCGATCGGATCGGCGCTACCTAATCCGCTGCGGATGTGACCTTGCCACCTTAAAGTCGACCGCCGCCGCTCGATCACTCTAGTAACTGAGCAAAGATTTTCCCAGTCTTCCTACTCGCTCGTCCCCGCTGCTTCTGAAAACGCTGCAAGCGAGCGTAAACCGCTTGCTGGGTGCGGCCTAGCCGTTCGCCCACCTCCTCAGCTGTAGCACCTGCGCCAGAGAGCGAGAGCAGTTCCACCTCTTCGTTCGGCAACCACGGACGCGTCGATGTGCGATTGTTCGTCATGCGCGACGCTCTCAACGCCTAAATACGCGGAGGCGCCGGGCGCCGGGATGGGTCGGAAAACCGAGTTGGCTGCTCTGAGCGCGGCGGCGCGGGCAAGCGGCTGGCTCTGGCACGCGATTACCGCGCGTCATCCACGCTGCCAGTCGAGCGTAGCTTCGCCTGAGAGCCGGAACGAACCAATCAGATGCGCCCTCATGATCCATGCGCAGAACAATATCCCCGATCCATTTAGAAAAGATTGCCGGTTGTTCCCGATCCGTAACTGATCGTAAACCATGCGATGGCAACAAACGGCCATGGAAGCCGAACACCCGCTTGAAGCGATGGGTCAAGACATCGGTCGGGAGGAAAGGCGCAGGCCCCTTTTCAATCAGCATCACCGGCAAATGCTCGATCCTCTCCGTGACCGCGATTGGGTGTCTTCTTCTAAGCTTACCGATCACCCCGGAACAAAGCTTGCCCTTCTACGGAACGGATGGATGGAGCGACGCTCAACCGGCAAAGGTCTCGAATATCGTTTGACCGAAGCCGGCCTGACAGAACTTAGCCGCCCCCGATAAGGTGCAAACCGCTGAGAACCGACGAACGTGTCACAGGCCATGGAAATGATCGTCGCCGGCTACGTGAAGGTGCGGGACCGACGTGCATTGGCAGATTTGTTAGCGCATCGCCGCAAGGTGCTGGGCGAACTACAGGCGGTCTCCGGCATCAATCCCGCGAACGCTGTTCAAGCCGTCCAAGACGAAATAGCAATTATTGAAACCGGCCTAGAAGAACTCAAACCGCCGCCCGGCTCGCTGCCCGAAAACGAGTGGAGCTAGCGCGTGCGCGTTAAACAAGATCAATTGGGACAGGATCGGCCGCATGACGGAGCCCGGCCGTTACAGATACTTTTTCGGTTATCTAACCGTCACGGCGGACGACATCGAAGTGTGGACGCGATATCCCAACGCGACGTTCACCTTGATCGCGCGAATGGCCGACGAGCAATCGGTGGGCGAAGAATATCGTCTAGGCGCATTCGACATCGGCGATCCTCAACAGTAGGACGAAGCTACCGAAGGTAACACCATCATCATCTACCGCGGCCCGGTTTGTGATCTGGAATAGCCTCGGGGCCAATACGGATTGTCCAAGCACATGGCGGGAAGTCCCGCCGCTGCTGCCCGGCACTGATCCCAAGATGTAAACTTGCACTCGAAGTATGTGCTGCCACCCCAGACCCACCTTTGCAGGCAAACCGGGTATCTGGGATCGTAGGTCTGCGCCGTGGCGGACGCGACCGCGGACACTGTCGCACCGCCGAGCAATAGCCAACGTAACGTCTTGCGCATGGGCCGCCTCATTTTGTCGAACGATAAACGCACCGACTGGCAAGTGGGTCAAGTCGGCCAGCATTCCGCACGGCGTTGGCCGACGTCCGATCGTTTTCACCTTCGCGCTCCCCCAGCACTTCCGAGATCAAATGTACGAGCATTGTTGGACGTTCTCAACGCACTGCGTAGCGGTTCCAGAATTAACTCGCCGCGGCGACATCAAGCTTAACCCGCGGTTTCGATTGCGCCGGAGCTGCTGAGCGTTAGCCTCTCTGCACCGGACATTGCTCCCGTCCGGGCTCACCATGGCGACGCCGTCGCGCCATTATATTCGGCGCGGCGGCTTCGTTTATCGGCCACAACGGTATGAGCTTCATTTGGCGAATAGGCCCAAGGATGACCGGTCCGATCTCGTTGAGATGCGGCGACAGATCACGAACTTGCGCTCGCAACACTCTGACAATCGTCTCGTCACATCGCGATTGAACCGCTTCCTCGTGAAGATTGCTTTTCTCTCAGAGCCAAAAGATGCGGCCCACGCCCGACATCTTCAGTCTGAATTCGCTCGGATGCTGCGAACTGTTGACGAAATCGTCTCACGAGGCCGATCCACGAAGTCGCGGCCCAAGTAACACTAACGCACGAACGTTGTTGCGCCGATCCGGACTAGCGCAGATGCTGGATGCAGTCGCGAAGTCGTCCTCGTTTCGCGTATCGGCGCCTTCGCGGCGAGGGGTCGCCGTCCCCTCGGTCGGCGGCCCCGCCCATGGGCAGCCTAGTAAGCACGCCGCACTACTCGCGGCAGAGATGGCAATCTCGGAGAAAACCGGTGGGCAAGCGCGAGCACTGCGGCTTCGTCGGTTTCGAGCGCGATCTTCTGGGCGAGCATCACATCGCCAGCCGCCAAAGCACGTTCGGGAACGAAACACCAGCCGATCGCGGGCTGCCCTGATGCGTCGAGCTCTACAACATTGCTCAGGGTACCATATTGAACTCGATATCGTCTGCCCGTGTGAGAACCGGTGACTTCGAAATAGTTGTTGGCATCGAATTGCGCGCGCTGCTCTGGAGATAACCAATCCCGCAGCAGACGCCGCGAACGCGCTTCCGGGCCATTTTGCTCGGTGAAGCTCCGATAAAGCTCACGGAGGGCACGGAAGCGCGTTCTGTTAGCGTCGCTGCGTCTGAACGGAAACATTGCCGTATCGCGATAGCTTAGCCGCCGACGAGACGCGGATAGAATAGTGTCTCATCCGCGGTGGGATCAAACGACCGTGTGACCTTCAGTTCACTGCCCGCCTTTCGCGTCGCGGCAGTAAACCCCTGATCAGTGAGTTGCTTAAAACGCCGTTCAGCCTCGGCGAGCGCCTTCGGCTCAGTTTGCTCAAAGAAATGTCTGCTGTCGCCTGTGTGGTCCATCACAATCTGGGTAGCCATGGAAGAGAACTCCGCAACGTCTAGGGCTCTGATGAAGGAAAGAAACCTAGCTGCACTAAAAAGTGTTCCTAAGTTCGGCATGACTGGCAGTTCTTCTGGCGACGCTCGAACTCGACAAATACCCGATCCGCCGCCACCTAACGCCGGCACGGATCGGCGCGGTCGATCCGACGCGACGCGACCCGCGCCAAGGCGTAAGGTACCTATCTAGACCGTTTCACGACGTCGCGTACCAACCGTCAGGAAATGAAATGAGCGGCCAGTGCGTGTTTTCGGCGTTGTCGTTCGCGGCGGCGGGTTTACTCGCAGTTGTAATATCGGAGGGGCAGTCCTCCACCTCAGCATCACTCGCCGAGCTGCGCTCGGCGCACCTCAAATCGATCTGCATGAACAAAGCTCCCCACCGGAAGCACGGTTAAATTTGCAGAGTTCAAAAACAGCGATCAAGACATAATCACTCGACAAGATATCGGGCCGCGTTGGCTAGCGATAGGAGCGCGAACCTGACCTAGCCGATGGGATGGTTCTCGTATGCGCAGCCGCGGCCTGACAATAAGCTGACGACGAGACCGGAACAGCAAAGAGCAATGCATAGGTCGACGAGCAAAAAGCAGGTGCTCGCGATCCTCGTCGCGCATGTGCCACCGCAATCAGCCCTTCAACAGCTTTGCAAACCACCGCCGCAGTACATCATCGTCAGTCAAAGAAGGCCTCAGCGGCACCGGGGGATACGCTGAGGCGGATCAAGTCGCGCTGCCGAGGCTACGCCTCTGACGTGCCTTCGACCTTGTCACTGCCGATCAAGCTGCCTGCTTCCCGTGCTTCCAATGCCATGGTGACCTCCTCCAAGATGATGATGCCAGAAGCCAATGGAGCGACATGGCAGCGGCTCCTCCGGTGCTCGCCGAAATCGACGAAAACCTGATCCGACGCGACCTGACGCCGGCGCAGCGGACGAAACTGACCGCGAAGCGGAAGGCGGCATATGAGGTCGTGCATCCTGAAACCCGAAACGGCGCCCGCTGGGCGGAGCCGCGCTAAGGTTTCGCAAGTTGGGAAAGCTATCGACAGCTTTACGGCCGATACAGCCGCCAGAAGCGCGCCGGTCCGTCGCTTCCGTAGCCCGCGACGCGACCGGCGCCAAGGCGCTGGGCCCCGATCTTGATCGCGTCGCCGGGACCTCGCTGGACAAGGGCGCCGAACTGGACGCTCTGGCGGCGATGGCTGCCACGACAGTCGCCCGGTTAGCGCTCCGAACAGCATTGCTCGGCTGTCAGAACACGTTCGCGAGCCGCTCGAGCAGCTCTTCCCATTCGCCGGGCTCGTAGGCGACCATCTGAAAGTCACCGGCCTTCGTCCACCGCAGCTCCAACACCTTGTGACCGAGGTGACGAACCTGAATTCGCGAGAACTCATAGGGGCGCCCAGATCTCGATGGGGTCACATACGAGCCCGACAGTCCGCGGTGCTCGAACTCACGCAGATATTTGTCCTCGCCCTCGACGGCGATGATGCCGACGAGATCCTCAAACCGAAGCATGTCGTACGCCAGCCGCCCGAGCTTTTTGGCTCGCTTCAATCTTGACTGGCGGTCGATCGCTCTCATCGGCAGCTTCTCGTGGATGAGGAGCGGCGGCTCAGCGCCGCCGCTCCGTTGGCCTGATCTCCTTTTTGCGTCTCGCTCAGTTCGAGCCGTACTTGCGTTTTAGCGGCCCGTCGCCGGCTGGAACGACGAACTTCCACGCATGCGGGAGATCGGCGCTACGCTCATCTAGGAGATGAGCACTTGCCGCAGCAGCTTCGTCACGCGCCGTTCTGAGGCTAGTCGGATTTGAGGTGCATCGCCGCCCCGAACAACAACGTCCATCTCGGAAAGAGCGCACTCGATTTGAAACCTCGCTCCCGTAATGCTTTGCGGTCGAAGATGATCGGCGTAGAGCGCCAAGTCGACGAGCTTGCCTTGGATCTTGTCTTGCCCCGTGGTGTCGTGCTCACGGTCGAGGTCGAACCACTGCTTCGCGAGCAACTCATACTTTTGAACGAGGGTAAGCACCGGGCAGTTCTCTTGCATGTCGTTTCTCCTCTTGCGCTGATGCGCTGTTGTTGAACGAGAAGAAGCGTAACGGCGTGCCCAGGAATGCCAAGCGTAGAGTTGCATCGTGTGGGATACTACAATCTGTAGTATTTGCGGACTCTGATGCGAAAATTGCCTTCGATGTCAGATGGAAGGCAACGATCCTACGGAATGTAGTTGACGGACTACGCTTCGTAGCCAAGCCATTTTTTTTAAGCGGCGTTTGATGCAGAAGGCTAGTTCGGCCGGCTCAGTCCGCAAAGCTGGAGTAGTTCTTGCGGCGCTGAGCGCAACGAGAGCGCGCCTTTCCAGCGCACGAAGGGGAGCGGCCGCGAGTTGGCGAGCACGAACGCGAAGTGCTCGGGCGCGTACCACCGGCTCGCGTGGGACCGGACGCAGTCGACGATGTCAACCATGCCGATCACGCCCCCGAGCTGCGGCTCGCCCCTGAGACGCACTCCGAAGCGCCTCTCGATCTCGTCCGGCCGGATCGCGTCTGGACGTTGGCTTGCGTGGATCAGCACGGGACCGCGATAGGTGGTCGCCCAAGAGCGGTTCTCGACGTCCTTGAGCGCGTTGGCGCCGGTCTGGACGTCGGTCCCGCCGGTGACGATCAAGCTCGCCCAAGGCTGTCGTATCGAGATTACCCGCATTGCGAGATCAGAATAGCGGCAGACCTCGCAATGCCAATGGAAAAGCCACTCGTTACGACAGATAATCCAGCAACTGATGAATGTATTCAGCAGCCGGCACTCGCCACACTGAGGAAGCCTGACCAAACCGCTAGCTCATCTTGACCGCGCGGTTGTTCCTCTTCCATTCCTCAACTCGTGCCTTCCACCTGCCGTTCAAACTTGTCAGCTCAAGATATGCGGCGCCGTGATCAGGACGTTGCCTAAGACGCTTGATCAGAAGTTCGCATTCGTTGCAGTGGCGGATCAGAGTATCAGCCCAAAAGTGGTAGGCAACGTCCTCATCAATGACGTCCTTCCTGATACCGACAGCAAGCAGCTCGTGAATGTTGAGATACGACCTTACGTGCGAGTATTCGTCGCTAGCCTCAAACCGGGCCATCAGCGCCGAGTTTCCCGTATGCGTCGCCAAGACCAGCGCCGCCGCTTCATATTTCGAATGCGCGGTAAGCATCGGCTGATCCATCTCAGTCTTGATAAAGAAATCAACGGCCGCTCTATTCTTCGCGATGCTACGTTGCACTCGGATCGCTCGCATTGCCACGATGCTGGCTATCAACGCGACGCTCGCTGTTGCAATAGGCGCGTGCGCCGCTAACCAATCCCAGTCCATGCAATTTCCCTCCAAAACCTTACAAAACACACGCGCGTGTATTACAGCTCAGATACACCCACCATCATCATTTAGTCGAAAGAGCAACTAGTCCGGCGTCGGCGTTGGGAATTTACTTGCTTCGCCAACACCGCCAGCAGCGCGGCCCTCTTCGCGTCGAAGAACTCGGCGTAGGGGAGCGAGGGATCGTTCGCACGCGGGGCTTTGAACGAGGCGTTCAGCTCCCGCAGCTCGCCTCTCGACTTCATCGCCGCGAGGCGAGCATTCACCTCCGCGACCGCCGCGCGGGCGCGATCGATCGCGATGGCGTGCGGCGTGATGCACACGCCGCCCTGACCGGCAAGCTGCTCGAGCTGCGCGCCGCCTGGCTGGGCAGCGACGTGATCGTGCTCCTGCTTGAAGCTCGCCGGCAATTCAGATGTAAGGCGGAGCGGCCCGGCTGCCTACCTCGGGTAATCGCTGTCCAGTTCGAAAACCTTCCGGCAAGGCGGTATCCACGTCAATTGTGTCGATCGAGCTCCGGATTTCCTCCATACCAGCCAGGCGTAGCCCGTCGCGGTGGATGCCTTCCGATCTAGCCGTCCCTTCACCATTGGAACTCGCTCTGTGTACTGAGCGCAGATCAACGGTGGCGTCTTCTCAAACAGATTGCGGTACCTTCCAACGCTCTCAATGAACACGGTGCGCACTAGGACGGCAACGCCTTCTCTGGCGACGACGAGTGAACGTTGGACAAAGTCCTCGGCCAACCGGAACGGCGGGTTCGTGATCACCCAATCGACGGCATTCGCCTCGTAGGGGACGTCGAGATAGTTTCTTACGGCGCCATAGCCGTACTTATAAGCGTCGGAAGCGCGCACCTCGCCGAAATGTTCTTTTAGCACTTTCGCCATGTGACCGGCGCCGCACGCCGGCTCAAGGCAGCTTTGGCTCTTGAACGGACCGAATTCAGCCATGACGTGCTTCATAAAGCCGCGCGTAGCCCAGGGAGGCGTCGGAAAGTCGTCGCGGCTGTTCGCCGCCTCGGTACGCTGCGCCATGACGGCGTGCGATCGGTTCTGCATCCCCTTACCCCATCCCTCGATTAGATTCGGTCTAGCAGATCATACAGTTGCTGCTTGAAATAGGCATTGGCTTCTTCGACGAGATCGTAAACCGGAAAGCCGAAGTGATCGTTAAGCTCCGGTCCGACCAGAGAGTGCGGCCTCGGTATGGACCGCCGGCCATAATAGAAAATGATCTTCGCTTCGGCCCTTTCAGCCTTGTACCCTGCAAGCTCGCCGTAACTCTTGAGCAGCATCTGAGTGACGATCAGATCCCTCCTGATTGACCGGATCTTGCCGGCGTCGAACTTCCCGAAGCCTCTTTTGACCTCATAAGCTCGGAGCGTTTGGTCAGCGCTGTCGAAGACCATCATGTCAATTTGGAGCGTGCGGATGCTCTCGCCGTACGGCAACAAGGCCATATCCGCCTGGTGCCCGATAAGCTGATCTGCGGCGTGCGAAACGCGGAAAGCATCTTCTCTCCAGACCTTGTGCCGATTGCTTTCGCGAAGGCTCTCCAACATGGCACGCTCGAGGATCGTGCCATGGCGCTTGTAGGCCGAGCTGATGATGCTGGTCTGCCGCGAATATTTTTCGCCAGCGATCGGATCGGTCTCGAAGTTGGCAGATGCCAGCGTCGAGATCGTCTGATTGACTATCGGCTTAACCCGGTCAAGATAGCTCATGAAAAGATCGCAGGTTCTGAAAAGATCCTGCAACCTTACATATTGCACCGATGACCGCGGCCAACACATGAAGAGATGGTTAACGCTCAGTCCCCCCAGTGCCGTCTGCCAGCCGCCGAAGTGCCGATGAATTTGGCCTGATGCTGTCGGACCTTCGCGGCTTTTCGCCCTTAAGCTTCGCGGCAACCTTCAAAAGACGTTGTCGTGTTGTCCTTCGCTCACTGCCTGAGCCGCCATCCCGCCCCACATCGACGCCGCCTCAGCTCTCAGCCCGTAACGGGCCGGATTTCTGTCTCGATCGGTCGGTCGCGTGGTTCGCTCACCCGTGCGACGCCATCGAGCGCCGCCAGCACGTGGCTCGGGTGAGTGAGTTCAGTCCCGTCAAAAATGGTCCCAGGACCGTCGGCATCAACCAACCGAATCTGCCAAAACGGGCTTGGACGTACTGGCGGCTCGGCAGGATGGAAGGAGATCTGCTCGAACAGCGCCTTGTGACAGCGGATCGCTGGAAGTGGCGCCATGCGCCGGATCATCCCACGCCCATTACCGATGTCCTCGACCGCATCCGGGTCGCCGATAATGGCGCCATTGTCTGAACGTACCCACAAACTGAGACGTTTTGAGCCAATCTCCTCGCGAGCTCGTCCTTGACGAGCGCGAGCGAGCATGTGGGCGGAGACAAGGGGCTCAAGGCCAGCCGGCAGGGCGGCGTTAATTTCCGCGTCCTCCATAGCTGCGGCTGCCACCTCCCGAAGCAGCGCGAGTGCTTCGCGGTTGATCTGGGAGAGTTTCTCGGAAATCCGTTGAGCCAGCTCACTGTTAGTGGCCCGCTGTCGGTTGTGCCGCTCTCGGAGCGCGATCTCTGCCTCAGCGGTGTCTTCCCTCTCCAGTTCGCTCTGGAGCGTCTCGATGAGAACCGACAGGCGCTCCTTTTCCATCGTCCGCCAGTCGTATTCGTCCTTCCAAGAGGCGAAGGCTTCGCGACCTGCCTTGCTGGCGTCGGCCTTAGCTTCGGCAAGCGCTGCAAGGCCGCTTTCGTTTTCTGTCAGTTCTACGCGCGCCTGTTCGAGGCGCGCGCGACGATCGGTTATGACATCAAGCATGCAGGCTCTCCAAGCGTTTGCGGTTGAGGGTGAATTCGGCGCCGCCGGGTCAAACACCCGAAAAACCCGGCGGCGCACGCACGGCTGTCCGAGGCTGCGACAGCCGGTGAGCTGCGATCACTGCTTTGAGGTTGACTGTGCTCACGATCGCGCTCAGGCACTGAAGTAATCTCAGAATTGCGATGCTCGCGACAAGCCCGTCGTCGCGCGGAAATGCGCGCCGGTCTCTACTCGCAAGCCAGCATCGCCGTCAGGAGGTGTGAGGTCCGCTATGCCCCTGATCGCGGCTCAATACCGGAACTTCACCGAAGGTCCGATTTGGGCCAGGAACAGACGTCTACCGCCTTGTCCAATCAGCCCGTCGCCTAGGGCGCTCACCTTGGTTTGATGGCTGTGGTATTTGACGCCGATTGTCGCTAACGTCTTCAAACAAGTGCCGGTTCAGACCGGTGGGGTTAAACGCTTCACGCCTCGGCGGGAGAATCCCTTGACCCGCGCACCGCTCGTGCGACGTCTTACAGCGATATTCGCGGCCGACGTCGCCGGTTATAGCCGTTTGACGGGCATGGACGAGGAAGGCACGCACGTCCAGCTGAAGGAACATTTGCGGGTCTTGATTGATCCAAAGATTGCCGCCTATCGCGGGCATATCGTCAAGAACACCGGCGATGGCCTTTTGGCCGAGTTCAATAGCGTTGTGGACGCGATGCGCTGTGCGGTCGATGTTCAGCGTGGCATGGCGGAACGCAATTCAGACGTACCGGCGAACAATCGAATTGAGTTTCGGATCGGTATCAATGTCGGCGATGTTATCCAGGATAATGGGGACATATTCGGCGACGGTGTCAACGTAGCAGCGCGTCTCGAAGCGATTGCGGAGCCCGGTGGCATTTGTGTATCGGATGATGCCCACCGACAACTCCGAGATAAACTTGATGTTGTGTTTGATGATGCCGGCGAGCAGAACCTCAAGAACATTGGACGCCCGGTCCGCGTGTTCAAAGTGAGGGATCGTGGTGCGGCAAGCCACAGGCCCACATTGGCGCTCCCGGACAAACCCTCGATTGCCGTACTACCTTTCCAAAACCTTAGTGCAGATCCAGAACAGGAGTATTTCGCAGATGGCGTCGTGGAGGATATCACGATGGCGTTGTCGCTCTTTCGTTGGCTATTTGTGATAGCGCGTAATTCGAGTTTTACGTACAAAGGCCGGCACGTGGACGTGAAGCAGGTCGGAAGAGAGCTGGGAGTGCGCTACGTGCTCGAAGGTAGCGTGCGCAAAGCCGGAAACCGCATTCGTATCGCCGGTCAGCTGATCGATGCTGAAACTGGAGCACATCTCTGGGCGGACCGTTTTGAGGGTGCGCTTGAAGATATGTTCGATCTACAGGACCATGTAACCGCCCGCGTCATTAGTGCTATCGCCCCCAAGCTGCAGGTTGAGGAGATCAGGCGGGCCAAGCGCAAACCAACCGAAAATCTGACTGCGTATGACTTTTACCTGCGCGGACTGGCGAAAATTCGCCGGTGGACAATGGAAGCGAACCGCGAGGCGCTCGAGCTCTTTTGCAGGGCGATCGAGCTCGACCGTGGTCTGGCGTGCGCCTATGGCATGGCCGCGTGGTGCTACGTACAGCGCAAGGCGCGTGGCTGGATGATCGAGCCTGTGCGAGAGAGTGCCGAAGCTACGCGGCTGGCCCGGAAAGCCGTGCATCTCGGCGGAGATGACGCCGTCGCGCTGTCCAGGGGTGGATATGCACTCGCCTTTGTGGCCCAGGAGTTCGACGACGCCGCGGCGTTCATGGATCGGGGACTGGCGGTCAGTCCCAACTTGGCCGAAGCTTGGACGCTTAGTGGCTGGCTGAGAGTTTGGGGAGGTGAGCCGGACTTGGCACTTGAGCATGTTGCGCGTGCCATGCGCCTGAGCCCGCTCGATCCGTCCATGTACGGCATGCAGGGAGCCATGGCATATGCCCATTTTCTCGCGAGCCGATATGATGTGGCATCGTCATGCGCCGAAAAGGGAATGCGCGACAATCCGAATTTTCTGCTGACGATCTGCATTTTCGCTGCCAGCAAGGCGCTTGCCGGACAGCTTGAGCCAGCACAGAAAGCCATGGCACGGGCGCTCGAACTTAACCCTGACTTGCGGGCCTCCAATCTCAGAGATCTAGCACCATTCCGCCGAGCGGAGGACCTCGCTACGTTCGCCAAGGGTCTCCGCAAAGCAGGCCTTCCGGAATGACGTTGCTTGCCTCGGCCGCGCGTTGAATGAAACGGCCGCGCATAGGCTCACGTCCGAAACGGGTCACGAGCGGTAATGCTCCGACCTGTCGTAGGGCTTCCGCTCGATCATCAGAAGCCGACATTCCCTAGTTCCACGTGAGCCTTACACACTGCCTTGCGCTTCTCGGCCAGCCTCGCCGGTGTTTTCCTTCGGCGGTATCACCTCGCGGAAACGAGCAAGATTACGCATCGGCACGCTCATCAAGAACGGCAGCGCGACGACTTCCCACAGGTCAGCCCTGCCTGATTTCTTTCGTCCGTAGCCTTCAGGGTTCAGACCATAAACGTTCAGCTGACAGAGCCTGCGCATATGGCTCTCGGATACGCCCGCAATGTATGCGGCTTCCTTCAGTCCTATAGTGTGAAGCTCACCGGCCGCCCCGCGCTCGCGCGAACGAAGAAGCTGAAGCACTACCTCCAGCTTTTCGATCAATGTCTCGTTGGTTTCGCAGCAGTTCATCCAAGCGATCCCAATTCCAGCGGAGGAGACCGCCCACGGCTGGTCAACGAGAAAAGGCGGTGCCGCCGCCGATAGCCCGCGACTTCGACATGGCCACGGGCCATGAGCCGGCGGAGAGCGCGCCTGACAGAGACAAGTTGCGAGCGAGAACAACGCGACTGCCTAAATCCCCGAAGCTGGGCGCCATACGCAAGAGAAGCGAGCTCGCGAGCTGATGCCTGATCAAACCTCTGCAATACCTGGAGAAGGCGCCGGCGTAAGCTAAGGGGCCTGTTGGCGAAACCGGTTCGAGGATTAGGAGCGGAGATCATAGGCATCTCCAATCCAAATTAAACTTAGCTTCCGCCTTTGCCAGATACGGTGAAATAGCGGGCCCATCGCGCTCGCATGGCGGCGAGGCGGTGAAAGATACTTACCGAAAACGGGCGGAATTCGCGGGCGCCGAGCGGCTTCCGAGCGCGCAGGTGGCTCGCTGCCAGCCGACACGTGAAAACAGCGGCCAGAAAAACACCGCCTCCAGCGCGCGGCGCACGATGGGCGTTGCCGCTGATTGGGCGGGCCATGATAGCGGTCCCGCCGGTCCGCGTCTCCGCGACCTCGCGCCCCGAGCAGTGGCTCAGCGCCGCGCGCACGCTGACGCGCGCTCGCTCTGAACTCTATTTGCTTGGCGGTGCTGTTGAGGTGAGGGGCGGCTTTGACGTCGAGGCTGTTTCCCCACACACCGGTGTCAGGCGTGGAGCCGCCCCCTAAAGGGGCGGCTTCCAACGCCCGGGGGTTATAGGGGGTTGGGAGACAGGGGGTTGGAAGGCGGTTGGAAGGCGTTGGTAGGGTGGTTGGCATAGGGGTTGGAAGGGGGGTTGGAAGCCGACTTTTGGCGTTGGAAGGGGGTTGGAAGCTATTCTGAGCTGTTCGCTTCCGCGGGTGCACCCAGCGCGAGGTACTGTCGTCGGCGGCTGGGGGGTCCATCGAACGCCACGTGGATCGCCTTCGCTCTGAGAAGCCGCTCCATGGACGCTTTGAAGGCGCTCTGTCGGAAGCCCCCAGCATCAGGATCGTCGGCAAACACCTTCGGTGCGTAGCTGACTGACGGGGAGGGGCTTACTTTCCTGCCCTGATCGCACACTTGGCCGAGCAGGCGGATGAACACCTCATCGGCCGCGCTCGCTCGTTTCTCGATGGCAGCTGCGCGCTCGGCGTCGGATCCACCATCATCCCGAACAAAGACGCCGTCCACCCACCTGATCGGGATCGTCGCCCCAAGACGCGCGTAATTTACCTTCTTGACTGTGATGGTGCGACGATCCTGGTCGGGCTCTTCGCCGTCGGCCCCCTTGGGACGCTCCACATAGAAGCGCGAGCGGACGGAGTTTGACCACCCTGTCGTGCCCGACGTCCCCGATCCGCTCGCCATGCCGGTGAGCGAAGGGTGAGCGAGGATGAGCGTGGCCATGTCGAATTCCAACGAGAGACTGCGGAGCAGTCCGATAAAGGAACGCGCTTGAACCCGTTGAAGCTCGTCACCTCCGAACACGTCAGCGAGCGTATCGATGATCGTGAGTTTCGGTCTGAGGATAGCCAGTTCCCTTTTCAGCCGTTCAAACAACCGCGTCGGCTTCATGCCGCCTCGTTCGCCGTCGCGGACGGCGAGCAGGGCGTCCTTGCCCGCAAGGGGGAGAATGTGGAGGGCGCCCAACTCCGAGATCTCAATCCCCTCGTATGCGCAAATGCACGCGAGCCTGCGATGAACCTCGTCCAACTCATCTTCTGCCGTCAGATACAGGGCCGGCCCTCGCTGTGTTCGTAGACCGAGCCAGGGTCGGTCCAACGAAACGCACGCTGCCATGTGGAGGGCTATCAGCGACTTGCCGACGGCGCCATCGCCGAAACCTAGCGTGACATTTCGATCAGGCACGAGATGCTCGACAACCGATCGCCTCGGTGGAACCTCCTTGCCGGCGAGATCGGCGGCCCGGACTAAACCCAATCTGGAGACTTCCGGTTCACTAGTGGATGTTTCAGGCGGCTCATTAATCATGTCGTGCTCAGCGTCAGCCGGCCCGTATTGCTGCCACACGTCGATCTCTGAATGAGGCTGTGCGTCGTCAGCCATCAGCGGCTCCTCGATCGAAGTCTCGTTGATTGGCGTGACTTCCGCCGGCATTAACTTCGCAAGACCGCGCGTGATCTTTTCGATTGTGGGTTCGTTTGATCGATCCGTGCCCCATAGGTCGAAGCGATCAGCAACGTCGCGGACGAGAGCCATGACCGCCTCTGCGGTCATCTTGTGCTCGTCATATAGCGGCAGCAGGACGGCGGCGTTCGTCCAGAGAACATCGAGCCGGTCCTCGGGCGCGGCGCCCTGGAGAAGCTGCTCGAGCTGCGAAAGCTCGACTTGCTTCTCTTCGGACTGCGCCGCTCGCGCTTCTCGATGATCTGCTACTACGGTTGCGACCGATCGGGAGACCGGTTCTTCGTCCGTCGGACGAACTGCACGCTTAACCTCGACTGCCAGCGTCATTTCGCTTCTCGCTCGAGTTGATAATGCTCCCCGTAAAGCGCTCGGCCGACGGCCTCGGCGAGTGCGTAGATCGCCTCGCACTCGCAATCGTCGCAATCGATGCCAAGGGTTCTCAGCTCGGCACAGACCTTCTCCAGCTCTCGCGTGAAGTATTTTTCCGCATCAATGTCCGACATCGCGCGCATTGCGCGCGCGTGTCTCTCGACAAGGTGACGGCGATGGCCGAACGGGAATACGACGACCTCTGTTTTCGTTGGGCGCGGCTCCGGTGAGCGCAGCTTGAGTGGAAACCTGATTATGTTGCCCATCCCACTGACCTCGAAGTTGGTGAAAGAGATGCGCCCCCAGGCAGTGAAGCTGAACACCTGGGGGCGCTGTGCCGCGAGCTGTGCGTCCGAGCTCGCGGCGGCTGCGCCTGCGCCGGAGACTGCCTCGGCGCGGCTGCAATTCTGCGTGGTTCAGCCTGGGACGACGCGGCAGGCGTCGCGGAAGGCGTCGAGGTCAGCTTCTTTGTAGAGAATGCGACCGCCGATCCGAATATAGGCGGGACCGGTGCCGGCGCATCTCCACTTAGCCATCGTGCCCTCGGTCATGCCGATGTAGGCAGCCGCACTCTTCGGTTTGTGGTAGCCGGATGGAGCCGGCGTGCTGGCTTCGCGTGCGTGCTCGCGCCTCTTGCCAGTCGAGCCCTTGGGGCGCCCGCGCGTTCGTCGCGCGTCATTCTGGCCCGGGCCGTGGTTAATATGCTGCATGATGAGCTTCCTTCCGCCAACCCAACGAACCGTTGTTGATGCGGAAGAAAGTGAGGAAAACTATTTGGCGGTTCTAGTCCCTGTTCGGGGCTGAAAGGCGAGCTTTAACAGGGACCAATCTTCGGCCGTCGCTTTGGTGAAGATCGCTTTGCCGAGACCACTACGGCCGGAATACTCATCCCAGCCCAACAAGGACCAGCCGGCATTTGCGAACTCCACGAAGGCACCGGTTCTCGCCGTAGGCGGCTGTCGTCCAAACAGGGTTTGCCACAACGCCGCAAGGTTCTCGATGAAGAATTCGGTCAGCGGTTCGCGCTTGCCTATGTCGAGCTTATCCCAATGATCGGAAACGTAGTCGAGACCAGGGAAGGTGTGCTCGATCAGCTCGGCTGCTTCTTCCAGCTTCTCGAAGACAATCTCATCGCGCATCTGCTTCATCAAGAGCGTGGGATCGTACAACCGCCTTGCGTCAGTTTTAGCTCGGCCCCGCTGCACAATGGCGGCGAGCTCTTGCGCGTCCGCGCGTATCTGTCCGAGAAGCGCATGCTTCTTTGCAAGGCTTTTCCGGATGGTCTCTTTGTTGCTCGACCAGTAGCTTGCTCGCTCCCAAGCGGTGATGCCAGCGACGTAGACAGACCTTCTGACAAACGGCAGTTCGCCTTGGAGGCCAGATTTTTTTAAGAGGGTGATCGCATTCGGAGACAGACCAAACCGCGCAATCTGCGCGGTCGCGATCTTGTCGAGTTCGGCGAATGAGTTCGACTTCGCCTCAAGACGCGCACGTCTCGGCAGTTCCGGGCAGGGCGGCAAACGCTTGCTCATTTACGGCGCCCTATTGACCGCACATCGGCGGCGGGGCGAGGTGGCTCGCCCATAGCAGCCGCGATTTCGATTGCGATCCGCTCCGACGCTCGGCGGAGCGGGTCATTGTCGAGGTGCGCGTACTTGGCAGTCGTGTCCGGATGGCGGTGACCGAGCAGCCGACCGATGATCGGAAGTCCTAGATTGGCGCCAGCGCCAACGCTGGCATGGGTGTGGCGGAGATCGTGAATGCGAAGGCCGCCTAGCGCGGCGCGCTTCACGAGCGCGCCCCACGGTCGCTGCAGGTCAGCGCGGGGCTGCTCATCCTTTGCGCCGGCCGACTGTCCAGCGATCACGTATTTCCCGATGCGGGGAAGGTCGGTCAGGATTTGCAGAGCCGGCGCGTTCAGTATGATAGGTTTGCGGCCGGTCTTGCTGTCATCGAGGAAGAGTAGTCCGCGCTCGAGATCGACGTTTCGCCACTCAAGGTGCAGGATCTCCCGAAGTCGCGCGCCAGTGAAGATGAGCAGGCGAATAGCGGCGGCGGCGAACTGGTCGATCTTCGTGAACCTGTTCTCGGGCTTCCGGGCGTGCTTGGACTTCTTCGTGTCGTCGACAAGGTGAGGCAGGCCCGTCGTTTCGGCCTCCCGGAGCGCGTCTCCCAACCGAGACAGCTCCTCCGAGGTAAGGTATCGCTCGCGCCCTTCTTCGCGAAATAGGTCAATCCCCTTGGCAGGGTTGTCCATGCGAATTTTTTGGTCGGTGATCGCCCAAGAGAAGAAGCCCGAGAGAACCTTGATCAGGCGGTTCGCAGTCACCGGCTTCTCCACACCGACATCGCGATGCAGCTTCACCACGTCTGCATCCGTGACGTCCTGAACGCGCTTGGAGCCCAACGCGGGAAGAATGTGCACCCGGAAATACAGATCATAAAGCGCTAGGGTCGATGCCTTGCGATCGACCTTCGTTTCGGGCTTGAGGAAGATCTTCGACAGCTCGCCCACCGTGGGGGCCGCGCGGGCGCTCTGCCTATCCTTTGCCGGGTCGGCGCCCAAGCGCGCGGCAGCCAGGAGGTCTTTCGCAGCGCCGCGCGCTTTCTCGGCGGTTAGGGTGGCGAGTGGTCCCAGTGTCATCCGACGCGACGGAGCGCGCCGGCCACCACCGCCGGCGCGGTATTCGATGATCCACGCTTTCGCGCCATTGGGCGTCACTCTAAGCCCGAACCCGGGGAGATCAGCGTCCCATTCGATAAACGTGATCGCCCGCGGCGCGAGCTCGGCCGCGACCGTCTTGGTGAGTT
Source organism: Bradyrhizobium sp. 164 (assembly GCF_023073715.1). Classification (GTDB taxonomy): domain Bacteria; phylum Pseudomonadota; class Alphaproteobacteria; order Rhizobiales; family Xanthobacteraceae; genus Bradyrhizobium. The sequence goes on from NZ_JADPKA010000029.1 coordinate 252,329, forward strand.
TCGAAGTCCCCACAGCTGCCTCCGCCAGAGCCCGTGTCGGCACCATGTAGGCACGGCGCGGGGAAAGTCCGGGAAAAGTCAGCTACTCCGATACAAGATTTTTGGCCGAAAAACAACGAAATATCAGATATTTGAGCTATTTTTTGGAATTTCTGTGCAAAGACGAGAAACGCCGGAAAATGCTTAAATTCAATCTGGGAGACTAGGGGTCGGAGGTTCAAATCCTCTCGCTCCGACCATTTTTCTCAACTCATCTGTCGGGCGGATTGACCGTCGGCGTGGAGCCTGCTCCCGGCCGTCACGGATGCGTGGCGACAAGTAATGGGTGGCCCCTTCGGTGGTCGGGAAACAATAACGCCGAAAACAACCCCATGCACAGTAGCGATCTCATTGGAGAATAACGGTTTTCCGAAGCGGTTTGACAGCGGTGGAGAAGAGGCTGCTGAGGCACTTAAGTAGAGGATCGGGGGTGATCGCATTTGCACCATTCGGCGCTGCCGTCGGCCCGCAGAGTAAATGGTATACTGACGAGAACAATGGCGCAGTAGCGTCGGAGTTCTTTTGATTGCAGGCAATTTCGCTTCGACGCCGGTTGTATGTTCACAACACCTCTGCACGAATCTGAGCCACGCCACGATCCGTAATCCCCAAGCTGCGCGCAGCAGCCAGCGAAAGGTCGAGGACGCGACTGCGGACGAACGGACCGCGGTCATTGACTGTCACGATGACGCTTCGGCTGCCGTGAGTGACGCGCAACTTGGTGCCGAAGGGCAGGTGGCGGTGCGCCGCTGTTAGCCGATTACGATCAAACGATGAACCGCTTGCTGTCTTGCCTTTGGGATAAGAATAGTAGGAGGCTTTGCCGGAAATGACTCGATGAGAAGATTGGGCTCCTAAACTATCTTTCGAGGGCTCTTCCGGAGTCAGAGGTTGCGCTTGCTGTGGGGTCGAAGGTTGCGATTGCGTTTCGTCCTTCTTTGTCTGGTCGAGCCCTTCAGGAGCTGGCTCCGCGTGAGCTTTTGGAATGATGGACCACCTATCATCGAAGCTTTGCGCGACAGCAGGAGTCGAGCAGATCGTCATCCAAGCTGGGATTGTCGCAATCGCGATCATTCTACAAAGAACTTGCATGGTCGGCCTCACGCATAAAACTGATGGACAATGCAAACTCATCGGCCTGTGTTCCTGCACCCGCATTCTCGTGCAGACAAAGGTGAATGCATACCGCTGGTTCGATGCCTAGTTCCGAGAGTACTAAGGGCAGCGCAGCAAGCACTTGTTTCGCTGCGGCGCATCACGCCGTAGATCTGCAACCCAAAGACACGAAATTGCCGCGTGCAGCAGCCGCTACTTGGCTTCTACTTCGATAGTACAGTCCTTCGATCTCCAAACTGCTCGGGCTTCGCAATTTGTGTTAGCTGCCACAACGCCCAGTCAGACAAGGTAGAGACCCAACCTTCGGGGCTTGTCGATGCTCTCGCAATGAGCGCTCGCAATATCGACTGCTAAGCGGTTGCTCGCAAATACCCCACCACCATCCGCGTCGTCTCGTCCGCCAGCGTCCTCACCATTTTCTCTGGCAGCATCTCGGCCTGGTTCAGCACTGTGTTGTGTGCGACCGCTTCGATCGCGCTGACGCAGATGAACGTCGCAAGGCCCGGAGCGATCTTGCGCATCTCCTTGCGGTGGCTTTCGAGATAGGCGCGCACGAGAACGTGGACAATCGCGGTTGAAGGCTTCGAGGTCCCTCAGCTGGCCGGTGCGTGGGATCTGCTCGGCGAGGACGCGGTGCAGGTTCGGGTCGATACGGTGGCTTCGATTGCCTCATGCATGGAACTACCATTTAGCTCCTTGCGAAATGCTCCGGCACATTTGGCGCGCGGGCCGCAGCGATGTTTCGCTGCGGCCATCCTCGTCAAGGCTCGGGTCAATCGGCGACCCTCTCAACTCTCATTGCGCACGTGACTTCTTCGTCGAAGTCGGCGGCTTTGCTGCGCCGCCGCTGCTCGGATTGTCATAGTGTGCCGAGTTACGTCCCCCTCCCGGCTTGCCATCCATTTTGCCCGCGGATACTGGCGATGTCATGAAACCCGCGGCGACTACAACACATCCGAAGGCAAGGATCGTAAACAGGGCAACAGCTCTTACTATTGACATTGATTTCTCCGATCCAAAATATCGCCACGACAAACGTGGCTTCGGCAGCCTACTCCAGGCCTATTACACTGGCGAGCGTATCTTGAGCCGGATCGATTACGTTCGTAGCCAGAGCGTGCGAGGACTCAGCCGTCGGCCTGCTGCGATTGGTTGTTGCTGACCGCAGCGGTCGCTTTTGCCAGTCACGGTCAGCATCTCGCTGACTTTCCCACGTAGCAAACTCGTTTGAATTCTTCGTAGGAGCTCGGCGCTAACAGTTCGTGCGGTGTGCGCCTCCGGGGCGTTTCCTCGACGTCGTAGTTCTACGGGCCTAGGCGTGGCCCTTGATCTCGTAGTGACCAGGCACGCATTTGTAGCGCTCGAGGCGCCAGTTGGCGCGATAGATGGGATGCTCGCCCATCCATTTCGCGAGCGGGGCCTGTGCGCCGATCGCGCATTGCATCATCGACATCTCGGGCGTCATGTTGCTGTCGGTCACGATTTCCTCGACGCAACTGCTTGAGCTGGCTGCGCTTAGCCGGCAGAGCACGGCAACGACGGTCACGAACATTCCTGTCACCTCATCGGTTATTTCTGACCACGAAGAGGATGCAAGCGGAGTGCCAGAGCCTGTGAATCGCAAGAAATACGCTGGCCTGGGCCGGACTTGCCCCAGCGTATGGAATCGATTTGACGATTCGGATTGTAAAAAAATTCCCGCTAACACGAAGCCGGACAAATACGGGGTCAGCCTCAGCGACGGGCGGATTGTGGGCTATCGCATACGGTTTTGAGCAGTCTTGCGCGTCGTCCTTGAGACGACCACTTCACGCGGTCTGCTCAGGATGAGGCTAACGGCATTGGTGCTCGCTCAAGCTGCTGCCGCGCACCGCTCCTCATCTCGACCGCGGTGACCTCGACGAGGCTGCCGATGCCTTCATGTGAATAGTCCGCGGCCCGAAATCACCGGCGTCGAATGATCGCGCCGATGCGCTTTTACCTGCCGAGCGACGCTGCTACATTTTACGCGGCGCCCCGCAGCGCGGGCAGCTCTGAAGAAACATACCGACAAGGGGAGGGACCGAAGTCCCATGAAGGATTTTGCAGGAAAGATCGCAGTCATCACCGGCGGAGGCACGGGAATGGGGCGCGAGCTCGCACGGCAGCTCGTGGCCGAGGGCTGCAACGTTGCGATGTGCGACGTCTCGGAAGCCGCGATGGCCGAGACCAAGCGGCTCTGCGAGGTCGAGAAGCTGCCGCAAGGCCTGCGCGTCACGACGCATGTCGCCGATGTCGCGATCGAGGACCATCTGAAGCGTTTTCGCGACGAGCTCGCCGAGCAGCAGAAGACGGACAGGATCCATTTGTTGTTCAACAATGCCGGCATCGGCGGCGGCGGCAGTCTGTTCACCAACACGCGCGAGCAGTGGGAGCGCACGTTCAACATCTGCTGGGGCGGCGTCTATCTCGGCGTGCGCACCTTCCTGCCGATGCTGGTCGCCGCGGACGAGGCGCACATCGTCAACACCGCGAGCGTCAACGGCTTCTGGGCCTCGATCGGCATGAACCAGGCGCACACCGCCTACAGCTCGGCGAAGTTCGCGGTGAAGGGATTTACCGAAGCGCTGATCAACGACCTCCGCCTGCACGCGCCGCACGTCAAATGCTCGGTGGTGATGCCCGGTCACATCGGCACCTCGATCGTCTCCAATTCGCGCAAGGTGCAGAGCAGTGACGGCTCGGACCGGCTCAATGCCGACGAGGTCGCGCTGACCCGCAAGCGCATGATCGCGGCCGGCGTGCCAGATGCCGACAAAATGACTGAGGAGGACATCCAGGCGGCGTTTGCCGAGCGCGCCCGCAGCTTCCTGGAGGATGCGCCGACGACGGCGGCCGAGGCCGCGAAGACCATTCTCGACGGGGTCAAGGCGGAGCGATGGCGCATTCTCGTCGGCGAGGACGCCAAGCGCCTGGACGAGCGCGTGCGCGCCGCGCCGGAGCAGGCCTACGACCGCGCCTTCTTCGAAAGTTTTACGCAGGAGGTCGGCTGGCGGCTCGGTTGAGACCGCCTGTGAGCGGGGTGCCAATGTGGGTATGATGATCGTCATGGCAAGAGGTGCTCAGGCAATTTTGTGTGCCACCTCTTGCCAATGTGACGTCCGCATCATGACCGATCGGTATGTCACGCATGCGACACGACAATGTTCAAGCGATGGTGATCTCGAACGGCTTTCATTTTGGTCGCGGCTGCTTGGTTGGGGACCTGAAATAGTTTAGTCAACCAGGCGTAACGCGACGATAGAGCGTAGCTCCCGATGATGCCCGCATGCCTCTCCGACGACTGGACCCTCTGCCCGGAGCGAGAGGACATCTCCGCTGAATTCACGCGGCTGCTCACCGCCGCCCAGGAGGGCGGCGCCACCATCGCCGAATGCCTGATGATCGCGCGGCAGCTGAAGCGGGGCGACGGCCGCTCCTGGCACCGCGAGTGGAAGAAGCTGGCGCAAGCCAATCGGCAGCGCGCCGAGGCTGCCTCCGCAGAAGGCCACATGGCGAGCGCACGGCGCAACTGGCTGCGCGCCATGAACTACTATGGCGCGGCGGCGATGCCGCTCGAGCAGGACGACGAGCGCCGCTGGGTCGCTGTGCTCGCAATGCAGGAATGCGCACGCAGCTACCTTTCGGCGCGCAGCCCGGTCGGCGAAGTCGTGACCGTGCCTTGGCTCGACGGACATGCGCTGCAGGGCTACTTCCTCCCTGCGCCGACGGGAAGCGGGCGGGCTCCGACCGTGATCTGCATCGGCGAACCCGGCCACCGCAAGGAGGAATTTCTCTTCAAGCTCGTGCCACATGCGTGCGAGCGTGGATTCTCGGTGCTGGCGCTGGACCTGTTCGGCGATCAGCGCGACGATTATATCGATGTGCTGTTGCGGCGCCGGGATCTCGAGAGCGCGATACCGTGCGTCATGGACTATCTGGAGACGCGCAGTGACGTCGATTTCGCGCGCGTTGCAATCGTCGCGGATGGCTGGGGCTCTTCGTTCGTGGCGCGCGCGGTGTTGCAGGAGCCGCGGCTTGCCGCCGCCGTCTGCGACGGCGGCCTGTGGGACCTGCACGAGCGGGCCTTCTTCGCCAGCCGATTCGCACTGAGCGACGTCAGCATCGTGCCGGTGCCGCATGCGCCGCTGATGGCTTCCAGCATCGACTGCCCTGTGTTGATCACGCTCGGCGAGGATGGCTGGCTCAAGGCCGACCGGGCGCGTCAGATCGTCCAGAGCTCCCGTATTGGCAGCTCGTCGGATGTCATGTTGAAGGTGTTCACTGCGGCCGAGACTGGCGCGGCGCAGGCCCATGCGGACAATCCGAGCCTTGCCAACGAATACATCTTCGACTGGCTCGAATCGCGGCTCGGCGCAACCGGCCAGATATGATCTAAAGCGCGCGTCAGAAATCGAGTGTGAGGCGGACGCAGGCCTTCTCGAGGCGGGACTTCAGCATTGCGAGCTTGGCGGTGAATTCGGTGAGCTCTTGCTCGTCGAACTCCTGGAAGACGAATTCCTTGATGGTCTTGTACTGCTCGTTGAGGCTCGCCAGGTGCTTCTGTGTCTTCTCGGTCAGGGACAGCCGGACCACCCTGGCGTCGGTCGGCGAGGGCCGACGGCGCAACAGGCCCTTTTTCTCGAGCAGCTTGGACTGGGTGGTGACGAACGACGGATCGACGTGGAGAAGCTTGGAGACGACGTTGACCGGAATGCCGTCGTCCTTATCGAGGTCGGAGATGGCCATCAGGATCAGCCATTGCGGGCCGCTGATGCCGAGCGTCCTCGCCCAGAACTGACGCAGCTCCTCCAGATACATGTTGATCGAAGAGATCTCCCAGGTGAAGCGCCTGATGATATCCAGATTGCCGACGGAGCGCAGGCGTGAACCCTCTTTCCTCGTTGCGGACACAGCGTCACTCCCGGTGAACTGATTCTTCAGGCCAGTGTTCGTAGCAGGCCATAGTCCACGCAAGCCTGTCCTGACGCAAGTGCAGAGCAGGGTAATTTTGTCACTAAAACTACAAAGATGATCAGCTCAGTTGATTGCTCCTTGAGCCGTCGGTGTTGCGCGCCGGGCACAGGTTCAGCAAAACCAAAAAGCTGATCTAATAAACTATTTTGATTACCGAACGACGCAGGCATATTGATCCATGACGGTGGGGGGTTCTCGATCGTCCCGTTGCAGGTGGTTCGCTCACGTCCCTCGCTCGAAGCGGGTGTGTCCGAAAGCGCAAAGCGGCCGAGCGGATTTGAGAGACGGAGATCTGGGGGGCCATACGGTCTGGTCTCCGTAAAATGAGCAACTTGGAGGTTTTAAATGAAACTGGTGAAGAGCCTTTTGCTCGGCACTGCGGCGGGTCTGATCGCCGTCGGTGGAGCCCAGGCGGCCGATCTTCCGGTCAAGGCCAAGGCGGTCGAATACGTCAAGATCTGCACGCTCTATGGTGCGGGTTTCTACTACATCCCAGGGACCGACACCTGCATCAAGCTGGGCGGTTATCTGCGTGCTGAAGTCGCCCTCAACGCGGGCGGCAATTACAGCGCCCAGTACAACGGCGTCTTCGCGGCGAACAACCGCTTGACGAACTACTACTCGATGCGCGCTCGTGAAGATCTCAACATCGACACGCGCACCGCGACCGAGTACGGCGTGGTCCGCACCTATTTCGACGCGGTCTTCACCTGGACGACCGGCAATTATGTCGGCACCGGTTCGGGCACGGGCGCCACCCAGTACAGCGGCACCCTCGGCCTCAACGCTGCGGGCACGGGCCTCGTCGGCTCCTCCAGCGGCAACGTCAACGGCACCGACGGCGGCATCTCGGGCGGCGCGCTCGGCGTCTACTATGCCTTCATCCAGTTCGCCGGCTTCACGATGGGTAAGGCGGTATCGCAGTTCGACGCGCCCTGGGTCAACTATCCCGGCAACAACTTCGACCAGTTGGTCGGCGGCAGCGGCTCGACCAACGGCGTCGCCCAGTTCACCTACACGGCCGATTTCGGCCAGGGCGTGACGGCGACGATCTCGGCGCAGGACCAGACTCAGTTCTTCACGACCAACCTCTGGAACACGGCGGGCATGAGCACCACCGGCGTCCTCGGCGGCGCCTACGGCTCGAACGACATCGGCGGCACCCGATCTCCCGACCTCGTCGGTATGGTCCGCGTCGACCAGGCCTGGGGTATGTTCCAGGCGTCGGTCGCCGCACACGACAACCACGTCGGCTATTACGGCGCCACTGAAGTCACCGGTCATCCGGAAGACAAGTGGGGCTGGGCCGTCCAGCTCGCTCTGTCGATCAAGAACATTCCGACCGGCGCCGGCGACGTGATCAATCTGTCCGGCGTCTACACCGAGGGCGCGAGCCGCTACAACTTCCAGTCGCTGGCAGCGACCAGCTACTCGATGTTCGGCAGCTCGAACGCCGCTTATCAGAGCATCGGCTTCGCCGGCGTGTCTGACGCGGTGTTCGGCCCGGGCGGCAACCTCGAGCTGACCAAGACCTACGGCTTCCGGGGTGCCTACACCCACAACTGGAGCCCGTACTGGAACACGGCACTCTATGGTGCGTGGGCTGCGGTCAACTACAACGGCACCGCCAAGGGCCTGATCTGCGGCAGCGCGGCGTTCGCCACCCTGACCGGTACCTGCAACCCGGACTTCAACATTGGCCAGGTCGGCGTCATCACGCGCTGGACGCCGGTGAAGAACCTGACGTTCTCGGCTGACTTCACCTACAGCCATCTCGACCAGAAGTACTCGGGCGCGATCACGACCGGAGCACTGACGACTGTCGCCAAGCCGGCGGCCACCTACGAGCTGAAGGACCAGGACACCTACAGCCTGCTGCTGCGCGCACAGCGCAACTGGTAAGCTCGGTCTTCGAAGATGAAGCAGCCCCGGCGGGAAACCGCCGGGGCTTTTTTACAAGGAGGCGGTTCGGAATCGGCAGCCTCCCACGCAGTCGATGAAGACGTGCTATGCGATTCAATCGCCTCAGATTTATTTACTTACCTGAGTTACTAAGCTATATAGCTCTCAGCCGATTACGAAAGTTGCGGCTCTTGGCTTCACGCTAAGCCTCCAGAAACCTCCGGTGATGCCCCACCGGAGGTTTTTCGTTGTGGGAGTGCCTGTTTCAGCCGCGGATAGCGCGGGTGCGTGAGTTCGGCCGGTAGGCGAGGCGGCTGTGGCCGCCGCAGTAGGATTGGCCCTCCGGCGCAGCATTGCCGCAGAAGCAGAAATCGTCTTCGCCCGGCGTCGAGATCGGCCAGCGGCAGCGATTCTCAGACAGCTCCAGCAGCGAGCAGCGGTTGCCGTCGTCGATCGGCTCTGCAACCACGGGCATGCCGGTCTCGCCGTAGATCGTGGCGAGCATCTCGTATTGCAGCCGCGGGACGGCCCTCGACGCGCGCGCCGGCGCAAAGCCCCTGTCGTGAACCTTGCGGTCATCGACCGTCCGGCCCCGCGTCAGATTCAATCGGGACAGCTTGCCGATCACGGCGTTGCGGCTGACGCCGATGTCGGCGGCGATCTCTCGGCAGGAGAGGCCGGCGTCGAAGTGCCGCTTCAAGAGTTCAATGCGTTCGTCGGTCCAAGTCGGTGAAGCGGTCTGAGAAGGAGTCGGGGAAAGAGCAGGCATGTGTAACGGTCCCAGGTTGCAGATGTCGGCCATCCGCCTCTCGAGATCGGTCCGCCTCACGTCAGGCGCGCGCTCACGTCCTGCCATTGTCGCGGATCGACAAAAGCCCGTCCTTGATGGCGAGACGGATGCCTTCCTCGATCAATGTCCGCGCAACGCCGGGAACGCTCGTGCCGTGGGTGCCCTGTCTCACCAGTTTCTCCAGATAGGTGATGGTCGAGAGCGCCAAGGTTACGGGAATGCGGTCAGTCTCGGCTTTTTCGGTGGCCATGGCCCGAACGCTAGCCTCTTACTCGGGTACATAAAAGTAACGATTAAGACTCTATTTAGGTTCGGGGGTGCAAGTCAAATCCGGGCCAGACCGGTATGTCAGCCCGTTGGAATCGCTGGAGAAGTTCGGGCATGGCGCGGCACGTCGCCCGAAAGCCGGGCGGCGGCGTGGCGTCACCACATCAGGAGAGGCGCGCCGGCTCAGCCGTGCACGATCGCCTTTTCGATCATGCAATGGATACCCTTGGCGCCGTTAACGGTCTGCGTCACCCGCAGATCGGCGGCCAGGCTGCACAGCGTGTAGGCGTCCTCACGCGACAAGTTTCGCGTCTCGCCGAGCAGCGCGATCATGTCGCGCAGCGCGCGCACCACGCACTGGTCGAGGTCGGGGTCCATCGCCATGGTCATGTAGTGCGTCGCCGTCTCGGCGCGGGGATAGTCGAACTTGAGATCCTTGCGCAATGTCAGGCGGAAGCGGCCCCGGAGTGCAGTCTCGATCGCGGTGACGCAGACCTCGCCGTCGCCTTGCACGCCGTGCCCGTCGCCGCAGGAGAACAGCGCGCCCGGCACGAACACCGGCAAATAAAGTGTTGCGCCCGCGCCGAGCTCCTTGTTGTCGAGATTGCCGCCCATCGCGCGGGGGACCAGCGAGGAGATGCGGCCCCAGGCCGGCGGCGGCGACACGCCCATCACGCCGAAGAACGGTTTGAGCGGCAGGTCCAGACCCCATGGCATGCGGCCGGTCATCCGCGTTCGGTCGAGCGGGATGTTCAGGATACGCGTCGCGTGGAAATCGTCGGGCAGGGTGCCGGACAGCGGCTTGATCATGTTCCAGCCCCAATCCTGCCGGAGCTCGACGTCGAGGATCTCGACCGCGAGCACATCGCCGGGCTCGGCGCCTTCGACCGCGATCGGACCGGTGAGGATGTGGCCGGGCAGCATGCGCTCGTTCCTGGCGTGAACCTCCAACATCTCCGGCGGAATGTGAAACTGATTGCGGTCGGGCAGCATGTCCGGACCGCCGCTGATGGTGTCGATCGTCACCTCGTCGCCGCTGGCGATGGTGAGGACAGGCCTGAGCGCGGCTTCGAAGAAGCCCCAATGGCAGGTTTCGGGGCTGGAATGCAGGTGATGATGGGTCATTTGCCGGGTCCGGTTGGTTTCATCGGCCGCGGGCTTGACCCGGCGATCGATCCTCTTTCAAGAAGATTTCTGAAGAAGGCCGGGCCGGTCAAGCCCGCGCATGACGGGCACGATCATTCCAGCGAGGCTCTCCTGTTTTTCGCTCTTTCCAAGACCCTTGGTGTCGCGCTGCTGCCGATCAATCTCCTGGTCGAGCTTGGGATCGTGTCTGTCGTGCTGATGGCGACGCGCTTTGCCGCGTTCGGCCGCAAGCTTGCCGCAGTCACGCTGGTTCTGCTGGCGCTCGCAGCGTTCTCGCCGCTCGGCAATCTCTTGCTCTATCCGCTGGAGTCGCGCTTTGCGCCCTGGGATCCGTCGCGCGGTGCGCCCGACGGCATCATCGTGCTCGGCGGCTCCGTCGACACCGATCTGTCGGCGGCTCATCGCACGCCGGTGGTCGCGCACGCGGCCGATCGTCTGTTTGCGCCGGCCGAGCTCGCGCGCCGCTATCCCAATGCGCGTATCGTCTTCACCGGAGGCACGTCGAACCTGGTCTCGACCGTCGCGAGGGAAGCTGATTACTCCGCGCCAGTCCTGGAGAATGTCGGCATAGCGAAGCAACGCCTGATCCTCGAGCGGGACTCCCGCAACACCTGGGAGAATGCCATCTTCACGAAGCAATTGGTGTCGCCGAAGCCGGGCGAGCGCTGGCTTCTGGTGACGTCGGCCTTTCACATGCCGCGCTCGATGGGGATCTTTCGCAAGGCCGGATTTGACGTCGAAGCCTACCCGGTGGACTGGCGAATGGGCGGGCGTGACGATCTCTTTTCCTTCACCAATATGGGTGCGGACGGGCTTGGCCGAACCGACGTCGCCGTGCGCGAGTGGATCGGCCTCGTGGCCTACCGCCTGATGGGCAGGACCGGCGAGTTGCTTCCGGGGCCCACCAAGGACTAGAACGAGAGCCGCAAACAACAACAGGCGGCGCGCGATCGCCGGACCGGAGGACGCCATGCAACAGCAGAGCGCGGATAGGATCGACCTTGCTGCACTCGTCGCCGATCTCAACAGCCTGCTCCGGCTGAAGACGACGGTGATCGGCATGAAACTGTTCGCGCGCGCCGCGGACATGGAGGCGATCCCAAAAATCCGGCGGCCGAACGCGATCCACACCACCGACCAGATCGTCAGCATGGCCGCGCGTCTGGGATGGACCGTCGGCATCACCGCCGACGATCTCGTGGGTGCGCAATGCCGCGCCGTGATCGGTCTTGCGCCGCAGGATGATAAATGGCTCGCGGGCGACAGTTACGTCGGGGTGTGGCACGGCACGGCGGAAGATGCACGCAAGCGCCAGGAAGCGCTCGATGTGGTGCCGTTCGGGCAATATCAGGCGCTCGCCGTCAGCCCGCTCGCGAGCGGCAGGCTCGATCCGCCCGACATTTGCCTCGTTTACGCGACGCCCGGGCAGATGATCATCCTGATCAACGGGCTGCAATATACCGGCTACAGGAAGTTCGAATGGGGCGTGGTCGGGGAGACCGCCTGCGCGGATTCCTGGGGGCGGGCGCTCAAGACCGGCGAGCCCAGCCTGTCCTTGCCATGCTATGCCGAACGGCGCTATGGCGGCGTGCCGGACGAGGAGATGCTGATGGCCTTGAAGCCCTCGCACCTCGCCAAGGCAATCGAGGGCATGAAGGCGCTGGCTAAGAATGGCCTGCGCTATCCGATTCCGCCCTATGGCATTCAAAGCGACGTCCGTGCCGGCATGGGCGTGAGCTACGCGAAAAAGTAAAGGCCGATTATGAGCTCTGCGAAATTCGACATCGTCGTCTACGGCGCGACCGGTTTCACCGGCCAACTCGTCGCCGAATATCTGTCGGCGCATTACAAGGACGGCAAGGCGCTGACATGGGCGCTGGCCGGCCGCAGCCTCGACAAGCTGAGATCGGTGCGCGAAGCGATCGGCGCACACGCCGAGACGCCATTGATCGTGGCCGACGCGTCGGATGCGGCTTCGCTGAAGGCGATGGTGGCGCAGACCAGATCGGTGATCACGACGGTCGGACCGTATCAGTTCTACGGCGAGGAACTGCTCGCGGCCTGCGTCGCTGCGGGCGTGGATTATTTCGATCTCTGCGGCGAGCCGGTCTGGATGCGGAAGATGATCGACAAATACGAGGCCGCGGCCAAGGCAAGCGGCGCGCGCATCGTGTTTTCCTGCGGCTATGATTCCGTGCCGTTCGAGCTTGGCACTTTCTTCGTGCAGGAAGAGGCCAAGCGCGTGTTCGGCGCGCCGGCGCCGCGCGTCAAGGGCCGCGTGCGCGACATGCGTGGTACGCTGTCAGGCGGCACCGCGGCGAGTGCAAAAGCGACCTTCGATGCGGTTGCCAAGGACCTCAGCCTTGTCGCGATCCTGAACGATCCGTTTGCGTTGACGCCCGGCTTCACCGGCCCGAAGCAGCCGAAGGGCAACAAGCCCTTCGTCGAGGAGGACCTGCAATCCTGGGCGGCCCCGTTCGCGATGGCGCTGATCAACACGCGCAACGTTCACCGCTCCAACATGCTGATGGGCTTTCCCTACGGCAAGGATTTCGTCTACGACGAGATGGTGCTGACCGGTCCGGGCGAGATGGGCGAGGCCAACGCGAAGCGCGTGATGGCGGCAAACGCCGGCAAGACCGGCCCCGGCGCACCGAAGCCGGGCGAGGGACCTTCGAAGGAAGAGCGCGAGAACGGCCTCTTCGATCTGCTGTATGTTGCGATCGCGCCCGACGGCCGCCAGGTGCGCGCCGGCGTCACCGGTGACCGCGATCCCGGCTACGGCTCGACCTCGAGGATGATCTCCGAATGCGCGATCTGCCTGCTGCGCGATGCGGCTGACGTTCCGGCCGGCTTCTGGACACCGGGTGCAGCGATGCAGCACAAGCTGATCAAGCGGCTGCGTGACAATGCGGGGCTGACGTTCGAGGTGGAGACGTAGCTCCTCGCCTCTCGTCGCAAGCTGCGGGGCAATCGCATATGGCGCTTTGCGCGCCCTGAGCGCGCGCCTCGTCCTTCGAGACGCCCGCTTCGCGGTCTCCTCAGGATGAGGCTAAGCATCATCGGTGCTCGTTGAAATGAGTGCCGCGTACCCGGTCGTCATCCTGAGGGCCCGCCAAATCACACCGCCCGCGCGTCGTAGGCGTACATGAAATCCATGCCCTTGGCGCCGAGTGGCAGGAGCCACTTCAGCATCTGATTGCGAACCCACGCACCGGTGGCGCTAAACTCGCGCTTGCTGTTGCCATTGCGGCGCGCCATGGCGACGATCTTTTCGGTGCGCGGGCGGCGCGCGGCCTCGAAGGTCTGGAACGTGGCGCTGAGCTCCTGCCCCTCCTGCATCAGCCGCGCGAGCCGCATCGCATCCTCCAGCGCCAGCGAAGCGCCTTGGCCGGCATGGGGGCTGGTCGCATGCGCCGCATCGCCGATTAGCAGCGAGCGCTTGCGCGACCAGGTCGGCAAGGTCGCGACGTCGAGCGTGTCGGTGACGACGATGTTCTCGGCCGCTTCGATGATGTCGGAAATCGGATCGTGCCAGCCGCGATGAAAGCCGCGCAGATGCTGCTTCATCGTCGCGTGGTCGAGCGCGCGAAACATCACCGCGTCCATGCCGTGCGCCGGCTGCGTGCTCCACCACATCACGCCGTCGTCCGGTTCGGGGCTGCAATAGCCGTAGCCGAAGAAGCCACTCTGTCCGAACGTCGTCTCGACGTGGCGGCCGATCGGCCTGCCGTCGAGCACCGCGTGCGGCACGAAGCCGCCGAAGCCGATCAGTCCGGTGTTGAACGGCTGCGGCCCATCCGGCACCACCTGGCGGCGCGCCACCGAGTGAACGCCGTCGGCGCCTATCAGGAAGTCGCCCTCGGCCGTGGTGCCGTCGGCGAAGTAGGCGATGATCGGCTGGTCGCCGCGGTCCTCGATCTTGATCAGGCGCTTCTCGAAGTAGAGTGAGACGCAGGCACACCAGGCCTTGTCGATCAGGATTTCGTTCAGCGTGGCGCGGGAGATGTTGACGGCCGGCTGGCCGAAGCGCCGCTCCATGTCGCGGTTGATCGAGCCGAGCCGCTCGCCGTCCTGCGAATAGAAGTCGAAGGCCTCCGCGACCGAGCCGCGGCTGATCAACTCTTTCGCAAGGCCGATCTCGTCCATGACATGCATGCCGTTCGGTGCGATCTGAAGGCCGCCGCCAATGCCCTTCGAATAGGGCCAGGCCTCATAGATCGCCGACTCGATGCCGGCCCGGCGAAGCAGGATCGCAGCGACGGGCCCGGCGATGCCGGCGCCGATGATCAGGGCCTTGCGGGGACGATAGGACATGGCTTGCTCCCGACGTTTCCGCGGTGCTAGGAGAAATTACGGCTAGCTAAATCTCTTAGTAGCTAAGATGTATACCGACTAAGTGATGAGGCGGATCTTGTCAAGGACGAAGGCGCGCGATGCGCTGTTGCAGGAGCTCGAGGAGGCGATGCGCAGGTCGTCCGCGCAGGGCGTGCTCTACGGCCAGACCGTTGCGAACGTTGCCGGAATTGCCAATTCCGACCTTGAATGCATGGACATCCTGTATCTCGAAGGCCGTGTCACTGCGGGCCGGCTGGCCGAGGTCACGGGGCTCACGACCGGCGCCATCACCGGCGTGGTCGACCGGCTCGAAAAGGCTGGCTTGGTGCGCCGTGAACGCGACGAGACCGATCGCCGGAAGGTTTTCATCGCGGTCGTGCCGGACGCGGCGATGAAGATCGGTCAGTTCTACGTACCGATGCAGCAGGCGATGGAGAAGGTGTTCGGCGGCTATTCAGACGAGGAACTGCGTCTGCTGCTGCGCTTCGCCAATGAGGGCTACAAGGCCGTGCTCGCAGCCACGGAGGCGCTCAAGGGCCTGCTCGAGACCCCGCCGGAGAAGCGTCCCGCTCTCAAGCTGAAGAAGCTTCGTCGTCAGCCTTGATTTTGTAGACCTGTGCGGCCGCGATCATGCCCCACATCGCGCCCAGCATCATCCAGAAGTGCCGCCAGTGGTCGGTGTCGATCACAAAATTTTCGCCGATAGTGCCGATGAAGGCAGAGAACACCGCGAGATAGGCGCGCTGCCAGGGCACGCGGACGAAGATGTGGCGGAAGCCCATGATGACGGTGGTGAAGACCAGCGCGGGATAGCACACGCCGGAGAGCCAGCCGCCGGACATGAAGGCGTTGAGATAGGAGTTGTGGGTGTCCTCGGGGAAGAAGCGGTGGAATTGCAGGGGGCCGATGCCGAACGGCAGGTCGAGCGCCATCTCGGCGCCGAGAATGTGGCGGCCGAACCGGCCGAAGCGGCCCTCGTCATAGCTCTGGTCGAAGCTCGCGCGCTGCTTGAACATCTCGGCAATCGAGTCGAATGACAGCAGCACCGCGATCAAGGCCAGTCCCAGCACCGCGGCGACGATCGCCATGACGATGATGCGGGAGCGCTGCGCGTTGGTGCGGCTGGTCAACACCATCAGCGCCAGCATGAAGGCGGAGGTCAACACCAAGCCGCCCCAGGCGGCGCGGGAGAAGGCGAGCAGGATCGCCAGCGACATGAGGCCGAAGCCGATGACATTGCGGAACGCCTTGCCGAGCTTGTCCGAAACCACGCTCTGGAGCGAGAACAGCGCCGGCAGGATGAGGAAGGCGCCGAGCACGTTCGGATCCTTGAACGTGCCGCGCGCGCGTCCGTAGAGCGTGAGGAGATCGTCTCCGCCGGGGATCAGGTGGAAGTAACCGGCGACCGCCAATAACGAGGCCACCATGGCGCCGACCACGAGCCCGCGGCGAAGCATGTCGAGCCGGGCCGCCGTATCCTCCGAGGTGACCATCGCGAAGAACACCACGGTCACCGCCATATACCAGGAGGTCGCGATCCAGCTCGCCACCTCGGACTGATCGAGCAGCGGGATCGCGCTGATGGTGTAGCCGACATTGAGCAGGACCAATATCAGCACCAGCGGCATCAGCGCGAGCTTCAGCCGCAGACCGGTGGCAAAGAAGGTGACAGTCGCGAGCAGCGTCGCGATCTCGTAGGGACTCGGCTCGATGAACACGATCGCGCCCGACGCGCCGACCAGCCATACCAGCGCGCGCTGGAGGGCCAGCACGCCGGGTGCAGCCCGTACGGCTACGTTCACTTCACCGGCTGTCGCCGCATACGCCATCGCACGCTCATACGCTTACGCTACTGGTACGCCACAATACCGCTGTCATCGCCCAGCTTGACCGGGCGATCCAGTACTCCGCGGCGCCTATTGCGGACAACGGTTGGCGCTGCGGAGTACTGGATGCCCCGCCTTCGCGGGGCATGACAGATAAACTCAATTCAATACGCGTTCTCGTTCTTGGTTAGCAGCGAGATCGGCGTCTTCAGGAGAATGTAGAGATCGAACAGCACCGACCAGTTCTCGATGTAATAGAGGTCGAACTCGACGCGTTTCTGGATCTTCTCTTCATTGTCGATTTCGCCGCGCCAGCCGTTGATCTGCGCCCAGCCGGTGATGCCGGGCTTGACGCGGTGGCGCGCGAAGTAGCCGTCGACGGCTTCGTCGAACAGGCGGCTCTGGAGCTTGCCCTGCACCGCATGCGGACGCGGGCCGACCAGCGAGAGGTTGCCCGAGAAGACCACGTTGAAGAGCTGCGGCAACTCGTCGAGGCTGCTCTTGCGGATGAAGCGGCCGACGCGGGTGACACGTGGATCGTTCTTGGTCACGACCTTCGAGGCGGTCGGATCGGCCTGATGGTGGTACATCGAGCGGAATTTGTAGACGTCGATCCGCTCGTTGTTGAAGCCGAAGCGTTTCTGGCGGAACAGCACCGGGCCGGGGCTGTCGAGCTTCACGGCCAACGCCACCAGTCCCATAACCGGCAGCGCGGCGAGCAGCGCGAGACTGCCGACGATGCGGTCGAACAGCCATTTCATCACCAGATCCCAGTCGGTGATCGGCGCCTCGAACACGTCCAGCGTCGGCACTTCGCCGAGATAGGAATAGGAGCGGGGCCGGAAGCGCAGCTTGTTGGTGTGCGCGGAGAGGCGAATGTCGACCGGCAGCACCCAGAGCTTCTTCAGCATCTCCAGGATGCGGGTCTCCGCCGAGATCGGCAGCGCGAACAGCACGAGGTCGACACGAGTGCGGCGAGCGAATTCGACGATATCGTCGACCTTGCCGAGCTTGCGCGCGCCGGCGCAGGTGTCGAGCGCGCGGCTGTCGTTGCGATCGTCGAACACGCCGAGAACGTGGATGTCGGAATCCTCCTGCGCCTTCAGCGCCTGGACCAGTTGCTCACCGTTGCTGTCGGAGCCGACGATGATGGTGCGGCGGTCGAGCCGGCCCTCGCGCGCCCAGCCGCGCACCAGCGAGCGCAGGACGAGACGCTCGGCCATCAGCGCGGCGAGCCCGAGGAAGTAGAAGGCGGCAAGCCACAGCCGCGACACTTCGCTGCCGAATTTGGCGAAGAACGAGATGCCGATGAAGAGCAGGAAGACGAACGACCAGGACGAGATCATCCGCGTCATCTGCCGAAGCTGCCCGCGGAACAACTGCACCTGGTAGATGTCGGCGGCCTGGAAACAGACCACAGCGGCGACCGCCACCGCGATAATCTCCGCAGGATAGACCCAGTTGAACCCACCGGCGAGCGGCATGACATAGCCGGCGTAGAGCGCAATGCCGACGAGGCTGAGCAACGCGAAATCAGCCAGGCGGACGAAGCCGGCGATCACGATGGGCGAATAGGCGCGGGCGACCTTCTGATTGACGACCTCGAGCGCTGCGGGCGAGAGCCGGCGGCGGCGCTCCACAAAGGGTTGGTCAGCAGGCTTCGCCGCGGCGCTGGTCGCGGCATCGAGCATCGAGCGTGCGTTGAGCGGTTCCACGAGCGTCCACGTCCATTCCAAAGCCCGCGGCACGGTTTTGCGCGCCCGGGCATCCCCCGCACTTCGATTATCGAACAAATCGGAAGATTTTCTAAAGCGGGCTTAAGAATGGTTAATGATTGGCAAATGCGTCGCGATAAGCGGCGAGCACGCCGTCGACCATCGCCTGCTGCGAAAAATGCGCCGAGATGCGCGCGCGCAGGGCGGTTGCGCGCTGGGCCGTCCCTTGCGGATCGTCGAGCGAGGCCGCGATCGCCTCGGCCATGGCCTCGGAATTGCTCGGCGCGAACAGGGCGGGGCTCTCCGGCCCGAAGATCTCGGGAATGCCGCCGATGCGGGCCGCGATCATGGGAATGCCGGCAGCACCAGCCTCGATCACGACATAGGGCATGGAATCGCCACGCGAGGGGACGACCAGCAGCCGGCCCTTGGAGAAGCCGTACCGCGCCTTGACGTGCCCGATGAAACGGATCGCGCTGGAGAGGCCGAGCCTCTCGACCTGAGCCTTCAGCGCCGCGGTTTCCTCGCCGTCGCCGCCGAGCGTCAGCGTGACCTTCTTGCCGTTCTCGTGCAGGCGCGCGACGGCATCGACCAGCAGATCCGCGCCCTTGATGTGCCTGAACTCGCCGACATAGGCGAGGTCGGTGGCATCCTCGGCAGTCGCGACGGGCTCGAACTCCTCCGCCGTGACGCCGTTGAAGACGCAATGCACCACGCCCTTGGGCGTGCCGACGATGCGTTGATAGGTGTCGCGGGCAAATGCGCTCTCGAACAGGAACAGGTCGGTCGCGTCCATCAGCGTGCGCTCGAGCCGCGCGTAGAACTCGCCCTTGAATGTGTTGAGGGGATAATGCAGCGAGCCGCCATGCGGGGTGTAGATGCGGATGGTGTCGTCGGAGCGCCGCCGCATTCGGATGAAGGCGCCGGCCTTGGCGCCATGGCCGTGCATGACGTCGGGCCTGAGCGTCGCGATCAGGCGTCGCATGCGAAGCCACACCAGGACGTCGTCAGGTGACGGTTCGCGGCGGATCGCGAGCCGGTGCACGCCGAGCTTCAGTCGCGGCGCGAGTCCGGCAAGCGCCTTGTCGGCACGCTCGCCGCCGGTGAGGCTGTCGGCGAGGATGCCGACATGATGGCCGCGGTCGACCTGGCCATTGGCGACGTCGAGGATGTGGCGGAAGATGCCGCCAACTGGTGCGCGCACGGCGTGCAGGATGCGAAGCGGCCGGTCGGGAGAAGGGGGCATGATCAAAACCAGCGCTCGACGGCAACTGCCGAACAATTTCGCGAAATAATCGAGACGGATTAAGGGCCCTCGTGGTTAACAAACGGTGACGGGCGCGCATGCGTCAGTCGCTGGACGCAGCGATTAACCCAGCGGCAACCTTAATGGAGTGTAGTCGCCCTGGTGGGGTAGCTTGTGGCGTTGCCCCTGCGGGAGTGTTCGATGCGTTTAGCGTTCTGGCGTGCCGGCAAGGACAAGGCGGTGATCGAGCGGGCTGTCTCAAAGTCCAAACCCGAAGCCGCGCCCAAGGTCCAAGCGAAGCCTGCGCCGGTCGTCGCGAAGCAGGCGCAAGTCGAATCCGGCGACATCGACCTGCACGGGCTCGGCGCGGCATTGGCGCGCAAGCGCGGCTGGATCATCGTGCCGACTGTGCTGGTGCTCGTTGCATCGGTTGTTGCCATCAATCTCGTCACACCGCGCTACAAGTCTGAATCGCGGATCCTGATCGATGGCCGCGAGAACGTGTTCCTGCGCCCGAATAGCGATCGCACCGAAGAGCGGCAGGCGCTCGACGCCGAGGCCGTCACCAGCCAGGTGCAGCTCGTGCTGTCGCGCGATCTCGCGCGCGAGATCATCAAGAAGAACAAGCTCGCGGAGCGGCCCGAATTCGATCCGGTGCTGCAAGGCATCTCGCCGCTGAAGTCGCTGGCAGCGCTGGTCGGCATCGCCCGCGATCCGTTCTCGATGACACCGGAAGAGCGCGTGCTGGATGCCTATTACGAGCGCCTCCAGGCTTACGCCGTCGACAAGTCGCGCGTGATCGTGGTCGAATTCCAGTCCGCCGATCCCGAGCTCGCCGCGCGCGTCGCCAACTCTATCGCCGACGTTTATCTCGTGCTCCAGCAGGGTGTACGCCAGGAGCAGGCCAAGAACGCCAGCCAGTGGCTGGCGGGCGAGATCGAGAATTTGCGCAAGAAGGTGTCCGAGGCGGAGGGGCGGGTCGAGGACTTCCGCTCCAAGTCGAGCCTGTTCGTCGGCACCAACAACACCACGCTGTCGAACCAGCAGATGGGCGAGATCAATACCCAGCTCAACAACGCGCGCTCGATCAAGGCCGACGCAGAATCCAAAGCGCGGCTGATCCGCGAAATGCTCCAGAGCGGAAAGCCGATCGAGGCATCGGAGGTGGTGAACTCCGAATTGATGCGGCGGCTCTCGGAGCAGCGGGTGACGCTGCGTGCGCAGCTCGCCGAGCAGTCATCCACGCTGCTCGGCAATCATCCCCGGATCAAGGAGTTGAAGGCGCAGCTTGGCGACCTCGACAATCAGATCCGCGACGAAGCGGCGAAGATTTCGCGTTCGCTCGAAAGCGACGCTCGAATCGCCAGCGGCCGGGTCGACGGTCTGACGGCGAGCCTCGAGCAGCTCAAGAAGCAGGCGGCATCCACCAACGGCCAGGACGTGCAGCTCCGCGCGCTCGAGCGCGAGGCCAAGGCGCAGCGCGACCTGCTGGAAACCTATCTCGCCAAATATCGCGAGGCCAACACCCGCGAGACCATCGATACCGCCCCGACGGACGGCCGCATCATTTCGCGCGCCATCGTCTCGAATACCCCGGCCTACCCTAAGAAGCTGCCGATCGTGCTGATCGCGACGATTGCGACGCTGCTGCTGTCGTCCGGCGTCGTCGTCACCGGCGAGCTGCTGCGCCAGACTGCGCCGCGGGCTGTGGCTGCGGTCCTACCGTCACGGGCGACGGTGCGCCAAGAACCGGCAGCGGAGCCGGTGGTCGAGCCGAGGGTCGATCCCGTCGTCGGCGAGCCCGGGCCGCTTCAGCCGGCGATGGCCGCTGAGGCCGAGATGACCGAATTCGCCGAGATCGAGCAATTGGCCGAGAGCCTGCGCGCCGCGGGCGCGGCGGCGAAGAAGATTACGGTGCTCGGCACCGCGGCCGGCGACTCGATTACGCTCTCAGCGCTGACGCTCGCCCGGCATCTCGCGCGTGACGCACGCGTCGTCGTGGTCGATCTCGCCGCGTCCTCGCCGACCATTGCCGCGGTGGCCGTCGATGCCTCCGCGCCCGGCCTTGCCGAGCTGATGCAGGGCGAAGCGTCTTTCGCGCAGGTTATCACCCGGGACAAGCTGTCGCGGCTGCATCTGGTCATGGCCGGCCGCCCCGGCTTCGATCGCAGCCTGCTGCAATCACCGCGGGTGACGCTCGCGATCGATGCGCTGCTCCGGGCCTACGACCACGTGCTGCTGGATGCCGGCGGTGCCTCCGACCTGCCGGCCGAGTTGCTGACGGCCGATGCCCGCGCCGTCGTGGTACCGGATGCATCGATGGCACAGGATGCGCGCACGCTGATGTGCGAGCAGCTGAGGGCCGTCGGCTTTAGCGACGTGACGATGCTGAGCAGGCCGGTGCAGCCGTCCAATGCGATGGACGCGCCGCGCGTGGTGGCGGCGTAGGCGAGGGCGCTGCCCCCGGTAATCTACCGATCAGTGCTGCTCTTACCTCCCCCTCCAGGGGAGGGAAGAGGCAGCCCGCAAATGGAGAGACGAGGGCGCCGACCTTACCCGAACGCCTGACGCAGACTGCGCGCCAGGTCGAGCAGCATCTGGTTCTGCTTCACCAGCCGCTTGCCACGGTTCAGCGAGGACATTGCCACCGCCGCGAGCCTTCCGCGCGAGGTCAACGGGACAAAGCTGTCAAAAATGTCTTCGTCGTCCTTGCAGAACATCCGCTTGTAGTCGTCCGAGCCGATGCCGAGGTCGAGCGAGCGGTACCCGCGCTCGGCGCAGCGGTCGATGATGTAGCGCATCAGGATCAGACCGGGACTGTAGCGGGCATTCTCGGACATCGTGTAGGTGTTGAACATCATCGAGAGGCGCTGGCCGTCGGCGACGCCGGCAAAGATCGCGATCACTTCCTCGTCGCATTCGAGCGCGTGGACGTCGATCACGCGTCCTTCTCCTCGCCGGGCAAGGCAGGCGCTGCGGATGAATTGTTCGACGCCCGGTTCGGCGAAGACGTTCGGCAGCTTCTGCTCCGCCATCCGCGCCGGCTTGACGCGGAAGAACCAGTCGAGCAGGCGCACGATGTCCGCATCCGTGGTCGCAAGGTGGTAGCGGTAGCCCGCGAGGGCCTGGAGCTTCTTCTCCTTGCTCTTGAGGCGACGACGGAAGGAATTGCTGATCCGCGATGCGGGCGGACCGCCCGGCTCCATCGCCAGCAACGGGCAGCCGTTGACCGAGCTCTGCCGCGGCAGCAGCGCAAACGGGTTCTGCTGATCGTGCCAGCGCTTAGGCTGCTGCGTCAGCGAGAGGACGTCGACATGCTCGCGCAGCGGCGCAAACAGCGCATCGAGATCGGCGAGGACGGCCTGTGCCGCGAATTCGACGTTCCACAGGCCCATGTTGAAGGTGGTATGCTTGCCGCCCATGAAGCAGGCCGTGCGCACGCCGTGGGCTTGGCGCAGCGACAGCGGCAGCAGCACGAGCGGCCGGTACTCGACGTCGCGGGCGATCACGACGAACGGGCGCGCGCCCTCGCGTTTGCCGACCAACTGCTGCCAGGGACCGAGCAGGTCAAACCGCTGATACGGCGTGAAGAGGTGGCCGCTCTCCTCGAAGGCGCGCCAGACCGCCTCGGCCTCGTCGAGATCAGCGACGATATCGACCTGGCCGATGCGGCCCGCTTTCGACCGCGCTGGCGCTTCTGCCGTCCGGCTTTGCATCGCCGCAGCCATGGTCATTCGCGAAACCTGTCGAGAAATCGAAAATATACGTATTTCGGCCGGTGGCCGACCTTTGCAAACAAATGTCAACAAAGGGTAATGACGATAGGAAAGGGAACAGGGGGGCTGCGCGAAGGTGGGGACCTTGGCATCCGACGACAGATGGCTGGAGCGTCTTCGGCTTGAGCTGGCCTGGTTCAGCGGCCAGGCTGCGTTGCGCAGCCGTGGTGCCGGCGCCATCCTGCGCTTTGCGCATGTGCGGCCGCGGCGGCGCGGCGGCTTTCAGCCGCTGGGGGCGCACGAGATCACGCCGCAGTTCCTCGACCGCGCCATTCGCGCGCTGAAGCAGTGGAAGTACGATTTCCTTGGCATGGACGAGGTCTGCCGCCGCGCGGTGACGCTGCCGGAGAAGCGGCGCTTCGTGGCGCTGACCTTCGATGGCGCCAACAAGGATTTCATCAACTTCGCCTATCCGGTGCTGGCGCGGCACGCTGTGCCTTGCACGATCTATGTCCCTACCGCCTTTCCCGACGGCGTCGGCGAAGCCTGGTGGTTCGGGCTCGAACGGATGATCGCGCGCGAGAGCCGCATCAGCCTGATGATGGGCGAGAAGGAGCAGCGCTTCACCGTCACCGACAATGCCGAGAAGCAGGCGCTGTTTTCGTATCTCGAGAGCTGGTTGCGTTCGCTACCGCCGGCGGATCTGTCGGCGGCGATCGCCGATCTTTGCGCGCGCTACCGGATAGACCTCGCCGCGATCTCGCGCGAGGCGTCGATGGGTTGGGAAGATCTGACGAAGCTCGCCGCCGATCCGCTCGTCACGATCGGCAGCGCGACCGTCAACTATCCTGTTCTCGCTAACATGAAGGATGCGGCCGCGCTCCGCGAGATGACCATGGGCAAGGCGGTCGCGGAAGCGGCTTTCCGCCGCGAGATCAGGCATTTCGCCTTTCCGTTCGGCGATCGCTCTTCGTTTGGGCGCAGCCACGTCGTGATGGCAGAGGAGGCCGGCTTTGCCAGCGCCGTGTCGACGATCCCGGGCATCGTGGATGCAGAGGGACGCACCAATCTGCGCGCGCTGCCGCGGATCTCGTGGGACGGCCGGGTGCGATCGCTGCGCATGATGCGCGTGCTGGTGTCCGGCGTTGCCTTTGCGCCGGTGAAGCCGACCGGCAGTGCCGCGAACTAGAAGGGCTGCGAACTGGACTTGGCGCGATCGGGACGCTGCATCCAGCTCACGATCGGCATCGCCGGTAGCACCCATCCCATGCCAACGACCACGTAGTAGATCGCCTGGCGCCAGCCGGACTCGGCGATCCACGGCATCTGCGCCAGCGCCATGCCGAGCAGGGCCCAGACCGTGGCCAGCATCAGGAGCAGGATGGCGCCGAGGAACTTGCGGGTGCGGATCGTCATGGCGGGAGCTTGCTGCGTTGGCGTAACTTGCGCTGCGGGAGCGGGGGACTATAAGGGGCGCGCAGTCCGGTTCAAGCCTCCTTGGTTCAAGTCCTGGTTTTTGCCCTAATGACGACGATTTCCGCCCCGTCCGAACCGCATCGCGCCGTGCGCGTGTGGCTGATCGCCGTGGCCGCGCTGATCGCGCTGATGGTGCTGGTCGGTGGCGCGACGCGGTTGACGGAATCCGGCCTCTCGATCGTCGAATGGAAGCCGGTAACGGGCAGCGTGCCGCCGCTCACCGAGGCGCAGTGGACCGAGGCGTTCGAGGCCTACAAGAAGATCCCGCAATATCGCGAGCTCAATGCAGGCATGAGCCTGTCCGAGTTCAAGGAGATCTTCTGGTGGGAGTGGAGCCACCGGTTGCTCGGCCGTTTCATTGGCATCGCCTATCTGCTGCCGTTCCTGTTCTTCCTATGGCGCGGCGGTCTGTCGGGTGAGCTGAAGCGGCGGCTATGGCTGCTGTTTGCGCTCGGCGGGCTTCAGGGCGCGGTCGGCTGGTGGATGGTGGCCTCGGGCCTGTCGGAACGCATCGAGGTGTCGCAATATCGGCTGGCGACGCATCTGGTGCTCGCGCTTCTGATCTTCGCCGGCATCGTCTGGACGGTGCGGCGGCTCAAGGAGCGGCCGCAGATCGCAGCACCTGCGCGCCTGCGGTTCACGAGCGCGCTGCTCCTCGTCGTGACTTTCGTGCAGATCTATTTCGGCGCGCTGGTCGCGGGCCTGCGCGCCGGACGCGCCTACAACACCTGGCCGCAGATCGACGGCGCGTTCATTCCTTCGGCAGAACGGCTGTGGTTCGAAACGCCGTGGTGGCGCAACCTGTTTGACAACGTGCTGACGGTGCAGTTCGAGCACCGTATGACCGCGTACGCGTTGTTCGTGCTGGCGGCGCTGCACGCGGTTGACGCCGTGCGTTCGCGCGCAGGTGCGGCGGCAAGCGGCGCGCTGTGGTTGTTGGCTGCGGTAAGCATGCAGGCGGTGCTCGGTATCCTGACGCTGCTCAACCAGGTTCCGATTGGACTGGCGCTTGCGCACCAGGCGGTCGCGATCGTCGTGTTGATACTCGCGGTGGTGCAGACGGAGCGACTGGCTTCGCGGCAGTCGATCGAGGCGCGGCCGCGCGGTGTTCCGCTCGGTCAGGCGAGCTGATCAGCAATAGCCATAGATGCCGCACGCGTAGGGCAGTCGCCAGAAATAGTCGACCTGCTTTCCGCCGTAATACGGGCCCTGATAATCGTAATCCCAGGGGCGACCGTAATAGCCCGGCAGCGTGTGCGAGCCGGGCAGCAGCGGCGTGCCGGGCAGGTTGCGGATGTAACTGCCGATGCCATAGGCCGGCGAGATCAGCGCGTCGGGATCGGTCTCGACATAGACTCTTGGCGCTTCCTGCGGCGGAACAGCTGCGCGCCGCTGCGGCGTGGCCGGCAGATCGGCAGCCAGCGCGGTTGAAACCGTCAGCATCGCCGCAAGGGCAGGCACCATCCAGCGCAGCATCGTCGGCTCCGAATCAAAGGAGGGATCCAGTGACGATGTATGCGGCAGATATGGTTAACGACTGTTAACTGACGTGAGCCATTCCGGGCGGGCGAAGCACCGAACCCGGAATCTCGGGTTCAGCGCTACGCGCCCCCTGGCATGACGCCAAAGCCTTACGCGCCCAGCGCCTGTTCCAGATCCGCAATCAGATCTTCCTTGTCCTCGATGCCGATCGAGAGCCGCACCACGTCGGGGCCGGCGCCGGACTTGATCTTGGCGGCATCGTCGAGCTGGCTGTGCGTGGTCGAAGCCGGGTGGATCACCAGCGAGCGGGTGTCGCCGACATTGGCCAGATGCGAAAACAGCTGCAATTTCGACACCAGGCTGACGCCGGCATCATAGCCGCCCTTAAGGCTGAAGGTGAACACGGCGCCCGCGCCCTTCGGTGCATATTTGCGCGCGAGCTGATTGTATTTGTCGCTCGGAAGGCCGGCATAACTGACTGAAGCCACCGCCGGGTGGCCGACGAGGAATTCGGCGACCGCCTTGGCATTGTCGCAGTGCTTCTGCATGCGCAGCGGCAGCGTCTCGATGCCGGTCAGGATCATGAAGGCGTTGAACGGCGACAGCGCCGGCCCAAGATCGCGCAAGCCCAGCACGCGGCAGGCGATCGCGAAGGCAAAATTGCCAAAGGTCTCCTGGAGGCGGATGCCGTGATATTCGGGCCGTGGCTCCGACAGCATCGGATATTTGCCGCCGGTGGACCAGTCGAAGGTGCCGGCATCGACGATGATACCGCCCAGCGAATTGCCATGGCCGCCCAGGAATTTCGTCAGCGAGTGCACGACGATGTCGGCGCCATGGTCGATCGGGCGGATCAGATAGGGCGAGGCCAGCGTGTTGTCGACGATCAGCGGCACGCCGGCTTTGCGCGCCACCGTCGAGATCGCTTCGATGTCGGTGATGCCGCCGGCGGGATTAGCGATCGACTCGATGAAGATCGCCTTCGTGCGCGGCGTCACCGCGCGCTCGAAGCTTGCGATGTCGTCGGGATCGGCCCACACCACGTTCCAGCCAAAGCTCTTGAACGCATGCGTGAACTGATTGATCGAGCCGCCATAGAGCTTTCGCGCCGCGATGAATTCGTCGCCGGGCTGGAGCAATTGCTGCAGCACCACGACTTGCGCAGCATGGCCCGAGGCCACCGCAAGCGCGGCCGTGCCGCCTTCGAGCGCCGCGACACGTTCTTCCAGCACCGCGTTGGTGGGATTGCCGATGCGGGTATAGATGTTACCGAACGCCTGCAAACCGAACAGCGAGGCGGCGTGGTCGGCATCGTTGAACACGAAAGACGTCGTTTGATAAATCGGAGTTGCGCGCGCACCGGTGGTGGGATCGGGCTGTGCACCGGCATGCACGGCGAGCGTGGAAAATCCTGGAAGGCGATCGCTCATTGAGGCGTCCTGTTCTCTTGATCTGAAATCGCGCGGCATGCTGATCGGCGCGGCATCCGCCGTCAAGCTGCTGCTTCACATCGGAACGATCGTGCTACGCATTGTCGCGATCGCGAAATGAATCCTTCGCGATCGCGTCAGCGCTGCTCGGTCTTGTTTTTGGCGGCGCGATCGGATGCCGCGGTGTCGCCACCGCCGACACTCATCCGATTGAGGGATAGCCGCATGCCTTGCGTCGGTGCCGGAGCGCGCTTGGAACTGAGCGTGCGTGAATTGACGCCCATCCAGGAGATCTCGGACGACAGGCGGCCGTATTCGATCTTGGGACAGCGGTTCATCACCACCTTGATGCCGACGGACTCTGCCTTCGCCGCCGCCGCGTCGTCGCGCGCGCCAAGCTGCATCCAGATCACCTTCGGCAGCGGATCGAGCGTGAGCGCCTCTTCGACGACAGGCATGATGTGGCTCGAGTTGCGAAAAATGTCGATCATGTCGACGGGACGGCCGATGTCTACGAGCGAGGCGACGAAGGGGTTTCCGAGCAGCTCCTTGCCGACATGGCCGGGATTGACCGGGATCATGTCATAGCCGCGCTGCGCCAGATATTTGAACGCAAAATAACTCGGCCGCACGTTGACGGGCGAGGCGCCGACCATTGCGATCGACTTCACGCTGTTGAGGATGCCGCGGATGTAATTGTCGGGGTAGGCGTCGTGGTTCATCTCTTATCTTTTCTTGTTATCATTCATCCCGCCACGTCGGCGTACGCTTCTCGATGAAGGCGCCAATGCCTTCCTCGGCGTCGCGCGCCATCATGTTCTCGGTCATCACCTCTGCCGCATAGCGATAGGCATCGGCAAGGCTCATCTCGGCTTGGCGATAGAACGCCTCCTTGCCGAGCTTGACGGTGTAGGCGGATTTCAGCGCGACCTGATTTGCGAGCGCAATCGCGGCCTCGCGCTCAGTGCCGGCGGGGACCACGCGATTGATAAGGCCGATCTCGCGGGCGCGCGCGGCCGGAATCGGCTCGCCCGTCAGCAGCATCTCCATCGCCTGCTTGCGCGGAACGTTGCGCGACAGCGCCACCATCGGCGTCGAGCAAAACAGTCCGATATCGACGCCGGGCGTGGCGAAGCTCGCAGCGTCCGAGGCGATCGCGAGATCGCAGCTTGCAACCAGCTGGCAGCCGGCCGCGGTGGCAACGCCCTGGACCGCGGCGACGACCGGTTTGGGCAGGCGCACGATCGCCTGCATCATGGCGCTGCAGGCGGTCATGATCTGCGCAAAATAGGCGCGGCCGTGATCAGGATCGACGCGGCGACCGCTCAGTTCCTTCAAATCGTGGCCCGCGCAGAATGCCGGTCCGTTGGCCGCGATGACGGCCCCGCGGATACGCTTGTCCTCGGCGATCGCATTCACGCTCGCGTGCAGATGCCCGATCATCGCCTCAGAGAGGCTGTTGCGGGCCTCGGGCCGGTTCAGCGTGAGGATGGCAATGCTGCCGACGATTTCGCGCAGCAGGATCGGCGGTTGCGGGGAAGGGGCGCGGGCGACCTGGGCGGACATCGAAGCGTTTCCGGTTAGATTATTGCATTTGGATGACGCAGATAACTTAATGTACCAGGGGACATGAAGCGAGGGTGGGGAACAGCATGGCGTTAGCAAAAATGAGCGTGGCAGAGCTCGAGCAGTTTCTGCGCGACGAGTTTCCCCAGGCCTTCAGCGGCGATGACGTTACGATCGAAAGCGCCGATGGCCAAACCTGCCTTTTGCGTCAGCGCTACAGCGAAAGGATGCTGCGGCCGGGCGGAACCGTGTCCGGCCCGACGCTGATGGCGCTGGCCGATTTCGCCATGTACGTGGTGCTGCTGTCGGCGATCGGGCCGATCGGGCTGGCGGTCACCACCAATCTCAACATCAACTTCCTGCGCAAGGGCCAGCCGGGGCAGGACGTGCTGGCGGAGGCGCGGCTGCTCAAGCTCGGCAAGCGCCTTGCGGTCGGCGAGGTAAATCTGCTGTCCGGAACCTCGCCCGACCCAATCGCGCATGTCACCTCCACCTATTCCATTCCAAATGTTTGAGGTTTTTGCAGGTATATTAGTACCATAATTTCAAACCATTGATATTGTTAGTGTAATTTCGCGCTTTGGGCATTGACCGCTGCGCCGCTCTTCTCTAGAAACCGCCCAGTCCGGTGCGGTGTTCGCGCCGATGTCTCCCTCACGGAAATTCTGACATGAAAACCTTTTCGGCAAAGCCGGCCGAGGTGACGAAGAAGTGGGTGCTGATCGACGCCAAGGGTCTGGTCGTCGGCCGTCTCGCCACCATTGTCGCCATGCGGCTCCGCGGCAAGCACCTCCCGACCTACACCCCGCACGTCGATTGCGGCGACAACGTCATCATCATCAACGCGCAGCATGCGGTCCTCACCGGCCGCAAGCGCGAGCAGAAGACCTACTACAAGCACACCGGCTACGTCGGCCACGTCAAGGAGCGCACAGCGCGCCAGATCCTCGAGGGCAAGCATCCTGAGCGTGTGCTCGAGAAGGCCGTCGAGCGCATGATCCCGCGTGGTCCGCTCGGCCGCGTGCAGATGGGCAATCTCCGCGTCTACGGCGGCGCCGATCATCCGCACGAGGCGCAGCAGCCCGAGAAGATCGACATCGCCAAGTTGAACCGCAAGAACACGAGGGCCGCATAACATGGCCGAATCCATCCAGTCGCTCGACCAGCTCTCGCAGCTCAAGACGGCGGCCGCGCCCGAGGCGCCCAAGCACGAGAAGAAGGTCGACAAGTTCAACCGCGCCTATGCTACCGGCAAGCGCAAGGACGCGGTCGCCCGCGTCTGGATCAAGCCGGGCGCCGGCAAGGTCATGGTCAACGCGCGTGAGGTCGAGGTCTATTTCGCCCGTCCCGTGCTGCGTATGATGATCCAGCAGCCGTTCGTCGCGGCAGCGCGCGCCGGCCAGTATGACGTGATCTGCACCGTCGCCGGCGGCGGCCTGTCCGGCCAGGCCGGCGCCGTCCGTCACGGCATCTCCAAGGCGCTCACCTATTTCGAGCCGGAGCTGCGCAGCGTACTCAAGAAGGGCGGCTTCCTCACCCGCGACTCCCGCGTGGTCGAGCGCAAGAAGTACGGCAAGGCCAAGGCCCGCCGGTCCTTCCAGTTCTCGAAGCGTTAATCATTTCGGCCGCATTCGCCGCGAAAGCGGCTTCAATGAGATGCAAAAGGGCGCTGATTTCAGCGCCCTTTTTGTTGTTCGTTTGTACGCAAATTGATGGCGTGTTTCCCGAAAACTTGGGTCCGCGCGAAAACCTGAATGGAACCCGCGGGACATAGCGTCGCATTCGGAAGGGCGCGCAAATCGGCGGTGCCGATCGCGTAACTGCTATGTTCTAGAGGGGGCCGACATGATGTCGCTCGATAGCATCACGCTCTATTTGGTCGCCACCATGGTTGCCGCACTGCTCGGCGCCATGATGGTGTTTTTCGGCAGGCAAGAGAACAGCCCCGCGCTGAAATGGTGGGGCACCGCCTATCTGCTCGGTGCAGCCTCCGTCGCGCTGTGGACTGCGGCCGGCGAAAAGCTGGGGCCGCATCTTTACCTCGCGCTGAACGCGATCGGATTCGCGGCCTGCGGCATGGTCTGGAACGCCGCGCGAGTCTTTCATGGCCGCAAGCCGAACTGGCCCGGCCTCGTGCTTGGCGCGCTCGCCTGGATCGCCGCCGTGACGCTGCTCGGCGCCGAGCCGTCCATGCTGCGTATGATCATCGGTGCTGGCATCGTCTCGGTCTATGCGGCGCTGACCGCGAGCGAACTCTGGACCGAGCGGCGCAAGAGCCTGCAACGGCGCTGGCCGGCCTTCGCGGTGCCGATGATGCATGGCTGCGTCTTGATGCTGCCAATCCTCATCGGCAGCTTCCTGCGCCCCCACGATGCGACCTTCTCGTCGAGCATCTGGGTCACCGTGTTCGCGGTCGAACTCGTGCTCTATGCCGTCGGCACCGTGTTCGTGATCTTCATGCTGGTGTCCGAGCGCACGGTGACCGCGCACCGGACCGCCGCGTCCACCGATCCCTTGACCGGCATGCTCAACCGGCGCGGCTTCTCCGAAGCCTGCTCGCGCGTGATCGAGCGCGAGGCCAAGGCCGGGCGGCCGGTGACCGTGATGATCTTTGATATCGACCACTTCAAGTCGATCAACGACCGGTTCGGCCATCCCGCCGGCGACGAGATGCTGAAATTGTTCTCGACCGTAGTCGTCAACAACCTGCGCATCTCCGACCTCTCGGGCCGTATCGGTGGCGAGGAGTTCGCAGCCCTGCTGCCGTGTTCGCTGGAAGAGGGGGTGCTGGTCGCCGAGCGCGTGCGCGAAGCGTTCGAGACCTCCGGCGTCGTGGTCGATGAAGGTCCGGTCGATACCACCGTCAGCATCGGCGTCGCCGGCGGTCCGGCCGGCACCGAGCTCGAGGTGCTGCTGGCCTCGGCCGACACCGCGCTCTACCAGGCCAAGCGCGGCGGCCGAAACCGCGTCGAGGCGGCGGAGGAGCTGCCGCTGTCGCTGGAGAACTGGCGCCGCCAGAGCGCGGCGCGGACCGGCGCCGCGCAGGTGCGTCCGGCCACCGCCTGAGACGGCAGGCGACCTTGCGGTAATCCTCTGTTTACCATTCGATCCCTACCATCATGGTCATGGAATCGATCCGTCGACAGACCCCGCAGGCCGCCCTGATGTCACTCGAAGCCCAAGCTGCCTCGGCGCGCGGTGGCTTCGCCTGTCTGTTCTCGACCGCGGACGAATACGAGCGCGCGCTGATCACGGAGCGTCGTTCTCAAGGACGATACGGCCAACGCCGCAGCTACTGGCCCTTCGTGCTGTTCGTCGGTTGCGCGTTCATCGTGGTGGGCACCGTGCTGCTGCTCGCCTGAGAGATCTGCGTTTGCCAGCCGGCCAAGCGCCGTTTCGGAGCCTTTTTCTTTTGCGACGGCTGCGGTAGACACGCCCATCGAACAAAAATGGGTGGAAACCGATGATCACCGAGATCGCGCAGATCGACGTCAAGCCGGGCAGCGAAAAGGATTTCGAGGCGGCTGTGGCGAAGGCAAAGGCCGCCTTCGGCCGCTCCAAGGGCTTTCACGGCTTCGAACTGCACAAGTCGATCGAGAAGCCGCAGCGCTATCGGCTGATGGTGAAGTGGGCGAGCCTGGAAAACCACACCGTCGATTTTCGCGGCTCCGAAAACTTCACGGAATGGCGCGGCCTCGTCGGCCAGTATTTTGCTTCACCCCCCGAAGTCGAGCACACCGAGATCGTGCTGACGACCTGACGAGCAGGCTCAGGCCGCCTCGGTCAGAGACGGCGCCTCATACGTCTTGAAATGATCGATCATGACCTTGGCAATGGCGACCAGTGGCAGCGCCAGCGCGAGGCCCCAGATTCCGAACACGACGCCGAGCAGGATCTGGAACGCGAACAGCGTGGCCGGTGGAATGTCCAGCGCCTGGCGCTGAAGGAGCGGCGTCAGCACGTAGCTCTCCATGGCATGCACGCCGAGGAAAAGCAGCAGCGCGGACAGCGCCGCGATCCAGCCCGAAGCCAGGCTCGCCAGCACCACGATGACGCCGGCGATAATGGCGCCGACGGTTGGGATGAAGGCAAGCAGGCCAGCCTGGATTCCCAGGATGAACGCGCCGGGGATGCCGATGATGGCCAGGCCGATCCAGGTCACCGCCCCGACCGCGAGCATGACCGTAATCTGCGCGATCAGCCAGCGCTCCAGCGTCTCAGCGGTACGGTCGATGATGAGGGTGACGCGCGTACGATGCTTGGCCGGCGCGAGGAACAGCAGGCCGTCGTGATAGACGCCGGGTTGGGCCGCGAAGGACAGCCCCAGGAACAGCACGATAAAAATGTTCCCGACACCGTGGATGGTGCCGAGCAGCAGCTTGAAGGTCTGGCTCACAATCGCTCCGCCGCTGGAAGCGAGTGCGCCGGCGCCGGGCAAAGGACCGCGCGTGGGCGCTGCTGGTGAGGGCGTAGAGCTCGCCGGCGCGTCGGCCGAAGAGTCAGATGCAGCATTGCCGAGGTCGAAGAAGCTGGTGTCGATGCCGTGGTTTTCGAGGAAAGACCTGACGTTGGTGATCTGCGACTTGATGGTCTTGCTCAGCAGCGAGGCCTGCTCCGCGATGGTGGCGCCGCCGAGGTAGGCGACGCCCGCGAGCATCAAAGCGAGGGCGATGCAGACGATCGCGAGCCGGACGGGATGGGGCAGTTGCACGCGGCGGCCAAGCGCGCCCGTCAGCGCGTTAAGGCCAAGGCCGAGCAGCATGCCGGTGAAGATCAGCAGCAGGGTGGCGGCAAAATACCAGGTGAAGACCAGCATCGCCGTGAACAGCACGACACTGACGCCCCCGACCGAGATCGCCCAGGCGAGATCGGCGCGGGCGCGGGGCCGTTCATCTGCGGGAATGGTCACATCGGGTCCTTTCGGCGGCTGCGGGGAGGCACTCTTTCGCGAAATCCCGCCTCGGATCAAGCCGGTCGAAAACCGCCGGTTTGACGTTGTCCACGGCCTCGTCGGGCCAGCGCGAACAGTGTCGCGGCCGCCCTCCGGCCAGGCATTTGCGCGAAAATGGCATTGCCGTCCCGCGATCCCCTCTGTTGAATTTGTTCTCCCCCAAGGGCATGTTTGGAGAATCTTCTTGCGGGAGGTCGGAACGGGAGATGAGAAAGCCGGTCGTCGGCGTGATCGGGAATTCCCATCGCGTCGAAAATCGATTTCAGGTCCAGATGGTCGGCGAGCGAAATCTGCGCGCCGTAGCCGAGGTCTCCGGTGGCTTGCCGCTGATGTTCGCGGGCTCGCCCGACATCACCGATATCGGGGCGCTGCTCGATACTGTCGACGGCGTCATCCTCACCGGCGCCCGGGCCAACGTGCACCCGACGCGTTTCAACGTCGATCCTTGCGAGAAGCACGAGCCTTACGACATCCACCGCGACGAAGTCGCGCTGGCGCTCTCGGTGGCCTGCGTCGCCCGCGGCATCCCGCTGTTCGGCATCTGCCGGGGCCTGCAGGAGATGAACGTCGCGTTCGGCGGC
The DNA here is from genome assembly GCF_023073715.1 of Bradyrhizobium sp. 164. Lineage (GTDB taxonomy): Bacteria > Pseudomonadota > Alphaproteobacteria > Rhizobiales > Xanthobacteraceae > Bradyrhizobium. The sequence goes on from NZ_JADPKA010000029.1 coordinate 286,911, forward strand.
TCGCTGCATCCCGAGATCCGCGAAATCCCGGGCCGCATAAACCACCGCATGCCCAGGCTCGAGAATGGCGAGATCCATCCTGATCCCACCGTGGTGTTCGCCGACCGCCACGACGTCGACCTGACGCCGGGCGGCGCGTTCGCGAAGATCCTCGGCTGCGAGAAGATCCGGGTCAATTCGCTGCATGGTCAGGGCATCCTGGAGCCCGGCAAGCGCGTTCTGATCGAGGGCGTCGCCGAGGACGGCACCATCGAGGCGATCCGCATCGCCGAAGCCCCGACCTTCGCGCTCGGCGTGCAATGGCACGCCGAATACGATCCCCAACGCAATCCGATCAATCGCAAACTGTTCGAGGCCTTTGGCGAGGCGCTCGCGGCGCGGCAGAAGGCTGCGGCGTAGGCTAAGCACACGGCGAGAATGCCTCGGTTTTTCGGCAATCCGGTTTCTGCCGCAACGTCTGTGCCAGAATCGAGGAGCACGAGCCCTCGCACTGATCGCTCGGCGGCATGCAGCCAACGAGCGAGATCATCGCGAGCACGGACCGGTCGGCACGGACGGCGTGAGGGTGGTAGGACGGCAGCGCCTGGCGCCGGGCGGATCAGCTAGGCATGGTCGGCCGCTGCCTCTCTTGGCCCAATCACATCGCCATCCTGCAGGACCATCGCATTGCGTTGCACAATCGCGACGTTGGTCTCCACGCGCAGCATTGAGGTTCACGAGAGGACCACCATATGCTCTGCAAGGGAGCCCTTGCCGTGCAGACCATGAAGGCGGCCCTCGTTGCGGCGATTACCGTCGTGGCTTTGACCTGCTGCCTCCTTCCCAGCTCAGCGGAGGAGAGCGGCCGTGTTGCACTGGTTGCTTCGATCGACGGGGCCATTGGCCCTGCGTCAGCCAGCTACGTGCGGGAGGCTTTGGCCAAAGCGAGCGAACGGCGCGCCGAGGTCGTGCTTCTGAGAATGAACACGCCCGGCGGTCTCAATTCCAGCATGCGCGAGATCATCGCGGATGTGCTCGCCTCGCCCATCCCTGTCGTCGGCTACGTCGCCCCCTCCGGCGCCCACGCGGCGAGTGCCGGGACCTACATTCTTTATGCGACCCACATCGCGGCGATGGCACCAGGCACCAATATCGGTGCGGCGACGCCGGTCCAGATTGGCGGGCCGCTACCGGGCCTGCCGAGCGGCACACCCGAGAAGGATGGCAAAGACAAGAAGGATGAGCCGAAGGACGCGATGACGGCGAAGGCAACGAACGATGCCGTCGCCTTTATCCGCAGCCTTGCCGAGCTGCGCAACCGCAATGCGGATTGGGCAGAGAAGGCGGTGCGTGAGGCCGCCACTCTCTCTGCCAATGGCGCGTTAGGGGCACATGCCATCGATCTCGTCGCGCGCGATCAGGCCGAATTGCTGCGGCAGATCGATGGCCGTGTGGTGGAGATTGCAGGCGGCAAAACGCAACGCCTCGCGACGAAGGATGCTGTCGTCGAAGCCATCGAGCCGGGACGGATATCCCGCTTCCTGGCGGTCATCACCGATCCGAACGTGGCGTTCATTCTCCTGATGGTGGGCATTTACGGTCTGATCTTCGAGTTCATGTCTCCCGGAGCCGTCGCTCCTGGAGTGGTCGGCGCGATCTGCCTGCTGATCGGCCTCTATGCGCTCAATTTGCTGCCGATCAACTATGCCGGCCTCGCCCTGATGCTGGTCGGACTCGTGCTTCTCACGGTCGAAGCCTTCAATCCGACGGTGGTGATCGGTCTCGGAGGGATCATTGCCTTCGTGCTGGGTGCGCTGATGCTGTTCAGGGTCGAGGCGCCCGGCTACCGCCTGTCGTGGTCGGTGATCGGCATCACTGCAGCTGTGTTCGTCGGCTTTGCTCTGGTCTTGCTTGGTTCGCTTCGGCGTGCCGCCAAGGCTCCTGAACGGGTCGGCGCGCAGGCCATGCGAGGCTTGCCTGCTGAGGTCCTCGACTGGAATGGGAGCGAAGGTCATGTCTTCGCCCATGGCGAGCGCTGGCAGGCGCGCGGCGCCGACACGTTCAAGCCCGGAGAGACGGTGGAAGTTACCAGCGTCGTCGACCTGACGCTGCTGATACGGCGCGCGCCGCTGCGGACCGGTAAGGGAGGTACATCATGATGCTGGAATATCTGACCTATGCGGCACTCGCGCTGCTGGTCATCATGTTTCTGTCCCAGGCCATTCGAATTCTGCGCGAATACGAGCGCGGCGTCATCTTTACGCTCGGCCGCTTTACCGGTGTGAAGGGCCCGGGCCTCATCATCCTCGTTCCGATCGTGCAGCAACTCGTCAAGGTCGATCTACGCGTGATGGTGCAGGTCGTGCCGCCGCAGGACGTGATTTCGCGAGACAACGTGTCCGTCAAGGTCAATGCCGTTCTGTACTTCCGCATCGTCGACCCCGAGCGCGCCATCATCAAGGTCGGCGATTACATGGCGGCCACGAGCCAGCTCGCCCAGACCACGTTGCGTTCGGTGCTTGGCAAGCACGAGCTCGACGAGATGCTTGCGGAGCGCGACAGGTTGAACGCCGATATCCAGGAGATCCTCGACAAGCAGACTGACATCTGGGGCATCAAGGTCACCGGCATAGAGATCAAGGACGTCGATATCAACGAAACCATGGTTCGCGCGATTGCCAAACAGGCCGAGGCGGAGCGCTTGCGGCGAGCCAAGGTGATCAATGCGATGGGCGAGCAGCAGGCCGCCGAAAAGCTCGTCGAAGCCGGCCGGATCCTCGCGCAGGAGCCTCAGGCAATGCAGCTGCGTTATTTCGCGGCTCTGCACGACATCGCCGGCGAACGGTCGTCGACCGTCGTGTTTCCGCTACCGACGGGCTTGCTCGACCATTTCATGCCGCGGCCTAACAACCCGTAGCCGCAAGCGGCGCGGATGACCCATCTCGGCCCAAATGGGCCTCTCGAATGTTGATGCCTACTTAAACGGGAGAAACATTCGAAGGACCCCGCCTATGGCGGACCCCCGGGCGAATATCACGCCCTCATGGTGAGGAGCTCGCCTCAGCGTGCGCCTCGAACTATGCAGGCAGGCCGAGCACGTTCGGCAAGATTGCAGCAGTCATCTGCGATAGCCTTACCACAACTTCCGAAACGAAAAGGCGCCCCCTTTCGGAGCGCCTTTTGCTTGTCGCATGGCGTTCGAGCCGATCAGCCCGAATAGTACATGTCGAATTCGATCGGATGCGGGGTCATCTCGAAGCGCTCGACTTCGGTCATCTTCAGCTCGATATAGGCATCGATGAAGTCGTCGTCGAACACGCCGCCGGCCTTGAGGAAGGCGCGGTCCTGGTCGAGATTCTCGAGGGCTTCACGCAAGCTGCCGCACACTGTCGGGATCTGCTTCAGCTCTTCCTTCGGCAAATCGTAGAGATCCTTGTCCATCGCCGGACCCGGATCGATCTTGTTTTTGATGCCGTCGAGACCGGCCATCAGCATCGCGGCGAAGCCGAGATAGGGATTGGCGAGCGGATCGGGGAAGCGCACCTCGACGCGCTTGGCCTTCGGCGAAGCGGTGTAAGGGATGCGGCAGGAGGCCGAGCGGTTGCGCGCGGAGTAGGCGAGCAGCACGGGCGCTTCATAGCCCGGGACCAAACGCTTGTAGGAATTGGTCGAGGGATTGGTGAAGGCGTTGATCGCCTTGGCGTGCTTGATGATGCCGCCGATGTAATGGAGGCAGGTCTCGGACAAGTCGGCGTATTTGTTGCCGGCGAACACCGGCTTGCCGTCCTTCCAGATCGACTGGTGAACGTGCATGCCCGAACCGTTGTCGCCATAGACCGGCTTCGGCATGAAGGTGGCGGTCTTGCCGTAGATGTGCGCGACCTGGTGGATGCAATATTTGTAGATCTGGATGTGGTCGGCCATCAGCGTCAGCGTGTCGAACTTCATGCCGAGCTCGTGCTGGGCGGAGGCGACTTCGTGATGATGCTTCTCGACCTTGACGCCCATCTTGGCCATGGCCCCGAGCATCTCCGAGCGCATGTCCTGCACGGAGTCCTGCGGCGGAACCGGGAAGTAGCCGCCTTTGGTGCGGACGCGGTGGCCGAGATTGCCGCCTTCATATTCGGTATCGGAGTTGGTCGGCAGCTCCGAGGAATCGAGACGAAAACCGGTGTTGTAGGGAGTCGAGGAGAAGCGCACGTCGTCGAACACGAAGAACTCGGCCTCGGGGCCGACGAAGACGGTGTCGCCCACGCCCATCGACTTCACCATCGCCTCGGCCTTCTTGGCGATGCCGCGGGGGTCGCGGTTGTAGGGCTCGCCGGTGGTCGGCTCGAGCACGTCGCAGGTGATGACCATCGTGGTCTCGGCGAAGAATGGGTCGATCGTCGCGGTCACCGGATCGGGCATCAGGCACATGTCGGACTCGTTGATCGCCTTCCAACCTGCGATCGAGGAACCGTCGAACATCGTCCCTTCGGCGAAAATATCCTCATCGATCATGCTGACGTCGAACGTCACATGCTGCCACTTGCCGCGCGGATCGGTGAAGCGCAGGTCGACGTATTTGACGTCGTTGTCCTTGATCGATTTCAGGACGTCTTTGGCGGTCTTCATGCATACCCCTTTTGGCTCTGCGGGTCGGTTTCCAGATGAGCAAGATTATTCTCGCTTTGGGCGAGTTTTGCGCGCGTACAAACGAAATCAGGCCGCCGAAGCAGCCTTATTTCCTGTCAGAGTGTCGCAAAATGCGGGATAGCACCCGGCTCAGATAGCGTCCAGCCCGGATTCGCCGGTTCGGATGCGGATCGCCTCTTCGATATTCGAGACGAAGATCTTGCCGTCGCCGATGCGCCCGGTCTGCGCCGCGCGACGGATCGCGTCGATGGCGCGCTCGACCAGATCGTCGCCGATCACGATCTCGATCTTCACCTTGGGCAGGAAGTCGACGATGTATTCTGCGCCGCGGTAGAGTTCGGCGTGACCCTTCTGCCGGCCAAAGCCCTTGGCTTCGGTGACGGTGATGCCCTGTAGGCCGACTTCCTGAAGCGCTTCCTTCACCTCGTCGAGCTTGAATGGCTTGATGATGGCTTCGATTTTCTTCACTGCGCGCCTCCCGGCCTTTCGATCAAATAGCAACGTCTTCGTCAGGATGCGCTTTTGTCACGCACGATCTTGTCTTCGCTATGCCGGAATGCCTGACCAGCCCGGCAACGACGGCCGGCCACACCCTGATAAATGCCAGTGAGCACGACAAACCGAAGCGGCTTCCTCGAAAGCAGGGTCTATGCCAAGTTGCAAATGCCCTGATTATTGGAGCGTTATCAGCCTTTTAACGAGCACAATCTGATGGGTGGCGCCGACCGGCACAAAATACCGAAGACTACGAAATAGGCAAACGGTTCAATATGTGTGCAGATCGTTGGTCCGTGGGATGGGTCGGCACGGAACGTGCCTGTTGAACGGGCGTTTGGACAGGGAAGTGGCATGGAAGTTCTGACCAACGCTGAAATGCAGCGCGCCGATCAGCTCAGCATTGCGGCAGGCACGCCCGGCTTCAAGCTGATGCTCGGCGCCGGCCAGGCGGTCGCCGAGGCGGCCAATGCGCTGGTGGAGGAGGGGCCGATCCTGATCGTCGCCGGTCCCGGCAACAATGGCGGCGACGGTTTTGTCGCAGCTGCCGAGCTCGCCGCCCAAGGGCGCGAGGTCTCGGTGATCCTGATGTGCGAGCGCGACCAGCTCCAGGGTGACGCCGCCTCGGCCGCGCGCGGCTGGAAGCACCCGGTGCTCCCGTTCAATCCGCAGGCGATCGGAAAGCCGGCACTGATCATCGATGCGCTGTTCGGCGCGGGTCTCAGCCGTCCGGTCGATGGCGAGGCGCGCGCGATGATCGAGGCGATCAACGGCAACGGCGCGCCGGTGCTGGCCGTCGACCTGCCGAGCGGCATCAACGGCACCAGCGCCGCGGTGATGGGCGCGGCCGTGAATGCCGCGGAGACCGTGACTTTCTTCCGCAAGAAGCCGGCGCATCTGTTGCTGCCCGGTCGCATGCATTGCGGCCGTGTGCGCGTCGCCGACATCGGCATCGACGCAAGCGTGCTGGACGAGATCGCCCCGCAGCTCTTCGAGAACGATCCGGATTTCTGGGGCGCCGCCTTTCCGGTGCCGCGCGTCGACGGCCACAAATTTGCGCGAGGCCATGTGATGGCCGTCTCCGGTGATGCAGCCGCAACGGGCGCTGCGCGGCTTGCCGCGCGCGCGGCGCTGCGGGCCGGCGCCGGGCTCGTGACGCTGGCGAGCCCGCGCGATGCGCTCGCGATCAACGCGAGCGCGCTAACCGCGGTGATGGTTCGCCCGGTCGACACCGCGATCGAGTTCGGCGAGCTCCTCGGCGACAAGCGCTATAACACCTGCATGATCGGGCCCGGCGCGGGCGTCGGCGAGCGCACCTGCGATCTCGTTCACACCGCGCTGACGGCGCAGCGGCGCCTGGTGCTGGACGCCGACGCGCTGACGAGCTTTGCCGCGAAGCCCGAGCGGCTGTTCGAATCGATCAAGTCGTCGCAGGACAATACGGTGGTGCTGACCCCGCATGAGGGCGAGTTTCCGCGGCTGTTTTCCGACCTCAGCAACAAGCATCCGGGCCGCTCGAAACTCGAGCGCGTTCGCGCCGCCGCCGAGCGCTCCGGCGCCGTCGTGCTGCTGAAAGGACCGGACACGACGATCGCCGCCCCCGACGGCCGCGCCACCATCGCCGCCAACGCGCCGCCCTGGCTCGCCACCGCCGGCGCCGGCGACGTGCTCTCGGGCATCATCGCTGGCCTCCTGGCGCAAGGCGTGCCGGCATTTGAGGCCGCCAGCATCGGCGTCTGGATGCATGGCGAGGCGGGAAGCGAGGCGGGGCCCGGGCTGATCGCGGAGGATCTGACCGAGACACTGCCGGCTGTGCATCGGCGGATCTATGACGCGCTCGGGGTCGAATACTGAGCGTTCACTCCACCGCGTACCAGCGCACCAGGCGCGGGGCGGCCCAGTCGGTCAGAACGGATTCGAGCAGCCATCGTCCGGGTGAGGTCGCCGCGAACGCGATGCGCTGGGTCTGACCGGGCTCGATCGCGAGCGTGTCGAGCCAATAGGGCTTCCAGCCGTCGTCGAGCTTGTCGAGCAGGCGGAAGGGGTGGCCGTGCAGGTGGAACACGGTGGTGATCGGGGCGGGGTTCTGCAGGGCCAGTACGACGGTGCGGCCGGCCTTGGCGCGGAAGGCGGGGGCGGAAGCGGTGGAAAAGTTTGCCGGCCGCGCCCAGCCGGAATCGGCTGCGCCCAGCGCGACATCGAACCGCAGGGCGCCTCTCAACTCGAGCTTCTCAGGTAGATCGTTCGACGGGAGTGGCTGCGGTTCGAACAGCGGAATGCGCCGCTCCAATTGGCCCGATACCTTGAGGCTGCCTACGCTTCGCGCCTCCTTGCCGTCATGCAGCACGAAAGCGGCCGATATGGCCGTGTTCACAAACGCGTCGGCCCGTCCGCCGGGGGCCAGCACGAGAGCGCCATTGCGAGCTGGGAAGGGCTCGGCCGGCTGTCCGTCCAGGGCCATGACCCTGACCTCGTGGCTTTCCAATTTGATCGCCAGAACAGTGCGTTGGGAGCCATTGATAAAGCGCAGCCGTAGCCGCTCATTGGCGGCAGCTGAGAGCTCGAATGAAGTCTGTCCGTTGATCGTGTAGAGCGGCGTCGTGTCCTGGGGATCGCGACCGGGGGAAAGCGCGGTCCCGTCCGGCCGCAGGCGCCATTCCTCGATCAGCAAAACCTCGTCGCGATCGACGGGGACCCGATTTGCCTCCTCGGCGATGATCGGAAGCGGGCGGGCGGGTTGCTTCAGGCCGTCCTCGAAGAGCCGGAAGTCGGCCAGCAGGGTTCCTGCACTAGATATTGAGATGATTGATGTTTCAGTCGCACCCGGGGCGGTTGGCGCGCGCCCCCGTAGCGGGTCGGAAGCGGCCGGGCCGTTCAGGCCGGACCAGACCGGTGCAAGCGGCACAGGCAGCTCGTTCCGGAACACCACCTCGCAGCGGTTGCCGCGCTTGAGACGAACGTTTCCCAGATGGCTTACGGCGGCGAGCTCCCAGATCGGCGTAGGCGGCTGACCCTGCCTCAGCGCCAACGTGGCCGGCCTTGCCTGGAGGGCGAGCTGGGCTGTGGCCGGCGGGGTTGCGCCGCCGGCGATCAGCCCGGCCGCCGAGGCGCCGAGGCCCGCCAAAACCTCGCGTCGGCTCAGGTCAAAAATCCGCGTTGTCATGGCCGATCCGGACCACGCCGCGCTGGATAAGTCCAGCCGGCGTGCCTATTTGATGCCTGCCTCCGACCAGCCATTTTTTTGCTGCGAACAGTCAGGCACATGCTATAAGCCCGGCCGCCCGCGGCATCGCGGCCGGCCTTGATGCGAATTCACGCGGGCGTGGCGGAACTGGTAGACGCGCTGGATTTAGGTTCCAGTGTCGCAAGATGTGGGGGTTCGAGTCCCTCCGCCCGCACCAAGCGCTTTCAGCGTTTGCACGGATTACGAGGCCAGCTTCCTCGCGGATGTTTGTCCGCTTGGAGCCGGCCCGCTGAACCACCGGCGTTGAGGCGTCTGCCTCGCGCCGGATCGATTAATGACAGCGTCCCGACGCATGCGCGCCGGGACCGAACGAGAAGAAGATTGGACGCCATGCAGGTCACAGAGACCCTCTCGGAAGGTTTGAAGCACGAGTTCAAGATCAGCGTCCCTGCGTCTGATCTCGACGCCAAGGCCGATGCCAAGCTCGTCGATCTCAAGGACAAGGTCCGCCTCAACGGCTTCCGTCCCGGCAAGGTGCCGGTCGGTCACCTGAAGAAGGTCTATGGCCGCTCGGTGATGGCCGAGACCATCGACCAGACCATCCGCGACACCAACACCCAGCTGTTCTCCGAGCGTGGCTTCCGCCTTGCGACCGAGCCGAAGATCACCATGCCCAGCGAGCAGGCCGAGGTCGAGGAGCTGCTGTCGGGTAAAACTGATCTGACCTACACGGTCGCGATCGAGGTGGTGCCTTCGATCGCGCTCGCCGACTTCAAGACCTTCCAGGTCGAAAAGCCCGTCGCCGAGGTCACCGATTCCGACGTCGACGAGGCGATCAAGCGCATCGCTGATTCCAACCGTACCTATGCTGACAAGGGCGAGGGCGCCAAGGCCGCCTCGGGCGACCGCGTCACCGTCGCCTTCAAGGGCACCATCAACGGCGAAGCCTTCGAGGGCGGCACCGGTGAGGGCATCCAGGTCGTCATCGGGTCCAACACCTTCATCCCCGGCTTCGAGGAGCAGCTGACCGGCATCGGCGCGGGCGAGACGCGCACGCTGAAAGTGTCGTTCCCGAAGAACTACATGAACGACAAGCTCGCCGGCCAGCCCGCCGAGTTCGAGACCACCGCGACGCTGATCGAGGCGCCGCAGGACATCGCGATCGACGACGAGTTCGCCAAGACGCTCGGCCTTGAATCGCTCGACAAGCTGAAGGAAGCCGCGCGCGAGCGTCTCGCCGCCGAGTTCGCGACCGCGACGCGTCAGCGTGTCAAGCGCGCGCTGCTCGACCGCCTCGACGAGGCGCATCGCTTCGAAGCGCCGCCCTCGCTGGTCGACGAGGAGTTCAATCTGATGTGGAACTCGGTCAAGGCCGAGATGGACTCCGCCGGCAAGACCTTCGCCGACGAGAACACCACGGAAGACGCCGCCAAGGAAGAGTACCGCAAGATCGCCGACCGCCGCGTGCGCCTCGGCCTCGTGCTCTCCGAGATCGGCGAGAAGAACAAGATTACCGTGACCGACGACGAGGTCGGCCGCGCGGTGATCGAGCGGGCGCGCCAGATGCCCGGCCGCGAGAAGGAGGTCTGGGACTATTACCGCAACAACGCCCAGGCGCTGGCCCAGCTTCGTGCACCGATCTATGAGGACAAGGTCGTCGATTTCATCCTCGAACTCGCAAACGTGACCGAGAAGAAGGTCTCGCGCGAGGACCTCTACAAGGACGACGAGGCGGAAAAGACCGCTGCCTGAAGGGATTGAGGCAGTCTTCTATTAAGAATGATCAGCGAAGAGGCCAAGCTAGCCAGATGGCCGGCTGGGCCTCTTTGTGCGAATCAGCTTCAACTACCCGAGGGATTAAGCCTTAATGCGCTCCGCACTTGTCAGGCGCGAATTGGGCTATATCTGTCGGTACGCCCTGTACCAATGTTCTACCTCTGCCAAGTTCCTGCATCACAGGACGTCCATCCGCCTTCCGGCAAATCCAGCCAAACTGGCAGCCAAGCTTGGCGATGTCCGTCTCCGAAACCCTAGGTGACTCATGCGCGATCCGGTTGAAACCTACATGAACCTCGTGCCTATGGTGGTCGAGCAGACCAACCGTGGCGAGCGCGCCTACGACATTTTCTCGCGCCTGCTGAAGGAGCGCATCATCTTCGTGACCGGCCCGGTCGAGGACGGGATGTCGACGTTGATCGTCGCGCAGTTGTTGTTCCTCGAGGCTGAAAATCCGAAGAAGGAAATCTCGATGTACATCAACTCGCCGGGCGGCGTGGTGACGTCGGGCCTTGCCATCTACGACACCATGCAGTTCATCCGCCCGCCGGTCTCGACGCTGTGCACGGGCCAGGCGGCTTCGATGGGCTCGCTGCTGCTTGCCGCCGGCGAGAAGGACATGCGCTTCTCGCTGCCGAACGCGCGTATCATGGTTCATCAGCCCTCCGGCGGCTTCCAGGGCCAAGCCACCGACATCATGCTGCACGCCCAGGAAATCCTGAACCTGAAGAAGCGGCTCAACGAGATCTACGTCAAGCACACCGGCCAGACCTACAAGTCGATCGAGGACGCGCTGGAACGCGACAAGTTCCTGACTGCGAACGACGCCAAGGAGTTCGGTCTGGTCGACAGGGTGATCGACAAGCGCGCCGAGGAACCGGTGCCGGCGAAAACCCAATAGCACTACCCGGTGGTTACGGCGATCCCTCGGGATCGCCGGGGACCGTCAGGACGATGTTCACGTTAAGGACCGCGCGCGCGTTGCAAAACGCCGTTTTGCGTCCTGCGACAGGCAGAAAGTTCCGCTTTCGTGCTTGTTTTTCGTGGTAATCCAGCAACGCCGGAATGATTTCGATCACTTCGCCCGTGCCAAGACCGGAAATCACGGTATTGTCACGGGTAGCCGGCGAGCCCCGATTAGCGAATTCTTGATAGTCGGGTGACAGCATGGTTGGCTACGATTGATCGGCTAAGATCGCGGAGAATCGAGCGACCGTGATTCGCACGGGATGTAACGCGTAGGGTCTTTTTTGGTACGGAATTTGCTCTACTTAAGCTTCATGCCGGCCATCGTGTCGGAATGGAGCGATCGAGCGGAACGGGATCGAACCGCGGACGGAGACATGAATGAGTAAGGTCGGCACGAGCGACTCCAAGAACACGCTATATTGCTCGTTCTGCGGCAAGAGCCAGCACGAAGTCCGCAAACTGATCGCGGGTCCCACGGTCTTCATTTGCGACGAGTGCGTTGAGCTCTGCATGGACATCATCCGCGAGGAGAACAAATCCTCGCTGGTCAAGTCGCGCGACGGCATTCCGACGCCGAAGGAAATCTGCAAGGTGCTGGACGACTACGTGATCGGCCAGAGCCATGCGAAGAAGGTCCTGTCGGTCGCGGTGCACAACCACTACAAACGCCTCAACCACCAGACCAAGCACAACGACGTCGAGCTCGCGAAGTCGAACATTCTGCTGATCGGTCCGACCGGCTCGGGCAAGACTCTGCTCGCGCAGACGCTCGCCCGCATCCTCGACGTGCCGTTCACGATGGCGGACGCGACGACCCTGACCGAAGCCGGCTATGTCGGCGAGGACGTCGAGAACATCATCCTGAAGCTGCTCCAGGCCGCCGACTACAATGTCGAGCGCGCCCAGCGCGGCATCGTCTACATCGACGAAATCGACAAGATCAGCCGCAAGTCCGACAATCCCTCAATCACGCGCGACGTGTCGGGTGAGGGCGTGCAGCAGGCGCTGCTCAAGATCATGGAAGGCACGGTGGCTTCGGTCCCGCCGCAGGGCGGCCGCAAGCATCCGCAGCAGGAATTCCTGCAGGTGGATACCACCAACATCCTGTTCATCTGCGGCGGCGCCTTCGCCGGTCTCGAAAAGATCATCTCGGCGCGCGGACGGTCGACCTCGATCGGCTTCGGTGCCCAGGTGCTCGCGCCAGAGGATCGCCGGACCGGCGAGATCTTCCGTCACGTCGAGCCTGAGGACCTCCTGAAGTACGGCCTCATCCCTGAATTCGTCGGTCGTCTGCCGGTGGTGGCGACGCTCGAGGACCTGGACGAGACCTCGCTGAAGAAGATCCTCACCGAGCCGAAGAACGCGCTGGTGAAACAGTACCAACGCCTGTTCGAGATGGAGAACATCGAGCTGACCTTCGCCGACGAGGCGCTTGGCGCGGTCGCGCGCAAGGCGATCGAGCGCAAGACCGGCGCGCGCGGTTTGCGTTCGATCCTTGAGGCGATCCTGCTCGAGACCATGTTCGACCTGCCGGGTCTGGAAGGTGTGGAAGAGGTCGTGATTTCGCGAGAAGTCGTGGAAGGCACGGCGCGTCCGCTCTACATCTACGCCGATCGGTCCGATCGCGCCGTCGAGAATGCCAGCGCCTGATTTCTCGGCGCTGGAACGCTCCAATCGTCTCATCAAGGAGGGCTGCGGAGCTGTATCTCCGCAGCCGGTGTTGCGTCGCTTACCTGCGTGCGTAAGCGCCTGAAGGCGCGCGTTTTTCAATGACTTGACACCCCCCGGGTCGATAGCCACCTAATGTCGGCGGCGAGCGAAAATTCTCTTCTGGATTCGCCTCAGTTCCGATCCGGCAAGCCGGTCCGACTCGCAAAAGGACCGACCGGCTCTGCGGATCACGTCGGCACCTTGTGGCGGTTGCGCATGATCAGCGGGCTGCGTGCAAGGGGGCAAAGCAAAAGGAAAAGGCCATGACTAATCCCAAACCTCGGCCAACCATCGTTCATGGCGAAACGCACGCTTATCCCGTGCTGCCGCTGCGCGATATCGTCGTCTTCCCGCACATGATCGTGCCGCTCTTCGTGGGTCGCGAGAAGTCGATCCGCGCGCTCGAAGAGGTGATGAAGAACGATGCGCTGATCATGCTGGCGACGCAGAAGAACGCGTCCGATGATGATCCGGCGCCCGATGCCATCTACGAGACCGGTACGCTTGCCAGCGTGCTCCAGCTCTTGAAGCTTCCCGACGGCACCGTGAAGGTGCTGGTCGAAGGGCTCGAGCGTGCGCGCGTGCAGAAATACACCGATCGCGCCGACTATTACGAAGCGACCGCGGTCGCGCTCGCCGACACCGACGCGAAGTCGGTCGAGGCGGAGGCGCTGGCGCGCTCGGTCGTGTCCGACTTCGAGAGCTACGTGAAGCTCAACAAGAAGATCTCGGCCGAGGTCGTCGGCGTCGTGCAGGCGATCACCGATTTCGCCAAGCTGGCCGACACGGTTGCCTCGCATCTTGCGGTCAAGATCGCGGACCGCCAGGGCATCCTGGAGACGCTGTCCGTCACGACGCGCCTCGAGAAGGTGCTGGGCCTGATGGAGAGCGAGATCTCGGTGCTCCAGGTCGAGAAGCGCATCCGCTCGCGCGTCAAGCGCCAGATGGAGAAGACCCAGCGCGAGTATTATCTCAACGAGCAGATGAAGGCGATCCAGAAGGAACTCGGCGACGACGACGGTCGCGACGAGCTCGCCGATCTCGAAGAGAAGATCTCCAAGACCAAGCTCTCCAAGGAAGCGCGCGAGAAGGCGCAGCACGAATTGAAGAAGCTGCGCCAGATGTCGCCGATGTCCGCGGAAGCGACCGTCGTGCGCAACTATCTGGATTGGCTGCTGTCGATCCCGTGGAACAAGAAGTCCAAGGTGAAGAAGGATCTGGAAGCGGCGCAAGCCATCCTGGACTCCGATCATTACGGGCTCGAGAAGGTCAAGGAACGCATCGTCGAGTATCTCGCGGTGCAGTCGCGCGCCAACAAGTTGACGGGTCCGATCCTGTGCCTCGTCGGGCCTCCCGGCGTCGGCAAGACCTCGCTCGGCAAGTCGATCGCGAAGGCGACGGGGCGCGAATTCGTGCGCGTCTCGCTTGGCGGCGTGCGCGACGAGGCCGAGATCCGTGGCCACCGCCGCACCTATATCGGCTCGATGCCCGGCAAGATCATTCAGTCGATGCGCAAGGCGAAGTCGTCCAATCCGCTGTTCCTGCTGGACGAGATCGACAAGATGGGCGCCGATTTCCGCGGCGATCCGTCCTCGGCGCTGCTCGAGGTGCTCGACCCCGAGCAGAACGCGACCTTCAACGACCACTATCTCGAGGTCGACTACGATCTGTCCAACGTGATGTTCATCACGACCGCGAATACGCTCAATATTCCGGGCCCGCTGATGGACCGCATGGAGATCATCCGGATCGCGGGCTACACGGAGAACGAGAAGGTCGAGATCGCGCGCAAGCACTTGATCCCGAACGCCGTGTCCAAGCACGGCCTGGACTCCAAGGAGTTCTCGATCGACGACGACGCGCTGCTGCTCTTGATCCGCCGCTATACTCGCGAAGCGGGCGTGCGCAATCTTGAGCGTGAGCTTTCGACACTCGCCCGCAAGGCGGTGAAGGAGCTGATGATCTCCAAGAAGAAGTCGGTCAAGGTCACCGAGAAGACTCTGGAAGAGCTGCTCGGCGTGCCGAAATACCGCTTCGGCGAGATCGAGAGCGAGCCGCAGGTCGGCATCGTCACCGGCCTTGCCTGGACCGATGTCGGCGGCGAGCTGCTGACGATCGAAGGCGTCATGATGCCCGGCAAGGGCAAGATGACGGTCACGGGCAATCTCCGTGACGTCATGAAGGAGTCGATCTCGGCGGCGGCGTCCTACGTCCGCTCGCGTGCGATCAACTACGGCGTCGAGCCGCCGCTGTTCGACAAGCGCGACATCCACGTGCACGTGCCGGAGGGCGCGACGCCGAAGGACGGTCCCTCCGCGGGTGTCGCCATGGCCACCGCGATCATCTCGGTCATGACCGGCATTCCGGTTCGCCATGATGTCGCGATGACCGGCGAGATCACGCTGCGCGGCCGCGTGCTGCCGATCGGCGGCCTGAAGGAGAAGCTGCTGGCTGCTGCCCGCGGCGGCATCAAGACGGTGCTGATCCCCGAGGACAATGCCAAGGATCTCACGGAGATTTCCGATGCGATCAAGGGCGGCATGGAGATCATCCCGGTTTCGCGCCTCGACGACGTCGTCGCCAAGGCGCTGGTGAAGAAGCCGGTGCCGATCGTCTGGGAAGAGGACACCAAGGTGACGGTGAAGCCGGACGGCGATGAGGCCGCCGGCGGCCTGACCGCTCACTGAGATTCCGCAAAAGATGATAAAACGGCGCCTTCGGGCGCCGTTTTTGTTTTGGAGCCAAGGGGGAGAGGGCGATGCAGATCGATGGGCAATGCCATTGCGGCAAGATCAGCTTCGAGGCCGACATCGATCCCGAGGCGGTCTCGGTTTGCCACTGCACTGACTGCCAGACCCTGACCGGCTCGCCGTTCCGGGTGACGGCCGTCTGTTCCGGAGCCGACGTCCGCCTGACCGGCGGCACGCCCAAAATCTATGGCAAGCGGGGCGACAACGGCCAGATGCGCTTCCAGCATTTCTGCGCCGATTGCGGTTCCCCGCTATTCACGAGCGGCGAGGGCGACCAGGCCGATGATTGGGGCATCCGCTGGGGTAGCATCCGCCAGCGCGACAAGTTGCGGCCGACGCGGCAAATCTGGTGCCGGTCGGCGGCGGTGTGGATCGACGCGGTGCCGTTGCTGCCGGGCCGGCCGCAGGATTGAGCTCGGCGAGTGTCGGGAAGTCCGCCTTCGCCTGTCCGGCTTCGGCGTGACAGCCCTCGCCCGCTTCGCGTCAATGATGTTCCGAAGGTGGCTTGCCCAGCCGTAGCTCGCGAAGCGAGCGAAGGCTGGTGGGCGGTCACGGATTCGAACCGCGGACCCTCTCGGTGTAAACGAGATGCTCTAACCAGCTGAGCTAACCGCCCAAGTGCGCCTCTTTAGCGCCCCGGCGGGTGCCGAAGCAAGGGCCGAGCGCGCCGCCAACTGGCTCCAATTTGCCGCCTGGGCAGGGTTTTGATGCTGAACACGAGTAGCCCTGCTGCAGGCCCGCTGCAGGGCCCTCCTCTTTTTTCGTAGCGCGAATCTCGTCGTCCGGCTGAGGGGGCGGCGATCAGCTCGCCGCCACCGTGCGTTTCGAATCTCCCGTCTGATGTCACGCCGTCTTGGTGAACATCGTCAGGACACCGTCGGCGATGTTGATCGCGACGACTTGTGACGAGCTCAAGCCCTTGGCCTTGAGCACGGAGGCTGCCTGCGGTGTGGCGTCGATGGACTGCCGAAGCGACTGGATGTCCTGATCGCTTGTGTGCGCCACGAGTTCATCGACTTTCGCGCGCACCGCCGGCTGCAATTCCTTAACGTCGACAACCTGTATGCTCCGGATCACCGTGCTGGACTGCGTGGACGGGGACTCGGCGCCGGATTGCGGCGATGCGCCCTGTGCCTGCACCAGAGCCGGTGTCCCGAGGGCGAGAGCTGCAACGATGACGGATGCCGTGAAGCTGCGCATGGTATGCCTTTCCAGTTTGAGGAACGGCGAACCTATCGAGGTAATTTGGTTGGCATCTGATTCCGATGTGGCCGTTCGGTGAAACCAATACGGCCGCAATGCGCACAGATCCCGCGCCAGCGTTCCATTCCCGAGCCTGCGTTGTGCCGTCACGTCATCGGCCTTGCCGTTTCCTTGACCGCCTGGGCCGTCGTCGCCATACCGGCGGCATAGGCCGCTCCTGCGCCGAGGAGCAGCGAACAGAAGCTTGCAAACATCACGTACGAGAAGTGTTTGCGGGCCTCATCGAGCTGGGCCGGCGTGGCCGGCCGAGTCGTCGCACCGACCGTATCCCGTCCCGTATTGTTCGACCAATAGGCGATCCGGGCGCTCGCTGTATATGACGGGCCGACGAGGTTGCTGGCGATGCTGGTCGCGGACGCCGGCATCATCGCTGCCGCAGCCACCACGACCACGGTTGTGACCGCCCAGGCGGCAAGTGCGTGACCGACGCGGCCGAGCCCGGACTGATCCGGCGAGTTGGCTGCCGCAACGGCACCGCCGACAAAGGCGGCGATGATTCCCGACACCGCCCACCACACGAACGCCGCCCAGCCAGCGCCAGCGGGTGCCGTTGAGGCTGTGGGTATGTCGATTGCGAGCAAGCCAATGCCCAGACCGAGCATCGTCAGCAAGATCTGGACGACCAGCGAAGCGAACATGCCAGCCAGCACGGCCGACCATGTCCAGCCAAAAAAGGGATTAGGTATTGCACGTGTCACCATGGTGAGATCCTCCATGAACTTCCACTTTCTGTTCCAACGCGCCCTCAAATCTTCCGTTCCTGAAGCAGGAACTCCCGAGGGCTTCGCGGCTTGGTCTATGTCAAAGCTAGAAGAGGCCGGACACCATGACACTTGGTCGAGGCGCCCTGTTGTGGCTGCTAGGAATTCCGCTTCCGATCATCCTGCTGCTGGCGCTGTTCTGGCGCTAGCTTGGAGGAACGGCGAGTGAGGCGCGGCGCTCGATAGAGGGCGCCGGCCTACGATTTGCTGTGGCTAGAAACGAGGGGCACCCGCAACGGCGGAGAGGCGCCTCAATGACTGAGCTCCTCCTCGACCCGTCGTAAATCCTCCTGACGTAACCGGTGCTGATCGCCTTGCGCCGTCATCCGTCCGGATCAGACCGTCTGCCGGACTGTATGTCATCATCGATGTGCTGCCGCGCCTGCCTGCGCGAAAGCCGGCGCGATCGGCAAGTCTTGGGGTGTCACGTCGCTGGGCGTGCAGCGACGGAGGATTTGACCGCCTCCGGCTGCCATTGGCGAAGCCAGGCAAGCGGGTGGGTCAGGCACCCATATGATCGAGATTGTCCGCAAGCAATCGATGTCGACTGATCGTTCCGACTTCACGGGGTTTTCTCCCGTTCGCTGAGTTCATACAGGGCCGCTTGGCCGTGTCGACTTGGCTTGGCAAAGCGGCGTCGGGGCTTGTCCCGCGCGGAAATCGGCCTTGCGGCTGGGATCGGCATGTGGATAAGCGTCTCGGGCCGAGCGCGGACGTTCGGCACCGTCGCGGAGAGGGTTGATGGAACAGTCAAGCGGACACGAGCTCAACGCCGACCAGATCGCCTATTGGAACGGCCCGAGCGGCCAACGTTGGGCCGATCGTCATGCGGTGCAGGAAAAACTGCTCGGGCCGATCGCGGACGTGCTGATCGACCGTGCCGAGCCGAAGCCCGGCGAGCGCGTGATCGACGTTGGCTGCGGCTCCGGTGCAACGACGGTCGCCCTTGCGAAGGCGGTGGCGCCTGATGGCTTTGCGCTCGGTCTCGACGTCTCCGAGCCGATGCTGTCGCAGGCGCGCGCGTTGGCGCCGAAGGGCCTGCCGCTCGATTTCGTGCTGGCGGATGCCACGGTGCATTCGTTCGAACCGGCGAGCTTCGATCTGCTCGCCTCGCGTTTCGGCGTGATGTTCTTCGCCGATCCCATTGTGTCCTTCACCAATTTGCGGGCAGCGCTGAAGCCGACAGGGCGGCTCGCTTTCGCTTGCTGGCGCGAGCCGAAGGAAAACCCCTGGATGATGGCGCCGCTGATGGCGGTCTACAAGCACGTGCCGAAAATGCCGCCGGTCGGACCGGAAGAGCCGGGCCCGTTCGCCTTCGCCTCCGAAGAGCGCGTGATGCGCATCCTGAAAGGTGCCGGCTTCGTGGACCTTGCATTGCAGCCGCACAATCTGGCGATGGATATAGCGATCGGCGGTGGCCTCGATGCCGCTGTCGACGGCGCACTCCAGATCGGCCCCGCCAGCCGCGCGCTTCAGGGCCATCCGCCGGAGACGTACGAGGCCGCCAAGGCTTCGATCCGCGACATGCTCGCGCCGTTTCAGGAAGGGCAGTCGGTGACGTTGCAGGGCGCGATCTGGATCGTGACAGCGAAGGCGGCGTAAGCGCGCTGCTTCCCGATCGTCATTGCGCGCAGCGAAGCAAATCAGGCGGCCTCAGCAGAGACAGTCTGGATTGCTTCGTCGCATCAGCGCAAAATTGCTGTGCAATTTTGTCGCGAGCTCCTCGCGATGGCGGGTGGATGGACCGTGAGATCCTACGCCACATCGTCCGGCGCCAGGGCGCAGCCGTTGTCAGGATGCGTCTCGACCTGAATCGTGGTGTGACCGACGCGGAACGAGGTCTTGAGCAGTTGCGCGGTCTCCATCAGGAATGCATCGCCTGTGCTGCCGGCGGGCATGACGAGGTGGCAGGTCAGCGCCGTCTCGGTGGTCGAGATCGGCCAGACGTGGAGATCGTGGATCGCGGAGACGCCCGGCCGCGCCAGCAGGAACGCCCTGATCGCGGCGAGGTCGGTGCCCTTGGGCGCTGCCGCCATTGACATATCGATGGAGCCGCGCAACAGGCTGGTCGTGCCCCAGAGGATGATGGCGCAGATGAGGAGGCTGGTTAAGGGATCGAGCCAGAGCCAGCCGGTCCACGTGATCAGCGCCGCCGAGACGACGACGCCGAGCGAGACGGCGGCATCCGCCGCCATGTGCAGATAGGCGCCTTCGATGTTGATATCGTTTTTGCGTCCGCGTGCGAACAGTATGGCGGTAAAACCGTTGATGAGGATGCCGACGCCTGCCACCACCATTACGGTCACGCCGGCGACCGGCTCCGGCTCGCGCAAACGCAAAATCGCCTCCCAGCCGATCGCGCCGGTTGCGACCAGCAGGAACGCCGCATTCGCCAGCGCGGCCAGGATGGTGGAGGCGCGCAGGCCGTAGGTGAAGCGGCCGCTCGGCGCGCGTCGCGCTGCAATCGACGCACCCCAGGCGACGACCAGGCCGAGCACGTCGGAAAGGTTATGCCCGGCATCCGCGAGCAGGGCGGTGGAGTTGCCGATATAGCCATACACGGCTTCGGCCACGACCAGCGCGATGTTCAGCGAAATGCCGATCGCGAACGCCTTGCCGAAGCTGGTCGGCGCATGCACATGCGCGTGGCCAAGACCATGAGCATGATCGTGACCATGATCGTGTGGATAGCCGGCATGATCATGATGGCGATGTTCGTGATGGTCGGGGCCGGCCATCTCTAGCGCTCCCCGGACGCTGCCAAATCAGGCGCCATTGTAGGCGCTTCGCGCACCTCGTCACGGCGGAACAGCACGTAGAGCGCCGGCAGCACCAGCAGCGTCAGCACGGTCGAGGAGATGATGCCGCCGATCACCACGGTCGCGAGCGGCCGCTGCACCTCGGCGCCAGCGCCGGTCGCGAGCGCCATGGGCACGAAACCGAGGGAGGCGACGAGGGCCGTCATCAGCACCGGGCGCAGCCGCGTCAGCGCGCCCGCGCGCACGGCATCGACGACGGATCGCCCCTCGCTGCGCAGCCGCTCGATGAAGGCGATGATGACGAGCCCGTTGAGCACGGCGACGCCGGACAGCGCGATGAAGCCGACACCGGCGCTGATCGACAGCGGAATGTCGCGCAGCAGCAGCGCCGCGACTCCGCCGGTCAGCGCCAGCGGCACGCCGGAGAACACCAGTGCCGCATCCGCAGCCGATCCCATGCCCATGAACAGCAGCAGGAACACGAGCAGCAGCGCCACCGGCACCACGATCGTCAGCCGCTTGGTCGCGGAGACCAGTTGCTCGAACTGCCCGCCCCAGCGGATGAAGTAGCCCGGCGGCAGCTTGACCTTCTCAGCCACCGCCGCTTCGGCCTCGGCGACGAAGGAGCCGAGGTCGCGCGCGCGGACATTGGCGGTGACGACGATGCGCCGCTTGCCATTTTCGCGGCTGATCTGGTTGGGGCCGGGCGTCGCATCGACTGTGGCGACCGATGACAGCGGCACATACCGCATCTGGGCGAGGGGAGAGGCGGCCAGCGCGGTTCGCACGGCCGTGCCGGAGCTGGCCTCCTCACCGGGCGGCAGCGGGATCGGGATAGCCCGGATCGCCTCGAGATTGCCACGCAGATGCTCCGGCAGGCGCACCACGATGTCGAAACGGCGGTCGCCCTCGAACAGTTTGCCGGCCGACTTGCCGCCCACTGCGATCTCGACGATACCCTGCACCTCACTGATGCTGAGGCCATAGCGGGCGAGCGCCTGGCGGTCGAGCCGGACGGTGAGGATCGGCAGGCCCGCAACCTGTTCGATCTTGACGTCGCTGGCGCCGCGGATGCCGCGGATCGCTGCCTCGACCCGTTTTGCCGCGCCTTGCAGGATGTCGAGGTCATCGCCGAAGATCTTGACGCCGACGTCGCTGCGCACGCCGGAGATCAGCTCGTTGACACGGAACTGGATCGGCTGGGAGATCTCATAGGCGCTGCCGGGAATCTCGTTAGCGGCATGGTCGATGGCCTCGATCACCTCCGACTTCGGCTTGTTCGGGTCGGGCCATTCGGCGCGCGGCTTCAGCATGATGTAGCCGTCGGTCTGCGCCGGCGACATCGGGTCGGTGGCGATCTCGGCGGTGCCGATACGGGTGAAGAACTCCTTCACCTCCGGAATCTGCTTGATGCGTTTCTCCAGCGCCTTCTGAAGATCAAGCGACTGCGTAAGGCTGGTCCCGGGAATCCGGATCGAGGCCAGGGCGACGTCGCCTTCGTCCAGACTCGGAATGAACTCGCCACCCATCCGCGCGGCAGCGATGCCGCTTGCGACCACGATGAGCGCGGTCATGATTGCGACGGCGAGCCGGTTGTCGATGGCAAATCGGAGCAGGGGAAGATAGGCGCGCTTCGCCGCCCGCATGAACAGGTTCTCGTGCTCGGATACTTTGCCGGTGACGAAGATGGCAACCGCCGCCGGCACGAAGGTGATGGAGAACAGCACGGCAGCGCCGAGCGCCATCAGCACGGTCAGCGCCATCGGCGTGAACATCTTGCCTTCGACGCCGGTCAGCGTCAGCACGGGGAGGTAGACCACCGCGATGATCAGGGTTCCGAACAGGCTCGGCTTGATCACCTCGCTCGACCCGCGCAGGATCGCACGCAGCCGCTCCGAGGTCGTCAGCAGCCCGCCTTTCTCGCGCTGGGCCGCGGCCAGCATGCGCAGGCAGTTCTCGACGATGATCACCGCGCCGTCGACGATGATGCCGAAGTCGATCGCGCCGAGACTCATCAGGTTGGCGCTGACCTTGGTCTTGACCATGCCGGTAATGGTCATGGCCATGGACAGCGGAATGACGCAGGCGGTGACCAGCGCGGCGCGGATGTTTCCGAGGATCAGGAACAACACGGCCACCACCAGCGCCGCGCCTTCCAGCAGATTATTCCGGACCGTGCGGATGGTGGCTTCGACCAGATCGGTGCGGTCGTAGACGGTCCGCGTCACGACGCCTTCGGGCAGCGACTTGGCGATGTCCTCCAGGCGGGCTGCGACGCGGCGCGCCACGGTCCGGCTGTTCTCCCCGATCAGCAACATCGCGGTACCGAGCACGGTTTCCTCGCCGGCCCGCGTCGCCGCGCCTGTGCGCAGATCGCGGCCTTCCGTCACTGTCGCGACATCCCTGATCCTGACGGGATTGCCGCCGCGCGAGCCGATGACGATGTCCTGGATCTCGTTGATATTGCCGACCTGGCCCGGGGAGCGAACCAGGTATTGCTCGCCGTTGCGCTCAATATAGCCGGCGCCCACATTGGCGTTGTTGGCGGCGAGCGCCGTCATGACGTCGCGAAAGCCGAGCCGGTAGGCCATCAGCTTGCCCGGGTCCGGCAGCACGTGGAACTGCCGCTCGAACCCGCCGATGGTGTTGACTTCGATCACGCCTGGCACGTTGCGAAGCTGCGGCCGGATAATCCAGTCCTGCACGGTCCGCAAATCGGTCAGCGAATAGTCGTGGCCGCCTTGCGTCTTGGCGCCCGCCTTGGCCTCGACGGTATACATGAAGATTTCGCCGAGCCCGGTCGAGACCGGGCCCATCGCGACCTCGACCCCGGCCGGAAGCTGGTCCTTCACCTGCTGGATGCGTTCGCCGACGAGCTGGCGGGCGAAGTAGATGTCAGTGCCGTCCTTGAAGACGACCGTCACCTGGCTCAGGCCATAGCGCGACAGCGACCGGGTGTAATCCAGCTTCGGCAGGCCGCCCATCGCGGTCTCGACCGGGAAGGTGATGCGCTGCTCGGTCTCCAGCGGCGAATAGCCGGGCGCACGGGTGTTGATCTGGACCTGGACGTTGGTGATGTCAGGCACGGCATCGATCGGCAGGTGCTGGAAATTCCAGACGCCGAAGGCGAGGGCGCCGAGCGCCAGCAGCAGAACCAGCCAGCGTTGATGAACTGAGGCGGCGATGAGACGCTCAATCATGCTCGGCCTCACCCTTGCCCATCTCCGCCTTCACGACGAAGCTGTTCTCCGCGACGTAATGCTCGCCGGCCGCAAGGCCCGCCTTGATCTCGACATGGCGCGGATCGGCATCCCCAAGCTCCACCGGCCGCGCCTCGATCTTGTCGCCGTCCTCGCGGACGAACACGATGGTCCGGTTCTCCAGCGTCTGGATCGCGCTGCGGCGCACCGCGACCGCGACGTTGCGCGCGGCGAGGATCAGCCGCGCCGTGACGAACAGGCCGGGACGCAGGCGCCCGTCCGAATTTGGCAGCACCACGCGGGCCAGCGCGGTCTGGGTTTCGCTCGAGCCAATCGGCGCCATGTAGGAGATCATGCCCTTGATCTCGCCGCGGCCATCATCGGGATCGATCAGCACCTCGTCATTGAGGCGGACGCGCCGCAGGTCCTGCCGGTAGATCGACAGGTCGACCCAGATGGTGGAGAGATCGGCGAGGACGAAGGCCGGCTTTTGTTCGGAGGCGTATTCGCCGAGCGAGATCTGCCGCTCGATGATGGTGCCGGCGATCGGTGCTTTCAGCTCGTAGACGGTGAGGCTCTGGTTGCTCTCGATCGCGGCGAGCAGATCGTCCTTGGCGACCTTGTCGCCAATGCGCTTCAGGAGCGATTTGGCGATGCCTGGAAAGCGCGGCGTCACCTGCACCACGGCTTCCTGATTGGCGCGCAGGATGCCGTTGAAGGCGAGCGTGTCGGTCAGCGTCGCGCTCGCGGCCTCCGCCAGCACCACGCCGGCGGCGGCGAGCTTGACGTCGGAGATGCGGATGCGATCGGCGCCGTGCTCGTCCTGCTCGACATGGTCGTTCGGTTTCTCCGGCTTCTTCTCCGCGGCATGCTCGGCTGGCGAGAGCCTGGCCGGCGCGAGCATGGAATAGGCGTAGGCGCCGAGCCCGGCGGCAACGAGGGCGACGACAAGGGTGGAGGACGTCTTCATCGTGCGCTCTCCCGCGCCAGCGTGAAGGGATTGCCGACAAGGCCTTCGATGGTCGCAACGCCTGCATGGAAATTCTGCAGCGCCTCCTGCTCCCGCAGCCGCGCCTGGGCGACGCTCGCCTGGGCGTCCAGCACTTCGAGCAGTGTGAAGCGGCCCTGGGCGTAACCTTGCGAGATTGCTTCGGACGCTTCGACGGCCTTGGGGATCGCGGTCTCGCGCAGGACCGCAAGTTCGCGCAGCGAACCCTGGAGCGAATCATAGGCGCGGCCGGCGATCACGATCAGCATGTTGCGGTTGGCCTCGCGCTCGGCTTTGGTCTTGGCGAGGCTTTCCTGGGCGGAAAGGATGTTGCCTTGGTTCTGGTCGAACACGGGAATCGGCACCGAGACGGTGAAGCGCACGGCATCGTCATTGGTTTCGTTGTAATGGCGCCAGCCGGCTGCGATCCGCACGTCGGGATAGGGCTTGAGCCGTGCCAGCAACAGCTCGGCATTGCGCTGGGCATAGACGGCGGTCCAGCGCACCAGTTGCGGATTGGCATCGATGGCGGCGACCACCGACTGGAACGTCGGCGGCCGATCGGTGGTGTCGAGCCGGCCGGAGACCTCGCCGAATTTCGCGGCGGGATCTCCCATCAGCACCCCCAGCTCGCGCCGGGCGCTGGCCAGCGTCGCCTTGAAGCGCTCGCGGTCGGCTTTCACCAGGGCGGAGGCGACTTCGGCGCGGCCGGTCTCGGCGGGCGAGGAGGCGCCGGCCTCGACGCGGCGGCGCAGCAGCGGCGTCAGGCGGTCGATCGCGGCGATCTGCTCGTCGAGGATCTGGATGCGCCGCTGCGCGCCGAGCACGCTGAGGAAGGCGATCGCGGTCTCCGACAGCAGCTCCAGCCTGACGGCCTTGCGCTGGATCGCGGCGACCTCGATGCCGGCTGCGCCGGCGGCAATCCGCGCTTCCCGTTTGCCGAACAGCTCGAAAGCTTGGCTGATTTGGAGCGTAGTCTCGGCCGACCGCGTCCCGCGATATTTGCCAGAGCCGAGTGAATCGTCCTGCTCATAGGACAGCTCCGGATTGAGCAGCGCGCCCGCCTGGATGCGCTGGCCCGTGGCAATGCCAAGGTCGCGCTCAGCTGCCGTCAGGCGCGGGCTCGCCTCCAGCGCGCGCGACAGCGCGCTCCGCATCGTCAAAGTCTGGGCGTAAGCCGGTGCAAGCGCCAACCCGGCAATCAGACACGCCGCAGCGCACGCGAGGCGCGCGGCCATACCCCTGCAAAACATGAAGCCGACCTGTGAAGGATGAACCTAATGGGCGCGGGCGCCCGACCAATCCGTTCAGGCAATGTGTTTGGGAGGCGGCGAGTCGGTATCGGGAATAATTCCGGCGAGCCGGGGTCCACGCTGCGGGCGCGATGCAGACGCGAGCGCGACGGATGCGGCGGATAGCGCCGGCTGCGCCACCGTCACCGAGAAGCAGCCGTGGCAATGGTGTCCGCCGATCACCTTGTGGTCGCCGTGGCCTGCGGTGCCATCGAGAATCGAAGCGATGTCCGAGCCGCCGGACGGGCTGGTCACATTGATGTCATGAGTGCCGTGGAGCGCGCCGGACAGCAGGTACATGACCGTGACAAACACAGCCACGAGCCCACGCCAATTGCGCGTGTGCCTGAGTCTGAGGGGCCGGCGGTTCAAGACCACGAATTTACTCATCCTGTCGATCAGGCTGGCCTACCACAGCGATGGGAACAGTGTCGACCCGCAACAATGTTCCGTATGGGAACTCAACGTCGCAGCCGCACAGGCACTCGCGCGGCTGCGACCATTCGCATCGTCGACGGCTACGGCTTCATTCAGCGGCCTCCGCAATGTGGACAGGCATGACGGCGTCCCCGGCCGAATCCAGTCCAAGACCCTTCACCAGGGCGAAGATCGCGGGGATCACGATCAGCGTCAGCAGGGCGGACGAGATCATGCCGCCGATCATGGGCACGGCGATGCGCTGCATGATCTCCGAGCCGGTGCCGGTGCTCCACATGATCGGCAGCAGGCCGGCCATGATCGCGACCACCGTCATCATCTTCGGGCGGACGCGCTCAACGGCGCCCTCCATGATGGCGGCGTAGAGATCCGCGCGCGTCAGCATGCGGTCCGCGAGCGCGCAGCGCGCTTTGGTCGCCGCGAGCGCGTGGTTGAGATAGATCAGCATTACGACGCCGGTTTCGGCTGCCACGCCCGCCAGCGCGATGAAGCCGACGGCGACCGCGACCGATAGGTTGAAGCCGAGCCACCACATCAGCCAGAGGCCGCCGACCAGGGCGAAGGGCAGCGAGAGCATGACGATCATGGTGTCGGTGACCGAGCGGAAGTTGAGATAGAGCAGCAGGAAGATGATCAGCAGCGTCACCGGCACCACGATCTTGAGCCGCGCGGTGGCGCGTTCGAGATATTCGAACTGCCCGCTCCAAACCAGATAATAGCCGGGCGGGAATTCGATGCTTGCCTGCACGGCGTGCCGGGCATCGGCGACATAGCCGCCGAGATCGCGGTCGCGAATGTCGACGTAAATATAGGTCGCAAGCTGGCCGTTTTCGGTTCGGATCGAGGTCGGCCCGCGTGCCGGCGTTACGCTCGCGACCTCACCGAGAGGGACGGCGCCGCCTGATGGCATCGGCACCAGGATGTCGCTGCTGATCGCCTTCGGATTGTCGCGCAGGTCGCGCGGGTAGCGCATATTGACCGTGAAGCGCTGACGCCCCTCCACCGTCGTCGTCACGGTCTGGCCCCCGAGTGCGGTCGCGATCGTGTCCTGCACGTCCTGCACCATGATGCCGTAGCGCGACAGCGCCTCGCGGTTCGGCGTGATCTCGAGGTAGTAACCACCGAGGCCGCGCTCGGCATAGGCCGACGAGGTGCCGGGGACCGCCTTGAGCACCTGCTCGACCTGCTTTGCAAGCTTGTCGATGCCGGCGAGATCGGTGCCGATGACCTTGACGCCGACGGGCGTTCGGATGCCGGTCGAGAGCATGTCGATGCGGGCCTTGATCGGCATGGTCCAGGCGTTGGAGACGCCAGGAAACTGCAAGGCCTTGTCCATCTCGGCGACCAGACTGTCGACAGTCACGCCCGCGCGCCACTCAGCCTTCGGCTTCAGGTTGACGATGGTCTCGAACATTTCCGGTGGGGCAGGGTCGGTTGCAGTCGCCGCGCGCCCAGCCTTGCCGTAGACCGAGGCAACCTCTGGAAACGAGCGGATGATGCGGTCCTGTATCTGCATCAGCTCGGTGGCCTTGGTCACGGAAATGCCGGGTAGCGTCGTCGGCATGTAGAGCAGGGTGCCTTCGTTGAGGTTGGGCATGAACTCGGTACCGAGCCGCCCGGCCGGCCAGACCGACACCGCGAGCACGCCGAGCGCGAGCAGGATCACGGGGATCTTGGCGCGCAGCACACCTGAGATCACCGGGCGGTAAATCCAGATCAGGAAGCGGTTGATCGGATTCTTGTGCTCCGGAATGATCTTGCCGCGGACGAAGATCACCATCAGCGCCGGGACCAATGTCACCGAGAGCAGCGCCGCCGCGGCCATCGCAAAGGTCTTGGTGAAGGCGAGCGGGCTGAACAGCCGTCCCTCTTGCGATTCCAGCGTGAAGATCGGCATGAACGACACGGTGATGATCAGGAGACTGAAGAACAGGGCGGGCCCGACTTCCACCGCAGCGTCGATCAGGATCGCGAGCCGCGAGCGCCCGGGCTCGGCGCGTTCGAGATGCTTGTGGGCGTTCTCGATCATGACGATGGCGGCATCGATCATGGCACCGATTGCGATCGCAATTCCGCCGAGACTCATGATGTTGGAGCCGATCCCGAGCAGTTTCATGGCACCAAAAGCCATCAGAACGCCCACGGGAAGCATCAGGACCGCGACCAGTGCGCTGCGGACATGCAACAGGAACACGATGCAGACGAGGGCGACGACGATGCTCTCCTCGATCAGCGTATGCCTCAGCGTATCGATCGCGGCGTAGATCAGGTTCGAGCGGTCGTAGACCGGAACGATCTCGACCGATTTCGGCAGGCTGGTTGCGATCTCCCTGAAGCGCTTCTTGACGTTCTCGATCACGTCGAGCGCGTTCACGCCAAAACGCTGGAGCACGATGCCGCTCGCAACCTCGCCCTCGCCATTGAACTCGGCGATGCCGCGCCGCTCGTCGGGACCGAGCTCGACGCGGGCGACGTCGCGGAGCTTGACCGGTGTGCCGTTGTCGGCCTTCAGCACGATGTCGCCGAGATCCTCGATGCCCCTAAGATAGCCCTTGCCCCGGATGACATATTCGAACTCGGACAGCTCGACGGTGCGGCCGCCGACATCGGCATTGCTGGCGCGGATCGCCTCGCGCATCTTCTGCATGGTGATGCCGAGGTCGCGCATGCGCTGCGGATCGAGGATGACGTTGTACTGCTTGACGAAGCCGCCGACGCCGGCGACCTCCGCGACGCCTTCGGCCCTGGCCAGGGCGAATTTCAGGTTCCAGTCCTGGATGGTCCTGGTCTCCGCGAGGTTCAGCTCTTTCGACATCACGGCGTATTGGTAGACCCAGCCGACGCCGGTAGCGTCCGGGCCGACCGTCGGCGCCACGCCGGCCGGCAGCCGCGATGCCGCCCCGTTGAGGAATTCGAGCACGCGCGAGCGCGCCCAGTAGATGTCGGTGCCGTCCTCGAAGATGACATAGACGAAGGAGACGCCGAAAAAGGAGAATCCGCGCACCACCTTCGATTTCGGCACCGTCAGCATCGCCGTGGCGAGGGGATAGGTGACCTGGTCCTCGATCACCTGCGGCGCCTGTCCCTGATATTCGGTGTAGACGATGACCTGGGTGTCGGAGAGATCGGGAATGGCGTCGAGCGGCAGATGAACGAGGGCATAGAGGCCCGCGGCGGCGGCAAAGCCAGCGCCGAACAGCACCAGCAGCAGGTTGCGTGCCGACCATGCGATGAGGCGCGCGATCATGGCCTGGCTCCCATCGCCTTGTCGCCGGCTTGCGCCGTGCCGGCTTCGGTGAAGCCTTTCAGCGCGGCCTTCAGATTGCTCTCGGCATCGATCAGGAAGTTGGCGGAGGTGACGACGGCGTCGCCCTCGGCAAGGCCGTCGCGGATTTCGACATAGCCGTCGCCGCGCCGTCCGGGCTTGACCTCGCGCGGCTCGAATCGGCCCTGGCCCTTGTCGACCAGCACGGCCTGTCGGCTGCCGGTGTCCAGCAGCGCGCTCTCGGCGACGCTGAGCACCGGCACCGGTGTGCCGGTGTCGATCTCGGCGTCGACATACATGTCGGGAAGCAAAGCGAGATCGGCATTCGCCAGCTCAATTCGCACTCGCGCCGTGCGCGTCTCCTTGTTCACCTGCGGATAGATCACGCTGATCAGGCCCTTGAAGTCCCGCCCGGGATGGCTGCGGGCCCGCACCGTCACGGGCTGGCCGACCGCGACATTGCCGAGATCGCGTTCGGCCACATCGACGGTCGCCCAGACCTGCGAGATGTCGGCGATGCGGAACAGCACGTCCCCGGGCTGGGCACGCATGCCCTCGATGGCGTTGCGCTGAAGCACGATGCCATCGCGCGGCGACGACCACTGAATGGTGATCGGCAGGGCGTGGCTCTTCTCCATTTCGACGATGACGGGTTCGGGGACGTCGAGATTGATCAGGCGCTGCCGGGAGCCGCGGCCATAGGGCTCGATGCCCCCCGTCGTCTTCGAGGTGATCGTCGCGAGATATTCGGCGGCTGCCGACGCGACGGCGGAGCTGTAGATCTCCATCAGCGGCTGGCCTTTGGTGACGCGGCTGCCCGTGGTGACGTCGGCCACCTTCTGCACAAAACTGTCAGCGCGCATCGCGACCAGCGAGACCCGGCGTTCATCGAGCTGGATCGTGCCGGGCGCGCGCAGCAGCATTCTGATCCGGCGCAGTTCGGCCGGTTCGGATTTGACGCCGCTACGCTGAATCTTGCCGGGCGACAGTTTCACCGAACCGTCGTCGCTGTCCTCGCCTTCGTAGACGGGAATGTAATCCATCCCCATCGAGTCCTTCTTCGGCACCAGCGAGGTGTCTGGCAGGCCCATCGGGTTGCGGTAATATTTGATCTTGCGATCGCCCTTGGCGTCAGCCGTTACGACCCTGGGCGATTCGTCCGGCTCGTCGAAGCTGATGTCCTCGTTCGCCCGCACGGCGCGATAGTCGCGGCCGTCGGCCGTCTTCTTCGGGGTGAGCGAGTAGAACGGCCTGCCGTCCGGATCCCGGAAATAGATCGGTGCGCCCGTGTCCGCCTGCGCGGCGAAGGTCAGCGAGCTTGACCCCGACTGAGGCTGCATGGCGCGGCCGCCAATCAGCGCGACAGCGGCCGCCGCGAAAATCGCAGCGGCACTGCCTGTAACGGCGAGGCGGGTCATTTCTCGGCCGTGACGACGAGCTTGTTTTCGACCGTGCCAGTCTCGCCCTGCACCTTGGCGCCCAGTGAGAGCTGCCAGCGTCCGGCCATGCTGAAATTGGCCTTGAAGCGATAGGTCCCGGGTTCGGTGCCCGGCAGCGGCGTGAGCTTGGTGACCATCTCCTGCATGCCGTCAGGCGCCATGTCGAGCCGAGTGGCGAAGATCACCGCATCGGGTATCGCCTTGCCGCTGGTCTTGTCGACCAGCCGCACGGTTACGATGCGATCGGCCCCCGTCTTGATGGTCGGTTGAACTAGTTGGAATTCGTAGTTCTTGATCTCGGCCTGAGCGCTCCCCGTGAGCACAGCACCGATCAGCGCGGCCAGAGCGGTGCGCGCGAGCTTGGTCGTCGTCATGATTTATAGTTCCTCGATGGGTCTGATGGAGCCGCCGGAGCTGCACGCGGCGAGCCGGGATGCAGCCAATCGGCAGGCAATGGCGTGCGCGCCGATGTCGGCGCGCACGATCATCAGGCGCGTCAGCGCCAATCAGGCCCGGGTTCGAGGAGGATGGTCGGGTGGCTTGGCGGCGAGCCCGTCGCGCAGGCGGTCATTGCGCGGCGCGAGCGCGCTCCTCTGCGGCTGCCGCTCGATCATCGTGCTCGCTCCGAACGGAGCGGAGAGCGACAGGCTCAGCATGCACAATGCGACGAACGGACAGGAACCGCAGGCCTTGCTCTTGGTCTGATCCGGGCAGCAGGGCATGTCTTCGGACATGCCTTGCGTGTCGTCTGACATTGCGGGCATGCTGGCAACAGCACCGGATACCGGCATGGCGGATGCAGGCGTCGCCAGCGGCGCGAGCAGGAGCCCGGCTGCCACCAGCAGCATCACCACAGCGTTGGCGAACGGTCTCACGGACATGCCTCATTGTCGCACGGCGGAGCGGAACCTGCAAACCGGCCGGGCATCACGACTTGGCCATTCGTTTGCGTGCCTTGTGCAAAGGAGCCTCCGGCAATCGGGCGTTAACCAGCGCGGAGGCCCCGTTACCGCGACGAGATCGTTCGGCAGATCGCAAGAAGTCGCGGCTCGACCGTGATGGTGGAAACGGGGATGGCCTTTTCCCGGAATGCGCATTTGCCTGATACAGCCAGGCTGTTCTGCGGTCCACGCGGCGCTCCCGATCCGGAAGGTTCCGCCGACCGCATTTCATCATCTGCCCTCGGCGTCGTTAACCCAGCAAGAGACCTCAAAGCCGGCCCTAAGCGCAAAGGCCCCAGCCCGGGACTGACCGGCTGGGGCCTCATGTGCTCACAATCTTCATCCTTGGGACTCGCGCAGACAATGCGCATCTCGCCGATCCGTTCCATGGCAGATGACAAATTTGGAACGTTCCTCATTCCTTGTGATTACCGAGCAGAGGTATCTGAGGAGGAAGGGACCATGGACGGACTGATTTATCTCATCGGCTTGATCGTCGTGATCATGGCGATCCTGTCGTTCTTCGGCCTGCGCTGAGAGAACGGCGATGGCTATTGAAACTCTCATACGGGAAGACGTCATGGAGGGCGGCGTGGCTACAGCCGACGAACGCCGGACCATCCAATGGAGCTCGGTACTTGCAGGCTCTCTCGCCGCCAGCGCAATGTCGTTCATCCTGATCGGCTTTGGCGTCGCGGTCGGCCTGGGTGTCAGCTCGGCCTCGCCGACATGGCGGGATGCCTCAGCGGCCCTTGCGTTGCTGTCCGGCTTGTATCTGATCATCCAGGCGATCGTCAGTTTTGGCTTTGGCGGTTACATCGCCGGCCGGACCGCGCGACCGGCGCCGGCACTTGCAACGATCGAGGATGATGGCGAGCGGCGGGACGGGCTGCATGGCCTGACGTCGTGGGCTCTCGCGGTGCTTCTCGGCGCCGCGCTGCTCGCGCTGCTCGGTGCAGCTGCGATCGACCGTTCGCCGATGCGCAGCTCGGCCAGCAACACTTCGGCCGCCGAACCGCTGTTGAGCTATGAGCTCGACAAGCTGTTCCGCGCGCCGCGGCGCCCGCCCAACACCGATCTGCGGGAACCCCGCGCCGAAGCGGGACGCATCCTGATGACGTCATCGAGCCACAGCGGTGTCAGCACCGACGATCGAAACTATCTCGTGCAGCAGGTGGCCGCGCTGACGGGTCTCGCGGCGCCCGACGCCGAACGACGAGTCGATGCTTCGATCGCGGATGCCAGGACAGCCATCAACCGCGCGCGGCGCAACTCGATCATCGTTGCGTTCTCGGTTGCGGCCGCGACCCTGATCGGGGCCGCAGTGGCCTGGGCGGCGGCCGCCGCCGGCGGCCGACATCGCGATGGAGAACCGCTGCCGAGCTGGATGGCGAGTGCCAACCGGTTCCATCGCAATCCGCGCGCGATGCCGGTGCCCTGATCCCAAAGCAAATGGCCGGGCATAAGCCCGGCCATTTCCGCATGCACAACCCGATAAGGGGCGCTAGGCCCGTTCTTCCCAGATCATCGCGAGATGCACGATGGTCTGCACCGCCTTCTCCATGTCCTGCCGGCTGACCCATTCGAGCCGCGAATGAAACGCGTGCTCGCCGGCGAAGATGTTGGGGCAGGGCAGGCCCATGAAGGACAGGCGCGAGCCGTCGGTGCCGCCGCGGATCGCGGTGCGCATCGGGCGCAAACCGGCGCGGCGGATCGCTTCGATGGCGTATTCGAGGACGTGGGGGTGACGGTCGATCACCTGCTTCATGTTGCGGTACTGCTCGCGCACCTCGAATTTGTAGGTCGAGCGCGGATAGTCCTTCATCACGTCCTTGACGATGTTCTCGAGCAGGACCTCCTTCTCCTTCAGCCCATCCTCGTTGAAGTCGCGGACGATGAAGGAGAGCGTCGCCTGTTCCAGCGCGCCCTCGATGCCGACCGGGTGCAGAAAGCCCTGCTTGCCTGAGGTCGTCTCCGGCGAGCAGCCTTCCTTGGGCAGCCGCTCGACGATGGCGGCGGCGATCTTGATCGCGTGCTCCATCTTGCCCTTGGCATAGCCGGGATGGGCGCTGACGCCGTTGATGGTGATGGTAGCCCCATCGGCCGAGAAAGTCTCGTCCTCGACGCAGCCGGCGCTCTCGCCGTCCATGGTGTAGCCGAAATCGGCGCCGAGCTTCTTCAGATCGACATTGTCGACGCCGCGGCCGATCTCTTCATCCGGCGTGAACAGGATCTTGATGGTGCCGTGCTTCACATCGGGATTGTTGATGAAGAAATGCGCGGCATCCATGATTTCGGCGACGCCGGCCTTGTTGTCGGCGCCTAACAACGTGGTGCCGTCGGTCGTGATGATGTCGTTGCCGATCTGGTTCTTCAGCGCAGGGTGCTCGGCGAAGCGGATCACTTGGCTGGTGTCGCCGGGCAGCACGATGTCGCCGCCGCGATAGTTCTTCACCACCTGCGGCTTGACATCCTTGCCGGTGACGTCGGGCGAGGTGTCCATGTGCGAGCAGAAACAGATCACCGGCACCTTCTTAGGTGTGTTGGCCGGGATCGTTGCATAGACATAGCCGAACTCGTCGAGATGCGCGTCCGCAACGCCCATGGCTTTGAGCTCGGCGGCGAGCACGCGGCCGAGCTCCTTCTGCTTCTCGGTCGAAGGCGAGGCCGCCGATTCCGGATCGGACTGGGTGTCGATGGTGACGTAGCGCAGGAAGCGCTCAGTCACGGTATGCGAAAAGGTGAGGGGGGACATTTCTGCTCAAACCGCCGGGTCAGGGGGAAGCTGGCGGTATACCAGAAAAGCGGGCTGCGTTGCGGACAGAACGATGTTGGGTCGGGCGTCACGAAGCGTAATTGCTAGATCGCCTCTTTCAGTTCCTTGACGGGGCGGAACGCGACCTTCCTGCTGGCCTTGATGTGGATCGGCTCGCCAGTGGCGGGATTGCGGCCGGTGCGGGCGGCGCGCTTGCGGACCTGGAGAATGCCGAGGCCGACGATCCGGACGCGGTCGCCCTTCTTCAGGTGCTTGGTGATCAGGTCGACCATGTTGGTCAGGACGGCCTCGGCGCGCTTTTTCGACAGGTCCTGGCTTTCCGCGATGTCAGCAGCGAGGTGCTTGAGCGTAATAGTGGCGGGAGCGGCTGCCTTCTTCGCCATGTCTAACCTCCTCGTTCTGGCCGGTGGCTCGGGGACACCCCTGGACCCCGCAAGTTCCTGGAGGCGTAGACGATTCGGGCGCGGCCTGACTATGCCGGCTCGAATGTCGTCCATGGCTTGCCGCAGACGCGACAGCGTCGAGAAGTTCAGGCTAAGACTATGAAGGAATTGCCAAAATGGCGCGAGAGACGGGGCTCGAACCCGCGACCTCCGGCGTGACAGGCCGGCTAAAAGGCTCCTGCCTTCAATCAGAGTTTCAACTTTCGTGGAACAAAAACGAGCCTGAAACTGGCCGAAGTTGAAACCTCGGCCGGAGTCGTCTTGAGGAGCCTGCTGCGCCGAACACAACCACACAACCGGAGAATTCACCTTTAGGTTGTTAACAGAACAAAAGAAGGCTGTAAGCACGGCTGGGCTCGAAGCCGAGGCACGCAAAGCACGCGGTCGCTTTGATACATCAGAGCCGCAGGCGGAGCGACTATTGAGCCGGCTCCATCATCGGCTTGCCCTTATCAATGATGTGGACGGTTAGCATCTTCAGGGTCTTATCGCCCGCAATCTTGAAGCCCGCATGAGGGACGTCGCGAGCGTTGATTACTGCCGCGCCAGTTGGAAACTGAATCTCCTTGCCATCGGGGAGCGCCAGTGTCGCGCCATCGAGCACGTAAACCGCCTCTTCACCGTGGTGGGTGTGGCGCGCGAGATTATTCCCTGGCGGCACGTCCACAACGCTGACGATGACTTCCATGTTGGTGCCGGTTAGATCGGCACGCTTCAATTCCTGGCGGTTGGTTTGGGCTTGGGCGGCAAAGGTGAGCACGAAAAAAAGAATGGCAGTCAGGCGGAGCATGTCACTCTCCCAAAAATGAGCGCCGTCTAGCGCTTCTCAAAAATGGCCAGTTCAGTACTGTGGCAACGCAAAAACCGTTTAAAGAGCCGCCCGCAGGCCAAACCTGGGATGGATGCGTTTAGCCGGACCGCGGACGGGCATTGAAAGGGTATGCTCGCCCAGGTCGAGGGCAATTCACGAGCCGGTGATGACCCCTTGCCAGACCTCCACTTGGTCGCCAACGAGAGCGCCGCGACCGCGCAAGTCCTGGCATTAATCTTCCGGCGGCCCTTTACCGCCGCCGCGCTCGCCTCCTATCTCCCCCAGCTTTTTCGGGCGGCCCGCTTTAGTGCCTGCCCAGCAGAGCCGCACTATTCAACAGTAACAACAATTGGGGGCCTTCATGGGCGATGTCCATGACGCTTGATCAGGTTCGGTCAGCGATGCCGTCTGGCGAGAAAGAGTGCGACCTGTACTGCAACCACAACGCCGATGTGTGGAGGACTGTACGTTGCGGTTCTGGAGGCCGGGTCGCTCATTATATTGCAAAGGCGACGCTGGCATTCGGCCATTGTGCAATCAGCCATAATGACCTGGCTGCCGCATCATTCTGTGGCCGTCGCACGATCGGCAAAGCCGTTCGAGAGCTTATCGAGAAGGGCTTTATTTCATACGAGGGGCGCACCGCGACCGGCGAGCCCATCTACAAGGCGATCTGGGGGCGTGCCGAGGCATGCGCAGCGCGATACGATTTCGTGGCTCCCGAGGATTCTCTGGAGCCAACGAATGCCCAAGAAGCAGCGTGATTTCGCGCCAACCTACTGGGTGCGCTCCAATCTTCGTGACGACATAAACGGAGATTCGAGGGTCACTCACACAGCAACTCGTTTCTTCGAGAAATTGCTTGCCTCCTACAGCTGGAAGAACGGCTATGCGGAGTGTGCTGACACGTTTATAGATCGTGACATCCCGATTTCCCTGGCCTCAATCAAGCGCGCTCGCAAACTGCTGTGCACGCTTGAACGAATTTGGATTATACGGCGCGGCGGTCGAAGGGGTGTAGTCAATCTGCCGACGCGCTATGGCATCGCGCTCTATTACCGAGGTTCAGATCGCTTCCGTGAACTCAGCGGCGGCGAGCACGCGGTGGACTTTCGCACCAGCACGGTCACCATGCCGAACGACTATCATTTGGCCGGCCGGCTAGCAGGTCCGCCCCAAGGGGCAAATGACGACCTTCCCAAGGTATCAAAAGTGCGCTCCCAAGGTATCAAAAGCGCACACCCAAGGTGTCATGGTGACCCCCAAACCCATCCTCTTACAGAGGATAATATAGGCGCCCCTAAAGGAGCGCGCCCTGTTGAGGGCGCGCAGGGTGGCGCCAAGAAAGAGGAAAGTGCGGCGCGCTGGCATGCCTCTGAGGGAGGTCGGTTTGCGAAGTGGCGCATCGTCCACGCTGAATATGTCGGCAAGAAGGGCGCAGACGATGACGAGAAAGACGTCTTGCTTGCCCACCTTCGGAGCGCACGTGGTGCCAAGTTTACATTGCGCTGCCATATCGACAGCGACGAATACGCAAGCCTTGACGATGCTTTAGGCGTGGATGGCGAACCTGAGAGGTTGGCAAACCAAGAAGTGATGATGTCAACCGGAAATGCTGCAAAGACTTTCCGTAGATCTGCACCACTCCCATGGTGCGAGGTGACAATCCTGTCTGGTGAGTCTGATGAAGACGGTAGCGCACGTGTTCGGGTGGAGTTTCACGACAATCACGGGGGCGAGTCGACGATGAACCTGTCAGCAGAAGCAGCAGCGGCGCTTGCGGCCGAATGCGGCGGGGAAGATCGGTCAGTCGGATCTCGCGTCCGGTACCGGATCATGCCGGACGATTCATACGAGTGGAGGCTTGTCGTCGCGGCCAGCCGAACGGCGGCCTGACCGGGGGGCCATCCTGATCCCTTTCGCAAGCCGCCCCGCTTACCGGCCGCCCACTCGCGCGCTAAATCCCGCAGATATCGAGGAAAATTTTCACCGGTGACGCGAACTGAAAACCTGCGGCGTCGCGTCCGCAAGTGCACATACCGGTAGGAGGCGTGGTGGGCTGAGAGTGTCAATCCACCCCCGTTCAGCATTCGATCCGGCGGCAACAGCCGGACGAAACCAAGAGCCGATAACGGCCAAGCAATATGCACTGTTACGTCGAGACCTTATGAAACACGCAAACGATAACGGCCCCATTCAGGCCGACGACTTCACCGACCTTGCAGCCCGCCGTGCCTGGCTGGAGACTGCACCAGCTACGCACGCTGCACACCGTGAGCAGTCCCCCTGCGCAACGTGGGCGAAGCGGGAGAAAGACGAGGTCACGTTCATGGGCCTCAGACTATGGCGCGCCTTGAACGAGCCGCCGCGCCTTGCCGCCAATGATAACGATGCGCCGGACGAGGAGGGTGCGGATGCCGGCGGGCAGCCCGTACTGCTCAACATGGATAGAGAGCTGGTCGACGTCAGCGCCAAGCAGCTCAAATACGCGGCGGAGCATGGCATGGTTCGCTGGCAGGGCGCCAAGCTCGTGAAGGTCTGGAGCGGACGCAAATGGGTTAGCCCGGACGCCAAGTTCGGCAAGGTGCGCACGCGCAAAATCGAGAAAGCCGACACCGAGCATTTTGACGCCGAAATGCCCGACGCTCAGACGGAGTTGGCTCGGGCGCAGGATACTGAGAGGTTGCGCAGCCGGCTGGGGCACAAGGTGTGCACTGTGCTGGATATGGCCTCAGGCGACAGCACGCTTGCGGAGATAGGCGAGTATCTGGGCTTTGCTGGCCAATACGCGCAGCGATCGGCCTCCAAGGAAGTGCGGGCGGCTGTCGCTGCGCTGAACGTGGCCATGGCTGAGGGTGAGCGCGCCGCAGCTTGACGGGGCCTTACTCTGCCGGGGGAATGGGGGTTGCATTCAGCAGATTGGAAATGGCTGTAACCAACTGCGCCGGCGCAAATGGTTTGGCGAGGAGAAGGCTATTTGGAACGCCGTGTATCGGCCATTTGTCGGCGCTAGCGCCTGACATGTAGACGACGGGGAAATTAGGGTCGATGGCTCTTGCACATCTTGCTACCTCCCAGCCGTCCACGGTGCCGGCGAGGTTGATATCCGTGACTAGCGCGCGATATTTGCTGTTGGTCCCCTGCAGCAGTGTAACCGCTTCCTCACCCGTGGCTGCGACCTCCGCTTCATAGCCGCCGTCAACAAGAGCGTCTTCAACAAGCGCCCAAATTAGCTGCTCGTCTTCCACGACCAGAATGGCAAGCGATAGCTCTGACACAGACGCGCTCCCCGACAGCCCTCAACATGACGC
This sequence comes from Bradyrhizobium sp. 164, assembly GCF_023073715.1. Lineage (GTDB taxonomy): Bacteria > Pseudomonadota > Alphaproteobacteria > Rhizobiales > Xanthobacteraceae > Bradyrhizobium. Next base: position 326,099 of record NZ_JADPKA010000029.1, read on the forward strand.
GCAGCAAGTAGAAAAGTTCCAATGCGCAAAAGTGAACTTAGGCCATTTTTGGCCACTGTGGTCGGCGCGGGTCCGCATCTAGACCTCCGGGGGAAGAGACGTGGGCCGGCAATGGGAAACACCACCTCAAATTTCCAATGGTTGAGTGCTAGCGTCCCATTCCGACCGGACGTGTACGCTCGCAATCGCTCCAAGCTCTATAGTCCTTATAGGCAGAGTTTCTGCCCTTACGTGACGTGCACCACTGTGCCGGTTTCGGCCGGCGTCCTTTTTTCCGGCCTAGAGCCGTGAAGCCGCTAGTCGGCCAATTCCAACAACCGTCTATTCGACATTTTTCATTGAGGAGAAGAAAACGTGGCGAAACTCGCCGACGTCCTCGCCGCAGTTGACTCCCTCGGATTCGACGCTGCGCGAGTCAAACACGTGGCACGCCGTCTTAGTGAGGCGGGAAAGATCCCGGCTGGTGGCCCAGCAAGATCACCAGAGTTGAGTGAAGATGACGTCTTGCGGCTCGTCATGGCTGTGGCCACCTCGCCGAAACTTCGGCAAGCAGAAATGTCTGTCGATACCTACGGAGCGTTGACGCCGGTCGGCACGTGTCTTGCTGGCGATGCACCGGATTCTATTCCGCGAAATGCCGCCGATGCAATCGCAGTCGAAGTCGAGATGGCCCGTAGGGGCGATACGAAGGCGCGGCATTCCTTCCTCAGCTTCGTCCGATCGTGGCCGGAAATCGTGATCGAACGCCGTGGCGATCCCGTTGTGCGGTTCCGCCAGCCGGGTACGAACGCTGCCCATTGGGCACACGACGGCCACAGGACAGCCACCACGATTCCGGTCGCTGCTGTCGCCGACATTCTTGATCTGTTGTTTGGAAAGGTTGCTGCCTGATGGCTCTCCTAAAGAAGAAACCCGCCGACGAATTCATTGTTCCGAGCCTAGCTGACTCTAGCCCTGAATTCGCCGCCCTGATCGCAAAGAGGCAGGAGCTGGAGCAGAATTACGCGAAGCTCAACACCGAGCGCTCTAAACTTCTTGAAGAGATCAAGGCCGCTAAAGCGGCTGGAGGGGAGCACCTGAATAGTAGTGTCGCCCGAATTCTTGGTGATGCCGCGAAAGGCAGCATCGGAGAGCTGTCGAAGCGACTTCGCGACATCGTAACTGAGATGAGCAACATTGAAGATGCTCGGGAGGTGTTGTACCGCCGCACCGGCGAGGCGCGAGACAAAGCCAGCAAGATTGTCTGCAGCGCGGTACGACATGAATATAAGCGCCGTCTCGCTGCGCTGTGTGACGCCGCGCGCGCATTGGAAGCGGCTCGCGAAGACCATGATGCGCTAATTGATGACCTAGAGCGTGAAGACGTGCGCCTCGGCTATCTGGCGCCGATTACGCCACACTTCATGGGCGATCGCCGCGAGGGCAGGATTTTCCATTTTCTGAAGGAAGTGAGAGAGAAGGGTTACAATGTCTAACGGATCAGAGCGCACCTCCGACGCTGGCGATCGAAAGCCTGTGCGTCGCAGCGTCAAGTTGCCCGGCGAAAAACGACACTCCGAATGCTCGGACTCGCCGGCCGTGATCGCGCGTAAACTAATGCAGGAAAAGCGCGAGAAGAGATTGCGAGCGATGCAGCGCAATGGCTGAAACTATTTCAGGATTCGCCATTTCATGGAACAGACCCGCGATCATCGCCGGGCTCTTCGAGGAAAGGTTCGCGCGTGGTGCATTCGATAGGCACCTCGCGCAGAACCCAGACGTCGCCGCGCTCTGGAGTCACGATCAAAGCAGGCCACTGGGGCGCATCAGTAACGGCGCCCTCAAATTGCGTTCAGACAATGTGGGTTTATATTTTGCGCTAACACCTGATCCCAATGCACCGCTAGGACAAGAGGCATTGGCGACTGTCGGCAACGGCACGGTCAATGAAGTCAGCGTCTCATTTACTCCGGTTGTTGAGGAGTGGACCGACGACGGCGACATGCCGAAACGACTGATTACCGAGGCTAGGTTGTTTGAGATCAGCCTCGTCCTTTGGGGCGCTTACGGCAAGGACACCTCGGCTCAGATCAGCCGAGCATCAAGCAACAGCATCGCAGCCAAGCGGCGCATTGAAGCGAAGATGCGAGCGCGCGGCATTCTTTAGCACCGGGGTGGGGAGGGGTGTAGCAACTCCCTCGGCCGTTTGCCCGCGGAGACCGGCGCCCTCCCATTTCACGCGCATCTGCAATTGAAAAGATGGGGTATCAGAGGTTGCATTGGTTAATCATGCAGCCGACCACAAAATCCCAGAACGGAGATCTCAATGCCAATTTTTACGGCTATCGCGACCGCAGTTCTCGCGACTTTCAGCATCACTAGCACCTTCATCGACGAAGCTGAAATCGTGGTGATTGACGAAGGGTCTGATGATGACGAGGGCGTGGACAAATGACTGCGATTTCGGCTTTCAAGTCTTCAGACTCGATTCACGTCTTTTCCGATGGCGCCTGGCACGACCCGATGTCTGCTAAACTTTGCGGCGTGGGAACCAAAGTCCACACGATTCCGGAGCACAACGCAATTTTTGCGGTCACCGGAATGTCGACGGTGCCGCATCTGCTTTCGGGACTTCTGATGGAAAATCACTTCGCCGATTATCGTTCGCTTGCAGATGCAATGCCGGATCTGGTTAAGGCGTGCTCCACTCGGGCGAAGGCAGTCGGCCTTAACATGACCGGCCGGTGCGACGTCGTCCTGGCGGGTTGGTCCGAAAATGTCGGTCCATCGATCTTCGTCACGGAATGCCATTTTGACCACGGCTTTTTCAAAGGAGCCGCAGTCGAGCTGTACATCAGGCCTAGCGTAGATGGTTCATCGGGAATGCATTTTCCTGATGATGGACTGCGGTTGCTAGAGAAGCAGCATGCCGCAAGATTTAACCGAGCCGCCGAAGGTACATTCGGCAGCGCGACGGTTGGCGGACTTGTCGGCGGCTTCGCGCAGCATACGCAAATCGATGCTGATGGTATCCAAATCAAAGTGCTGAAGCGGTGGCCGGATGAGATCAAATGATTGCATCAAAGCAGAGACGAGCACTCACCATGTGCGCATTGGCAGATGGACATCAACAACATCTTTCCGTCGATGAAGCCGTCGCGCCGACGCATGACCAACGCCACCACGCCGTTCTACCTCAATGCGCAATCCGTCTTTACCGGTACGGCGCCAACGGCCACTTGGTCGATCCGAGCAAGACGGATGTGCTAGCTAACGAGGCGCTTTCCACTCCTGATCGTCTGGGAATGAACGTGATTGCCGCGCCTTTGCTAGTATTTCGCCAGCGGCCGACTTGACCGTCACCTCATACTGGTAGACGCCGGGATTGCAAGGCGCGAACGTGCGAAGAGCGCCAGCGGGAAGGATGCCATTCTTAGGCAAGGGAACTTCCTGGCCGCCATATTCTCGATCGGCCTGGGAAAAGAGCACAAGGATTGAAGCCGCTCCTTGCGGAACATCTTTAAGCCGGAGTTCTGGATTGTCGAAGAGGCTAATGCAGCGCTCTGATCTGAGAAACGAGAAGCTCATTGTCATTCGTGCAGCAGCCGGCGGTGAGATCACCTCGTGCTGGACCTGTTGTCGCGCGGTTGTTTGGGCTGCGACCGACGTGGCCCAGATCAGGACCAAACCCGTGACTACAATTGCTCTCATTGGCTTCGATAGCATAAACCGCGAGACGAGTCTGATCTATTCTCGATCGGTCGCTCCCTCAGGGACGGTCAGTGCGGCCGTCTGCTCTTCTTTTTGCGTTTCGCGATCGCCTTCTTGATCTGCTCTCGCAAGCGAAGGATTTCTGCCCATCGAGCCGCAATCTTCGGATCGAACGGCGCCGGTGCCGGCTTGCTTTTCTGACGGTTGCGTTTCGCCATGCTTGCAGCCCAGCGGCTACAACCTGCGCTCGCGCGATCATTCCGCCGTTAAGCTTGATGGGCGCGGTCCGAGTTAATTCTGGAACTACACACGCGGACTTGCCGGGCGCGGTCAAGCGGCGAAAAGCAAGTAATAAAGAAGCGCGGCGGCGACCATGGCCAGCCAGACTAACGACGCTAAGAAATACGCCCTGTGCCAATTCATGGGCTGGAAGCGTAGCACCGGCGCGGCCAACCGGGAATCTCTTCCACTTGCTCAGGGCTTTGAAGCACCCGTCCAGAGGATTCGCGGCGTTTTCCATGTCAGTGATGGGTAAACGCTGCCGCGGCACAGCCTCTATGCATCAAGGCGCTCGCTATCGTCGGAGCAGAGGCGCGGCACGCGCGCTGACCAAATTGCACTGAGCCGGCCGGGATACGGGAGAACTGCGGACGCGTCTCTCGGCTTCTTTGATCTGAAGCCGAAGGCTCTCCAATTCCGAAAGTTCAGAACAGAGTTCGCTAAGACGTTGGGCGAGAAGGGTCGCGCGAGAAATAAGCATGAGCACCCCGACACAAAAGCCACTGTGAAAACGCTTTAGAAAGAAATGCGCACCTTATCGAAGAATAACAACATGACCGGAACGGCATAGGAGCCGGGCAGTTTAGACTATGAACAGAGCAGTCGTCACAATCAGCAACGCAACAAGCAGCACGTTTTCCAGTTTGTGATTGTAGGAGCCGAAAGATCTTCTAATCGATCGCATGTCAGCGCCTGCTAGCGGTTTCAATCCGGTGGCTTGAGCCTGGAAATTACGTTGGCGCTTGCAGACCAGGAGAGGTCACCCACGCGTTGATTTCAATGGCAACATCGATCTGCCGCGCCTTCCGCAGTAGCTCGTCGCGCCGAACGCTGGTGGGCATTCCTTCAGCCTGCTTGCGCAAGCTGGTCGCCTCTCGATCTAGACGGTATTCAAATGATGTAGATGATGGCTTGAAATGATGTCGCATCACAATGCTCCCTGCTCGATTGGGCGGGAGCGCAATTGGCGGTCTCGTCACCGATAGAAGCCGTGGGCCGAGCGGTGATGAAGCGACTAGACACCCTTTTCAGTAGGGAGTCGACCTAATTCGGTTGAGGCGCTTCGAATTGTCAGTTCGGTGAGCGAAGTAGGTAAAACAGGGCGCTATTTCCCTCGATCTGGGCTGTTTCGCGCGAAGTCTCGTGGCCGCTCATCAGCAGTGTGTCGTCCTTCCACACTTGCCATTCCCACTTCTGCGGGAGAAGGGCGATCAGCCTCACTTCAAGCATCGCGGTAAATTTGGCCATCTACGCTATATGCGCTCCTGATCGTCAATATTCCAGTGGTCAATATCCGTCCGAGGGACGGCACAGAATTGCGCTCGTAGTGCGCAACCCCGCGCGAGCATGCGCGTACTCACCGACAGGATACCAATGGCAAACGATTTAGTCGTCCAACTCGGCGCGAAGTTGGATCAATTCCAAAGCGACCTGAACCAAGCCGGCGATATGGCGGATAGCGCCGTAAATCGGATTGAGCAGTCGTTTGCGAGCATCAACCCAACTGCCGGAGGGTTTGCGTCGCTCGGAGTTGCCGCTGCTGGCGTTACTGGCCTTGTGGGTGGGCTGCTCGCTGCGCTCACCAAGGTCAACAGCGAGCTGGCCGACCTACAGAAGAACGCAGAGTTTACCGGCCTGACTGCCGAGCGATTCCAGCAGATCCATTTCGCGGCTGGGCAGGGCGGCGTCTCTTCGGCGGACGCGGTCACCGACTTGCGCAAGGTTGCTTCGTTACTCGCAGATGCCAAGGAAAACGAAAACTCTCTGACGAAACTGCTTGATGCCAACAACATCAAGTACAAGGACCGCAACGGGCAAGTTATCAGCCTCAACCAGCTTTTGGTGGTGGCTGGCGATCTGATTAACAAGTTCGGCTCAATGCCGGAAAAAACGAAGGCCGCGCAGATGCTCGGCCTTTCAGAAAGCTGGGTTGAGGCGCTTCGCAACGGCAGTAAGTCGTTTGAGGATATTGCGCAGGGGGCAGAGGCGGCTGGTGCGGTCATCGACGGCGCGACCGTTGCCAAGGCTGCCGCGTTCGATCGAGCGTGGAAGCAGTTCTCTGCACAACTTGCTGCGCAGTTCAAATCAACTGCTGCCGATATTGGCGGTTGGTTAGATGATTTGATTGATAAAGCCAACGACCTTGTGAAGACTGCGCTTGCCTCGCAGAACATTCAGCCTGGTAGCGGCCAGGATGTGTTCAATAGATGGGCTGATGCAGCGGACATCTTCCAAAAGGACTTGCGCGGCCTGCCGCAAGATGTCGACCAAGTCACGCGCGCGATCGAACATCTAAACGCTTCGGGCAAACCCGAGAATCTTGAGATCGCAGCTGCCCTTGAGTTAATCCGCGCGAAAGCGCAACTTGCTCGCGACATGTTGCAAGCTGCGGCCGAGCAGCAGTCCAAGGTCGAGTTTCCAGGCGGCGTTCCACTACCATCGTCCCGACCGGCCGCTGCCAACAAAGATGATCCTAATGCTGCAAAACTCCCGACACGCGGTGGTGATGGTGGCGCGAACGCTTACGATCGCGCGACCGAATCCATCATAAAGCACACGGCTAGGTCGATCGCGGACACCGTGGCAGTGGGTAAGGGCGCGACAGCCATGGTGGCGGCGCGCACTAGATTGGAGGTCCGGATATGAGCGCAATAAATGGTTTTGTTCGAAGTAATGCGGCATTCCTGCTGACGGACGTGACTTTCATATTTCAAAGGCATCCCGGATGATGTCAATCTCAATAAGGCTCATCGCCTGTACCGGTTGAATGCTGTCGTGGCTGCGACTGGTCCGGCGCAGTTCGGCGAATGGCTATCCGGTCGTCTCGCTTACAAGTCATTTGACAATTTGATCAAAACCGCTGAGCTTCAGATCACTCATCATTTCCAGCGCTACGCGCGCGAGTACCGCAACGGAGATGCGGCATCTTGCGTTGTGCTGGCTGGTTGGCATGAAAAAGAAGATCGGCCAGCGATCTATTCTATTGAATTAGAGACGGCCGGCACACCAAAAGCTTTGTTGGTCAGACAGAGCGCTGAGTTTGAGGAAAAGCACGTTGCGGCGAGTTTGACAGAATTACCGATCATTTCGATGCCCCCGCCGTCGCTAGAGGAGTTTCAAGCGGCGGACTATGACTTGATTGCCGACTTGGAGAAGGTCGATCCTGAATCGTATCTCCTTCACTGTATGGAGATTCAGCGTCGCAAACGCTTCGATGGGCGTCACGTTGTCGGCGGCCATGCCGTATTGACGACGATCACTGCGAGCGGCGTCGTGCAGCGCCTCGTGCACGTATGGCCTGAAGATCAACCCGGCTCAAGGATTGAACCAGTACCGATTGATTGGTCGGCGTGGCGGGCGGAGCGCGCTGCTGCTCGCTCAGCTCAGGATCGAGTTGCGCGTGCGGGCCGCGGCTGAGGCGAGGAGTGCGAAAACGCGGGCGGGTGTTCTGATGACGGTTGAAAGCCGCAACCTTGAGTCTCTGGGACCCGCGCATCTTATGTTCGGTTGAAGCTATCAGAAGCCGATTCGATAAGGCTTTTCCTCGATCTTAGGCATTTCAATGAGCATCACGGACATTTGGCTGTGATGCTGCAATAACTGGACGTTGCGCCCTCTTTCATCAATGCCGCTGAAAATCAGCATGTCTGGATCAGAAGCCCTTATCTGACGGAGATGGAAGGACCCATCGCTGCCACCCCCGACAACGGTAACTCCTATCTCGGATTCCTCGGACATCTTTGATTGAAAGTTGGCAATGAGAGTTTGCAAGCGTCCAAGCATGTGGCCGGCCGGATTGTGCCTCTTGTGCATCGTTTCCGTCGCTCGCTGCATAGATGCGCTCAGACCAGCCAGGGGATCGGGCGGTTTCATGGGCATGTTCAGGTTCCTAATTCTATCCGGGCCGGGTCCGTGTAAGCACGTCACGGTGGGATAATCTGATTCCCACCATTCATACCGTAAGAATACTTCACAAGCTTATTGCTGCGTTGATTTTCGGGCAGCTCGACCACTTGGATAGGAATCGTCACCGATGCATCAATATTTCTCGAACACAAGAACGCAATCAGAATCTCGAACGTATCGGCGATATGCTCGGTGACCTGCGACGTGTAGGCGGAAACCGGTATTGGTGGTTGATTAAACTTGGGATGGTGCACGGCAATTGTGGGAGGAGCCACCTCGTTATTCGGCGTTAGGGAGTAGTCGGAAACTTCGATCCGCTCGTTTGGTTTCCTGTGTTCGACGCAGTTGCGAGTGATCCTAATTGATTTGCAGAAATTCGCCACGTCTGACGTCAGCCCAATGTATTGGCTGTCGCCCTTGTGTTTCCGCGATACTTCTTCCGCGAGGCCTTCAAACCACCCCTTTAACTTGCTGCCGTAGAACATAGAAGCAATTGCAAAGAGTGCTTGGAGCGCATGATCGGCGCGTTGAATGAACTCTTTGCAGCGAGGCTCTAGGTTGGACGCCGATGGGAGCGTTATAGAACGGCCTTTGATCTGCAACTCTGCAAGCCGTCTCTCTTCGTTATCGTCCTGCCTGCTGAAATCCGTTGCAAGGTCGGACATCGCAGCCAAATTCTTCAAACATTCGAAGCTTAGCTCGATTGCCTTCGTAGACTCGAAGTTGGGACCTAGGAAGCCCTTCTCAAAAAGCTGCTTGCCGGTCAGCAGCGTTTTGGCCACCAACGGCGAGTCTGAGCCGTAGTCCAGAACCTTCTGTTGCGAGTTTGGCACATTGATATTGGTGCGATCAGGATCAATTTCGTCGGCTAGCATAATCCGGTAGATCGAGTCAGTCTTCACGGTGTGAAGACGCTCGCCGATCTTAACCATTCCTGTAATGTGCCCTCCGGACGGTCCCACGTCCATGGACATCGCGGAGTCGCGAAGGTGATCAATCGGGCGCTTCATTTTGCTGCGGTTTAGCGATCAACGAGGGACGATCTTCGGGCGAGGCCAACCAAAGCCCGCCCGAAGACTTATTTGAAAATCGCTGCGAGACTCAGAACTTCAGGCCATTGAGCAGCCCGAAAGGCGCCTCTGGTTTAGTGCCAGCCGACAGGCCCAGAAGGCCGCCAAGGCTTGCAAGCGAGTTGTGCTGCTTGTTCAAGGGCGGACACAATGCTCGGATGAGCCGTTGCTCCACCTCGTGAAAATGCACCTTGCTATGTGGTCGGTACGGTGGACCCATAGCTCGGTCGCGCCATCGCGCTTGGCTTCCTTGATACGATCATGAGATCCGATCCGAGTGGCGAGATCATCGGCTCTGCCGACGTAGTGTACAAAGCCGTAAGACGAGACGAAAGCATACACGCAGTCGCGGCCATAAGGCTTGGCATCAATCGGGTATCGCTGAAACTCGAACTTCCACTGCCAGTCTTGCAGAGAGCGATTTTCCGTAAAAGGGGGATTGATCAAAGCATCGTAAAGTGACATCGATAGTTCTCCATTGCGAGAGCGCCCGGTTTCCCGATTCCCCAAGAAAAGGCCCGGGCGCGGTTCGCGACCCGAATCATTTCGCGTCGCACCCTGAAGAACACACGTAGAACAGAGTCGGCGCAACAGCGCGTTGTCACTCGCGCCGTGGTTGTTCGACCTTTTCACAGACAACGGTGGGCAAGTGGCGGCGAGCCGCTATCCGTGGCGTCATTCTTTGCGGCAGAGGCGACGCAGCAGGCTCCGCCTGGGCCGTGCCCGGTGATGAACTGAGCCTAGCGCGATCCGGCTAATCCAACTATTAGGGTGGGCTGGGGAAGCGCTCGAATGGCCTATGTCTATGATTTGGATTCCGAATTGTCCGACGTTTTCGTCGACAACTTGGGAACCAGTGTAGTTGAATTCGCACTTGGGTACGACCTGGAGCAGGAAGAGGTGATCCTCTTCTCAGTCACGTTAGGCCCATCGATCGACGGCGTTTCAGATCTCCGGTTTGGGATACGGCGTCGCCACATCGAGAAGGAGTGGAAAGTCACAGGTCTCGACTTTTCACGGGAGTCGGTGCTTGAGTGTGTCCCTTCGTACGCACGCGAAGAAGTTAGGATCTTGCTCTCTGCAAGCGTTTCGATGTTGGCCCGAGCCTGCACTGACGAGAAAATTACTATGGAAACTTATTATCGGAACTTGCCTGCGGCTGCCCTTGAAAAGTACGAGATGATAACTAACGTATTGATAGATAATGGTTTTTTAGTCGAAACAAAGTTCCAAGACTTGGAGGGAGTGAACTATTGGCTCTACCGGAGGGGCTAAAATCCCGCTTTGAGCCGGGCGGTAGGTGTGTCAACATGACGTTTACTAGGAGCAGATAGGAGTCGGTCATGACTCGCGAGCAGATCATAGCAATTGCCAAGCTTGGCGCGAAGCGTGCGACCGCCAAAGGCTTTGCCGCGACTCCAGTCCAATCGCGCCATGCCAAGCGGCTTGCCGAACTTAAGAGGCGAGCTGAAGAGGATCGCAAGCACAACGAAGAAGCGTTTGCGCTCCAAGTGCGCATGATTGCCTAGTTAGGCTAAAAGCCACGGAATTCGAGAGTACCAAGGAACTTGAGCGGGAGGCTGCCTCAATTGGCAGCCTCTTTAATTTGGGTCCATCACTTCCAGGCCGGCACACCCGCTAGCCCGCTCCGCGCAATCTGCGACCTCGGCTCTAGCCCCTCGGCTTCCCCTTCAGCGCCTGCCGCATCAGCGTCCGAATAGCCTCAGGGCGGGTAGAGGCTTTGTCCTGTTCTGCAATCCAGTTGTCAACGGCTGACAAGTCGTCAGGCTGCAGGCGAACGCCAACCAGCGTGCCCTTGCCGGTCGCGGGCGGCCCCCGTTTTTTCCGTGTTATCACGGGTTGGCGTTTCATAGAATCCGTGTTAACACAGTTTCGGGGCCGGTCAAATGAGCCGGACGAACTGGGGTTATAAATGACTAATCTAAATCTTAAGGCTAGCGCTGGTATCGATCCATCCACGTCTTTTTGCGCATACACGTACTATACGAGCCTACGTGCTCAAGGCAGCGATCCCATTGTCCGGAACGGCGGTCTTTATTGGAGTGTCGGGGAGTCCTCGAATGACGACCTCCACAAATGGGCCGCGCGCCAGGACCCAAAGGGCGCGCTGCGGATTCAATACGCGCGCATGATGTGGTCAGCGCGGGCCTCGGATGACGAGATCATTGAGCTGGGCGCCGCGCCTGAGCTGGCCTGAGCGGTATGGTATAATCAATCGCGGTGGTGAATCGCCGGCCACTGGATTGCTGAAACCCAGCAGCGAAGCGCCAGCGGTTCACCATCCCCCTTGTGCGTCGGCTCGGCCGGCGAGGTTTGCCGAACAATTCGATTTCTCAGGGGCGTGTTATGCCCATTCCCGCCAACGACAACGTTCGGGGAAGCTCCGTTCGCTTTCCCGTCGACCCGCGCCTCGTGCCGCCGCAGAAAGCCGCTCGACGCCTACACCTGATCGAGTCTGACTTTCTCACAAAACTATCCGCACTTCAGCGAATTGGCTTTCCCGCCGCATGCCCCGTAACTGGACACTATGACCTGCTGGCGATTGATGCTTGGCTAGATCGACGTGCCGGTCTCGGTGCAGCGGTTGGTGTGGCCGTTGATGCTCGCGACGTATTTGAGGAGCGACTGGCGAGCCTTGGCAAGCATTAAGCTCAAGCATTACGTTGTGCGCAAAGGGAAGCATGGCTATTGGCTTCCTACCGCGAAGATGCGCGCCATGGGCTTTCAGATCGTGTCTTGCGGGCAGGACGGCCCAGATGCTTGGGCTATCGCAAGAGAATGGGAAGAGCGCTACCAGCGCGCCCGCAAGGGGTTGGAGAAGGCACCCGCCCGCGTCTATCCCACCGGCAGCGTGGGCGACGGCTTTGAGCGTTTCCGCCGCAGCAACGAATGGAAGTCAAAGCCGCCGCGCACCCGCGAGGATTGGGACCGCGGCTGGAAATACATCGATCCTGTTTTTGGTGACGTCGATCCGAAGACCGTCACTTTCGAAATGCTGGACCGGTGGTACGGACGGCTCAAGACGACGAAGGGCGATGGCGAGGCCGGACGTGCGCTAAAGATCTGGAGGGCGCTCTACAACGTCCTGGCCGGCATGAAGCTCTGTACGCCCGAGGCGGACCCGTCACAGATCATCCGAAAGACTGGCGTGCCCGGCCGCACCGAGACGTGGCAGGAGGGTGAAGTCGTCCGCCTGGTTAAGGCGGCGTGGCGCGCCGGCTACCGGGGGCTGGCCTGCGTCATTGCCGTAGCTTGGGATACCGCTTTGCCCCGGTCGACGTCCGCACCCTTACCCCCGCGCAGGCCGTCACCAGCGGCACCGACATGGCGTTTACCAGCGACCGGGCCAAGACGGGCGAACCCGCGATAGGAACGCTCACAGCACGCTCGCAGCGACTCGTGGAGGCCTACGTCGCTGGCTTGGACTACGACCTGCACGACGATGCGCCCATTTTCCGGACCAAGGGTTTCAAGCCTACGGGGAAGGGCGGTCGGCCGCGCCTCCCGGTTCCATACACCAAGGACTCCCTGATCGACGATTTTGCGGACCTGCGCCGGGCGGTATTCGGCAAGGGCGAGATGCGCCGGCTGATGGATATGCGCCGAACCGGCGCGGTCGAGGCGAATGCCGGAGGAGCGCCCGTAGAGGCCATTGCCGCCAAAATGGCGAACAGCATCGACCAAAACCGCAAGCTGCAGAAAACCTATATGCCGGTGAACATCGCGGCGGTTCGGGCAGCCGATGAGGCGCGCAAAATCGGCCGGAGGTTGCTCGGTTCAGAACAGAACAAGCTCAGAAAGTTGAAACTCGGGACGGGGAAAAGTTGAAACTGAAGGGCGGCCATGCCGCTAAGCCATTGAAATAATGGCGCGAGAGACGGGGCTCGAACCCGCGACCTCCGGCGTGACAGGCCGGCGCTCTAACCAACTGAGCTACTCCCGCGTGGCGCGCTGAACGCGTGCGGAACGTGGGGGGACTTAAAGGGGGGACATGGTGAAGTCAAGGACGTTGCGCTCCGCCGGTGCATCTCGGTTAAGCATTGCTCTGGAAAACGAAAATGGCCGCCCGGCGGCGGCCATTGGTCAGCCCGATCAAGTGCGTCTCAGCGAATCTGCGACGCGCCCGCGCTGGTCACCACCACCGGCTTGCCGGCCTTGATGATTTGGGTGGACTGGGCAGTCTGGCTGTAATCGGCATGGGTGCGGGCTGCAATCCCGAACCCGGCCACCGCAATGCCGGCAACCAGCGCCACCACCACGATCTTCAGGTGGGTCGCGCGATCAGCAGAGTGAATTGAGTGGTTCATCTGAGCCTCCCGACGGACTTTGCCGTCGTCTATGGGCTCCTCTTCTAGGCACTCTCTGTTTCCGGATGGTTTCGCGGGTTCCGCAAAATGGTTTCATCCCCCGCGCGCATGATGCGATCGTCGGCGCGCAGCAACGCAATCGGCGCCTGCTGGATCATTTGAGCGAAGCCGTTCCACGCACTGCTGCGGCAGATTGATCAACTCACGGCGACCGCCGCCGAGATGCTCGAGAACGGGAAGAATTCGCGCTGAGATCTCCGGTTTTCAAGATATTGAAGTGCTTCTAAGAATTTTTCTAAGAAGCTTTCAATTAGGCAATTCGCGCGCCCTCCCATAAGCGTCCTCCTAAGCGCATGTCGCCGCGGGGACTGGCGGCATGATGCATCAAAACATGCAGCTTTGGGGTGGCGCGTTGAATAGTCTTGGAATGCTGCGGTCGGCCGTGTTGGCGACCGCATCCGCTTGGGTTTTGGTGCCGCAGGCATCGCCCGCACAAGCATCGGCGCAGAGTGGCGCGCAGAACATTCCGTCGGTGACGGTCACGGCGCCTGAAGCGCGCCGCCGCGCCGCGGCGACCCCTCAGCGCCGTGCGCCGCGCTCGTCGGTGCAGACCGCCAACAGGAACAAGCCGCAGCCGCAGCGCAATGTCGGCGTGGTCGAAACGCCGCTCGGTCCGGTGAACGGCTACGTCGCCGGCCGCAGCTCGTCGGGCACCAAGACCAACACGCCGATCATAGAGACGCCGCAGTCGGTCTCCGTGATCGGTGCCGAGCAGATCCGCGACCAGAAGCCGAACAAGCTCGACGAGGTCCTGCGCTACACCGCCGGCGTGCGCGCCGGGACCTTTGGAGCGGATACCCGCAACGATTGGTGGCTAATCCGCGGCTTTAAGTCCGAGGACATCGGACTGTTCCTCGACGGCATGCAGCTGTTCTACACGTCCTATGCCAGCTGGAAGCTCCAGACGCCCAACATGGAGCGCGTCGAGGTGCTGCGCGGTCCGTCAGCCGTGCTGTATGGCGGATCGAGCCCGAGCGGCATCGTCAACGTCATCAGCAAGATGCCGCCTGCCGAGCCGATCCGCTACATCGAGGCCGGCTTCAACAATTTCGGCAACGCCTATGTCCGCTTCGATTTGGGCGGACCGGTCGCCACCAGCCCTGAGAACGGCAAGCTGTTCGCCCGCGTGCTCGGCCAGGTCCAGAATGGCGGCACGCAGGTCAACTTCACGCCCGACAACAACTACTTCATCGCCCCGTCGGTCACCTGGAAGCCGGATGCCGACACGACCTTGACGGTGCTGGCCTCGGCTTCGAAGCAGGACACCCGCGGCATCAACTTCCTGCCTTACCAGGGCACAGTGACCAGCGCCTCGTTCGGCAAGATTCCCACCAGCTTCTTCATCGGCGATCCCAGCGTCGACAAGTTCACGCGCGAGCAGGAGATGCTCGGCTATCAGTTCGAGCGCAATCTCACCGACGACCTGACATTCCGTCAGAACGCCCGCTTTGCACATGTGGACATCACATACCGCGGCTATGTCGGCAACGGTTGGGCCGACGTCAACACGGCCACTCTCAATCGGTACAATTGGTATGCGAAGAACACGGCCAATCAGGCCAATCTCGACAACCAGCTTGAGTACCGTTTCAACACCGGCCCAGTCGGGCACACCATGCTGTTCGGGGTCGATCTGAGGGGCTACCAGATCGACGACTATCAGGCCTTCGGGTTCGGCGTGCCCGCGATCAACGTCTTCAATCCCGTTTATGGGGCGGCCCAGGTTCCATTACCGAGCGCTCCGTTCCGGAACTTCCTGATCACGCAGAAGCAGGCCGGCACTTATCTCCAGGACCAGATGAAGCTCGGCAACTTCACGCTGGTGCTGAGTGGCCGCAATGACTGGGTCGAGACCACGCAGGACGCCCGCGACACGGGCGTCATGGTCGCCAGCCGCGACGACAGCAGGTTCAGCGGCCGCGCCGGGCTGATTTATAATTTCGACAACGGCATCGCGCCCTACGTCTCCTATTCGACGAGCTACAATCCCATCATCGGCCTCAACGCCCAGAACCAGCTGTTTCTGCCGGAGACCGGCAAGCAGGCCGAAATCGGCGTGAAGGTCGCGCCAAAAGGCTTCGACGGCTATTTCACGGTCTCAGCTTTCGATCTGGTCCGTCAAAATGTCGCGACGACGTTGCCGGGCAGTGTGCCGGTGCTGCAGAACCAGACCGGCGAGGTGACCTCGCGCGGCATCGAGCTCGAAGCGGTGGCCAATGCCACAAGGGAGCTGAAGCTGATCGGCGCCTTCACGGCCTATCATATCTTCAACAGCAAGGATCTCGATCCGGCGCTGGTCGGCAAGACGCCGACCAACACGCCTGAACTCCTGGTCTCGGGGTGGGCCGACTACACGTTCAAGGACGGACCGTTGGAAGGATTCGGGTTCGGCGGCGGTGTGCGCTACGTCGGCTCCTCCTGGGCCGATACTGCCAACACTCTCGAGGTACCCGCGGTGGTGCTCGGCGATCTCGCGGTCCACTACGAATGGCAGAACTGGCGGACGGCGCTCAACGTGATCAACGTGACCGACAAGATGTACGTCGCGAGCTGCGCGTCGGCCACGTCCTGCTTCTACGGCGACCGCCGGCGCGTGACCGCCAGCGTCTCCTACAAGTGGTAGGCGCGGGCGAGCGGCGGCAATCGTGAAGGCGCGCACGGCCAGGCTCTGGTCCGCGGTCCACACCTGAACCAGCCTGATCTCGACCGTTTTCTGCTGCTCTGCCCGACCGGCCTGCCGCTCTATCGCCAGGCCTCGGGGGCGGTGGGAGCCCCTGTCCTGATTGTAATCTGGACTTTGCTGCGCCTCGGCCTAGATTAAGGTGCGCCTTCCCAATTAGTGGCCGTCACGGCCGAGCGCGCCTGGACTGATCGGGGATCGCCCTTGCTGGGTCGGCTGATCTGCTCCATACCAGCGCGGGGTGATTCCGGGATTTCCACCGTTCTGGGAGCGGCAAAGGGCCTGAAAAGAGCGTGTCTTGCGCCCATTGGTGCACTGCGCTAAGGCTCAGAATAATTCCAAATCGGACGAATCCGTGGCTGTCCCGAGGCTGCGGGAAAAAGGGCTCGTCATGAGCGGCATTCTACAGAACTATCTTCCACTCGTCGTCTTTATAGGGGTAGCGGGCCTCATCGGCCTCGTGCTGCTGATCGCGCCCTTCATCGTGGCGTTTCAGCAGCCGGACCCGGAAAAGCTGTCGGCGTATGAGTGCGGTTTCAACGCCTTCGACGACGCCCGCATGAAGTTCGACGTCCGCTTCTATCTGGTCGCCATCCTCTTCATCATCTTCGACCTCGAGGTGGCGTTCCTGTTTCCCTGGGCGGTGGCGTTCGGCAAGCTTGGCGCGACCGGCTTCTGGTCCATGGTGGTGTTCCTGGCCGTGCTGACGGTCGGGTTCGCCTATGAATGGAAGAAGGGAGCACTCGAATGGGATTGAACCCTGCATCGTCCACGGGTCCGGTTGTTGCGCCGGCCTCCAAGGGCATACTGGATCCGTCGACCGGCAAGCCGGTCGGGGCCAATGATCCGTTCTTCCTTGAGGTCAATTCCGAACTGTCCGACAAGGGCTTCTTCGTGGCCGCGACCGACGACCTCATCACCTGGGCGCGCACCGGCTCCTTGATGTGGATGACCTTCGGTCTCGCATGCTGCGCGGTCGAGATGATGCAAGTCTCGATGCCGCGTTACGACGTCGAGCGCTTCGGCTTCGCGCCGCGCGCCTCGCCGCGCCAGTCCGACGTGATGATCGTCGCCGGCACCCTGACCAACAAGATGGCCCCGGCGCTGCGCAAGGTCTACGACCAGATGCCCGAGCCGCGCTACGTCATCTCGATGGGCTCCTGCGCCAACGGCGGGGGGTACTACCACTATTCCTACTCGGTCGTGCGCGGCTGCGACCGCATCGTGCCGATCGACATCTACGTGCCGGGCTGCCCGCCCACGGCGGAAGCGCTGCTCTATGGCGTGCTGCTGCTTCAAAAGAAGATTCGCCGCACCGGCACCATCGAACGCTAAGGTTTTACGTCATGGACGACGCCAAGCTCGACGCCCTGGGGCAGACGATCGTTAGCGCGCTGCCGGGCGCCGCCACCGGTCACGCGGTGGCCTTCAACCAGCTCACGGTGGACGTCGACGCGAGCAAGATTGTCGAGGTGGTCAAGTACCTCCGTGACGATCCGAACTGCCGCTTCGTCAACTTCACCGACATCACGGCGGTGGACTATCCGGATCGCGAGAAGCGCTTCGACGTGATCTATCACTTCCTGTCGCCGACGCTGAACACGCGGATCCGGCTCAGGGCCCAGGCCGACGAGACCACCCAGGTGCCCTCGCTGATCGATGTGTTCCCTGGCGCCGACTGGTTCGAGCGTGAGGCCTATGACCTCTACGGCGTGATCTTCGTCGGCCATCCCGACATGCGCCGCATCCTCACCGATTACGGTTTCGAGGGGCATCCGCTGCGCAAGGATTTCCCGCTCACCGGCTTCGTCGAGGTCCGCTACGACGACCAGGAGAAGCGCGTGGTCTACGAGCCTGTCAGGCTCAACCAGGAATTCCGCAAGTTCGATTTTCTCTCGCCGTGGGAGGGGGCGGACTATCCGGTCCTTCCGGGCGACGAAAAAGCGGGGCCGAAGGTCTGATCATGAACGAGCAACCGCAAAATCTCCGCAACTTCACCATCAATTTTGGACCGCAGCATCCCGCGGCCCATGGCGTGTTGCGTCTTGTGCTCGAATTGGACGGCGAAGTTGTCGAACGCGTCGATCCCCATATCGGCCTTCTTCACCGCGGCACCGAGAAGCTGATCGAGCAGAAGACCTACCTGCAGGCGATCCCTTATTTTGACCGGCTCGACTACGTCGCGCCGATGAACCAGGAGCACGCGTTCTGCCTCGCTGCCGAAAAGCTGCTCGGCATCGAGGTGCCGCGCCGCGGCCAGCTGATCCGCGTGCTCTATTGCGAGATCGGCCGCATCCTGTCGCATCTGCTCAACGTCACCACGCAGGCCATGGATGTCGGCGCGCTGACCCCGCCGCTGTGGGGTTTCGAAGAGCGCGAGAAGCTGATGGTGTTCTACGAGCGCGCTTCGGGCAGCCGCATGCATGCCGCCTATTTCCGCGTCGGCGGCGTGCACCAGGACCTGCCGCAGAAGCTGGTCGACGACATCGAGGCCTGGTGCGATCCGTTCCTGAAAGTGGTGGACGACCTCGATCGCCTGCTCACCGCCAACCGCATCTTCAAGCAGCGCAACGTCGACATCGGCGTCGTGCCGCTCAAGGAAGCCTGGGAGTGGGGCTTTTCGGGCGTGATGGTGCGCGGCTCGGGTGCAGCCTGGGACCTGCGCAAGTCGCAGCCCTATGAATGCTACGCCGAGATGGATTTCGACATTCCAATCGGCAAGAACGGCGACTGCTACGATCGCTACCTGATCCGCATGGAAGAGATGCGCCAGTCCGTGCGCATCATGAAGCAGTGCATCCAGAAGCTGAACGCGCCCGATGGCAAGGGGCCCATCGTCGTCGCCGACAACAAGGTCGCGCCGCCGCGCCGCGGCGAGATGAAGCGCTCGATGGAAGCGCTGATCCACCACTTCAAGCTCTACACCGAAGGCGTCCACGTGCCGGCCGGCGAAGTCTATGCTGCGGTCGAGGCGCCGAAGGGCGAGTTCGGCGTCTATCTCGTCTCCGACGGCACCAACAAGCCCTACAAGTGCAAGATCCGCGCGCCGGGCTTTGCCCATCTCCAGGCCATGGACCACATCTGCCGCGGCCATCTGCTCGCCGACGTCTCGGCCATCCTCGGCTCCCTCGACATCGTGTTCGGAGAGGTCGATCGGTGATGGCGCAGGCGCCAATTCAGTTTGACCGTGCCTCGGGGGCCCTTGAAGGGGCCAACCTGTGGGAGCGGACGGCTGCCTTGGCGCTAGTTACAGGATCGAAGATCTCGTCGCACTTTTCGCATATGGGCTACATCGCCTGCGCGAACCTGCTGCGGAAGACGCTGCCCGAGCGCAACATCGCGATCAGGCTCAATCCCGACGCGGTATTCGAATTTCCTTACGGCGACGGTTATTGGAGCAAGCTGCTCAACCGCTCCTACAATTACGAGGACGAGCTCGAGCTGTTGTTTTCCGACTCCGTCGACGTCGACTACACGCTGCTCGATTGCGGCGCCAATTACGGCTACTGGTCGGTGCTGGTGTCGAGCAGGCCGTTCGGTTCGCACAAGGCGATCGCGATCGAGCCGTCGGGCCAGAACTATCCGAAGCTCGCCAACAACGCCCGCGTCAACGGCAACCGCTTCGAGACGATGAAGTGCGCGATCGGCGCAGCCCGCGGCACCGCGCGGCTATCCGGCACCAAGCACGAGGCCTTCAGCATCGCCGGCAATCCCTCCGCGGGCGGCGAGGAGGTGCCTGTCATCGCGCTCGACGACCTGATCGACGATGGCAAGGTTGCCGCCGCTGGCAAGTACCTGATCAAGCTCGACGTCGAGGGCGTCGAGATCGAGGCGATCAAGGGCGGGGCCCGGCTGCTCCAGGCCGACAGCGTCATCATGTGCGAGGAGCACGGCAGCGACCGCTCCCATGCCGTGTCGCGCTACATCCTCGAACAGACCCCGCTGAAGCTGATCGTGTTCGATCCGCGCAGCAACCGGATGGAGACCGTGACCGAGCTGTCGATCCTCGACCGCATCAAGGTCTCGACCCACGTCGGCTACAACGTTTTCGGCACCGCGAGCGCATTCTGGCAGGACAGGATCGAAGCCCTGAATGCCAAGAACCTGAACGCCAAGAACCCGAATGCCAAGACCGCGCGCCGCATGCAATGAGAGATTGAAGCCATGTCCGTTCGCCGATTAGCACCGAAGGAAGTCCAGCCCGCGAGCTTTGCGTTCACGGCGGAGAACCTCGCATTCGCCAGGCAGCAGATCGCGAAATATCCGGCCGGACGCCAGGCCTCCGCTGTCATCGCCATCCTCTGGCGCGCGCAGGAGCAGAACGAGGGCTGGGTCTCGGAAGCCGCAATCCGCGTGATCGCCGACATGCTCGACATGCCCTATATCCGCGTGCTGGAAGTCGCGACCTTCTACACGATGTTCCAGCTCGCGCCGGTCGGCAAGAAGGCCCACGTCCAGGTTTGCGGCACCACGCCGTGCCGCCTGCGCGGTGCCGAGGATCTAATCCATGTGTGCGAGCACCGCATCCATCACGAGCCCTTCCATCTGTCCAAGGACGGCAATTTCAGCTGGGAAGAGGTGGAGTGCCTGGGGGCCTGCGTGAACGCGCCGATGGTGCTGATCGGTAAGGACACCTATGAGGACCTGACCAAGGAGAGCTTCGGCAAGGTGCTCGACGGTTTTGCTTCGGGCAATCCGCCCAAGCCGGGTCCGCAGAACGGCCGCCAGTTCTCGGCGCCGATCACCGGGCCGACCACGCTGAAGGAGGTCACCTGATGCGTGATCTCTCGTCGCGTTCAGTGCAGGGGAGCGGTGCCGTGAAGAAGTGGGGCTTCATCGCCATGCACGCCGCCGTGGCGGCCGTGTTCATCTTCCTGCTGCAGCGTTTCAGCCTGAACGCATCGCTGGAATCCAGCCTGCTCTGGGCGCTGACGTTTGGCGTCTGCGCCGCCGGACTTGCCTACAAGCAGTCCAATCGTTGATCGGAAAGCACTGAAATGCTCGAGGACAAGGACCGCATCTTCAAGAACCTCTACGGCCTCCACGATTGGGGGCTCGAGGGCGCGCGGCGCCGCGGCGCCTGGGATGGCACCAAGGCCATCGTCGATAAGGGCCGCGACTGGATCATCAACGAGATGAAGGCCTCGGGGCTCCGCGGCCGCGGCGGCGCCGGCTTTCCCACCGGCCTGAAATGGTCGTTCATGCCGAAGGAATCGACCGACGGCCGGCCGAGCTATCTCGTCGTCAATGCCGACGAATCCGAGCCCGGCACCTGCAAGGACCGCGAGATCATGCGGCATGATCCGCACCTGTTGGTCGAGGGCTGCCTGATCGCAAGCTTCGCGATGAATGCGCATGCCTGCTACATCTACGTCCGCGGCGAGTTCATCCGCGAGCGCGAACGTCTCCAGGCCGCGATCGACCAGGCCTATGAGGCCAAGCTGGTCGGCAAGGACAATGTCAACGGCTGGCCGTTCGACATCTATGTCGCGCACGGCGCCGGGGCCTATATCTGCGGCGAGGAGACCGCGCTGCTCGAAAGCCTCGAGGGCAAGAAGGGCCAGCCACGGCTGAAGCCGCCGTTCCCGGCCAATGTCGGTCTGTTCGGCTGCCCGACCACCGTCAACAACGTCGAGTCGATCGCCGTCGCGCCGGACATTCTGCGCCGTGGCGCGGCCTGGTTCGCCGGCATCGGCCGTCCGAACAATGTCGGCACCAAACTCTTCTGCATCTCCGGCCATGTCGAGCGGCCCTGCAACGTCGAAGAGGCCATGGGCATTCCGTTCCGTGAGCTGATCGACAAGCATTGCGGCGGCATCCGCGGCGGCTGGGACAATCTCAAGGCCGTGATCCCCGGCGGCTCGTCGGTGCGCATGGTGCCGGCCGAGCAGATCATCGACACGCCGATGGATTTCGACAGCTTGAGCAAGCTGCGCTCGGGCCTCGGCACCGCGGCCGTGATCGTGATGGACAAGTCGACCGATTTGATCCGTGCGATCGCTCGCATCTCCTATTTCTACAAGCATGAGAGCTGTGGCCAGTGCACGCCGTGCCGCGAGGGCACGGGGTGGATGTGGCGCGTGCTGACCCGCATGGCCGAGGGCCGTGCGCATAAGCGCGAGATCGACATGCTGCTGGAGGTGACGAAGCAGGTCGAGGGCCACACCATCTGCGCGCTCGGCGATGCGGCGGCCTGGCCGATCCAGGGCCTTATCGCGCATTTCCGTCACGAGATCGAAGCGCGCATCGACCAGTATTCCCACAAGGCCGATGTCGACGATATCGGCGTCCGCGATCCCGTGCACATGGTCGCGGCGGAGTAGGGCGATGACCGACCAGCCGGACAACATCGTGCTCGTTTATCTTCGTCGGATCGACGAAAAGCTCGATCGCGTGTCCGCGGATGTGAGCGATCTGAAGACCCGCGTCACCAACGTTGAAGAGAGAATGGGCCACATTGATTTGAGGCTGGCGCAGGTCGAGATCGCCATTGCGGGCATCGACCCACGGATCGATCGCGTTGAAGAACGGCTGGACCGTATCGAGCGGCGTCTCGATCTGGTCGATCAGCCGCACTGAGAAAGACTTAAGGTATGACCAAGCTCATCATCGACGGCAAAGAGATCGATGTCCCCGCCGAATATACGCTGCTTCAGGCGTGTGAGGCCGCGGGCGCCGAGATTCCGCGCTTCTGCTATCACGAGCGGCTGTCGATCGCCGGCAATTGCCGGATGTGCCTCGTCGAAGTGAAGGGCGGCCCGAAGCCGGTCGCGAGCTGCGCCTGGGGCGTGCGCGACTGCCGTCCGGGCCCCAAGGGCGAGCCGCCGGAGATTTCGACGCGTTCGCCGATGGTGAAGAAGGCGCGCGAAGGCGTGATGGAATTCCTTCTCATCAACCATCCGCTGGATTGCCCGATCTGCGACCAGGGCGGCGAGTGCGACCTCCAGGACCAGGCGATGGGCTATGGTGTCGACACCAGCCGCTTTGCCGAGAACAAGCGCGCGGTCGAGGACAAATATCTCGGCGCGCTGGTCAAGACCTCGATGAACCGCTGCATCCAGTGCACGCGCTGCGTCCGCTTCTCGGCGGAAGTGGCCGGCGCCCCTGAGATGGGCGCGACCGGGCGCGGCGAGGACATGGAGATCACGACCTATCTCGAGCATGCGCTGACGTCGGAATTGCAGGGCAATCTCGTCGACATCTGCCCGGTCGGCGCGCTGACTTCCAAGCCTTATGCGTTTGCGGCGCGTCCCTGGGAGCTCGGCAAGACCCAGTCGATTGACGTGATGGACGGCCTGGGATCGGCGATCCGCGTCGACACCCGCGGCCGCGAGGTGATGCGTATCCTGCCGCGCATCAACGAGGCCGTGAACGAGGAGTGGATCTCCGACAAGACGCGCCACGTCGTCGACGGTTTGCGCACCCAGCGCCTCGACCGGCCCTATATCCGCGAAGCCGGCAAGCTGCGCGCGGCGAGCTGGCCCGAGGCCTTCGCCGCCATCGCCGCCAAGGCGGCGCGCACCGACGGCAAGCGCATCGGCGCGATCGCCGGCGACCTCGCCGGCGTCGAGGAGATGTTCGCGCTAAAGGATCTGCTCGCCAAGTATGGCTCGACCAATCTGGCGGTGCAGGGCGGCGACGCCTTCGATCCCGCGCTCGGCCGCGGCGCCTACATCTTCAACCCGACGCTGGCAGGCGTGGAGCAGGCCGACGCGCTGCTCATCATCGGCGCCAATCCTCGGAAAGAGGCGGTGGTGTTCAACGCCCGCATCCGCAAGCGCTGGCGCGCCGGCGGCTTCAAGGTCGGCCTGATCGGCCCCAAGGCTGACCTGACCTATCACTACGACCATCTCGGCGCGGGCACCGAGACGCTCAGTGATCTGGCGGCCGGCAAGCACTCCTTCATGGAGGTGCTGAAGGACGCCAAGACGCCGATCATCCTGGTCGGCGCGGGCGCGGCCTCGCGTCACGACGGCGCCGCCATTCTCGCCGCGAGCGCCAAGCTCGCGCTCGACGTCGGCGCGGTGAAGGACGGCTGGAACGGCTTTGGCGTGCTGCACGAGACCGCCTCGCGCGTCGGTGCGCTCGACATCGGCTTCTCCGCCACGGCGGGCGGGCTCAACGCGGCGCAGATGACCACGTTCGGAACGCTTGACCTGCTATTCCTGCTCGGCGCAGACGAGATCAAGGCGCCGGACGGCACCTTCGTCGTCTATATCGGCACCCATGGCGACCGCGGCGCGCATCGCGCCGACGTCATCCTGCCGGCCGCCGCCTACACCGAGAAGTCGGCGATCTATGTCAACACCGAAGGTCGGGTGCAGATGACTGGCCGCGCCGCGTTCCCGCCGGGCGAAGCTCGCGAGGACTGGGCGATCATTCGTGCGCTGTCGGAAGCGCTCGGCAAGAAGCTCGGCTATGACTCGCTCGCGCAGCTTCGCCAGGCTATCTTCAAGGCCGTGCCGCATCTGATCCGTCTCGACCAGATCGAGGCCGGTTCCGCCGACCAGATCAAGAAGCTGGCGGGGAAGGGCGGCTCGCCCGAGAAGGCGCCGTTCAAGCCGCTGGTCGAGGACTTCTACCTGACCAACCCAATCGCGCGTGCGTCCGCCGTGATGGCAGAATGTTCGCGCCTCGCCTCCGGGCACATGCTGACCGCAGCGGAGTGAGCGTGATCTGATGGAATTCTTCGAAAGCGCATTCTGGACCGGTTTCCTCTGGCCATTGATCATCATGGTCGCCGAGAGCGTGCTGGTGCTTGTTGTCCTCTTGGTCGCGATCGCCTATATCCTGCTCGCCGACCGCAAGATCTGGGCGGCGGTGCAGATCCGGCGCGGCCCGAACGTGGTCGGACCCTGGGGCCTGCTCCAGTCCTTCGCGGACTTGCTCAAGTTCGTGCTGAAGGAGCCGATCATCCCTGCCGGCGCCAACAAGGGCGTATTCCTGCTGGCACCGCTGGTCTCCTGCGTGCTCGCGCTCGCCGCCTGGGCCGTGATCCCGACCAATCTCGGCTGGGTGATCTCCGACATCAATGTCGGCATCCTTTTCATCTTCGCGATCTCGTCGCTGTCGATCTACGGCATCATTATGGCCGGCTGGTCGTCGAACTCGAAATACCCGTTCCTGGCCGCGCTGCGCTCGGCGGCGCAGATGGTGTCGTACGAGGTCTCGATCGGCTTCGTCATCATCACGGTGCTGCTCTGCGCCGGCACGCTGAACCTGTCGGCCGTGGTCGAGGCTCAGCATGCGCGCGGCCTTGCCAGCCTGATCGGGCTGCCGCAGCTCACCATCCTGAACTGGTACGTCTGGCCGCTGTTCCCGATGTTCGTGGTGTTCTACGTCTCGGCGCTGGCAGAAACCAACCGTCCGCCCTTCGACCTCGTCGAAGCCGAATCCGAGCTCGTCGCGGGCTTCATGGTCGAATACGGCTCGACGCCGTACCTCTTGTTCATGCTCGGCGAGTATGTCGCGATCGTCACGATGTGCGCGATGGCGACGATCCTGTTCCTCGGAGGCTGGCTGCCGCCGGTCGACCTGCCGCCCTTCAACTGGGTGCCGGGGATCATCTGGTTCTCCCTGAAACTATTCTTCATGTTCTTCCTGTTCGCGATGGCCAAGGCGATCGTGCCGCGCTACCGCTACGATCAACTGATGCGTCTCGGCTGGAAGGTGTTCCTGCCGATCTCGCTGGCGATGGTGATCGTGGTGGCCGGCGTGCTGCATTTCGCCGGCATCGCGCCGAAGTGAGGACCGTCATGGGTATCAACGTCAACGCCACTGCACGCTCGCTTCTGCTGTCGGAATTCGTCTCGGCGTTCTTCCTCGCCATGCGCTATTTCTTCCAGCCGAAGCCGACGCTGAACTACCCGTTCGAGAAGGGCCCGATCTCGCCGCGCTTCCGCGGCGAGCATGCGCTGCGCCGCTATCCGAACGGCGAAGAACGCTGCATCGCCTGCAAGCTGTGCGAAGCGGTCTGCCCGGCGCAGGCCATCACCATCGAGGCCGGCCCGCGCCGCAACGACGGCACCCGCCGCACCGTGCGCTACGACATCGACATGGTGAAGTGCATCTATTGTGGCCTCTGCCAGGAGGCCTGTCCGGTCGACGCCATCGTCGAAGGTCCGAACTTTGAGTTCGCGACCGAGACCCGCGAGGAGCTGTTCTATGACAAGGCCAAGCTGCTCGCCAATGGCGACCGCTGGGAACGCGAGATCGCGAAAGCGATCGAGCTCGACGCGCCGTACCGGTGAGATGAGAGTATGATCCTTCCCGCGCTGTTCTTCTATCTGTTCGCCAGCGTCTGCGTCGCGTCGGCGGTGATGGTGATTGTGTCGCGCAATCCCGTGCACTCCGTGCTGTACCTGATCCTGGCCTTCGTCAACGCCTCCGGTCTGTTCGTGCTGATGGGTGCCGAATTCCTGGCGATGATCCTGATCGTCGTCTATGTCGGCGCCGTCGCGGTGCTGTTCCTGTTCGTGATCATGATGCTCGACGTCGACTTCCTCGAGCTGCGCGAGGGCTTCATCGAGTACTTGCCTGTCGGCCTCGTGGTCGGCGGCATCTTCCTGTTCGAGCTGCTGCTCACCGTCGGCTTCTGGGTCATCAATCCGAGCGTCAGCAAGACGATCACGGCGGCGATCCCGGCCAATGTCAGCAACACCGAGGCGCTCGGTCTCGTGCTCTATACGAAGTACATCCACTACTTCCAGCTCTCGGGCATGGTGCTGCTGGTCGCCATGATCGGCGCCATCGTGCTGACGCTGCGTCACAAGGCGAGCGTGAAGCGGCAGGACATCAACGTTCAGAACGCGCGCACGCCGGAAATGGCGATGGCGATGCGCAAGGTGGCGCCGGGGCAGGGGCTTTCGGATGCCGACGCGGCGGAGTGGGTGAAATGACGATCGGGCTCGGACACTATCTGGCGGTCGGCGCGATCCTGTTCACGCTCGGCATCCTCGGCATCTTCCTGAACCGCAAGAACATCATCGTCATCCTGATGTCGATCGAGCTGATCCTGCTCTCGGTCAACATCAACCTCGTGGCGTTCTCGACCTTCCTCGGCGACATCGTCGGCCAGGTCTTCGCGCTTTTGGTGCTGACCGTCGCCGCCGCCGAAGCCGCGATCGGTCTCGCCATCCTGGTGGTCTATTTCCGCAACCGCGGCTCGATCGCGGTTGAGGACGTCAATCTGATGAAGGGCTGAGCTCTCAAATGGTTCAGGCAATCGTTTTCCTGCCTCTGCTGGGCGCCATTCTGGCTGGCCTGATCGCGCTCGTGGGCGCGCACGCCCGCAACCCCTCGGGTGACGAGGTCGAGCATCACGGGGACCACGGCCACGGCGCGCACGCCCATGCGTCCGATACGATCAACGAGGATGCGTCCGTCATCCACGAAACCCATCACGAGCCCGGCGACGGACATGACGATCATGGCCACGGCCCGACTGAGCCGCCGGCCGCGGGCTCGCGCGGCGCCGAGCTGATCACGACCGCGCTCTTGTTTGTGTCGGCGGCCTTGTCCTGGATGACGCTGGTCGATGTCGGTTTCATGCACCACGACGCGCGCATCCAGCTGCTGCCCTGGATCTTCTCCGGCGACCTCCAGGTCTGGTGGACGCTGCGGGTCGACACGCTGACGGCCGTGATGCTGGTGGTGGTGACCACCGTGTCCTCGCTCGTGCACCTCTATTCCATCGGCTACATGGACGAGGACCCGAACCGGCCGCGCTTCTTCGGCTATCTCTCGCTGTTCACCTTCGCGATGCTGATGCTGGTGACCGCGGACAACCTCGTGCAGCTGTTCTTCGGCTGGGAAGGCGTGGGTCTGGCCAGCTATCTCCTGATCGGATTCTGGTACCAGAAGCCGTCAGCGAATGCGGCGGCGATCAAGGCCTTCGTGGTCAACCGCGTCGGCGATTTCGGCTTCGCGCTCGGCATCTTCGCGATCTTCATGCTGGTCGGCTCGACCGACTTCGAGACCATCTTCCATGCCGCACCCGGCCTGACCGGCAAGACCATCGACTTCCTCGGCTGGCACGCCGACGCGCTGACCCTGACCTGCCTGCTGCTCTTCATGGGCGCGATGGGCAAGTCGGCGCAGTTCCTGCTGCACACCTGGTTGCCGGACGCGATGGAGGGTCCGACGCCGGTCTCCGCGCTCATTCACGCCGCGACCATGGTCACTGCGGGCGTGTTCATGGTGGCGCGGCTGTCGCCGCTGTTCGAGCTCGCCCCGAACGCTCAGGCCGTCGTGATGTTCT
This sequence comes from Bradyrhizobium sp. 164, assembly GCF_023073715.1. Lineage (GTDB taxonomy): Bacteria > Pseudomonadota > Alphaproteobacteria > Rhizobiales > Xanthobacteraceae > Bradyrhizobium. The sequence continues at coordinate 354,371 of NZ_JADPKA010000029.1, forward strand.
TCGGCGCCACCACCGCGTTCTTCGCGGCGACCATCGGCCTCGTCCAGAACGACATCAAGCGCATCGTCGCCTATTCGACCTGTTCGCAGCTCGGCTACATGTTCGTGGCGATGGGAGCCGGCGCCTATTCGGTCGGCATGTTCCACCTGTTCACCCACGCCTTCTTCAAGGCGCTGCTGTTCTTGGGTTCCGGCTCGGTGATCTACGCGATGCACCACGAGCAGGACATCCGCAACATGGGCGGCCTCTGGCGCAAGATCCCTTACACCTACGCGGTGATGGTGGTCGGCACGCTGGCCCTGACCGGCTTCCCACTCACCGCCGGCTACTTCTCCAAGGATGCGATCATCGAGTCCGCCTACGCCGCGCACAACCCGTTCGGCGTCTACGGCTTCCTGATGACGGTCGCTGCCGCGGGCCTGACCTCGTTCTACTCCTGGCGCCTGATCTTCAAGACCTTCCACGGCGAACCGCATGACGAGCATCATTACGAGGCCGCGCATGAGGCTCCGATCTGGATGCTGATCCCGATCGGCGTGCTCGCGGTCGGCTCATTCGTCGCCGGCTTGCCGTTCAAGGAGCTGTTCGCCGGCCACGGCATCGAGGAGTTCTTCCGCGAATCCGTGAAGATGAACCCGCACATCATCGAGGAGATGCACCACATCCCCGAGACCATCGCCTTCCTGCCCACGGTGATGATGGTGCTGGGCTTCCTGGTGTCGTACCTGTTCTATATCCGCGCGCCCTATCTGCCGGTCGAGCTCGCGAAGACGCAGCCGATGCTGTACCAGTTCCTGCTCAACAAATGGTACTTCGACGAGCTCTACGACATCATCTTTGTCCGTCCGGCGAAGTGGATTGGTTATCAGCTCTGGAAGAAGGGCGATGGCTTCATCATCGACGGACTCGGTCCCGACGGCATCTCGGCGCGGGTCCTGGACGTCACTCGCAACGTCGTGAAGATCCAGACCGGCTATCTCTATCACTACGCATTCGCCATGCTGATCGGCGCCGCCAGCCTGATCACCTGGTTCATGTTCGGCTTTGGAGGCCAGTAAATGACAACCTGGCCCATCCTTTCGGTCACGACGTTCCTGCCGCTGGTCGGAGCGCTGATCGTCTATCTCAGCCGCGGCGATGACGAGGCGGCCAAGCGCAACTCGCGCTGGATTGCGCTCTGGACCACGCTGATCACCTTTGCGGTGTCGGTGATCCTGGTCATGCGCTTCGATCCCGCAAACCCCGACTTCCAGTTCGTCGAGAAGGCGAACTGGCTCGCCACCGGCATCACCTACCACATGGGCGTCGACGGCATTTCGCTGCCGCTCGTGATCCTGACCACCGCGATCATGCCGTTCTGCATCATTGCGAGCTGGAAGGCGGTTACGAACCGCGTCCGCGAATACATGATGGCGTTCCTGATCCTGGAAACGCTGATGATCGGCACCTTCTCGGCGCTCGATCTCGTGCTGTTCTACCTGTTCTTTGAAGGCGGCCTGATCCCGATGTTCCTGATCATCGGCGTCTGGGGCGGTCCGCGCCGGGTCTATGCGTCATTTAAGTTCTTCCTCTACACGCTGCTCGGCTCGGTCTTGATGCTGCTCGCCATCATGGCGCTGTATTGGAACGGCGGCACCACCGATATCCCGACCCTGATGCACACCGCCGTGCCGCGCTCCTTGCAGACCTGGGCGTGGCTGGCCTTCTTCGCCTCGTTCGCGGTGAAGATGCCGATGTGGCCGGTGCACACCTGGCTGCCCGACGCGCACGTCGAGGCGCCGACCGCGGGCTCGGTCGTCCTTGCCGCGATCCTCTTGAAGATGGGCGGCTACGGCTTCCTGCGCTTCTCGCTGCCGATGTTCCCGCTGGCCTCGCATGACTTCGCGCCGCTGATCTTCACGCTCTCGGCCATCGCCATCATCTACACCTCGCTGGTGGCGTTGATGCAGGAGGACATGAAGAAGCTGATCGCGTACTCGTCCGTGGCGCATATGGGCTTCGTCACAATGGGCATCTTCGCCGGCACCATGCAGGGCGTCGCCGGCGGCATGTTCCAGATGATCTCGCACGGCATCGTCTCCGGTGCGCTGTTCCTCTGCGTCGGTGTCGTCTACGACCGCCTGCACACCCGCGAGATCGCGGCCTATGGCGGCCTCGTCAACCGGATGCCGCTCTACGCGATGACCTTCATGGTCTTCACCATGGCCAATGTCGGTCTGCCCGGGACGAGCGGCTTCGTCGGCGAGTTCATGACGCTGCTCGGCACCTTCAAGGTCTCGATCCCGACCGCGTTCTTCGCCACCTTCGGCGTGATCCTGTCGGCAGGTTACGCGCTGTGGCTCTACCGCAAGGTCGTGTTCGGGGCGCTGGTCAAGCCGTCGCTGATGAGCATGAAAGATCTCACCTTGCGTGAATGCGTGACGCTGTTCCCGCTGATTGCGCTGACGATCCTGTTCGGTGTCTATCCGAAGCCGGTGCTCGACATGTCGGCCGCCTCGGTCCAGCAACTCGTCAACAACTACAACACCGCTGTGACGGCCGTGAAGGCCGCCGCACTGCTCCAGTGATCGGGCAGGTCAGGATATCGCCATGAGCTTTGAGACTGCAGGATATCAATTGGCGCCGGTGCTGCCCGAGCTCGTGCTCGCGGTCGGCGCGATGGCGCTCCTGATGCTGGGAGCCTATCGCGGGCAGGGGACGACCAAGACCGTCACCTCGCTGGCGGTGGTGCTGCTCATCGTAGTCGGCGCGCTCGTCTACATGCAGCCCGCGGGCAAGCAGGTCACTTTCGGCGGCAGCTTCATCGTCGACGATTTCGCCCGCTTCATGAAGATCCTGGCCTTGATCGGCTCGGCGGTGACACTGGTGCTCTCGACCGAGTTCCTGTCCGATCCGTCGCGGCGGATCTTCGAATATTCGATCCTGGTGCTGCTCTCGACGCTCGGCATGATGGTGCTGATCTCGGCCGGCGATCTGATCTCGCTCTATCTCGGCCTCGAATTGATGTCGCTGGCGCTCTATGTCGTGGCGGCCTCGAACCGCGACAATGCCAAGTCGACCGAAGCCGGCCTGAAGTATTTTGTGCTCGGCGCGCTGTCCTCGGGCATGCTGCTCTACGGCGCCTCGCTGGTCTATGGCTTCACCGGCACGGTCAGCTTCACCGGCATCGCATCGGCAGCGACGGTCTCGAATGTCGGCCTCGTCTTTGGCCTGGTCTTCCTGCTCGCCGGCCTCTGCTTCAAGGTCTCCGCCGTGCCGTTCCACATGTGGACGCCGGACGTATATGAAGGCGCGCCGACGCCGGTTACCGCCTTCTTCGCCTCGGCGCCGAAGGTGGCCGCGCTTGCGGTCTTCACCCGCGTCACGCTAACCGCATTCCCCGGCATCGTCTCGCAGTGGCAGCAGATCCTGGTGTTCGTGGCGATCGCCTCGATGGCGCTCGGCTCCTTCGCCGCGATCGGCCAGAGCAACATCAAGCGCCTGATGGCGTACTCTTCGATCGGCCACATGGGCTTCGCGCTGGTCGGCCTCGCCTCCGGCACGGTCGAAGGTGCGCAAGGCGTGTTGATGTACATCGTGATCTATGTCGCGATGACGCTCGGCTCGTTCTCGATCATCCTTGCCATGCGGCGCAACGGCCAGGCCGTGGAGCAGATCAGCGATTTCGCAGGTCTATCGCGGACCAATCCGCTGCTCGCCTTCATGTTCGCGATGCTGCTGTTCTCGCTCGCCGGCATCCCGCCGCTCGCCGGCTTCTTCGCGAAATGGTACGTCTTCGTCGCTGCCATCAAGGCGAACCTGTTCACGCTCGCTGTCATCGGCGTGCTGACCAGCGTCGTCGGCGCCTACTACTATCTCGCCATCGTCAAAACGATGTACTTTGACGAGCCGGCCGGCCAGGTCGATCCTGTTAGGATCGAGGTGCGGACGGTGCTGGCGGTCGCGGGCTTGTTCAACCTGCTGTTTGCGCTGTTCGCGGGGCCCGTCGTGAGCGTCGCCTCCGCCGCGGCAAAGTCGCTGTTCTAGAATGGGGTTCGCGCTCGGTCCTCGTGCACAATCGGCGGGCTACAAGCTCGCGGCCTTCGAACGGACCGGCTCGACCAATACCGACGCGATCGAGCACGCCCGCGCCGGCGAACGCGGCCCGATGTGGTTCGTCACGTCCGAGCAGACCGCCGGCCGCGGCCGGCGCCAGCGCGCCTGGATCGCGCCTCGGGGCAATCTCGCTGCCAGCATCCTCGAAGTCATGGACGTCGCCCCTGCCGTCGCCGCGACGCTCGGCTTTGCCGCCGGGCTCGCGGAGGAGACGGCGCTCGAGAAGGTCAGCCTGGAGGCGGCGCTCCGCCTCGGCGAGGGTCGTCCCCGCTATGCCCTGAAATGGCCGAACGACGTGCTTGCCGGCGGCAAGAAGCTGGTCGGCATTGCGCTCGAGGCCGAGGCCATTGGCGATCGCCTTGCTGTGGTCGTCGGCATCGGAACCAATGTCGTCGCCGCGCCCGAGGGCACGCCGACGCCGGCGGTGTCGCTGGCCGCGCTCGGTGTCCAGATCAGCGCGGAGGAGTTGTTTGCCGCCCTGTCCGACGCCTGGGTCGAGTTCCGCGGGATCTGGGACAATGGCCGCGGCTTTGCCGAGATCCGCAGGCTCTGGCTGCAACGCGCAGCCGGTCTCGGCGAGAAGGTCGCAATCCACACAGGAGCGACGACGCTGGAAGGCATTTTTGACACCATCGATGACACCGGCTGCCTGATCGTCCGCACCGCGGAGGGGCGGCGGGTGCCGGTCGCAGCGGGCGAGGTGTTCTTCGGCCCGGCCGCCTCCGTGGGAGCTGCGTGATGGCGAGGCCCGACGAACTCGTGTTTGCGCCACTCGGCGGTGTCGGCGAGATCGGCATGAACCTGTCGATCTACGGCCTCGGCAACCGCCACCAGCGCGCCTGGCTCGCGGTCGATCTCGGCGTCTCCTTCGGCGACGAGGAGCACCTGCCGGGCATCGACCTGATCATGCCGGACATCTCTTTCCTGGAGAAGGAACGCAAGAATCTGATGGGTCTGGTGCTGACCCACGCCCATGAGGATCATTTCGGCGCCATCATCGATCTCTGGCCGAAGCTGCAATGCCCGATCTACGCAACCAAGTTCAGCGCGGCGTTGTTCGAGGCCAAATGCGCCGCCGAGCGCGGTGCTCCGAACATTCCGGTGACGGTGGTCCCGTCGGGGGGCCGCGTCGATGTCGGCCCGTTCAACGTCGAGTTCATCCCGATGGCGCACTCGATTCCGGAAGCGCACGCGCTGGCGATCCACACCGAGGTCGGCATCGTGCTGCACACCGGCGACTGGAAGATCGACCCGACCCCGACGCTGGGGGCCCCGACCGACGAGAAGCGCCTGCGCGAGCTGGGCGAGGAGGGCGTGCTCGCCCTGATCGGCGATTCCACCAACGCCGTGCGCGACGGCCGCTCGCCGTCGGAGGCCGAGGTCGCCAGAACCATTATCGATCTGGTCAAGGCCGCCAAGGGCCGCGTAGCGGTGACGACGTTCGCCTCCAACGTCGCCCGCATCAAGGCCGTGGCTGAGGCTGCGAAAGCCGCCGACCGCGAGGTTGTCGTGGTCGGCCGCGCCATGGAGCGCGTGGTGCAGGTCGCGCGCGAGACCGGTTATCTCGACGGCGTGCAGAATTTCCGCTCACCCGACATTTACGGCCATCTTCCGCAGGACAAGGTGCTGGCGCTGTGCACCGGCAGTCAGGGTGAGCCGCGCGCGGCGCTAGCGCGCATCGCCAATGACGATCATCCCGAGATCACGCTCAACCGCGGCGACAGCGTCATCTTCTCCTCGCGCACCATTCCCGGCAACGAGAAAGCGGTCGGCTCGATCATCAACAATCTGGTGCTCCAGGGCGTCGAGATCATCACCGACCGCGAGCATCTGGTCCATGTCTCCGGCCATCCCCGCCGCGACGAGTTGCGCGACCTGATCTCCTGGGTGAAGCCGCAGCTCCTGATCCCCGTCCATGGCGAGGCCCTGCACCTGCACGAGCACGCAAAGCTCGCGCGCGCCGCCGGCGTGCCGCGCGTGCTGGTCTGCCGCAACGGCGACCTCGTCAAGCTCGGTCCCGGCGATCCCGGCATCATCGGCGAGGTGCCGTCGGGCCGTCTCTACAAGGACGGCACGATTTTGGAGGACTCCAAGTCCCGCGCGGTGGTCGAGCGGCGGCGCATGGCCTTTTCCGGTTGCGCCTTCGTTGCTGTCGCCATGACGGAGCAGGGCGAGCTCGCCGATGATCCCGAGATCGATCTGGTCGGAATCCCCGAGAAGAACAGGGCGGGTGAGGCCTTCGATGACATCGTCTTCGACGCCGTGGTCTCTACCATCGAGAGCCTGCCGCGGCCGCGCCGCCGCGATCCGGACGCGCTGGCTGAATCGGTACGACGCGCTGTCCGGGCCGTGATCAACGAACATTGGGGCAAAAAGCCCCCCTGTCTGGTACACGTGCTGACAGTTTGAGGAGGGGAAGATGCTGGGCCGGCTCAACCATGTGGCGATCGCGACCAAGGACGCTGTCAAGGCGGCCAAGATCTATGGCGCGGCGTTCGGGGTGCAAATTTCGGAAGCCGTCGCGCTGCCCGAGCATGGCGTCACTACCGTGTTCGTGACGCTGCCTAACACCAAGATCGAGTTCATCGAGCCCTATGGCGAGGCCTCGCCGATCGCCAAATTCCTCGAGCGCAACGCCGACGGCGGCATTCATCATGTGTGCTACGAGGTCGTCGACATCATCGCCTCGCGCGACACCTTGGTGAAGGAGGGTGCGCGCGTGCTCGGCGACGGTGTGCCCAAGATCGGCGCCCACGGCAAGCCGGTGCTGTTCCTGCACCCCAAGGATTTTTCCGGCGCGCTGGTCGAGATCGAGCAGGCATAAGGCCGCCCCATGGCCATCCAGATATCGACCGCCATCGCGATCTACTTCGTCATCTGGTGGGTCGCGCTGTTCCTGACGCTGCCGTTCGGCGTGCGTAGCCAGCATGAGGACGGCGTCGGTGCGCCTGGCACCGATCCTGGCGCGCCAATCCTGACGCGGATGGGACGCAAGCTGATCTGGACCACGATCATCTCGGCGATCATCTATGGGCTAGGCATGATGGCCTATCACGCCGGCTATCTGTCGATCGAGCGCCTGTCGAAGATGATGGGAATGCCGTTTTAGCTTATCTCTCAACTGAGCGGGACTACCCAGTCTTGCGAGCGGTTTCCGTGCGGCCCATCCTTCGAGACGCCGGCCTTTGGCGGGCCCTCAGGGATGAGGACCGAGTGCGCGGTAGCAGTTCCAACGCGCGCCGATGTCCGTTAGCCTCATTCTGAGGAGACCGCGAAGCGGTCGTCTCGAAGGACGAGGCGTGCGCGCTCCTCTCGCCTGGAATTTTGTGCTTTTTTATTGGGGGGACGAATGACTTTTCAGCGGGTCGTTGTTGCGCTTCTGGTCCTGATCGTCGCCGGTCTCGGTGCCATCGGCTATGTCGAATGGAAGATGGCGGTGCAGGTGCGCACCCTGAAGGCGTTCGTCGAGGGCTACGTCTTCAACGAAGCCGTGATGGCCTGCGAGCAGGCCAAGAGCTCGACGCCGTTCAAATGGAACGGCGGCAAGAGCACGTCGGTGATCGGCCTGAACTCGGTCAAGCTCGACAAATACACCGTCAGCGCCAGCTACACCCTGGTGGCGGATAGCATCTATTGTGATTACGATCCGATCAAAAGAAAGGCCGAGATCGGCTCGAGCTTCCTGGAGCGGGAGTAACGATCCGGCCACGCCAAACATGGGATGGGATCGTTATGGTCGAGGCGCAGGCGGGGGACTACCGAATTCTGCATGAGGCGGCGTTGCGGGATTATCTCGCAGGCCTGCCGGAGCTTAGGGCACTGCTCGGCGGCGAGCCGCCATCCTGGGCGATCACCGAGGTCGGCGACGGCAATCTCAACCTCGTCTTCATTGTCAAGGGCAATTGCGGCGGCATCGCGGTGAAGCAGGCGCTGCCCTATGTCCGCCTCGTTGGCGAGAGCTGGCCGCTGCCGCTGTCGCGGGCTCATTACGAATACCTGGCGCTGTCGAAGCAGGCCCAGCTCGCGCCGGGCCTCGTGCCGGCGCTGCTGCATCACAACGAGGCACTGGCGCTCACGATGATGGAGCTGCTCGAGCCCCACATCATCATGCGCAAGGGGTTGGTCGCGGCAACGCAATATCCGCACTTTGTCGACGACATCACCACCTTCATGGCGAGGACCTTGTTCTTCACCTCCGACCTAGCGCTCTCCGCGGCCGAGAAGAAGCAGGGCATCGCGGCCTTCGCCGGCAACCATGCGCTGTGCAAGATCACCGAGGACCTGATCTTCACCGATCCCTACCGCATCGCCGAGCAGAACCGCTGGACCGCGCCGTATCTCGACGGCCTGGCGGCAAGCCTCCGCGATGACATGGAGCTGCATGTGGCGATCTCCCCGCCTCAAGCTGAAGTTCATGGCAAGCCCCGAGGCGCTGATTCACGGCGACCTCCACACCGGCTCGATCATGGTGACGGAGAGCGAGACCCATGTGATCGACCCCGAATTCGCGTTCTACGGCCCGATGGGGTTCGACGTCGGGGCCGTGCTCGCCAACCTCCTGATGGCCTATTTCGCCTCCGCCGGCCACGAGCGCTCGCCGGGCGAGCGCGCCGCATTCGAAGTCTGGGTGCTGGAGACGGTCGAGCAGGTCTGGCGCGAGTTCGCCCGCAAATTCCTCGACCTCTGGCGCGCCGGAGCCGAAGGCGATGCCTATCCCGTCTCGCTCTTTGCCGGCGAGCAGGGCGCCGCACGGCTGGAAGCCGAACGGCAGGCCTACATGCAGCGCCTGTTCGCCGACACGGTCGGCTTCGCAGCCGCAAAAATCATCCGCCGCATCTTCGGGCTCGCCCACAACATCGATTTCGAGCTGATCGCGGACCTGCGCACGCGGGCGATCAGCGAAGCCCGCGCCGTACGGCTGGCGCGGGCGATGATGGTGGAGGCGGGGGCGTTTGCAGCTATCGGCGACGTCACCAGTGCAGCGCGGAAACTGCGCGACTGGCAGCCGGAGTTCGCCGCCGGCCAGGCATGACGAATTTGGACCCGGTCGGCGATCCGGCTTCACCTCTCCCCACGGGAAGAGGTGAAGCCCGGATCGCATAGGTCATTCCTTCAAGGCGCTTGCATTCGACATGCTGTGAATGGTCAACTCGCCGATCAGAGCACGCCTACATTGGGGGGACACATGATGTTCAGGACAATGGCGATCGTTGCTGGCTTGGGACTGGCGCTTGCCGCCACGGCGGAGGCCCAGACACCGCGCAAGGGCGGAACCATCCGCATGACCGCGCCCTATGGCTCGAGTTTCACCAGCCTCGACATTCATACGACGCAGCGCGCGCAGGACGAGATCTACGCCAAGGCTCTGCACCGGTCGCTCTACATCTGGAATTCCACGGAAGGCAAGCCGGTTCTGGAGCTTGCCAAGGAGCACGTGGTCTCCGGCGGAGGCTTCGTTCACACCTTCAAGCTGCGGGACGACGCGTATTTCCACAATGGCCGCAAGATGACGGCCGACGACGTCATCTGGTCCTACAATCGGATCATGGACGGCACCAAGGCCTATCCCGGCGCGCGCTTCGTGCGCGTGATCGAGGGCGCGGCCGCGGTCGAGAAGGGGGAGGCCAAAGAGATCTCCGGCCTGAAGAAGATCGACGACTTCACCCTGGAAATGAAGCTGACTGAGAAGGTCGATCCGGGCTTTTACTTCTTCAACGCGCTGACCTCGATCTATCCCGCCGACGAGGGCGCCAAGGAAAGCTTCATCCAGAAGCCGATCGGTCTTGGACCCTTCAAGTTCGTCGAGCACGTGCCGGGATCGCGTATCGTCCTGGAGCGGTGGGACCGGTTCTACAAGCCCGGCAAGCCCTATGCCGACAAGCTCATCGTCTCGATCATGGGCGAAGCCGCGGCCCGCGATGTCGCTTTCCGCAACAAGGAGATCGACACGTCCGTGCTCGGGCCGGCGCAATATGTCGCCTATCAGGCCGACCCTGGCCTCAAGGGCACTATCGTCGAAGTCGCCGAGGTCTTCACCCGTCACATGGGAATGAATCCGACCTTCAAGCCGTTCGCCGACAAGCGCGTCCGGCAGGCGATCAACCACGCGATCGATACCGACCTGATCATCAACAAGCTCGTCAAGGGCAAGGCCTATCGCGCCACGAGCTGGCTGCCTCTGACCTCGCCGCTCTACGACAAGGCGATGAAGCCCTACGCCTTCGATCCCGCGAAAGCAAAGCAGTTGCTCGCGGACGCCGGCTATCCCACCGGCTTTGAGTTCGAATGGACGACCAGTCAGAACGAAAGCTGGGGTCTGCCGATCGTCGAGGCCATCATCCCGATGCTGGACCGCGTCGGCGTCAAGGTGAAGGTCAAGCAGGTCGAGACCGCAGTGTTGGCGGAGGTGATCCGCAAAGGCGACTTCCAGGCCTATGTCTATTCCATGGCGACAGGCCCGGATCCCCAAGCGGCGCTGAAATGCTTCTACTCGTCGACGCCGCAATCAGCTTGCAATTACACGTCCTTCAAGAACGCGGATTTCGACAAGCTGATCGACGAAGCCGGGCAGGCCGACGACGATGCAACACGCGACCAATTGCTCCGGAAGGCCAATGCTCTGCTCTATGAAGAGGCTCCGGTCTGGTTCTTCAACTACAACAAGGCGGTCATGGCGGTGCAGCCGTGGCTGAAGGGGATTCAGCTGAATGCGACGGAACTGACCCATCAAAATGTCGAGGACCTCTGGGTGGACGAGACGTCGCCCGCCAAGTGACCCGCGCTCTCACCCTCCCACCATCGCAAGAAGCGACGGAGGGAGGGAGGAACAGTTGCAATGCTCGCCTTCCTGATCCGCCGAATCCTGCAAACCGTTCCGACCGTGCTGGCCGTGGTGCTGGTGGTCTTCGTCCTGTTCAGCGTGGTCCCTGGCAGCATCGTATCGAGCATGAGCGATGACGGCCGCGGTGCAGCGGACCCGCAGGTCGTGGAGCGCATGAAAAAGCAGCTCGGCCTCGACGATCCCGTTTACATGCGCTTTGGCGCCTACATCGGCAAGCTTGCGACAGGTGATCTGGGGACCTCGTTCCGGACCCGCGAGCCGATCACGACCATGATCGCAAAACGGATGTGGCCGACGCTGCAATTGATATTCGCAGCCTTGACGTTTGCGATCGCGATCGGCGTTCCGCTCGGCTTTGTCGCAGCATTGCGACCGGGCGGCATCGTCGACACGGTCTCCATGGTCGTCGCCGTGTCGGGCCTTTCGATGGCCAAATTCTGGCTCGGGCTGCTGTTGATGTACCTGTTCGCCTTGAAGCTTGGCTGGCTGCCGAGCTTCGGCTATGGCGACGGCAGCCTCAAATATCTGATCCTGCCGGCCGTGACGCTTGGCGTCTCGCCGATGGCGCTGCTGGCCCGGACGACGCGCGCCGCCGTGCTCGAGATCATGACCGCCGATTTTGTCCGCACCGCGCGCTCCAAGGGCATGAGCGAGACCCGTGTCGTGAAGTGGCATGTGATGCGCAACGCGCTCGTCCTGATTCTCACGACAATGGGCCTGCAATTCGGCGCGTTGATGGGGCAAGCCGTCGTCGTCGAGAAATTGTTCTCATGGCCGGGCATCGGCTCGCTGCTGGTCGACAGTGTCCTCCAGCGCGACATTCCGGCCGTCCAGGGCTCAATTCTCGTGGTGGTGCTGTTCTTTCTCGCGCTCAATTTGCTGATCGACGTGCTCTACGGCGTGATCGATCCCAGGATCAGATACGCATGAAGCTCCGCGCCAATCTCGTCATCGGCGGCGCGTTGTTTGCGCTTGCGATCCTGGTCGGCCTGCTCGCGCCATGGCTGGCGCACACCGATCCGATCATGGACGCCAACCTCATGAATGCAGAGGAGGCGCCGAGCTGGACCTGGTGGTTTGGCACCGACGGGCAGGGCCGCGACATCTACTCCCGCGTCGTGTACGGCGCCCGCGTTTCGCTGACGGTCGGCATCGTCTCCCAACTCATCAACAGCGTCATCGGCGTGGCACTCGGCCTGAGCGCGGGTTATTGGGGCGGCTGGTGGGACGATGTCGTCAACGCCCTGACCAACCTCATGCTCGCGATCCCTTCGCTGATCTTCGCGCTGGCCATCATGGCGGTGCTTGGACCCGGCCTGACCAGCCTGCTCATCGCGCTCGGCTTGACCAACTGGTCCTTCACCTGCCGGATCGCACGGGCCTCGGCGCTGTCGCTGAGGAGCCAGGGCTATGTGCAGGCGGCAACCGTGCTCGGCTACGGCGATATGCGCATCATGATCACGCAGCTGCTGCCCAACATGCTCGGACCGATCGTCGTCATCGGCACGCTCGGCATGGGTAGTGCGGTCCTGTCCGAAGCCGCATTGTCGTTCCTCGGCCTCGGCGTGCGTCCGCCGTTTCCGAGCTGGGGCAGCATGTTGTCGGAAGCCCGCGACCAGATCACGACGGCGCCGTGGCTCTCGGTTTTCCCGGGCCTTGCCATCTTCCTGACGGTGCTCGGCCTCAATTTGCTTGGCGACGGCCTGCGCGACATTCTCGATCCACAGTCGCGGAGCCGGCGCACATGACGGGCTCGCCGCTGATCGAAGTCGAGGATCTGCGCATCGATCTCAACGACGGATCCCGCAAGGTCCCCGCCGTCGAGAGCGTTTCGTTCCGCATCGATCGTGGCGAGACCTTCGGTCTTGTCGGTGAATCCGGCTGCGGCAAGAGCATCACGGCGCTTGCTCTGATCGGCCTGCTGCGGCCGCCATTGTCGATCGGGGGCGGCGTCATCCGCTTTGAGGGGCGGGAGATCCAGCACCTTTCCGCCGCCAAACAGCGGGCGCTGCGCGGCAACCGCATCGCCATGATCTTCCAGGAGCCGATGACGGCCCTGAACCCGGTCTCGCCCGTGGGCCGGCAGATCGCCGAGATGTTCGTGCTGCACAAGGGCAAGAGCTGGCGGGAAGCCAATCAGCTGGCGGTGGATGCACTGGCGAGCGTCCGCGTCCCCGCGCCCGAGCGGCGCGTGAAGGATTACCCGCACCAGCTCTCGGGCGGCATGCGGCAACGCGTGATGATCGCCATCGCGCTGGCATGCGGTCCGGATCTCCTGATTGCAGACGAGCCGACCACCGCGCTCGATGTGACCGTGCAGGCGGAGATCATCGAGCTGATGCGCAATCTATGTGCCGAGCGGCGGACGGCCATCCTGATGATCAGCCACGATCTCGGCCTGGTCGCCAATGTCTGCCGCCGCGTAGCCGTCATGTATGCTGGCCGCATCGTCGAGGAGCGCGGCTCGGCCGATATTTTCCGCTCACCCTCGCACCCCTATACGCAGGGCCTCGTCGCCTCGCTGCCGCGGCTCGGCAGTCGCGCTGCGCTTGGCCGGACCAGACTCAAGGAGATCGCGGGCGTCGTCCCGGCGATCGCGAGCTTCCCGGACGGATGCCGGTTCAATCCGCGCTGCGCGCAGGCGACCGATATTTGCCGAACCACTGCGCCGGGGACGGATTTGCTGGGCGCCGGCGGTCTGGTGAGGTGTCACCATCATGCATGAGCCACAGGGGAGGCCGGACGACGATCTCATTCTCAGCGTCGAGGATCTCGCGGTGCATTTTCCACTGGGGGGCGGCTTGCTCGGCCGCGAGAGGCGGCTGCTCCGTGCCGTCGACGGTGTCGATCTCAGCTTGAGGCGCGGCGAATGCCTCGGCCTCGTCGGCGAGTCCGGCTCGGGCAAGTCGACGATCGCGCTCTCGATCCTCGGTCTCCTGACGCCGACGCGCGGCCGCATCGTGCTGGACGGGCAGGTCGTCACGAACAGGCAGTCCGCGGACCGCAAGGCGCTGGCTCGCATCGTGCAGATCGTGTTCCAGGATCCCTACGCCTCGCTCAATCCGCGCCAGACCGTCCGCCGCACGCTCGAAGATCCCTTGCGCGTCCATGGCGTGACCGCGAAAAGCGAGATCGAGGATCGCGTCGCGACGATGCTCAAACATGTTGGCCTACGGCCCGAGCAGGCCGACCGCTACCCGCATGAATTCTCCGGCGGCCAGCGCCAGCGCATCGGTATTGCGCGGGCGCTGATCCTCAATCCCAGGATTGTCATCTGCGACGAACCGGTCTCGGCGCTCGATGTCTCGATCCGCGCCCAGATCATCAATCTCTTGCTGGAATTGAAGGAGACGCTCGGTCTGTCCTACATCATGATCAGCCACGACCTTGGCGTCGTCGAGCACATGAGCGATCGCGTCGCCGTGATGTATCTCGGCCGCATCGTGGAGAATGGCCACTGGCGCGAGATCTTCGAACGGCCGGCGCACCCCTATACGCAGGCCCTGATCGCCGCCATTCCCGATCCCTTGCGCCACGCCCCGCTGGCGACGACAGGCGGTGACCTGCCCAATCCGCTCAACCCGCCGAACGGATGCGCGTTCAGCCCGCGCTGTCGTTACGCAGAGGCGGTGTGCCGGAGCGAGCCGGAGCCGACGCTGGAGACACGGCCGGACGGGCACGCGGTGAGGTGCTGGCGAAGTGACGAGATTGCCCATCAGACGTCATTGGCCGCGACGTAGCGGTTTGCTCAATGTCCGCTTCGATCCGAAAGCGGCGGAATGGCTTTGTTGCCGCGAATTGATGCAATGGGCCAACAGGAGACATTGGATGGGTGGGCATCCTGCTCGACTTGATGTACAATCGCGCGAGGCGTGGATCGTAGGCCATGGTGCAAGAACGGCCAATCGGGATCGAACGCAGATTATCAGCGATATTGGCTGCCGATGTCGCTGGTTATTCGCGGCTGATGCATACCGATGAAGAACCTACGCATGCCAAATTTGCAGCGCTCTTAGCTAACGCTGTCAACCCGGCAATTGCCGAACACCGGGGCCGTATCGTGAAGAATACCGGCGACGGATTCTTAGCGGAGTTTTCGAGCGCGGTCCAAGCGGTGCGGGCTGCCGTACAATTTCAAAAGCTCATCAAGGAACTTACGATAGGTGACGCTGACGAAACACGTATTGCTTTCCGCGTAGGCATTAACATTGGCGACGTCATCGTCGAGCCCCACGACATCTTTGGAGACGGCGTCAACAAAGCGGTACGGCTGGAGAGCATTGCAGAGCCGGGTGGCATATGCGTGTCTGCCTCTGTGTACGAACACGTCCGAGGTAAGGTCGATGCAGAGTTCGCCGATATTGGCGAACAACATCTGAAGAACATCGCTCACCCTGTTCGAGCTTATGCGATGATCCGGGATGGAGGTAACCGGGCATCAGAAACTGGGCGGACACGACAGGTTTCCCCACCTCATTTTTCCGTCGTTGTGTTGCCTTTTACCAACCTCAGCGGTGATGCTGAGCAAGACTACTTCGTAGATGGCGTGACCGAGAGCCTAACCACGGATTTGTCTCGCATCAGAGGCTCGTTCGTCATTGGCCGACACACAGCATTCACCTACAGAGGAAAGGTCGCTGACCTCAAACAGATCGGTCGCGAACTGAACGTCCGCTACGCACTCGAAGGTTCCATACAACGTGACCGCAACCGGTTGCGAGTGAACGTGCAGCTTGTCGAGACCGAAACAGGTAGTCACCTCTGGGCTGACCGGTTCGATAAACCCGTCGCTGACCTGCTCGACATGCAGGATGAGATCGTAGCGCGGCTGGCGAACACAGTGAATGCCCAGCTGATTGAGGCTGAGGCACGGCGAGCGGAAAACACGCCCAATCCCGACGCCATAGATTTGATTTTCCGGGGTCGCCATTCATTCAATGAGGGCCTCACGTCTAGCTCGCTGACACAAGCTCGCCTTTATTTCGAGCGGGCATTGACGATCGACCCTGAAAACGTCGACGCGAAAATCTGGATGGCGGCGGTCGATGTGACATCCTCATCGACCTTTTTGACTGACGACCTGCCTCTTCGTCTGGCAGCCGCAGAGACCATACTCCTAAAGGCGCTATCCCATGCACCGAGCCATCCCTTTGCACACTTGCTCTTAGGAATCGTCTTGATGCATACGAACCGCGCGGTTCAAGGGTTGGCAGAGTGCGAGCGAGCATTGGAATTAGATCGGAATTTTGCCGACGCCCACGCGATGATTGGTCTCGCTAAGTATATAATGGGTTGCGGCGCAGAGACAGAGGGGCACGTAAACCAAGCATTGCGCCTCTCTCCTCGTGACACTCTTGCCTACAGATGGCTGTCGCCGGTCGGGTTTTCCAAGTTGCAGGTCGGAGCAGATAACGAAGCAGTCGGGTGGTTCCTTCGCAGTATCGAAGTCAACCGAAATTATCCGCTCGTGCATTTTGGGCTTGCGGCTGCTCTCGCGCTACTTGGCAAGCTGAACGACGCGTACGCCGCCGCGAAAGCAGGGCAAGCGCTCGATTCCACATTTACGATTCGTCGCATGAAGAGCATGTCAATCGGCAATAATGCGACCTTTCTCGACGGAAGTAGGCGCATCCTGAAAGGGATGCGCGTGGCCGGGGTACCGGAGGGGTGATGTCCGGCTTCGGGTCAAACTGCGAAGAACTCAGGTTGAGCAAATCAGGCCCGCTCTAATGTAATGACCGGACTTTGGTCCGCCGATGCTCAATTTCGCAGATGGGCCACAACCCGACTCGCTCCCATATAGTAAGGGCTGCTGAAACGGAGAGAACATGAGCGTGCCGGAAATCATTCGACGAGCCATCGAAATCGGTGAACGGAACGGTAAGATTACCTTCGATGAGCTGAATCAGCTGTGTGACAGCCGGTCACTGGACCCCAAAGACGTCGAGCGCATTTCTCAACGCGCTGAGCGAAGCAGGAATTTGGATTGAAGGAGGCTAAGGTCTGCTTCGGGTCATTTTCGACCGATGCAGCGGGAATTGTCGGCCGACCGATGTCCGGTTTGCTCCAAGAAACACAGGTACCGGAGTCGGACTAGACGCCGAGTTGTTACGGGTTTGCGGTCGCCTCAACTCCCGACGCCGCCGACAAGACGAGGGCGGCGGCTAGCGAGCGGTTTCTCCTCCAGCAGGCCGCGCACCCATTCGCGAAAACTGACGATTTCCGGGCAATCCGCGGTGCCTTCAGGCGCAACGAGCCAATCACCCACACCCGCTCCCTCATCCATCCGCTCGCAGCGATAGCCCGGATGGTGACCAAGTCCGCGGGCTATCAAGAGGTCGACCTTGCCCTCGACCAGCTCGTGCAGGCCGGCGGGCTGAAGCACCCGCAAGCCGATCTCCGCATGCGCGCTGCGAAATTCTGCCAATTGGAGGCGGCGCAGGTCGAAGCCGCCATGGACTCCCAATTGCAGCAGGACCGCACCTGCCGGCTTCAATTGCGAGGTCGCCTCGGCGATGTGGCGAAAGCCTTCGGATATCCCGGGTAGATAGGCCTGACCGGCCGCGGTGAGGATGAGCTGCTTATGCAGCCGGTCGAACAGGCGTACGCCGAGGCGCGCCTCCAGCGCTTTCACCTGCTGCCCTACGGCGGCGGGCGTCACGTGCAGCTCGTGCGCGGCCAATTTGAAGCTGAGATGCCGGGCGGCGGCTTCGAATGCGCGGAGCGCGTTGAGCGGTGGAAGGATGTAAGTCATTGCTGCCCAGTTTGTCACTGAATGGCTGCGTGCTTGCAATAGATTTTCTTGCGCTGAACCGCAGCAATAGTGCTTTGCGCCCCGGCGATGCCGCCGGATAGGGTCGGCCGCAACACGGAGAGATCCCATGCCACCAGTTCACGTCGTCACCCACAATCCCGCAACGGTCCACGCTCCGGCCGGCGGCTACAGCATGGGACTTGAACTGAGGCTGCATCGCCGCCTCTTGTTCATCAGCGGCCAGGTGCCGGAGAGATCGGACGGCACCGTGCCCGACGGTTTCGAGGCGCAATGCGAGCAGGCCTGGCGCAACGTCAGGGAAGTGCTCGCCGCTGCGGGTCTGGGCGTCGAGCATCTGGTCAAGGTCACCACGTTCCTGACCGACCGCAACCAGGTCCTGCCCAACCGTATTATTCGCCGCGCGATTCTCGGGGATCACCAGCCCGCGCTGACGGTCGTGATCGTCGAGACCGTTGACAGCAAATGGCTGCTGGAGATCGAGGCGATCGCCGCAGAATGAAACCGGCGTCGCCCACATTGCAATGAGCCAATCATATCGGGTGTCCAATGGCTGAGATCCATCCTTTCTACGAGACGCATCGGGACGCAATGGAAGCCGCCATGCGGCACCGCCTCGGCCTTGCCGATGCGATGTTGCGCGAGCGCGCGCGACTATCCGACATCGAGAAGATCAGGCAGGAAGTCATGCACGAATTCGAAATCGTGCTGACCCAAATGCCCTATGTCGGCGGCGCGGCCAGCCGCATGAGTGATTTCTTCATGCGTCTCACGGGTTTTATGGCCATCAGTCGGGTGCTCCGGCGCCACGGTGTGCCGGTCCCGGTGATCGGGGAGATCGAACGGGAAACCTACAAAGCGCAATTGCTCACCGTGTCAGAGGCGGAACGCCTTGCCTCGGGACGCCAGTTCATGTCGTCCGCGAACCAAGCTCTGCTGCGCGAGCAGGCGGCAAGGAGCGTCACGGAAAGCCACCAGAGGGAGTTTCCGGAGGACTTCGTCTACGATTTCGTAGAGCCGGATCCAGGAGACACCTTCGAATTCGGCATCAACTACAAGGCTTGTGGCTTCTGCAAGCTCGCAGCGCGCCACGGCGACAAGGACATCCTGCCGAACATTTGCGGGCTTGATTTCGACGCCTATGCCACGCGAGGCATTCGCCTCGAAAGGACGCAGACGCTGGCCGGCGGTGCGAGCCATTGCAATTTCCGCTTCTCGCGGCTGCCGTCGCATACGGAGGCCGAGAGTTAGGACGCGTTCCCTGGCTTCGCGATTGAGACGATCCAGGATTCCTCTGCTGCCTCCAGACCGTCATTTTCGAGCGCAGCGACGCAATCCAGACTGCCACCGCGGAAAGATTCTGGATTGCTTCGCTGCGCTCGCAATGACGGGAGTGGGCACCGCCTCTCGGAGCCGCCGGCCATCGTGACATCATGCCCCTGTTTTGCCCGACGAGTCAAATCCACTTCGTAAAATCCGCAATGTCGCGACGCCACCGGCAAGCGATTGATTTCGCTAGCCCCGGCTACTGTGCACGAGGTTGTTTTCGCTGTTTTCGTTTTGGGGGCCGTCTACTCCGCCGCTTTTTCCCTCAGTCGCTGCGCATAGACGTTAATGACCAGCGCCGCCAGCAGGATCAGGCCGCGGATCAGGATCTTCAAAAAA
The DNA here is from genome assembly GCF_023073715.1 of Bradyrhizobium sp. 164. Lineage (GTDB taxonomy): Bacteria > Pseudomonadota > Alphaproteobacteria > Rhizobiales > Xanthobacteraceae > Bradyrhizobium. The sequence goes on from NZ_JADPKA010000029.1 coordinate 373,744, forward strand.
CTGTCGATGTTGACGTGGTCGAGCCCGTTATTGAGAACACCAAGAACGAAAAGCCCGACGATGGTGTTGCCGATGCCGCCGCGGCCGCCGAACAGGCTGGTGCCGCCGACAACGACGGCGGCGATGGAGTCGAGCAGGTACGTGTCGAATTCGTTCTGCTGCGCGCTGCCGAAATGGGCAACGCCGAGCATGCCGCCAAGGCCGGAGCAGACCGCCGAGATCACCATGACCGCGCCGAGGATCAGCTTGACGTTGAGGCCGGAATATTCGGCCGCCTCGCGATTGCCTCCGACCATGTAGACGTAGCGGCCGAAGCGCGTGTAGGTCAGCACCAGATGCCCGCCGAGCAGCATGATGGCGGCGACGATGACGATCCAGGGGATGCCACCGATCGAGCCCGAGCCGAGCGTCGTGATCAGGCTCGGCACCTTGTAGGCGATCTGGCCGCGCACCAGGAGCGCCGAGATGCCGGCCGCGATCTGCATCATCGCCAGCGTCATGATGAAGGAGGGGATGCCGATCACGGTCAGCCCCAGCGCATTGACGAGGCCGAGCAGCGCGCAGAGCAGGATCGACAGGATGATGGCCACCGCGCCGGGCAGCGGCACATTCGCGATGTTGACGTAGGATTCCTGGAGCGTGAAATAGGCAACCGCGATGCCGGTGACGTTGGCGATGCTGGCGATCGAGAGGTCGATCTCGGCGCAGAGGATCACGAAGGTGAGGCCGACCGCGATGATGCCTGTCACCGACACTTGCGTGAGGATGTTGCCGAGATTGTCGAGCGTCGCGAAGGAGGGGCTGGCGAAGGCGAAGAAGCCGGACAGGAAAATCAGCGTCAGGAATGGCGCAATGTTGCGCATCTGCGAGCGCAGGAAGGGCGCAAGTCCCCGCGCTCGAGCAGCCGCCGCCGGAACCGTGTCACTGCTCGCCATGGTGCTTCTCCGTCACGCCGCTTCCAGCAGGCGGTCCTTGCTGACCGGCTCGTTCCTGAATTCCCGCACCAATGCGCCGCGCTTGAGCACGAGGATGCGGTCGGCCAGCGACAGCACCGTTTCCGGCTCGGTCGACAGCACGATGACGGCAAGCCCCTTGGCGCGGAGGTCGCGGACGATGTTGATGACGTCGTTCTTGGCGCCGACATCCATGCCGCGGGTCGGCTCGCACAGCACCAGAAGCTTGGGTGGATAGGTCAGCCATTTCGCCAGCGCAACCTTCTGCTGGTTGCCGCCGGAGAGCATGCCGAGGTCGAGGCCGACCACGGGCGGTCTGATCTGCAATTGCTCGACCTGGTGCCTTGCGATATCGCGCTCCTGCGCCGGCTTGAGCAGCAGCGCCGAGATGCGATCCAAAATGCTGATTGAGATGTTCTTGTAGACCGGCTCCTGGTGAAACAGCATGTCGCGCCGGCTCTCCGGCACCAGCGCCACGCCGGCGCGCCGCGCCGCCGCCGTGCTGGCGAAGGTCTTTGGTGCGCCCTCGACGGCGAGCGTGCCGCTGTCCGGCTTCAGCTTGCCGAACAGGATGCGCGACAGCTCCTGCTGGCCGCAGCCCATGAAGCCGTAGATGCCGAGCACCTCGCCGGCGCGGGCCTCGAACGAGACATCCTGAAGGCTGCGCGCGAGGGAGAGCTGGTCGACCTTCAGGACGACCGGACTGTCGCTCGGCCGCGGCAGCATCAAATCGTCAGTGTAGCTATGCTCGAGCGTTTCGCCGCCGCGGCCGATCATGGCCTCGATCAGCGCGCCCTTGCTGGTCGCGGCGCTGGCGGTCTCCGCGACCTTCCGCCCGTTGCGGAAGACGGTCACCGTGTCGGACACGCGCAGAATGTCCTCGATGAAATGCGAGATGAAGACGATTGCAGTGCCTTCCTCGCGCAGACGCCGGAGCGTTGTGAAGAGCCGCTCGACCTCGGGTGGGGAGAGGGCGGAGGTCGGCTCGTCCAGGATGACGATGCGAGCGCCCGAGAACAGCACGCGGGCGATCTCGATCAACTGCTGGAGCCCGATCGGGAGGTCCCCAAGCCGCGACATCGGGTCGACGTAGATACCGAAGCGGGCGAGCTGCTCGCCCGCCTCGCGCGCCATCCGCCGCCATTGCACCAGGCCGAAGCGGTTGACCGGCTGGTTGCCCAGAAAGACGTTCTCCGCAACCGTGAGGTCGGGCGCAACGCTGAGCTCCTGGTGCACCATGGCAATGCCGGCCGCATGGGCATCGCGCGCCGAGCGGAAATGCGTTTCCGCCCCGTCAACCAGGAAGCGGCCGGAGAATTCGGTGTGCACGCCGGCGATGATCTTCATCAGCGTGCTTTTGCCGGCGCCGTTCTCGCCGACGAGACCATGGATCTCGCCGGGAAGAAGCGCGAAGTCGACACCACGAAGCGCTTCGACGCCGCCGAAGCTCTTCGTGATGCCCTTCAGTTCCAGGATGGGCTGATGTCCCGCAGGCATGGAGGCTCAGATCAGGAAGTGATCCTGCATCCATTGCATCCCGGCGGCATTGGCCTTGGTCACGACCGGGCCGTCGGTGACGACGTTCTTCGGGATTCCCTGTCCGCTCTTCTCGCCGCCGACCACGGCCGACACGCCTGCAACGATGGCGCCGCCATGGATGCGGCACGACGGATTGCGCACGGTCGCGAACATGCGACCCTCGCTCACCGCCTGGATCGCCGGCGGCATGGCATCGACGCCGCCAATCAGGATGTTGGTGCGGTTGCGGGCCTTCATGATGTTGTAGGCGGCGAGCGCCATGTCGTCATTGTGGAAGAACGCAGCGTCGATCTGCGGATATTTGGTGAGATAGGTCTCCCAGAGGCGGGCGGTCTTGGAGACGTCCCAGTCGGCCGGTTGGGTGTCGAGCACCTCGATGCCAGGGAATTGCTTGACCACCGAGTTAAAACCCTTGGCGCGTCCTTGCGCGCCGGTGTGGCCGAGCGCACCCTGCGTCATGATGATCTTGCCCTTGCCGCCCATCGCGTTGCACAGCGCCTGGGTTACCGAGGCGCCCATGAACTCGTTGTCGGGGGCAAGGAAGGAGTGGACGTTGATCTGGTCGAGCGGCGCAATCAGCGTGTCCATGTCGATGACGGGCGTGCCGGCGTCGATCATCTTCTGCACGGGCTGGGTGAGAGTGCCGATGCCGAAGGCCTGGATCGCGACGAAATCCCATTTCTGCGAGGCCATGTTGTCGATCGCGGCGCGCTGCTTGACCGCGTCGAGCTGACCATCGAACCAGGTCACCTCGACATTGAACAGCTTGCCCCAGAATTCCGCGGCCTGCTTGCCCTGCGCGCACCAGGTGGCCTGGAGGCCCGCGTTGGAGAAGGCCGCTTTCAGCGGTTTCTCGCTTCGTCCGACTTCGGCTGCAAGTGCTGGGTTTATGCCCATGCTGCCGAGGATGGCAGTCGCGGCGCCGGCGGTCGCTGCCGCCTGAAGAAGATCGCGCCTCGTCGTCGAGAAATCTTTCGTCCCGGACATCGCTCGCTCCCGTAAAATTTTATCGTCGGCGCGTCATTGAATGCGCGACCGATGTCCGAAAGTGTCTCACAAGAGCTGATGCCACTCAATCTGCAATCAATCGCTTGATCGCAGCAAGCCACCCTTGGTGCAGCGCAAAGCGTCAGGCCCGCGCCTTGGTGAATGCGTCGACTCGACGAGCAATGTATCCCATGCCCGCGCAATGTCGGCCGACCATCGAGCGCCGAGCAGATCGCGGCTCGTATCCCTGATGATCGCGAAGAAGGCGATGAAGAGCTCGCGCGACGTGCCGTAAGCCTCGTGCGAGGCTGCCTCGCAGGCGATCAGCCGGAAGTGCCCACGACGTTCATTGGCGAAGTCGAGGACCGCCTCGATGGCCAGCGCGAGCATCGATCCCATCACGAGCTCGCTGCCTTGCGAGCGGAACATCGCCCGCGTTTCCAGATGCTGTTCGAACAGGCGTTGATAGACCAGCGGCGTGAGGTCCGCGCAGCGCGATGCCGCAAGTTCGAAGCTATTTTCGATCGGATTAGAGGGACCACTCATCGGCGTCGAAGCCCCGCAGACAAAAAAAGAGCGGGGCCCTGGCCCCGCTCAAAAACAAAAAAAGAGCGGGGCCCTGGCCCCGCTCAAAAATTGTGTCGACCCTATTATCCCCGATTCTAAGATTTGCTCTTGATTAACGGGGCGACGCTGCGTTTTGCGCGCCAGGGGCTCCTCCCGAGACTTGGACCACCAGACTTCGACCTCACGGCCAGCCTGAGCAAGAGGGATGCTAGATCAACTTTTCTCACTTGTCATCATTTTCGGCAACGAATGTTCAAAATTCGAGCATTTGACGAAATGATCGGGCTCATATCCCTGTAAACGTATGGGAAACAAAAGGAATTTTTGGACGAGGGAGGTGGTTTGACTTGCCTCAATGCCGGACCCCTGGCGTCGCGGGTAGGGTGCTCCCGACCACTTCGAGATGTTTTCGCTGGCCAACAAGGCGGCGGAACTGACCTCGACTCGGGGCTTGGGGCGGTGTTTAGTTAGTGGAGGAACGAACGGTTCGGCGGATGCGCGCGCGCTTGCAAAAATTCCTACCCGTTGTCCTGCTCGCCCTGGTGATGCAGGTGCTGGCGCCGATTGCCGCCTGCTTGGCGGCCGGCCAGGCCGTTGCCGATCGGCTGTCCGCCGGCGTCATCTGCCACAGCGGGGGTGAGCAGCGCGGCCTGGGCGATCAGACCGACAGCCCCACCGCGCACGGCGGCGCGTGCGCGCTGTGTTGCCTGGCACAGGCCAACGCCTCGCTCGATTCTCCGCCCCACGTTGGGCTCTCCATCCCCTTCCGCCACGCCAAGCGCGTGGCATGGCACGCTTTGGAGATATCCGTCGTCGCTGCCGATAGGGGCTCTGGCGCCCAGGCACGCGCGCCCCCTCAATTTTCCTGACCCGCGACGAACTTGTGCTCGGTGCGGCTCGCTGGTGCCGCATCTCGCTTTGCAACGGACTGGCTGCGTGCCGGTGTCAGGAAATGTCCCATGCCTTGTCTTCGTTCTTTGCGGAGTGCGCGTGCGCGCGGCACTCTGCTCGCGTCCGTATCGATTTTGGCCTTTCCACACACTTCGGATGCCCAGGTAAGTCGGTCGGAACTTCCCTCGGTTATTGTTGAAGCTCCACAGCAAAAGCGCGCGGCCCGGGTCCGGCCCCACCGCGACGCCGTGCGATCAGCGCGTGTGGCGCGAAGCGCACGACCGGCTGGGCTGCCACAGCAAACCGCGAGCGTGCAAGGCGCCAGGGTCCCCGGCTCCCTGACGGTGCTGACCGCACAACAAGCGCTTGCGGAAATCAACCAGACGCCGGGCGGCGTAGCGCTCGTAACGGCGGAAACTTACAGGAATTCGACGCCCGCCAACACGATCAAGGATGTGCTGGACTACGTGCCTGGTGTGTTCGCCCAGCCTAAATGGGGCGACGACACGCGGCTTTCGATTCGCGGGTCGGGCCTGTCGCGCAACTTCCACCTTCGCGGCGTCCAACTCTACATGGACGGCATCCCGATCAACACTGCCGATGGCTATGGCGATTTCCAGGAGATTGACCCTACTGCCTACAAAGATATCGAAGTCTACAAGGGCGGGAATGCACTCCAGTTTGGCGCGAATTCCCTCGGGGGCGCCATCAACTTTATAACTCCGTCGGGCCGCGATTCATTTCCGAACGGCGTGTCTTTCGACGTCGGAGGTTTCGGATTCAAGCGGCTTCAGGCGAACGCAGGTGGCGCGAACGGGCCGTGGGACGGTTTCGTGACCGCTTCCACGCAGGCCGCTGATGGATTTCGCGATCATAGCTTCGGCTCGAGCAATCGCTTGAGCGGCAATTTCGGCTATCAATTCTCTCCGGACGTTGAGACACGATTTTACCTCAATGCCAACCAGGTGCGGCAGCGGATCCCTGGTACCGTGACCAAGGCGTCTGCCTTGACCAATCCGGAGGCTGCCGCTCCGACGAACGTTGCCATGGATCAGCAGCGCAATATCGATACTGTCAGGTTGGCCAACAAGACGACCGTCCGCTTCGATGACACCAAGGTTGAATTCGGCGCCTTCGGGCTCGACCGCCATCTGATGCATCCGATTTTCCAGTGGCTGGACTACCGCTACAAGGACTATGGAGGCTTCGCGAAGCTCACGGATGACCGCACCATCGGCGGCTTTCGCAATAGACTGGTCGCGGGTGTCTACGTATTGAATGGTAGCATCGACAATCAGCAGTTTGCCAATCTTGCCGGTCAGAAGGGGAGGCTGCTTTCTTCCTCGATCGATCGCTCAGAGAACACCTCCGTTTACGTCGAAGACAGCTTCTACTTCCTTCCGAGCGTCGCAGTGATCGGCGGTACCCAGTTTCTGTACGCAACTCGCAATCGGCAGGACCGCTTCCTCAGCGACGGAGATCAATCGGGAGCAACGCGGTTCAATCTCTGGTCGCCGAAAGCAGGCCTCCTGTGGCAAATCGATCCCACATGGCAAGCTTTCGCAAATGTCTCGCGAAGTGCCGAGGTGCCGAGCTTCGGTGAGAGCTCGATTGGTCCGGGCATTCCAACGATCCCGTTCACCAGCATCCGCGCACAGATCGCGACCACGTACGAAGTCGGAACGCGCATGAGGCGGCCGGAATATGCCTGGGAGCTCACCGCCTATCGCGCCAATATTCGCGACGAGCTGCAATGCCTTTATAGCGCGTTCGGGAATTGCAACGTGACCAACGCCGACCGGACGCTTCACCAGGGAATCGAGGCCGGGGCAGGTGCAGCAATCTTTCGCGACATCTTCGTCAATGGCTCCGCGCCGGACAAGGTCTGGCTTAACGTCTCTTACACGTTCAACGACTTCCGTTTCGACCGCGACCCGGTCTTTGGGGACAATCAATTGCCGGGTGCGCCCCGTCATTACCTGCGCGCAGAGCTCCTCTACAAGCATCCGACGGGTCTCTATGTCGGCCCCAATGTCGAATGGGTGCCACAAGCCTATTTTGTCGATAGCATGAACACGCTCAAGACAGAACCTTATGCGCTGTTGGGATTGAAAGCCGGGTTCGACAATGGGGGTCCGCTATCCGCCTATGTCGAGGGACGCAATCTCACCAACAAGACCTACATTGCTAGCGCGAGCATCATCGATCGGGCAACGGCGACGTCACCCTTGTTCGAGCCGGGTACCGGGCGCGCGGTATACGCCGGAATGAGGTATCGATGGTGACGCACCAAATAGCACGCGCCAAATAGCAAATGACCAAGGACGTCTCTGCCAGAGTAATCATCAATGAGGCTATCGAAATGAAGAAAGTGAAGCAGACTCTCCTCACAATCGCGCTGCTGCTGGGCGGCTGCGCCGTCGCATCGGCCGACGACGTCAAGGCCGGCGATCTCGTGATCTCGCAAGCCTGGAGCCGGGCGACGCCGGGCGGCGCCAAGGTCGCGGGCGGCTATCTCACCATCGAGAACAAGGGGGCGGCGGCGGACAGGCTGGTCAGCGCTTCCGCGGACATCGCGGGGAAGACCGAGATTCACGAGATGGCGATGGATAATGGCGTGATGAAAATGCGTCCGCTGGACAAGGGGCTCGTTATTGATCCCGGCAAGACCGTGAGGCTTGCGCCCGGAGGCAATCATTTGATGCTCCAGGAGCTGAAGGGCGCGTTCAAGCAGGGCGATAAGGTGCCGGTGACGCTTCAGTTCGAGAAGGCCGGCAAAGTCGCAGTCTCCCTCGACGTACAGGGCGTCGGCGCGCAGGCACCGGGCGAGGCCGCGCATTCAGGTCATATGGACATGAAGAAAATGCCGGATCACTCGGGAATGAAGATGAAATGAGACGGATCCGAACTCTCGGGAGGCTGAACATGCCGAAGCGATTCCGCCTGATCCTGGTTGCTGCGTTCGCCGCCTCGCCGGCGGCGGCGCACGTGTCGCTCGAGACCAAGCAAGCCACGGTCGGTGCGTCTTACAAGGCTGTCTTCACAGTGCCCCATGGTTGTGCGGGCTCGCCCACGGTGAAGATCCGCGTGCAGATCCCGGAAGGGGTGATCGCGGTCAAGCCAATGCCGAAGGCAGGCTGGACCATCGATGTCGTCGAAGGCAAATATGCCAGCGAATATGACTATCACGGCAATAAGATCTCGTCCGGCGTCAAGGAGGTGGCGTGGGCCGGCGGCAAGCTTCCGGACAAGAACTATGACGAGTTCGTCATGCACACGGTTCTGACCGACGAGCTCAAGCCGAACACGACGTTGTATTTCCCCGTTGTCCAGGAATGCGAGACCGGTGTCAGCCGTTGGATCGAGATCCCGGCTGAGGGGGCAGGGCATTCGCACGAGGGCAAGTCGCCCGCCCCGGGTGTGAAGCTGCTGCCGAAACCCTGATGCGCCTGCTCGCCGCGCTCGCGACGCTGCTCCTGGTCACCGGCTTTGCGACCGGGGCCTCGGCGCATGCGGCACTCATCTCGGCCGAGCCGGCGAGCGGCAGCAGGCTCATGGCCGCGCCGGAGGCTGTGGTGCTGCGTTTCAACGAGGCCGTCACGCCCGGCGCGATCCGGCTGATCGATGGCGCGGGCAGGACGCGGGACGATGTGCGCATCGACGCGTCGGCGGAGGCCATTTCGGTTGCGATGCCGCCGGACCTGCCGCAGGGTACGGCGGTCGTCAGCTATCGCGTGATTTCGCAGGACGGCCATCCCGTGGCCGGATCGGTGATCTTCTCGATCGGCATGCCGACGGGGACGAAGCCTCTCGCGAACACGGATAGCGGGTTGAGCATACTCATCTGGCTGGCGCGGGTTGGTCTTTACATCGGGCTGTTTGTTGGTGTCGGCGGTGTGTTGTTCGCGCGCTGGATCGCGTGGTCGACGACCAGCATGATCGTGCCGCGCGTGGCACTCGCGGTCGGCCTTCCGAGCGCGGTGATGTCCCCCGGTGCGCTGGGTCTCGATCTCCTCGGCCTGCCACCGGCAGCTCTTGCGACGGCCGCGCCTTGGAAGGTCGCGTTCGCGACCAGCGCAGGCCCCGCCTTGCTGGTCGCCGTCGCTGCGATGCTGCTGGCCCTGATGGCGCTGCGTGCCGCCTGGTACGCGCGCGCTCTTGCGTTTATCGCGTTCATCGGCGTCGGCCTGTCGCTGGCCATGACCGGACACGCCGCAACGGCACCGCCCGAAATGTTGACGCGGCCGGCGGTCTTCCTCCACGGTCTCGGCGTCGCGTTCTGGATCGGGGCAATGGCGCCGCTCGCTGTGCTGGTGTCGAAGCCGGCGGCCACGGCTTTGCCTGTCGTAAACCGCTTCTCCCGTATCGCCGTGCCGGTCGTCGCCACGTTGGCCCTGACCGGCCTTGGGCTCGCTATCGTCCAGCTCGAAAGGCCTTCAGCGTTGGTCGAGACCCGCTATGGCCTCGTCCTTTCCATCAAGCTCGCGCTGGTCCTCATGTTGCTCGCACTCGCCGCGCTCAACCGCTTTCACCTGAGCCCGGCGCTGGCAAGCGATCACGAGGCCGCGTCCGCCCTCAAGCGCTCGATCCTGTTCGAATGTGCGATCGCACTCGTCATCTTCGCGGTCGTCGCCGGGTGGCGCTTCACGCCGCCGCCGCGGACCATGCTTCCCGAGGCGCCGCTCGCGATCCACGTCCACAGCGACAAGGCAATGTTCCAAGTCCTGGTCTCGCCGGGTAAGGCCGGTGTCGATGACTTCGTGGTCCAGCTCATGACCGGCGAGGGGACGCCGCTCGCGGCCAAGGAGGTGACGTTGACCTTGAGCTTGCCCGAGCGCGGCATCGAGCCGATGGAACGGGGTACCTCGCTCGGGCCGGACGGCTATTGGCATGTGCGCAAGGTCGAACTGCCCTTCGCTGGCCGCTGGCATATCCGGATCGATGCGCTGGTGAGCGACTTCGAGAGCATTACGCTGGAGGATGAACTCGAGGTGGCGCCGCCCTAGGCTCGCCGGCTTTGCTGGCATGCTGCTCCTCAAGCCAAATCTGAAGTCAACGGAAAATGACAGGAATTCCGCCGCGTTAGCGGCTTTTCCTCACTCGCGGTCTTGTGTTTTCGCTCCCAATCCGGTTTCACTGCAACCCGTCACTGATTCCTAGAGTGTTGCCATGCGGTTGTCGCGATTCTTTCTGCCCATTCTGAAGGAAAATCCGAAAGAGGCCGAGATCGTCTCGCATCGGCTGATGCTGCGCGCCGGAATGATCCGGCAGGAGGCCGCCGGCATCTATGCCTGGCTGCCGCTTGGCTTCCGCGTGCTCAAGAAGATCGAGCGGATCGTGCGCGAGGAGCAGGACCGCTCGGGCGCGATCGAGGTGCTGATGCCGACGCTCCAGCTCGCCGACCTCTGGCGCGAGAGCGGCCGCTACGATGCCTATGGTCCGGAGATGCTGCGCATCGCCGACCGCCACAAGCGCGAGCTGCTGTACGGACCGACCAACGAGGAAATGATCACCGAGATCTTCCGCGCCTATGTGAAGTCGTACAAGAACCTGCCGCTCAATCTCTATCATATTCAATGGAAATTCCGCGACGAGCAGCGTCCGCGGTTCGGTGTGATGCGCGGCCGCGAATTCCTGATGAAGGACGCTTACTCCTTCGACCTCAACGAGGCGGCGGCGCGGGTCGCCTACAACAAGATGTTCGTCGCCTATTTGCGGACTTTCGCACGGATGGGGCTGAAGGCGATCCCAATGCGCGCCGAGACCGGTCCGATCGGCGGCGATCTCAGCCACGAGTTCATAGTGCTCGCGGAGACCGGCGAATCCGGCGTCTTCATCAATCGCGACGTGCTGGACCTGCCGGTGCCGGGCGAGGACGTCAATTATGAGGACGATCTGACGCCGATCATCAAGCAGTGGACCTCGCTGTATGCTGCTACCGAGGACGTTCACGATTCCGCGCGGTTCGAGCGGGAGGTGCCTGCGGACAAACGAGTGAACACCCGTGGCATCGAGGTCGGCCAGATCTTCTACTTCGGTACCAAATATTCCGAGCCGATGAAGGCGCTGGTGGCGGGCCCCGACGGTGTCGACGTGCCGATCCATGGCGGCTCCTACGGTGTCGGCGTCTCACGCCTGCTTGGTGCCATCATCGAGGCCTGTCATGACGATGCCGGCATCAAATGGCCGGAAGCCGTGGCCCCGTTCCGCGCCGTGGTGCTCAACCTCAAGCAAGGCGATGCCGCGGTCGATGCGGCCTGCGAGAAGCTCTATGAGGAGCTCACCGCCAAGGGCGTGGATGTCCTCTATGACGATACCGACCAGCGCGCCGGCGCTAAATTCGCCGCCGCCGACCTGATCGGCATCCCCTGGCAGATCATGATCGGACCGAAGGGGCTTGCTGACGGCAAGGTCGAGATCAAGCGGCGAGCCGACGGCGCACGCGAGACCATGTCGCCTGCGGACGCGGTCGCCCGCCTGGTCGGCTGAATATTGTTCATCGCGCGATATCGCGGCCGCCAATCCGGCCACAATTGACCCCGAATCATGGGATTATCGAGCGATGGACGAGACCATGACCGAAACCGTGCAGACCGCGCCTTTTGCGCCATTCGAGTGGATGCTGTCGGGGCGCTATTTGCGAGCGCGCCGCAAGGAGGGATTCATCTCGGTCATCGCCGGGTTCTCCTTTCTCGGCATCATGTTGGGCGTGGCGACGCTGATCATCGTCATGGCCGTCATGAACGGCTTCCGCAAGGAGCTGCTCGACAAGATCCTAGGGCTCAACGGCCATATCCTGGTCCAGCCGCTGGAATCGCCGCTGACCGACTGGAAGGACGTCGCCGACCGCCTCAGCCAGGTCGAGGGCATCCGGCTCGCTGCGCCCGTGGTGGATGGCCAGGCGTTGGCGTCATCGCCATGGAACGCTTCGGGCGTCCTGGTGCGCGGCATCCGCTCCGACGACCTCAACAACCTCACCTCGATTGCCAAGAACATCAAGCAGGGCTCGCTCGAGGGCTTTGACGAAGGGCAGGGCGTCGCGATCGGCCGCCGGCTCGCCGACCAGCTGTCGCTGCATGCCGGCGACAGCGTGACGCTGGTGGCGCCGAAGGGCGCGGTCACCCCGATGGGCACAACGCCGCGCATCAAGCCTTACAAGATCGTCGCCGTGTTCGAGATCGGCATGTCCGAATACGATCTCGGCTTCGTGTTCATGCCGCTGGCCGAGGCGCAGGCCTATTTCAACCGCAGCAACGACGTCACCTCGATCGAGGTGTTCACCACCAACCCCGACAAGATCGACGCCTTCCGCAAGGCGGTGACGGAGGCTGCGGGCCGCCCGGTGTTCCTGGTCGACTGGCGCCAGCGCAACTCGACCTTCTTCAACGCGCTCCAGGTCGAGCGCAACGTGATGTTCCTGATCCTGACCATGATCGTGCTGGTTGCCGCTCTCAACATCGTCTCCGGCCTGATCATGCTGGTGAAGGACAAGGGCAGCGACATCGCGATCCTGCGCACCATGGGTGCCTCGCAGGGCTCGATCATGCGGATCTTCCTGATCACGGGCGCCTCGATCGGCGTGGTCGGCACGCTGGTCGGTTTCTTCGTCGGTCTCGTGATCTGCCTCAACATCGAGTCCATCAGGCAATTCCTGTCCTGGCTCACCAGCACCGAGCTATTCTCGCCTGAACTCTATTTCCTGTCGAAGCTGCCCGCCGAGATCGACGTCGGCGAAACCACGGCGGTCGTCGTCATGGCGCTGACGCTGTCGTTCCTGGCGACGCTGTACCCGTCGTGGCGCGCCGCGCGCCTCGATCCGGTCGAAGCGCTCCGGTACGAGTGAGGGGCTGATGGAGCAGCAGGGGGCGGAAGATGTACCAGTCATTTATCTCCACGAGATAAAGCGGCAGTACGTGCAGGGCGAGATGCCGCTGACGATCCTCGACGGCGCCAAGCTGGCGTTGTGGCGCGGGCAGTCAGTCGCGTTGGTGGCGCCGTCGGGGTCCGGCAAGTCGACGCTGCTGCACATTGCGGGGCTGCTCGAGGCACCGGATTCCGGCGAGGTCTATGTCTCGGGCGCGCCGACCTCGCAGCTGCCCGACATCGAGCGCACCCAGTTGCGCCGCACCGATATCGGCTTCGTCTACCAGTCGCACCGGCTGCTGCCGGAGTTCTCGGCGCTTGAGAATGTCATGCTGCCACAGATGATCCGCGGCCTGAAGAAATCCGAGAGCGTCAAGCGCGCCAAGGAGATCCTGGGCTATCTCGGCCTCGGCGACCGCATCACCCATCGTCCGGCGGAATTGTCGGGCGGTGAGCAGCAGCGCGTCGCGATCGCACGTGCGGTTGCCAACGCGCCGCGCGTGCTGTTTGCGGACGAGCCGACCGGCAATCTCGACCCCGGCACCGCCGAGCACGTGTTCCAGGCCCTGATGCAGCTGGTCAAGGCGACGCAGGTGTCGATGCTGATCGCGACTCACAACATGGAGCTCGCCGGGCGCATGGACCGGCGCGTCTCGCTGTCGAACGGCCAGGTGGTCGAGCTCGATTAAAATGCGAAAACAACCCCATGCACAGTAGCCAAGTGCTTGGCCGGACTTGCGAAAAAAATTGGCGACGGCGCTCCCCCGCGCCCTCTGGGTATCAAGGCCGGATCGCCGTCAGTTTGAACGGCCTGCCATTGGCGGCGGCGTGTTCCACGGCCCCGTTGGCGTGGTCGAGATCGAACGCCGTCACCTCGTATTCGTCGAGCCTGAGCAGCCCGGCACGCACCAGCGCGATCAGGCGGGTTGCTGCGTCCGGCGGGTACATCCAGACGCCGTGGATGCTGATGCAGTTGCGCATGATCCAGGGGTAGGGCAGCTCGAGCCCTGCACCGCCCGCCATCCCGACGCCGCCCATCAGCACGACGCGGCCATACGGGCGCACCGTCATGACCGCCGCGCGCACCACATTGGTGCTGACCGAGGGCGGCATGATGTCGAGCACGCAGTCGATCGGACCTGATGCCGCGTGCTTCATGCTCTCGCGGTCGTCGTCCTCAACGCCAGTGAGCTTGACCGGCTTCACGCGGCTGCCGAAGCGGCGGACGAGGTCGGCCAGGATTGTTTCGTTGCGGCCGGGCGCGATCACGCAGACCGCGCCCATTGCCAGCGCGACCGAGACGGCCGCGCTGCCGAAATTGCCGGTGGCCCCGCTCACCAGCACAGTTTCGCCTGGTCGCAGGTTCGCGGCAAGGAAGCCGCCATAGGGCACGAGCAGTGTCCCAAGGGCGCACCATTGCGCCGCTGCCTCCGGTGTGATCGCGCCGAGACGTGTGACGTTCTCGGTCGGGACCCGCATCTGCTCGGCAAACGAGCCGTGGCGAAAATGCTTTTGCAGGCGCATGCCGCCAGGGCCGGCGGCCGTGAGCCCTTGCAGGGCAATGTCGGGCGCAACGGCATCGTCGCGCGAACGCACCGTCGGATCGCAGAACACCCAGTCGCCGATCGCAAGCCTGGTTGCGTCCGGGCCGATCGCGCGCACCCGGCCGATGCCGCCGGGACCGGGGATAACCGGCAGGTCGAGCGCATAATTGCGTGTCCCGTCGAAGACCTCGTTCATGTAGGACAGCACGCGCGTGGCAACGACATCGACGATGACCTCGCCGGTGCCGAGCACCGGTTCGGGGGCATTCTCGATCACCAGTGGCGAGCCGAAGGATTTGAGTACGGCAGCTTTCACGATGTTCACCTCTCAAGGTCGGGTGAAGCGCATATGCGCTGCCTTGGAGGGGACAAGAAGGCCTGGTATTATCCTAGTATTGCAACGACCCTCCATCGCGGGAACGACATCATGGCCGACCCACGCCGCGTCGAATTCGGCGACTTCCTCAGGTCACGCCGCGAAAAGCTGTCACCGAAGGCAGTAGGTCTTCCGGCGGGCCGCCGGCGGCGCACGGCGGGGCTGCGGCGTGAGGAGGTCGCGCAGCTTGCCGGCATCGGTGTCGACTGGTACATCCGCCTCGAACAGGGTCGCACCGTCAGCCCCTCGATCACCACCGTCGATGCGCTCGCCCGCGCGCTGCGTCTCAGCAAGACCGAGCATGCGCATCTGAAGGCGCTGGCGCGCGACGGCGCGAGGGCGGCCTTCGTGCCCGAGATCGTGCCGCCGCCGATCCGGCGGATGATCGACAGCTTGACGCAGCCCGCCTATGTCACTGGGCGGCGCTGGGACGTGCTGGCCTGGAACGCGGCGGCCGAGGAGATCTTTGGCTTCGGCCAGCTGCCGGAGCAGGATCGCAATACGTTGCTCCTGGTGTTGACGAACAAGCAGACGCGAAAATTCTACGGCGCGAGCTGGACCGACGTGGCCAAGAGCATGGTCGCGATGTTTCGCGCCACTCACGACGTCTGGGCGGGCGATCCCGCCTTCACCGAGCTGCTCACGCGGCTGCGTCAGGGCAGTCCGGAATTCGTCAATTGGTGGGAGGCGCACGAGATCCGCAGCACCGCCTCGGGCCTGAAGACCATGAACCATCCGACCAAGGGCGTGCTCCGGTTCGAGCACACGAGTTTTCAGGCCAACGACGATCCCGCGCTGAAGCTCGTGATCTATACGCCGGTGTAGGGCACCAAGACATCGAGGCCAGCGCGTCTGCTTTCGAAAGGCAAGCGGAGACGCTGCGGTTCGGATTGCAACGCTTGATCAGGAAGAGGACCCTTCGAGGGTACTGAGAAGCGGATCAAGGGCTTGACCGCAACCACTGCGAAAAAGCCCGGATGGTCGTGCTCGCGGATGGCTTGGCTTACTGACCACATGGAAGCCGTAGCCAGGCAAGCTCAACTTGAACGCCTTCACGAGCGTGCCAGCTGCGAGCTCGTGTGCCACGGGCACATCACTGAAATCCCGACACCGTGTCCGGCGATCACCGCCTCGATGGCGTACAGTTCCTCCCGGAAGCTCAAATGCTGCATGTCCTTGAATTGGGGCACCTCGCGCCACCTGCGCTGAGCCGCAGCAAGCCATCTCTGCCATGTCGGTGGCTCACGATCGGCGGGCGACCAATAGGAGTGAATCAGAACGTGATTTGCAGGATCGATTGGTCTCTTCAGGCGCTCCGCTGCAAGCAAATGCGGACTGCAAACCGGCCAGAACGTATCGATGAAGAGATCATCGACCATTCCGTCTGTTGGCCGTGCTCGGCTGGTCGCATAGCGAATGGCGACATCGCCGTCTCCGGCCTGGACATGCACACCTGCGACCTGCTCAAGAGCGGCGTAAAGATCGAAAAGCTCGCGCTGGTGCAGGCGTGGGCCGAGGCTGGCAATCTCTTCGACGAACGCGAGCGCGCGGCTCTCGCATGGGCCGAGACGGTGACCTGCGTCGCTCAGACCAACGTTCCGGATGAGGCGTATCAAGCCGCCCGCACGGTCTTCAGCGAGCGCGAGCTGGTCGATCTCACGATCGCAATCAGCCTGATGAATGCATACAATCGAATGTCGATCAGCTTCCGGAATTCGCCGCAGGCGGCCGTGGAGAAAACAGCCTGACAGGCCGAACGGCGTCAGCCGAAATGCAAAGCAGAGCCTGAAAATGACGAGCGTGATTTCCGGCGTGAAAATTCCCGACAGCAAGCTGGCGCGCGAAGCCGCTGAACTGGTGCGCCAGTACGAAGACGAGATGTTGTTCAACCATTCGGTTCGCGTCTACGTATTCGGCGCGATCAAAGGACTGCGACAAAAGCTCAAATTCGATTCCGAGCTGCTCTATGTCGCGGCGCTGTTCCACGACCTCGGCCTGGTCGATCATTACCACACCGAGACCAAGCGGTTTGAGGTCGATGGCGCAGACGCGGCACGCGACTTTCTTCGAGCGCGCGGCATTGCCGAGCCGCAGGCCGATCTGGTGTGGGAAGCGATCGCGCTGCACACCACTCCCGGCATTCCGCAATATATGAGGCCGGAAATTGCTCTCACCAACGCTGGCGTTCTGGTGGACGTCGTCGGCGTTGGATTTGACGACTACACACCGGATCAACGCGAAGAGGTGATCACTGCGTTTCCGCGCGGTGACTTCAAGAACGAGTTCCTGAAGGTGCAGACCTGCTCGGCCCTGAAGAAGCCGCAGACGACGTTCGGAACGGTCAATTTCGACTACATCGAAGATCACGATCCGACGTTCCGCAAGCCAAATGCGTGTACGCGCATCCGCAACACGTCCTGGCAAAGCTGAGAGACGCCAGGCCATACGATCGCTGGGATTATCCGGCGCCAGCGGCGGCGCGGCTCGATCGGCGAGGGGACGTCGGTTTGCTTGCCGGGAAATAGGGATTCACGACGCAGCTCGCCGAACGTCCGACGGCGAGATATCTGCACTGCTCGAGCGAACCGTAGCGACAGTCGAAATAGCCGACGGGGCCGTAGATCTGCATGCAGACCGGATAGCGCGGATCATAGGTCTGCGCGTGCGCAAGAGTGCTCGTAAGGAGCAAGCCGATTGCGACGAGCGTGGTCCACGCGCCGCGTATTTCAGCGCGGCAAGGCATAGCCCGGCGTCTGCGCGCGCGGACGATTTTGATACGCGTAGGGATCATCGCTCTGGCCTGCGAAGAACGGATTGGCGATGCAGGTCAGCGCGCGGCCCGATGCGCTCGCCTGACACTGCGCATAGGTATCGAACCTGCAATTGCTCAGCCCCGGCCATTCATCGCCGGTGAGGCAGAATGGATGGTGCGTGCCGAAGGCGCGCGCCGGCGAGCTCGCGCTGAGCCCGAGCGCAAATGTGGCAAGCCCGAGCGAAAATGTGGCGACAATGGGGAGAGAAGCTTGGACTCGCATCTGAATTCTCCAATCACGCGAATGTGCCCGCGACGTTGTTACGCGCGCGTGCAGGTTAGGTCGTGTAGTCGACATTGGAACTCCTGAAAACACTAGTTTCAAAGGGTTTCCAGTGCGCTCTGCTAAATGTTCATTAATGAAGCGCGGCCCTTTGGCTCTAACTGTTGCGTCGCGGTTACAGCAATTCTGTCGATCGCTGATATGACGACGGCACGGCCCGGGGGCCTACTGAAGAAACTGGAACGGGAATCAAATGAAGAAGAATTTGTTGCTTGCCGCTGTCAGCCTGATTGCGCTCAGCGCGGCTGCGCCGGCGGTGGCTGCTGACCTGGCGGCGCGGCCTTACACCAAGGCTCCGCCGGCGGCGATCGCCGCAGTTTACGACTGGAGCGGCTTCTACATCGGCATCAACGGCGGTGGCGGTTCGGCTCGCACCACCTGGGATTTCGTTGGTGTCGGCCGCGAAGGCTCGCACGATGCGACCGGCGGCACGGTCGGTGGCCAGATCGGCTATCGCTGGCAGTCCGGCCAGTTCGTGTTCGGCGTGGAAGGCCAGGGCAACTGGGCTGACTTCACGGGCGACAACGTCAGCGCGCTGTTCGCCACCCGCAACCGCACCAAGATCGATTCGTTCGGTCTGATCACCGGCCAGGTCGGCTACGCCTGGAACAACGTGCTGCTCTACGTCAAGGGCGGTGCGGCTGTGGTCGGCGACAAGTACGAGATCTATGGCCTCGGCGGTCCCTTGCTCGCCTCGTCCAGCGACACCCGCTGGGGTGGTACGGTCGGTGCCGGCCTCGAGTTCGGCTTCGCCCCGAACTGGTCGGTTGGCGTCGAGTACAACCACATCTTCCTGGCCGACAAGGACGTGACGTTCGCTGGCTTCGCTGGCACCGAGCGCATCCGTCAGGACGTCGACATGGGCCTCGTCCGCCTGAACTACAAGTTCGGCGGCCCGATGGTTGCCCGCTACTAAGACGAACCGCTTCCTTCAGGAAGCGATCGTCGAAAAGCCCCGGCCTCGCGCCGGGGCTTTTTTGTTTTCGAATTCAACGAGTTAACCATTCCCTTTCGGAATGGTTGAGCTGGCTTGACTCCAGAGAACGAAATGAGAACAATGTTCTTCCTACGTTCTAGCAAAAGGAGCGAGACATGTTCAGGGTTTTCGTGGAAGAAGCCGCCGCACTGGCCTCGATCACACTGTTCGTCGGGATGATCGCGATCTGGGCCCAGGTAATTCCCCAGCTCTAGAGGACGCGGTTGGGGAAAAGCGGGACGACGCGGCGGATTGGCCGCTCCGCCGTGGACTCTCGCGGCGCCACACCGCACCATTAGGAGGCGAGTCGGCCGGGCGAGTGCATGATGCCTTGAGGAGCCGGCGACCGCTCCATTCCCCCTGCAAGAGGCCGTCACGCGACCATGCCGAGCGCCGGATTTGTCCACCTTCACGTTCACTCGGCCTATTCGCTGCTCAAGGGCTCGATCAAGATCGCCAAGCTCGCCGAGCTCGCCAAGAGAGACCACCAGCCGGCCCTGGCGCTGACCGATACCGACAACATGTTCGGTGCGCTGGAGTTCTCCGACAAGATGGCGGGTTCCGGCATTCAGCCGATCGTCGGCTGTGAGCTGGCGGTCGATTTCGGCGACCAGGATCCGAATGCGCGCAACGCGCTGGGGCCGTCGCGCGTGGTGCTGCTGGCGGCGCAGGAGCGCGGTTATCGCAGCCTGATGCGGCTGAACTCGCGGGCATTCCTGGAGACGCCCGACACCCACGCCCCCCACATCAAGTTCGACTGGCTCCAAGGTGAGACCGAGGGGCTGATCGCGCTCACGGGCGGTCCGGATGGACCTGTCTCGCTGGCGCTCGCCACCGGGCAGGCCGAAATCGCGGCGTCGCGCTGCGAGCGTCTCGCCAGCCTGTTCGGCAACCGCCTCTATGTCGAATTGCAGCGCCACAACACCGACAAGGAGCGGCGCGTCGAGAGCGGCCTGATCGACATTGCCTATGCCAAGGGCCTGCCGCTGGTCGCGACCAACGAGCCGTATTTCGCCGCGACCGACGATTACGAAGCGCATGACGCGCTGCTGTGCATCGCCGGTGGGCGCCTGATCGCCGAGACCGACCGCGAGCAGCTCACGCCCGATCACCGCTTCAAGACCCGCGCGGAAATGGCGGTGCTGTTCGCCGACATTCCGGAGGCGCTGGCCTCGACGGTGGAGATCGCCGAGCGCTGCTCGTTCCGCCCGATGACACGCAAGCCGATCCTGCCGTTCTTCACCGTCGGCGCCGCATCGAGTTCGGATGCCGCCGCAGTCGAGGCCGCCGAATTGAAGCGCCAGGCGGAGGAGGGGCTAGCCAACCGCCTGCGTGTCCACGGACTGTCGCAGGGCACGACGGAGGAGACATACGCCAAGCGGCTTGCCTTCGAGTTGGACGTCATCATCCGCATGAAATACGCGGGTTACTTCCTGATCGTGTCGGACTTCATCAAATGGGCGAAGTCGCAAGGCATTCCGGTCGGGCCGGGCCGCGGCTCCGGCGCCGGCTCGCTGGTCGCCTGGGCGTTGACCATCACCGATCTCGATCCGATCAGGTTCGGCCTGCTGTTCGAGCGCTTCCTCAATCCCGAGCGCGTCTCGATGCCGGACTTCGACATCGACTTCTGCCAGGACCGTCGCGGCGAGGTGATCCAATACGTGCAGCAGCGCTACGGCCGCGACCAGGTCGCGCAGATCATCACCTTCGGTACGCTGCAGGCGCGGGGCGTGCTACGCGATGTCGGCCGCGTGCTGCAGATGCCCTACGGGCAGGTCGACAAGCTGACCAAGCTCGTACCGCAGAATCCGGCCGCCCCGGTGACGCTTGCGGCTGCGATCGAAAGCGAGCCGAAGCTCCAGGCGTTCCGCGACGAAGACCCGGTGGTGGCGCGCGCCTTCGATATCGCCCAGCGCCTCGAAGGCCTGACCCGTCACGCCTCGACCCATGCGGCCGGCATCGTGATCGGCGATCGCCCCTTGAGCGAGCTCGTGCCGCTGTACCGCGATCCAAAATCCGACATGCCGGTGACCCAATTCAACATGAAGTGGGTCGAGCCGGCGGGCCTCGTCAAATTCGACTTCCTCGGCCTGAAAACGCTGACGGTGCTCGACGTCGCGGTGAAGCTCTTGAAACCGCGCGGCATCCACGTCGATCTGGCCACGCTGCCGATCGACGACGCCGAGAGCTACCAGATGCTGGCGCGCGGCGACGTGGTCGGTGTGTTCCAGGTTGAAAGCCAGGGCATGCGGCGCGCGCTGATCGACATGCGCCCCGACCGTTTCGAGGACATTATCGCGCTGGTGGCACTCTATCGCCCGGGTCCGATGGCGAACATCCCGACCTATTGCGCGCGCAAGCACGGCGACGAGGAGCCGGAATATCTGCATCCCGTGCTGGAGCCGATCCTCAAAGAGACCTTCGGCGTCATCATCTACCAAGAACAGGTGATGCAGATCGCGCAGGTGATGTCGGGCTATTCGCTCGGAGACGCCGACCTCTTGCGCCGCGCCATGGGCAAGAAGATCCGCGCCGAGATGGAGAAGCAGCGCGAGATCTTCGTCGCGGGCGCGGTGAAGAACGGCGTGCCCAAGGGGCAGGCCGAGACCATCTTCGAGCTGCTCGCCAAGTTCGCCGATTACGGCTTCAACAAGAGCCACGCCGCGGCCTATGCGCTGGTGTCCTATCACACCGCCTACATGAAGGCGCATTATCCGGTGGAGTTCATCGCGGCGTCGATGACGCTCGATCTCAACAACACCGACAAGCTCTCCGAATTCCGCTCCGAGGCGCAGCGCCTCGGTATCAAGGTCGAGCCGCCGAACATCAATCGCTCGGGCGCGACCTTCGAGGTCGGCGAGAAGACGATCTATTACGCGCTCGCCGCGCTCAAGGGCGTCGGCATCCAGGCGATCGATCAGATCATTGCGGAGCGGACCAAGAACGGCCTGTTCACCTCGCTCGCCGATTTTGCCGCGCGGGTGTCGCCGCGCGCGATCAACAAGCGCATCATCGAGAGTCTCGCCGCCGCCGGCGCCTTCGACACGCTGGAGCCGAACCGGGCGCGCGTGTTCGCCGGCGCGGACGCGATTCTCGCCGCCTGCCAGCGCGCGCATGAAGCCGCGACGATTGGCCAGAACGACATGTTCGGCGGCTCGGCTGATGCGCCCAGCATCATGCTGCCGCAGGTCGAGCCCTGGCTGCTGGCCGAGCGGCTGCGGCGTGAATACGACGCGATCGGCTTCTTCCTGTCCGGACATCCGCTCGACGATTACGCCACCGTGCTGAAGCGCCTGCGGGTGCAGAGCTGGGCGGAGTTCTCGCGCGCGGTAAAGACCGGCGCGACTGCCGGGAAGGTCGCGGCCACCGTGGTCTCGCGCATGGAGCGGCGCACCAAGACCGGCAACAAGATGGGCATCATGGGCCTGTCCGATCCGACCGGCCATTTCGAGGCCGTGCTGTTCTCCGAAGGCCTTGCGCAGTATCGCGACGTGCTGGAGCCGGGCGCCGCCGTGCTGCTCCAGCTCGGCGCCGAGCTCCAGGGCGAGGACGTCCGCGCCCGCGTGCTGCATGCCGAGCCGCTGGATGATGCCGCCGCCAAGACGCAGAAGGGCCTGCGCATCTTCGTGCGCGATACCAAGCCGCTGGAGTCGATCGCCAAGCGTCTCGCCGGGCCAGAGATGGCGCCCGCGAACGGTGCCGCGCCAAAGATCGGCAGTCCCGGCACCGCACCGCGCTCCAACGGCGACGGCGAAGTCTCGCTGGTGATGATGCTCGACCTGGAGACCGAGGTGGAGATGAAGCTGCCCGGCCGCTTCAAGGTCTCGCCGCAGATCGCCGGTGCGATCAAGGCGGTCGCTGGCGTGGTCGACGTGCAGCAGCTCTGACGTTGCCGGCACCGCCGCAAACCAAATCTTGACTATCATTCTTGCACGGTTTCGAAATCTGCCTGGCGCAGCTATCAGTTGTTTGCCGGATAATCGTGTTCGGCGGGTCTTCAGGGAGGACAACAGCCATGTGCGAAAAATGCTCTGAAAATCTGCATCAAACGGTTGCTCCCTCCCGGCGCTCGATGGTGCTTTTTGCCGCCTCGGCGCTCGGGATGGCGGCGTTTGGCGGGACGGCGGTGGCCAAGGAGGCAAAGGCGCCGCCCAAGCCGCAGAACGTGCTGTCGCCCGATGCCGCACTCAAGCGGTTGATGGAGGGCAATGCGCGCTATGTATCGGGCGTTTCCCGTCGCCACGACTTCACGCATGAGCGCGAGGCATTGGTCGGCGGTCAAAATCCGTATGCGGCCGTTCTGAGTTGCGCCGATTCGCGCATCGCACCCGAATATGCCTTCGACAGCGGACGCGGAGACCTCTTCGTGTGCCGCGTCGCCGGAAATTTCGCGGGCGATGAAACCGTTGCCAGCCTGGAGTACGCGGTCGCGGTGCTCGGCACGCCCTTGATCCTGGTGCTCGGCCACGACAGCTGCGGCGCGGTCGACGCGACGATCAAGTCGCTGAAGGACGACAAGCCGCTGCCGGGGCACATCCCCTCGCTCGTGTCCGCGATCGCGCCGGCGGTGAAGGCGGTTGCCCAGCAAAGTGGGAATGCGCTCGACAACGCCATTCGTCAGAATGTCATCGACAACGTCGCCAAGCTGAAATCGGCCGCCCCAATTCTCAACGCAGCGGTCGAGCAGGGCAAGCTCAAGGTGGTCGGCGGCATCTATCGGCTCAATACGGGGACCGTCGAGTTGATTGCCCAGGGCTGAATCCACCTCGCGAAGCATCGGGGGCGGTCGCGCCTCTTTCCGGCAGAGGCCGGCCGCAAGGTCGACCCGTAGCAATTGCAGTGGAGCGGCACAGGACAACCATGCTGACTGTGTTGCAATCAAAAGCTGTTTTGCGCTAGCCTCACGCCTGGGTAGGCGGGGGCTTCGATGGTTTTGCGTGGGGTTTTGCTGCTCATTGCGGCGGCTATGCTATGTGGCTGCCAAACAGAGCGGAGCGGGCTGGATTACGCGACCGCGATGCAGAAGATTGGACCGCCGAAAGCGGGGCAGGCGCGCATCGTGGTGTTCCGCGAGAAGGGTTTCGGTGGCGTAGCCGACGCGGGCTGGGAGTTTGCGTTGGATGGCGCGGTGCTCAAGGGACTGAAGACCGGCACCTACCTCTACACCGATCGGCCGGCCGGCGAGCATCAGTTTTTCGCGGCAGAGCCCGGTTTTCCTGGGAAGACGCGTCAGGACATCTCGGTCCAATCCGGCCGAACGTATTTCTATCTGGCCCGAAACAGCGACCGCAAGAACGCCGTGATCGCGAATGCCAGCACCGGATTGCTGGGATATGGCCTCACCCTGGCCATGACTTCGGCCTACAAGAATCCGGGCCCGGTGGATTTCTCGCCGGTTGATGAGGCGGCTGCGAGGACGACCGTCGCGGAGCTCCGGCTGGCGGAGTAGTGCGCTTTCATATTTTCGAGTGAGGTGGCTTGCCGAACAGACGTTGGCTAGGGCCATCGGCTGCCGCAATCCGTTCAAATTCCGTTCAGGCTGCCACGGGCCTAGTGTACGGTAGGGACTTCAACAACAACAGCGGCGGACAAGCCATGCGTGGGACAAACCGGGTTCTTATCTTCGCCTTGCTGCCAATGCTGTTGCTTGCGGCCGCTAACATCGCGGGCCCCGCAAACGCGCAGCAGCCGGAGAAGCGCATCGCGCTCGTGGTCGGCAATGGCGCTTATGCCAAGTCGCCGCTGGCCACGACTGCGAACGATGCCGGCCTGATCGCGCAGACGCTGCAGGCCGCGGGCTTCGACGTCGTCGGCGCGCGCGATCTCGACGGCGACACGTTGCGCAAGAGCCTTCGCGACTTCATTCAGAAGGCGCAGGCCTCAGGCCCCGGCACCGTCGCGATGATCTATTTCGCAGGCTATGGGGTACAGCTTGCCGGCGAGAACTATTTCATGCCGGTCGATTCCAACGTCACCCGCGACACGGATATTCCGACCGAGGCCCTGCGCGTCAGCGACTATATCCGCCAGCTCGCCGCCATTCCGCTCAAGGCGAGCATCGTCGTGCTCGATGCGGCCCGCGCGCAGCCCTTCATCGAGGGCGGCCAGCCGATCGCGAGCGGCCTTGCGCTGGTCGAGCCCGAGGCGAACATGCTGATTGCCTTCAATGCGGCGCCCGGCACGGTAGCGCCGGAGGAGGCGGGGCCCTACGGCATCTATGCGCAGTCGCTAGCCGAAATGATCCGCACCGGCGGCCTGCCGCTGCCCGAGGTATTCGACCGCGTCCGCCTGCGCGTCAACGAGGCCTCCAAGGGTGCGCAGGTGCCCTGGAACGAGCAGAAGATCACCACCCAGTTTTCCTTCTTCGAGCGGGCGCCCGACGCGCCGCCGCCGGAGGCCGCGCCCGACCAAGTCGCCGCGATCCGGAGCAAGCCGATCCGCGATCTCGGCGTGCAGGATGCCTACGCCGCCGCGCTCGAGCGCGACACGCTGGCGGCCTATGAGGAATTCCTCGCCGCCTTTCCGAATGATCCGCTCTCCAAGCGGGTCATGGCGATCGTCGCGGCGCGTCGCGAGGCGATCACCTGGCGGCGGACCTATCGGACCGACACGCCGGAGGCCTATTGGTCTTATCTGCGCCGTTATCCGCGCGGGCCGCATGCGGCCGATGCGCGCCGCCGCCTTGCGATCCTCACCGCACCGCCCGAGCCGCCGCCGAGCTTTGCGATGATCGACTACGACGTGCCGCCACCGCCGCCGGAGGAGGTGGTCTATGTCGACCGCCCCGTGCTGTATTTCAGCGACCCCGATTTCGGCTTCGCGCCGCCACCACCGCCGCCGGTCTACTATTTGCCGCCGCCGCCGCCCGATTTCGTCGTGCTGCCGCCGCCGCTGCCCGTGGTCGGCCTGTTCGTGCTGCCGCAGCCGGTGTTCGTCCCGATCCCGGTGTTCGTCCGGCCGCCGGCCTATGTCGCGCCGCCGCCGAACAACATCATCTATGCGAACATTCATAATACGACGGTCATCAACACCGTGATCAACCGGCCGCCGGCGCCGCCGACCGGGGCAGCGCCCGCGCTGGGCAATCTGGCACCAGCCGTCGCCGGACGCGCCAACCCGGCAGGTCCGGCGGTGCCGCAGGCCGTCATCCAGCGCGCCGCCCTGATCCAGCAGGGCAAGGCGCCGATGCCGCCGAGTGCGACCATCCAGCCGACCGCGCGACCGGGTATCTCTGCACCGGCTCCTGCTCCCGCCAATCTCACTCCTGGTGCGAGACCGGGTGCACCCAGTCCGACCGCGACAGCCCCCGCCGGAGGTGCTCCTGCTGCCACGCCGCAAGCGCCGGCTCCGGCCAGGCTACCGCAGGCCAATACGCTGCCTGCGCCCGGCACCCCTGGCGGACCGCCACCCCCGGCCGGGGTAGGAGGGGCGCCTGGCGCTGCCACGCCCCATGGCAAACCCGCTTCGACCGCGACGGCGCCTGTCGGCAACGCTCCGCCTACGCCGCCGCACGCGGCGACGGCGCCGGCAAACCCGACGGCTCCCGCGGGTCCGATGACCCCGTCAGCGCGGTTGTCTAGGCCAGGGGCAACGACGCCGCCTGGAGCCGAGGTGCGCGGCAGGCCAGCCGGACCGCAGCCCGGCGCAGTGCCGCCGCCCGGTGCAGCCGCCGGTGGTAAGCCGGCGGTCCCGAGCACGGCCAAGCCGGCGGCGCCAGTGGCGGCGCGAGAGCCATCCAGGGTTCAGGATCATCGACCGGCGCCGCCGCCGCAGGCGGCCAAGCCCGTTGCGCCGCCGCACCCCCAAGCTGCGGCGAGACCGACGCCACCGCCGCCGCCCCGTGTCGCGCCACCTCCGCCGCCGCGGGCCGCGCCTCCGCCGGTGGCCGTGGCTCGACCGGCGCCATCGCCGCCCGTGGCCCGGCCCGCGCCGCCCCCGCCTGCGATGGCGCGACCGGCGCCACCTCCTCCGATCGCACGGCCTGCGCCGCCGCCACCCCCAGTCGCACGGCCGGCGCCACCTCCGATGGCCGCCGCGCCGCCGCGCCCGGCGCCTCCACCGCGGCCGGCCGGCCCGCCACCGAAGACCTGCCCGCCCGGCCAGCCGAAGTGCTAGGGATCCGAAAAGGGGCGCCAGGAAGCGACTGAAGCTTTCGGGCGCCCTGGAGGAGCCGCCTTATTTCCTTGCTTCTGGCCGAAATGGCGCTATATAGCGCGCCATCTCACACGGAAACATGGCTCACAAGGCCGTCCGGTGGCAACCGGGGCGAGAACGCTCCGTTTTGCTCACACGTTTCCGGAGGAACCAACCGGAGAATTAGAACGATGGCGCTACCCGATTTCACCATGCGTCAGCTGCTCGAAGCTGGCGTGCACTTTGGTCACCAGTCTCACCGCTGGAACCCGAAAATGGCTCCGTTCATTTTCGGCACCCGCAACAACATCCACATCGTCGACCTCGCCCAGACCGTGCCGATGCTGCATCAGGCTCTCCAGGCCGTCAGCGACACGGTTGCCAAGGGCGGCCGCATCCTGTTCGTCGGCACCAAGCGCCAGGCGCAGGACGGCGTTGCGGACGCGGCCAAGCGCTGCGCGCAATATTTCGTCAATTCGCGCTGGCTCGGCGGCACGCTGACCAACTGGAAGACGATCTCGGCCTCGATCAAGCGCCTGCGTCACCTCGACGACGTGCTGTCGGGCGGCGAAGCCAATTCCTACACGAAGAAGGAGCGCCTGACGCTGCAGCGCGAGCGCGACAAGCTCGACCGCTCGCTCGGCGGCATCAAGGACATGGGCGGCCTGCCCGACCTGATCTTCGTGATCGACACCAACAAGGAAGACATCGCGATCCAGGAAGCGCAGCGGCTCAACATCCCGGTTGCGGCGATCGTCGACACCAATTCGGATCCCAAGGGCATCACCTATGTGGTGCCGGGCAATGACGACGCCGGCCGCGCGATCTCGCTCTATTGCGACCTGATTGCGCGTGCGGCGATCGACGGCATCTCGCGCGCTCAGGGCGATTCCGGCATCGATATCGGCGCCTCGGCCCAGCCGGTCGTCGCCGAAGAACTGCCGGCCGCTTCCCCCAGCGGCTTCCAGGGCCTTGCGGGGCCCCGCGGCACCGCCGACGACCTCAAGAAACTCCCGGGCGTGTCGGGTGCGATCGAGAAGAAGTTCAACGATCTCGGCATCTTCCACTATTGGCAGCTCGCCGAGCTCGACCACGACACCGCGCACAGGATCGGTGAAGAAGTCGGTCTGCCGAGCCGCGCGGATGCCTGGGTGGCCAAGGCCAAGGCGCTGACCGCGGAAGCGGAATAGTCAAACAGAGCGACGGGTTGGCCGGATAGGGTCCGGCCACCATTTCAGTTGACGCGAATTCCTGAGATGGACCGCGGCGGGGCGCCTCGATGCCGCGCCGCGGCGAACCGGCAGGCACAAAGGATTTTCAACGATGGCAACGATCACAGCTGCGATGGTCAAGGACCTGCGCGAGTCGACCGGCGCGGGCATGATGGACTGCAAGGCCGCGCTGACCGAAAACGACGGCAATATGGAAGCGGCGCAGGACTGGTTGCGCAAGAAGGGCCTGTCGAAGGCCGCCAAGAAGTCGGGCCGCGTCGCGGCCGAGGGGCTGATCGGCGCGCTCACCAAGGGCACTAAGGGCGTCGTGGTCGAGGTCAACTCCGAGACCGATTTCGTGGCACGCAACGGCCAGTTCCAGGGTCTGGTCAAGATGATCGCCCAGGTCGCGTTCGACGTCGGTGCTGATGTCGAGAAGATCAAGGCCGCCAAGGTCGGCGACGTCACGATTGAGACCGCGATCAATGACGCGATCGCCACCATCGGCGAGAACATGACGCTGCGCCGCGCCGCCCAGCTCGAAGTCAGCCAGGGCGTGGTGTCGAGCTACGTCCATGGGGCCGTCGTCGATGGCGCCGGCAAGATGGGGGTGATCGTGGCGCTGGAATCGCCTGGCAAGGCCGACGAGCTCGCCGCCCTCGGCCGCCAGATCGCGATGCATGTCGCCGCCGCCAACCCGCTTGCGCTCGATCCCACCGGCCTCGATCCGGCGGTCGTCAAGCGCGAAAAGGACGTGCTCGCCGACAAATACCGCCAGCAGGGCAAGCCCGAGAACGTGATCGAGAAGATCGTCGAGTCCGGCCTCAAGACCTACTACAAGGAAGTCTGCCTGCTCGAGCAGGCCTTCATCCACGATACCGGCAAGTCGGTGGCGCAGGCAGTGAAGGAGGCCGAAGGCAAGGTCGGCGGGCCTGTGAAGATCGCGGGCTTTATGCGCTATGCTCTCGGTGAGGGAATCGAGAAGCAGGAAAGCGACTTCGCAGCCGAGGTCGCGGCGGCCAGCGGCAAGAAGTAAGCGCCGGAACGTTCCTTCCGGCGTGCCGCCGGAAGCGGCGCCCGGACGAGGAAAGTGCTCATGACTGATCCGGTCTATCGTCGCGTCGTGATCAAGCTGTCCGGCGAATATCTCGCGGGACAGCAGGGTTTTGGTATCGACCAGGTGACCGTCGACCGGGTCGCGGACGATCTGATCGCCGCCCGCAAGCTTGGCGCCGAAGTGGCGGTCGTGATCGGTGGTGGCAACATCGTGCGTGGGGTCGAGGTGTCGTCCCGCGGCGTGTCGCGCCCGACCGGCGACACCATGGGCATGCTTGCGACCATGATGAACTGCCTCGCGCTGGAAGCGGCGATCGAGCGCAAGGGCACGCCGGCGCGCACGCTGTCGGCCTTCGTCATGCCAGAGATTTCCGAGCTGTTCACCCGCACCGCGGCGCACAAATACCTCGCCGAGGGCCGGATCGTGCTGCTTGGCGGCGGAACCGGCAATCCGTTCTTCACCACCGACACGACCGCGGTGCTGCGCGCCGCCGAGATCGGCGCCCAGGCAGTGCTGAAGGCGACCAATGTCGATGGCGTCTACTCAGCCGATCCGAAGAAGGATCCGACCGCCACGCGGTTCGACCGTCTGACGCACTCCCAGGCCATCGAGGGTGGCTACAAGGTGATGGATGCGACCGCCTTCGCGCTTGCCCGCGAGACGTCGCTGCCTATCATCGTATTCTCGATCGCGGAGCCGGGCTCCATCGGTGCGATTCTGCGTGGCACCGGCCACGGAACCATTGTCGCCGGCTGACCGCTCGTCGTCGCGCCCGAGAGAAGGGCGCGGACCGGTCGCCGGGATTTGAAGGAGAAACGTGATGGCCACGGGTAGTTTCGACCTCAACGAAGTGAAGCGCCGCATGCAGGGCGCTGTGCAGTCTCTCAAGCACGAGCTTGGCGGCCTGCGGACGGGGCGCGCCTCGGCCTCGATGCTCGATCCGGTGCAGGTCGATGCCTATGGCACCCACATGCCGCTGAACCAGCTCGCCACCGTCAGCGTGCCGGAGCCGCGCCTGATCTCGGTGCAGGTCTGGGACAAGTCGATGGTCAAGGCCGTGGAGAAGGCGATCGTCGATTCCAATCTCGGCCTGTCGCCCGCGACCGAGGGCCAGGTGCTGCGCCT
Source organism: Bradyrhizobium sp. 164 (assembly GCF_023073715.1). GTDB lineage: Bacteria > Pseudomonadota > Alphaproteobacteria > Rhizobiales > Xanthobacteraceae > Bradyrhizobium. The sequence continues at coordinate 404,061 of NZ_JADPKA010000029.1, forward strand.
GCGCATTCCCGAGCTCAATGAGGAGCGGCGCAAGGAGCTGGTGAAGGTCGCGCACAAATACGCGGAGGCCGCCAAGGTCGCCGCGCGGCATGTCCGTCGCGACGGTCTCGACGTGCTCAAGAAGCTCGAAAAGAATCACGAGATGTCCGAAGACGATCAGAAGCGTCACGCCGACGAGGTGCAGAAGGCGACCGACGGCACGATTGCCGAGATCGACCAGCTGCTGGCCGCCAAGGAAAAAGAAATCCTCACCGTTTAAGGCATCGCCTTCATGTCCAACGCCGCCGCGCCCGCAACGGAAGGATCTGACCGGTCCGACGCGCCCGCGCATGTCGCCATCATCATGGATGGCAACGGGCGTTGGGCGGCCGCGCGCGGCTTGCCGCGTGCGGAAGGGCATCGCCGCGGCGTGGACGCGCTGCGCCGCGTGGTACGCGCCTCGCACGAGCTCGGCATTCGCTATCTCACCATCTTCTCGTTCTCTTCGGAGAACTGGTCGCGCCCGGCGAGCGAAATCGGCGATCTCTTTGGCCTGCTGCGGCGCTTCATCCGCAACGATCTGGCGAGCCTGCATCGCGACGGCGTCAAGGTCCGCATCATCGGCGAGCGCGAAGGGCTCGAGAGCGACATCTGTGCGCTCCTCAACGAGGCGGAGGAGCTGACGCGCGACAACACGCGCCTCACGCTCGTCGTCGCCTTCAACTACGGCTCGCGGCAGGAGATCGCGAAGGCCGCGCAGAAGCTCGCGCGCGAGGTCGGAGAGGGCAGGCGGAATCCAGATACGATCGACGCCGAGACGCTTGGCGCGAATCTCGACGCGCCCGACATTCCCGATCCCGATCTCATCATCCGCACCAGCGGCGAGCAGCGCCTGTCCAACTTCCTGATGTGGCAGGCCGCCTATAGCGAGCTCGTCTTCGTGCCGATCCATTGGCCCGATTTCGACAAGGCGGCGCTGGAAGGCGCGATCGCCGAATTTGCCAGGCGCGAGCGCCGTTTCGGCGGCCTGGTCGCGAAAACCGCCTCGTGAGCGAACCCGACGCCGCACCGGCGGGCTCCGCGCCTGCCACGAGCAATCTCGTGCTGCGGGTCCTCGCCGCGCTCGTGCTGGCGCCGCTCGCCATTGCGCTCGCCTACGTCGGCGGCTGGCTGTGGGCACTTCTCGTTACCCTGGTATCGATCGGGCTGTTCGCTGAATGGCTGATGGTGGTGGGCGCGGGTTCGGTCGCGCTGACGGGGACGGGGACCATCGCCATCGCCATCATGGGATTCTGCGTTGCCTTCGGCGCGCTCAGGACCGCTGTCATCGCCGGCTTCATAGGCGGCGTGATCGTGATGCTGATCGCGCGGGGCAAGTTCGTCTGGGCGGCTACCGGATTTGCCTATGCATCGGCGGCGCTGCTGGCCTCGATCCTAGTGCGGCAGGATCTCGTCAACGGCTTCGCCGCCCTGATATTCGTGCTGCTCGTGGTGTGGGCGACAGACATCGGCGGCTATTTCGCCGGCCGCAGCATTGGGGGACCGAAGCTATGGCCGCGCGTCAGTCCGAAGAAGACCTGGGCGGGCGCTCTCGGCGGCTTTGTCGCAAGCCTCTTGGTTGCGGCAGGCTTCGCGGCCTGCGGGCTTGGAAAGCTGGCCCCATTGCTGCTCGTCAGCGCTGTCCTGTCGGTGGTGTCGGCTCTGGGCGATCTGTTCGAATCCGCGGTGAAGCGGCGCTTCGGTGTTAAGGATTCCAGTCACTTAATTCCCGGCCATGGCGGACTTATGGATCGCCTGGACGGCTTTGTCGCCGCCATCTTGGCGGCATGGATTATCGGCTTTCTCCGCCACGGTGTGCATAGCGCCGGAAGCGGTCTTATGGTTTGGTGAGGATATGAGCGCAGTCCCATTGCGAAACAACAGGCTTGCTGCGTCCGACGTTCGCAGCATCACGGTTCTCGGCGCCACCGGCTCGATCGGCGACAGCACGATGGATTTGCTTCGCGCCTCGCCCGAGCGCTACCGTGTCGAGGCGCTGACGGCGAACGGCAATGTCGCAGCGCTGGCCAAACTCGCGAAGGAATTTTCCGCGCGCTACGTCGCGATCGCCGATACCTCCAAGCTCGGCGAGCTCAAGGCTGCGCTGGCGGGCACCAGCACCGAATGCGGCGCCGGCGAAAGCGCGGTGATCGAGGCCGGTGCGCGTCCGGCCGACTGGGTGATGGCGGCCGTGAGCGGCGCCGCCGGGCTGAAGCCGGCGCTGGCCGCGGTTGATCGCGGTGCGCATGTTGCGCTCGCCAACAAGGAATGTCTGGTCTGCGCCGGCGATTTCTTCATGCAGCGCGCGGCAAAAGCCGGCGCCTGCATCCTGCCGGCCGATTCCGAACACAATGCGCTATTCCAGGCGTTGAGCTCAGGCAATCGCGACGAGCTCGTGCGCGTCATCATCACCGCCTCGGGCGGCCCGTTCCGGACCTGGAAGCCTGTCGACATCGAGCAGGCCACGCTCGAGCAGGCCCTGAAGCATCCAAATTGGAGCATGGGCCAGAAGATCACGATCGATTCCGCCTCGATGATGAACAAGGGGCTCGAAGTGATCGAGGCGTCCTATCTGTTTGCGCTCGCGCCCGACGAGATCGACGTGCTCGTTCATCCGCAGTCGATCATCCACGGCATGGTCGAGTTTTCCGATTGCTCCGTCGTGGCGCAGCTCGGTGCGCCCGACATGAGGACGCCGATCGCGCATTGCTTGGGCTGGCCCGACCGCATCAAGGGTCCGGCGGCCAAGCTCGACTTGGCCAAGATCGGCGAGCTGACCTTCGAGGCGCCGGATTTCGAGCGGTTCCCGGGCCTCCGCCTAGCCTACGATTCGCTCCGGACCGGGAAGGGGGCGACCACCGTCTACAACGCCGCCAACGAGGTCGCGGTCGCCGCCTTCATTGCCGGCAAGATCCGGTTTGGTGCGATCGCGCGCCTGGTCGAGGCGACGCTGGACGACTGGATCCGCAGCGGGAATCAGGCGCCGATGACCTCGGCTGACGACGCAATATCCGTTGACCATGTTGCGCGAAATAGAGCTGCCGCCCTATTGCCTCAAATTGCCTTAAAGGCATCCTAGATAGTTCGGGCCAGGGCCTTGCGGCGCTGGATGAGGGGAATCGATGATCGACTTTTTCGTCCATAGTTTCAATACGTTGAGCCATGGGCTCCTCGGCTACGCGGTACCCTTCCTGTTCGTCCTGACCATCGTCGTGTTCTTCCACGAGCTCGGCCATTTCCTGGTCGCGCGCTGGGCGGGCGTTCGCGTTTTAACCTTTTCACTCGGCTTCGGACCCGAGCTGGTCGGTTTCAACGACCGTCGCGGCACCCGCTGGAAGATCTCCGCGATTCCGCTTGGCGGCTACGTCAAGTTCTTCGGTGACGAGAGCGAGGCCTCGACCCCCTCGGCCGAAACGCTCGCGGCCATGACGGCCGAGGAACGCGCCGGCAGCTTCCATCACAAGAAGGTCGGCCCGCGCGCCGCCATCGTCGCGGCCGGACCCATCGCCAATTTCATCCTGGGCGCTCTGATCTTCGCCGGCATGGCGCTGTACTACGGCAAGCCGAGCACGATTGCGCGCGTCGACGGCGTCGTCGCCGACGGCGCTGCGGCTGCCGCCGGCTTCAAGGTTGGTGACGTCGTCGTCCAGATCGACGGCAAGCCGATCGAGAGCTTTGCCGACATGCAGCGGATCGTTGCGATGAGTGCGGGTTCAACGCTTGCGTTCCAGGTCAAGCGCGACGGCGCCATCGTATCGCTGACCGCGACCCCGGCGCTGCTCGAGCGCAAAGATCCGTTCGGCAACCGCCACCGCGTCGGTGTGCTCGGTGTCGAGCACAAGTCGCAGGCCGGTGAGGCTTCGACCGCCCCCGTGGGCGTCGGCGAAGCGCTCAAGATCGGCGTCGAGCAGGTCTGGTTCATCATCACCAGCACCTTCAAGTTCCTGGGCTCGTTGTTCGTCGGAAACGGCAATCCCAACGAGGTCAGCGGCGTGCTGGGAATCGCAAAGATGTCGGGGCAGGCGGCCAGCGCCGGGTTCCAGTTCGTGATCAATCTGTGTGCGGTGCTGTCCGTGTCGATCGGTCTGCTGAACCTGTTCCCGATTCCGCTTCTCGATGGCGGCCATCTGATGTTCTACGCGGCAGAAGTGGTCCGCGGCCGGCCTCTGTCCGAACAGACCCAGGAAATGGGGTTCCGAATCGGGCTCGGTTTGGTGCTGATGCTGATGGTGTTTGCGACCTACAACGACATCCTTCGGATGGCGGCGTCCTGATACGGGCTTTTTTGTGGCGTTGCTGTTGAGCAACGTCTTGCAATGAAATTGAAATCACGGCGCTTTCGGCCGTTTGCGGCGTCCGGGAAATTGGCTACAAGCGGCCTGAACTTGGGGAATCTTCCAGACCGGTGTTGGGTGGGTCTGGTATGGAATGATAAGGGCGCGTTGCGCGATGAAGTTTGGACTGCGACTCCGGGGGGGCTTGCTCGCAACCCTGATCATGTTCGGCGCGCCGGTGATTGCCCCGGTTGGGGCTGTTTTCGTGTCTTCGTCTGCGCTCGCGCAGACCGTGCAGTCGATTTCCGTCCAGGGGAATCGCCGTGTCGAGGTGGAGACAATCCGCTCCTATTTCAAGCCGGGTCCGGGCGGCCACCTGGATCAAGGCGCCATCGACGACGGCCTCAAGGCGTTGATCGAAACCGGCCTGTTCCAGGACGTCAGGATCAATCGCGGCCCCGGCGGCCAGATCATCGTCTCCGTGGTGGAAAACCCGGTGATCGGGCGCGTCGCCTTCGAGGGCAACAAGAAGATCAAGGACGAGCAGCTCACCACTGAAGTCCAGTCCAAGGCGCGCGGCACCTTCTCCCGCGCCATGGTGCAGTCCGACACGCTGCGAATCGCCGAAATCTATCGGCGGTCCGGCCGTTATGACGTGCGCGTCACGCCCGAGATCATCGAGCAGCCGAACAATCGCGTCGACCTGATCTTCACGATCGAGGAGGGCGCCAAGACCGGCGTCAAGTCGATCGAGTTCGTCGGCAACAATGCGTTCTCGTCCTATCGGCTGCGCGACGTCATCAAGACGCGCGAATCGAACCTGCTGAGCTTCCTCGCCAGCGGGGACATCTACGATCCCGATCGCGTCGAGGCCGACCGCGACCTGATCCGCCGCTTCTATCTCAAGCATGGCTTTGCCGACGTCCAGGTCGTGGCCGCGCTCACCGAATACGATCCGGAGAAGAAGGGCTTCAACGTCACCTTCAAGATCGAGGAAGGCGCGCAATACCGCGTCGGCGCGGTCGACTTCCGCTCCAGCATTCCGAACTTCGATCCTTCGTCGATGCGGGGCTATTCGCGTGTCAATGTCGGCTCGCTCTACAACGTCGAATCGGTCGAGAAGTCGGTCGAGGAGATGCAGATCGAGGCTTCGCGCCGCGGTTTCGCCTTCGCAGTCGTTCGTCCCGGCGGCGACCGCAATTTCGAGGCGCACACCGTCTCCGTCGTTTTCAACATCGACGAGGGCCCGCGCACCTATATCGAGCGCATCAACCTGCGCGGCAACACCCGCACGCGCGACTACGTGATCCGCCGCGAGTTCGACATCTCGGAAGGAGATGCCTATAACCGCGCGCTGGTCGACCGCGCCGAGCGGCGGCTGAAGAACCTCGACTACTTCAAGAGCGTGAAGATCGCGACGGAGCCCGGCTCGTCGAGCGACCGCGTGATCCTGGTCGTCGACATGGAAGAGAAATCGACCGGCGACTTCTCGATCTCGGGCGGCTACTCCACGACCGACGGCGCGCTGGCCGAGGTCTCGGTCTCCGAGCGCAATCTGCTCGGGCGCGGCCTGTTCGCCAAGGCCGCGGTGACCTATGGCCAGTATGCGCGCGGCTACTCGCTGTCGTTCGTCGAGCCGTATCTGCTCGACTACCGCGTCGCGCTCGGCCTCGACCTCTATCAGCGCCAGCAGCTTTCAAACAGCTACATCTCCTACGGCACGAAGACGCTCGGCTTCTCGCCGCGCCTCGGCTTCTCCTTGCGTGAAGATCTGTCGCTCCAGCTGCGCTACTCGATCTACCAGCAGGAAATCACGCTGCCGAGCTACCTGGCGAACTGTAACAACAATCTGGGCACCTCGGCGTTCAACCCGAGCCCGGCCTTCGCCGCGTCGCAGATCCCGCCGCTCGACCTGAGCTCGACCAACGGCCTCGGCTGCTACAGTGACGGTGAAGCCTCGCTCCCGGTGCGCAAGGAGCTTGCCAACGGCAAGACCTTGACCTCGGCGCTCGGCTACACGCTCACTTACAACACGCTGGACAACAACAAGAACCCGACCGACGGTCTGCTCATCGACTTCCGGCAGGATTTCGCCGGCGTCGGCGGCGACGTCAGCTATCTGAAGACCGTGGCGGACGGAAAGTACTACGCCCCGCTCGTGTCCGATATCGTCGGAATCGTCCGTCTCCAGGGCGGTATTCTGACCAAGATCAACGATGATCTGCGGATGCTCGACCACTTCCAAATGGGCCCGAACCTCGTCCGCGGCTTTGCCCCGAACGGCATCGGCCCGCGCGATCTGAATCCTTTCGGTACGCAGGACGCGCTCGGCGGCACCAAATATTGGGGCGCTTCGCTCGAATTGCAGATGCCGTTCTGGTTCCTGCCCAAGGAAGTGGGTCTGAAGGGCGCGGTCTATGCCGACGCCGGCGGTCTCTACGATTATAAGGGACCGACGAGTTGGACCGCTACCAACGAGGTCAATGTGCCGGGCTGTATCCCGTCGACGGTCAATCCGTCGAGCACCGGAACCTGCACCGGGCTCGTGTATGACGACAGCAAGGTGATCCGTTCGTCGGTCGGTGTCGGCCTGATCTGGCAGTCGCCGTTCGGTCCGCTGCGCTTCGACTACGCCGTGCCGCTCAGCAAGGGCAAGTACGACCGCACGCAGGAGTTCCGGTTCGGCGGCGGCACCACGTTCTAATTCGATCAGCACGGCACGATCCGGATTACTGGAGCCGGTTTCCGAAAGGGATCGTGCCAATCCTGGAGATGAGGCATGATGCGGCTTGGCCGCTTCATGCCGAAGCCGGACCGCGACGGGGTGGAATGGCGCAGCCGACCTTCTTCACAAAACCGCCTGCCTCAGCGCTGGCCGACATTGCTGCGCTGGCCAAGGCGCAGCTGGTCGACCCCGCGAGAGGTAACGACACCATCACGGGCCTGGCGTCGCTCGACGAAGCCGGACCGATGCATCTGGCGTTCTTCGACAACCTGAAATACGCCGATGAGTTGAAGGCGACCAAGGCCGGGGCGTGCCTGGTGAGTCCCCGATTTGAAGCCCAGGTCCCCGCGCATGTGGCCGTGCTGCGGGTGGCGCAGCCTTTCCGCGCCTTCGTCAGGCTCGCCCGGGAATGGCATGGCGATGCGCTCAGGCCGCAATCCTGGATCGGCAATGACGGCATCGCGCCGTCCGCCATCATCGATCCCACGGCCCGGCTCGAAGACGGCGTGATCATCGATCCCCTCGCCGTGATCGGCCCGGACGTCGAGATCGGCAGCGGCACCGTGGTCGGCGTCGGAGCGGTGATCGGCCCCGGCGTCAAGATCGGCCGGGACTGCAATGTCGGCGCCCGTACCGCCATCCAGTGCGCCCTGATCGGCAATGACGTGCTGATCCACGCGGGCTGCTCCATCGGCCAGGACGGCTACGGCTTCATCTTCTTCGGTCCCGAAGGCCACCTGAAGGTGCCGCAGACCGGCCGCGTGCTGATCCAGAACAATGTGGAGGTCGGCGCCGGCACCACCATCGATCGCGGCTCCTTGCGCGACACCGTGATCGGGGAGGGCACCAAAATCGACAATCAGGTCCAGATCGGCCACAATGTGACCATCGGCCGGAATTGCCTGCTGGCGGCTCAAATCGGGCTGGCGGGTAGCCTGACCATCGGCGACAACGTGGCGCTCGGAGCAAAGGTTGGCATCAACAACCACCTCAAGATCGGCGATGGAGCCCAGGTCACCGCGATGAGCGGCGTCAAGGACGACATCCCGCCGGGCGGACGCTGGGGTGGTTTTTTTGCCAAACCGACCAAGCAATGGTTCAAGGAGATCATCGCGGTGGAGCGTCTGGTGCGCGACAGCAAGGTCGATCCGAAGGACGAGGGACGGGAATGACGCAGGAATCGCCTGTTAAGTTCGAGCTGGTAGATATCAATGCAATCCTGCAGACCCTGCCGCACCGCTTTCCGATGCTCTTGATCGACCGCGTGATCAACATCCGCGCCGATTACAGCGGCATCGGCATCAAGAACGTCACGTTCAACGAGCCGGCCTTCCAGGGGCACTTCCCCGAGCGCCCGGTCTATCCGGGCGTCATGATGATCGAGGCGATGGCGCAGACCGCTGGCGTGATCGGCATCAAGTCGGTCGAGGGTACCGAGAAGCCGCGGGCGGTCTACTTCCTCACCATCGACAAGTGCAAGTTCCGCAAGCCCGTGCTGCCCGGCGATACCATCGAATATCACATGCGCTCGCTCGGCCGCCGCAAAGCCATGTGGTGGTTTCACGGGGACGCCAAGGTCAACGGGCAGGTGGTTGCGGAAGCCGATGTCGGCGCCATGCTGACGGACTGAGCGCTCTCGTCATGCCCGGCAGTCGTAGCGGCTGCCGGCCACCTCGCGGCTGATATTGCGGTTGAAGAACTGGCCCATGGACGGTGCGCCCAGAAGGCCCTCGACCGTCTCCGCCGCCACGCCGCAATAACGATCGTACCTGCCGTTGATGGCGACGACGAGGTCCTGCCGCGCCCGGTCGTAGCAGACGCGCTGAAGCATCGTGCTGCGGTTGATGTCGCGGCATTCGAATGTCGCCAGATCCACGGGGCCGCGTTGGTCGGTCTCGATCGTCTCGGAGACGACCGGTGTGGCCACGAGCTGTGCGAGCAACAATGCAAGGGCTCTGACCACGATCGCTGAATCTCCGCATGAACTTGCTGACGAGCCGGGTAGGCCGCCTCATCCAGCACATGAAACACGGCGAGATGATACGTCACTGGACAGATCGGGCATAGTCGCGCTAACCACCCGAAAACCGAGCGACTTCAATACATAACCTGACCTTCTTGACGAGTAAGATTGGCTTGATGAGCAAGATTGATCCCACCGCACGGATCGCGGACGGCGCGGTGATTGGCGATGGCAGCGAGATCGGACCCTATTGCATCATCGGCCCGAACGTCGTCATCGGCGCGAACTGCAAGCTGATCGGACACGTCACCGTCATCGGCCACACCTCGCTCGGCGATGGCTGCGTGATCTCGCCCTTTGCAGTGCTGGGCGGCGCCCCGCAGGATCTCAGCTACAAGGGCGAGCCGACGAAACTCGAGATCGGTTCCGGCTGCACCATCCGGGAAGGCGCGACGATGAATGTCGGCACGATCAAGGGTGGAGGGCTGACGCGAGTCGGCAACGGCGGCTATTTCATGAACAGCAGCCATGTCGGCCATGATTGCGTGGTCGGCGACAACGTGATCTTCGCGACGTCAGCGACACTCGGCGGTCATTGCGAGATTGGCGACGCCGTCTATATCGGCGGCCTGTCGGCGGTGCACCAGTTCACGCGCGTCGGCCCCTATGTCATGGTCGGCGGCGTGTGCGGTGTCCGCGACGACGTCATCCCATACGGGCTGGTCAACGGCCAATATGCGGTCCTGGAGAGCCTCAATCTGATCGGCATGAAGCGGCGCAAGTTCACCAGGCAGCGGCTTGCAACCGTGCGTGGGTTCTACCAAAAACTCTTCCATGGTCCCGGCACGTTCGCCGAGCGGCTGGAGGCGGCGCGGCCGCTCGCGGGCGAAGACCCTGCGATCGCCGAGATCCTCGACTTCATCGGCAAGGGCAAGCGCCCGCTCTGTCTTCCCGCCATCGCGAAGTGATCCTGGGATGGCCGCGGGCATGACATCGGCGGCTGCGGAGGTTTCCTCGCCGGTCGGCATCGTCGCCGGCGGCGGCGCCATGCCGTTCGCGGTCGCCGAATCGCTTGCGGCGCGCGGCATCACGCCGGTGCTGTTTCCGCTGCGCGGGGCCTGCGATCCGGCGCGGGTCGAGAAATTCCGCCACCGCTGGATCTCGGTCGGCCAGCTCGGCCGCGCGATGCGGCTGTTTCGCGAAGAAGGCTGCAGCGACCTGATCTTCATCGGCACATTGGTCCGCCCTTCGCTGTCCGAGATCCGGTTCGACGTCAAGACGCTGCGCCTGCTCGGCAACGTCATTCGCGCCTTCCGCGGCGGCGACGATCATCTGCTGTCCGGCGTCGGCCGCATGCTCGAGCAGGACGGCTTTCGCATGGTCGGCATCAAGGACGTCGCGCCCGATCTCCTGATGCCCGAGGGCTGCATCAGCCGCGCTTGGCCGAGTGACACCAGCAAGACCGACATCGAGCGCGGGCGGGCGGTGCTGAGCGCGCTCGGTCCGTTCGACATCGGGCAGGCCGCGGTGGTGATCGACGGTCATGTCGTGGCGATCGAGGACATCGAGGGCACTGACGCGCTGCTCGCGCGTGTCGCGCGGCTGCGTGAGGAGGGTCGCATCCGCGCGGCCAGGGGCCGCGGCGTGCTGGTGAAGGCGCCGAAGAGCGGCCAGGACCTGCGCTTCGACCTGCCGACGATCGGCCCGCGCACCATCGAGGGTGTTGCCAAGGCCGGCCTTGCCGGCATCGCTGTCGTCGCAGGCAACACCATCGCCGCCGAGCCGCAGGCGATGATTGCGCTCGCCGACGCAAAATACCTCTTTGTCATCGGCCTGCCGGCGTGATGCAGGGCCGCGATCGCAAGCGCAAGATCTTCCTGATCGCCACGGAGGAATCCGGCGACCGGCTTGGCAGCGCCTTGATGAAGGTGCTGCGCCAGCGGCTCGGCGACGGCGTTGAGTTCGTCGGCGTCGGCGGCCGCACCATGGCGCGCGAGGGGCTCGAGACGCTGTTTCCGATCGAAGAGCTGTCGATCGTCGGCTTTGCCGCCGTCGTTCAGCAATTGCCGAAAATCCTGCGGCTGATCCGCAAGACGGCGGACGCCGTGCTAGAGGCCGCGCCCGACGCGCTCGTCATCATCGACAGCCCCGATTTCACCCATCGCGTCGCCCGCCGCGTGCGTGCCCGCAATCACGCGATCCCGGTCGTCGATTACGTCTCGCCGCAGCTCTGGGCGTGGCGGCCGGGACGGGCGCGGACCATGCTCGGCTATGTCGACCATGTGCTCGGTCTTTTGCCGTTCGAGCCGGAGGAATACCGCAAGCTCGGCGGGCCGCCATGCAGCTATGTCGGCCATCCCCTGGTCGAGCAATTGGCGTCGCTGCGGCCGAACGCGGAGGAGCAGGCGCGCCGCGACGGCGAGCCGCCGGTGCTCCTGGTGCTGCCCGGCAGCCGCCGCAGCGAGATCCGGCATCACCTCGACGTGTTCGGTGCAGCACTCGGCCGCTTGCAGGCGGACGGGCGCGCGTTCGAGCTGATGCTGCCGACCATGCCGCACCTCGAAGCCACCATCCGCGAGGGCATCGCGAATTGGCCGGTCAAGCCGCAAATCGTGATCGGCGAGAACGACAAGCGCGCCGCTTTCCGCATTGCCCACGCGGCGCTGGCGAAGTCCGGCACGGTGACGCTCGAGCTCGCGCTGTCGGGCATTCCGATGGTGACGGCCTATCGCGTCGGCGCGATCGAGGCCTTCATCCTGCGCCGCGCGATCCGGGTCTCCTCGGTGATCCTCGCCAATCTGGTGATCGGCAAGGATGTGATCCGCGAGTTCCTGCAAGAGGACTGCACGCCGGAGAAGCTGGCAACGGCCCTCGCTACCCTGCTGACGGATTCGCCGCTGCGACGGGAGCAGGTCGAAGCGTTCGCCCGGCTCGATCAGGTCATGTCGACCGGCAACAAGTCGCCGAGCGTGCTCGCCGCCGACATCGTGCTCGCGACGATGCGCAAAGGCACTCGGGCGAGCTAGCCGAGGCCGCCGTCGACCTGGAAACATTGACGCGTGATACGCTGGCTTTCGTCCGAGGCGAGGAACAGCGCCATGTTGGCGATGTCGTCGGGTGTCACCGCATCGGGAACCGCCTGACGCGCGCGCACCTCGGCGATGGCCTGCTCGTCCGGATACCACAGCCGGCGCTGGCGCTCGGTGATCACCATGCCCGGCGCGATCGCGTTGACGCGAATGCGGTCGGGCCCGACCAGCCGGGCCAGCGAGTTGGTGAAGCCGACGATCGCTGCTTTCGCCGCGGCATAGGCCGGCAGCGCCGGTGCGCCACGCATCCAGGCGATGGACGACATGTTGATGATCGAGCCGCCGCCGCGCGCCTGCATCTGCGGCACCACCGCCTGTGCTGCGAAGAAGACGTGCTTGAGGTTGACACCGATCATCCAGTCGAACTCGGCCGGCGTTACCTCGGAGAGAACCTGGCGTTGATCGTTGGCGGCGTTGTTGACGAGAACGGCGGCGTCGCCGAGCGAACGGTGGACCTCTGCCATCGCGGTGCGCAAGGCGTCGATGTGCAGGAGATCGCAGGGCACGAACAGCGGCGTGGTCCCGCGCGCTGCCGCCACTTCCCGCACCAGCGTTTCACCGGCATTCGTATCGATGTCAAGGAAGGCGACGTGGGCCCCCTGGGCCGCGAAAGCCCGTACGAAGGCGGCGCCGATGCCGCTGGCGCCGCCGGTAATCAACACCACGCGGCCCGCCAGGCCGGAATAGGTGGTCTTCGTCATGCGATCAGTCGCTCCGTTTCGGGGTCGAAAAGGCAAATACGGCGCGTGTCGAGCGCAAAGGAGGCGGACGCGCCGGGCGCGGGGCGGATATCGGGCGAGACGCGCGCCATCGCGGGCTCGCCCCCGAGCCGCAGCAACACCATGGTCTCGGCTCCAGTCGGCTCGACCATCTCTACCGGCGCGTCGACGAGGACAGGCGCGTCGCCGGAAAATGCGCGGCTGCCTTCGGCAATGCATTCCGGCCTGATGCCAAACACCACCTCGCGACCGACGAAGGATGCCGCGGCGTCATATCCTCGAAGGCGAAGACGAACCTCCTCCGGCCGCCCGGCGCCGATCACGACCACCGGCCCGTCATTCCCGTTCTCGAGCCGTGCCGGCATGGTATTCATTGGCGGCGAACCCATGAAACGCGCGACGAACAGATTGGCCGGGTAGCGGTACACGGTATCGGGGTCGGCGAATTGCTGCACGCTACCCTGATGCATCACGGCGATCCGCGTCGCCATGGTCATCGCTTCGATCTGGTCGTGGGTGACATAGACGATGGTGGCGCCGATCCGCTGGTGCAGCCGCTTGATCTCCATCCGCATTTCGACGCGCAGCTTGGCGTCGAGATTGGACAGCGGCTCGTCGAACAGGAAGAGCAGGGGATTGCGCACCAGCGCCCGCCCCATCGCCACACGCTGGCGCTGGCCGCCGGACAATTGCGACGGCTTGCGGCCGAGCAGCGGCTCGATCTGGAGCAGCTTCGCCACGTTCGCGACCGCCTTCTCCTGCTCGGTCTTCGGCACATGGCGGCATTCCATGCCGAAGGTGATGTTCTGGCGCACGGTCATCGACGGATAGAGCGCGTAGGACTGGAACACCATGGCGATGTCGCGGTCCTTGGGCGGGATGTCGTTGACGATGCGCCCGCCAATCTCGATCGTCCCCGCGCTCGGTCGGTCGAGCCCGGCGACGATGTTGAGCAGCGTGGACTTGCCGCAGCCGGATGGCCCGACGAGGACCGTGAACTCGCCGCTCTCGATGTCGAGATCGACGCCCTTCAGTACCTCGAGGTTGGCGTACCGCTTGGACAGGGCGCGAATGCTCAGTGCTGCCATGACAAATCCATCATTTCACTGCGCCGGCGGTAAGGCCGCGCACGAAGTACCTGCCGCCGAGGAGATAGATCAACAAAGTGGGCAGGGCTGCGATGATCACCGCCGCGCTCTGCACGCCGTGCTGCGGGATATCTGCGACTGCAGCAGACAGCGCGATGAGAGCGGCCGTGACCGGCTGCTGTTGGCCGCTTGTGAACGTCACGCCATAGAGAAACTCGTTCCAGATGTGCGTGAACTGCCAGATCACGGTGACGATCAGGATGGGAGCCGAGAGCGGCAGAATGATGCGCCAGAAAATGCGAAAGAACCCGGCCCCATCGATGCGCGCGGCCCTGATCAATTCATGGGGCACGGCGGCATAGTAGTTTCGGCAGAACAACGTGGTGAAGGACAGCCCCTGGATCGTGTGAATCAGCACGAGGCCCGTCAGCGTGTTGATGAGACCGATGTCCCGCAGCACGATTGTCCAGGGCAGCAATCGCATCTGCTGGGGAAGGAAGAGGCCGAGGGTCACGATGCCGTAGATCCAGGTATCTCCGCGAAAACGCCAGAGCGACACGGCGTAGCCGGCGATCGCACCGAGCATGGTCGAGAAAATCGTCGCGGGAATCGTGATGAATGCCGAGTTCAGCATGTACGGTCTGATGCCGGCGCAGGTCTCGGCCACGCAGAATCCGCTCCAGGCAGTGGCGTAATTGCTCCAAGCCCAGTGTTTCGGCCAGCCGATCATCGAGGCCTGCGCGATTTCCTCATTGGTGCGGAGCGAGTTCAGCACGACAACGACCAACGGCGTGAGCCATGCCGCCGCGATCAGCAATACGATGAGATAGATCGATATCCGACTTGGTGCGAAGGTTCTGTCACGCATGAATAGCACGCCGCCGCTGGACATAACGCCACGCTGCATAGGGCAGCAGGACCGCGAGAAGAATGAGCAACATCAGCACCGCCGCCGCCGCCCCCCGGCCGAGCAGGCTGCGCTGGAACATCAGGTCGTAGACGACAAGGGCCGGCAGCTGGGTCGCGATTCCCGGTCCGCCGTTGGTGAGCGCGCGGACGAGGTCGAAGGCCGAAATCGCAAACTGCAGCTGCACCACGATCACGGTGATGGTGATCGGCCACAGCGTCGGCAAAATGACGCGCCGGTAGATTCGGATCGGACCGGCACCGTCGATCTGCGCGGCCTTGATGATGTCGGCGTCGACAGATCTGAGGCCGGCAAGAAAGAGCGCCATGGCAAAGCCGGAGGATTGCCAGATCGCGGCGATGACAATGGTCCAGATGGCCATGTCGCGGTCAATCAGCCAATCGAACTTGAAGGAGGTCCAGCCGAGATCGTGCACCAGTTTCTGGATCCCGATGCCAGGACTGAGCAACCAGCTCCAGACCGTGCCCGTCACCACGAACGACACCGCAAGGGGGTAGAGGAAGATGGATCTCAGCAGGTTCTCGCCGCGAATGCGCTGGTCGAGCAGGATCGCAAGGACAAGCCCGGTCACCACGCTCAGCAGCACGAAAGCGCTGCCGAACAGTAGGAGATTATCGAAGGCGATCTGCCAATTCCGCGATGCCGCGACCGCCGTGTAGTTGCGCAAACCCACCCAGCCCGAGACCGGGACCAGAGTGGATGGCGTGAAAGAAATCCAGATCGTCCACAGCGAGAACGACACGAGGTGCAGAGCGGACAGCAGCAGCGGCACCCAGATCATCAGATATTCAGGCAGCCGGCGCAGCGCGCCCGCAATCGCCGGCCGGACGGGCCGCGTTGCTATGGAGACGGTATCGATCAACGCGCGCCCTCGACGGCCTCGGCGAGGCGGGTGACCGCCTGCTCCGGCTTGATCGTCTTGTTCTTCACATATTCGGTGATCACGTCGATCATCGCAGCGGTCATACCGTTCTCCTGCGCCATATTGTGCGCGAGGCTCAGGACCGCCTGATTGCTGGCGATAGCGTCTTTCAGAGCTGCTGCGGTCCGCCGTTGACCATCCGACCAGCCTTCACCGGAAAGATCGACATCGGTGCGCACGGGTATCGATCCCGTAATCTGCGAATACATCGTCTGGATCGCTGGATCCATGACGAGCTGGGCCATCAGCGTCTGGCCGGCTTGGAGGTCGGGCTCCTTGCGCTGCCAGAATATGAACGCATCGGCATTCAACAGAAAGACCGGCTTGGTATTGTCGCTCGGGCCAGGGGCGATGATGAAGTCGTCGAACTTGAAACCGGCGTTGCGCAACACGCCCTGTGCCCACCCGCCCATGATCATCATGCCCATGTCGCCGTCGACGAAGCGCTTCAGGTTGGTCGAAAAGTGTTGAGCACCGACGTTGGGATCCATCCAGTCGGCGATCTTGCGCACCTGTGCGAAGGCAGCGCCTACCTCGGGCCCCTTCAATGCCTTCTCGTCAAGATTCATGATGGCTGCGCGGTAGGAGGCGGGACTGATGCCGGCGAGAGCGGCCTCGAATTTCTGGCCATCGTCGGGGCGGGTACCACCGTTAGCGATGGGATAAGTGACGCCGCCCGCTTTCATTTTTTCGGCAAGGTCGTTGAAGTCGGTCCATGTGACGGGGATCTTGCCGGCCTTGGCCTTGTCCATCGCGCGCTTGGAGAGAAACAGCATGTTGGTGCTGTAGATCTGCAGCGGCAGTGCAATCCATTTGCCGCCCGGCTTGTGCAGTCGTGCAAGATCAGGAGCGACAACCTTTTCGTAGCCGACGGCCGCAACAAGGTCGTCGAGATTGACGGTTGGAGCAATCTTCGACCAGGCCGCAATCTCCGGGCCCTTGAGCTGCGAACAGGCCGGTGGATCGCCGGCCATGATCTGAGCGCGTAGCTTGTTCATCATCTCGGTGGTGAACCCGGGGACTGGCGAGTGCTGCCAAACCCCGCCTTTCTCCTCGAATTTCTTGCCGAGCGCGGTGATAGCCGCCCCATCGCTGCCTGCGGACCATTGCGAGATCGCGGTCAGGCGCGGCTTGACCGCGCCTTGCGCGCGGGCAAAGGCCGGCAGCGCGAGCGCGGCGGCAGATCCAGCGAGCAGACGACGCCTTGTTGTTGTGATCGGCATGGCAAGTTCCTCCGTTTTAGGTGCTTTGCGCGTTGAGGCCGAACGACTTGGCGCATGTCAGGCGGCCTCCCTCGATGTGGCGGGCATGCCGCCGCGGCTGGCCAGGCAAAAGGCGGCGAAAGCGAGGGCAGCCTGCGGATCGTTGCCGGTCGAGGGTGGCACGAAAGCGATGGACACTTGCGCCAATGTCCGGCCGCCCAGCAGGCAGGCGTCGATCCCCTCGACCACGGCATTGCGATCGTCGTCGGAGAGAAGCGATGGCCAGCCGCTGATGGCGACGCCATCGCATGGCTTCACGTTCAGCGTGTTGCCGATCGCAAGGCCAAGCCGGAACAGCCGCCGCCGCAACTCCTGGCGCACCCGCCCCGAGCGCGGGATCGTGTGCACCCATTGGCTGCCGGGCTGGAGCAATTCGGCGTCGGAGATGTCGAGGAGCTCGGCCAAGGCGGCGAGCGAAGTATAGGCCTCGACACAGCCGAGATGGCCGCAGCGGCAGCGCGGTCCGTCCGGTCCAAATACCATGTGGCCCAGTTCGACCGGCTGGAGTGCATCGGCTTCAGTCGGGTCATCCATCCACGCGCCGGCAACGCCATGGCTGACAAAGACGAACAGATGCGTGCCGCTGAATGGATAGTTCTGCGTGCGGCAGCGGTGAAAGGTGGCGTGCGCCACCACGGAATTGGTGAATTCCAGCGGCACGCCGGCAAACATCTCGCCGATCAGGCCGCTGATGCGCCCGACGTCGCAGGGGATGATCGGATTGCCGGATATGGTCAAGCGGCCAAGGCCCGGAATGGAGACGCCGATCTGTGACAGTGTGATGTGGCGGCGGCGCGTCCAGTCGCGCAGCAATGTCATCGCTTCGCGGAACACGCGGCCGACCGTCTCGACCGTCGGCGCTTTCGGCAACGGCAGGCGCTCGGTGTAATGCAGCTCGCCGGAGAGACCGCCGACGCCGACGCTGAGCCATTGGGCGGTCAGCTCAACAGCTGCGAGCGCCACCGAGCCGTCGAGGGACACGAGGCCCGTCGGGCCGCCGACGTAAGGGGCAGGGCGCCGCACTTCCTCGATCAGGCGTTCGGCCTTGAGGTCGAGCAGGATGCGCGACAGGCTCGCCTCGGACAGGCGCACCGCCTTCGCCAGCGGCGGCCGAAACGAGCCGCCCGACTGCAGCAAGTGAGTCAAAATGGCAGCGCGCGTCTGCCGCCGACTTCTCGGCTGCTCCGGCATTTCCATCCCAGTCGTCATTCTTACTTAGTGTAAGAATTTGCGCGCGGAGCGTTTCGGCTGTCAAGCGATTACCGCTCCGATGCGCCGACTTGTTGTTGTGCGAGGCAGCAAGTTTGTACCGGTGGGAAACCTCGCTGCCGATGGTGCGCTCAGTGATGGGCGCGCCATCGTGGATGGCCGAACAAAAACGGCGCCATTGTGAGATGGCGCCGTTTCGAAAGCCGTGATGGTTCGAACTTATTGGCGGTTGGCGATCGGCACGTAGTCGCGCTTGGCGACGCCGGTGTAGAGCTGGCGCGGACGACCGATCTTCTGATGCGGGTCCTCGATCATCTCGCTCCACTGGCTGATCCAGCCGACGGTGCGGGCGACCGCGAACAGCACGGTGAACATCGAGACCGGGAAGCCCATCGCCTTCAGCGTGATGCCCGAATAGAAATCGACGTTCGGATAGAGCTTGCGTTCGATGAAGTACTGGTCGCTGAGCGCGATCTTCTCGAGCTCCATTGCCACCTTCAGCATCGGATCCTCGCCATGGCCGGTCTCCTTGAGCACGGCGTGACACATCTTCTGCATGATCTTGGCGCGCGGATCGTAGTTCTTGTAGACGCGGTGCCCGAAGCCCATCAGGCGGACTTCAGAGTTCTTGTCCTTCACCTTGGCGATGAACTCGGGGATCTTATCGACCGTGCCGATATCGTAGAGCATGTTGAGCGCGGCTTCGTTGGCGCCGCCATGCGCCGGGCCCCAGAGGCAGGCGATGCCCGCCGCGATGCAGGCGAACGGGTTGGCGCCGGAGGAGCCGGCGATGCGCACCGTGGAAGTCGAGGCGTTCTGCTCGTGGTCGGCGTGCAGGATGAAGATCTTCTCCAGCGCGTCGGCGAGAACCGGGCTCACCTTGTAGTCCTCGCAGGGCACCGCGAAGCACATGTTCAGGAAGTTCTCGGCGAAGCCGAGCGAGTTCTTCGGATAGATGAAGGGCTGGCCGACCGTGTACTTGTAGGCCATTGCCGCCAGCGTCGGGATCTTCGCGATCATGCGCATGGAAGCGATCATGCGCTGCTTCGGATCGTTGATGTCGGTGCTATCGTGATAGAACGCGGCGAGCGCGCCGACGGCCGCCACCATGATCGCCATCGGGTGGGCGTCGCGGCGGAAGCCCTGGAAGAAGCGAGCCATCTGCTCGTGCACCATTGTGTGATGCGTCACGCGGTGGTCGAAATCCTTCTTCTGCGCGGCGGTGGGCAGGTCCCCGTAGAGCAGGAGGTAGCAGGTCTCCAGGAAGTCGCCGTGCTCGGCAAGCTGCTCGATCGGGTAGCCGCGGTATTCCAGCACGCCCGCGTCACCGTCGATATAGGTAATCTTAGACTGGCAACTCGCCGTCGAGGTGAAGCCCGGGTCATACGTGAACAGGCCGGACTGGCCGTAGAGCTTACCGATATCGATGACATCAGGCCCGACGCTGCCGCTGAGGATCGGAAGATCGTAATTCTTGTTTCCGACCGTCAGCGTGGCGGTCTTATTGCTTGGTTTTGCGTCCATCGTAGGTCCCCGATGTGTGGTGAAACGGGCCGGAGCCGGAGCCCCAAAGGAGATCGTTGGGGGGCAGGCCGGATGTTCCAGAATGTACGGGGAGATGGGTATATTATTGCTGTGTGCGCTGCAAGATCACCGCACGCATGGTCGACTTACGTCGTAGACTGATCTTTAAGCCGGCCCAGGCTTTCCTGGCGTCCAAGGACCTCCAAAACCTCAAAAATACCAGGCGAGGTGGTCCGCCCCGTCAGTGCGGCCCGCAAGGGCTGGGCGACCGCGCCGAGCTTGAGACTATTTTCCTCGGCAAAACTGCGCAGCGCAGCTTCCGTGCTGGCGCCGCTCCATGTCTCGACTTTCTCCAGCGCGGAATGAAGCTGGCCGATCAGCTTGCGGTTCTCGGCTGTCAGCAGCGCCTGCGCCTTGGCATCGAGCTGCAACGGGCGGTCGGCAAAGATGAAGTAGGCGCCATCGATCAGCTCGATCAGCGTCTTGGCGCGCTCCTTCAGGGCCGGCATGGCCTTCAGGAGCTGCGCCCGCGTGTTGTCGTTTAACTTGGCCTTGATCTCGTCGCGGCTGGGCACGACGTGATCGAGCACATCTTCGAACATCTTCACGAGTGATTGATCGTCGGCATGACGGATGTAATGGCCGTTGAGGTTTTCCAGCTTGGCGAAATCGAAGCGGGCGGCGGCGCGGCCGACGCCGGCGAGGTCGAACGCTGCGATCATCTCCTCGGTCGAGAAGATCTCCTGGTCGCCATGGCTCCAGCCGAGCCGGACGAGGTAGTTACGCAGCGCCGCCGGGAGGTAGCCCATGGCGCGATAAGCATCGACGCCGAGCGCGCCGTGGCGCTTCGACAGCTTCGAGCCGTCCGGGCCGTGGATCAGGGGGATGTGGGACATGCTCGGCAGCGTCCAGCCCATCGCATCGTAGATCTGCTTCTGGCGGGCGGCGTTGATCAGATGGTCGTCGCCGCGAATGACATGGGTGACGCCCATGTCGTGATCATCCACGACCACTGCGAGCATGTAGGTCGGATTGCCATCGCCGCGCAGAAGCACGAGGTCGTCGAGGTTCTCGTTCTGCCAGACCACGCGGCCCTGGACCTGGTCCTCGATCACGGTCTCGCCGGTCTGCGGCGCGCGCAGGCGAATGGTGGGCTTCACATCGGTCGGGGCGGTCGCCGGGTCGCGGTCGCGCCATAGGCCGTCATAGAGGCGGGTACGGCCCTCTGCGCGCGCCTTCTCGCGCATGGCGGCGAGTTCTTCGGCCGTGGCGTAGCAGCGATAGGCTTTGCCGTCGGCGAGCAGCTGCTCGGCGACCTCGCGGTGGCGGGCGGCGCGGGCGAACTGGTAGATGACCTCGCCGTCCCAGCCGAGCTCAAGCCATTTGAGTCCATCGAGTATGGCAGCGATGGCGGCCTCGGTGGAGCGCTCGCGGTCCGTGTCCTCGATCCGCAGCAGCATCTTGCCGCCGTGCTTCTTCGCATAGAGCCAGTTGAACAGCGCCGTGCGGGCGCCTCCGATATGGAGGAAGCCGGTCGGCGAGGGAGCGAAGCGCGTGACGACGGAATCGGTCATTCTTGGCAGGGCCTATGCATGGGAAGCGGTGGTGTATAGCAGGAACGGGACATAACTAAAGCCCGTCGGCGGACCTCGTGGGCCTTGGCGCGGCCACACGAATTTGGCAGAAGAACCGCTGATTTCCCTACAGGATTTTCGTAATGACAGAACCGGTGGCGACTGAGGTTGGGCGCGATTTCATTCGTGACATCATCCAGGCCGATCTCGATCAGGGCAAGTACAAGGAGATCGTGACCCGGTTCCCGCCGGAGCCGAACGGCTATCTGCATATCGGCCACGCCAAGTCGATCGCACTCAATTTCGGCATCGCGCAGGAGTTTCCAGGCCGCTGCCATTTGCGCTTCGACGACACCAATCCGATCAAGGAAGAACAGGAATATATCGACTCCATCCAGGCCGACGTGCGCTGGCTCGGTTTCGACTGGGGCAAGAACCTGTTCTTCGCCTCCGACTATTTCGATCGCCTCTATGAATGGGCGGAGCAGCTGATCCGCGACGGTCTCGCCTATGTCGACGACCAGACCCAGGAGGAGATCCGCCTCACGCGCGGCACGCTGACCGAGCCCGGCAGGAACTCGCCGTTCCGCGAGCGCACGGTGGAGGAGAATCTCGAGCTGTTCCGCCGCATGAAGGCCGGCGAATTCCCGAACGGGGCGCGCGTGCTGCGGGCCAAGATCGACATGGCCGCGGGCAACATCAATCTGCGCGACCCCGTGCTGTATCGCATCCTGCATGCGCATCATCCGCGCACCGGCACCAAATGGAGCATTTATCCGAGCTACGATTATGCCCACGGCCAGTCGGATGCGATCGAGGGCATCACGCACTCGATCTGCACGCTGGAGTTCGAGGACCACCGCCCGCTCTATGACTGGTTCATCGAGAAGCTGCCGGTGCCCTCGAAGCCGCACCAGTACGAGTTCGCGCGGCTGAACCTGACTTACACGCTGCTGTCGAAGCGCGTGCTGACCCAGCTCGTTCGCGACGGCCATGTCGCGGGCTGGGACGATCCGCGCATGCCGACCATCGCGGGGATGCGCCGCCGCGGCGTGCCGCCGGCCGCGCTGCGCGAATTCGTCAGGCGCATCGGCGTCGCCAAGGCCAACAGCGTGGTTGACGTCGGCATGCTCGAGTTCTGCATCCGCGAGGAACTAAACCGCACGGCGCAGCGCCGCATGGCGGTGCTGAAGCCGCTGAAAGTGGTGATCGAGAACTATCCGGAGGGGCAGGTCGAGGAGCTCGAGGCGATCAACCACCCGGATGACCCCAGCGCCGGCACGCGCAAGATCAGCTTCGGCCGCGAGCTCTATATCGAGCGCGACGACTTCATGGAGAACCCGCCGAAGAAATTCTTCCGCCTGTCGCCAGGCAACGAGGTGCGGCTGCGCTATGCCTATTTCGTCAAGTGCACCGGCGTGATCAAGAACGACGCAGGCGAGGTGGTGGAGCTGCGCTGCACCTACGATCCCGCGACCAAGGGCGGCAACGCGCCCGATGGCCGCAAGGTCAAGGCGACGATGCACTGGCTGCCGGCAGCGACGTCGAAGCCTGCTGAAATCCGCATCTACAACCAGCTGTTCTCCAATCCGAGCCCGGACGCCTCGAATTTCGCGGCCGATCTCAACCCGCAGTCGCTGGAGATCTTGTCCGATGCGCGGATCGAGGCATCGGTCGCGGAGAGCAATTCGACCGAGCCGATGCAGTTCGAGCGCCAGGGCTATTTCGTGCGCGACAAGGACTCGACGCCGGGCAAGCCGGTGTTTTCGCGCACCATCGGTCTGCGCGACACGTTTGCAAAGGAAGTCGCGAAAGGTTGAGGCACCCATGAGCAACGAAACCGACGCCATCGTTTCCGCCATCATCGCGAAATGGTGCGCCGGCTTCGCGACGCTCGACGCCGCCGCGCTGTCCTCGCTCTATGCGAGCAACGCATTCTTCTTCGGCTCCAACCCGAAACTCTATCGGGGCAGGGACGGCGTTGCGGACTATTTCAACGGCCTGCCGCGATGGCGCAAGCCGAGTGCGACGTTTTCCGAGGTGCATGCCGCGCAGGCAGGTCCTGACATGATCAACATGGCGGCAACCGTCTCGTTCGACCTCGCCGGCGAGCGTCCTGATCTCGTCGTCAAGGTGAGCTGGGTCATCATCCGCGAGGACGGCGCGTGGAAGATCGTCAACCACCATGCCTCGTCGAAGGAACCGCTGATCTGACGAGCGGGCGGCACACGGCATCGTCATTTTCGCGTGGGAAACGAACGCGCGCCTCTGACGTTGGGGTGAATCCAAACGAGGGTCCATCCATGCAGAACATCGCAGAACATATGGAAATCATCGGCGCCGATGGCGTCCATATCGGCACCGTCGATCGCGTTGAGGGCAACCGCATCAAGCTGACCAAGAAGGACAGCGGCGAGGGCCGCCACAAGGGCCACCATCATTTCATCGATAAGGGTCTCGTTGCCGACGTCGAAGGCAACAAGGTCCGCCTCTCGGCCAAGGCCTCGGTCGCCGTGACCATGGAAGAGGAAAAGTAGGGGACGTCCAAGTTCGTTCCTGATCCGTACCGCTATTCGCACAGCCGCACGTTCCGGTAGCCTCTGCACCTATCGCGTATCGTAAGGTGCAGGGAATGGCGGAGCCTGGCCGGCCAGTGCGCTCCCAGGGAGTTGCCGGAACGTGGCCGGTTGGCCGCGCCGCGCCCGCTGGCGGCTTTGCGCCGGCGGGCTTTGGCGCCTGGCCCGCGATCGTCGAGACGGCGCGCGAATGGGCGCGTGCCGATGCCGGCGCCGGTCGGCTGTTGCCCTGGGTGCCGGTCGCCTTCGGCGGCGGCATCGCGCTCTATTTCGCTGCCGATCACGAGCCGGTGCTGTGGGTCGTTGCCGCGTCGGCCATCGCGCTCATGCTCGGCGCCGTCCTGCTGCGGCGGAGTCGGCTGTTCGCGCCCGCGATCATGATCGCGGCTGTCGCGGCTGGCTTTGCCATGGCGACCTGGAAGACCGCGCGCATCGCCCATACGGTGCTGGCCAAGCCACTCTATTCGGTATCGCTGTCGGGCTACGTCGAGACCCGCGACATCCGCGAGCGCACGGATCGCTTCGTGCTGCGCGTCACCGCCATGGAGGCGCAGCGCAGCGACGTCAGGCTCGAGCGCGTCCGCCTCTCGGTGCGCAAGGGGATGGCACCGCAGGTCGGCAGTTTCGTGCAGCTGAAGGCGCGCTTGATGCCGCCGATCTCTCCCGTGCGCCCGGGTAGCTACGATTTCTCCCGCGACATGTTCTTTCAAGGCATCGGCGCCTCCGGTTTTGCAATGGGCGCGATTACGGTGGCAGCCCCGCAGGAGACCGGCGGCTTGCGGCTGCGCTACGCAGCCTTCACGCAGGGCTTGCGTGATGCGATCGACGCACGCATCCGTGCGACGCTCGAGGGCGACAACCGTGCGATCGCGACCGCGCTGCTCACCGGACGGCGCGATGCCATCACCACGCCCGTCAACGACGCCATGTTCATCTCGGGGCTTGGCCATGTGCTGTCGATCTCCGGCTATCACATGGCGGTCGTCGCCGGTGTCGTGTTTTTCGCGGTGCGCGCCCTGCTGGCCTTGATCCCGGGGCTGGCGGCGGGATTTGCCATCAAGAAATGGTCAGCGGCCGCCGCGCTGGTGGCGGCTGCGTTCTACCTGCTGCTGTCAGGCGCGGAGGTCGCCACGCAACGCTCGTTCTTCATGACGGCGGTGGTGCTGATCGCGGTCATGGTCGATCGCCGCGCTATCACCTTCCGCACGCTGGCCGTGGCGGCACTGATCGTGCTCGCGGTCGCGCCGGAAGCGCTGGTGCATCCGAGCTTTCAAATGTCCTTCGCCGCAACGCTCGGGCTCGTGGCGCTGGTGCAGATCGGCATGCCGAACCTGTTTGCCTCGCCCGATCATTCCGCGACGGCCCGTATCGCGCTGTGGGGCGGCCGCGAGATCGCGATGCTATTCCTGGCCTCGCTGATCGCAGGACTTGCGACCACGCCCTATGCCGCCTTCCACTTCCATCGCGTCACCCCGTTCGGCGTGCTCGCCAATCTCGGCGCGATGCCGGTGGTCTCGGCACTGGTGATGCCGGCTGGCCTGTTGGGACTGCTCGCGGCTCCCTTTGGGCTTGACAGCGTGTTCTGGTGGCTGATGGGGATCGGCATCGACTGGATGGTCGCGGTGTCGCGCTGGGTGGCGGCACTGCCGGGTGCAGTCGGCCGGATCCCTGCCTTCGGCACCGCGCCGCTGATCGCGGCAAGCCTCGGGATCATCTTGATGGGCCTGTTGCGCACGCCCTTGCGCTGGTCTGGCGCCTTGGTGCTGCTGGCCGCCATCGCGTGGGGCCTGTCGGTGCGGCAGCCCGACATCCTGATTGCCGGGGACGGCGCCAGCGTCGCGGTGCGGGGCAGGGACGGGCAGTTGCATGTGATCCGGGCGAGCAAGGATGGCTTTCTGCTCAAAGAGTGGTTAGCTGCCGACGCCGATCCGCGCGATGCCGGGAGTAGCTCGCTGGCTGACGGCGTGTCGTGCGACGAGTCCGGCTGTGTGACGCCGCTTGCCGACGGTCGGCTGGTCGCGCTTTCACTGCGCATCGATGCGCTGGCTGAGGATTGCAGTCGCGCCGCGCTGGTGGTCACGACGCGCCCCGCGCCGCCCGATTGCGCGGCGATGGTGGTCGACCGGCAGCGTCTCACCAGCCAGGGCGCGCTGGCGTTGACGCAGCGTGGTGACGGCTTTGCGATACAGGCGGTGAGAGCAAGAGGCACAAGCCGTCCCTGGTTGCCGGCCGGCGCCGGCGAGGGTGATTTCGATGGGAGCCTTGTGCCGAGGACGGCCGCGGCCCGCAACCGGGATGCAACGCCGGCGGAGACCGACTTGCAGGTCGACGATTAGGGGCCGGACGATTAAAAACAAATGCGAAGAGTAGGTCCGGGTCCGACCGGACTCCGCAGCACACAAATTATACCATCTCGCCGGCCTCGGCCGGCGATGGCATTTCAATCCTGGCCCGACCCCGCGGGCGGGGACGGCTCAGCCAATCGGCAGGCGCGTGATCGTCGACCGGCTATCGGCAACGATCTGCGGCTTGTGCTCGCGCTCGCTGACCGGCTGCGTCACCGGCAATTGCAGCACGGTTGCGCGCTGGCCTTCGACGAGCTGCGTCACCAGCACGTATTTGCCGTCGGGGAATTCGATCGCGTCATGATGGCGGTCGGGTATGTGCGGATCGATCTTGCCGAACTTGCCGACGCGGGAGTTGATGGTGCGCGTCCAGATCCAGCGATTATCGTAACGGACGTTGTCGGCGAAGGCGAGCTCCGTTCCCGGCAGCAGGCAGACGGCCACGGTCGGATCGGCCGCGGAAGCAAAGCCGCGCGTTGAGGTGCCGCGGAACGTTGTCGACACGATCGTCTCGCCGACTTCGGCGGGGCGAGATGCAACGGCATGCAGGCTGTAGTCACACATCGGGTGCTCCTCATTCGAAGATAGCAACCCGCGCCTCCTTCGGAGGCGCAAGCCTCTATCAGAGTGGAAGCACGTAACGCTCTGCTCGGTTGTGGGCAAATCTGCGGCTGGCGTTGCCGGACACGATCACATTATCTTTCCCGAAGTCATAGGAACAAAGCTCGCTTCAGTGCATTCGGCGGATGCGAGCGCCCGTGGCCTGCGGGCGCCGAGAGGGGGAATGTGGCCAGCTTCGCCGTGGCTGTCGGTTGATGGGAGTTTAGGCGTTGCGGAATAGCTCGCTCCCTACGTGCGCAGATTGCGTGCATGGTGCTGCAATTGAGTTGCGAATGCTTGCGCGGCCGATGCAAGCGATCAGCACGCTGCGAAGGCGCTTAAAGCGATCCTGCGCACGATCTCTTCACAAGCGATGCGTGCTTGGAGCCGCATGCCGAGGATGGAGCGCCGGAGAGAGGGGCCGGATAATCTGCGCAAGACCAAAAGACTATCCAGCTGGAGCGGACCATCGTCCGCTCCAATCGGAATCATTGGTATCGAATGACCGCTGGCCCGTCTCAGTACTTGCGGTACAGCCCGATCAGCTTGCCCTGAATCTTCACCCGGTTCGGCGGCAGGATGCGCACCTCGTAGGCGGCATTGGCGGGCTCGAGCGCGATCGACGCCCCCCGGCGACGAAAGCGCTTGAGCGTCGCTTCCTCGTCGTCGATCAGGGCCACCACGATGTCGCCGGTATCGGCGCTCTCGTTACGCTGGATCAGCGCCATGTCGCCATCGAGAATGCCGGCTTCGACCATCGAATCGCCGCGCACTTCGAGTGCGTAGTGTTCGCCCGAGCCGAGCATGTCGGGCGGCACGCTAATGGTGTGACTGCGGGTCTGCAACGCTTCGATCGGCGTGCCGGCCGCGATGCGACCCATCACGGGCACCGCAACGGGACGCTCGCCTTCGTCCGCGGAAGAACTGGAGCTCGCGCGCACCTTGCCGAGATTGCCCTCGATGACGCTCGGCGTGAAGCCGCGGCGGCTGCCGGCGGCGGCCTGGAGCTCGGGCAGCTTGATCACCTCGATGGCGCGGGCGCGGTTGGGCAGGCGGCGGATGAAGCCGCGCTCCTCGAGCGCGGTGATCAGGCGATGGATGCCCGATTTCGAGCGCAGGTCGAGCGCATCCTTCATCTCGTCGAAGGAGGGCGGCACGCCACTTTCCTTCAGACGTTCGCTGATGAACCGCAGAAGCTCGTATTGTTTGCGCGTTAACATCTCGACCAAAGTCCCCCGGTTGATGTCGTTCGATTCCGAGACGCTAAATTGGAGCGGTGAACCGCTACATGCTCGAAACAAATCATGAACGGACACTATATGTTCGATATGTGTTCCGCAACTGCTTAATTTACCGTGAACGGGACAAAGTTCGCGGAACGCGTGTGGTGGATGCGTTCAGACGGGCAGGCGCAGGACCTCGCAAGGCGAGCCGGCTTCTGCCTTCGGAGCGAACGGTGCGCGGACGAGAAGTGCCTGTGCTGCAGCGAGATTCGCAAGCAGCGAGGAATCCTGGTGTTTGACGGGAAGGGCCACCAACGTGCCATCGTCGCGCGTCTCCAGATGTGCGCGCAGATAGTCCGCGCGCATATCGTTTGCATCCACATCGCGGCCGAGCACGGCGCGTTCTTGTCGGTGATGAATCATGGATCGTCCCGACAAGGCGCGAATCAGCGGCACCAGGAACAGGAAGGCGCACACGTAGGATGACACAGGATTGCCCGGCAGGCCGATCACGCGCATCGCGCCGAGCCGCCCATGCATCATCGGCTTGCCCGGGCGCATCGCGATCTTCCAGAACGCCATCGCGATGCCTTCGTCCCTCAACGCCTGCTGGACCAGATCATGGTCGCCGACCGACGCGCCGCCGCTCGTGACCAGGATCTCGGCGCCGCTCTCGCGGGCGCGGCGGATGCCGGCAGTGGTGGCCTCCAGCGTATCGGCGGCAATGCCGAGGTCGATGGTATCGGCCCCCTCGCTGCGGGCGAGCGCGTGCAGGGCATAGCCGTTGGAATAGACGATCTGGCCGTGAGCGGGTGTGGTTCCCGGCATGACCAGCTCGTCGCCGGTGGCGAGGATCGCGACCTTCGGACGGCGGCAGACGGCAAGCTGCGGATGATTCATGGCGGCGGCGAGCGCGAGATCGCGCTCGGTGAGACGGGTTCCCTTGCGCAGGAGCACGTCTCCTTCGGAGAAGTCGACGCCCGCGGGGCGGATGTGGCGGCCGGCAATCGCGGCTTCCTTGATCGTGATGCGCTTGCCGTCCGCAACCGTGTCCTCCTGGATCACGACCGCGTCGGCACCGTTGGGAATGACGCCGCCGGTGAAGATCCGCACGGCTTCGCCGGGGCCCAGCGTTCCCGCGAACGGACGACCCGCCGCCACTTCGCCAATCAAGGTGAGCGTACTATCGAGCTTTGTTGCATCGCTCGCGCGCACCGCGTAGCCGTCCATCGCCGACATTGCTTCCGGCGGCTGTGTGCGCAGCGCCGGGACATCGCGTGCGAGCACGCGATGATAGGCCTCGTTGAGGGAAACCATCGCTTCAGGCAGCGGCTCCGCACCCGCCAGCACCGCGGCAAGCGCGTCAGAAACCGGCATCAGGGCCAAGGGCGGAAACTCCTGCTGAGCATATCGGCAATGGGCGGCGAAAGTTCTAGCCGAGTGCAGGCGCGAGGCAAAGGCGCCGACAGGATGATTTATCCTGCGTGATCTCCGTCATGAAGAATCGTGCTCAGACCGGTCACGGCATGATCCGGAAGGCGAGACAGACCGGTACGAGGATAGCCATGGCGAGGACGAGAAGGATGAGCGCCACGGCCGGCATCGGATCAACTCTGCGTCTGTTCGCCCGAACTGACGCTGGATGTCACGTCCGGAGCTTTGGGGCTTTGATCCTTGTCCGGCAGCGGATCGGCCTGCGACTTTAGGTCGGCGGCCTTGCTGATCAGCTTGGCGGAGAGGCGCGAATCCGAAGTTGTCTTGGCGAATTCGAGCAGCAAGGAGGCTTGCTTTGTGAGGTAGGCTTTGCCCAGCACGAGAATAAGTCCGATGTAGACGTCCCAACGGACTCATAGAGTCCGGAGGGAGGTATTCCGTTCCCGGAACTCTGTACAAAAATGTACAAAGTGAATTGGTTCCATACCCGAGCGGATTTGGGTGCCCGAAACCCGACCCCGATCCTGTTCGGCATCGGTGGTCAAATTCCCAACGCTAGCAAGGCGTTGCCGACATCACCGGGCGAGGTGACATGCACCGCCGTCAGTCCACGCGCTCGCGCCCCCTCGACGTTCTCGGCCAGGTCGTCGAAGAAGACGATTCGGCTGGCTGGCACGCCGATCGCCGCCACGACATGATCGAACGCCTCCGCATCCGGTTTGCGCAGGCCGATGCTGGACGACAGATAGAGCTCGCGGAAATGCCCGAGCACGCCGGCATATTCCTTCGAAAAATAGTCGACATGCGGCCGATTGGTGTTGGAGAAGGCATAGAGCGGCATCTGCTTCGCCGCGCGCGGCAAGAGCTCGGCGATCTCAGGCATCTCGCCGGCGAAGATCGCGTTCCATCCCTCCAGAAACTGCGCGTCGGAAATGCCGATCCCGAGCGATGAACGCAGCGATTGGAAATAATCCTCGTCGCCGATCTTGCCGACCTCGTGCAGCCGGTAGGCCTCGTCACGCACATAGCGCGCGACGATGGCCTCGGGCTGGCAGCCGGCATGCCCCGCCCAGCAGGCGATCGCCTTGGAGAAATCGATATCGAGCACCACGCGGCCGAGATCGAACAGGAGCGCATCGGCGCTGCCGGGGGAGAGTGAGGTCATCGTGTTCTTTCACATTTCAGTATCGGTAGGGCTCGTGGTCGAACAGCGGGAACGCGCTGAACACGCTCGGCGCATTCGTTGCGGTCGCCTGATGCAGGCAGGATTTGTCGATTTCGGCGAACGAGGTGGCACCCAAGAGGCCGAGGCAGCGCAGCACTTCGTCCTCCAGCAATTCCAGCATTCGCATCACGCCGGCTTCGCCGGCCGCCGCCAGCGCCCAGCATTGCAGCCGGCCGATGCCGACGATGTCGGCGCCGGCCGCGATCGCCTTGACGATGTCGGTGCCGCGGCAGAAGCCGCCATCGACCATGATCTTGGCGCGGCCCTTCACCGCCTCGACGATTTCAGGCAGCACATGCATGGCGCCGCGGCCGTGATCGAGCTGACGGCCGCCATGGTTGGAGACGTAGATCCACTCGACACCGTGATCGATCGCGATCTGAGCGTCCTCGGCGGTGGCGATTCCCTTCAGGATCAGTGGGATCCTGAACTTGTCCTTGATCATCTTCACCGTCCGCCATTCCAGACCCTTCTGGAAATCGCCGCCGGTCGCGCGCAGGCGGCTTTCGCGAACGTAGCGCTTGGCGATGTCACGTTCGCGACGGCTGTAATGGGCGGTGTCGACAGTCAGGCAGAACGCGGCATAGCCGTTCTTCTCGCTCCGGCTGACGACATCGGCGACGAAGGCATCGTCGCCGCGGACATAGAGCTGATAGAGCCGCAGCGCGTCGGGCGCGGCCTCGGCGGTCTTCTCGAGCCCCGGCTCGGACACCGAGCTCAACATGTGCGCCGCACCGAAGGTGCCGGCGGCGCGCGCGACGCTTGCCGCGCCATCGGGATCGAAGATCTCCAGGGCACCGACGGGGGCGAGCACCACCGGCAGCCGCATCCTGCGGCCGAGCTGCTCGACGGAGCCGTCGACCTTGCGAACGTCGCGCAGCACGCGCGGGCGGAAGGCGATCTCGTCCAGCGCCATGCGGTTGCGGCGCATCGTGGTCTCGGTCTCGGCAGCGCCGACGATGTAGTCCCAGGCATTCTGGTTGAGATTGGCGCGCGCCTTCCGGATGAACTCGTGTAGATTCTGGAACGGCTCGTTGCTGGCGCCGAGTTCGACGTTCCTGTCCGGCCGGATGCGGGGCGCGTCATTCATTGGTGTCCTCCCGAGAATTTGAAGTCTTGTCGCCATCGCCTAGCGTGTCCGGCCCCCCAAAACCATCCTAAAATCGCATAGCTGCGAGGCGTGGGCGGCCGACCGATGCCGCGTTGCGCGAAGCGGTTTCGGAACGTTGCCAAAAGCTTAAGCCGAGGCGAAGGGATTTCGCCGGTGTACCGCCGCCGGCCTTCCAGGCGGCCTTGAAGAAACCAGAATGGTGTTGTGAGAGGTGACCTGGATCGCCATTTGCATGGCGGCTTCCAAGCCCGAGAGATAAGCCCTCAACAGAACCGCTAAGCAAAAGGCCAGCCTATCCATGCGGAAAACCCTGCTGTTCCCCCTGGGCGCGCTCACGGGAGTGTGTCTGACCCTTCTGGTAGCCAGTCCCCACGGCAGCGTGTGGGCGGCACGGGCGGCGGCGAGCGCGGACGATGCCTATTCCCAGCTCAATCTGTTCGGCGCAGTGTTCGAGCGGGTCAAGGCGAACTATGTCGAGAAGCCCGACAGTGCCAAGCTGATCGAAGGCGCGATCACGGGCATGGTGACCTCGCTCGATCCGCACTCGCGCTACATGAATGCCAAGGCCTGGACCGAGATGCAGGAGACCACCTCCGGCGAGTTTGGCGGGCTCGGCATCGAGGTCACGATGGAGGATGGGCTCGTCAAGGTCGTCTCGCCGATCGACGACACGCCGGCCTCGAAGGCCGGCATCATGTCCGGCGACCTCATCAGCAAGATCGACGGCGAGGCCGTGCAGGGCATGACGCTCGAGCAGGCCGTCAACAAGATGAAGGGGCCGGTCGCCACCAAGACCAAGCTCACCATCGTGCGCAAGGGTGCCGACGCGCCGCTCGATGTCGCGATCACCCGCGAGATCATCCATGTGCGCCCGGTGCGCTTCCACGTCGAGAATGGCGACATCGGCTATATCCGCATCACCTCGTTCAACGAGCAGACCACCGACGGCCTGAAGAAGGCGATCGCGTCGGTCTCCAAGGAGGTCCCCCCGGAGAAGCTCGCAGGCTATGTGGTGGACCTGCGCAACAATCCCGGCGGCCTGCTCGACCAGGCCGTCTCGGTGTCGAGCGCATTCCTCCAGCGTGGCGAGGTCGTCTCGACCCGCGGGCGCAATCCGGAAGAAACCCAGCGCTTCACCGCGCATGGCGGCGATCTCACCAAGGGCAAGCCGCTGGTGGTTCTGGTCAATGGCGGCTCGGCGTCGGCTTCCGAGATCGTGGCCGGCGCGCTGCACGATCACAAGCGCGCGACGATCATTGGCACGCGCTCGTTCGGTAAGGGCTCGGTGCAAACGATCATTCCGCTCGGCGCCGGCAATGGTGCGCTGGCGCTGACCACGGCGCGCTACTACACGCCGTCGGGCCGCTCGATCCAGGCCCAGGGCGTCGCGCCCGACATCGAGATCCTCCAGGACGTGCCGCCCGAGCTGAAGGGCCGGATGGATACGATGGCGGAGTCCCAGATGCGCGGGCACTTGTCGGCCGCCGATGGCACCGAGCAGACCGGTTCCCAATCCTACGTCCCGCCGGAGGAGAAGGACGACAAGGCGCTGCATGCGGCCTATGACTTCCTTCACGGCGTCACCGCGAATGCCGTCGCCGCCAAGCGCGCGACGAAGGCTGCGGTGCCGAACTAGACTTGACGGCCTCAGACATGGATCGCCTGGGAGCGGATGACCGCTTCTGGGCGATTTCGTTTGCGGCGCAGTCTGCGAGCCTAACCGGCCTCGCGGCGTCGGCTCTCGCTGCCTTCGCGTCGGGCGAGACGGCTGCGATGCAGCGCGAACAGCTCCAGCATCTTGTCGGCCGGTTTCGCGGCGCTGAAAAGATAGCCCTGCATCTCCGAACAACCGAGCGCCCGGAGCAGGCGCTGCTGCTCTTCGGTTTCGACGCCCTCGGCCGTGGTGGTCATGCGGCGGGCGGCAGCTAAGTTGACAACGGCCTGGACGATGCTGGCGGAGCCGTCGGGGCCGGCGATGTCTTCGACGAAGCAGCGGTCGATCTTGATCTTGTCGAAGGGGAAGCGGTGCAGATAGCTCAGCGACGAGTAGCCGGTGCCGAAATCGTCCAGCGCGATGCGCACCCCGATGGCGCGAAGCTGGTGCAGGATCGCCAGCGCTGCTTCGTCGTCGCGGATCAGCACGGCCTCGGTGATCTCGAGCTCGAGCCGGCTCGCCGGGAGGTCCGAGGCGGCCAGCGCCGCCATGATCTTGAGCGCCAGCGTGCCGCTCTTGAATTGCACTGGCGAGACGTTGACGGCGAGGCGGATGTCGTCGGGCCAGATGGCTGCGTCCCGGCAGGCGGTCGCCAGCACCCATTCGCCGATCTCGTTGATCAGGCCGGTGTCTTCGGCGATCGGGATGAACTCGGCTGGCGAGACCATGCCGCGCTCGGGATGGCGCCAGCGCACCAGCGCCTCGCAGCCGGTGATGTGGTCGTCGTTCAGGCCGAGGCAGGGCTGGTAATAGACCTCGAGGCCGCCATGGGCGATGGCGTGACGCAGGTCGATCTCGAGCTGCCGCCGATCGCGAACCTTAGCGTCCATGTCCGGCTCGAAGAAGCGATAAGTGCGGCGTCCGGCGGCTTTGGCGGCATACATCGCCATGTCCGCGTTCTTCAGGATCTGATCGAGCACCTCGCCGTGTTCCGGCGCCAGCGCAATGCCGATGCTGGCGTCCGCGGTGAGATGATGGCCCATGCAGTCGAAAGGGGTGCGGATGGCCCGGAAGACCCGTGCGACGAGATCGTTGACCTGGTCCGGCGAGGTCACCGCGCTCTGCACGATGGCAAATTCGTCGCCGCCGAGCCGGGCCACGAAATCCGCCGGGCCGGCACAGCGGCGCAGGCTCTGCGCGATCGACTTGAGCAGTTCGTCGCCGACGAGATGGCCAAGCGCGTCGTTAACGCCCTTGAACTCGTCGATGTCGATATAGTGCACCGCGATCTGTTCGCCGTCGGCGATGGCGGCCAGCTGTTGCCGCAGATGCTCGTGGAACATGGCGCGATTGGGCAGATCGGTCAGCGCGTCGTAATGGGCGAGGTGCGTGATGCGCGCCTCGATCCGCCGGCGCTCGGTGATATCCTCATGCGTCGCCACCCAACCGCCGTCCGCAAGCGGCTCGTTGACGATCTGGATCGAGCGGCCGTCGGAGGTGTCGACGACCATGGCGTTGCGCACATGGACGCCGCTCAGCACGCGCGCAACGTAGTCGTCGACATCGCCGGTGAACGAGCCCGTCGCTTTCCGATGGGCGATGATGTCGTGGAAGCTGCAACCGGGCTTCACGATCGCGGCCGATAGCCCGTACATGTCGATGTAGCGTTGGTTGCAGATCACGAGCCGCCGCTCGGAATCGAACAGCAGAAGGCCCTGGGTCATGTTGTTGACGGCGCGGTCGAGACGCTGCATTTCCAGCATCAGCCGTTCCCGCGAGAGGCGGTGCTGCTCCAATAGCTTGCGCACGATCGCGATCAGCACGCCCGCGATGGCGAGCGCAGAAGACGCGGCGACCGAGATCAGGATGCCAATCTGCTCGCGCCAGTCCGTCAGGGCCGCCGCGCGCGTCAGGGTGGCCATGATCAGGATCGGGAAGTGGGGCAGGGCGCGCGAGGAGATCAGCCGGTCTTCTCCGTCGACGGGGCTCACGAAGCGGCCGGCGAAGTGATCGAGCCCGAAAACCCTCTGTTGCGAGAACGGGCCGGTCTTGAAATTCCGGCCCATCAATTCGCTGGAAAGCGGATAGCGGGCGAGCAGCGTGCCGTCTCGATGCAGCATCGAGATCGTCGCGCCTTCGCCGAGCACGACGGAAGCGAAGAATTTCTCGAAATTAGCGGGCTCGATACCGCGCCCGACGACGCCCAGGAACTCGCCGTTCGGTCCCAGGATCTTGCGCACGATCAGGATGGTCCAGGCACCCGAGATGCGACTGTGCAGCGGCTCGATCAGCACGTCAGGCGAATGCGGATCGTATTTGAAGGTGCGGAAATAGGCGCGATCGGCAACGTTCACTTTCGGGGCCGGCCATGCCGTCGACGAATTGACCAGATTGCCTTCGGCGTCGATGACGTTGACCCCACCCATGTAGGGCAACGCCTCGATCTTCGAGCGCAGCATCCGGTGGACGTCCTGCCCCGAGAGGCGCCTGCGATAATCCTCCGCGTCACGGATGCCGGTCGCGCGGACGTGGTCGACGAAATCCCGTTGGATGACCGCAAAATCCTGCAATTGCTGGTCGAAATGATGGGCGAGCATCAGCACGGTGTTTTCCAGCTCGCGGCCGGAGTTGCGCAGCGCACGTTCGCGGAAATTCTGCGCCATCAGCGTCGCGCCGACGGCGATCGCCGCGATCAGCAGCGTGCCGCCCACCACCAGCCAGCGGATCGGTCCGCTGCGCACGAAGGCCTGGTCAAAGAGGCGACTGCCGAATCTCGTCATCATGCTGGATCATTGCCGTGCACACGCCAGGATGAATTCCTGACCTCGAAAACACCCGTTGGTTTACGGGAACGGTATGGAGGCGAAGTTAGGAAGCGCGGTTAACGCGATGTGAACGGCCGGGTGCAAAGGCAACCGATGTGCGCGGCGCAGAAGGTGGATCGCTGACGTCCGCGTGTCAGGCGCGGTGATGGCCGGACTTGCCGCCGAGCTTCTCGACGAGATGGATGCCCTCGATGCGTACGCCGCGCTCCACCGCCTTGATCATGTCGTAGATCGTGAGGCAGGCGACCGAGACGGCGGTGAGCGCCTCCATCTCGACGCCGGTGGGACCCGTAACCTTCACGCTGGCGCGGACAAGGCAACCCGGCAGTTTCGCATCGGGCCCGATGTCGACCGTGACCTTCGACAGCGCGAGCGGATGGCAGAGCGGGATCAGCTCGGAGGTGCGCTTGGCGGCCATGATTCCGGCAATGCGCGCAGTCCCGAGCACGTCGCCCTTCTTGGCGTTGCCGGACACGATCAGCTCGAGCGTCGCCTTGGTCATGATGACGCGGCCTTCCGCCACCGCAAGCCGCTCGGTCGCGGGCTTGTCCGAGACGTCCACCATCCGCGCTTCACCGGACGCGCCGATATGGGTGAGGGCAGCGCCGGCCTTCGACTTGGCTGGGATTGTCTTGGATGGCTTGCGCGCCATGTCAGCGCGTACCCGTCGCGCGCGGCGCCGTCTCGCGCGCCAGCAGC
Organism: Bradyrhizobium sp. 164; assembly: GCF_023073715.1. Lineage (GTDB taxonomy): Bacteria > Pseudomonadota > Alphaproteobacteria > Rhizobiales > Xanthobacteraceae > Bradyrhizobium. The sequence continues at coordinate 441,048 of NZ_JADPKA010000029.1, forward strand.
GTGCGCGTGGCGGCGGTGACGTCGGCCTGCCGCATCAGGCTCTCGCCGACGAGGAAGGTCGACATGCCGACGCGCTCGAGCCGCGCAAGATCCGCGGCTGTGAAGATGCCGCTCTCGCCGACCATCAGCCGGTCCCCGGGGATCAGAGGCGCCAGAGCCTCGCTGGTCGCAAGCGTGGTTTCGAAGGTGCGCAAATTGCGGTTGTTAACGCCGATCATCGGCGAACGAAGTTTCAGCGCGCGGTCGAGCTCGGCGCGGTCGTGGATCTCGATCAGCACATCCATGCGGTAGGCGAAGGCGGCATCTTCGAGGTCTCTGGCAGTCGCATCATCGAGCGCGGCCATGATGATCAGGATGCAGTCGGCGCCATGCGCGCGAGCCTCCGCCACCTGATAGGTGTCGAACATGAAGTCCTTGCGCAGCACCGGCAGCGAGGTTGCCGCGCGCGCCGCCACCATGAAGTCGAGATGGCCCTGGAACGAGGGCGTGTCGGTCAGCACTGAGAGGCAGGCGGCGCCGCCGGCCTCATAGGCCTTGGCAAGCTGGGGCGGATCGAAATCGGCGCGGATCAGTCCCTTGGACGGCGAGGCCTTCTTAATCTCGGCGATCAGCGCGTAGTCGCCATTGGCGTGCTTCGCCTTGATCGCGCGCACGAAGCCGCGCGGGGCGGCTTGCGCCTTGGCCTTTGCCTCGACAATCGAGAGCGGCTGCGCGCGCTTGGCCGCGGCAATCTCCTCGCGCTTGTACGCTTCAATCTTGGTCAGGATATCCGACATGTCAGGCTCAGCCGTTCGAAACCGCGATCAGATGTTTTAGCCGCGCGCTCGCGGCGCCGCTGTCGAGCGATTTTGCGCCGATCGCAACCCCTTCCTTGAGGTCCTTGGCGCGTCCGGCCACGACGAGCGCGGCGGCGGCGTTGATCAGCGCGACGTCGCGGTAGGGGCTCGGCCTGCCGTCGAGCACGCTTTTCAGCGCGATCGCGTTGGCATCGGCGTCGCCGCCTTTGAGTGCGCCCGTCTCGCAGCGCGATAGGCCGGCCTCCTCGGGCGTCACCTCGAAATTCCGGATCTCGCCATTGTGGAGCGCGGAGACGAAAGTCGGGCCGGTGAGGGTGATCTCGTCGAGGCCGTCGGAGCCGTGCACCACCCAGGCTGACTCCGAGCCGAGGTTCTTGAGCACCTGCGCCAGCGGCTGCACCCATTGCCGCGAAAAGACGCCGACCATCTGCCGCTTCACGCCAGCCGGATTGGAGAGCGGACCGAGCAGATTGAAGATCGTGCGCGTCGCGAGCTCGACCCGGGTCGGGCCGACGTTCTTCATCGCGGGATGGTGCGCGGGGGCGAACATGAAACCGATGCCGCATTCGCGCACGCAGTGTCCGACCTGCTCGGGCCTGAGGTCGATCTTCACGCCGAGCGAGGCCAGCACGTCGGCGGCGCCCGAGCGCGACGACAGCGCGCGGTTGCCATGCTTGGCCACCGGCACGCCGGCGCCGGAGACGATGAAGGAGGCGCATGTCGAGACATTGACGGAGCCGGAGCCGTCGCCGCCGGTGCCGACGATGTCGACCGCATCAAGCGGCGCCGTCACGGTCAGCATCTTGGAGCGCATCGCCGTCACAGCGCCGGTGATCTCGTCCACGGTCTCGCCGCGCACCCTGAGCGCCATCAACAGGCCGCCCATCTGCGAGGGCGTGGCCTCGCCGGACATCATGGCATCGAAGGCGGAGGCGGCTTCGTCACGCGACAGGCTGGCGCCGGTCGCCACTTTTCCAATGATCGATTTCAGGTCGTCCATCGCGTGCTTTCAACTCACTGGTTCGCGCCGGTCACCTGCGCGAAGGCGGCCTGATTAATGGTGGTCCCGATGTCGGTTTCAAGCTTGTTGACGTAGGAAGCGACCTGCTCCTCGGTCTGCGCACGGTCGAGGCTGTCCTTCAGCTTCTTCACCGCCTCGGAGGCTGCGTCGACCGCGGGTTCGACGATGTCGGTGACGCGGAAGATGATCACTTCGCTGCCGCCGCTCACGGGCGTCTGCCCGACGCCGTCCTTGGCGGTACGGAAGGCCGCCGACACCACAGTTGCGGGCACGCCGGCAGGCGAATCGTCGCGCTTGAAGCCGGTTGCGGTCTCGACTTTGGCGCCGATCGCAGCGGCCTCATCGGCGAGCTTGCCGCCGGATTCGAGCTTCTGCACCATCTCGGTCGCCTTGGCCTTCAGCTTGGCCGCGACCTGGTCCTGGCGCCAGCGCGCCTCGACCTGGTCGCGGACCTCGTCGAGATTGCGGTCGCGCGAGGGCGTGATGGCGAGGACGTCGTACCAGACATAGCCGCCTTTGAACGAGATCGGGTCGTTGTCGACGCCGACGTCGGTGTTAAAGGCCTGCGACACCACGTCGAGACCCTGCGGAATGTTGGCGACCGGCTGGCCGTTCGGGGCGCGGCCGGAACGGTCGACGGCGTCGATGGTCACGGCCGTGAGCCCGAGCTTCTGTGCCGCGTCGATCACGCTGGAGCCGCCCCCACGCTCGTCCTCCATCTTGTCGCGGAGATCCGCGACCTTGACGCGCGCGCGCTCGGTCGCGATCTCGCGCTTGATATCGCTGGCAACGCTCGCGTAGTCCGCCTCCTTGCCCGGTTCGATTTTCTCGACCTTGACGATCGCGACGCCAAGCCCCCCCTGGATCGGCTGGCTGATCTCGCTGGCAGGAAGCGCGAAGGCGGCTTCGCCAACGGCGGGATCGAGCGAAGACTTGGTCACGAGCCCGAGGTCGACGTCGGAGGCGCTCAGCCCGCGCTCCTTGCCGAGGTCCTCGAACGACGTCCCGCCGACGAGGCGCTCGCGTGCGGTCTGCGCGTCGGCCATGTTCGCAAACACGATCTGCTGGATCTGGCGCTTCTCCGGCGTGCCGAGCCGGTCCTTGCGCTGGTCGAACACTTTCCTGGCGTCCTCGTCCGAGACCTCGGTCCACTTGCCGATCTCCTCCGGCGAGACCACGACGAAGGCGACCTTGCGATATTCGGGCGCGCGGAACTGGACCTTGTGATCCTCGAAATAGGCGGGGAGCGTCTCGGGCGAGGGCGCATCGATGGTGCCTGCCTGCGCGGCGTCGAGCCTGACGAACTCGATGGCGCGCTGCTCGTTCTGGAAGCGCGTCAGTACGTCGAGCATCGTTTTCGGCGGCTCGAGGCCGGCGCCGATCGTGCCGGTGATCTGCCGGCGCAGCGACACCTTGCGCTGCTCGGCGACGTAGCGCTGCTCGGTGTAGCCGAAATTGCGGATCACGGCCTGGAAGCGGTTCGCATCGAAGTTGCCGCCGACGCCCTTGAAGTTCGGGTCGTTCATGATGACCTGGCGGATCTGCTCGTCGGACTGGCCGAGCCCGAGCCGACGCGCCTCCTCGTCCAGGGCGGCCTCCGCAATGGTCTGCTGCAGCACCTGACGATCGAGGCCGAAGGCGCGCGCCTGATCGGGCGTCAGCGGACGGCCGAACTGGCGGCTGATCTGTTGCAGGCGGTCCGTGTAGATCTGGCGGAACTCGTTGAGCGCAATCTCGGTGCTGCCGATCTTGGCCACCGTGGACTGCCCGAAGCCGCGGAAGATGTCGGCGATGCCCCAAATGCCGAAACTGACAATCAACACGCCCATCACCACGGCCATAATGGTCTTGCCGAGCCAGTTTGATGAGGCCTTGCGCATTCCTCGAAGCATTTGGTCCAACTTGTTTGGCAGGAGGGGAACGGGAGCGCGTCTTAATGCAGATTCCGCAAAAGCGCGTCACCAAATTGATAGATCATCATAAAGTGGCGGCTTTCCCCCCGCAACCTCGCCTCAAGCGGCTGCTCGAAGCTGCGGTTAAAAGCCCCGAGGTCTGGAACTGGCGCGACAGCTCTGCTAGCGCATGCACAAACCTCATTTTGCTGGACATTGACATGACCGACGCCATCCGACCGCTGATCGCCGGCAACTGGAAGATGAACGGCCTGAAGGCCCAGGTTGCGGAATTCGACGCCATGCTCAACGGCGCGGCAGATGTGACTGGAAGGGCCGACCTGCTGGTCTGCCCACCGGCAACCCTGATCGCCGCCTTCGCCGACAGGGCGCGGGGCAAGAAGGTGACAGTAGGAGCCCAGGACTGCCATCCCAAGGCCTCGGGGGCCCATACCGGCGATGTCGCCGCCGAAATGCTGGTGGATGCGGGTGCTGCCGCCATCATCGTAGGTCATTCCGAGCGCCGCGCCGACCACGGCGAGGGCGATGCCCTGGTCCGGCAGAAGGCCGAGGCAGCCTGGCGCGCCGGGGCGACCGCGATCGTCTGCATCGGCGAGACGCAGGGCCAGCGCGATGACGGCCAGACCCTGGACGTCCTGCGCGGCCAGCTCGACGGCTCGCTGCCGGACGGCTCCAGCGCGGCCAATCTGATCGTCGCCTATGAGCCGGTCTGGGCGATCGGCACCGGCCTCACCCCCACATCCCAGGATGTCGAGCAGATTCATGGCTTTATTCGGGAACTCCTGACGTCCCGGTTCAGAGCCGATGGTGCCAGGATGCGGATCCTCTACGGCGGCTCGGTCAAGCCCTCGAACGCGGCCGAACTGATGGCCGTGAAGAACGTCAACGGCGCGCTGGTCGGCGGGGCCAGCCTGAAAGCAGCTGATTTCCTTGCGATCGCGAAGGGCTGTCCCTAGCTCATCCAAACCATGGGTCCGGATCCGATCGGGGGTGGCAATACCCCCTCCGATCGTGTAACACCGCGCAACTTCAGGAAAACCCGCGAAGCGCGATCGGCCGCCGTCAGGCGCCGCCCGCTTATGACGGAAGGATACTATGCAGACCGTTGTCATCGTCATCCACCTCATGATCGTCGCCGTCATGATCGGCGCCGTCCTGCTCCAGAAGTCGGAAGGCGGCGGCCTCGGCATGGGCGGAGGCGCGGGCTTCATGTCGAGCCGCGGCACCGCAAACCTCTTGTCGCGCACGACAGCGATCCTGGCCGCGGGCTTCTTCCTGACCAGCCTGTTCCTGTCCTGGTACGCCGGTTATGACCGCAAGCCGTCGTCGATCATCGGCCAACCTGGGCAGACTCAGCCGGCCGGCGGATCCCCGATCGCGCCGCCGACCTCGGGCGGTATCCTGGATTCGCTGAAGAAGGCCGACGAGCAGCAGAATCAGGCGCCTGCCGGCCCGCAGGTGCCGCGCTCGCAATAAAGCAGGGGGGCCATGCAGGTCGGCTGCTACCGTCCTGCATCAAAAATCCCCATCAAGGCACTGTCACCACTCTCAGTTCTGGATCACCCACAGGCCCGCAGAATCTTTGGGGCGGAATGCGAATCGCTTTGGCGAATCGAATTCGAGGGATTAGAGGTTAAGTCCCATGGCGCGGTATATATTCATCACCGGCGGCGTGGTTTCTTCGCTCGGCAAGGGTCTGGCTTCAGCGGCACTCGGTGCGCTGTTGCAAGCCCGGGGCTACAAGGTCCGCCTCCGCAAGCTCGACCCCTATCTCAACCTCGATCCCGGAACGATGTCGCCGTATCAGCACGGCGAAGTGTTCGTCACCGATGATGGCGCAGAGACCGATCTCGATCTCGGTCACTATGAGCGCTTCACCGGCAGGCCTGCGACCAAGGCCGACAACATCACAACGGGGCGCATCTACCAGGACATCATTTCCAAGGAGCGCCGCGGCGATTATCTCGGCGCGACCATCCAAGTGGTTCCGCACGTCACCAACGCCATCAAGGAATTCGTCCTCGACGGCAATGACCATTACGATTTCGTGCTGGTCGAGATCGGTGGCACTGTCGGCGACATCGAGGGCCTGCCGTTCTTCGAGGCGATCCGCCAGCTCAAGAACGAGCTGCCGCGCGATCATGCCGTCTACATCCATCTCACGTTGCTGCCCTACATCCCCAGCGCCGGCGAGCTCAAGACCAAGCCGACGCAGCACTCCGTGAAGGAGCTGCGCTCGATCGGCATCCAGCCGGACATCCTGCTCTGCCGCACCGACCGCGAGATCCCGAAGGAGGAGCGGCGCAAGCTCGGGCTGTTCTGCAACGTGCGCGAAAGCGCCGTGATCGAGGCGCGCGACGTCGACAACATCTACGCCGTGCCCGAGGCCTATCACAATGCGGGCCTCGATGATGAAGTGCTCGCCGCCTTCGGCATCGCCTCGCGGACTCCGCCCGAGCTGCGCAGCTGGCAAGAAATCAACGAACGCGTGCGCAATCCCGAGGGCAACGTGACCATCGCCATCGTCGGCAAGTACACCGGCATGAAGGATGCGTACAAGTCGCTGATCGAGGCGCTGTCGCATGGCGGCATCGCCAACAAGGTGAAGGTCAATCTCGACTGGATCGAGAGTGAGATATTCGAGAAGGAAGATCCCGCGCCGTTTCTCGAGCACGTCAACGGCATCCTGGTGCCCGGCGGCTTCGGCCAGCGCGGCGCGGAAGGAAAGATCAAGGCGGCGCAATTCGCACGCGAGCGCGACGTGCCGTATTTCGGCATCTGCTTCGGCATGCAGATGGCGGTGATCGAGGCCGCGCGAAATCTCGTCGGCATTGAGGATGCCAACTCCACCGAGTTCGGCCCGACCAAGGAGCCGCTGGTCGGCCTGATGACGGAATGGCTGCGCGGCAACGAGCTCGAGAAGCGCTCGCAGGCCGGCGACCTCGGCGGCACGATGCGGCTAGGGGCCTATCCTGCAACGCTCAATCGCGGCAGCCGCGTCTCAGAGGTCTATGGCGGCGCCACCGAAATCTCCGAGCGTCACCGCCACCGTTACGAGGTCAACACTGCCTACAAGGATCGCCTCGAGCAGCACGGCCTAAAATTCTCCGGCCTGTCGCCCGACGGCGTGCTGCCGGAGATCGTCGAGTACGAGGATCACCCCTGGTTCATCGGCGTCCAGTTCCACCCCGAGCTGAAGTCGCGCCCCTTCGAGCCGCACCCGCTGTTCGCCTCGTTCATTCAGGCGGCGATGGTGCAATCGCGGCTGGTCTAGACGCCTCAGCTCGCTTTCTTGACGATCTTACGGAGAGCGGCATCGATCGTCGATTGCCAGCCAGATCAATCCGTCCCGGCAACATCGGCGCCGCAAGCTCGGGCGAAAGCAGTGCCGTGACAAGTTTCATCTGCGGCCGCCGCGTCAGCCTGTAGACGGCCGCGGGTGGCACGTTCAGCATTGCCCGATCCACCAGCTTGGCGCGCAGGCCCAGCCGGTCGAGCACCGGGCGCGGCACCGGGCAGCTCATGCCGTAAGTGAACTGATAGAAGGCGCCGCCGGGGCGGATGTAGCTGAATGCGCCGCTGACAATCGAGACGACTTTGCGCATTGACATGTTGAGCATCGGCAATCCGCTCACCACGGCGCCGACCGGCGCGCCCTCATAAAGGCGATGCGTGGTGAGCCGCGCCGCATCGATCCACAATATGCGAGCCCCGGGAAAGCGCACCTGCAGCAGCTTCATGAAATCGGAGCCGTATTCGACCAGCGTGAGGTCTTCCTGGCGCACGCCGCGCTTCAACAGCTTGTAGGTGAATGCGCCGGTGCCGGGACCGAGCTCGAGGATGGGGCCGGTCGATGCGTCGATCTCGCGCGTGATGAGATCCGCCAGTGCCGCGCTCGACGGCGCGATCGCACCGACCTGACGCGGTGCCGACATCCAGGCGAGGAAGAACGAGAGAAAATCGTTGGGCATGCGCACTCCGGCATTTTGCTTCGCGCCTCGCAAATCAGAGGCGGCTCACAATCTCACGGGAGTGCATTGCGACAGCATTGCGTAGGTGATGCCGACCAAGATCACTTGGCGCGGATCGGCGGCAATGTGATCCGGAAGCATGCGCCGCCGTTCGCTCCGTCCAGCACCGAGACGTCGCCGCCATGCAGCAGCACGATCTCGCGAACCATGTTGAGGCCGAGGCCGGCGCCGCGATCGAGCGGCGTGAGCCGATAGAACGGCTCGAAGATCATCTCGCGTTGCTCGGGCGGAATGCCCGCGCCCTCGTCGGTGACTTCGATGCAAGCGGGCTTGCTGACGCGGATGCCGATCGTGCCGCGGCGCGGGCCGTGCTGGATGGCATTCTGCACCAGGTTGGTCAGGGCGCGTTCGAGCGCGACCGTGTCGCCGAGTGTCTCGATCGCTGTTTCCGGTGCGTCGAGCGCCAGCTCATAGCCCGCGGCGATGGCAAGCGGAGCAAGCTCGGCGGCGACGCCCTGGGCGATTGCGACGAGGTTGACCCGTGCGAAAGGGTGCCCGCAGCGGTCGAGCCGCTGGATATCGAGCAATTGCTCGGCGAGCGTGGCGAGCCGCGCGGCATCCTCGATCAGGCGGGTCTTGTCAGGTCCCGGCGGAAGCGACTCCAGGCGCGTGTTCAGGATCGCGATCGGCGTGCGCAGTTCGTGCGCGGCATCGGCGACGAAGCGCTTGTGCCGGGCATAGCCTTCATCGAGCCGCGCCAGCGCGTCATTGACTGCGGTCACGAGCGGCACGACCTCGAGCGGAATCTGGTCCACCGACAGTCGCGCGCCGCGCTGATGAATGTCGATGCGGCGCGCCTGATCGGCGGTCGTGTCCAGCCCCCTGAAGGCGCGCCGCACGATCATCGGAGTAGCGATCAACGTCGCCGTTCCCATCAGGAGCAGGCCGGGCAGGGCGATGCCGAGAAACATCAGCGAGGTCATGAGCACCGCCTTGGCGCCGGTTAGCGTGCCCTGCGTCGCCGTGATGACCTGCACGTTGCCGGCGTCGGCATCGACGCGCTTCAACCGCGCGGGGGCTTTGCGTGGATCGTCCTCGAAAAGCTGCCAGCCGAGCCGCGCCTGGCTGATGTGGTCGAGCGCCCCGCCGATCGTGGCGAATTCGGCCGGCACAGCGCCTTCGCTGAGCGAATGGCCCTCTCTGTCACGGACCAGGAACCACAGGTCGGGCGTCTCCGCGCGCAGCTGTTTCAGCTCCGGCGTCGCGCGCAGCATCAGGCCGCCCTGTGCGTCGCGGGTCAGCGCATGCTGCACGGCGTCGATGACACGGTCCTCGTCGCGCGCGGCGAGCACGAAGCCGGAGGCGCATAGCCCCGTGATGATGACGGCCACCAGTGCGACGAGCAGCGCGGCCTGGAGGGACAGCAGGCGCCAGCTCAGCCGCGAGCGCAGGCAATAGGGATCGGCGTGCCTGCTCACGGCAGCTTCTTCAGGAGATAGCCGACGCCGCGAATGCCGTGAATCTCGACATCCGCATCCGCTTCGGCAAGCTTGCGGCGCAGCCGCGATATGTGGGTATCCAGCGCGTTCGACTGGATTTCGTCGTCGAAATTGTAGACGGCCTCTTCCAGTGCCGAGCGCAGGACGGTCCGGCCCATGCGGCGGATCAGCGCTTCGAGCACCAGCAGCTCGCGGCGCGGTAGCTCGAACGGGTGGCCGTCGATGCTCGCCTCGCGATGGCCGACATCGAAGGCGAGGCGGCCGGCGCGGATGACATCCGGCGTGAGACCGGCGGGCCGCCGCAGCACCGCGCGCAGACGCGCGAGCAATTCCTCGACCGCGAAGGGCTTTGCCAGATAGTCGTCCGCGCCGCTGTCGAGCCCGGCGACACGGTCGGCGAGCTCGCCGCGGGCCGTCAGGACGATGATGGGCACGCTGTCGGCGCGCGCCCTCAGCTTCGGGATCAGGGCAAGACCGTCACCGTCCGGTAGCTGGCGGTCGAGCAGGACTGCGGCGTGGACCTCGGCGGAAAGCGCTTCCTCCGCTTCGCAGAGCGTCGGCACGTGGTCCACCACCATGTCGTAGCGCTTCAAGGCCGATGCCAGCGCGCCCGCCATCTCCGCCTCATCCTCGACGAGCAAAATTCGCATGATCTCGCACCTCAGCCTTCAGAGCCGTTCTAGCCGCCGTATCATTGCGGCAGCATTGCGGGAACCGGCTGCGACGCGGTGACAGTGAAGGGGGCACCAGCCATGCGCGGAACGCCGCAGGGGCGGCCGGGTGAGGCTCAAGACAGCATCACGGCCAATCGTTATAACCGCTGCACTTGATCAGGGAGGAACATGAATGATCTACGAAATGCGCCAGTATCGCTGCGTGCCTGGCCGTTTGCCGGCGCTCTTGAAGCGGTTCGAGACGGTCACGCTGAAGCTCTGGGAGAAGCACGGCATCAAGCAGGCCGGCTTCTTCACGACGCTGATCGGTGAGTCCAACCAGGAGCTGACCTATTTTCTGGCCTGGGAGACCCTTGCCGAGCGCGAGAAGAAGTGGGGCGCGTTCATGATCGATCCGGATTGGCTCGAGGCGCGGGTCAAGTCGGAAGCCGATGGCCAGATCGTCGCCAACATCGTCAGCCAGATACTGACGCCGACCGCTTTCTCGGCGGTGAAGTAGTGAGCCTGGCGCGGCGGGGAACCTTGGTGCAACCCTGATATTCGAACGGTCCCGGCCGAAGAGGGTTGATCCGACCCTCATCGCCGCTATGGTCGCGCCGAAACGAGGGATTTGCCTTGAGCTCTTCGAATTCAGCGGCGCCGGTCGTCACCATTGGCACGGTCAAATTCGGCAATGACCTGCCGATCTCGGTCATTGCCGGGCCGTGCCAGCTCGAGAGCCGCCAGCATGCGCTGGAGGTCGCCTCCGCGCTGAAGGAGATCGCCGCGCGGCTGAACATCGGCCTCGTCTACAAGACCTCGTTCGACAAGGCCAACCGCACCAGCGCGTCCGCTGCGCGCGGGCTGGGCCTCGCGCAATCGCTGCCGATCTTCGCGGAGATCCGCTCCTCGCTCGGCTTGCCGGTGCTGACCGATGTGCACGAAGCCACGCAATGCGCCGAGGTGGCGCAGGCCGTGGACATCCTCCAGATACCCGCCTTCCTGTGCCGGCAGACCGATCTGCTTCTTGCAGCGGCTGCGACCGGGAAGGTCGTGAACGTCAAGAAGGGCCAGTTCCTGGCGCCTTGGGACATGGCGAATGTCGTGACCAAGATCACGGGTGCGAACAATCCCAATGTGCTCGTTACCGAACGCGGCGCCTCGTTCGGCTACAACACGCTGGTTTCCGACATGCGCGCATTGCCGATCCTGGCACGCACCACCGGCGCGCCTGTGATCTTCGACGCCACCCATTCGGTGCAGCAGCCGGGCGGGAAGGGGACTTCCTCGGGCGGCGAGCGCGAGTTCGTGCCGGTGCTGGCACGCGCGGCTGTTGCCGTTGGCGTTGCCGGCGTCTTCATCGAGACCCATCCCGACCCCGACAGCGCGCCCTCCGATGGTCCCAACATGGTGCCGCTGCGCGAGTTCGAGGGGCTGATCGCCAAGCTGATCGCGTTCGACGCACTCGCAAAGAACCCGGGCTAATGCAGCGAGGCGAGGCGCGGCCGCAGGATCACGGCTTGCCGACAGCACTCTACGTCATATCGGGCGCAAGCTTCGCCGCAGCGCTTTCGGCACGCGCGCTCGATCCGGTGCTGCCGCACGTCGCCGAAGATTTTGGCGTCAGCATCGCGACCGCCGCCGGCTTTGCTGCGGTGTTCGCCTTCACCTTCTCGATCATCCAGCCCATCATCGGCGCCGCCGCCGATCTATTCGGCAAGACGCGGCTGATGATCGGCTGCCTCGCGCTGCTCGGCCTTGCCAACATCCTGGGCGCGCTCTCGACCTCGTTCTCGGTTCTGTTTGCGACCCGCATCCTCGCCGGTATCGGCTCGGGCGGCGTGTTTCCGGTGGCGCTGAGCCTGACCAGCGATCTCGTTGGGCCGGAGAGACGCCAAGTCGCGATCAGCCGCACGCTTGCAGGCGCGATGACCGGCAATCTGCTTGGCGCCTCGGCCTCCGGGCTGATCGGCGATTTCCTCGGTTGGCGCGGCGTGCTCGCGGTGCTCGGCGTGCTGGTGATCGCCGCCTCGATCGCGGTCGCGGCCGGCTTTCACGGCGCCAAGGTCAAGCATCCGCCGAAGACCAGCCTGTCGGCACTGAAGGCCGGCTATCGCACCATCTTCACCAATCCGAACGCCTATGTCTGCTACTCGGCCGTGTTCATCGAAGGCTGCTGCGTGCTCGGCCTGTTTCCCTACATCGCCTCGTTCCTGTTTGAGCTCGGGCAGACCTCGCTCTCGATCGCCGGCATCGTCATCGCGGGCTTTGCGGTCGGCGGCTTGTTCTACACGCTGACGGTGTCGCGCCTGCTGCCGCGGCTAGGGATGAAGGGCATGATGATCGCGGGCATGACGCTGGTGGCCTCACAGCTCATGGCCGTCGCATTCGGCCCACGTAGGGAAGTGCAAGCACTGAATCTCGTCGTGATGGGATGGGGCTTCTACATCGCCCATGGCTGTCTGCAGGTCTTCGCCAGCGAGCTCCCGGTCGAGGCGCGCGCCACCGCACTGTCGCTGCATTCGTTCTTTTTCTTCATGGGACAGACCGTTGGGCCGCTCGCCTATGGCTTCGGGCTCCAGCATGCTGGCAAAATGCCGACGCTGGTCGCGAGCGCCGGGATCATGGTGGTGCTGGGCTTCGTCTGCGCCCGGTTGCTCAAGCCGCGTGCACCGGCGGATGCGCGGGCCTGAACAATACCGTTCAGGCCACGCCAAGCTGGACAACAGGACGCTATCCCCGCCCGCGATAAGGCGCGACACCTTGCTCCGGCACCCACAATCCTTTCGGCACGCGGCCGGTTTGCCAGAACACGTCGATCGGAATGCCGCCGCGCGGATACCAATAGCCGCCGATGCGCAGCCATTTCGGCTTGATCTCGCTCGCGATGCGCTTGCCGATCATCACGGTGCAGTCCTCGTGGAAAGCGCCGTGATTGCGGAAGCTCGCAATGTAGAGCTTGAGCGACTTCGACTCCAGCAGCCATGGGCCCGGCGCGTAGTCGATCATCAGATGCGCGAAATCCGGCTGGCCCGTGACCGGGCACAGCGAGGTGAATTCCGGCACGGTGAAGCGCACCAGATAATCCGTGCCCCTCTGCGGATTGGGCACGCGATCGAGCTGCGCTTCTTCCGGTGTGTGCGGCCACTCGACCGCGCGGCCAAGCTGCAGGGATTTCTTCGCCATCGTCGTCACATCCTGTTTCGGATGCCGGGATGGACGCAAATGTCGCTGTCGTCAACCGGCGGCGATGGTGTGGATCATGACGATCCGGTCGTTGCCGGATTCGCAGCCCCAGAGCTCGCCCGGCCTGCCGTCGAGCTGTCGCACATTGGCATTGGCCTTATTGCTGGCGAAGACGTTGAACCGCTCGGTTGTGGGATCGAAACGGACGATGGCGTTGGCGGAGAAATCGCTCAGCCAGACCTTATCCTTATCGTCGACATAGACTGCGTAGGGCCGGGGGCGCTCGCCCGGCAGCTTCCAGGTCTTCCAAGAGCCGTCCGCGGGATCGTGCACCGAGACATGGCCGCTGTTCCACTCGCTGACCCAGATCCGGCTCTTCGAATCGGACCACACCCGCCGCGAGCCTTGGCTCGGCGTCGGCGGCTCGACCACGCTCGCATTGCCGCTCGCGCGGTCAATCTTCGCGATGTAGCTCCCAGCGAGCGAGGCGTACCAGATGTCGCCGTCCGGGGTGACCGTGATGCCGTAGGGGCCGATTCCCTTGGGCGCCTTGAACACATTCATGTCGCCAGACTTCGGCACGAGCCGGCCGTAATAGCCGGACTGACCGGTGAACCAATACGTGCCGTCCTTGTCGAACACGCCGGTGTTGAGATTGGCGGCGGCGAACTTTTCCGGCAGGCGGAACAGCGTGACCTTGAGATCGCCGGGGTCGGCCCGCGCAATTGCGTTCTGGCCGCCCTCGGTGATCCATGGCGCGCCGTCGGGGCCGATGGTCACCCCGTGCGGGGCAGCACCCTGGCCGAGGCTGACCGTCTTGAAGGTGCCATCCTTGGGGTCGAGCCTGCCGAGCATGCCCTTGCCCTGCGCGGTGAACCACACTGTGCCGTCAGGGGCGGGCGTCAGATCGTGCAGGCCGATGCCGGCACTGATCGGGAAATACTTTGTCCGGAACGGGCCTTCCTGCGCGAAACCTGGGCGGATGGCGAGCAGGGCGGCGCTTGAGACAAGAAACTCGCGGCGATTCATGGCGTTACCCCGACTGTTTCAGATTGAGGTTGGACGCGCAGATCAGATGCCGTGGAGCATAATCTGAGGGGCTTCACGCGTCAGTCGAAGCCAGCCGTCCAAGCGTTCACATTTGCTTGCGCTCCGTGTAAGACCCGCGACACCGATCAGCCCTAACGAACGGAAGTGCACATCATGACCGCCATCATCGACATCATCGGCCGCGAAATTCTCGATAGCCGGGGCAATCCCACGGTCGAAGTCGATGTCGTGCTCGAAGACGGCGCACTGGGCCGCGCCGCGGTGCCGTCGGGGGCCTCCACCGGCGCCCATGAAGCGGTGGAACTGCGCGACGGCGACAAGGCCCGCTATCTTGGCAAGGGCGTCTCCAAGGCGGTCGGCGCCGTCAACGGCGAGCTCTTCGAGGCCCTCAGCGGCCTCGATGTCGAGCAGCAGGCCCAGATCGACCAGATCATGATCGACCTCGACGGTACGCCGAACAAGAGTCGCCTCGGCGCAAACGCCATTCTCGGGGTATCGCTGGCCTGCGCCAAGGCGGCCGCGAACTCGCTGGACATGCCGCTCTATCGTTATGTCGGCGGCACCTCGGCGCGCCTCTTGCCGGTGCCGATGATGAACATCATCAATGGCGGCGTGCACGCCGACAACCCGATCGACTTCCAGGAATTCATGATCCTGCCGGTCGGCGCATCGAGCTTTGCCGAGGGCCTGCGCTACGGCGCCGAAGTCTTCCATACGCTGAAGTCGGAGCTGAAGAAGGCCGGCCACAACACCAATGTCGGCGACGAGGGCGGCTTCGCGCCGAACCTGCCGTCGGCCGATGCCGCGCTCGACTTCGTCATGAACGCGATCGGCAAGGCCGGCTTTAAGGCCGGCTCCGATATCGTGCTCGGCCTCGATTGCGCCTCGACCGAGTTCTTCAAGGACGGCAAATACGTCTATGAAGGCGAGGGCAAGACGCGCTCGATCTCCGAGCAGGCGAAGTACCTTGCCGACCTCGTCGCGCGCTATCCGATCGTGACCATCGAGGACGGCATGTCGGAGGACGACATGGACGGCTGGAAGGAGCTCACCGACCTCATCGGCAAGAAGTGCCAGCTGGTCGGCGACGATCTCTTCGTCACCAACGTCAAGCGCCTCGCCGAAGGCATCAAGGCGGGCAGGGCCAATTCGATCCTGATCAAGGTCAACCAGATCGGCACGCTCACCGAGACGCTTGCCGCGGTCGAGATGGCGCACAAGGCGGGCTACACCTCAGTGATGTCGCACCGCTCGGGCGAGACCGAGGATTCCACCATCGCCGATCTCGCGGTCGCCACCAATTGCGGTCAGATCAAGACCGGCTCCCTTGCGCGGTCCGACCGCACCGCCAAATACAACCAGCTCCTGCGCATCGAGCAGCAGCTCGGCAAGCAGGCGCTCTACGGCGGCAGGGCGGCACTGAAGGCGCTGGCTTAAGCCGGCGCTTCGACCTGCGAAACGACGAACAGGGGAGGATCGACATGAGCGACGGCAACACCGGACTGCAATTGCGTTCGCTGATCAAGGCGAGCGGCGAGCTGGAAATCTCGCTGGTCGACGTGCCGACCCCCGAGCCTGCCGCGGACGAGGTCGTCGTCCGCGTCGACGCGGCGCCGATCAATCCGTCCGACCTCGGGCTTCTGATCGGCGCGGCCGACATCAGCACGGCGAAAGCTTCGGGCAGCAAGGACGCTCCCGTCATCACCGCGAAGGTGCCGGAGGGCGCGATGCGGGCGATGGCAGGCCGGCTCGACCAGTCGATGCCGGTCGGCAACGAGGGCGCCGGCGTCGTCGTCAGGACCGGCTCGTCGGATGCCGCCAAGGCGCTGATGGGCAAGACTATCGCCATGATCGGCGGTGCGATGTATTCGCAATATCGCACGCTGAAGGTGAGGGAGTGCCTGCCGCTGCCTGAGGGCACGACGCCGGCCGAGGGCGCCTCTTGCTTCGTCAATCCGCTCACCGCGCTCGGCATGACCGAGACGATGCGGCGCGAAGGTCACAAGGCCCTGGTGCACACCGCGGCCGCCTCCAATCTCGGCCAGATGCTGAACAAGATCTGCATCAAGGACGGCATCCCGCTGGTCAACATCGTGCGCAGCAGGGAGCAGGCCGACATCCTGCACAAGATCGGCGCCAAATACGTGGTCGATTCCACCGCGCCGAGCTTCCTCGGCGATCTCACCGATGCGCTAGTCGAGACCGGCGCCACCATCGCCTTCGACGCTATCGGCGGGGGCAGGCTGGCCGGCGACATCCTCAACTGCATGGAAGCGGCAATCAACAAGACCGCGAAGGAGTACAGCCGTTACGGCTCCAACGTGCACAAGCAGGTGTACGTCTACGGCGCGCTCGACACGCGGCCGATCGAGCTGCCGCGCGGCTTCGGCATGGCCTGGGGCGTCGGCGGCTGGCTGCTGTTTCCGTTCCTGATGAAGATCGGGCAGGCGGACGGCGCCAAGCTGCGCCAGCGCGTCCTCGACGAATTGAAGACCACCTTCGCCAGCCATTACACCAAGGTGGTCTCGCTTGCCGAGGCGCTCGATCCCGCCAACATCGCCGTGTACGCCAAACGCGCCACAGGCGAAAAATTCCTCATCAACCCGAATAAATTATCGTGATGTGCGACGGCACGTCACCGAAAGAAGGACTTGCCTTCTGAGCGAACCGGGGGATTATTCCCGCCGCCGTTGAAAGCGGAAAAACCGCAAGGCACTCAGAAGGGGATCTGCATGACCGACCTCAATCGCCGTCACCTGCTTGCAGGCGCCGCCACCCTCAGTGCGGCTGCCGTTACCGGGCTTGGACCGATCGCCGCCGATGCCTCAGTGCCGCCGGCCGGAACGCAGGCGCCGGGCTTCTATCGCTATAAGGTCGGCAGCTTCGAGTGCACCTCGATCAATGACGGTGCGCGCACCTTCCCGATGCCGGACAAGTTCGTCGTCAACGTGCCGAAGGACGAGGCGCTGGCCGCAGGCGAGGCGGCCTACATGCCGAAGGGCATGGTCACGGTGCCCTTCAACCCGCAGCTCATCAATACCGGCTCCAAGCTGGTGCTGATCGATACCGGCAACGGCATCGCGAATTTCGAGCCGAGCAAGGGCGCCGTCGGTCGCACGTTGCAAAATCTCCAGGCCGCTGGCGTCGATCCCAAGAACATCGACGTCGTGCTGCTCTCGCATCTGCATCCCGACCACACCAACGGCATCCGCCTCGCCGACGGCGCGCTCGCCTTCCCGAACGCGGAGATCATGGTGCCGGGCAAGGACTGGGAGTTCTGGACCAGCGAGGACAACGCCGCCAAGGCCGAGTCCAACGCGATGATGAAGAATTATTTCGCGAACGTGAAGAAGACCTTTGCCGGCCTCGAGTCCAAGGTCACCAAGTACGAGTGGGGCAAGGAGGTCGCGCCCGGCATCACCTCCATCGCGACGCCGGGTCATACGCCCGGCCACACCTCGTTCGCGGTCGCATCGGGCGATGCGAAGGTGCTGATCCAGTCCGATGTCACCAACATTCCGGAATTCTTCCTGCGCAATCCGGACTGGCACGTGATGTTCGACACCGATGCCGCGCTGGCGCAGGCGACCCGCCACAAATTCTACGACATGGCGGCGGCCGAGAAGGCGACCGTGGTCGGCTTCCACTTCTCCTTCCCCTCGATCGGCCATGTCGAGAAGGACGGCGCAAAATATCGCCTGATCCCATCGGCGTGGAATCCAACGATCTGATCTGGGTTAGTCTCGTCTAGACGTTCGCGCGAATGATCGGGCCGCCACTTGGCGGCCTGACTGTTTTGGCCAACAGGTCAAAGGACGCGATTTCCCCAGAAGAGCCGAGGGCACTTTCACGAAACACAGCGTTTCCAAATCGAGCCAGTTCATGCACTTGCATCCATCGGTCCGGATGGCTTAAGTGCCTTCCCGGCACTCCCGCTCAAGATCCCAAGGACACACCATGGCCTACAACATTGTCACGATCGCCGGCAGCCTGCGCAAGGACAGCTTTTCGCTCAAGATCGCCAATGCCCTCGCCAAGCTCGCACCTAGCTCGCTCAAGCTCGAGGTCGTCACGCCGGCGGGCATTTCCTTCTTCAACCAGGACCTCGAGGGCGCGCCGCCCGCCGACTGGCTGGCCTTCCGCGAGAAGCTTCAGAAATCTGACGGCGTCATCTTCGTCACGCCCGAATACAACCGCTCGATCCCGGGCGCGCTGAAGAATGCCATCGACGTCGCCTCGCGGCCCTATGGCAAGAGTTCGTTCAACGGCAAGCCGGTCGGCATCATCTCGAATTCGCCGGGGCCGCTCGGCGGGGTCAGCGCTGCCAAGCATTTGCAGACCATCCTGCCTGGTATCAGCGGCCCGATCATGCAGCAGCCGGAGGCCTATCTGAACGCCGTGGGCGACGCCTTCGATGCCGAGGGCAATCTGACCAAGGAGTCGCTGAAGCCGGTGCTGCAGGCCTATCTCGACGCCTTCGCGGCGCACGTGGCGAAGCATCACGGCTAATCCAAGTCGCCGGCGGCTAGACGCCAGGTCCTGATCTTGAGGAGGCGCGTCAGCGCCGTCTCGAAGGATGGCCGCGGGGACAGCGGGGCCTTCATGATTCGAGACGGCCGCTATGCAGCCTCCTCACCATGAAGGTCAGATCCTCGTCAGCTAGGGCCGATTAGCACTCCCTTAACCAACCTGTCCCATCTTCCCAAGATGGTCTCCCGCGCGCGCCTGAAATCGATCCTGACCGGCCTTGCCCTGTATGCGATGGCGGCGGCCATCGTCGGCTATTTCGGCGTCAACGCCTACACCGGCAAATACGGCCTCAATGCCCGCCAGGAGCTCGATCAGGAGATCATCGCCCTGACCAGCGAACTGGCGCAGCTCAAGCGCGAGCGCGCCCGGAGCGAGCAGCGCGTCTCTTTGCTGCGCACGTCGAGGATTGATCCTGACATGCTGGACGAGCGGGCGCGCTACCAACTCGACTATGTCAATCCGCATGATCTCGTTCGGATGATCCCGGCGAAATAGCGTTCTCGCTGCCGAGCGGTCGTGACATGATCGGCCATGGTGTCTTGGTCGAAACGGTCGGGGCGTCGGGCGTGAGTCCCAAAAGATGATGCTCGATCACGACCCGCAGACCAAGAAGCTCCCGAAGAGGGTCGGCTTCTTCTGATTGGGCGGACGGAGAGGGCGGCGTCATTTCGGCATCGCCCGTCCTCCCCATTTCTTGACGCGGTCACGAATCTGCGCGTGCGGCAGCCTTGCATCGAATTGTTGCCCGATCGGCGCCAAAGATTTTCCAATATTACGATCACGTTGCAGTGCGGCATAATGAAAGTCGTGCCATGCCGCCGCGGTGCTTTCCAACGGTGTTTGACTTGGGTTAGAGAGGGCGAAAGTTTTCTCTGACCCGGAATTCCCATGGCCGCACCCAAGAAAGCCGCCGCAAGCACTCCACAGGACAAGGCCGACGGCGGTCCGCCCCCGGAATTCACCAGGGAGCAGGAGCTCAAGGCGCTCCGCGACATGCTCCTGATCCGGCGCTTCGAGGAAAAGGCTGGCCAGCTCTACGGCATGGGCGCGATCGGCGGTTTCTGCCACCTCTATATCGGCCAGGAGGCCGTGGTGGTCGGCATGCAGATGGCCCTGAAAGAGGGCGATCAGGTCATCACCGGCTATCGCGATCACGGCCACATGCTCGCCACCGGCATGGACGCCAACGGCGTGATGGCCGAGCTCACGGGCCGCCGCGGCGGCTATTCCAAGGGCAAGGGCGGCTCCATGCACATGTTCAGCAAGGAGAAGCACTTTTACGGCGGCCACGGCATCGTCGGCGCGCAGGTCTCGCTCGGCACGGGTCTCGCCTTCGCCAATCACTATCGCGGCAACGACAATGTCAGCGTCACCTATTTCGGTGACGGCGCGGCCAACCAGGGTCAGGTCTATGAGAGCTTCAACATGGCGGAGCTCTGGAAGCTGCCGGTGATCTACGTCATCGAGAACAACCGCTACGCTATGGGGACCTCGGTCTCGCGCGCCTCGGCGCAGCAGGACTTCTCCAAGCGCGGCGCCTCCTTCAACATTCCCGGCAAGCAGGTCGACGGCATGGACGTCCGCGCCGTGAAGGCTGCGGGCGAGGAGGCGGCGGCCTGGTGCCGTGCCGGCAAAGGCCCCTACATTCTCGAGATGCAGACCTACCGCTATCGCGGCCACTCGATGTCCGACCCTGCAAAATATCGCACGCGCGAGGAGGTCGAGAAGATCCGCCACGACCAGGACCCGATCGAGCAGGTACGTAACCGCCTCTTGGCGGCCAAGGTCAGCGAGCAGGATCTGAAGGCGATCGACGCCGAGGTGCGCGACGTCGTCAACGCGTCCGCCGATTTCGCCCAACATGATCCCGAGCCGGATGCCGCCGAGCTCTGGACCGACGTTTACCGCTGAACGCGCGCAAGCTTTCTTTTGGAGTCGATATGCCAATTCAAGTGCTGATGCCCGCGTTGTCGCCCACGATGGAGAAGGGCAACCTCGCCAAATGGCTGAAGAAAGAGGGCGAGACGATCAAGTCCGGCGACGTCATCGCCGAGATCGAGACCGACAAGGCGACGATGGAAGTCGAGGCAACCGATGAGGGCACGCTCGGCAGGATCCTCATTCCCGAGGGCACCGCCGACGTTGCCGTCAATACGCCGATCGCGACCATCCTCGCCGATGGCGAGAGCGCCGCCGATCTCGCGAAGGCCCCAGCGCCGGCCAAGCAGGAGAAGGCTGCGGAGTCCGCGCCGCCCGCCGCCGCCAAGTCCGAGGCCCCCCAGCCCAAGGCGGCGCCGTCCGCGCCGCAGCCCGTGGCCGAGCCCGATCCGGAGGTACCCGCCGGCACCGAGATGGTGACGCAGACCATCCGCGAAGCCTTGCGCGATGCCATGGCCGAAGAGATGCGCCGCGACGGCGATGTCTTCGTGATGGGCGAAGAGGTGGCCGAATATCAGGGTGCCTACAAAGTCACGCAAGGGTTGCTTCAGGAGTTCGGCGCCAAGCGCGTGATCGACACGCCGATCACCGAGCACGGCTTTGCCGGTGTCGGCGTCGGTGCCGCGATGACGGGCCTCAAGCCGATCGTGGAGTTCATGACCTTCAACTTCGCCATGCAGGCGATCGATCAGATCATCAACTCCGCGGCCAAGACGCTGTACATGTCCGGCGGCCAGATGGGCTGCTCGATCGTATTCCGCGGGCCCAATGGTGCCGCTGCGCGGGTCGCAGCCCAGCACAGTCAGGATTACTCGGCCTGGTATTCGCACATTCCCGGCCTCAAGGTGGTCGCGCCGTATTCGGCGGCCGATGCCAAGGGGCTGCTTAAGGCCGCCATCCGCGATCCCAACCCGGTGATCTTCCTCGAGAACGAGGTGCTCTACGGTCACACCGGCCAAGTACCCAAGCTCGACGATTTCGTGATTCCGATCGGCAAGGCGCGCATCGTGCGCTCCGGCGGCCACGTCACCATCATCTCGTGGTCGAACGGCATGACCTATGCGCTCAAGGCCGCCGACGAGCTCGCCAAGGATGGCATCGAGGCCGAGGTGATCGACCTACGCACGCTGCGCCCGATGGACACCGAGACCATCATCAACTCGGTCAAGAAGACCGGTCGTGCGGTGACGGTGGAGGAGGGCTGGGCTCAGAGCGGGGTCGGCGCCGAGATCGCCGCGCGCATCATGGAGAACGCCTTCGACTATCTGGACGCGCCGGTTACGCGGGTCTCCGGCAAGGACGTGCCGATGCCCTATGCCGCGAACCTGGAGAAGCTCGCGCTGCCCTCGGCAGCGGAAGTCGTCGAGGCCGCCAAAGCCGTCTGCTACAGGTAGACCATGGCGGGCCCCAAGGAGCAGCCACTGCCGCCCGACGTCATGACCCGCGAGGACGCGGTCGAGATCCTGCGTGTGTTCGTGCTGGACGGTGGGCTGTCGATGGCGTTCCAGCGCGCCTTCGAGGAGCCCGACATGTGGGGCCTGCTGCTCGTCGATCTCGCGCGCCATGCCGCGCGCGCCTATGCGCGCGAGAGCGAATACACCGAGGAGGATGCCTTGAACCGGATTCTGGAGATGTTCCAGGCCGAGATCGAGCGTCCGACCGACACCGGCAGCACGACGCCACGCGGCAAGGGGCACTGACGTGGCCATCGAATCCTATCACTACGATTTTATGCTGGAGGCGATCCGCGAGGCGGAAACCTCGATCGCGCAGGGCGGCCTGCCGATCGGTGCGGTGCTGACGCGCGACAACAAGATCATCGCCCGCGGTCACAACAAGCGCGTGCAGGAGAACAACGTGATCCTGCACGGCGAGATGAGCTGCCTGCGCGAAGCCGGCGCGATCACGTTTCATGACACCGTCATGTACACCACCCTGTCGCCATGCTCGATGTGCGCCGGCGCGCTGGCGCTGTTCAAGGTCAAGCTGGTGGTGATCGGGGAATCTGTCACCTTCGAGGGATCCAAGGACATCCTCGACAAGTTCGGCATCCCCTGGATCGACCTTGCCGACGACCGCTCCATCACCATGATGAAGAATTGGCGTTCCAATCCCGCCAATGAGCGTCTGTGGCAGGGCGACATCGGCAACTAAACCTGGTCTGTTCGTCTTCGCTTCAGGAGACGACGTTTTGAGAAGTTCTTCGTGAGGTCAGCATGCCCATCAACATCCTGATGCCCGCTCTTTCGCCGACGATGGAGAAGGGCAACCTCGCCAAGTGGCTGAAGAAGGAGGGCGACAAGGTCAAATCCGGCGACGTCATCGCCGAGATCGAGACCGACAAGGCGACCATGGAGGTCGAGGCGATCGACGAAGGCACGATCGCCAAGATCCTGGTGCCCGAGGGCACCCAGGACGTTCCGGTCAACGACGTGATCGCGGTGCTGGCCGGCGAGGGCGAGGACGTGAAAGCCGCGGGCGCCGCGAAGCCGACCGCCTCGGCTGCACCGCCCAAGACCGCTGAGGCACCTGCTGCCGCGCCGGCACCGGCACCTGCGCCGGCCGCACCCAAGGCGACGCCGGCTGCCGCCGCACCGGCTCCGCCGGCTGCAGCTCCCGCCGCGCAGGGCAACGGCCATGGCGGCCGCGTGTTCTCATCGCCGCTCGCGCGCCGTATCGCGAAGGAAGCCGGCATCGATGTTGCGATGATCACGGGCACTGGCCCGCACGGCCGCGTGGTCGCGCGTGACGTCGAGCAGGCCAAGTCCGGCAAGGGCCTCAAGGCTCCCGCCGCAGCACCGTCTGGGGCGCCCTCGATCGCGCCGACCATGTCTGACAAGCAGATCCTGTCGCTGTTCGAGCCGGGCTCCTACGACATCGTCCCGCATGATGGCATGCGCCGGACCATCGCGCAGCGCCTGACCGCATCGATCCAGAACGTCCCGCACTTCTATCTCACCATCGATTGCGACATCGGCAAGCTGCTGGCCGCGCGCGAGGAGATCAATGCGGCTGCTCCCAAGGACAAGGAGAAGAAGCCGCTCTACAAGATCTCGGTCAACGACTTCGTCATCAAGGCGATGGCGGTCGCACTCCAGAAGATCCCGAACTGCAACGTCAGCTGGACCGAAAGCGGCATGGTCAAGCACCACCATTCCGACGTCGGCGTTGCCGTCGCGATGCCAGGCGGCCTGATCACGCCTATCATCCGCAAGGCCGAGACCAAGACGCTCTCGACCATCTCCAACGAGATGAAGGACTTTGCCGCGCGCGCCCGCTCGCGCAAGCTGAAACCCGAGGAATACCAGGGCGGCACCACGGCCGTCTCCAACCTCGGCATGTACGGCATCAGTCACTTCACCGCGGTGATCAATCCGCCGCACGCGACCATCCTCGCGGTCGGCACCAGCGAAGAGCGTCCCGTCGTGCGCGGTGGCAAGATCGAGATCGCAAACATGATGAGCGTGACCTTGTCCTGCGATCACCGCGCCATTGACGGCGCGCTCGGCGCCGAGCTGATCGGCGCGTTCAAGCAGCTGATCGAAAATCCCGTCATGATGATGGTCTGACGCGGCGGCAGAGGGGGCAACGTTGCATGTCCGTACCCGCTGGCCATGGATATCGCTGCTGCTTGGGGGGATCGTCGCGCTCAATCCGATCGGGCTCGATTTTCTTCAGTCCGCCTTCCTGTCGGCAGAGCAATTATCGCGGAACATCGCTCAACCCATTGTGTTGAGCGCGCTGGCTATTCTGGTCCTGGTCGGGATCATCGAATGGCTAGTCAGGTTTGTTGTCTTCAAGCGCCGCGCTCGCGGCGCCTCTTGAATTGAACGGGAGCGCCATGGCCGATACATCCTTCGACGTCATCATCATCGGCTCCGGTCCCGGCGGCTATGTCACCGCGATCCGCGCCGCACAGCTCGGCTTCAAGACGGCGATCGTCGAAAAAGCGTATCTGGGCGGCATCTGCCTGAACTGGGGCTGTATTCCGACCAAGGCGCTGCTGCGTTCGGCCGAGATCTACCACTACATGCAGCACGCCAAGGATTACGGCCTGTCGGCAGAGAAAGTGTCTTTCGACCCGAAGGCTGTGGTGCAGCGCTCGCGCGGCGTCTCGAAACGACTCAACGACGGCGTCGGCTTCCTGATGAAGAAGAACAAGGTCAGCGTGATCTGGGGCGCGGCGTCGATCGACGCGACCGGCAAGGTCACTGTGAGTAAATCGGACGTCGAGGGCCCGAAGGGCACGTTGGGCGAGGGGAGCTACCAGGCCAAGCACATCATCGTTGCGACCGGCGCGCGGCCGCGCGTGCTGCCCGGGCTGGAGCCGGACAAGAAGCTGGTCTGGACCTATTTCGAGGCGATGGTGCCGGAACGGATGCCGAAGTCGCTGCTGGTGGTCGGCTCCGGCGCGATCGGCATCGAGTTCGCCTCGTTCTTCCACACCATGGGCTCCGACGTCACGGTGGTCGAGGTGCTACCCCAGATCCTCCCCGTCGAGGACGCCGAGATCGCGAGCCTGGCGCGCAAGCGCCTGGAGAAGCAGGGCATCAAGATCATGTCCTCGACCAAGGTCACCAAGCTCGAGAAGAAGGCCGATAGCGTCGTCGCCACCATCGACGACGGCAAGGGCAAGCCTGTGGCGACCGAGTTCGAACGGGTGATCTCCGCTGTCGGCGTGGTCGGCAACGTCGAGAATCTCGGCCTCGAAAAGCTTGGGGTGAAGACCGATCGCGGCATCATCGTGGTGGACGGCCACGGCAGGACCAACGTTCCTGGCATTTACGCCATCGGCGACGTCGCAGGTCCCCCGATGCTCGCGCACAAGGCCGAGCATGAGGGCGTGATCTGCGTTGAGGCAATCAAGGGTCTCAATCCGCATCCCATGGACAAGAACATGATCCCGGGCTGCACCTATTGCCATCCGCAGGTGGCATCGGTCGGGTTGACTGAGGCCAAGGCCAAGGAGAGCGGCCGCGAGATCCGCGTCGGCCGCTTCCCCTTTGTCGGCAACGGCAAGGCGATCGCGCTCGGCGAGGACCAGGGCCTCGTCAAGGTGATCTTCGACAAGAAGACCGGACAGCTTCTCGGCGCTCATATGGTCGGCGCTGAAGTCACCGAGCTGATCCAGGGCTACGTCGTCGCCATGAACCTGGAGACCACGGAAGAAGAGCTGATGCACACAGTGTTCCCGCATCCGACGCTGTCGGAGATGATGAAGGAAGCCGTGCTGGATGCTTATGGACGGGTGCTGAATATTTGAACGCTCGCCATGACGACCAAAGAGCTGTTCTCCAGAATAAGAAGGAAACCACCCCATGCACGACAACGACAACCTCACCATCGAACGTCCGACCTTCGTCACGCATCTCGAATGCGCGATGGAAGGCGATCATTACGCCCCCGACCAGGTCCACAATCTCTCCAAGGCCGGCAAGCCGCTGCTGGTCCGCTACGACCTCACTGGGGTGAAGAAGGCGCTGACCAAGGACGCCCTGGCCCAGCGTCCCGCCGACATGTGGCGCTACCGCGAGCTGCTGCCGGTGCGCAAATGCAAGGACATCGTCTCACTCGGCGAGGTCACGACGCCGCTGATCCGGCTGCCGAAGCTCGGCGCCAAACTCGGCGGTGGCGAGATCATCGTGAAGGACGAAGGGCGCCTGCCGACCGGCTCGTTCAAGGCGCGCGGCCTCGTGATGGCGGTGTCGATGGGCAAGGCGCTGGGCATCAAGCACATGGCGATGCCGACCAATGGTAACGCCGGCGCCGCGCTGGCGGCCTATGCGACCTCCTGCGGCATCAAGACAACGATCTTCTGCCCGGCCGATACGCCCGAGGTGAATGTCAGCGAGATCGAGCTCCAGGGCGCGACCGTCTATCGCGTCAACGGCTATATCGACGATTGCGGCAAGATCGTCGGCGAGGGGAAAGCAAAAGTCGGCTGGTTCGACACGTCGACGCTGAAGGAGCCGTACCGCATCGAGGGCAAGAAGACGATGGGCCTCGAGCTTGCCGAGCAGCTCGGCTGGGACGTGCCCGACGTGATCTTCTATCCGACCGGCGGTGGCACCGGCCTGATCGGCATGTGGAAGGCGTTCGACGAGCTCGAGAAGATCGGCTTCATCGGGTCCAAGCGTCCGCGCATGGTCGCGGTGCAGGCCTCGGGCTGCGCGCCGATGGTGCGGGCCTATGACGCCGGCGCCGAGCATGCGACGCGCTGGGAGGATGCCCACACCATCGCCTCGGGCATTCGCGTGCCGCAGGCGATCGGCGATTTCCTGATCCTGCGCGCGGTGCGGCAGAGCAAGGGTTTTGCCATCGCGGTCGACGACGACAAGATCTCGTCGGCGCTGAGCGAGGTTGCGCGCGAGGAGGGACTGCTGTTGTGTCCCGAGGGCGCCGCCACCTACGCTGCCTACAAGCAGAGCCTTGCCGATGGCCGTGTCAGCAAGACCGACCGCGTCATGCTGTTCAACTGCGCGACCGGACTGAAATATCCATTGCCGCCGGTCACCCGGACGCTCGATCGCCACAAGCCGATCGATTACACGCAGTTCTAGCGCGGCAATACGCCACGAACGATCCCTCTTCCCGTACGCGGGCAGAGGGTCACAATAACAAAGACATCGCTGGGGAGAGGACTATGAAGGCCGCTTGGGCTGCGCTGATTGCCATTCTCGCTGTTGCAGGCGCCGCGCGCGCTGACGACTATCCCACGCGTCCCATCACCATCATCGTGCCATTCGCGGCCGGCGGGCCGTCGGATGCAATGGCGCGGGTGCTTGCGGAGCGCATGCGCGTATCGCTTGGCCAGCCCGTGGTGATCGAGAACGTCACCGGTGCGGGCGGCTCGATCGGCGTCGGTCGCGCCGTGCAATCACCGCCGGACGGCTACACCATCTCGTTCGGCCATCTCGGTACCCACGTCGCAAACGGTGCCGTCTACAAGCTCAAATACGACCTTGTCGCCGACCTCGAGCCGGTGGTGCTGTTGCCGAGCAATCCGATGATCGTGGTCAGCAAGAACGCGGTGCCGGTGACCTCGCTGAAGGAGCTCATTGAATGGCTGAAGTCGCGGCCATCGCCGCCCACGGCAGGCACGGCCGGCGCAGGCTCCGGCAGCCACATCGCCGGCGTCTATTTCGAGAGCGTCTCCGGCATCAAGCTGCAATACGTGCCGTATCGCGGCACAGCGCCCGCCCTCAACGATCTCATCGCCGGCCAGATCGATCTCATCGTCGACCAGACCTCCAATTCCATCAACCAGGTCCGCGCCGGCACCATCCGCGCCTACGCCATCACCGACGACAAGCGCCTGCCGTCGGCGCCGGAGATTCCGACCGCGGAGGAGGCGGGCCTGAAGGGTTTCAAGATGACGCTGTGGTCAGGCATGTGGGTGCCGAAGGGCACGCCGAAGGAGGTCGTGACCAAGCTCAACGCGGCGGCCGTGGAAGCGCTGAACGATCCTGGAGTGAAGAAGCAGCTCGAAAGCCAGGGCCTGGAGATGACGCCCAAGGATCAGCTCACGCCAGAAGCGCTCGGCAACCGCCAGAAGGCGGAGATCGCTAAATGGTGGCCGATCATCAAGGCGGCGAATATCAAGGTGGATTGAGGTGGGCTGCGCTGGTGTCAGCGTCGCATTCGCTGATCGCCGGACAATCACTTCATGGTTTCGTCACCTGCTGCAGCGCCACCTCCAGGCATTTCATCAGATCCGAGGCGGCAAACGGTTTACCGAGGAAACAACTTGCCCCGGCTTTAAGCGCACGCACACGCACGCTCTCCTCCGGGAAAGCGGTGATGAAGATGAACGGCGTTGACGACCCCTGCGCGCGCATCTGCGTCAGCAGATCGATTCCAGTGACCGACGGCATCTGCACGTCCGCGATCACGCAGGAGGTGTCGGTCGAATCGGTCGACCTCAAAAACTCCTCGGCGGAGGCGAATGTGTGGACGATGTATCCGCGGGATTCCAAGAGATTGTTGATCGCGGCCCGCACGTAGGGATCATCGTCAAGCACAGAAATGACCGAAGCCACTGACAAGACGTCCGCTCCTCGCCCGGAATTACGCTTGCCGTCGCTACGGCCTCACATAAACCCGCAAGGTGGACCCGCCGGTCATCGTTGGAAACTCATACTTAGGTTTGTACGTCGGGCTTGCTGGGTCGAATCCCGAGCGCCTCGCTCATCCTCACCAGGTCGGCCAGCGACTTCGCCCCCATTTTCCGCATGATTTGGCCGCGATAGATCTTGACGGTGATTTCCGCCAAACCGAGCTGGGCGGCCACTTGCTTGTTCATCAGGCCCGACGTCACCAGTGACAAGACGTCCCGCTCCCGCGAGGTGAGTGACTCGAAGCGCGATCTGACGTCCGAGACGGTCTTGTAAAGATCGCGGCGCTTGCGGTCTCGCTCGATCGCGGCCTGGACCGCGTCGAGAATTTCCTGGTCGCGAACCGGCTTGGTCAGGAAGTCGATCGCGCCGCTCTTCATGGCCCGAACAGTCATGGGAATATCGCCATGACCGGTGATGAAGATGATCGGCGTATGGATATTTGCCTTGGCAAGATCGGTTTGCAGCTCAAGGCCGCTCGTTCCGGGCAGGCGGATGTCGAGCACCAGGCAACTGGGGACTTCCGGCGGCTTGGTCTGGAGGAGTTGCGGCGCCGAGCCGAATGCTTCGACCTTGAGGCCGACCGACTCGAACAGATTGGTAAGCGCACGACGCATGGACGCGTCGTCGTCGACGATGAAGACGATTGGCTGATCGCCGTCCTCCTTGGGCGAAGGCCCCGCGCGCTCGTTCACGGTGCTTCCTCTCGATGGAGTGGCAGGGTGATCTGAAAAGTCGCTCCGCGCTCCTGGTTCGGTATGGCGGAAAGTCGTCCGCCGTGTGCCTCGATAATCGAGCGGCAGATCGACAGGCCCATGCCCATGCCGCTGGACTTCGTGGTAAAGAACGGCATGAACAGGCGGTCCATTGCCTGTTCGCAGATGCCGACGCCGCAGTCGGAGACGCTCACCAGCACCGCGCCATCGTCGTCGGCCGCTGAACGGATCGCCAGCTCGCGCGGGCGGTCATCGATGCCTTCCATGGCCTCGATGCCGTTCTTGATCAGGTTGATGAGGACCTGCTGCAATTGAATTCGATCGCCAAAGATCCTGGGCAGTGCCGACGACAGTTCCATTCGAACCGACACGGCATGGCTCGCCATCTCGCGCTGAACGAGCGCGACAGCCTCGCGCACGACCACGCTGACTTCGAGCGGAGCCATCTCGATATCGGAACGCTTGGCGAGCGCCCGAACGTGACGGATGACGTCGCTGGCACGCTTGCCGTCCTCGATGATCCACTCCACGGAGCGGCGCGCCGCCTTGAGATCGGGCGGACTGCGCTGCAGCCAGGCTAGGCAGGCGTCGGCGTTTGCGATCACGGCGGCGAGGGGCTGGTTGATTTCGTGAGCAATTGAAGCGGTCAGCTCGCCCAGCATCGTGACGCGAGTCACATGAGCGAGCTCGGCTTGCGCCTTGCGCAGCGCCTCTTCGGCGTGATCGGCCCGGATGGCCGCGGTCACGTCGGTGCAGACGCCCCGATAACCCAGAAAGGTGCCGTTGGCGTCGAAGAACGGCTTGCCGCTCGTCCGCACATAGATCGGCTGTCCGTTGCGGTCCTTGCTGCGGTAAACCAGATCGCGGAACGGGACGTGGGCATCGAGCGCCGCCCGATGTTGTCGCCATTTTTCGGGCTCGAGATCGGCGTCGGGAGCAATGTCCCAACGCGTGAGCCCGATCAGGCCCGCGGGGGCGGTGACGGTATCAGAATGTTCCGAGATGTGAGTGACGCGATGGTCTGGTCCCGTCTCCCAGAACCAGTCGGAGGCGGTTTCGGCATAGTCGCGAAAGCGCTGCTCGCTGTCACGAAGTCTGCGCTCTGCCTCCTTGGTCGCCGTGATGTCAGTCACCGACCCCACGAACTCCACGTGACCGCTCGCATCTCGCGTCGCGCGGGCGACCGCTCGGACGTACTTGATGGAACCGCCGGGCATCACCAGCCGGTATTCGTGATCGTAATCTTTTCCCTCGCGCGCCGCCCGGCCCGTGATCCGCTGCACTGCGAGCCGGTCCTCCGGATGGATGCGCTGGAGCATGAAGGGAATCTCTGGCTTGGTCCCCTCGTCGCATTGGAAGATGCGATAGGTCTCCTTGGACCATGTGATCTCGCCGGTTGCAGCCCTCCAGCCGAAACTGCCGGTGTGGCTCAATTCCTGTGCCTGGGCGAGGTAAGCTTCGCTCTGTCGCAGCGCATTCTCCGCTTCCTTGCGCTCGGTGATGTTCTCGCAGGCGACCAGCACGATCGGCCCGCCATTGCCCCGCAGCATGGTCTTGGCATTCTCGCGCACCCATAGCACCGAGCCGTCCTTGCGAACCTTCCGGATTTCCCAGGTGTGTGACTGATCAACGGTCTCAAGGCACAGCGCAACACACGCGCGTACGAAGTCGCGATCTTCCTCGAAGAACACATCCAGCACTGATCGGCCGATCAACTCCGCGGCCGTATAGCCCAGTTGCGCCGCGCCGAACGTGTTCACGTTGATCACGGTTCCGCTCGGATCGACCATGAAATACATGACCGGGTTGTGCTCGAAGACTTGCTGCCACTGCTTGACCGCCTCCAGCAGACCGGCGTCGCTGGGCTCGCTGCGCGGCTTGGGGGTGACAACTTGCCTGAGGCAGCCGGCGAGGTATTGCGCGGCTGACTTCCCGAACGTTGCTGCCCGGCCCGGCTTCATCGCAGACGCTCCCGGCGCTCTCTGCGTGAACACAAGTAGAGCACGTTGCCGCCGGAGGAGCAATTCCGGCCAAAGTCGGATGCCGGTGACGACGTTGGGCTTGGAATTGGCTGCTCGCCGTCCTGGTCACCTCAGCGCCCGATTTTTCGCGGTAGCCGTGCAACCCGCGCATCGTGCGTGGTCTCGTTGAACGCGAGCCCGCGCGAGAGCCCCCGGGCGAGTACGGGACAAACCTAGGTATAGCTCGTCTATTCCTAGTCATGGCGGCCATTTACCTCCGTACAATTGAGCGCCTCATGCCTGGCGGACTAGCCTCATGACCATCGGGAGTGTCGACCAGCCAATCGCATCGGTCGGGCGAGATCGGGTCTCAAGCCTACGGCCGAGGCCTCTCACTAACAGGCACGACCAAGGACGAGGCCGCTGCATTTCTCGACACCCAGCCGCGTTGGAGCAATTCACGACCCGCGTGAGGTCGACGGGAACCAAGCAAC
Organism: Bradyrhizobium sp. 164; assembly: GCF_023073715.1. Classification (GTDB taxonomy): domain Bacteria; phylum Pseudomonadota; class Alphaproteobacteria; order Rhizobiales; family Xanthobacteraceae; genus Bradyrhizobium. Next base: position 472,891 of record NZ_JADPKA010000029.1, read on the forward strand.
AAGGGAGAGAACAATGTGCAATACGTCGCAACTTCCTGAGCCTCGCCTATCCGAGTCCGAACGTTGCTCTTCAATCAAAGGCTGTGCGGTGTGTGGCGGCAAGTTTGGCCTGATCCGCTACTATTCCTGGCGCACAGCGCTCTGCTCCAAGAAGTGCGTTGATCGCTTCCGCACACGCCGCGAACGCGACCGCCGGTGGCTGTTCCGGGCTCAGGTCGCGTGAGGGCTGAACTGGAGAGCTGACTTCTAATCGCGGAGCTCGTGCGTTGAACCGCTCATGCAAGCTCTTGTGCTCGATGGTTCTCCTTGGCTCCGCTGCGACGGTCCAGGCGCAGGAGACAAGAGACGGTGCCGTTCATCGCCAGCATCCACCCCAGGACCAGGCGCTGCACGAAAAATTCTATTCGACCTGGCACATGCCGGACAATCCGAGCCTCAGTTGCTGCAGCAGCGCTGACTGCTATCCGACTGATATCAAGTACATTGACGGCCGGCTCTATGCACGGCGCAGGGAGGACGGCAGATTCATTCTGATCCCACCGCAAAAAGTGGAGCGAAACAGGGATAATCCGGACGGCCGAAACCATCTTTGCGCTCCACCGCCCGCACTTTCTCCGTTGGACAGCGTTTACTGCTTCGCTTTGGGAGGTGCCACGTGAGATTCGCGTTCGTATTGGTGAACGGCCGGACTCCGTTCCGGAAGACCTGGTGCATGCAGTGCTGCGAGCCGATCAGCAGCAGCTATCTCCGCGAGATTCGGACAGGTCTGCCTTACTGCGACTATCAGTGCTACGCGCTGTTCTGCGAAGCGCTCGCCAAAGATGGCGTGAGGGCGGCTTCATGAAATTCGTGGTGGTCAATCACGACCCCCCGTTGCCCGCCGTCACGTGCAGCACATGCTCGCGGTCAATCCGCTCCGGCTATGTCCGGCATGTGCGGACGCAGCGCCGTTACTGTGACTACGATTGCTACCGCCGCGGCGAACTCGTCACGTTTATGCGATGGTCGATGCCCGGGTGGACAGAACGGGCCGCCGAGAACGTCGAGTTCGCTGGAAACATGATCGAGACGTTGGCGGTCCTGACGGCCGTCTCGTGCTGGAGCTGCACGATACACGCCTGGACCTTCGCAAGAGCGTTGACCGGCGCATATTTGGACGGTCGCGATCTGATCACGATGGAAGGAGGTGACACCTAGCTGCGCGACTGCACGCGCGTGGAAGCCGCAGCACCGTAACCTTGCAGGCGCCGCGTTCAGCCCCGGGCGGCGTTGACTAGGGAGCAGGTGCTGCGGCCGCCACGGGTGCGGTTGCGCCAGCTTCGTGCGTGACGACGCGCTGGTCGCTCTTGCCGGCGATCATGCCGCTGTCTTCGAACCGTGCGCGGTAGACCAGCACGTTCTCGATCACGCGCTGGACGTAGTTGCGCGTCTCCGACAGCGGGATGCGCTCGACCCAGTCGACCGGATCGACCTTGGGGTCTCTGGGATCGCCACGCGCCTGCACCCATTCGCGCACGCGACCGCGGCCGGCATTGTAGCCGGCGAAGGTCATGATCTGGTTGCCGCGATATTCCGAGAACAGCGCGCTGAGCTCGGCCGCGCCCATCTGCGTGTTGTAGACGGGATCGGAGACCATCCTGTTCCAGTCATAGGTCAGGCCGAAGCGTTTGGCGGTGTCGCGGCCCGCTTCCGGCGTCACCTGCATCAGCCCGACCGCATTGGCCGGCGACTTGTCGCGCTGGTCGAACGAGCTTTCGGTGCGCGCCACCGAATAGATCACGCTGGTCTCGATCGCGGGCGCGACCTGTTTGTGCTCGGGAACGCCGATGGTGGGGAAGGCATAGTGGTCGAGCGCAAGCCCGCGTGCCAGCGCCGATTTGCCGATCTCCAGCATCACGCGCGCATCGCTGCGCCGGCCCGCGAGCTCGGCGAGGGCTTCGAGCGCCGCGAGCTCGGTGCTCTCCTTGGCAAAATCCTCGGCATAATAGAACACCACGCCGCGCTCGCCGATATCGTAGAGCATGTTGGCGGCGCGCACGCGTTCGTCCGCCAATTGCGTGTCGGCAGTGGCCAACACCGGGGAGGGCGCACGTAGCTCGATACGGTCGAGGCCAAGCTTTGCGCGGGCGAGCTGGCCGTAATAGGCGGTCTGATAGCGCGCCGCCGCCTTGTAGCTCATGCGGGCGTCGACGGTGGCGCCCATCGCTTCGGCGGCGCGGCCGCGCCAGTAATGGGCGCGCGACAGCGCGATCGGATTGGCCGAGCCTTCGTCGATTGCGGCGAAGTGCACCATCGCCGTCTTGGGATCGTCGAGATAGCGCAGCGCGATCCAGCCGCACATGAAATGGTAGTCGACGCGGTAGACTTCCTTTTCCGGCACCGCGGCCGTGCGCACCACGTCGTAGGCGGTCTTGAACTTGCCCTGGTCGAGCAGCTTGCGTGCCAGCAGGCGGCGCTCGCGCCACCAGGCATCGGTGTCCTGCGCCGCCATCGTGTCGGGCAGGGCGGTGAGGATCACCTCGGCTGCGTCGTCGATGCGGTCGTTCTGAAGATGCCATTGGGCGCGGCACAGTACATAGCCGAGATCGCGCCGCGCCTCGGTCGAGACGTCCTCGAGATAGTCCTTGGCCTTGCTAGCCTTGCCGGTGACGGCGGCGCAGGCCTTTACGATCGCGAGCGCATCCTCGCCGAGACGTTTGGCTGCGCGTCGTGCGCCTGCGTAGTCCTTGGCGCCGAGACGCTTGTCCATGCGCGCGCGGTGATCGTCGGTGGATAGAAGGTCGTGGAACGCCGCGTAGGAGTCTTCTTCGCTCCGCTCGGACAATTCATCCGTGCGCCAGGCCTCGCGCACGAGACGCGCGGCCCTGTCGGTCTCGCCTTCAGTGAGCAGCACACGGGCCAGCGCGAACCTGCCCTTGGCGCTGGTCGGCCGGTCCATGGTGAATTTGTGCACGATGGCCGGCTCGCTCTTCTCCTGCCACAGCCGCGCCTCGGCGCGCCGGCACAGCAGAGCGCTGCTCGGCCAGTCCGGATTGGCGGCGAGGAAGGCGGCGTAGCGCTTGAAATTCGCCGTGCTCTCGGAATGGCGCAGCATGAACCAGTCCACAAGCTTCTGTCCGGCGGGGTCAGTGATGCGGTCGCGTGCGGCGCCCGCATCCTCGGTCTTGCCCTTGCGCGCGAGGTCGATCGCATCCCTCAGCGCGGCGAGATCGCCGGTCAGCGGCGGCGGTGCCGGCTTATCCGAGGGTACCTCGACCGTCTTCTTCGACTTGCGCTTGGCTTCGGCGTGCTTGCCGTGCCGCGCCTTGGCGGCCGAGGCATGGCGGTGCTTGCCGGCCTTCGCCTCATTCGTCTTCTTCGGAGCAGATGATTTATGACTGCTCTTCGCCGCCAACGCCGTGGGAAGGAGGGCGATCGCGGCCACGGCAACGACACACGCGAGCGAGCGTAGGCACTGGTTCATTCCATGGCCCCCCTGCGAAACCACTACAAACCAAGGTCCGCGACGACATGCGGCTTGAGAATCAAAAAAAGACACCAAAACGATGTCATGACATCGTTTCGCATTTCTCACGCTCCCGCAACAATGCGGCAAAATACGGATGGGAACTCGGGAACGTGCGAAATGGTGGAAGGACAGCGCCTTTAAACCTCTGTTAGTGGGCTCTCGCAGGGGTTGTGTAGGTTCAGGACGTCAGGCCCGCCAGATTGTGCGTGTCCCTACGACCAATTCCGGTGTATTGAGTTCCATCGTTCATCCTTTCAGCCTTTGCCCTGCACCTATGCCGATTTTCAACCAGTCGATTCGGCGCAAGATCGTCGGGGTCGCCCTCGGATTGATCGTTCTCATGTTGATCACCTCGATCCTGTCGATGGTGATGTCGAGCCAGGTCGGCGTGCTCTTGGACGAGCTGACCAACCGTTACATCCCGGCCTATGGGCATCTGGCGCGGGCCAACGTCCGTTCGCTGGAACGGGCGTTGGCACTGCGGCGCATGGTCATGACCAAGATGCAGTCGCCATCGGACGAGGAGGCCTATGCGGCGCGCCTGCGCGAGTTCGATCAAACCGACCGCAAGATCGAGGAGGAAGCCGAGAGTGCACGCAAGCTCATCAACGCCATCATCGACGATCCCAGGACCCCGTCCGACTATGCCGCGCTGGCGCGGATCGAGCTCCGCATCGAGACCGCCGTCACTGAGCTGCGCCGCGATCTTGACGAGGACCACGGAAAGCTGGTCAAGCAGGTCGATGCCAAGCAGATGGCGGAGGCCCGCGGCACGCTGGAGCACATCGATGCGCTGCGCGACCAGTTCAACCAGAAGATCGATGCGATCCGCACCGACATGCTGGCGCAGGTTTTCTTCAGCACGTCGCAGGTGATCAGCCGCCAGCACCAGACGATCATCGTGTCGGGCGTCGTGACCCTACTCGCAGCGATCGTCGGATTTGCCTTTGCGCTGCTCGTGAGTAGCGGTATCACGCGCCCGGTGCGACTGCTGCTCGCTGGCACCCGCGAGGTCGAGGCGGGTCGGTTCGACAAGCCGATCACCGTTTCCACGCAGGACGAGATCGGCGAGCTTGCCGCGGCCTTCAACCGCATGATCGAGCAGTTGCGCCACAACGAACGCATCCGCGAGACCTTCGGGCGCTACATCGACCCCAAGGTGGTGCAGGGCCTGATTGACCGGCCGGAGGTCGCCATCGAGGGCCAGCGTCGGGTCATGACCATCATGTTCTGCGACATGAGCGGCTTCACTTCGATGAGCGAAGGCATGACGCCGCGCGGTCTCGTCAAGGTGATGAACCACTATTTCACGGTGATGTCCGGCCCCATCCGCAGCAATCGCGGCGTCATCGACAAATATATCGGCGACGCCATCATGTCCTATTGGGGGCCGCCCTTTATCGAGGAGGACGAGCAGGCGATGCTCGCCGGCCTTGCCGCCATCGAGATGGCCGATCAGGTGCCCGCGCTCCAGAAGCAGCTGCCGGATCTGCTCGGCATCCGCGCCATGCCGGCGCCCTGCGATCTGCGCATCGGCATCGCCACCGGCGAGGTCCTGACCGGCAGCATCGGCTCCGAGCTGATGATGAGCTTTACCGTGATGGGCGACGCCGTGAACCTCGCCTCGCGGCTGGAGGCCGCCAACAAGGCGTATGGGACCCGCATCCTGATCTCGCAGGCAACGGCAGAGGCGGTCGGCGCGCGCCTCGAGCTGCGCGAGATCGATCGTCTCGCGGTGGCGGGCCAGAGCGCACCGCAAGCTGTTTTCGAGGTGATGGGCAGGGCCAACGCACTCACCGATGCCCAAGCGAGCCTGCGCACGCACTATGCCGAAGGTCTCTCCGCCTATCGCGCCCGGCGCTTCGGCGATGCCCGCGCCGCCTTCAACGCCGCGCTCGAAGCGGTCCCGGGCGACGGTCCTTCGCGCACGCTGCTCGGCCGCATCACGCAGTTCGAGGCCAACCCGCCCGACGGCGGTTGGGATGGCGCCTGGCGGTTGGAGCAGAAATAGCCGTGCCTGCCGTCCTTCGCCGCAGACCGGAAAAAACGATTCTGGTTCATAACGATGTTCGCCGTGACCTATTTCCCGGGCTTAGGCTTGATGTCCTTGAGGCGTCTGATGGGGACACGCCGATGACACATCTTGAGGACAGGCTCGAACGGTTCGAGACGCTCACCGCGGAGTGCGAGCTGATCGCCAAGCTCGCGACCGACAGCGCCAAGCGCGAGTTCTATCTGAATCTCGGAGAACAGTACCGCCAGCTGGCGCTGGACACGCGGCAGGCGATCGCGACCAGGGCCGCGGCCTGAGGCCGGCTGCAATCCGTTCTTAACATTTGGCGCGCATTCTCGCAGCATGCGGATGTCGCTGATCGGCGACGGTTCGTGGTGGGAAGGCCGGGATTCGTTGCAATGCAGCGCGCCCCGCGAGTGTCACTTGCCATGTTCGACGGGCAATCCCATGCGCCTCGTTGCAGTGATCACAGTCGCGCTCATGATGGCAGCCTGCAATCAGGAGCAGGACATCACCGGCTCGGCCTCGACCTGCCCGATGCGAAACTACAGCAGCTACAATCCCCGCGACATGAACCAGTGCGTCAGCGCCTGCAAAGCATGCGATCGCGGCACCACGGTGACCTGCACGACCTCCTGCACCCTCAAGGGGGCGCACTGATCCAAAGTCCCTGACGCGCCAAGCCCGGCGGTGCCTAGGCACCGGAACGATTCACATGGATTAATCATTGAGGAAGCGGGCAGGACGCGGAGTTCGATGGAATGGGTATGCTCGATCCCGGCCGGTTCCTGGTGTCGTGCTCGCATTGCGACGCCTGGCCGATGGCTGCCAACGTCAAACGTTCAAGCTGGTCGGCGTCCCCGCACGAAGTCCGCTTCGTGTGCCCGCGCTGCCGCCGCGAGGAGACCGCGATCGTCTCCGCCTCCGGCGAACTGACGCCGATCAAGCGCATCGATGTTCCGCCACGCGACGTCGCCGTTGCGTGGGCGCAAGCCCAGCGCCCGCGCGGGCGGACGTAAGTCGCCACGCACTCGCAGTCTGACGGGACGTCCCTTGATCTCCGATTTGGAACCGGGCCCACCGGCGGGCGTTTCTGCCCAACATCAACCCATCGAGGCCGGGCGAATGATCAGCGAGCACTTCGACACCCGCACACGGATCAACATGAAATTGGCGTTGGACCGGATCTGCCGCGGTCGCCCCGATGGCGAGGACTATGGCTTCCGGAGGTCGGTCGCTGAAAACATCGTCCGGTGCGCGCTTATGGGCCGAACCGGTATCGGCCAGCTCGTCGACGCCGGCGAACGGGCCGTGGTCCGGACGCGCTCCGAGAGAACGCCGGCCTGATCGTGCTGGCTTGCGTAAATCGTAAATCATCACCAGACGTGGTAAGACGACCGTCTGGAGATCACCATGGCTCTCATCCTGCCATCTCATGACGACCGTTTCCGGCTTCACCCCGTCGCGCCGCGCCTTGCGCGGATGTTCTGTTTTGCGCTGTTGGCGGTGTCAGGCGCGCTCGGAAGCTTCGCGTTCGCCTGCGCCACGCCGTTTGCGGCCTTCGCGGTTGTCGCGGCCGCGATGCTGCCGCTGCGGCCGGCACTGCTCGTCGTCACCGGCGTCTGGCTCGTGAACCAGGCCATCGGCTTCGGCGCGCTGCATTACCCTATCGACGGCAGCACCATCGCCTGGGGTTTTGCGACCGGCGCGGCCGTGCTGCTGGCGACCGCCGTTTCGTCCGCCGTGCTGCGTACGCTGCCGCAGGGCCGCAGGCCGCTGGCGCTGGCCGTCACGCTCGTTGCCGCCTATGCGGCCTATGAGCTCGCGCTGCTCGCCGCGACGCCGGCCCTCGGCGGAGAGGGCGCCTTCACCGCTGCCATCGTGACGCGCATTGGGCTCACCAGTGCCGTGTGGCTCGCCGGTCTCGTCGCCGTCTGCGAGATCGTCCGTGTGGGCGATCCGTTCGTCCGCGCGCTGCGGAATGCCTGAGCACATCCCGACGGGCAAAACACCAGGCAATTTCGGCCTGTCCCGTGTCAAGCGGCGCGTTCAAAAATATTCCGCTTTACCGAAATTCGGAAATGACGTATGTGTCGTGCATCCCGGCTCATCCGAGAGGGGCGATCATGTGTCGTGATGATCGCGGAGCCGGGCTTGCGGTGGACGCGGCAGCGTCGGGCGCGAAAGGCCAAGGGCAGGGCGGATTGCTCTCCGTGAGCCCTTAAGCTTCGCGCAGACGGACGGCGCTGTCAGGTTCGTCGCGCCAGCATGTCGATGGCAAAGTGCACAACGCCGTCGAACCCTGCGGCGCAGGCGAGCCGCGCGTACGGCAAAACCGTGTGGTCCTGGCCGTCGTTGCTACGGTCAAGCCCTGGCGGATGCGGCATGGGCGTCAACCGGCGCGGTGTCCGTGACTTCTACGAGGGCGAGGGAGGCCAGAACGAATTCGGCTCCCAGGAGAGCGCGGCATAAGCCGTCAAACCACTGCGCAGGGAAGGCCGTGTGTTGGGCTTCACCTGTATGCCGCTGTGCAGTTTTCTGCGTGTGCCTTTCGCACAGCGGACCGTGGGTGCCAGGTCAGCACCCGGCCGCCCCTGCGCCCTCCCGGCTTTGAGGGTGGAGCGACGAAGCAAAGCTCGGGCGAAATGCGCCGCGAGGATGCGAAGGCGTGTCTGCGCGTTGAAATGCACGTCGGAGAGTTACGATATCCCCTCTCGATCCATCATTGCGATGCGCCGACGGCGGTGTGTCACACCTCCCTCGTGCTCCGGACGCCAGCGCCGGGCTTGCCTGGCGATGTGGAGCTTGTCGCGGACACGAGCGAGGTGTGCACGGACATGATCAGGCAAAGCGGGTCCCCGACTCAGTGCAGCCGCGCTTCCTGTCACCAACCAGATCCGGGCGGAGCTTCTTCGCTCCTTCAAGTCGGAGATTGGGCCTCGCCGCGAGGTATCACTGTAGGCTTATCCGTGTCTTCCGAGCCACGATTGTGCTATCCGCGCAACACTCCCCCGGATTTAACTTTGATCACCGACCGTTCGCGTCGTCGCCGCTTTTTAGCCACACCCGAACATGAATAAAATCACTCTAATGTTTTAAGGGTAGCGGCCAGTCTTCGACGGCGACGGGAAATCCCAAGGTCGATTCAAATCTTGGCTCTGATTTTTCGGGTCTGAAAGGGTTGACCGGGGAAACTGGTTTGCGATGCGCGCGAAGATCGACAAGCAGAGGCTGCCGAGCCGTCACGTGACGGAAGGTCCTGCGCGCGCGCCTCATCGCTCCTACTTCTACGCGATGGGTCTGACTACCGAGCAGATCCACCAGCCTTTCGTCGGCGTCGCCTCGTGCTGGAACGAGGCTGCGCCCTGCAACATCGCTTTGATGCGTCAAGCACAGGCGGTGAAGAAGGGGGTCGCATCGGCCGGCGGCACTCCGCGCGAATTCTGCACCATCACCGTCACCGACGGCATCGCCATGGGCCATGATGGCATGCGCTCCTCGCTGCCGTCGCGCGAATGCATCGCCGACTCGGTCGAGTTGACGGTTCGCGGCCACGCCTATGATGCGCTCGTCGGCCTCGCCGGCTGCGACAAGTCGCTGCCGGGCATGATGATGGCTATGGTCCGCCTCAACGTGCCGTCGATTTTCATTTACGGCGGCTCGATCCTGCCCGGCAATTTCCGCGGCCAGCAGGTCACGGTGCAGGACATGTTCGAGGCGGTCGGCAAGCATTCGGTTGGCGCCATGTCGGACGAGGACCTCGACGAGATCGAGCGCGTGGCCTGTCCCTCGGCGGGTGCCTGCGGCGCGCAGTTCACGGCCAACACCATGGCGACTGTCTCCGAGGCGATTGGCCTTGCGCTGCCATACTCAGCCGGTGCGCCGGCACCTTATGAAATCCGCGACGCCTTCTGCATGACCGCGGGCGAGAAGGTGATGGACCTGATCGCCTCCAACATCCGGCCGCGCGACATCGTCACCCGCAAGGCGCTGGAGAATGCGGCCGCCGTGGTCGCCGCGTCCGGCGGCTCGACCAATGCTGCGCTGCACCTACCGGCGATCGCGCACGAGGCGAGCATCAAGTTCGACTTGTTCGACGTCGCCGAAATCTTCAAAAAGACACCATATGTCGCGGATTTGAAGCCGGGCGGCCGTTATGTCGCCAAAGACATGTTTGAAGTTGGCGGCATCCCGCTTCTGATGAAGACGCTGCTCGACAACGGATTTCTTCACGGTGATTGCCTCACCGTCACCGGTCGAACGATCGCCGAAAACCTCAAGAGCGTGAAATGGAATCCGCACCAGGACGTGGTGCACCCGGCAGACAAACCCATCACCGTCACGGGCGGTGTGGTCGGTCTGAAGGGCAATTTGGCGCCAGAAGGTGCGATCGTGAAAGTCGCGGGAATGTCCAACCTCAGGTTCACCGGTCCGGCCAGGTGCTTCGACCGTGAGGAGGATGCTTTCGAGGCGGTCCAGAAGCGCACCTATCGCGAAGGCGAAGTCATCGTGATCCGCTACGAGGGGCCGAAGGGCGGTCCCGGCATGCGGGAAATGCTCCAGACCACCGCAGCGCTGACTGGCCAGGGCATGGGCGGCAAGATCGCGCTCATCACCGACGGCCGCTTCTCCGGCGCGACTCGCGGCTTCTGCATCGGTCATGTCGGGCCCGAGGCCGCGATTGGCGGCCCGATCGGGCTGCTCGAGGACGGCGACATCGTCGAGATCGATGCCGTCGCCGGTACCCTTAACGTAAAATTGAGCGACCAGGAGCTCGCCCAGCGCAAGACCAAATGGGCACCTCGCGCGACTAACCACACGTCGGGTGCGCTCTGGAAGTATGCTCAGCAGGTTGGACCAGCGCTCGGGGGGGCGGTGACCCATCCGGGCGGCGCGCACGAGAAACAGTGCTATGCGGACATCTAGGCGTGCCATAGTTGCGTTTGTGTTGGGGGCTATAGCGCTGGCCGCACCGGCGCTCGCCTTCGACGGTGCGCCGGTGAACAAGGACGCGACCATCCCGGTCGTGACCACCTTGCCGGGCGCCGCGAATACGGTTCGCAGCCGAATTCCGCCGGCGGTCGTAACCCAGGAAACCTCGCTTAGCGCCCTGCAATATGCCGCCGAGGGCGGCCACCCCATCGCGCAGTGGAAGCTCGGCCGCATGTACGCCAATGGCGACGGCGTCGCCCAGGACGATCTGCGCGCCTTCGAATATTTCAGCCGCATCGCCAATGCGCATGCCGAGGACAGTCCGTCGGCGCCGCAGGCGCAGATCGTGGCCAACGCCTTCGTCGCGCTCGGCCGCTATTATCTCAGCGGTATCCCGAACTCGAAGATCAAGTCGGATCCGGAGCGGGCGCGGGAGATGTTCTCCTATGCCGCGTCTTATTTCGGCAACGCGGACGCGCAGTATGATCTGGCCCGCCTGTACCTGAAGACGCCGGACGCCTCGCGCGAGGATTTTCGCTACGGCGCGCGCTGGCTCGGCCTCGCCGCACAAAAGGGCCAGCATCAGGCGCAGGCCCTGCTTGGCCAGATGCTGTTCAACGGCGACCGCCTGCCGCGGCAGGTCGCGCGCGGCCTGATGTGGCTGACGCTGGCGCGTGACAGCGCCGGGGCCGAGGAGACCTGGATCAAGGAAAGCTATAACCGCGCCTTCGCCAAGGCCTCCGACGACGACCGCGCCATGTGCCTGCAAATGCTGGAGCAGTGGGTGCAGGGCCGCCGGGAGTGATCTGCAGAGGCGGCTCTTATGCCGCCTCAAGATCGAGATCCGCCCATACCGGCACGTGGTCCGACGGCTTCTCCCAACCGCGCACATAGCTGTCGATGCCGACATTGGCGAGCCGGTCGCTGGCCTGCGGCGACAGCAGGAGATGGTCGATGCGCAGGCCCTGGTTCTTCTGCCAGGCCCCGGCCTGGTAGTCCCAGAAGGTGTAGAGCCCGGGCTCATCCGTGACCGCCCGCAAGGCATCGGTCAGGCCGAGCCCGAGCAGGGATTGAAAGCTCTCCCGCGTCTCGGCCTTGAACAGGGCATCCTCGGTCCAGGCGGCGGGGTTGTGGACGTCGCGGGCATGCGGGATGACGTTGAAGTCGCCCGCGAGGATCAGCGGGACCTCCTCCTTAAGGCGTTCCTTCGAATACTCAAGAAGCCGCGACATCCATTTGAGCTTATAGGGATATTTGTCGGTGCCGACCGGATTGCCGTTGGGCAGATAGAGGCAGGCGATGCGCAAGACGCCCTGCTTGAGCGTTACCACGCCTTCGAGAAAGCGGGCATGCGCATCCTCGTCATCGCCGGCGAGTCCCGATTTGGTCTCGTCGAACCGGAGCTTGGAGAGCAGGGCGACGCCATTGAAGGTCTTCTGCCCATGCGTAACCACGTTGTAGCCGAGCGCCTCGATCTCCAGCCGGGGGAAGGCCTCATCGACGCACTTGATCTCCTGGAGGCAGACGATGTCCGGCTGGCACTCCTTCAGCCAGGTCAGCAGCAGGTCGATCCGCTGCCGGACCGAGTTCACGTTCCAGGTGGCTACTCTGATAGGCATTGGGAGGGGCTCCAGGCGGGGCCACCGTTAGAACAAAATGCAAACGCGCCCGTCAAGGCGGCCGCAGAATCTCCCACAAAATTAACCCGGCTTAAGCGCGCGGCGGGTCATTGATGCCGAAAAGGTGCCTCGGATGGGATGGCCGGACAAATCCATGACGCGAACTGAGCCGCGCGACGGCGTGATCGGCGCGTTGCTGTATTGGCTAGGCGGCTTCGAGATCGAGGATGGTCTGACGGCCGATCTCAGCGAGCGCGAGCTGCGGCGCATCCGCGCCAAGCAGATCGAGGCGGTGACGCGGCTGATTCCGGTGACGATGGCCGTCACCATGCTCAACGTCGCCGTCGTGCTGATCCTGTTCTGGGGCAGGGGCTGGAACGACTTCCTCGCGATCTGGGGTATGACGCTCGCCGCCACCGCCTCGCTCGCGGTCCGTTCGTGGCGGCGGTCGCATCGAAATCCGCCGCAGGAGGCCTCGCCGCGTGCCGCGCGGCAGATGCTGCGGCAGGCGTTCTTCCTCGCCGCGATCTGGGGCATGCTGCCGCTGGCGCTGTTCAGCCGCATCGTGCCAACCAGCCAGCTCATCCTGGCCTGCCTGATGGTCGGCATGATGTCGGGCGGCGCGTTCACGCTGTCGACCTTCCCGCGTGCCGGCCTTGTCTATCTCGCCACCATGACGATCGCCTGCGCCGGTGCGATGCTACTGTGCGGTGACGGGCCCTATCTGGTGACCGCGGTGTTCCTGTTGCTGTTCGCATTCTTCATGGCGCGCAACATGGTCTCCCACGGCAACCTCTTCCTCGGCAATCTCAAGGCCCAGCTCGAGCTTGAGCGGCAGACCGAGATCATTTCGCTGCTGCTGAAGGACTTTCAGGAGAACGCCAGCGACTGGCTGTGGCAGACCGATGCCGAAGGGCATCTCGTCGACGTACCCCAGCGCTTCGCGGACGTGGCGCAGCTGCCGCTTCCGCTCCTGAAGGGATCGCACTTCGCCGACGTGCTCGACATGCTCTGCCCCGAGGACAAGAGCGCGGCCTACAACATCATCGGCCTGATGGAGCAGGCCGAGCCGCTGCATGAGATGAATATCAAGATCGTCGCCGGGGGCGAGGCGCGGCTGTGGTCGCTGACGGCGAAGCCCGCCCACGATCGCGACGGCCAGTTCCTCGGCTATCGCGGCTTCGGCCGCGACGTGACTGAACGCTGGCGCGCGGAGAAGGCCGAAGCCGAGAGCCGCGCCAAGTCCGACTTCCTGGCGGTGATGAGCCACGAGATCCGCACGCCCATGAACGGCGTGCTCGGGCTTGCCAGCATGCTGCTGGAGACAAAGCTCGATCCGGAGCAGCACGAGGCCGTCACCACGATCCGCGAGTCCGGCGACAATCTCCAGCGCATCCTCAACGACATCCTCGATCTGTCCAAGCTCGAGGCCGGCCGCTTCGCGTTGGAAGCGATCGACTTTGCGCCGCGGGCGCTGGTCGAGACCGCCGCGTCCGTTGCGCGCGCGAGCGCCAAGAGCAAGGGGGTTGCAGTCAAGATCGAGCTCGATCCGAACCTGCCGCCGACGCTGCGCGGCGACGCCGCGCGCATTCGCCAGGTGCTGCTCAATCTCGTGTCCAACGCGGTGAAGTTCACCGACGAAGGCGAGGTGAGGGTTTCGGTCACCTGCCAGGCGCGGCGCGATCTGCTGGCGACGGTCGAATGGGCGGTGACCGATAGCGGCATCGGCATCGCCCCCGATAAGCTCGGCCAGCTCTTCAGCGACTTCGTCCAGGCGGACGCCTCGATCAGCCGCCGTTTCGGCGGCACCGGCCTTGGCCTTGCGATTTCCCGGCGCATCATCGAACAGATGGGCGGCACCATCGGCGTCACCTCGATGCCGGGCGAGGGCTCGACTTTCCGCTTCACCCTGGTGTTGCCCTGGAGCCGGGCGGAGGCGTCAGACCACGATGCGGGCCGCGACGACGGCGACGAGCTCAAGGCTCGCATCGCCGGGCTCGACCGGCCGCTGAAGGTGCTGGTCGCCGAGGACGACGCCGTCAACCGCATGGTCGTGAGCAAGATGCTCGGCGGATTCGATGTTGAGCTGCGCGTCGTCACCGACGGCGTCGACGCCGTCGCGGCAGCCTCTGAAGGCGACTACGATGTCGTGCTGATGGACGTGCGCATGCCCGACATGGACGGACTTGCCGCAACCCGCGCGATCCGTGCGCAAGGCGGGCGCTTCGAAGTCCTGCCAATCATCGCGCTCACCGCCAACGCCTTCCCCGAAGACGTCAGGATCTGCCGCGAGGCCGGCATGTCGGACTTTCTGCCCAAGCCGCTGCGCAAGCCTGCGCTGGTCGCGGCCCTGCTACGTGCGCTGGACGGCCACGTCATGTCGGAGGATGCGCCGCTTCGGCCGGAGCTGATGCCGGTCGAGGTGGAGTGGACGGACGAGGAAAGGCAGATCACCGGCGCGTAGGTGCTCAGATCGAGAAGCTGGTCCCGCAGCCGCACGAGGCAGTCGCGTTCGGATTGTTGACTCGGAACGAGGCGCCGATCAGATCGTCGACGAAATCGACCTGCGATCCCGCCAGGAACGGCTGCGAGGCCGAATCGACCAGCACCACAGCATTGTCCTGCTCGATCACGAGATCGTCATCGGTGCGGGCACGGTCGATGTCGAACTTGTACTGGAAACCCGAGCAGCCGCCGCCCTCGACGGAGATGCGTAGCATCGCGCCTGACCCTTCGCCCTTGAGGATCTCCCCAATCCGGCGTGCGGCCCGGTCGCTGATGGTCACGGCAGTCGTCATCGTTCGTCTCCGATAGTCCCGGTCATACCAAGTTCATTGCCCAATTCGTTTGGTATCCCGCGCCCGACATAGTTAAGTGCCACCATACGCAGAATCAAATGGATAGGGACTAAATTCGCCGTGTCCGTCGGAATGGCTGCCCCCCGCGCGCCCTTTGCCTGCGACCCC
Organism: Bradyrhizobium sp. 164; assembly: GCF_023073715.1. Lineage (GTDB taxonomy): Bacteria > Pseudomonadota > Alphaproteobacteria > Rhizobiales > Xanthobacteraceae > Bradyrhizobium. The sequence goes on from NZ_JADPKA010000029.1 coordinate 487,930, forward strand.
GAGCGCAGCCGCGGCCGGCTGGTCGCGGAGCCCCCGAGCCGGACCCGCAGCCCGTTCCGACGCGATTGCGACCGCGTGATCCATTCGACCGCGTTCCGCCGCCTGAAGTACAAGACCCAGGTGTTCGTGTTCCACGAGGGCGACCACTACCGCACCCGGCTGACCCATTCGCTCGAGGTGGCCCAGATCGCCCGAGCGCTGGCCCGGCAGCTCGGGCTGGACGAGGATCTCACCGAAACCTTGGCGCTTGCCCATGATCTTGGCCATCCGCCGTTCGGCCATGCCGGCGAGCGGGCACTGGACGCCTGCCTGAAGGAGTTTGGCGGCTTCGACCACAACGCCCAGACGCTCCGCGTCGTCGCCGCGCTGGAGCACCGCTATCCCGAGTTCGATGGGCTGAACCTGACCTGGGAAGCACTGGAGGGCATCGTCAAGCACAACGGCCCGCTGACCGATCGCAGCGGCGCGCCGATCGGACGCTATCGCGAGCACGGCGTTCCCATCGGCATCGCCGACTATATCAAGACGCATGATCTCGAATTATGGAGCTTCGCCTCGCTCGAGGCGCAGGTCGCCGCGATCGCCGACGACATTGCCTATGACGCTCACGACATCGATGACGGTCTGCGCGCCGGCCTGTTCCAGCTCGACGATCTCAAGGTGATGCCGCTGACGGCGGAGATCATCGCCGAGACCTCGGCGCATTATCCCGATCTCGAAGATGTCAGGCGCGGCGCCGAGCTGGTGCGCGAGCTGATCTCGCACCTAATCGGTGCGGTGTTCGCCGAGGCGCAGAAGAACCTTGCGGCGGTCAAGCCGCAATCGGCGCAGGACGTGCGCCAGCAGAGCCGGGCGCTGATCGCGTTCCCCGCCGAGGTCGCCGAGGAGGAGGCCGCCGTCAAGACCTTCCTCTACCAGCACATGTACCGTCACAAGCGGGTGGTGCGGGTGATGGGCGAGGCAGAGCAGATCCTGTTCGACCTGTTCGCAAAGTACCTGAAGGTGCCGGCCGAGCTGCCGCCGGAATGGCTGCTGGGGGCGGAGGCAGACAATGAGGGCGACCGCGCCCGCCGGATCGGCAATTTCATTGCCGGAATGACCGACCGTTTCGCCCTGACCGAGCACCAGCGGCTCTTTGACTCGACCCCGGATTTGCGTTAGGCGGCGGCCATGCCCGACCCGTCCTCATCCCTGCACCTGTTCGCCGACGTGCTCGCGCGCGTGCACGCCGCCTGCCGGACGCTGGCCGTGGACGCCAGCTGGCCTGAGGGCATCGATTTCTCGCGCGTCGTGGTTGAGCCGCCGCGCGATGCTTCCCATGGCGACATGGCGACCAACGCCGCGATGGTGCTGGCGAAAGAGGCAAAGGCAAAGCCGCGCGATCTCGCCGAGCAGATTGCCGAGCGGCTGCGCACGGATGCGCTGATCGCCAAGGTCGACGTCGCCGGTCCCGGCTTCATCAATTTGACGCTGAAGCCGGCCGCCTGGGCCGAGGCACTGCGCACGGTGCTGCGCGAGGGCGCCGATTACGGCCGCGTCCGCGGCGGCTCCAAGGTCAACGTCGAATACGTCTCGGCCAATCCGACCGGACCGATGCATGTCGGCCATTGCCGCGGCGCCGTGTTCGGCGACGCCCTGGCGAGCCTGCTTCAGTTCGCAGGCCACGACGTCACGCGCGAATATTACATCAACGACGCCGGCGCCCAGGTCGACGTGCTCGCACGCTCCGCGTTCCTGCGATATCGCGAGGCGCTCGGCGAGGACATCGGCGCGATTCCGGAAGGACTCTATCCCGGTGACTATCTGAAGCCGGTCGGCGCTGTGCTGGTGAAGGAGCATGGCGACAAGCTCCGCGGAATGAGCGAGGCCGAGTGGCTGCCGACGGTGCGCGCCAAGGCGATCGCGATGATGATGGAAGAGATCAAGGACGATCTCGCCGCGCTCAACATCCGCCACGACGTGTTCTTCTCAGAGCGCTCGCTGATCGAGAACGGCAACAACCAGGTTGCCGAAACCATCGACTTCCTGTGCGCCAAGGGCGACATCTACGAGGGACGCCTGCCGCCGCCGAAGGGCGCGCCGGTCGAGGATTGGGAAGACCGCGAGCAGTTGCTGTTCAAGGCGACTGCCTACGGCGACGACGTCGATCGTCCGCTGATCAAGTCGGACAATTCCTACACCTACTTCGCCTCCGACATCGCCTACCACAAGAACAAGTTCGACCGTGGTTTTGCGGAGATGATCGACGTCTGGGGCGCCGACCATGGCGGCTACATCAAGCGGATGCAGGCGGCGGTAAAGGCGACGACGTCCGGCAAGGGCGCGCTCGACGTCAAGATCGTGCAGCTCGTGAAGTTGCTGCGCAGCGGCGAGCCCGTGAAAATGTCGAAGCGGAGCGGGGACTTCGTCACCCTGCGTGAGGTGGTAGATGAGGTGGGCCAGGATGCTGTCCGTTTCATGATGCTCTACCGCAAGAACGATGCGGTGCTCGACTTCGACCTCGCCAAGGTCGTGGAACAGTCGCGCGACAACCCGGTGTTCTACGTTCAGTACGGTCACGCCCGCGGCCACTCGATCTTCCGCAACGCGCGGGCTGAGGTGTTCCCGGAACTGCCGGAGGATACCGGCGCGCGGACCGCTTGGCTCAGTGAGTCGGCGGTGGAACGGTTGTCGGACCCGGTCGAACTCGATCTTCTCAAGCGCCTCGCAATTTTTCCGCGCATGCTGGAAGCTGCCGCCGCGGCCCACGAACCGCACCGAATTGCCTTTTATCTCTATGATTTAGCCAGCGAATTTCATGCACTTTGGACGAAGGGGCGCGATTTGCCCTATTTACGCTTCATTATCAATAATGATGCAGATCTTACGAAGGCGCGGCTGGCCATGGTCCAGGGCGTTGTCTCAGTCCTGGCATCGGGCCTCGCCATCCTCGGCGTCCATGCCCCGGACGAGATGCGGTAGTTTGGGGCGAACTACTTAAGAGGAATTCGGGGGTAACCGGCAGAAGCCGGATCGCTTAGACTTGGTTGAAAGCCTTGTGGGTCGAAAGCCGTGCCTTGGTCGAGGGGCGCGCGGCTTTCCCGAAGGGACGCATCATCACGATGGCCGAACGATATCAGGACAGACCGTTTCCCTCCGATGACTATGGTCGCGGTAGCGAGCAGCATGGGAAGGCGGAAAATGATCCCTTGGCCGAGCTCGCCCGTCTGATCGGACAGACCGATCCGTTCGCAGCGCAGTCGCCGCCGACCGCACGCCCGACGGCAGCGCCCGCGCAGAGTTATCGAGAAGACGATTATCGCCAGGACGATGATCGGCAGGTTTATGCCGAGCAGGCCTCACCGCCGCCCGGGCCGCCGTCATGGATGCGGCGCGCCAACGTACAGCCGCAGCCGACAGCCGCGCCGGAGCCCGACTATTCCGTCTCCGTAAACCCGGTTCATCCGTTGCATCGCTATTCGGCCCAGCCGACCGCAGTTGCGCCTGAGCCGGACTTTCATCAATCGCAGGCCCATCAGGATCACGCTTATCAAGCCCAAGCCTATCAGGATCAGGCCCACCAGCAGCACGGTCAGGCTTATCAGGATCAGGCCTATCGGGAGCCGTACGCGCAGCCCGATCCGTCGCGCTATGATGATGCGCTCTATGGCCGGCTCGAGACAGGCGAGCAGGACTACCAGCGCGATCCGGCCTACCCCGACGATCCTTACGCCTACCAGAGCGACTATCCTGAGGCCGAACTTGACGAGCCGAAGAAGCAGCGCGGCGGCATGATGACAGTCGCGGCGATCCTAGCGCTTGCCGTGGTCGGGACTGGTGCTGCCTTCGCCTACAAGACCTATGCGGGCTCGCCCCGCAGCGGCGAGCCGCCGATCATCAAGGCCGACAACACACCGACCAAGATCGTGCCGGCGCCGACGGACTCCTCCGCCAAGATGCCGGATCGCATGGTGAGCGGTGACGGCACCGAGAAGATCGTGCCGCGGGAGGAAGCGCCTGTCGACGTCAATGCCAGAGCGGCTGGTCCCCGCGTGGTGTTCCCGCCGCTGAACCAGAATGCGAATCCACCGTCGGTGGCAAGCGTGTCGCCGTCGATGGTGCCGCCGCCGAGCGCGGGGGCGGCCCCGAGCAACGGCACACTGCCGAACAATTCGCCGCGCTCAATCAGGACGGTGGCTGTGAAGGGTGATCAGACCGATAGCGCTACGCCGCAATCGGCTGCAGCCGCCAAGCCCGCAACTGCGCCAAAACCTGTTGCCGCGCCGCCTGCGCCAATCGCGCCGCGCAATCCACCGACGTCGGCCAATGCCAGCGCCAACCAGCCTTTGTCGCTCGCGCCGCAATCGGGACCGACGGCCGAGCCTCCGCAGCGGATGGCTGCGACCAACCCGACGCAAATTGCGCCCGCCAGCAGCGGTGGGGGCTACATCGTGCAGGTTTCCTCGCAGCAGAGCGAGGAAAGTGCCGCCGCGTCCTATCGGGTGCTTCAGAGCAAGTACGGCAGTGTGCTCGGGTCCCGTTCGCCGGTGATCAAGCGCGTCGACCTCACCGACAAGGGCAAGGGCATCGTCTACCGCGCGTTCGCCGGTCCCTATGGCTCGGCCGAAGAGGCGACGCAGGCATGCAACAGCCTCAAGTCCGCAGGCCTGTCCGCCTGCTTCGTCCAGAGGAATTAACGGCCGTTTCCTTGACCCCCTCGCGGGGCAGGGTTAATCGGCCGTATGAGCACGCGGGCCTTCATTACCGGCGTATCCGGAACGGAACTGACCGCCGCCGAGCGGGAGTTTATCCGCGCCGAACGTCCATGGGGCTTCATCCTCTTCAAGCGTAACGTCGCGGCGCCGGCTCAAGTTGCTGCATTGGTTGCGGAATTGCGGGCAGTGGCGGGTGCTGCCGACGCGCCCGTCCTGATCGATCAGGAGGGCGGACGGGTGCAGCGGCTGGGGCCGCCGCACTGGCCGCTCTATCCGCCGGGAGCCCTATTTGCGAATTTGTACGACACTGATTCGGCGCTCGGGCTTACTGCGGCGCGCCTGAGCGCCCGCCTAATCGCGGCCGATCTCGCCGATCTCGGCATTACGGTGGATTGCTTGCCGCTCGCTGACGTGCCGGTGCCGGGTGCCGATGCCGTCATCGGCAACCGAGCTTATGGCACGGAGCCGGGCAAGGTTGCCGCGATTGCGCGCGCGGTCACCGAGGGGCTGGAGCAGGGCGGCGTGCTGCCGGTTCTCAAGCACATTCCCGGTCATGGCCGCGCCACTGCCGACACCCATTTCAAGCTGCCGACAGTCGACACGCCCCGGGACGAGCTGGAACGGACCGATTTCGCCGCGTTCAAGCCGCTCTCGGATCTGCCAATGGCCATGACTGCACATGTTGTGTTTAGCGCGATCGACGCCGCCCAACCGGCGACGACATCTGCGACAATGATTGCTGACGTGATTCGCGGCACAATCGGGTTCCAGGGTTTGTTAATGAGTGATGACGTGTCGATGAACGCGCTGTCGGGGAATATCGCCGAGCGGACCCGCGCCATCTTCGCGGCTGGCTGCGACGTGGCCCTGCATTGCAACGGTAACATCGAGGAGATGCGCGACGTCGCCAGCCAGACACCCGAACTGTCCGGCAGAGCACTGGAGCGGGCGAAAGCCGCGCTCGCCGCACGCAAGCCGCCGCAGCCGCTGGACCGGGCGGCCGCACGCGCAGAACTGGACGCATTGATCGCACGGGCAAACACGGCATCCGCATGACCGCAGAAATCCTATCCTTCGAAACCGGGCGGCCCGCAGAGCTTGCCGAGGGTGAGCCGGCGTTGGTCGTGGATGTCGAAGGCTATGAGGGCCCGCTCGACCTGTTGCTCGCACTGGCGCGGCAGCAGAAGGTCGACCTCGCCAAGATTTCGATCCTGGCGCTGGCCGACCAGTACCTCCACTTCATCGAGGCTGCGCGGAAAATCCGGCTGGAGCTCGCTGCTGACTATCTCGTGATGGCGGCCTGGCTTGCCTTCCTAAAGTCGCGCCTGCTGCTGCCGGAGCCGCCGAGTGCCGAAGGCCCGAGCGCGGAGCAGATGGCGACTGCGCTCGCCAACCGCCTGCGCCGGCTCGAAGCCATTCGCGAAGCCGCCAATCGGCTGATGAACAGGCCGCAATTGCAGCGCGACATCTTTCCGCGCGGCGAGCCCGAGCACATCGCGGAGATCAAGCATCCGAAATACACGGCGACGCTGTACGACCTGCTCACCGCCTATGCCGCGCAGCGCCAATCGCGCGTGCTGGCGAGCGTGCATCTGGCCAAGCGTACGGTGTGGTCGCTCGCCGAAGCGCGCGCCACGCTGGAACGGCTGGTCGGCAGTATCAGCGAACAGGATGATTGGGGCGTTCTCGACGACTTCCTGATCCGGCATGTCGCCGATCCGACGCAGCGCGCGACGGTGTTCGCCTCGAGCTTCGCCGCCGCGCTCGAACTGGTGCGCGAAGGCCAGCTTGAGCTGAACCAGAAAGAGGCGTTTGCGCCCATCTATTTCCGGAAGGGGCGTCCTAAACCGGTTCCGGACGCAGCTCCTGCGCCCGATGCGCCGGTCGGTTAAGTGCAAGAAGGAGGATCTGCCATGGCAAGCCTGGCTGAAGCGCGGGTAGAAGAGGCCGAGCCGATGGAGAACGAATCCCAGGCACGGCCGGAGGAATTGCGGCTGCTGGAAGCGCTGCTGTTTGCCTCGAGTGAACCGCTGGATACGGCGACGCTGGCCAAGCGGATGCCAGACGGCGTGGACGTCAAGGCGGCGCTTGAGCAGCTCCAGGCCGATTATGCGTCGCGCGGCGTGAATCTCGTGCGCGTCGCCAACAAATGGACCTTCCGCACCGCCGGCGATCTCGCCTGGCTGATGACGCGGGAGAGCACCGAGACCCGCCGTCTGTCGCGCGCGGCGATCGAGGTGCTGGCGATCATCGCTTATCACCAGCCGGTGACGCGCGCCGAGATCGAGGAGATCCGCGGCGTCGTCACCTCGAAGGGCACGTTGGATGTGCTGCTGGAGACCGGCTGGATCAAGCCGCGCGGCCGGCGCAAGACGCCCGGCCGTCCGCTGACCTTCGGCACCACCGAGGAGTTCCTGTCGCAGTTCACTTTGGAACAGCTCGGCGACCTGCCGGGCCTCGAAGAGCTCAAGGGCACTGGCCTGCTGGATTCGCGCCTGCCGACCGGATTCAGCGTGCCGACGCCGTCGGACGACCCGACGCTGCGTGAGGACGAGGATCCGCTGGAACCGGGCGAGGGCCTCGATTTGGCGCTGGCGCCTGCGGTCGAGCCGGAGACGCCGGAAAGCGGCGATGAGGGTGGCAGCCAAGGTGGCGGCGAGGAGTGATGTCCGTCCGTCTACGGGCCCTGCGACCGGTTAACACTAGCAAGATTGCGTAGCGCCGACAGCGAATTGGCGCTGCCTTGGTCCTTGTTTTTGACACCCGCCAAGCCTAGGTTTCGGTAAAGATCGGCCGGGTCCCCGGCCATGCGCGTTTGGAGGGTTGCAGGATGGGTTCACTCAGCATTTGGCACTGGATCTTGGTGATCGCAGTGGTCCTGCTGCTGTTCGGCCGCGGCAAGATTTCGGATCTGATGGGCGACGTGGCGCAGGGCATCAAGGCGTTCAAGAAGGGCATGCAGGACGACGATAAGCCCGCCGACAAGCCCGAGCCGGCCAAGTCCATCGAGCACAACAATGCCGCACCGACCGCGGCACGGTCCGACGTCGGCAGCAAGGCCGTCTGAGCCAGAGAGCACGCCAGAACGCGGGTAGCGGCCCCGATCCTGCGCGCAATGGATTGGGCCGGTTGCGGCTGGCGTGAACGGAAGACCTCATGTTCGACATCGGCTGGAGTGAACTGGTCCTCATCGGGGTCGTGGCCCTGATCGCCATCGGCCCGAAGGAGCTGCCGGGCGTGCTGCGCATGGTTGGGCAGTGGATGGGCAAGGCCCGCAAGATGGCCGCCGAATTCCAGGGCCAGTTCCAGGAAGCGATGCGCGAGGCCGAGATGGCCGACCTCAAGAAGAGCTTCGACGAGGTCAAGGAAGTCGCGACCGGCTTCAATCCGCTGACTTCGCTTCAGAAGGATGTCAGCGACGCGCTACGCGTCGATGCGCTCGACAAGCCGGCCGAGACGCCAGCCAGCGGCGCCGTCGAACCGGCGGCGAGTTCAAGTGAAACGCCGGTGATTTCGAGTGAAGCGCCGGTAACGCCAACGACACCGGAAGCGCCGACGCCCGCGACCTTCATGGAAGCCGAGGCGCACGCAGCAGCGAACGAGCCGCTTGCGATCACCCGTGAGGTCAAGCAGGCCCAGGTCGCGCAAGACACCGCGGCATCCGAAGCGATCAAGGACGCCAAAGCGTCATGACCGACGCCGATATCGAGGCCAGCAAAGCCCCTTTGATGGACCATCTGATCGAGCTGCGGTCGCGGCTGATCAAGGCGCTGCTCGGATTCGGCGTTGCCTTCATCTTCTGCTTCTTCTTCGCCAAGCAGATCTACAACGTGCTGGTCTGGCCGTTCGTGTGGGTCGCGGGTCCCGAGAATTCCAAGTTCATCTACACGGCGCTGCTGGAATATTTCATCACTCAGCTCAAGCTCGCGCTGTTCGGCGCCGGCTTCATCTCGTTCCCGATCGTCGCGACGCAGATCTACAAGTTCGTGGCGCCCGGCCTCTACAAGCACGAGAAGCAGGCCTTCCTGCCGTATCTGGTCGCAACCCCGTTCTTCTTTGTGCTGGGCGCAGCGCTGGTCTATTTCGTCGTCCTGCCGATGCTGGTCCGCTTCTCGCTCGGCATGCAGCAGGCCGGCAGCGACGAGACCGCGCAGATCCAGCTCTTGCCCAAGGTCGGCGAATATCTGTCGCTGATGATGTCGTTGATCTTCGCCTTCGGCATCGCCTTCCAGCTGCCGGTGATCCTGACGCTGCTCGGGCGGATCGGCATCGTCACCTCGAAGATGCTGCGCGAGAAGCGCCGCTATTTCATCGTCATCGCCTTCGTCATCGCGGCCGTGCTGACGCCGCCCGACGTGCTCAGCCAGTGCTCTCTGGCGTTTCCCTTGCTAGCGCTCTACGAGGGTTCGATCATCGCGGTGGCGATGGTGGAGAAGAAGGCCGCGGCCTCGCGGGCGGCCACTGGCACCGACGTGTCGACGCCGGCCAATCCGGCGGAGTAGAGGACGGCCAGCCCATCGGCGTCATTCCCCGCGAAGGCGGGGATTCCAGTACGCAGCAGCCCGTCGAGAAATCACGACTGTCTCTGGAATACTGGATCATCCGCCTTCGCGGATGATGACAGCCGTGCTAGGAGACCCGCTAACTTGCAACGTTCAACGTTGCATGTTTACGCGCTTCCCCAGGACCACCGCCATGCACGACATCAAATCGATCCGCGACAATCCGCAAGCCTTCGACGCCGGCCTCGCACGGCGCGGCCTGAAGCCGATGTCGGCCTCGCTGCTCGCGATTGACGAGAAGCGGCGCGCGGCGATCCTGGCGTCGGAGCAGGCACAGGCACGGCGCAACGCGGCCTCGAAAGAAATTGGCGATGCCAAGAAAGCCAAGGACGAGGCGCGCGCCGCCAAGCTGATGGCCGAAGTGGCCGAGCTCAAGACGACGATGCCGCAGCTCGAAGCCGCGGCCAAAGCTGCCGATGAGGAGCTGACGAAAGAGCTGTCGGCGATTCCGAACATTCCGTTCGATGACGTGCCCGACGGTGTCGACGAGCGCGGCAACGTGCAGCACCACATATTCGGCAACAAGCGCAACTACGCATTTGCCCCGAAGCTGCATGACGATCTCGGCACCGCGCTCGGCTACATGGATTTCGAGGCGGCGGCAAAACTCTCCGGGGCGCGTTTCGTCGTGCTGAAGAAGGGGCTGGCGCGGCTCGAACGCGCCATCGGCCAGTTCATGCTCGACCTGCACACCACCGAGCACGGCTACACCGAAATCAATCCGCCGCTTCTGGTGCGCAACGAGGTGATGTTCGGCACCGGGCAGCTGCCGAAATTCGAGGACGATCAGTTCTGGGCGATCAAGGGCGAACTGCTGGCTGCGCCCGACCATGAGCGGCTGAAGACCGAGCGCCTCGGTCTGATCCCGACCGCAGAAGTGTCGCTCACCAACCTCGCGCGCGAATCCATTCTCGACGAAAAGCAATTACCGATGCGCCTCACCGCGCTCACGCCGTGCTTCCGCGCCGAGGCGGGCGCCGCCGGGCGCGACACCCGCGGCATGATCCGCCAGCATCAGTTCACCAAGGTCGAGCTGGTCTCGATCACGACGCCCGAGACCAGCAAGGACGAGCTGGAGCGGATGCTGTCCTGCGCCGAGCAGGTGTTGCAGAAGCTCGACCTGCATTATCGCGTGATGACGCTCTGCGCAGGAGATATGGGATTTTCGTCGCAGAAAACCTATGACATCGAGGTCTGGATGCCCGGGCAGGGCGACGGCGGCATGTTCCGCGAGATCTCGAGCTGCTCGGTCTGCGGCGACTTTCAGGCGCGGCGCATGGATGCGCGCTCGCGCGGGCCGGACGGCAAGCCGCGCTTCGTGCACACGCTGAACGGCTCCGGCACCGCGGTCGGCCGCGCGCTGATCGCGGTGATGGAGACCTATCAGCAGGAGGACGGCTCGATCGCGATTCCTAGTGTGCTCCAGCCCTATATGGGCGGGCTGAAGGTGATCGCGCGCGAGTAGGGTTGCGAAGATCGCCCGGCCGGCTATCCTGCCGGCCCCGCAACGCGAAACTACCCTTCATGGCCTTGCACCGCGACATCTTCTGGGTCGGCCGACAATGGGCGGTGACGGGTGCCGGCATCCAGGCCGTCGATCAGCGCCTGCGCGGCGTGCTCGACATCGAGATCGCGCGGCTCTGGGACGACGATCTCGTGGGGAGCCGGCGGGCCAAGCCTGGGGTCAATACTGCGGATTTCGACAAGGCGCTGGCCGTGGCGCGCGAACGCTTTCCGCAGGCGCCGGCGTCCGACCCGTTCGTCGCGCAACTGGTGGCACTCGGCGTCGTCGAAACTCCCGTCGTGAGCCCCGTTGTGCCGGCGATGCAGCTGCGTACCGAGGGCCGGCTGGCGCGTTTTCTGCCGCAATGGCGCATCCGCCGGTAGCAGAATGAGGCCGGAACCTGGCCGTCGGGGCCCAATCGGCCGGTTTGCCTGATTGGGCATAGCCGGATAAGACGGCTCAGACCCGCTTTCTGGAATCGACCTTTCGCATGCGTATTCTCTGCACCAATGACGATGGCATCCACGCCCCCGGGCTCAAGGTCGTGGAGGAGATCGCGCGCGCCTTGTCGGACGACGTCTGGGTGGTGGCACCGGAGCTCGACCAGTCCGGCGTGTCGCATTCGCTGTCGCTGAACGACCCGTTGCGCCTGCGCGAGGTCGGGCCGCGGCACTTCGCCGTGCGCGGTACGCCGACCGACTGCGTCATCATGGGCGCGCGCCACATCCTCGGGCCAAAATTGCCGGACGTCGTGCTGTCCGGCGTCAACAAGGGACGCAACGTCGCCGAGGACGTGGTCTATTCCGGCACCATCGCCGGCGCGCTGGAAGGCACCATCCTGGGGCTGCCTTCATTCGCGCTGTCGCAGGAATTCAGCGTCGAAACCCGCGAGCGGCCGCCGTGGGACACCGCCCGCAAGTTCGGGCCCGACATCCTGCGCAAGGTGATCGCCGCAGGCATCCCGAAGGACACGGTGATCAACGTCAACTTCCCGTCGTGTGCGCCGGAGGATGTGCTCGGCATCCGCGTCACGCGCCAGGGCAAGCGCAATCTCGGCTTCCTCAGGATCGACGAGCGCAGGGACGGCCGCGGCAATCCCTATTTCTGGATCGGCTTCGAGCGCACGGCGATGATGGACACGCCCGCAGACGGCACCGATCTCGCAGCACTTCGCGAGCGCTACGTCTCGGTCACGCCGCTCAGGCTCGATCGCACCAACGAAGCGTTTTCAGAAGAATTGAGCGCGACGCTGAAGTAGCGCCTATCCGCCGCGAAGCGCGGCTTCGATGGTCTTGCCAAGCGCGTCGAGCTGGAACGGCTTCTGGAGCGCCGGCCGATCGCGGTACTGTTCGGGCAGGCCGGAGGAGCCGTAGCCGGTGGCGAAGATGAAGGGGCAGCCCTTTGCCTTGATGACATCGGCGACCGGCGAAATGACTTTGCCGTTGACGTTGACGTCGAGAATGGCGATGTCGAACTCGGTCGCCTGGGCGAGCCGCATGGCCTCGGTGATATCGCCGGCCTCGGCTGCGACCTTGTAACCGAGCTCTTCGAGCATGTCCGCAACCATCATCCTGATCATCACCTCGTCCTCGACGAGGAATACAGAGCGGCCGGAAAGCCCCGTCGCGGTCATGATTGAGTCCTTGCCCATTCCCAAAAACGTTCGCAGATAACATGAATCGACGCAATGCGCGTTTTGACGAACGGACGCCTGAAAATGGCGATCACGACTGGTTGTTGCACGCCGATCCGTGATCAAATATCCAGCCGAATGGTATCATGAGTTCCCCATCAAGGAACAAGATTCTCGCGCCCGGGTTGGCCCTAACTGGCCTGACAAGACAGCACTTGCAACGATGACCACCCATCAACCTCCGCCGGAAAAGATGATGTTTCAGCTCACGCTGAGGCGCCGGGGCATCAGCAATCAGGCCGTGCTGCGGACCATGGAGGAGGTGCCGCGCGAACTGTTCGTCGACGATGCCGACCGCGAGGGTGCCTATCGCGACAGTGCGCTGCCGATCGCCTGTGGGCAGACCATCAGCCAGCCCTTCGTCGTCGCCTACATGACCGAGCAACTCCAGCTCCAGAAGCGGCACCGCGTGCTCGAGATCGGCACCGGCTCCGGTTATCAGGCCGCCGTGCTGTCGCGGCTCGCAGGACAGGTACTCACGGTCGAGCGCTACCGCAAGCTCGCGGAGACTGCACGCGCGAGGCTCGAAGAGCTCGGCTGCCACAATGTCGAGGTGTTGCTGGGCGACGGCCTCAATTTGCCGGCCAATATCGGCCCGTTCGACCGCATCATCGTCACCGCCGCGATGGAGCAAATTCCAGAGAACCTGATCGAGCGGCTGGATGTCGGGGGCATCCTGATCGCACCGGTCGGACCGCATCAGGGCGTGCAGACGCTGACTCGCCTCAGCCGGACCGAGGCGGGGATCGAGCGCAAGGAACTCGTCGAGGTCCGCTTCGTGCCGGCGCTGCCTGGCGTGGCACGGGAGCTGTAGAACTCCGGATTGGCTGCGCCGCCAACATCTTATTGGGAGGGTTAAGCCGTTATTTACTCGGCGCGTGTTTACTTAAAACACCAGTTCTGTTGCGTACGAGTGAGTAACCATGTCCGCTGTCGCCGAGTTGCTTTACTCGCGCCGCGTGCCGCAGGTCGCGGTGCTGGCGCTGATCTCCATCAGTTTTGCGGGGTGCAGCGCCGATATGTCGTCGCGGCTGTCCCAGTCGAATTTCTCCAATCCTTTCGCCTCGGAATCCACCGGTTCGGTGCAGCAGGCGCCACCGCCGCAACGTGAGTTGCCGCAATATGCGCGGCCACAGACGCAGCCTGGTTCCTATCAGTCCCAGCCCCTGCCGCCGCCGGCGGTGTCCGCGCCGCAATCCTATCCCGTCGCCTCTGGCGGCGGAGTGTCCGGTGGCGGACGGGGCGTCAGCTCCTATGCGCCGCCGGCGCAGCCGCATCTCGAGACAACGGCGACCGTGCCGCCGCGCTCGGTTGCAGCGGCCCAACCGGCTGGCGGCACCAAGATCATCGTCGGCACCAGCGACACGCTCGACGTCCTCGCCAAGCGCTATCATGTCACCCCGCAGGCGATCCTCGCCGCCAACGGCTACAAGGGACCGCGCACGCTCTCGCCCGGCCAGCAGCTGATCATTCCGCATGCAGCCACGGCCGCTGCGCCCGCGCCGGCTCCCGTCGCGGCGGCGCCTGCGGCGAAGGCGGTTGCCGTTGTCGCTGCGCCCCCGAGCACGCACTTCGTCAACCGCGGCGACACGCTCGCCAGCATCGCCCGCAAGAACCACATCTCCGCGGCCGAGCTGGCGCGCGCCAATGGTCTCGACCCTTCGGCCAAGCTCAAGCTCGGCACCAAGCTGACCGTGCCCGGTGCCAAGACCGCCGCCGTCGCCGTGCCGGCTGCTGCGGCTCCAGTCGCGGCCGCGCCGGTTGCAGGAACGCTCCAGCCCGTCGCGGCCGCTCCGGTGCCTGCCACCAAGATAGCTGCCGCCGCGCCGGCGCAGAGCGCGCGCCTCGCCCAAGCCACGGCCAATGTCGAAGAGAAGGCCGCCGAGACGCCGGCGAAGGCTGCGGACGCCACCGGCGCGCTGCCGACCTTCCGCTGGCCGGTGCGCGGCAAGGTGGTCACGAGCTATGGTGCCAAGACCAATGGCAAGTCCAATGACGGCATCAACCTTGCGGTGCCCGAGGGGACGCCGGTGAAGGCGGCTGAAGACGGCGTCGTCGCCTATTCCGGCAATGAGCTGAAAGGTTACGGCAATCTCGTCCTGGTTCGGCACTCCAACGGCTACGTCACCGCATATGCCCATGCGAGTGAGCTGCTGGTGAAGCGCGGCGATACCATCAAGCGCGGTCAGGTCATTGCCAAGTCGGGTCAATCCGGGGAGGTGGCCTCGCCGCAGCTCCACTTCGAGATCCGCAAGGGATCGAGCCCGGTTGATCCGCTTCAATTCCTGAACGGGGCGTGAGGCCTAAATAGCCGCCGCAACAAGGGGGGCGTCGCCTGACGACTCAATACGCCGCGGCCTCTCGGTCGATCACAAACGTCTCTGGAATACTGGATCGCCCGCCTTCGCGGGCGATGACGGTTGTGGGCGGTGCGATGCTGTCCGCTAATTCACGGTCAGCTTCACGCCGAGCCGGCCCGCCAGCTCCTGCACGAACTGCCAGGCGACGCGGCCTGAGCGCGAGCCGCGCGTGGTCGACCATTCGAGCGCTTCGCGCTCCAGCGCCTCGTCGTCGACCTTGATGCCGAAATGGCTGCAATAGCCGCGCACCATGGCGAGATACTCGTCCTGGCTGCAACGGTGGAAACCCAGCCAGAGGCCGAAGCGATCCGACAGCGAGACCTTCTCCTCGACCGCTTCGCCGGGATTGATCGCGGTCGAACGCTCGTTCTCGATCATCTCGCGCGCCAGCAGATGGCGGCGGTTGGAGGTCGCGTAAAGGATGACGTTCTCCGGCCGGCCTTCGATGCCGCCTTCGAGCACGGCCTTGAGCGACTTGTAGGACGCATCATTGCCATCGAAGGAGAGATCGTCACAGAACACGATGAAGCGAAAGGAGGAGGCGCGCAAGCACTCCATCAGCGCGGGCAGGCTTTCGATGTCCTCGCGATGGATCTCGATCAGCTTCAGCTTGTCGGCCGGTTTGCGCTCCGCGTTGATGCTGGCATGCGCCGCCTTCACCAGCGATGACTTGCCCATGCCGCGCGCACCCCAGAGCAGGGCGTTGTTGGCGGGCAGGCCATTGGCGAAGCGCTCGGTGTTCTCCATCAAGATGTCGCGCATCCGGTCGACGCCCTTCAGCAGGAACAGCTCAACGCGGCTGACCCGCGGCACGGCCGCAAGGCGGCCGTCGGGATGCCAGACATAGGCGTCGGCTCGTTCGAACGACTCAGGCACGACCATTGGCTTGCCCTGGGCGGCAAGGTGCGCCGCGATGGTCTCGAGCGCGCGAACGATGCGGTCCTGGGGGAGGTCCGCAACGGCCTTGACGGGGGCCTTGACGGCGCTCTTGGTCGTCCCCTTGAGGCGTTTTGCCGCGACGCGGGCGGGCACTCGGGCAGGGGTGCGGGGGCCTTTGCCGGCCGGGCTTTTGCTGAGGTTTTTGGGCATGTCCGAAGTTCCTGAGAACGCAGCCTTATCGGGCCTGAGGACGCGCCGCAAGGTGGCCAAAAGGGCGGTCTGGCAGCGTTGCAATTGGGGCAATGGCCGCTATAGTCCGCGCGAATTTGACCGAACCGGTCGCCTTTGTGGGCATGACCGGCTTTCTCCCGTTCTCACGAGGATCGTCCGAATGCTGATTACCCCTGCGTATGCCCAGGCTGCGGGCGCCGGCGACACCAACAGCATGTTGATGTCGCTGCTGCCGTTCGCCCTGATCTTCGTGATCATGTACTTCCTGATTCTGCGTCCGCAGCAGAAGAAGGTCCGCGACCACGCAGATCTCGTGAAGAATATCCGCCGCGGCGACACGGTGGTGACCTCGGGCGGCCTCGTCGGCAAGGTCACCAAGGTCGTCGACGACGACCAGATCGAGTTCGAAATCTCCGACGGCGTGCGCGTGCGGCAGATGCGCCAGATGATCTCAGGCGTGCGCGCCAAGGGCGAGCCGGCCAAAGAATCCGCCAAGGAAAGCGTCAAGGACGACAGTTCGGCGAAGTGAGTGCTTCCCGCGAGTCTTTAATAGGTCTCCTGCAAGTCTCCTGATCTGACAGGTCTAGTCGATGTTGTATTTCACGCGGTGGAGGGCGCTGGGGATTGTCCTGACGGCGCTGATCGTGTGCCTCTGCGCGGTCCCCAACTTTTTTCCTGAGGCGCAGGTCAAGACCTGGCCCGCCTGGGCCCAGCGCCGGCTCGTGCTCGGCCTCGACCTCCAGGGCGGCTCCTATCTGCTGCTCGAGGTCGACTCCGCCTATGTCAAGAAAGAGAGGCTCGATCAGGTCCGCGATGACGTTCGCCGGACGCTGCGCGATGCCAAGATCGGCTTCACCGGCGGCGTTACCGTGCGCAACGACGCCGTCGAGGTTCGTATCACCAAGGAATCCGATGCGCAGGCCGCACTCGCCAAGCTGCGGGAGTTGTCACAGCCGCTGGGCGGCCTCATGGGATCGAGCGGCCAGCGCGACCTTGAGGTCACCGATGCCGGTGGCGGCGTGATCCGCCTGAGCATCCCGCAGGCCGCGATGCTCGATCGCATGCGCAAGACCATCGAGCAGTCGATCCAGATCGTCGAACGCCGCGTCAACGAGCTCGGCACCGTCGAGCCCGTGATCCAGCGCCAGGGCAACGACCGCATCCTGGTGCAGGTCCCCGGCCTCCAGGACCCAACGCGCCTGAAGGAATTGCTGGGCAAGACGGCGAAAATGGAATTCCGCATGGTTGACACCTCCGTGCCGCCGGATCAGGCGCAGCAGGGCAGGTTGCCGCCGGAATCCGAACTGTTGATGAGCGCGTCCCCGCCGCCGACACCTTATGTGGTCAAGAAGCAGGTGCTGGTCGCCGGCGGCGACCTGACCGACGCCCAGGCAAGCTTCGACCAGCGCACGGGTGAGCCGGTCGTCAGCTTCAAGTTCAATACGTCGGGCGCGCGCAAATTCTCTCAGGCGACCCAAGAGAATGTGGGACTGCCGTTCGCGATCGTGCTCGACAACAAGGTGATCTCGGCGCCCGTCATCCGCGAGCCGATCACCGGCGGCCAGGGCCAGATCTCCGGCAATTTCACCGTGCAATCGGCCAACGATCTCGCGATCCTCTTGCGCGCCGGTGCGCTGCCGGCGCCGCTTACGGTGGTCGAGGAACGCACCGTCGGTCCGGGTCTCGGCCAGGACTCGATCGAGAAAGGTGAGCTTGCGGCCTATGTCGGCTCGATCCTCGTCATCGTGTTCATGCTTGTGACCTACCGGCTGTTCGGCGTGTTCGCGAACGTCGCGGTGGCGATCAACGTCGCGATGATCTTCGGCCTGCTGTCGCTGCTCAACGCCACGCTCACGCTGCCCGGCATCGCCGGCATCGTGCTTACCGTCGGCATCGCCGTCGACTCCAACGTGCTGATCTACGAGCGCATCCGCGAGGAGCTGCGCGCCGGCCGCAACGCAATCTCGGCGATCGACGCCGGCTTCAAGCGGGCGCTGGCGACCATCCTCGATTCCAATATCACTACCTTCATTGCTGCCGCCGTGCTGTTCTACATCGGCACCGGCCCGGTGCGCGGCTTTGCCGTGACGCTCGGCATCGGCATCATCACCACGGTGTTCACCGCCTTCACCCTGACCCGGCTGATCGTCGCCTGGTGGGTGCGGTGGAAGCGGCCGCAGAGCGTGCCGATCTAGGAGCCTGATCGTGACTCACACCGTTCTCATCGGGCTCGGCGTCCTCATTGCCATTCTCACCGTGGTCGCGGCCCTCGGCCTCTTGCCGTCGCTGCGCATCGTCCCGGACGATACGCATTTCGACTTCACGCGCTTCCGCCGCATCAGCTTCCCGATCTCGGCGGCGCTGTCGATCGTTGCGATCACGCTGTTCTTCACCCACGGCCTGAATTTCGGCATCGACTTCCGCGGCGGCACCTTGCTCGAGGTGCAGGCCAAGTCCGGTACCGCCGACATCGCGGCGATGCGCACGACGCTCGACGGCCTGCGTCTCGGCGAAGTCCAGCTGCAGCAATTCGGTGGTCCCGCGGATGTTCTGATCCGCGTTGCGGAGCAGCCCGGCGGCGACGCTGCCCAGCAAGAGGCCGTGCAGAAGGTCCGCACTGCGCTTGGCGACTCCGTCGAATACCGCCGGGTCGAGGTGGTCGGCCCGCGCGTGTCCGGTGAGCTCTTGGCCTACGGCATGCTCGGCCTGATGCTCGCGATCATCGCGATCCTGATCTATCTCTGGTTCCGATTCGAATGGCAGTTCGCGCTGGGCGCGATGATCGCCAACGTGCACGACATCGTGCTCACGATCGGCTTCATGTCGATCAGCCAGGTCGATTTCGATCTGACCAGTATCGCCGCGCTGCTGACCATTCTCGGCTATTCGCTCAACGACACCGTCGTCATCTACGACCGCATCCGCGAAATGCTGCGGCGCTACAAGAAGATGCCGATGCCCCAGCTGCTCAACGAGTCCATCAACTCGACGCTGTCGCGCTCGATCATCACCCACGTGACGGTGACGCTGGCACTGCTCGCGCTATTGCTGTTCGGCGGTCATGCCATCCACAGCTTTACCGCGGTGATGATGTTCGGTGTGGTGCTGGTCGGCACCTACACCTCGATCTTCATCGCGGCCCCGATTCTGATCTATCTCGGCGTCGGCGAGCATCGCGAGGATGCACCCGATACGGCAACGCCGGCGAAGAAAAATAAGGCATGATCCGAACCGCACACGCTCGCACGCGTTTGCGGGGGTAGTAAGCCAATTCGGGCGGAGCTCATGGCCGGCGACCCCAACGCACCCCACTTCCCGCGCTCGGCGCCGATTGAGGCCTATGGCAAGGGCGGCTTCGCCTTCGCCGGCATGTCACATCGGGGATCGCTGCTGTGCCTGCCGGACGCGATCTGGGCCTGGGACGTGACGGATCCCACCAGGATCGACCGCTACTCCTTGGATCGCGTGTTCGCGGCCGCCAACAGCATCGACACGCTTCTGGTTGGCACCGGAACGGGGGTTTGGCTGCCGCCGCCGGAACTGCGCCAGGCCTTGAAGGCGGTGAGGGTGGTGCTGGATACGATGCAGACCGGTCCCGCCGTGCGCACCTACAACATCATGATCGGCGAGCGGCGCCGCGTCGCGGCCGCGCTGATCGCAGTGCCATGAGCAGCACCGCGCCGCCACCCGACTCGGTTGCCTTCTGCGCCGATCTCGTGCGTAGCCACGACTTTCCGCGTTATGTTGCGACGCTGTTCGTACCCGCCGCAGAGCGCCGCGCGCTGCTGGCGCTCTATGCGTTCAATGCCGAGATCGTGCGGGTTCGCGACCAGGTGAGCCAGCCCTTGCCCGGCGAGATTCGCCTGCAATGGTGGACCGACATGCTGTCAGGTCATGTCCATGGCAGCGCCGAGGGCAATCCGGTGGCGGCGGAGTTGCTCCGCGCGATCCGCGATTACGACCTGCCGGTCGAGCCGCTGTCGCTGCTCGCCGACGAGCACCAGTTCGATCTCTACAACGATCCGATGCCGACCATGGCGGCACTGGAGGGCTATCTGGCGGCGACCTCATCGGCGCTGTTTGCTCTCGCAGCCCGGATCATGGCGCCGCCGTCGGAGTCGGTCGAGCATCTCGCCCGTCATGCCGGGCTGACCCAGGGTATCGTCCAGGTCATTGCCAACCTGCCGCGTGATGCCGCGCACCGGCGATTGTTCCTGCCACAGCAGGTGCTGGCGAGCCACAACTGCAACGTGGAGGATGTGTTCGCCGGCAAGGCGACGCCGGGTCTGCGCGCCGTGCTGGACCAACTCGCAGGCGAGGCGCGGCAGCATCTGACCACGGCCTCGTCGCTGCTGCCGCAGGTACCGCCGTCCGTGCGGCCTGCGTTTCTGCTGCTGAGCCAGGTCCGGGCCGATCTCAAGCGCCTGTCCCTACCTGGGCGCAATCCGTTCGCGCCGCAGCCGGCCTCGCGGCTGCGCACGCTGTGGACGCTGTGGCGGGCTTCGCGCTCCAGGGAGTTTACCAAATAGGAGCGGGCTTATCGCCTGAGGCGGCCAAATGCTCTATGCTGTCCTATGGCTGACTTGTCCCAAAGCTTGACCTCCGATCTCGGCGACTTTCCGGTTGCACCAAGCGACATCCATGCGGCCGCCGAGACCATTCGGGGTGCCCTCGTCGAAACGCCCTGTAGCTACAGCCGGACGCTGAGCAACATCTGCGGCTGCGACATCTGGCTCAAATTCGAGAACCTTCAATTCACCTCCTCGTTCAAGGAGCGCGGCGCCCTCAACCGGCTCGCCGCGCTGAGGCCGGAGGAGCGTGCGCGCGGCGTCATCGCGATGTCGGCGGGTAATCACGCACAGGGCGTCGCCTATCACGCGAGAAGGCTCAACATTCCCGCCACCATCGTCATGCCGATCGGCACGCCCATGGTGAAGATCGAAAACACGAAGCATCACGGCGCGGAGGTGGTGGTCACCGGCGCGACCCTGGAGGAGGCGGCCGCGTTCGCGCGGAGCCACGGTGAGGCGCGCGGCATGATCTTCGTCCATCCCTATGACGATCCGCTGGTGATCGCCGGGCAAGGCACCGTCGGGCTGGAGATGATGAAGGCAGTGCCGGAACTCGATACGATGGTCGTCCCGATCGGCGGCGGCGGGCTGATCAGCGGCATCGCCATTGCCTCCAAGTCCATCAAACCGTCGCTACGAATCCTGGGCGTCGAAGCCTGGCTCTATCCTTCGATGTACAACGCCATCCATGATGGGAATCTGCCGGCGCGCGGCGACACGCTCGCCGAAGGCATCGCGGTCAAATCGCCCGGCACGATCACCACCGAGATCGTCCGCCGCCTCGTCGACGACATTGCCCTCGTGAACGAAGCGGAGCTCGAGCGCGCTGTGGCGACCCTGATCTCAATCGAGAAGACGGTGGTCGAGGGTGCCGGTGCCGCCGGCCTTGCCGCGCTGATGTCCGATCCATCCCGCTTCGCCGGCCAGAAAGTGGGCCTGGTGCTGAGCGGCGGCAACATCGATACGAGGCTGATCGCCTCGGTCCTGACCCGTGAACTGGCGCGCGAGGGGCGACTGACCCAGCTTTCACTCGATATTCCTGACCGGCCCGGGCAATTGGCCGCGGTGGCCGCGCTACTCGCTGAAGCCGGTGCCAACATCATCGAGGTCTCGCATCAGCGGACGTTCTCAGACCTGCCGGCCAAGGCGACGCTGCTACAACTGGTCATCGAGACCCGCGACAGCGCCCATCTCGACGAGGTGATGGCAAGGCTCAGCGCGTCCGGGTTGAGCGCGCGCTGCACCTGAGCGGCGCGCCCGGCTATCGCGGTGCTAAACCCGCGAGGTGCCCGATCAGTCCGTCGATCTCGGCTTCCGTGTTGTAATAGTGCGGAGAAGCGCGCACGACCGGCGGCAGCGCGCGGATTTCTGCGTCGATGCGGGTGCTCGACGGATCCGAGGCGCCGATCGTGATCCCGGCCGCAGCGGCGCTGCTGACGATGGCATCCGCTTCATGTCCATCCATCGTGAAGCTGACGATGGCGCCCGGCGTGCGGCCGAGGTCGCGTATCTTGATGCCGCGAATGCAGGCGAGGCCGCTGCGAAGACGGTCTGCAAGCAGGCGGCAGCGCTGTTCGATCGGACCAAGGCCGATCGCGAGGGCATAATCGACGGCAGCTCCCAGGCCGAGCCGGGCCGCGTAGTTGTTTTCCCAGGTTTCGAAACGGCGCGCATCATCGCGGAGTCGATATTCATCGCGCGAGACCCAGGGCGCGGCGAAATGGTCGATCATCGGCGGCTCGAGCCCTTGCAGCATCGCTCTGCGGACATAGAGAAAGCCGGTGCCGCGCGGGCCGCGCAGGAATTTGCGCCCCGTGGCCGACAGCATATCACAGCCGATGGCTTCGACATCGACCTCCATCTGACCGATCGCCTGGCAGGCGTCGAGCAGATAGGGAATGCCGTGTGCCCGCGCGGTCCTGCCGACGGCCGCCGCAGGATTGACCAGCCCGCCATTTGTTGGAGCCCAGGTGATGGCGATCAGCTTCACGCGCTCGTCGAGCATGCGTTCGAGCGCCTGAACATCAAGCTCGCCGCTGGCATCGCTTGGCACGACTTCGATGACCGCGCCTGTACGTTTGGCGACTTGAAGGAACGCAACATAATTGGCGGCATATTCCGCCTCTGCGGTCAGGATGCGATCGCCCTTGCGAAACTGAAGAGCATAGAACGCCATCTGCCAGGCAACGGTTGCGTTCTCCACGAGGGCGATCTCATCTGGTGCGGCATTGAGCAGCCGCGCCGCCGAGCCGTAGACCGCTTCAAGGCGGCGCGCTTCCTGATCGGCGGCGGCATAGCCGCCGATATCGCTCTCCAGATCGATGTGCTGCTTCATCGCCGCGACGACGGCCGCCGGCATAAGTGCCGCGCCGGCGTTGTGGAGATACGCGAGCCGGGAGGCGGCCGGCGTGTCGGAACGTATCTGGTCGATATCGATCAAGTGAGAGCGAGAGCCTGCTAATTTGGGGTCCTGAAGCTAAGACACAATGACGCACGCGCGCAAGACGGGCAAAGCGAAGGTGCGGCTGGAGCAGGCCGATCCAGATGCCTATGCTGAGAGAGCGTGATGGCGTTGGGGAAACTGAAAGGAAGCGCGATGGCGAAGAACACGATCTGCCTCTGGTACGACAAGGACGCCGAGGCTGCTGCAAGCTTTTATGCCAAGACCTTTCCGGACAGCGCCGTGACTGCCGTTCACCGCGCGCCCAGCGATTACCCGTCCGGCAAGGCGGGCGATGTTTTGACCGTCGAATTCACCGTGGCTGGCGTTGCTTGTCTCGGCCTCAATGGCGGTCCCGTGTTCAAGCACAACGAAGCCTTCTCGTTCCAGATCGCCACTGACGATCAGGAGGAGACAGATCGCTACTGGAACGCCATCGTCGGCAATGGCGGGCAGGAGAGTGCGTGTGGCTGGTGCAAGGACAGATGGGGCGTTTCCTGGCAGATCACGCCGCGTGTATTGATCGAAGCGCTGGCGGCCGGCGGCCCTGAGGCCAAGCGCACCTTCGACGCGATGATGGGGATGACGAAGATCGACGTCGCCGCCGTCGAGGCAGCGCGCCGCGGCTGAAAGTTGCCCTGGCCTCAGATACAGAGGCTGAGCAGCTTGATGTGGCAACCGCTGGATTTGGGCTTGCCTGCGGGCGCGGCCTCGCGCTTCACGGCAACCAGCGGCTCCTTGTCCTTCTTTCTTTTGCCCTTCGGCTCGTAATCGCCGGCGATCACCATCGCCCAATAGGTGCGCTTGCCGCTGGCGTTCTTGGCGCTCGCGACGCCGACGCGCGAGGCGTTATGCAGCAGCAGGTTCTTGCGGTGCCCGGAGGAGTCGATCCACTGTCCCAGGGTTTTCTCGAAATTGTCGTAGCCGTAGGCGATGTTCTCGGCGGCGCGGCCCGCACCGGCCGGAGCGACGCGGCGGTTGAACGGGCCGAGTGCGTCATGGTTGAGGTCGTCCTTGGCCGCCATCGCGCGGGCCTGGTCCATGGCGATACGATCGAGCGTGGCGTCGCGCAGGACGCGGACCTCTCCATGCTTGAGGCGGAAGCTCGAGATCAGCTCGGCCGGGGATTCCGCCATTGCGGGCGCTCCTGTGAGCAGCAGAAGGCCGGCGATCACCCCGCCAACCACACGATGCATCATCGTCCGCCAAGCACCCATGACCCCACCAAGTCTGCCTTTGCCCGACCGCTTCTCTCTTGCCAATGTGGACGCTTCAAGGCGCGCGGGACCTTAGCTCGTTGGCAGGTCCGCCTCGAAATTGAAGCGGTCGCGCAGGTTCTTACGCTGCTCCAGGATGTCCTTGAAGAAGGCACGGTCCTGGTCGTTCTTCATCATCGGCTCGATCAGGTCGAGCTGGTTCATGGCGACCAGTTGCAGGATCTCGGTGCGCGGCCTGCCGCTGCTGTCGCGGGGCAGGGCGTGTACGACCTGGATGTGTTCCGGCGGCTTGGGCCCCTTGGCGGCCGCAATCTCGTTGCGGAGCTCGCCTTCGAGCGCGGCCTGGTCGGCTTCGACGAAGGCATAGAGCCCGACGCCGGAGCGGCGGTCGGCGAAGGCGACGATAGCTGTGTCGCGCACGGCCGGGTTCTTGCAGATCAGCTCCGACAGCACCGGCGCGTCGTTGACGAGGCGGCGGCCACCACCCTCGCGGTCGGTGAAGTTGAATAGGCCGCGTGTGATGGCGCGATAGACCTTCTTGCCGGTGGCGAGCCACAGGCTCGCGGCGAATGACTTCTTCGCAAGGATCTTTCGCTCGCGCGGCGTCAGGGCCTCGGGCGCGTAGGAGCGCTTGTGTTTGAGCAGGTGCCGGAGATCTTCATAGGCCAGGATGCGGTAGAGCCGGCCGCGCCGCGCAAAGCAGGCGGCGAGCTGGAAGTCGGTGACATAGGCGCGGCCGTCGCGACCGACCAGCCAGTTCTGCTCCTTGGCGAGATCGTTGTGGCAGATGCCGGCGCGGCGAAGCCGCCGCAGCGCGGCCTTGGCCGAGCGGAAATAGGCGAGGTCGCCATGCGGCTTGGCCAGATGCAGCGCGACGCCATCAACGAAGCCGCGCACCAGCGCGCGGCGTCCGGCCCATAGCAGCTCCGGACCGACGTTGAGGCCTTTGGCGAGCGCGAGCGCATGCTTCTCGCGCGCGAACAGGTGGCGTGCCAAGAGGAACGACCACCACGGCACCTCGTCGAGACGGCGCAGCACCGCGTCGACATCGCCGTTCTCGCTGCGGAAGCGGCCGCGCTCGACGGTCGAGAACACGTCGCGCTTGAGCAGCACGCCCTCGGTCCAGCGAGCCGACAGCTCCGCGGCGTCGTCTTGGGGGAGGCTCATCGAAAACTCACGCGGCGGCGGCAATGCGCAGGTGATCGGTGATCCAGCGATCGAGATCGGCGAGCGCGCGGGCGCTCAGCGTCTGCTTCTTGGCCACCGTCTTCTCGTTGCCGCGCAGCCGCGTGCCGTCTGGCTTTTTGGTCGGCACGGTCGCGAGCGGCGGGAACAGGCCGAAATTGATGTTCATCGGCTGGAACGAGCGCGTGCCGGGCTCGATGGTTTCGATATGGCCGCCGGTGATGTGGCCAAGCAGCGATCCCAGCGCCGTCGTGCTGGGCGGGCTCGCCAGCGTCTCGCCGCGCGCGTCGGCGGCCGCATAGAGGCCGGCGATCAGGCCGACGCTGGCGGATTCCACATAGCCCTCGCAGCCCGTCATCTGACCGGCAAAGCGCAGCCGCGGCTGCGCGCGCAGGCGCAACTGGCCGTCGAGCAGCTTTGGCGAATTGAGGAAGGTGTTGCGATGCAGGCCGCCGAGACGGGCGAATTCAGCCTTCTCCAGTCCCGGTATGGTGCGGAAGATGCGCTGCTGCTCGCCATATTTCAGCTTCGTCTGGAAGCCGACGATGTTGTAGAGCGTGCCGAGCTTGTTGTCCTGGCGCAGCTGCACGATCGCGTAAGGCTTCGTGGTCGGATCGTTCGGATTGGTAAGGCCGACCGGCTTCATCGGGCCGTGGCGCAGCGTCTCGGGACCGCGCTCCGCCATGACCTCGATCGGCAAGCAGCCGTCGAAATAGGGCGTGTTGGTCTCCCACTCCTTGAACTCGGTCTTCTCGCCGGCGATCAGCGCCGCGACGAAGCCGTCATACTGCTCTTTGGTCATCGGGCAGTTGATGTAATCGGCGCCGTTGCCGCCAGGACCGACCTTGTCGTAGCGCGACTGGAACCAGGCCACTGACATGTCGATGGATTCGCGGTGCACGATCGGCGCGATAGCGTCGAAGAAGGCGAGCGCATTCTCGTCGGTCAGCTCGCGGATGGCATCGGCCAGCGGCGCGGAGGTGAGGGGACCGGTCGCAACGATGACGTTGCTCCAGTCGGCTGGCGGCAGGCCTGCGACCTCGCCGCGGGCGATCTCAATGAGGGGATGGTCGTTCAGCGCCGCCGTGACCGCCGCCGAGAAGCCGTCGCGGTCCACGGCCAAGGCGCCGCCCGCGGGCACCTGGTTGGCATCGGCCGCGCGCATGATCAGCGAGTCGAGCCGGCGCATCTCCGCATGCAGCAGGCCAACTGCGTTATTGGCCGCATCGTCCGAGCGGAACGAATTGGAGCAGACAAGCTCGGCGAGCCCGTCGGTGCGGTGCGCCTCGGTCATGCGGGTCGGCCGCATTTCGTGCAGCACCACGGGCACGCCGGATTTGGCCACTTGCCAGGCGGCTTCGGAACCGGCAAGGCCGGCGCCGATCACGTGCACGATGTTCGATCGGGATCCTGTCATGGGGCGGACAGGTAGCGCTTTTCGGCGGCCAGTGGAATCGCCGAGATCGAGTTTTCTGCCATCAGAAACGATAACGCCCGCACGAAGCGGGCGCTATCGGTTCGTCCGGCGAACGGCTGAACGATATCAGCCCTGATACTGGCCGGCGGCAACGCGCGGGATGTCCGAGCGGTCGAGGCCGATGTCGGCCAGTTCGCGATCGCTGAGCTGGGACAGCTCGGCAACATTGCGCTGGTAGTCCCGGAATGCCTGGATCATGCGGATGAGCGAGAGCAGCATTGGTAGTCTCCTGTAGTTCGATTCAGCCCTTGCCCGGGCCTCGTCGTTGAAATGAATATAGGTGAGAGTAGTGCAGTGCGAAAGTTCCTATGTTGCGATGCAGCTAAGCGATGAATGCATAGCAATGGTAACCGACGATTAACCTGAGGGCGCTCCCGCTCAAATCATGATCATGAGGCGGATTCCGGTCCGGTAATGTCCGTCATCGCAGGGGTTAGTGTGAAATGCGCAGTTTAATGCATTGCGGAAATATGTTTCACCCAGCGATCTGTTAGGAGGTTTCCAGCGTCTACACCCAAGTTCAGTATGCGCTATTCGCATGCTTTTGGGGGATATAAGAATGAATAAATATTCACATTAGCCAGTTGCGCTACGATTCGTCGCGTGCGGAGAGGACTGGACCGGCTGGGGTGCATCCGAAAAAGGTGATGCACGCCGCCAGGGGCGCATCCCAGAGAAGGCCGGTCGCCGAGCGATTGGCCCTCCGCGCTCCATCGCGGGGCTTACGGAGCGCGCGCGAGCTGGGTGGCGAAATAAGCCACGGTCTTGGAATAGACCTCGCTCTTGTTCCACTGCTGGAGCACCGCGAAGTTCGGACTGCCCGGCTGCCAATCCTTGCCGCGCTGCCAGCCATAGCCGGCGAGATAATTGGCGGTGGAGGCGAGCACGTCAGGCACGTTGTGCAAGAGGTCGCGCTTGCCGTTCCCGTCGAAATCAACGGCGTACTTCATCCAGGACGACGGCATGAACTGGGTCTGGCCGAGCTCACCGGCCCAGGCGCCCTTCATGTCGGCGGGAGGGAGGTCGCCGCGCTCGACGATGCGCAGAGCATCCATCAGCTCGGCGCGAAACTGCTCGGAGCGCCGGCAATCATAGGCCAGCGTCGCCAGCGAGCGGATGGTGGCGAACTTGCCGGTGTTGACGCCGAAATCGGTCTCGAGGCCCCAGATCGCGACTAGCACCTCGCCTGGGACGCCGTAGGCCTGCTCGATGCGCGACAGCACCGAGCCGTATTGCTTCATCATATTGGAGCCGCGCTGCATGCGGGGCGGCACCATGCGGCCTGAAAACTCCTCAAAGGTCTGGCTGAAGATTTTTTGCGAACGGTCGCGATTGAGGACGCCCTGATCGAGCGTCACGCCCGCGAGTCCCGATGCAATGGCCTGTTGCGAGATGCCCTTCGCCGCAGCATCGGTTTTGAAGTCCGCAAGCCAGGCGTCGAAATTGCCGGAGCCGCAGGCAACAGCGGCGAGCACTGGCTGGGCTGACAGGATAGACGCGGAGAGGGCGAGGGCTGCGAGAGCGAGACGAGAAATCGTCGTGGTCATCAGATGAAATGGATTCCGTGAAGTGATCCGACCGGCGCGCATAATCTCGGTTGCAACCGCGGCCAAAGCAAGGCGTGTGACGGCGCGCAATCCTGCCCGAGCCGGGCAGGATCGCACGTCACGATATCGTCAGGCGTCCGTCCTATTCCGCCAGGGGAAGAGGTTGGCGGGGAAATCGGCGGCGGGCTTGCGCGGACGATGCGGTGGAGGCGGCACGGGACGAGCGCCTGGATCGGACACGATCACCTTGCGGTAGAGGTGCCAGGTGGCATGGCCGAGCACCGGGATCACCACGGCGAGGCCGAGGAACGCCGGGATCGTTCCGAGCGCCAGCAACACCGATACGATTAAGCCCCAGGCTGCCATCGGCACCGGGTTCTTCGCAACGACGCGCAGCGAGGTGCTCATTGCCTCGAATGCTCCGGCATGGCGGTCGAGCATCAAGGGGAACGACACGGCACTGATGCAGAGCGCGGCGAGCGCGAACAGGAAGCCAGTGCCGTAGCCGACCACGATCAGCCACCAGCCCTGCCGCGTCGTCAGAACGCGCGTCAGGAAATCCGAGATACCGGTCACGCCCTCATAGCCGAATGCCGCAACGTAGATCGCCTGCGCGGTCGCGACCCAGGTCACGAACAGAGCGAGCAGCAACGTGCCGAGGCCGAGCATCGCACCGAACGACGGCGAGCGCAGCACCTCCATGGCATCCCAGGCGGTGGCCTCCTCATGGCGTTCGCGCCGGCTGGAGAGCTCGTAGAGACCGAGCGCCGCGAAGGGGCCGATCAATGCGAAACCCGCGGCCAGGGGAAACAGCAGCGGCAGCACCGAGTAGCCCATCACCACACGGGCGAGCACGAGGCCGAGCACCGGATAGATCACGCAGAGGATGATGGCGTGGCTCGGAATGGCCTTGAAATCCTCCCAGCCGCGCTTCAGCGCGTCGTGCAGGTCGGACAATTGGATGGTTCGGATCATCGGTCCAGCCGCTTCCGCGGTCCGGGCCGTGCCGGGGACATTGCCCTGGTAGAGTGTGGCCATGGTCGCTAGCTCCCTTGCCATACGGCCGATCTCGCGCCGGCAACGGCGCGCGCGGCCGCTTGCTTGAACGATCGCGATTCCGACCAGACGCGAATTCCGGATGGCATCGCGAGCTGAACGGTAAGCGTACTCCCAATTGCGAGTCCTGTCCCTCACGCGTGGGTGAAATTCGATGACGCAGTGCAAACCTCGCCGATGTCATTCGGCCGTCATTTCGCCGCAGATAAGCTGATGCTGCGTGCTGGTTCGCACAACTTCGCGGGCGCAACGCAGGAACATCGTTTATAAGTGCCACTCAAAGCCGTCCAACGGATCCTTTACGGGGAGCAGACATGAGCATTTTCGGGAAAATCATGAGCGCGATCTTCGGCAGCCATCCGGCTGCTGCCGCGCCCGCCGGCAGCGCGCCCGCAGGGGCCGCGCCGGGCACATCGGCGCCGGCTGCCACGCCCATGGCGGCCGTCGACGTCGCCGCGATCGTCGACAAGGCGGTGGCTGCGCACAAGGGCGAGAAGCTGGAATGGCGCACCTCCATCGTCGACCTGATGAAGGCGCTCGATATCGATTCCAGCCTCGCTGCGCGCAAGGATCTCGCCAAGGAGCTGGGCTACACCGGCGACATGAACGACTCCGCGAGCATGAACGTCTGGCTGCACAAGCAGGTGATGTCCAAGCTCGCCGCCAATGGCGGCAAGCTGCCGCCGGAGATCAAGCACTGACCGATCGCTCGGTCGTACCGCACGGGGCTCGCGATCTCGCGGGCCCTTTTAGGTTCAGGCGAGGAGATCCGCATCTTCCGGGTGCCTGTCGAGATAGTCGACCACGAAGCCGCAGCCAGCGATCACCTTCCTGCCGTCGCGGCGGATCAAGTCAAGCGCGCCCTTGACCAGCTCGGACCCAATACCGCGGCCACGGAGGGCGCGCGGCGTTTCGGTATGGGTGATGATCACGGCCGACGGCGTCAGCCGGTAATTGGCGAAGGCGATGTCGCCGCCGACATCGAGCTCGAAGCGGTTCTTGTCCTTGTTGTCGCGTACCGAAGCCGCCATGTGGGACCTTTCCATAGTGCAGATTGCGTCCCGATTTAGGAGGCTGACCCCGCCCTTGCCAAGGTGAGACCAAGGGAGATTGCGGCAGGGGAGATATCTGCAAACGCGCGTCCCTGCGGCCGCATTGCAGCATCGACGTCTCGCTCTGCGAGCATGATACAGCGGCCGCAAATAATCCTCGATATTGCTCTTGCAAGGTCCGCGGCGGTTCCCACGTCCTTTGGAGGACATACGCCCGAATGCGGCCGGCAGGGTCGCCAGACATTCGGAGTGTCGTGATTGCCAGCCGCAGACGTATGCCTCGTTGTAGGAGGGTACGATGTCGGACTTTGGTTTCTTCAATACTCATCGAACATGGGAAGACTGGTGCGGGATGCTGCTCGGCGCGGTGATCGTGGCTTCGCCGTGGTTTCCGATCCAGGATCAAGCGATCGCCGGACACCAGACGATGATCCTGAATACGGTCGCAATCGGTCTGGTCGTGTTTGGCCTCAGCCAGCTCGAATATGTCGCCTTGCAGCGCTGGCAAGAGGTGATGACGATCCTGGTCGGACTGTGGCTCATCGCCTCGCCTTACGTCATCGGCTATTCCGGTGAAGGCTTTCTCCGCATCTATCACACGAGCCTGGGTGCGGTGGTGGTGCTGCTCGGCATACTCCAGCTGTGGCAGGACTGGGATCTGAATGATCAGGACATGCTCAAGCACGGACAATAGCCCGTAGATATCGTCAGGCCCGCCGGTTACGGACGGCGGGCCTCTGCCCTCAGCTCGTGACGATATCTGACTAGTCCGAGCGCCTCTCGACCCATGAGGGCGGTTTGGTTCAATCCGTGGCTTTGGCGAGCCTGGAATCTTCGGGCTGCGGCTGCGAGCGGAGGCAACCTCGGCAGATGACCAGGGAGCGGTTGACCCTGGCGTCCTGCTCGGCGTCGCTGCCCTCCTGCGCCTGCCACCATTCCTTCGAATAGGGCTGAAGTCCGGCGTGCGATCGCTCGTGCTGGGATCGGACTGCGGTGCGCGTCGGTCCGGACGCTGCGTGCGGCCGGTTGGGATCCTCGCCGGCGCCATCCCAGGCATAGCGCGCGGGCTTGAAGGCGGGATCTGAGGCCAGACGCACTTGCGGGGCCGCGGCACATCCGGCAAGCGCCAGCGTGAGCAGGAGGAAGGCGGGCGCTTTGACCATAATGCGATACTCTTTACGCGAGACCTGAGCGAGGTTGCGCTGATCATGTTTAAAATTCCCTGAACGGCTGCGGCTGCGCCGGCGACAACGCGCATGCGTTTGATCCTCCTGCTTGCTGAGTTCGCCGCCGCCGCGCGCGCCGACGATGCAAAGCCGTTTCAATCCGTCCGATTATCCGCCGGGCGTGCAGAAGGCGCTGCGCTATGCCAATGCGGACTGCGACCGCCAGGGCGGCGGCGCCGTAACCTTCGCGCCTGATACGGTGCGCAGGATCGACCTGACCGGTGACGGGCGAGACCACTACATCGTCGATTTCAGCGGGCACCAAATGCGGTGAGCGCGAGACCGTCTATTGCGGAACCGGCGACTGCACGATGAACATCCTGGCGGCGTTGCCGGGTGGGGACGTGCGTCTCGTCTTCGACGGCCGCGCCCACAGCTACGAGATCAAGCCGAAATCGATCAAGCCCGGCGCTTCGCGTGTCATCCGTTTCGATCTGCTTGGCAGCTATTGCGGCGGCTTTGGTGCGCAGACCTGCGTCAAGGAGAGAGCCATCACGACAAGGCCGTTTGCGTTCAGGGAGCCGTAGGGCAGGCGCGCGGCAGGCGGCCTTGCGGGGGCGCGTTCGATCGCGATAAATGGGCTGCAATGAGCGGGCAGATAACCTGCTGTCCGCACTCGAAGAGGAAGCCCGATGCAGCCCCTGCGCATGTCCCGCCGAGTCATGAATCTCGCTTACATGCTGACCCAGAATGCGCGGCGGCATGGATCGCGACCTGGCTTTGTCTGGGGTGACAAGTCCTGGACCTGGCGCGAGATCGATGCGCAGGTCTCGGCGCTGGCGGCGGCGCTCGCCGCGCGCGGTATTACGAAGGGCGACCGCATCCTCGTCCATTCCAAGAATGCCGACGAGATGTTCTTTTCGATGTTCGCCGCGTTCCGGCTCGGTGCAGTCTGGGTCCCCACCAATTTCCGCCTGATGCCGGATGAGGTCAGCTATCTCGCCCAGGCCTCCGGGGCGAAGGCGTTCTTGTGCCATGCCGATTTTCCCGAGCACGCAGCGGCGGTGAAGGGCGGCGCACTGGAATTCACCTGGAGCATCGACGGCAAGGCCGCATTCGGCGAGCGCTCGGTGGCTGACGCCATCGCCTCGCATACGGGCGCTGCCGTGGACAATGTCGCAGTCGAGCATGACGATCCCTGCTGGTTCTTCTTCACCTCCGGCACCACCGGGCGCTCCAAGGCGGCGGTGCTGACCCATGGCCAGATGGGCTTTGTCGTCACCAACCATCTGGCCGATCTGACACCCGGTGTGACGGAGGAGGATGCCTCGCTGGTGGTGGCGCCATTGTCGCACGGCGCCGGCGTGCATCAGTTGATGCAGACCGCACGCGGCGCGCGTACCGTGCTGCTGCCGACTGAGAAATTCGACATCAACGAGGCGTTTCGCCTCATCGAGGCGCAGCGCGTCAGCAATCTGTTCACGGTGCCGACCATCTTGAAGATGATGGTCGAGCACCCCGCGGCCGACAAATACGACCATTCCTCGCTTCGTCACGTGATCTATGCCGGCGCGCCGATGTATCGCGAGGACCAGAAAGCGGCGCTGAAGAAGCTCGGCAAGGTGATCGTGCAGTATTTTGGCCTTGGCGAGGTCACCGGCAACATTACCGTGCTGCCGGCCGCGTTGCACGATTCCGAGGACGGCCCGCATGCGAAGATCGGTACCTGTGGCTTCGAGCGCACCGGCATGCAGGTCTCGATCCAGGACGATGAGGGCCGCGAGCTGGGAGCCAACCAGAGCGGCGAGATCTGTGTGATCGGCCCCGCGGTGTTCGCCGGCTACCACGACAACCCCGAAGCCAATGCGAAAGCGTTCCGCAACGGCTGGTTCCGCACCGGCGATCTCGGTCACATGGACGAGGAGGGTTTTGTCTACATCACGGGACGGGCCTCCGACATGTACATCTCCGGCGGCTCCAACATCTATCCACGCGAGATCGAGGAGAAGATTTTGACGCATCCGGCCGTCGGCGAGGTCGCCGTGCTCGGCGTGCCCGATCCGACCTGGGGAGAGGTCGGCATTGCCGTCTGCGTCGCGCGCGAAGGCGAGAAGCCGGTGAGCGAAGCGGAGATGGCGGCATTTCTCTCGCCGATGGTGCCGCGCTACAAGATGCCGAAGCGGTTCTTCTTCTGGGAGGCGCTGCCGAAATCCGGCTACGGCAAGATTCCAAAACGCATGGTACGCGACGAGCTCGAGGCGCGAGGCCTGCTCGATCTCGACAAGACGAAGGCCAGCTGAGCGGGCGTCATGCGCAGCATCAAGCAGCCGGGCGCACCTCACGCAGAACGCATCCAATGGGTGGAGGCGAGGGGACGCGCCTTTGCCTTCACGCTTCAAGCCGGTCTGCCGCTGCTGGAAGCCGCGCGCCGTGGTTTTGCCGCGGAGGGTTTTGCCGGCGGCGTGCTCAATTTTGGTGCTGGCGCGCTTGGGCCGTTCGGCTATGTGATGCCGGCACTGTCGAAGACTGGCGACAATGCAGCGTTCTACAGCGATGCGTTTCGGCCCAAGGGCGTGACGCGCACGAAGCTCGGCAGCATGACGCTGGGTGTGCGGGAGGGTGCGCCGTTCTTTCATTGCCACGGGCTGTGGACGGAGGCCGATGGCCGCGCCAGCGGCGGCCACATGTTGCCCGACGAGACTGTTGTCGCCGAACCGTTCGCCGTCGAAGCCTTCGGTCTCGATGGTGCGATGTTCACGGCCGAGTCCGATCCAGAAACGAATTTCAAGCTGTTCGGGCCGGTTGCGGCTGAGAGCACCGGTGCGCAGGCCAAGAGCCGCGCCTTCGCCCTGCGGCTGCGGCCTAACCAGGATTTTGCCGGCTGCCTCGAAGCATTCTGTCGCGCGCACGGCATTGTGCGTGCGAAAATTCACGGTGGCGTCGGCTCGACCATCGGCGCGCGCTTCACCTATGGCGGCGTTACCGAGCCGTTTGCCACTGAGCTGGCGGTAACGTGCGGCGCGATCGAGGCCGGTTCGTCCGGCGCGCTCGAAGCCGCCCTCGATGTCGCCCTGATCGATTACACGGGCGGCCTCGCCGAGGGCCGCTTGGTCCGCGGCGACAATCCCGTGCTGATGACCATGGAGCTGGTGCTGGAGCCCATGGGCTAAAAGGCACGACCGTAGCTTGCGACTTTCCGCAGATGCCACTTCCATGCGGCTTGTGTTCCTGATATGTTCCTTGAAGATTTCGGCGGGGACGGGAGCGGGAGCATGAGCCGGACACGACGTCGACAGACCACACTGCGTGCGCCCTATCTCAGGCGTGTCTGGCTCGATCGCTCGCGGGTCGAGGACTGGGAGGCTTATCCGTTCTGCCTTCCCGCCTTCAGGGATGAGTTCGATCACAGCTTCGAGTCCGCGGTCACGATCATCGTCGGCGAGAACGGCGCCGGAAAATCGACCATTCTTGAGGGCATCGCGGGGTTGGCCGGCTTTGCCAGCACTGGCGGCCGCAAGGGTTTTCAGGAGATAGACGGCGGCGGCATCGAAATCACTGGCGAAGTGCTGTCGTCTGCTTTGCGGGCCGCGTGGGTCCCGAAGGTGACCGACGGCTGGTTCTTCCGTGCCGAGACGTTCTTTTCGATCGCGCGCTACATGGACCGCTCGGCCGTGAGCGCCGCGCAAGCCATGGAGGGCGTGTTTGGTGCAAGCGTTCAGGAGGCGCCGGACTATCTCTCCTTTTCCCATGGCGAGGGCTTTTTGGTCTTCTTCGAGGAGCGCTGCCAGAAGCAGGGCATCTACATCTTCGACGAGCCGGAATCGGCGCTGTCGCCGGCGCGGCAGATGGACTTCCTCAAGCTCCTGCATCGCATGGACCTCTCTGGCAATTGTCAGGTGATCATGGCGACCCACGCACCCTTGCTGATGGCCTATCCGAATGCGCAGCTGCTGCGGCTGGGTAAATACGGCCTGGAGCCGGTTACGGTGGAGCAGACCGATCATTACCGGGTGATGCGTGAATTTTGCGCCGACCCGCGCGGCTTCGTGGAGGCCACGCTGGCGGAATGATTGAGGGCAATCGTCACACTCACTCTCCCGGTCGTCATTGCGAGCGAAGCGAAGCAATCCAGAGTCTTTCCAGGGTGACAGTTTGGATTGCTTCGCTTCGCTCGCAATGACGAAGTGCGCGGTATGGGAGCAGCCTGCATCCACATTGGCCTTTTGGTTGCAAGCACAGGTTCACCTTCTCGCGGCACATCTGCCCGAGCCCCTGTTTGGATCATCACCCTCAAAAAGGCCGAGGGCGCAGGGAAGACCGGGCGCCGGCTGGCGCCCGCGGTCCGCTGTGCGCAAATGCGCTGGAAACAGATGCACAGCGGCATACAGGGCAGCCTGGACATCCCGGCCTTCCCTGCGCAATGGTTTTACGGCTTATGGCGCGCTCTTGTGTCTGGGAAATCTGCCAGAATGTGCAAACGGGCGGTTCTCGCAAAACCGCCCGTTGCTGGATCTGAGCCCGGTCGCGCTCAAAGGCCG
>NZ_JADPKA010000018.1 GCF_023073715.1 Bradyrhizobium sp. 164
CTTCTTACCCTCCCCTGGAGGGGGAGGGTCGGCTCACATGGAGCGCAACGAAATGTGAGACGGGGTGGGGTGACGGTCTTTCCGCATCCAACGCCCGAGCGGAGAGATCACCCACCCCGCTCGCCTGTGCGCGATCGACCCTCCCCCTCCCAGGGGAGGGTGAAGCAACCTACATCGGCCGATACGTGCGCACATCCGCGGGCACGTTCACACCGAGCTTGATCTGGCCGACGGAGCGGATGATGTCATCGGCGAGGAGTTGGGCGAAGCATGCGTAGCCCCAATCGTTCATGTGCAGGCCGTCGGCGATAACGAAACTCTCGACCGGGATCGCCTGCTTCTCGTGCCAGTCGCGCATCACCTCGAAGCGCGGGAAGATGCCAACGTGACGGAGCTCGGCGACCTTGCCGAGCAGCTTCACCATCTTGCCGGCGCTCTCGGCGCGCTGGTTGACCGCCGGCGAATATTGCGGATCGACCAGCACGATGTCGGCGCCACCGGCGGCCTGGATGCGGCTGATGCCGTCCTCGACCAGTTTTGCGGTATCGGCGGGATCGAGATTGCGCAGCACGGCGTTGGTGCCGACCTGCCAGATCACGAGATCCGGATGCACGTCGATGACCTGCGTCTGGAGGCGCTTCATCATCTCGGGCGCATCCTCGCCACCGACGCCGGCATTGATGACGGTGATGTCAGCGGTCGGATAGTGCCGGCGCAGCTGTGCGGCGAGACGGTTCGGATAATTGAACTCCGGCGAGCTCGCACCGAATCCTGCGGTGGACGACGAGCCGAACGCGACGATGACGACGGGCTGGCCGGCGACGAGCTTGCTTGCGACACGCGGCAGCGAGCCCATCGCCTTCGAGCCGCCCTTCGGCGGCAGGCAGGGCACGCGGCTGAAGATGTCGCCGGCGGACTTTGCGACTTCCTTCACCTTGTCGATGGCGCGCGCCGTGACGCCGCGCTGCTCGGGGGACGTCGCGGCGACGGTGGTCTGGGAGGGCGGTGCGGCAGCGGAATCAGCCGGCTGCGCGGGCGTCGCCTGAGCGGCTTGCGTCTGCGCGCGCGGCTGCGAAGCGGGCATCAGCAGCAGCAGCGCCGCCGCCGCGGGCGCCAGCCATGACGTCAGGCAAAAAGGGCGGAGAGAACTCATTAACGCTAGACCTCAATTTTGCTGCTGGGCCGGCTCCAGATGGGCAGCATCAATCACGAACTGTGCCAACGCCCGGCCAAGGCAATCATGGACCTGTTTCGCCAGTTCAGGCCCGCGGGACGGGTTGAACAAGTCGAACTGGCCCTGATCATTCCACTGTCGCATGATCGCGAAACGGTCGAACAGTGGGACGTCGTGCTCCTGCGCCACCACACGCATATTATCGAGAAAAGGCTGCGCCGAGATCATGGTTTCGGTACGCGGACTGTACTGCAAATTCATCAAGACGACGTCAGCCCCTGCCTTTTGCAACGCGGTAACCCCTTCGGTTACCGCGCCGCGAAAATCGTCGGGATCGATGGATCGGATAGCATCCACGGTCCCGGTCTGCCAGATGACCAAAGTAGGCATTTTTGCTTCCATCAGCTTAATGAAAGTGGACGCGGTCTCCCCTGCCGTTTTCTTGCTCTGTATTTCTACGGAGACGTGCACCACTTCGGACGCGGGCAGCTTCTCCTTGAGGATCGTCTCCATGCGCGCCGGATATGAGCTGCTCTCCGAGGATGGAATCGTGGTCGAGCGGCTTCCGATGACCAGAATCTCGAGCGGCTTGCCGGACTTGATGGCATCGGCGACTTTGGGAAGCTGGCTTTCGCTGGTAAGCAGATAGGACGGCAATTCGCAGGCCGGGGGCGCGGCCGAGGCAGCAGGCGCAGCATCGCCCGCGCGCGCCGTGGCCGCGGCGAGGCCACCGCATAGCAGGATCAGGCTCAGGAGAACCTTCGCCTTCATCAGCCCCCTCCCGCCAGATCGGCGTTGCCGACGGCGTTTTTGGTTTTCGCACCGCTCTTGTCAGCCACGCGCTTGTACCACGAAATCACCCACGCCACCCCCCACATGATCAGGATTCCGGAGAGACTAATCAACGCATGCATGGCTGCCCCGCCGGAAACTTCGGCCAGGATGAAATGGCCGGCGAAAGCCAGGAAGACGCCGAGACAGAAGATCTCGAGCGAATGCTGCCCGCATAGGATCAGCGGCCGCAGCCAGGGCGATTTCAGGCCCGGCCAGGTCCGCGGCAGGAAGCGCACGGTGAGCGCGGCCAGCGCCAGGAAATGTGTGAAGCGCAGCACGTCGAGATCGGTCTTGTCGATCGGATACATCCACTGCTCGATCCGCTTCGGCATGAAGTGGCCGAGCTGCGGCACGTACCAGGTCAGCGTCACGTAGAACGCCGCGGCGAGATAGGCGATCGAGATCCACATCGTCACGGGTGATGCCAGAATGCGCGACATGCGCCGCGCGCCTCCGAGCGCACACCATGCACCGAAGACGAAAAGCAATTGCCAGGCCAGCGGATTGAACGCCCAGAAGCCGTTCGGATAGGCCGAGAAGTAGAGGTCGTATTCCCACGTCACGGCGTAGAGCACGACCGAGAGGCCGAGCGTGACGTCGGGCTTCCACTTCATCGACCACAGGATCAACGGCAGCGCCAGCATCAGCACGATGTAGAG
Source organism: Bradyrhizobium sp. 164 (assembly GCF_023073715.1). Classification (GTDB taxonomy): domain Bacteria; phylum Pseudomonadota; class Alphaproteobacteria; order Rhizobiales; family Xanthobacteraceae; genus Bradyrhizobium. The sequence continues at coordinate 2,668 of NZ_JADPKA010000018.1, forward strand.
CGGCAGCACGTCCATGTTGACGGGCCGGAAGCGCAGCAGCAGCGCCTGCACGATGGTGACGTCGGGCTGCTTGAGGAAATCCATGATGCCCATCTCTTCGGTGTAGAGCGGGTTCTCGAAGCTGGTCGCCACATAGGAGATTTCGGCGAGGAAGATCGTGAACAGGAAGACGTGGGCGACGTAAATCTGCCAGACGCGGCGCAGGATGCGCGCGGTGGCGATGACGGCGCCGCTCTCCAGCATTGCCCGGCCGTAGACGAAGGCGGCGGTATAGCCGGAGATGAAGATGAAGATCTCGGTGGCGTCGCTGAAGCCGTAATTGCGAATGGTGAACCAGGTCAGCAGGCTGGTTGGCAGATGGTCGATGAAGATCAGCCACAGCGCCAGGCCGCGGAACAGATCGAGCCGGAGCTCGCGCTCGCCGATCGCCGGCAGCGTAATGGCTGGCGCGGCGGCGCGCGGCTTGGTCCCTGCGGGTTTGGCACCGGCGGTTCCCGCGATCGTCGATCCCGTCACTTGGTCGGCAATGGTCATCGGGGCCAAAAACCCTTCCGCAAATCGCGACGTTCAATGGAGTTTACCGGTCCGGCCGTCGTCTCGCAAAGCGGCCGGATCACATAAGGTTGTCTCCCCCTTGGGAGTCCCTTCCCCGCGAATTCTGGCGGGACGATGTCGCCAAAGCCGTCTCCGGCGTTTGGTTCCCCGGGCGGATTTCGCTATGATGGGCCATCATGTACCGCGCCGTGACCCGCCAGATCGAAGTGACCGTCGAGCCGAACTTTGTTCCGGAGCAGTCGTCGGCCGACCGCTCCCGCTATTTCTGGTCCTACACCATCGTCATCACCAATTCCGGTGACGAGACCGTGCAGCTGAAGACGCGGCACTGGATCATCACCGACGCCTCCGGCCGCCAGCAGGAGGTGAAGGGCGAGGGCGTCGTCGGTGAGCAGCCGATCCTGGCCCCCGGCGAGCGCTTCGAATACACCTCCGGCGTGCCGCTCACGACCGCCTCCGGCTTCATGACCGGCCGCTACCAGATGGTCAGCGAAAGCGGCGAGCGCTTCGAGATCGACGTGCCGACGTTCTCGCTGGACAGTCCGGACAACAAGCGGGTGTTGAACTAGCCTCCGATGTCATTCCCCGCGAAGGCGGAGAATCCAGCAAGCCGCGGCCTATCGGTTCAATCAGTGTTTGGCTCAATCACTGTCGTCTCGGAGTATTGGATCGCCCGATCACGGCCGGGCGATGACAGCGAGTATGTGCGAGCAGCCTCCCCAGCCTCGTCATTCCTAGCCTAGCTATGCGCGATGCCTAGGCGTCCTCCACGCCCGCCTCGTGCGGCGTGAACTGGTAGACCGACGAGCAGAACTCGCAGGTGACGACGACCTTGTCGTCCTTGACCATCGCGGCGCGATCGTCGGGCGAGAAGCTCTTGAGCATCGAGGCAACCGCATCGCGCGAGCAGGAGCACCGCGCTTCCAGAACCTGCGAATTGAACACGCGCACGCCGCGCTCGTGGAAGAGGCGAAACAGCAGCCGCTCGCCGGAGAGCTCGGGATCGATCAGCTCGACGTCCTCGACGGTCTCGATCAGCGAGCGCGCCTCGACCCAGGCGTCGTCTTCGGCGACGCTGTGCACCTCGCTGCCTTCGGGCGCATCCCCGGGATGCAGGTCCGCCTGCCGCGCGCGCTCCGGCGCCTTGGGCAGAAACTGCATCAACATGCCACCGGCGCGCCAGCGATGCTTGCCGCCGTCGCTACTGCGCCACTCCTCGCCGACCGCAAGACGCACGCGCGTCGGGATCTGCTCGGAGCGGAGGAAATATTCGTGAGCGGCCTCTTCCAGGCTGCCACCGTCGAGCGCGACCAGACCCTGGTAACGGCTCATGTCGGGGCCCTGGTCGATGGTCATGGCGAGATGACCGCGGCCGAGCAGCGTGCCGGAATCTTTGGCGTTACCGAGACGCGCGGCATCGAAACGCGCATAGGCGCGCAGGCGATCCGGCGCCATGTAGTCGACGACAAGGAACGACACCGGACCGTCGGTTTGGGCCTGGAGGATGAAGCGGCCCTCGAATTTCAGCGCCGAGCCGAGCAACGTCGTCAGCACGATGGCCTCGCCGAGCAGCTTGCCGACGGGAGCGGGATAATCGTGCTTGGTGAGAATGTCGTCGAGCGCCGGACCGAGCCGCACCAAGCGGCCGCGCACGTCGAGTGCGTCGACCTCGTAGGGCAGCACGGCGTCATCGATCGGAACCGGTGATGGCGCGCGAACCGGGCCTTCTGGCCCGGTTTTCATGTCAGGGGATTGGGAAACCATGGCCGTGTATCTGGGGTCGGAGGTGGGAAATGGAAGGGGGCGCGAGGGAGTGTTCCCGAGGCAGTTATGATCACACACGATACTGCTGGTTCGGCGTCGTCCCGGCTTCTCGCCAGGACGACGAACCAAACCCACTTCGCCTTCACCAGGCTGCGCTACTTCACCGCGTCAAAGCACCAGGCCAGAATGCCCTTCTGCGCGTGCAGGCGGTTTTCGGCCTCGTCGAACACGACCGATTGCGGGCCGTCGATCACTTCATCCGTGACCTCCTCGCCGCGATGGGCAGGCAGGCAGTGCATGAACAGCGCGTCGGGCTTGGCCAGCGACATCAGCTTGGCATTGACCTGGTAGGGCTTGAGCACGTTGTGGCGGTGCTCGCCTTCCTTGTCGCCCATCGACACCCAGGTGTCGGTGACGACGCAGTCGGCGCCCCTCACGGCGGCTTCCGGATCGGTGCCGAGCACGATCGGCGCATTGGTCATCTTGATCCAATCGCGCATCGCCTTTTTCGGCGCGAGCTCCGGCGGCGTTGCGACGTTGAGCTGGAACTTGAAGCGCTCGGCGGCGTGGGCCCAGGACGCCAGCACGTTGTTGTCGTCGCCTGTCCAGGCCACCGTCTTGCCCTCGATCGGGCCGCGATGCTCCTCATAGGTCATGAGGTCGGCCATCACCTGGCAAGGGTGCGAACGGCGCGTCAGGCCGTTGATGACGGGCACGGTCGCATGGGCCGCAAGCTCCAGCAGCGCCTCGTGATTGAGGATGCGGATCATGATGGCGTCGACATAGCGCGACAGCACGCGCGCGGTGTCGGCGATGGTCTCGCCCCGGCCGAGCTGCATTTCGGCGCCGGTGAGCATGATGGGCTCGCCGCCGAGCTGGCGCATGGCGACGTCGAACGACACCCGCGTCCGCGTCGAGGGGCGCTCGAAGATCATCGCCAGCGTCTTGCCTTCGAGCGGCCTGACCGGCTGATGCGCCTTCTGCTTCGCCTTCATGGCGGAGGATGCGGCGAGCATGCGCTTGAGCTCCGACAGCGGGAGCTCGTTGATGTCGAGGAAGTGCTTTGGCGAATTGCTCATCAGCTTGCCGCCCGCTTGGTCTGACTGCACGAGATCGCCGCGCAGGCGCGCTCGAGCCGCCCGACGCTGTCCTCGATCTCGGCTTCGGTGACGATCAGAGGCGGTAGGAAGCGCACCACATTGTCGCCGGCGCCGACGGTGAGCAGCTTTTCGTTGCGCAGGGCGGTAACGAGATCACCCGAAGGCACGACCGCCTTGATGCCGATCAGGAGCCCCTCACCACGGACTTCGCTGACGACATCAGGATAGCGATCGATCACCGAGGCGAGCTTCTGCTTGAGCAGCAGCGACATCCTCTGCACGTGATCGAAAAAGCCGGGCTCGAGCATGACGTCGAGCACGGCGTTCGCAGCGGAAATCGCGAGCGGATTGCCGCCGAAGGTCGAGCCGTGCGAGCCGGGCGTCATGCCGGAGGCCGCTTCCGCGGTGGCAAGACAAGCGCCGATCGGGAAGCCGCCACCGAGCGCTTTCGCCAGCGACATCACGTCGGGGGTGACGCCGAGACGGCGATGCGCGAACAGATCGCCGGTGCGGCCCATGCCGGTCTGCACCTCGTCGAACGCGAGCAACAGGCCCTTCTCGTCACAGAGCTGACGCAGCGCCTTGAGGAAGGCGGGTGTTGACGAACGCACACCGCCCTCGCCCTGGATCGGCTCGATCAGGATGCCGGCGGTCTGCGGACCGATCGCCTTCTTCACGGCCTCGATATCGCCATGCGGGACCTGGTCGAAGCCATCCATGGGCGGGCCGAAACCTTCAAGATATTTTGCCGAGCCCGTCGCCGCCAACGTCGCCAGCGTGCGGCCGTGGAAGGCGCCTTCGAAGGTGATCATGCGATAGCGATCGGGATGGCCTTTGGCGGCATGATAGCGCCGCACGACCTTGATCACGCATTCCAACGCTTCGGCGCCGGAATTGCAGAAGAACACGAAGTCCGCGAAACTTTCGTTGCACAAACGCGTTGCAAGCCGTTCGCCATCGGGACTCTGGAACAGGTTCGACATGTGCCAGAGCTTGGTCGCCTGCTCCTGCAATGCCTTGACCAACGCAGGATGGGCGTGGCCGAGCGCGTTCACGGCGACGCCCGAGGTGAAATCGAGATAGCGATCGCCATTGGTCGCGATCAGCCAGCAGCCTTCGCCGCGCTCGAAGCCAAGGTCCGCCCTGGCGAAAACGGGAAGCAGATGCGGCGCGGCGCTGTTGGTCATGACCATCACTTGGATGTTGCATTTGGACGTTGAGACCTGCCTGGCATGCCTTGCGCAGCGCACCATTGACCGGTCCGGAAAACGAAACGTGCCGCCTTTTAAGGGCGGCACGCGTCACCATCTTATGCCTGGCAAGACGGGTGTCAATGCCGCCCGGAAAGCCTCGCGAAACGCGAAATCCGTAGTCTTGCGGTGCCGATCTTGCGGGGTTTTCACCACGGAACATGTGGAAGCGAGTCGGCGGACTCTTGCGCGGGAGTCACGCCATATTGTAGCGTTTGGACTGTCAGATACGACATCTCGTGCAGCGGTTCTGATCCCAAGAGTCCTCATGTACCGGCGTAAACGTTCGGGCGTCAGTCACGCGCCCGGCGAGCCTTAAGGGATTCTGACGGCACGGGTTTTTCAAGGCTTAAGCATTCGCTGTGAGGCCCCAGGATGGCGGCGCGCAACGAGGGAAAGGGTGCAATGACGGTTTTGACCTGGTCCGACGATCGCGTCGAGCAGCTGAAAAAGCTCTGGGAGGCCGGACTTTCGGCCAGCCAGATCGCGGCCGAGCTCGGCAATGTGACCCGCAATGCCGTGATCGGCAAAGTGCACAGGCTCGGCCTGTCGGGCCGCGCCAAGAGCCCTTCATCGGCAGCGCCGCGGCCGCGCAAGGCGCGGCCCGCGCAGCATATGATGCGGGTGACCCGGCCGATCTCGCGCGGCAACACCGCGCTGGCGCAGGCCTTCGAGGTCGAGGTGGAGGCCGAACCGGTCACCTACGACAACGTGGTGCCGATGAGTCAGCGGCTGTCGCTGCTGGAATTGAACGAGGCGACGTGCCACTGGCCGGTCGGCGATCCCTCCAGCCCGGACTTCTTCTTCTGTGGCGGCAAGGCGCTGTCAGGCCTGCCCTACTGCGCCCAGCACTCGCGCGTCGCCTATCAGCCGGCAGCGGATCGCCGGCGGGCGGCACCGAAGCCGAGCACGCGGTGATTATTTCCTGAGATCGAACCGGCAGCCGTCACGCGGTGACGGCGCAACAAACCCGACGTCGTCCCGGACAAGCGAAGCGCCGGACCGGGACCGATAGCCACCGCAAGCCGTGGTTACGGGGACTCGGAGTTACCTTTTCGCGCAACAACCACGTCCTGTGGCTATGCGTCCGGATCGGCGCTTCGCTCCGGACAACGCTGCGCGTTGCCGGGAGCTACGCTTGTCCGGGACGACGACCGAGCTTGGTGACGCAGTTGGGCCTACGTCTGCTCCGCCTTTGCAAACCGATCATCCAGCGCATAACCCGCGCCGCGGACGGTGCGGATCGGGTCCTGCTCGCGGCCGAGATTGAGCAGCTTGCGCAGGCGGCCGATATGGACGTCGACGGTGCGCTCGTCGATGTAGATGTCGCGGCCCCAGACGCTGTCGAGCAGCTGCTCGCGCGAGAACACGCGGCCGGGATGCTCCAGGAAGAACTCCAGCAGGCGATATTCGGTCGGGCCGAGATCGATCGGCCGGCCCGAGCGCGCGACGCGGCGCTTGTCGCGATCGAGCTCGATGTCGCCATAGGCGAGCACGGTGGCGAGCCGCTCGGGGCTTGCGCGCCGCAGAAGGCCCTTCACGCGCGCGAGCAGCTCCGGCACCGAGAACGGCTTGACGATGTAGTCATCGGCGCCGGTCGCAAGACCCCGCACCCGCTCGCTTTCCTCGCCGCGCGCGGTCAGCATGATGATCGGGAGCTGCTTGGTCTCGGGACGGGTGCGCAGCCGCCGACACAACTCGATGCCGGACAGTCCCGGCAGCATCCAGTCGAGCACGATCAGATCGGGGATGTGTTCCTTGAGGCGGGTGTCGGCGTCGTCGCCGCGCATTACCGTCTCCACGTCATAGCCGTCGCCTTCGAGGTTGTAACGGAGAAGCTCGGTGAGAGCTTCCTCGTCCTCAACCACCATAATGCGTGCGCCCATGTTGTCGTCGCTCCCTAGGTATTCGGTACCGTCGTGGCGAAGGTCGTCATGTCGCCCTTCGGCCGCTTGTCGGTGATCGCCTGCCCCTCGATCATGTAGAACACGGTCTCGGCGATGTTGGTGGCGTGATCACCGATGCGCTCGATGTTCTTGGCGCAAAACATCAGATGGATGCAGAACGAGATGTTGCGCGGATCCTCCATCATATAGGTGAGGAGCTCGCGGAACAGAGAGGTGCAGATGGCGTCCACTTCCTCGTCGCCCTTCCACACCGCCATCGCCGCCGGCAAATCGTGCGCGGCATAGGCATCCAGCACCGACTTGACCTGCTGCTGCACGAGGTCGGTCATGTGCTCCAGGCCGCGGAACAGTTTCAGCGGATGGAAGTCCGTCTCCAGCGCCGCAACGCGCTTGCCCATGTTCTTGGCGAGGTCGCCGATGCGCTCGAGATCGGTGGCAACGCGCATGGCGCCGACGATCTCGCGTAAATCCACCGCCATCGGCTGGCGGCGGGCGATGGTGAGCACGGCGCGCTCCTCGATGCGCTTCTGAAGCGCGTCGAGCTCGGCATCGGTGGTGACGACGCGCTGGCCGAGCGCGACGTCGCGGCGGATCAGCGCGTCGACGGAATCGACGATCATGCGCTCGGCGATGCCGCCCATCTCGGCGACGAGGCGAGTGAGCTCCTGGAGGTCGGTATCGAAGGCCTTTGCGGTATGTTCAGTACCCATGTCCCGTCTCCTCAGCCGAACCGGCCGGTGATGTAATCCTGCGTACGCCGGTCGCTCGGCGACGTGAAGATCTTGCTGGTGTCGTCGAACTCGATCAGCTCGCCGAGATACATGAAGGCGGTTTTATCAGAGACGCGCGCCGCCTGCTGCATGTTGTGGGTGACGATCGCGATCGTGTAGTTCTCGGACAATTCCTGGATCAGCTCCTCGACCTTGGCGGTCGAGATCGGGTCGAGCGCCGAGCAGGGCTCATCGAACAAGATCACTTCGGGCCGCACCGCGACCGTGCGGGCGATGCAGAGGCGCTGCTGCTGGCCGCCGGAGAGCGACAAGCCGGACGCGTTGAGCTTATCCTTGACCTCGTTCCACAGCGCGCCGCCGCGCAGCGCCTTCTCGACGCGGTCGTCCATCTCGGACTTCGAGATCTTCTCGTAGAGGCGGATGCCGAAGGCGATGTTCTCGTAGATCGTCATCGGGAACGGCGTCGGTTTCTGGAACACCATGCCGACCCGGGCGCGCAGCAGGTTGAGGTCCAGCTTGGGATCGAGGATATTGGTCTGGTCGAGCAACAGCTGGCCGGTGGCGCGCTGGCCCGGATAGAGATCGTACATCCGGTTGAAGATGCGCAGCAGGGTCGACTTGCCGCAGCCCGACGGGCCGATGAAGGCCGTGACGCGGTTGGTGCCGAGGGCCAGATTGATGTTCTTCAGCGCGTGGTGCTCACCGTAGTAGAAATTGAGGTTGCGCGCGGTGACCTTGGCAGGCGCCTCGGGTAGCGGCTGTGAGCCGGGATGAACGGTCGGCGCACTTACGGAAACAGACATTTCACTCATTTTGCAGTCCTCTCGGCGCCAAGGATGCGCGCGCCAATGTTCAGGGCAAGCACGGTCAGGGTGATGAGCAGCGCCCCACTCCAGGCGAGCTGCTTCCAATAGGCGTAGGGGCTCTGCACGAAGTTGTTGATGGTGACAGGCAGGTTGGCCATCGTCTTGTCGAGGCCGAGGCTGAAGAACTGGTTCGACAGCGCCGTGAACAGCAGCGGCGCGGTCTCGCCGGCGACGCGCGCAGTCGCCAGCAGCACGCCGGTGATCAGGCCGGAGCGCGCGGCACGATAGGCGATCCGTTTGATCACCAGCGAGCGCGGCAGGCCGAGCGCGCTGGCAGCCTCACGCAGCGGGTTCGGCACCAGCAGCAACATGTCTTCGGTGGTGCGCACCACGACCGGGATCACGATCACGGCGAGCGCCAGCGCGCCGGCGATCGCCGAGAAGCCGCGCATCGGCACCACCACCGCGCCGTAGATGAACAGGCCGATGATGATCGAAGGCGCCGAGAGCAGGATGTCGTTGATGAAGCGGATCACCGAGGTCAGCTTGTCGTTGCGGCCGTACTCGGCGAGATAGGTGCCGGCGAACAGGCCGAGCGGCGCGCCGATGCCGACGCCGATCACGGTCATGATCAGCGAGCCGACGATGGCGTTGAGCAGGCCGCCCTCGTTCGATCCGGGCGGGGGCGTGTTCTCGGTGAAGACCTGGTAGTTGAGCCCGGCCAGGCCATTGTAAAGCAGCGTGATCAGAATCAGCGCGAGCCAAGTGACGCCGAAGGCGGCGGCTGCGATGCAGAGACCGCGGATGACGATGTCCCAGCGGCGACGGCGCGAATAGATCGGGTTCATGGCGTCACTTTCCGGCCTTGGTTTCCAGCCGCATCAGCATCAGCCGCGCGGCCGCGAGCACGAAGAACGTCAGCACGAACAGGAGCAGGCCGAGCAGGATCAGGCCGGACTGGTGCAGGCCGTCACTCTCGGCGAATTCGGAGGCGATCGCCGCCGAGATCGTGGTGCCCGGAGCGAAGATCGACGAGGAGATGCGGAACGAGTTGCCGATGATGAAGGTCACCGCCATCGTCTCGCCGAGCGCGCGACCGAGCGCCAGCATGACGCCGCCGATGATGCCGACGCGGGTGTAGGGGATCACCACGCTGCGGACGACTTCCCAGGTGGTGCAGCCGACGCCGTAGGCGGCTTCCTTCAGCACCGGCGGCACCGTCTTGAACACGTCGACCGAGATCGAGGTGATGAAGGGCAGCACCATGATGGCGAGGATCAGCGCGGCATTGAACAGGCTGAGATAGGACGGCGGACCTGCGAAGATCGCCCCCAGCACGGGGACGCCGTCGAAGACCCTGATCATGAACGGCTGGAAGGTGTTGGCCAGGAACGGGCCCAGCACGAAGAAGCCCCACATGCCGTAGATGATCGAGGGAATGCCGGCGAGCAGCTCGATCGCCATGCCGATCGGGCGGCGCAGCCATTGCGGGCAGAGCTCGGTGAGGAAGATCGCAATACCGAGACCGACCGGAATGGCGATCAGCATCGCGATGAAGGAGGTGACGAGCGTGCCGTACATCGGCCCGAGCGCGCCGAGCACGGGCGGATCGGCCGACGGCGCCCAGCGCTGCGTCCATAGGAACGAGAGGCCGTATTCCTTCATCGCGGGGAAGGCGCCAACGATCAGCGAAATGATGATGCCACCGAGGATCAGCAGCACCGAGATCGCGGAAAGTCGCGTGATCCAGTAGAAGGTGACGTCGCCGAGCTTGAACGCGCTCAAGGCCTTGGCGCGGTCATACGGTCCGGCGTCGTCGATTACGTCGCTCTGAACGGCCATCTCTGCCACGCCGATCCCCTGTACCCAGATTTATAGACGCTTGTTGCCGGTCCCGCGCCCCCGACACAGCACGACGCTGATCGGGGCCCGGTTGTTGTCCCGGCGCAGCGCAGCAGCATTTCACGCTGCTGCGCGTCCGGGACATGAGAGCCGTTCGCCTCAGCTCTTGATCTCGGCGGCCCAGGTCTTCTCGATCAGCTGGACGACGCTGTCCGGCATCGGGATGTAGTCGAGTTCTTCAGCCGCCTTGCCACCGTTCTTGAACGCCCAGCGGAAGAACTTGATGGCTTCCTGGGAGGCGGCCTTGTCGGTCGCAGACTTGTGCATCAGGATGAAGGTCGCCGCCGTGATCGGCCAGGACTTCTCGCCCGGCTGGTCGGTCAGGATGACGTAATAGCCGGGAGCCTTGGCCCAGTCGGCGTTGGAGGCGGCGGCCTGGAAGGCCTCGACGGTCGGCTGCACCGGCTTGCCGGCCTTGTTGACGAGACCGGTGTAGGTCAGCTTGTTCTGCTTGGCATAGGCGTACTCGACATAGCCGATCGAGTTCTTAGTCTGGCTGATGTTGCCCGACACGCCTTCGTTGCCCTTGGCGCCGACGCCGACCGGCCACTCCACCGCGGTGCCTTCGCCGACCTTGCTCTTCCAGTCCGCGCTGGCCTTGGAGAGATAGTTGGTGAAGTTGAAGGTGGTGCCCGAACCGTCGGAACGGCGGACCACGGTGATCGCCTCCGCCGGCAGCTTCACGTTCGGATTGAGCTTCTTGATCGCGGCGTCGTCCCATTTGGTGATCTTGCCGAGATAGATGTTGGCCAGCGTCTCGCCGTCGAACACCAGCTCGCCGGGCTTCACGCCCTCGAGGTTGACGACGGGGACGATGGCGCCCATCACCATCGGCCACTGCACGAGACCGTCCTTCTCGAGCTGCTCGGCCTTGAGCGGCGCGTCGCTGGCGCCGAAGGTCACGGTCTTAGCCAGGATCTGCTTGATACCGCCGCCCGAGCCGATCGACTGGTAATTCAGACCGTTGCCGGTCTCCTTCTTGTAGGCATCAGCCCACTTTGAATAGATCGGGAACGGGAACGTCGCACCGGCACCCGTGATATCGGCAGCAAAGGCCGCCGTCGCCGAGGCGGCGACCAAGCCGGCAGCGACGATCGTTTTGAGGAAATTCATGCTGGTCTCCATACAGGGGGAGCGAAGCGCCGTCCGCGCCCGATCGCGCTCCCCGCGCCGCCCCTTTAGGAGCGGTCGGCTGTGCTTTTACGAAGGTTTCGTGACAGCTGGATGACACCCTCAAGCAATTGGAATCGCTTGATTTTCAGGTCGCAGCCGAAGTCCTCGTCTGGGGAAAACAGGCGGTAAAAGTGGCGCCCTGCCGGGGGACGCTTTCGATCAGAAGCCGGCCGCGATGACGGTTAAGAATATGTTTCACCAGCGATAATCCGAGCCCGGTTCCGCCCTGCGCGCGGCTGTCGCCGACGTCGACCCGGTAGAAGCGCTCCGTCAGCCGGGGCAGGTGCTCCGGTGCGATGCCGGGGCCGAAATCCCGGACCATGACGCGGATTTCCTGAGCCCCATCAGTGACCGCGCTTGAGGTCAGCGACACAATGACGCGTCCGCCCGATGCGCCGTATTTGAGCGCGTTCTCGATCAGGTTCTCGAACAGGCGGAGCAGCTCCTCGCGGTCGCCCGCGATCATCACGGCGGCTTCCGGCAGATGGGTCTCGACATCGACCTGGCGCTCCCGCGCCAGCGGTTCGAGCCCGTCCGCGACCTGGCGGATGATCGGCAAGAGATCGACCAGGGTGTCGGGGCGGACATGGGCCGACAATTCGACCCGCGACAGCGACAGCAAATCGTCGATCAGGCGCGCCATGCGGGTGGCCTGGTTGTGCATGATGCCGAGGAAGCGCTCGCGCGCTTTTGGATCGTCCTTGGCCTGGCCCTGGAGTGTGTCGATGAAGCCCGACAGTGCGGCGAGCGGAGTGCGCAGCTCGTGGCTGGCATTGGCGACGAAATCGGCCCGCATCTCCTCGACCCGCCGCAGCGGCGTCTGGTCGTGGAAGGTCATCAGCATGCACTTGTCGGCGCCGCCGAAGGTGGTCGGCACCGGCACCGGCGTGATCATGAGCTCCATCCAGCGATCGACCGGAACATGATCGAGATAGGTCGCGCGCCGCGGCTCGGTGGTCGCGATCGCCTCGCGCAAGGCCGTGATAATCTCCGGCGAGCGCAACGCGAACTGGGCAAGCTCGTTCCTGCGCAGCGCCGGCGCGAGCTGGGCGGCGGCGGCATTGAGGTGGATGACGCGGCCGGCGCGGTCGAGCAGCACCGCAGGATCCGGCATGCCGGCAACGACCGCGGCCACCGCCGCGCTCTCGACCGGATTGATGCGCCTGACGTCGTCGCGCGAGGCGGCGGGATCGTGCAGGCGCCAGGGAATCAGCGCCGCGGCTGCAATGCAGAGGAATACGGTGGCAGCGTGCAGCACCGACAATTCGCCGAGCGAAACCACGACGGACAGCGCCAGCGCCGCGGCGATCAGCACGATGGTCGAGTGTCGCAGCCGGTCGGACCAGGGCTGGCTGGAGGGAGAAGATGGGGCGTCGATCGCCATCGGGGAGGGCTTCTCCTAAAAGGCCTGCGTCGGTCAGGCGCCGCTGTCGCTGCGCTCTCTCACATAGGCGGCCTCACGCGCCGGACCGGGATCGAGCTTGAGCGCCGCCTGCTGCAAGCGCTTCGAACGTGCGCCGATTATAACTTCCCGAAACGTCAGCAAGATTACAGATATGACGAAGGGGGACAGATAATAGAGGACGCGGAACAGGAGCATTCCACCCAGAAGCTCCTCCCGGTCCATCTGCCAGAGGCCGACCAGCATGGCGGCGTCGAACACGCCAAGACCTCCGGGTGAATGGCTGGCAAAGCCGAGCAGTGTCGCCGAGACGAAGATCACTGCGACCACGACGAAGCCGAGATTGGGCTCGTCCGGGACCAGCACGTACATCGCGAGCGCGCAGAAACCGAGATCGACAATGCCGATCGCGATCTGGAGCAGCGTCAGCGGGCCGCCCGGCAGCACTACGGTCCAAGGCCCCCGGCCGACCACCCGCGGCTGGGTCCAGACCCATACCACATAAGCGACCAGCCCCACGATGATCATCAGCGCCAGCGTCCGGTTCAGCCAGGCCGGCAGTTGGTCGATCGCGGCGGCGGCCTCCGGATGGTAGGAGATGCCGAGGCCGAGCACGGCGGCATTGCCGAGCCAGAAGGTCAGGCCGGCGAGGAAGCAGATCTTGGCGACGTCGATCGCGTTCAGCCCATAGGCCGAATAGATGCGGTAGCGCACCGCACCGCCAGTGAAGACGCTGGCGCCGACATTGTGGCCGATCGAATAGCTGGTGAAGGCGGCAAGCGCGTTGATCCGGTAGGGCACATGGGCGTGCCCGATCGCACGCGTGGCGAACAGGTCGTAGAAGGTCAGGGTGAAATAGCCCGCAGCCACGAACAGCGCAGCCATCGCAATCTGGCTCGGCTCGGTACTTTTGATTGCCTCGATGACCTCGTTGCGATCGATGCCTCGCAGCATGTGGTAAAGCACATAGCAAGCGATGCCGATGACCGCGACGCTGATCACAACTCCAAGCTTATGCAGGACTTGCTTCTGGCGCAGAAACGTCGTCGCTCTGCGGATGGCTTCCAGCATCTAGACCTCGAACAACGCTTCAGCGGCCAGGGTGGCCGGCGGACAGGCGGACGACGCACGGGCACTCGACGAACCGGCTCCGGCATCGCGCATGCCCCCTGCCCCTCCACTAGCGCGTTTTCGGACGAAGTGGAATTCGCCAATTCGAACAAAAACACGTGCCTTCAATGTTTTAGGCAGGTTGGGGGCTCCTGATGCAAGGTTTGGCGCCTTCGGCGGCAAGGCTTAATGCGAATCTCCTTGGCAATCCTGCGCAGACGCCATGAAGTTTTGATGATTTCAACCGCACAATGTTCCGTCACGGCTTAAGCCGACGTCAATCTATGGGGCACGCCGGCCTGTTGAAAGAGGGGCCGACCCGGACATTGTTCACGGATTCGAATGCGCCGGAAGGGTGCTGGGCGCAGAATGGACTCAAGGCGCGGTTACATAGCCGCGGCGATGGGCACCGGCCTGATCCTCGAAAATCGCCATGGCCGTGGTCATCCGCCGGAAACCCAGACGTTCGTAAAAACCCTCTTTGCCGGGGACCGCGTAGAGGATGATTTTCCGGTGGGTCCGGCATCGCACAAGCAAGCGCTCGATGATCTCGCGGCCAAGGCCCTGTCCCTGACGATCAGGGTGCACGGCAACATCGCAGAGATAGGCGCAGTCGCGACCGTCGGCCAGCACGCGCCCGGCACCGATCAGCCGCCCCTCGTCACAAGCAAAGGTGCGAAACATGCTGTTGCCGAACACGAGCGCAAGATCGGTCGGCGTCTTGTGGCCGAGCGGCGCGATGCGATAGAGCTCGGAAAGCTCGTGCCAATCCACGGCGGCGAGATCGTCGGTCCAGGCAATCGACATTGGCAAAGCCCTCCCCGCGTCAGTGCCGCGCGGCCGCGACGATATCATCGGCGCCGGGAAAGTGCCCCTTGCTGCGGCTGGCGACGATCCGGTCGCCGAGCCTGATCTGGAAGATCTTGCCCTTGCCGGGGACGAGGTCCGACTCCAGCGCCAGTTGCCGGCGGAGCGCCGCAGCCACGTCTCTGGCGCGCTTCTCGTATCCGCACGGGCGGCAACAAATGATGGTCACGGCAGACATCTCGTCCTCCTTCAGGCCGCGAGTTGCGGACGCACCGCTTCGATGCCGGCGATCCAGCCGGCGACGGAGCGGCCAATCGCTTCCGCGTGATCCTCCTGAAGATAGTGCAGGCCCGGCCCGAGACGGACAAGCGCGCAGTGCTTGAGCGAGGCAGCGAACGTCTCGGCAAATTCCGGAGCGACGAGCGCACCCGGCTCGCCTGCAAACAGCAGCTTTGGATATGACGCTTCGGCGAGCGATGCATGCGCCGATTGCAGCGCTGCGTAGACATCGGCTGGCTCGCCTGCGATCGGCAGCTCACGGGGGAAGGCGAGGACGGGACGGCGGCTCTCCCGCGTCGGAAACGGCGCGCGATAGGGCGCCATCTCCTCCTCGCTCAGCGTGCGCATGATGCCGCCGGGCAGCACGCGCTCAACGAAGGCATTCGCCTCCAGAACCATCGCCTCGCCCTCGCCCTGCGTCCTGAACTTGCGGAAGGTCTGGCGCGCCGCGTCGGTCTGGTGAAAATCCTGCCAGCTCGGCATCGGTCGGATGAACTCCATGAAGGCGAGGCCGCGCACGAAGGTCGGACGGCGCGCGGCGAGATGAAATGCGAGCGCAGTGCCCCAATCCTGGGCAACGAGATAAGCCGAGGACAAGCCGAGCTGTTCAATCAACGCATCAAGGTAGCCGGCGTGATCAACGAAGCGGTAGGCGATGTCGGGCTTGCCGGACTCGCCGAAGCCGATGAGGTCGGGCGCGATGCAATGCGCGACCGGCGCCACCAGCGGCAGGATGTTGCGCCAGATGTGCGAGGAGGTGGGATTGCCGTGCAAGAACAACGCGACCGGCTGATCGCGCCCTCCTGTCGCGCGGTAAGCCATCGTGCTCCCAAGCACGGACGCGGTGCGCATTTCCATGTTGACTGGCTTGCTCATGTTGGCTCCCTGAACACAGTTTGAAATGCGATAGTCTTGAAACGTTCGAGCGCGTCCGGATTGCGGTCGACCTTCATGCGCAGGATCGCCCCCTGCCAGGACGCAAGCAGGAAGTCGGCAAGCTCCTCGGCCTCGAAATCGGACGCGATTTCGCCGCGCGTCTGTGCCCCGGCGATGCAGGCCGCGAAGGGCATGCGCCACTCGGCAAAAATTTCGGCAAGACGGGTGCGCAGCATCTCGCTGCTGCCGGCCGCTTCGAGACTGAGGTCCCCGATCAGGCAGCCGCGACCATAGCCGTCGGCCTCGAGCCGACCGGTGATGATGTCGAGATAGCGCCTGAGCCGAGCCCGCGGCGTCAGCGAGGTGTCGTCGAGGGCTTCCGCGACCAATCCCCTGGTGATGGCGAAGTAGCGGTCGAGCACCTCGGAGGCGAACGCCTCCTTGGAACGAAAATGATTGGTGAAGGACCCCTGCGGGGCGCCCGCCGCAGCGGTGACGTCACGTACGCTGGTACCGTGATAGCCGGTCCGGAACATGACTTTGAGGCCGGCGTCGAGGATGGCGTCTTTGAGCGAGGGCTTTGGCATTAAGCGATAATACGCACGTACGTATTATTGTCAACCAGACCTCCCGTTTCGGCAATATACTTGTTTGATCAATGTGTTATCGTAATGAAAGAGGCAAGCTCCGCCGATCAGTCAGAGCTTCAGGCTTCACACTGCTGGCGGCGTGCTTCGCGAGACTACCCGGTCGCGCAGCCAGGCACCGATGGTGCAACCCACGAGATAACACGCGAACATGATCAGGCCAAGGTCGAGCCAATAGCCGAAGCGGCCGGGGACCACGTGCGCAAACGACGCCGCGACCATGGCGGCGGCAAGCGCGGCGAGCCACCGCGCGGTCACCTTCGAGGTGCCGTTGCCACGCTGGACCACGGAGATCCAGCCCATGCAAAAGCCCAGCAGCAGCGAGCCGACCAGCCAACCCATATGGAACGAAGCCAGATAGGGCATCATCACCTCACCAGAAATTCGATGCGGCGGTTCTGCGCCTTGCCGTCGTCGGTGTCGTTGCCGGCGAGGGGCTGCGTGCTGCCGTGGCCGACCGCAGTGAAGCGGCTGGCGGGCAGGCCGGCCTTGACCAGATAATCGATCACCGCCTGCGCGCGCTTCTCCGAGAGAGCCAGGTTGAAGGAATCCTCGCCGTCGGCGTCGGTATGCCCGGCGACCTCGATATTGGCGGTGGGACAGCGCAACGCCGTCTCGATCAGATGGTCGAGAATGCCGGCGGAATCCGGATCGATATCGGCGCGCTTCGCCGTGAAGCGGATCTTGCCCTTGGCCAGGAGATCCGAGAACAATTGCTGGCACACGGTGCCGTCGACGGGGCCTGCCGCAGGCTTCACCGTAATCTCCGGCTTGTATTGCCAGTTCTTCGGGAAGTCCTTGCCCGGCCCTGCGCGGATGTCACTGGCGGCACCTTCATAGAGTGCATCGCCCGACAGCTTCACCTCGCGATCCGTGACCACGAGCGTGCCGGTGGACAGCCGCGACAGCGCGCCGAGCGCTGCGACAATGGCGGTGTTGAACGAGCCGGGCGCCCCGATGCTGGCCTTGAGATTGTCCACGACCTTCTCGTTGAAGAACTTTCGCGAGGCGCTGGTTGCGATCGCCGCGTGCACATTGCTGTCCGGGACATAGCCTGTCAGCGTCAGCGTCGCGGCCACCGGATCCTTGTAGGCCTGGAAGATGTAGGGCGGCGCCTTGACGTCGTTGGCGGCGATCGAAAAACCCTCCGGCAGGTTTTTCAGTGCGGCCGCAATCGCCTCGCGACCACCGAGTTCGCGCGCCATGCCCGACAGATTGACCTTGGTGTCGGTTATCGTGATCTTGCCGTCCTTGAGCTTGCCAATCTGATCGAGCAGCAATGTCGCGGCGGCCTCGAACCGTGGCGGCGCACCGCGCGCCAAGCCCATCTGATCGGTCACCTCGACGCCGGCGACTTCCTTGCGCGCCGCCTCGGTCAGACGCGCCCGCATCGAGGGCAGCGGCGCGGAGCCCGACAGGGTCACCCGCACCACGTCACGTTCGGCATTCCAGACGAAGGGTTTGGCCTCGGGAACAAGGCGGGTCCGGTCGTCGACCAGCCGCACACCGGGGACGGCTTCGACCGCCGTCACGGCATCGCGGCGTCCTTCCTCGGAGAACGCATCCGCCGCCAGGCTGACGTCGCGGCCGTCGACCGCGATCCGGGTCTTGTCCAGAACGGTATCCTTGAGCGCCGCCGCGCTGCGGGCCGACAGGTCCGCCTCGACCGGCAACGTGTTATTCCAGGCCGCAAATCCCCACATGACGACAAGGGGGATCAGCCCTGGCCACCATTTGCTGGCCCACCTGAAAAGCTTCTGCATTCGACGACCCGAACTCTGGAACCGGAGACAAAACAAACCCTTGGCAGGCTGTCAAACCGGAAATGGTGCCCTTCTGGAGGCCCGGCGTCGACAATTGGAATAACTTTTTGTTCAAGGGTTCTCCCGTAAGTTGAAGGCGGAATGCCAGAGTCCGCCAGCCGGCCATGAAGCAACTGCGTAACAACGTCATCCGCGCCGGGCTGGAAGCACTCTATTTCAGCGGGGCGCACCATCTGTTGCGCCCGCTTTTGTCGGGCGTCGGTGCCATTTTCATGCTGCACCATGTGCGGCCGGCCCGCGAGGCCGCATTCCAGCCGAACCGTCATCTCGAGGTCACGCCCGAATTCCTGCGCGCCACGCTGTGCCATCTGCGCGCGCGCGACATCGACATCATCGGCATGGACCAGCTGCATGAGCGGCTGGTGCATGGCCGGTTCGATCGCCGCTTCGCCGCCTTCACCCTCGACGACGGCTATCGCGACAATCTCGATCATGCGCTGCCGGTGCTGCGCGAATTTGACGCGCCTCTCGCGGTCTATGTCGCGAGCGATTTCGCCGAGGGCACCGGACGTCTGTGGTGGACGGCGCTGGAAGCGGTGATCGCCAAGGCCGAGCAGATCGACGTGAAAATCGGCCATTCCACGCTGCGGCTCGATGCGACGACGCCCGCCGCCAAGCAGGCGGCATTCGACCGTTTGCACGACTGGCTGCGCGCGCTACCGGGCGAACACGATCTCAAGCGCGAGATCGAAGGCCTCTGCACGAATTACGGCGTCGACATGGAAGCGCTGTGCCGCAGCCTCTGCCTGTCGTGGGACGAGGTGAAGACATTGGCCGCCGATCCCCTGGTCACGATCGGCGCACACAGCATCAGCCATTGCAATCTCGCTAAACAGGCGGAGGGGATCGCCGCGCACGAGATGGCGGCGAGCCGCGCGCGGATCGAGCAGGCCCTCGGCCGTCCCGTGCAGCACTTCGCCTATCCCTATGGCGACCGTGAAGCGGCGGGCGCGCGTGAATTCGCGCTCGCTGCGGCAGCCGGGTTCAAGACGGCGGTGACCACGCGGCCCGGCATGCTGTTCGCCGAAAACGCCGGCCATATGACCGCGCTGCCGCGCGTTTCGCTCAACGGCAACTACCAGGACACACGAATTCTGCCGGTGCTGACCTCGGGCGCCGCGACCGCGATGTGGAACGGCTTTCGCAGGATTGCGGCGGCTTAGCATCAACCGCATCGGTCGTCCGGACGGCGGCCCATGGGCCCTAGCCGGGACGACACCGAGTGGATCAATGCGCCCAGGCGCTCCGAGACGACAAGATTGACTCCCCTCCCGGCCGCGCCCACAACGCGTGACAACCGAACGGAGGCACCATGTTCAACGATCTGTTTTCGCTCAAAAGCCGCGTTGCGCTCGTGACCGGTGGCTCGCGCGGCATCGGCAAGATGATCGCGGCGGGCTTTCTCAGTGCAGGTGCTGCGAAGGTCTACATCACCGCGCGCAAGGCAGGGCCGTGCGAGCAGACCGCCAAGGAGCTCTCCGCGCGATATGGCGGCGAATGCATCGCGCTGCCGATTGACATCTCGACGGTCGAAGGCTGCGACAGGCTGGCCTCCGAGATCATCAAGCTGGAGCCGAAGCTCGACATCCTCGTCAACAATGCGGGCGCGGCCTGGGGTGCGGATTTCGACGAGTTTCCGGAGAGCGGCTGGGACAAAGTGATGGACCTCAACGTCAAGGCGCCGTTCTTCCTGACCAAGGCGCTGGCCGGCCCCTTGCGCGCGGCAGCCTCCGCCGAACGGCCGGCGAAGGTGATCAACATCGCCTCGATCGACGGCATCTTCGTCAATCCGATGGAGACCTATTCCTATGCCGCGAGCAAGGCCGCACTGATCCATCTGACCCGGCGCATGGCGGTGAAGCTGATCTCCGACCACGTCGTGGTCACGGCGATCGCGCCGGGGCCGTTCCAGTCCGACATGAACCGCGCCGCGCGCGACCATGGCGACGAGGTCGCAACGCGGGTGCCCGCGGGGCGCATCGGCACTGACGAGGACATGGCGGGCGCCGCGATCTATCTCGCCTCGCGCGCGGGGGATTACGTCGTGGGCGCGACCATCGCCGTCGACGGCGGCATCGTCTATGCGAATCCGGGGATCAAGGGGAGCGGATGGGATAGCTGAGGGGTTGCGGGGGTTCGATGCTTTCGCCTCACGCGCGCCGTCATGCCCAGCGAAGGCGGGGCATCCAGTACGCCGCGGCTTCTCGGCAAAGCCAGGACTACCTCTGGAATGCTGGATCACCCGCTTTCGCGGGTGATGACACCGTTTGTGTTGCGCGAGCCTCAGGCCCGACGCTTACGACTCGATCTTCACATACTCGAAATCGCCGGGCTTGTTGTCGATGCCGACCTTTGGCGGCGCAATCCAGGAGGCGAACTTGCCGGTTTCGGTGACGGGCTGCATCAAGGAGGTGATGAAGTCGCCGTCGCTTGCCGACGGCAGCCATTCGTCCTTGCGCTTGGCCCAGGTCGCCTCGTCGATCAGGATGCCGTCGGGCGTAGCATGGATATCCTTGAACTCGCCGATGTGGCGATGAAAGGCGACATTTGGCAGCGTCAGCTTGTAGTCGTAGCCTGCGGTCGAGATCACCTTGTTCCAGCGTAGCATGCCCTTGACGCAGTCTTGGCTGTAATCGTCGCGCAGGCGCATGTTGAGCGCGGTCAGCGCCGGCTCATCGACCAGCTTGATCTCGCCGTTGATGAACTTGAGCACCGGATAGGTGGCGTTCTTGAGCTGGTGATCGTCCTCGATCTGGGTCTCGTGGTAGCGGCCCTTGATGCCGGCGTTGAAGGCATTGGCCGCATTGGTCGACACTTCCGAGCCGAACAGGTCGAGCGACAGCGTGTAGTGCAGATTCAGCTTCTTCTGGATGGTCGGCAGGTCGATCACCCCTAGTGCGCGGACTCTTGCGATGTCGGTGGGGTCGGTGATAGCGGCTTCGCGCATGGCATCGCAGGTGCGCTGCACGACGCGGGTGATGCCGGTCTCGCCGACGAACATGTGATGCGCCTCTTCCGTGAGCATGAAGCGGCAGGTGCGCGACAGCGGATCGAAGCCCGACTGCGCCAGCGAATGCAGCTGCATCTTGCCATCACGGTCGGTGAAATAGGTGAACATGAAGAAGGACAGCCAGTCCGGTGTCGCCTCGTTGAAGGCGCCCAGCATGCGCGGCGCATCGGCATCGCCCGAGCGGCGGCGCAGCAAATCATCGGCTTCTTCGCGGCCGTCGCGGCCAAAATATTTCTGGAGCAGATACACCATCGCCCAGAGGTGACGGCCTTCCTCGACATTGACCTGGAACAGATTGCGCATGTCATAGAGCGACGGCGCGGTCTTGCCGAGATGGCGCTGCTGCTCGACCGAGGCGGGCTCGGTGTCGCCCTGGATCACGATCAGGCGGCGCAGCATGGCGCGATGCTCGCCCGGGACTTCCTGCCAGGCCGGCTCGCCGTAATGCTCGCCGAAGGGCACGACGCGGTTCTCTTCTTGCGGCGCAAGCAAAATGCCCCAGCGATATTCGGGCATGCGGACATAGTCGAACTTGGCCCAGCCTCGCGGATCGACCGAATAAGCGGTGCGCAAGTACACCAGCGATTCCTGGAAGCCTTCTGGCCCCATGTCGTTCCACCAGTCCATGTAGCCGGGATGCCAGCCTTCCAGCGCTTTGAGCACCTGGCGGTCTTCGGCGAGATTGACGTTGTTCGGGATCTTGGTCGAGTAGTCGACGTTCATGATATTCATGTTCATGGCCGTGCTCCTTGGTCTGTCTCGTTTCCCGGACGCTGCGCAACGCGAAGCGGTGCGCTGCAGAGCCGGGACCCATTGTCTGGTCCAGCGGGGTCCCGGTTCTGCGCAGCGTCACTTCGTGCCGCAGCGCGCCCGGGACACGAAAGTTGTCACACCCGCGTCATATCGAATTTCGGCTTCTGACCGCTGCCGTAGCGGCGCAGCGCGCCTTCCTCGCCGACAGCGTTGGGGCGCTGGAAGATCCAGTTCTGCCACGCGGTGAGGCGCGCGAAAATTTTTGATTCCATCGTCTCGGGACCGACAAAGCGCAGGCTCGCTTCCATGCCGGTGAGGCTGTCGGGCGAGAAACTGGCGCGCTCCTCGAGGAACACGCGGACCTCGTCGTCCCAATCGATGTCGTCGAGCGCGAAGGTGACGAGGCCGAGTTCTTCCGCCTGCTCGGCGTCGAGCGCGGTGCCAAGCGTCGCCTCCGCGCGCTCGACATCGGACGGATCAGCCTGGAAGCGCGATTGAAGCCGCGTCAGCCCATGGCTCATCGGATACGGGCCGAAATTCATCGCGGACAATTCGATCGACGGCGGCGGGCGGTTGTCGCCCTGGCGCGTGCCGATCAGCATGTAGGAGCGGTCGGCAGCGAACACGAGCTCGGCGAGCGTGCCGGCGAAGCAGGAGCCGGGCTCGACCAGCGTCACCAGCGTGCGCGAGGTGACGTCGATGCGCTTGAGGACTCGCTTCCAGTAGTGCCTGAGTTCATTGACCAGCCAGTGCGCCTTGTTGGCTTCGAGGAAGGCGTCGCTGGCAAGCACATGAGCGCGGTCACCATGGCTCTTGAACACCAGCATGGCGATCTCGAGCTCGTTGATGCGCAGATGCAGGATGGCGTCGTCGAGCTCGCGCGCGGCCTGGAGCGGCCAGAACGAAGCCCCTTGCGCCATCATGCCGTCAATGTCGGCCGGCGGCGCCGCTTCCGGCGCCTTGATGGAGATGGTAGCGATGCGCGCGGTGCGATCGATGTCGACCGTGACGAAGCCGTAGCGGATGCTGGTCTCGTCGATCAGGCGCTTGAGCGGCGTCAGCGCGACGCCCTTGCCGCTCCCCTTGCGCTTCGAGGCGGCCGCGAATTCCTTGGCACGCTCGGCGATCTTCGCCTCCAGCTTTGAGTTCGGCGCGATCTCATCGACGAGGCGCCATTGCACGGCGCGCTTGCCCTTCACGCCCTCCTCGATGGTGCAGAAGAAATCAGCGTGGTCGCGGCGCACTTTTCGCTTGTCGACGACGCGGGTCAGTCCGCCGGTGCCGGGCAGCACGGCGAGCAAAGGCACTTCGGGCAAGGCAACGGCAGACGAACCGTCATCGGCGAGGATGATGTAGTCGGTCGCAAGCGCGAGCTCATAGCCGCCGCCGGCCGCCGAGCCGTTCACCACGGTGATGAAGCGCTGGCCGGAATTCTCCGAGGAGTCCTCCATGCCATTGCGGGTCTCGTTGGTGAACTTGCAGAAATTGACCTTGTGAGCGTGGGTGGAGCCGGCGAGCATGCGGATGTTGGCGCCGGCGCAGAACACGCGGTTTTTGGCCGAGCGCATCACGACGACCTTCACCTCGGGATGCTCGAAGCGCAGCCGCTGGATCGCATCCGCGAGCTCGATGTCGACACCGAGATCGTAGGAGTTGAGCTTGAGAAGATAGCCTTCGAACAGACCGCCATTCTCGTCGACGTCCATGATCAGCGTCGCGACGTCGCCATCGACCGCGAGCTTCCAATGCCGGTAGCGGGACGGGTCTGTCTGGAAATCGATGAACGTCGCGCCGCCTGCGAGGCGCCGATCTTCCCCGGCCATGGGTCACACCCTAAGCTTGATTATGCATTTTCGCCGTAGCGTTAGATGCACAATAATGCATCTTTTTGGATGCGTCTAGCCATTAACTGCCGCGTCATGCACTTTGTTTCATGCCGATGCCGGCCAAGACTGCCTTGATATTACGAGCCCGCTGCGGTCCTACGCGGTCTCGGACCTGTCACGCCGCCGCCATCATGCGGCGCGTCCTTGCAGGCCCCGATCGTCGCGCAGGGCCGCTTTCGCGAATTGCGCGATCGCCTCGAGCGTCGCCGCCGGCGCCTCTCGATGCGGGGAATGCCCCGCACCTGAAATGATTTTCAGATCGACCGGGCAGTAGCACTCCTCCTGCGCGATCTCGACCTGACGCAGAGTGCCGTATTGGTCGTCCACGCCCTGCAGGACCATGACGGGAACGCGGATATAGGCGAGGTATTCCGAGATGTCCCAGTCGCGGAATTTTGGATCGAGCCAGGCGCCGTTCCAGCCGTAGAACGCGTTGTCGACGTCCTGATGCCAGCGCGCGAGCTTGGCCCTAAGGTCCGTGGTCTCGAAGGCCGTCTTGATCGCGGCGATGGATTTCACCGAGACGTCCTCGACGATGAAATGCGGCGCGATCAGCACGAGGCCGCTCAGGCGATGATCCTGATGCGCGCCGGCATAGATCGTCGCGATCGAGGCGCCGTCGGAATGGCCGAGCAGGAGGCCGCGCTTGAAGCCGATCATGTCGAGCAGCTTCGGCAGCACGTCGAGCGCCTCGCGCTGCATGTAATCGAGCGGCCGCGGCAGCGCGACCTTGCTCGACTGGCCGTAGCCTGCGCGCGAATAGACGAAGATGCCGGCGCCTGTGGCTTGCTGAAGCTTGTCCGGGAAGTCGCCCCACTGCGCGAGCGAGCCGAGGCCTTCATGCAGCATGACGATGCTGGGCGCGTCTGCAGCTTGCGGCGCGAGCCATTTGTATTCGAGGCAGGCGCCATCGATGCTGAGGAAACCGGTGGGGGTGAGGTTGGTCATGGTGTTACTCTTCTCTCTCGTCGTATCGAGCGTGGGACGCAATCACGCGCGGCTCGCTCGGTCGTTCCCTCCCCCTTGTGGGGGAGGGCTAGGGAGAGGGGTGCCACACGGGAACTCCCGGTGTGACGAAGAACATCGTTGCGCGACGACAATGACCGATTGCTTGGCTACCCCTCTCCCCCGCCCTCCCCCCACAAGGGGGGAGGGAGCGCAGCGGAGTTTGCCGCGCGCGCGAGTCGCACGTCGCATAGGCCCGCTCAATTCGCCCCCTCCCGCAACTTGAACCGCTGAATCTTCCCGGTCGCCGTCTTCGGCAGCGAATCCACCACGTCGATCCAGCGCGGATATTTCCACGGGCCGATCTTCTGCTTGACGTGCTCCTTCAGCATCTCCTGCAAGTCCGTCGTCTTCGCACCCGGACGCAGCACGACGAAGGCTTTTGGCTTCAACAGCCCTTCCGGATCGGCCTCGGGCACGACAGCGGCTTCCAGCACGGCGGGGTGTGTGATCAGTGCGCTCTCGACCTCGAAGGGGGAGACCCAGATGCCGGAGACCTTGAACATGTCGTCGGCACGGCCGCAGAAGGTATAGCGGCCGTCGGCATCCCTGACATATTTGTCGCCGGTGCGGGTCCACGGGCCTTCAAAAGTGCGGCGGCTCTTATGGCGTTGATTCCAGTAACCCTCGCCAGCGGAGGGCGCATCGACCAGGAGCTCGCCGATCTCGCCATCGGCGACGTCCTCGCCGGCCTCGTTGACGAGCCGCACTGCATAGCCCGGCACCGGCTTGCCGGAGGAGCCGTACTTGATGTCGCCGGGCGCGTTCGACAGGAAGATGTGGAGCAACTCGGTCGAGCCGACACCGTCAATAATGTCGACGCCGAAGCGCGCCTTCCAGCTACGACCAACGGATTCCGGCAGCGCCTCGCCGGCCGAGGTGCAGATGCGCAACGCCTTGCCGCCGCGCTCGTTCTTCATCGACTCATCGTTGAGCATGGCCGCGAACAGCGTCGGCACGCCGTAGAAGATCGAAGGATTGTAGCGGTTCATCAGGTCGAACATGCGTGCCGGCGTCGGCCGCTCGCTGTTCAGGATCACGCTGGCGCCGACCGACATCGGGAAGGTCAGCGCATTGCCGAGGCCATAGGCGAAGAACAGCTTTGCGGCGGACAGGCAGACGTCGCTCTCGCGGATGCCGAGCACCTGCTTGGCGTAGGTATCCGCGGTCGCCTGCAAGTTCGAATGCAGATGGCGCACGCCCTTGGGCATGCCGGTGGAGCCCGACGAATAGAGCCAGAACGCCGGCTCGTCCGGATGCGTCGCCGCCGTGGTGAACTGGTCGCTCTCGCCCGCGAGCTCCTCGGCGAGCTGCCTGTGGCCATTCTGCTTGTCGCCGGAGACCACAACGTGCTCGAGATTGGGCATGCGGCCGACGACGTCCTTGA
Organism: Bradyrhizobium sp. 164; assembly: GCF_023073715.1. Taxonomy (GTDB): domain Bacteria; phylum Pseudomonadota; class Alphaproteobacteria; order Rhizobiales; family Xanthobacteraceae; genus Bradyrhizobium. The sequence goes on from NZ_JADPKA010000018.1 coordinate 28,841, forward strand.
TGACGGGATAGAGCGCCTCAGACACGAACAGCACGCGGGCGCGGCAATCGGCGAGAATGTAGGCGTATTGGTCCGCGGTCAGCAGCGTGTTGAGCGGCACCGGCACGATGCCGGCGCGGATCGCGCCGAGGAACACGATCGGGAAGTCGACCGTATCCAACATGATCATCGCCACGCGCTCCTCGCGACGGATGCCGAGCCGGCGCAGCATGTTGGCGGCGCGGCGCGTCTGGTGCTGCAGTTCGCCATAGGTGAGCCGCGAGACGGTGTCGTCGAAGACAGGCTTGCCTCCCCTGCCCTCTTCGACGTTACGGTCGAGCAGCCAGGTCACCGCGTTGTAGGATCCCTCGCTCACGGACGTCTCCCCAATTTAGAATTATAATTCATAGAAAGACACTGTGGCGGCTTGCTGTCAATGCCAGCAGGCATTATGTTTCATTAAAATGCGCCGCAGGACATCCGCTAAAGAAGACTCATGATCGAAAGTCCCGACGCCGAATCCCGATTTCTCGAACAGCTCGGCCAGCGCGTGCGCACCATGCGCGCGCTGCGCGGCATGTCGCGCAAAGTGCTCGCCAAAGTATCAGGGATTTCGGAGCGCTACATCGCGCAACTCGAGAGCGGCAAGGGCAATGTCTCGATCGTGCTGCTCCGACGCGTCTCCGACGCGATGGGTGCACATCTCGAAGACCTGCTTCCTAGCGCCGATCCAACGCCAGACTGGCAGATGTTCCGCGATCTCCTGCGCAAGGCGACACCGGCGCAGATTGCACAGGCCAAGGATCTGCTCGCCGGCGGCAGCGCGTCTGCACCGCGGCGCGCGCCGTTCTGCGGCATTGCGCTGATCGGCCTACGCGGCGCCGGCAAATCCACACTTGGTCGGATGCTGGCGAAGAAGATCGGCTGGAGTTTTGTCGAGCTCAACAAGGAGGTCGAGCAGCAGAACGGGCTCTCGGTCGCCGAGATCATTGCGCTGTACGGCCAGGAAGGCTTTCGCCGCATGGAGCAGGCGGCGCTGCAGCAGCTGCTCGCGCGCAACGAGCTGATGGTGCTGGCGACCGGCGGCGGCATCGTCTCCGAGCCCCTGACCTTCGACCAGATCCTGTCGTCGTTCTATACGATCTGGCTGAAGGCCGAGCCGGAGGAGCACATGGCCCGCGTCCGCCGCCAGGGCGATCTGCGTCCGATGGCGGACGATCGCTCGGCGATGGCCGAGCTGCGCAACATCCTGCTCAGCCGCGAACCGCTGTATTCGCGCGCCACCGCGGTGGTGGACACCGCGGGCCTGTCCGTCGATGCCGCGGCCGCACGGCTGATCGACGCGGTCCGCCCGGTGCTGCAGAACGAAGCGCGCAGCTTCGGCCTGCGCAGCCTCGCGCTGTAGAATCCCTTCCTCGCTGCATCTACACCCTCCAATTTCACTATATCCCAGCCCAACAGCAAGCGAAGACCGATGACCGATAGCGACGTCGCAATCTCCATGTTCGAGCGGATCGGCGGCAGTGCCACGATCGAGCGGCTGGTCGATCGCTTCTACGAGCGCATGGACACGCTGCCGGAAGCGAAAGTCATCCGCGCGATGCATGCGGCCGACCTCGGTCTGATCAGGGACGTGCTGAAGCGCTATCTGACCGAATGGACCGGCGGCCCGCGGCTCTACTCCGTCGAGAAAGGCCATCCGCGGCTGCGCCAGCGCCACATCGGCTTTGCGATCGGTGATGCCGAGCGCGACGCATGGATGGCCTGCATGCGCGGCGCGCTGGAGGAGACGGTCAGTGACACGAACGCGCGGCAGGACCTCGCCAAGGCGCTGTCCGGTCTCGCCGACTGGATGCGCAACCGGAATTGATCGGGCGTGGTGCTGCCGACCTTTAGCCCGCCCACACGAGCTGCGACGCGGCTAGACCGACCAGTAATGCGGATGCGGGTAGGACCGCGAGCGGTCGCCCCAGTCGAACGCATCGTCGTCGAACTCGCATGGGCCGCTGCTGAGCTCGTCCAGCGTCAACTCGGTCTGGAACGCCTGCCGGCTTGGATCGTATTTCAGCGCGCTCCACTGGAGAGGGTAATGGTGACGGGTGCCGAGCAGCCCGCCAGTCTTGATCACGGCATAGGCGACCATTCCGCTCATCTTGTCCAGCATCAGTCGCTCGATCGTGCCGAGCTTCGTCCCGTCGCGTCCGTACACGGCGACGTGCTCCACGCGATCGCTGGGAACCATGGTATGGTGCATGGCGTCCTCCCTGTTCTCTTGTGCTTGCCCTCATTATAGCACCGGTTTCGAGGCGACGGGAATGCAGCTACAGAAGCTGCGAGCGCACCAATTCCGCGCCCTCGCGCAACAGCGGCAGGAAACGGTCGAGCAGCTCCTGTGCCGGCACGCGGTCGACGTGAGCCCCCATGTTGATGGCGGCGACGATCACGCCGTCATAGCGCCGGACGGGAACCGAGATCGAGCGGAAATGCGGCTCCGCCTCGCGGTCGACCAGTGAATAGCCCTGCGCGCGGTCGGCAGTGATGCGCGCTAGCAGCGCTTTTGAATCAACCTCCGTCTGCGGCGTCAGCGCCTCGCGCTTCATGGTCTTCAGTCGCGCTGCAAGATCGGCGTCATCGAACTGGCCGAGCATTGCGCGACCGACAGAGGTGCAGAAGGCCGGAAGGCGGTAGCCGATCTCGAGACCGCCGGAGAAAACGCGCGCAGGGCTTCCGCGCGCGATGAATACGACGTCATCGCCATCGAGCACCGCGAGCGACGAGATCTCCTGCGCGGCGGTCGCGATGCGATCAAGGACCGGCTGAAGGACCACGACGAGCTGGTTCGAGCGCAGATAGGACGCTGCCAGCGTCAGCACATGAGGCGTCAGCGAGAACAGCTTTCCGTCACCGGAAGCGAAGCCGCCGCGCTGAAGCGTGAACAGCATGCGCCGCGCGGTGGCGCGGGGCAGATCGGCGGCGCGGGCAAGATCGCTCAGCGTCATCGGGCCGGCTGTAGTGCCGAAGCACTGGAGCAGCCGTAAACCGCGATCAAGGCTCTCGACGAAATCCGTCGCGCGCTCCTCGCTCTCGCTCCGCTTTACCTTGGGCATGGCTTCAGATGATCCTGCAAAATAGTGCTTGCTGCCGCGCCAAGGCATGTCATAATTCGCCCATTCGTTCAATAGGCGAACAAACTCCCTGCACAAGGATGTACGCGCCATGATGAGCCAGGAGCAGAACGACCTGATCACCCGCACCGGGCCCAAGGACCCCTGCGGCAGACTGATGCGGAGTTACTGGCAGCCGGCGGCGCTGGTGGACGAGCTAGAGGGTGCGCGGCCGATCCGTCCCGTAAAACTGCTCGGCGAGAGCCTGGTGCTGTTTCGCGACGAGACCGGACGGTACGGCCTGATCGACCGCCATTGCGCGCATCGCGGCGCCGACCTCGCCTTTGGTCGGCTCGAACATAGCGGCCTGCGCTGCGCCTTCCATGGCTGGCTGTTCGACGCCACCGGCCAGTGCATCGAGACGCCGGCCGAGCCGAAGGATTCCAAGCTCTGTCAGAACATTCGCCAGCGCTCTTATCCCGTCGTCGAGAAGAGCGGCATCCTCTGGGCTTATCTCGGCGAAGGTGCGCCGCCGGCCTTCCCGGAGCTCGACTGCTTTGTTGCGCCCGGCACGCACACGTTCGCCTTCAAGGGCCACATGGCCTGCAACTGGCTCCAGGCGCTGGAGGTCGGCATCGATCCCGCGCACGCCTCCTATCTGCACCGCTTCTTCGAGGACGAGGACACCTCGACCGCCTACGGCAAGCAATTCCGCGGTGCCTCCGCCGGCTCTGACTTGCCGATGACGAAGATCCTGCGCGAATACGACCGTCCAATCATCAATGTCGAGCATACCGAATACGGCCTCAGGCTGATCGCGCTGCGCGAGATCGACGAGGAGCGCACCCATGTGCGCGTCACCAATCAGCTCTTCCCACACGGCTTCGTCATCCCCATGAGCACGGAGATGACGATCACGCAGTGGCACGTGCCGCTCGATGACGAGAACTGCTATTGGTACGCGATCTTCACCAGCTACACGAACCCGGTGGACAAGGCGAAGATGCGCGAGCAGCGGCTCGAGCTCTATGAGTTGCCCGACTACAAATCGCGCAAGAACCGCAGCAACGATTACGGCTTCGATCCGCACGAACAGCAGACCGCGACCTACACCGGCATGGGCACCGACATCAACGTCCACGACCAGTGGGCGGTGGAATCGATGGGCGCGATCCAGGACCGCACCAAGGAGCATCTCGGTCAGAGCGACAAGGCGATCGTGCAATATCGCCGCCTGCTGCGGCAGGAGATCGAGAAGGTGTCGGGCGGCGAGAAGCCGATGCTGTTCCTGGACGAGGCCAACGCGCGCAGCATCCAGGGACCGGCGACCATGGACGGCATTGGTCCGACGCGGGGCTGGGAGACCTACTGGATGGAGGTCGACGTCAAGCGCCGCCGCGACGCGCCATGGACCGCGCCGGTGCCGAAGGACATCGCCGACAACGTGCACCGGCTGACGGCGGCGGAGTAGCGCGGAATGCAGGGCCCTCCTTCGTCATTGCGAGCGCAGCGAAGCAATCCAGACTGCCTCTCCGGAAAGACCCTGGATTGCTTCGCTGCGCTCGCAATGACAGGGTATGTTGCAGCGGCCTCGCGCCTTACGGCTTCAGGAGTAGCAAAGTGACTTTCGTCGCGCGCCATGCGCTGTGGTCGGATGAGCAGAGGGACGCGGCGGCGCGCATGCGCCGCATCGTCGAGGAAAAGAACCTCGAGATCATCCGCCTCGCCTTCCCGGACCAGCACGGCATCTTGCGGGGAAAGACCATCATCGCCGCTGAAGCTCTCGCCTCGCTGGAGAGCGGCTGCTCCATCACCACGACGATGCTTGCCAAGGACACCTCGCATCGCACGGTGTTTCCGGTGTTCACCTCCGGCGGCGGCTTCGGCATGAAGGAGATGGAGGGCGCAGCCGACGTGCTGATGGTCGCCGATCCCAGCACTTTTCGCGTGCTGCCGTGGGCGCCCGCCACAGGCTGGGTGCTGTGCGATCTCTATTTCAACGATGGCCGCGCCGTGCCGTTCGCAACGCGGGCGCTGTATCGCAAGGTTCTCGATGACCTCGCAAGCCGCGGCCATGATTTCGTCGCCGGGCTCGAGGTCGAATTCCACGTCTTCAAGCTCGACGACGCGCATATGCGGCCCGAGGACGCCGGCCAGCCCGGCACGCCGCCCTCGGTCAGCCTGCTCAGCCACGGCTATCAATATCTCACCGAGCAGCGCTTCGACCAGATGGAACCGGTGCTGGAGATTTTGCGGCGTGACATCGTCGCGCTCGGCTTGCCCTTGCGCTCGGTCGAGGTCGAGTTCGGCCCCAGCCAGTGTGAGTTCACCTTCGCGCCGAAGAAGGGGCTGGAGCCCGCCGACAACATGGTGCTGTTCCGCTCTGCCATAAAGCAGATCGCGCGCCGGCATGGCTATCACGCCACCTTCATGTGCCGGCCGAAACTGCCGAACGTGTTCGCGAGCGGCTGGCACTTGCACCAATCGATCGTCTCGCGCGGAAATGGCGAGAACCTGTTCATGGCCAAGGAAACGGCAAAGGACAGCGAGCCGCTCAGCGCGTTCGGCCAGGCGTACCTCGCCGGCCTGCTCGACCACGCCCGCGCCTCCACCGTGTTCACCACGCCGACCATCAACGGTTACAAGCGCTACCGCTCCTATTCGCTGGCACCGGACCGCGCGATCTGGGGCCGCGACAATCGCGGCGTGATGATCCGCGTGCTCGGCACGCCCGGCGATGCTGCGACGCGCCTGGAGAATCGCATCGGCGAGCCCGCCGCCAATCCCTATCTCTACATGGCCTCACAGATTCTCTCCGGCCTCGACGGTGTCGACCGCAAGCTCGATCCAGGCCCGTCGGCGGACACACCCTACGAGACCAAGGCGCCGCTCTTGCCGAAATCGCTGCGCGACGCCGTCGCTGCGCTGAAGGACGATCCGTTCTTCCGCGAAAAGCTTGGGCCTGAGTTCGCCGACTATTACACCCACATCAAGAACGCCGAGATCGATCGCTTCCTGTCTGAGGTAACCGACTGGGAGCACCGCGAATATTTCGAGATGTTTTAATCGAGGAGCTCACGCCTCCGTGAGGCGACTTCGTCCCACCTGTTCCGACGACATCTGACTGCCATCCGACGAAGCCATTTTCCCCATCCCTCGAAAACCGGCGGAAAGACGCCGGGTCTAGATTAGCCGTGATGAACAACGGAGTTCGATCATGTGGGACCAATTATTCAGCCTGATCTATCACCTCTCCTGCCGGACCACGCTGATTGAGATCGGGACGCATCGGCTAGCGCGTTAACTTCCCTATCGGACCGAATAGGTAACACGCATTGGCCAAATGGGCACTTACATGCGCAAGCTGATTCTGATCGCGGCCCTGTTGCTGGTTGCAACAGAAGCCTTTGCTGCTGGCCCGCGAAGCCTGAGCCTCGCCGCAACCGATGCGAGCCAGGCCGAGCAGCCCGCCGCGACGGCCGCGCCGCAGTCGACCCAGGCCCCGGCAGGGCCCGCGGCCGTTCAGGCCACAACGACGACGCCCACGCCGCCACCTGCTGCAACCGCCGCAACGGCCGCGCAGTCGACTGCCACGCCCGCGAGCAGCACGACCGGCAGCAGCAAGGCGAAGCGACGCCAGCCCTCCGTCGAAGCGCGCGTGATCCGCGAACTGCATCGCCACGGGATTTATTGGTGAGGGCAAGCTCTCACGACCGCCATTGCCAGCGAAGCGAAGCAATCCAGACTGCCGCCGAGGATCCTGGATTGCTCGCTGCGCTCGCAAGGGCGAAGTTGGGGCGGACGTCGCGCTCCTTAGGGGCCTCAGATTCCTAAATATTTATGCTGAAGGTCCGGCGCGGCCATCAGCTCGTCGGAGGTGCCGCTCCAGACCGTCTTGCCGCGCTCGATGATGGAGTGGCGGTCGCAGATGCGGGCGAGGTGATCGACATTCTTGTCGACCACCAGGATCGACTGTCCGCGGCTCTTGAGCAGCGACAGGCAGTTCCAGATCTCTTCGCGAATCAGCGGCGCGAGGCCTTCGGTCGCTTCATCCAGAATCAGAAGCTTCGGGTTGGTCATCAGTGCGCGCCCGATGGCGAGCATCTGCTGCTCTCCGCCGGAGAGCTGGTTGCCCATGTTGGAGGCACGCTCGGCGAGGCGCGGAAACAGCACGTAGATCGCGGCCAGCGTCCAGGGATTGGGGCTAGCGAAACGATCGGCGGCGGCGGCTAAGAGATTTTCGCGCACGGTGAGGTTCGGGAAGATCTGACGTCCCTCCGGCACGATGCCGACGCCGAGCTGGGCGATCCGGTATGACGGAAGCTGCCGCACCTCGACGCCCGCGAAACGGATGCTGCCTGCGCGCGCCGGCGTCAGGCCCATGATGGAGCGGATGGTGGTGGTCTTGCCCATGCCGTTGCGGCCCATCAGCGAGACCATCTCGCCCGGTTTGATCGACAGCGACAGGCCGAACAGCACCTGGGACAGGCCGTAGCAGGTCTCGATGCCCTCGACGTCCAGCAGCGTGTCAGCCATGATGCGTCACCACATGCTGATCGCCGAGATAGGCGCGCTTGACGTCCTCGTTCTGGCGGATCGCGGCCGGATCGCCGGAGGCGATGACGCGGCCATAAACCAGCACCGAAATCCGGTCGGCGAGCGCGAACACCGCCGGCATGTCGTGCTCGACGAGCACGATCGAGACCTCTTTGCGCAGCTCCTGGAGCAACTTCACCATGCGCTGCGATTCGGTGACGCCGAGACCTGCCATCGGCTCGTCGAGCAGCAGGAGCTTCGGCTTGCTCGCGAGCGCAACCGCGAGCTCGAGCTCGCGCCGCTCGCCATGGCTGAGCCTGGACACCACGACATCGGCGCGGTGCAACAGGCCGACGCGATCGAGCGCTGCATGGGCGGCATCGCGCAGGCCCTTCTCCTTGCGCGCATTGGCGAAGAAGCGGAACGACGTACCGGCATGCGCTTGGGCTGCCAGGGCGACATTATCGGCGGCGGTGAAGTCGAGCAGCAGCGAGGTGATCTGGAACGAACGGGCGAGGCCCAGCGCGCAGCGGCGATAGGCCGGCAGATAGGTGATGTCCCGCCCCGCCAGCGACACGCTGCCGGAATGCGGTTCGAGGTGCCCCGTGAGCTGGCTGATCAGCGTGGTCTTGCCGGCACCGTTCGGGCCGATAATGGCGTGCAACTCGCCGCTAGCGACCTCGAGCGAGACGTTGTCGGTCGCGATGATGCCGCCGAAGCGGCGCACCAGCTTTTCGACGCGGAGCAGGGGTTCAGCCACGGCCAGCCCTCCCGAGCGCGCCCATGATGCCGCCGCGGCCGAACAGGACGATGAGCAGCAAGAGCGGGCCCATGATCAGCGCCCAATATTCGGTGATCTGCGACAAGAACTCTTCCAGCAGCAGGAACACCACCGCGCCCATGATCGGACCGAACAGCGTGCCCATGCCCCCCAGGATCACCATCACCATGAGATCGCCGGAGCGGGTCCAGTACATCACGGCGGGACTGACGAAATCGGTGTTATTGGCGAGCAGCGCGCCGGCAAGGCCGCACATGGTGCCTGATATGACGAAGCAGACGAGCTGGTAGCGCTTGGCGGCGAAGCCGATCGCCTGCATGCGCTGCTCGTTGGAGCGCAGGCCCTGCACGACGAGGCCGAAGCGCGAATTGACGATGCGCCAGATCAGGAAAATGACACCGAGCAGGCAGGCGAGGCAGAGATAATAGAACTGCATGCGGTCGCCGAGATTGATCAGTCCGGAGAAGTCGCTGCGCTTGTAAACGGTGAGACCGTCGTCGCCGCCGTAGCGCGCCAGGCCCGAGGCGACGTAATAGGCCATCTGCGCGAAGGCCAGCGTGATCATGATGAAATAGACGCCGCGCGTGCGCAAAGAGAGCGCGCCGATCACCAGCGCGTAAGTCGCGGAGGCCGCAAGCGCGACGGGAAACTGGATGAAGCCGCTTCCGACGCCCTCCTGCGCGAGCATCCCGACTGCGTAGCCGCCGATGCCGAGATAGGCAGCGTGACCAAAACTCATCATGCCGCCGAAGCCCATGATGAGATTGAGGCTCGCCGCCGCCAGCGCCAAGATGATGATACGGGTGAACAGCGTCAGGATGAAGATGTTGCCGGTCAGGTGCGAATAGAGCGGCAGCAGCACGAGGCCCGCCAGCATCAGGGCCGTCACGGCTTTGCTCACACTGAAAGCCTTCATCGACGATTGGCCGGAAACAGCCCCTCCGGCCGCACCACCAGCACGATCGCCATTAGGAGATAGATCAGCATGGACGACAGCGCGGGCGCGGCAGTGGAGGCCGCGGCGCCGCTCAGCACCTGCCGGAGCAGGTTCGGCAGGAAAGCGCGGCCGAGCGTGTCGATCATGCCGACGAAGATTGCGGCCAGGAACGCGCCGCGGATCGAGCCAATGCCGCCGATCACGATGATGACGAAGGCGAGGATCAGGATGTTCTCGCCCATGCCGATCTGCACGGTGAGGATCGGCGCCTGCATCAGACCGGCAAGGCCTGCGAGCGCGGCACCTAAGCCAAAAACCAGCGTGTAGAGCAGCTTGATGTTGATGCCGAGCGCGCCGATCATCTCGCGGTTGGAGGCCCCGGCCCGGATCAGCATGCCGATGCGGGTGCGCATCACGCCGAGATAGAGCAAAAGCGCGACCAGCAGCGCGACCGCGATGATGGCGAGGCGATAGGCGGGATAATGAATGCCGGGCAGGATCGGGACCGGCACGGTGAGCCAGGCCGGCAGCGGCAACGCCAGGCCGGCCGGGCCCCAGATCAGCCGCACGGCTTCGTTGAAGAACAGAATCAGGCCGAAGGTCGCGAGCACGTGGTCGAGATGGTCTCGCCCGTAGAGATGCCGCAGCGCAGTCATCTCGAGCACGATGCCGAGCACGAGGGTTGCGCCAAGCGCCATCAGCGCACCGAGCAGGAAGCTGCCGGTCCACGCGGCGAAGGTCGCGGCGAAATAGGCGCCCATCATGTAGAGCGAGCCGTGCGCGAGGTTGACGAGATCCATGATCCCGAACACCAGCGTCAGGCCGGCGGCGAGCAGGAACAGCAGCAGGCCGAACTGCAATCCGTTCAAGAACTGTTCGACGACGAGCAGCATCAAGACTCTTTCAGGCGCACGCAGTGTCACGCCGATGTTCGAACACGGTCGCCATCAGTGAAAGAGCTCCCCCTGCCTGTTCAAGGCCGAAAAATGGGTAATGGCAGTATCGTTCCGAGGCAAGTGCGATTTGACACCAAACATGCACTTTGTTGCATCCCGGCGCCACGCGGCCGACACCTGCTTTGCAATGCAAGAAGATTGCCGCGCGGTATGGGGCAACCTGCCGCACCCAAACGGTCACCCTCCCCCAGGCAAGCCGAGGGAGGGTGGAATGTCGTTGAAGCTTTAGCGAGAGATGCGTCTAGTGCGACGTCATCTGGTGGGGAAGGTCGTCCGGTTCAGCGAGCACGCTATTCACCGTCGAGGCCTCCAGCGCTGCCATCCTGAACAGATAGGCCAGCGTCGTCAGTCCGGCATCGTCCGCCATCTGCGCGAGCTCGAGCGCCATGTCGGACATGTAACCGAGATTCTCGTCCTCGATCTGCGCCATGATCTGGCTGTCCCGCATCATGTTCGACATCTCAAGCGCTCTTTCGTTGCGCGGCAGCGACGCCGCGGAGGTTAGCACGGGCAATACAGTCGATCCGCGGACCGTCCTGCTGGACGATGCTCGTCATTCCGATACGGTCGCGCACGATATCGAGCGACCCCTGACTGACCTCGATCGTTGCAGCCATGGTCCAGGAATTTTCCATCAGCGCCGGCAATCCCAGCGGTGTCACGATGAATCCGATGTCGTTGAAGCGCGGCAACCACCACGTCTCCATGACGAGACAGAGACGCTCGATGCCCTGATCGAGACAGAACTCCTGCGCAGCCGCCATCAATTGCAGATTGAAGGCGCCGTCGCGGCGCTCCCGTGACACGAAGAAGCGCGACCACTCCCAGACCAGCGGGTCCGACGGGCATCCGCGCACGGCCGCGAGATGCGGGAAGACTTCGCTCATCATTGTCGGTCTGGCGGTGGGATACAGGCGGAAGCTGCCGAGCACCCGGCGGTTTTCGAGAGCCAGCAGGTAGACCGCATCGTCATTGTCGTAGCTATCGATCTCGCGGCCGTCGGGCTTGCGTAGCGACTCCCATTTCCGCTCCTCGACAAAAATCTCGTGACGGACCCGAAAATACTGTTCGAGAACGTCCTCGTTGAGGTGCCGATTGGCGGCAGAAATCACATGAATCATGCACTCCCCCTGGCTCGAAATGAAGGGAGCCTCAGCGAAAAAGGCAAAGTCGACTATTGGGAAATTTCCCAGTAGGCGAGGATTTCAGGGATTGATGATTCTGTGGCGGATCGCGATCGCGACCGCATGCGTCCGGTTGACGGCGCCGAGCTTGCGCGCGGCAGTTGCAAGATGCTCTTCCGCAGTGCGTTGCGTGATGTGCAGGATCTCGCCGATCTCCCAGGCGGACTTGCCTTGCGACGCCCAGGCAATCACCTCGCGCTCGCGCGGGGTCAGGCGCATCGACGGATGCGGCGCCGGATCGAGCAGACGGCGAATGTGATCGAAGCCGTACATCCCGATCAGGTGCAGCGCCGGCTTGCTGCGCGCATTGAGATCGAGGTGGACGCCACCGAGCGAGACGCCGGCCTCATAGCCGGTCAAGCCGTGGATCGGCACGACGAAGCCGCGCGACATGCGGAAATCGGCGGCGCGCCGCATCACCTCCACCGCACCCGGCTCCAGCTCCGGATCATACGGCGCCTCAGACCACTCGAAAGGATTCACCGTCTGCCGGCATTTGCGGATCACGGGGTCGACACGGTCGTAACTCTTTTGGACATAGAGGTTGAACCACTCCGCCGGCCATTTCTTGGCGAGCACCATCTGGGAAAAGCGCTGATCGGGATTCGGCAAGCCCGTTACGATGATATGTTCGAAACCGTATCGGCTGAACGCGGTCGCAAGCGCGTCCATGGCGTCCGGAACTTTGGTATAGGCTTCCAAGCCTTCGATGAAGTCGAGCGCCTCCCGACCATAGTCTACGGCGGACATCAGTGCGTTTCCTGACTCTCGCCCCGCCGTATAGCACGCATTGGGGAGCTGCCTCAGGTCGCCGTGGCCGTAGTTTACCGGTGCTCATCCGCTCCGAAGACTTAATCTACTTGTGGCAGAAATGACGTCACGATACACCTGAAGCGTACGAAGCGGGAAAACCACGATGGAAGACGAGGACATCGCTCTCAACAGCGTGCTCGGCCTGGAATTGAACCGCGTGTTTTTCGCCGTCCGCCAAACGGCAAACAAGCAAAAGATCATCGAGTTCGCGCGCGAGGTGCTGCAAAGCGAGCGCGCCGAGCTGGCGAACAGCCTCTTGCCCGAGGGCCCGGCGGGTTAGCCAACGCAGTTGCAGCTTCACGCGCCCCGCTTCCATTTGAACGCGCTGATTTCCGTCGAAACGATCCGACTGTTGCCGTCTCCCCTCCCGAGCGGGAAGCCTAAGGACCCGAGAGCAACTTGCCTCCTCCGCCCATGTTGACAGACACTTGCCGCTGGATGACATCTCGGCTCTCGTGAGATGATCGAGATCACGATCATCCTTCGGACGCCCGGACATGATGACGCTGCGCCAGGTTGAAGTGATACGTGCCGTGATGGTGACGGGCACCATCGGCGGCGCGGCGAAGCTGCTCAACGTCTCGGCACCGGGGATCAGCCGCCTCGTCAAATACACCGAGCGCTCGCTCGGCATCCGCTTCTTCCAGCGCCAGAACGGGCGCTATTTCCCGACGCCGGAAGCCGAGAACATCTTCGAGCAGATCAACGGCGTCTACAAGAAGGTCGACGACCTCTCCGAGATCATCTCCAAGATCGGCCGCGGCGGATTGTCGGAGCTGCGCATCGGCTCGGTGCCGAGCATCTCGCAGGTGATGGTGCCGCGCGCGATCGAGCGCGTCCGCCGCCGCTATCCGGACCTCGGCATCGACATCAACATCCTCAAGCTCGAGGAAGCCATCGATTATCTGATGCTCGGCCGCGGCGAGTGCGTGGCGATGAGCTACCGACTGGAACATTCAGGGCTCGACCTCATGCCGCTCGCCTCGGGCGAGCTCTATTGCATCGTGCCGCCGGGACATGAGCTCGCCGGCCGCAAGCAGGTCTCTGCCGCCGAGATCACCCGCTATCCGCTGATCGGGATCGATCCGAACGACCCTTACGGACGGATCATGGCCGAGATCTTTGCGCGCAACCGGCTCGACTACAACATCACCATCCGCGCGCGCTTCGGCACCACGGTCTGCGCCCTGGTCAAGGCGGGGCTCGGCATCGCCATCATCGACCAGTTCACGGTGGCCCATGGCGGCTATCCCGGAATCGAGCTCTTGAAGATCACCGAGCCGACGCGGTTCGACACCTATATCGCGGTGAAGCGCGGCGCGCCGCTGTCGCTCCATGCCGAGTATTTCATCGATGCCCTGCGCGCCGAGATGCGCGCGGTCGAGCCGTCCCGCGGCAACGGCAAGGCCGTTTCGGCACGCGGGCGGAAGAAATAACATTATGTTAGGTTTACCGGATAAAAGGGTAATTGTGTTAGGCAGGGGAAAGGCTATCGTCGCGGCTGGAATTGCGCGGATTTCCCCGCTAATGGCCGGGCCCGGACGCTCCCAACGAGACGATAGCGAACCATGTCGAAGCGCGAACACGCCGCCAGCAGGAAGCTTCTCACCGGCCTGATCGGCGCGCCGATCGCGCATTCCGCGTCCCCCGCCATGCATGAGCGCGCCGCCGAGGCGCTCGGCCTGCGCGGCCACTACCAGCTCATCGAAGTGGCCGGTGCCGATGCGGCCGGGCTCCGCATGATGCTCGAAGGCGTGCGCCGGCTCGGCTTTGCCGGCGTCAATGTGACCTATCCTTATAAGGAAGCGGTGGTCCCACTGCTCGATGCGCTGGCGCCGGACGCTGCCGCCATGGGCGCGGTCAACACCGTCGTCGTCAGGGACGGCCAGCTGACCGGCCACAACACCGACACTACAGGCTTTGCGCGTGCGGTGGCCCCGCTGCTGGCGCCATCAGCCAACTCCGTTGCCGTGATCGGCGCAGGCGGCGTCGGCAAGGCGATCGCGTTTGCGCTGGCGGGCCTGGAGGTGACCGATATCCGCATCTTCGACAGCGAGCCGGCGCGCGCCGAGAAACTCGCCTCGCTGCTTGCCAGGCAGGGCCGCGCGAGGGTGGCCGGAAACGTCGAGGACGCACTCGATGGTGCAACCGGTCTCGTCAATGGCACGCCGGTCGGCATGCTGCCGAACCGAGACACCCCGGTGCCGGCGGCGCTGCTCAGGGCAGACCTGTGGGTCGCCGATGCCGTCTATTCGCCGCTGATCACGCCGCTGCTTGCCGCAGCGCGACAGAAAGGCGCTCTGATCATGACCGGGCGGGAGCTTGCGATCTATCAGGCCGCCGACGCCTTTGAACTGTTCACCGGCCTTGCTCCATCGACCGAGATCATGGGAGAGGCTTTTGATGCCGTGATGGCTGCGCGCACCGCCGCCTATCAGGCAGCTTGAGACGAAGCGGCCGGGCACAAGGCCGCTTGCAAGATTTGAAACGGGAGGAGAGGACGATGAAATCAACGCTATTGGTGGGCGCGCTGCTCACCGCCATGACGGCAACGAGCGCCCTTGGCCAGGCGATCAAGCTCGCCGACGTCGCCGAGCTCTCCGGCGGCGGCGCCACCGTCGGCACCAACTGGAAGAACGGCATCGACCTCGCGATCGAGGAGATCAACGCCAAGGGCGGCGTGCTCGGCCGCAAGCTGGAGGTCACCCACGCCGACTCGCAGTCCAACCCCGGCGTCGCCCGCGCCCAGGTGCAGAAGGCGCTCGACGCCGAGCCCTATGTGCTGCTCGGTCCCGGCTATTCCGGCTCGGTGAAGGTCACCGCGCCGCTCGCGGCCGAAGCCGGTATCGCGCAGATCATGGGCGGCGAAGCCGCAGAGCTGACGCAGGCGGGCAACAAGTTCCTGTTCCGCACCTCGTTCGGCCAGCAATCCTCGATGCCGAAGGTCGCCAAATACATCCACGACGAGATGAAGGCGAAGACGGTTGCGGTGGTCTGGGTCAACAACGACTTCGGCCGCGGCGGCCGCGACGTCGTCGTCAAGGAGCTCGACCGGCTCGGCTCCAAGGTGGTTGCCGATCTCTCCACCGAAGCGGGCCAGGCCGATTTCGCCGCCGACGTCGGCAAGATCAAGGCTGCCAATCCCGATGCCGTGTTCGTTTATCTCAATGAGGAAGAGAGCGCGCGCATCCTGAAAGAACTGAAGCGGCAGGGCGTCACCGCACCGCTGATGGGCGAGACCACGCTGATCGGCCAGAAGGTGATCGAGCTCGCTGGCGATGCCGCCAAGGGCGCGCGCGGCCATGTCGGCCTCACCACCGATGCCCCGGTCGATCTGATCAAGGCGTTCCGCGAGAAATTTTCCAAGAAGTACAATTACGTGCCTGATCATAACGGCCTGAAGGGCTATCTCGCCGTCTACATGGTCAAGGCCACCACCGAGAAGATGGGCAAGGTCGACTCGAAGAAGTTTGCCGACACGCTGCATGGCCTGACCATCAAGGCCGCCGACGAGCCGGGCATTTTGATGGACGTCACCTTCAGCGACACCGGAGACATCGACCGTCAGAGCTTCCTGGTCGAGGTGGTCGAAGGCAAGCAGGTCGTGAAGCAGGTGCTGCCGAAAGTGAAGTGAGGTTCGTCTCTCTCCGCTTGCGGGGAGAGACCGGAATTTGCGCAGCAAATTCCGGGTGAGGGGGAGCTTCCGCGGGTCCAACTATTACCGCCCTCGCGAAGGCTCGCCCTCACCGTAGCCGATGCTTCGCATCGGCGTTCTTAAGAACGGCGGCCGTAGGCCGCCTACGCCTCTGCCCGCAAACGTGACGAACGGGAAGGCAGAACGGCGAGAGGGGAAAATGTCCAGTCTGTTCGATCTTCTGGTCGCGGGACTTGCCACCGGCGCGATCTATGCGCTGGTCGCGGTCGGCTTCACGCTGCTGTGGCAGACTTCGCAGACCATCAATTTCGCCCAGGGCGAGTTCGTGATGCTGCCGGCGTTCCTGATGCTGGCGGCGATGCATGCCGGCGCCCCGTTCTGGCTCGCGATCATCCTCGGCATCCTGCTCTCGATGATCTTGCTCGGTCTCGCCTTCAAGCTGCTGCTGGTCGATCCGATGATGCGCCACGGCGTGCTGCCGCTGGCGATCGCGACCATGGCGCTGGCCATCGGCATCAAGGAATCCGTCAAGCAGTTCTTCAGCGCCGAGGCCTCGCCCTTCCCGTCGATCGCGCCGACCGGCGATATCTCCATCCTTGGCCATGCGGTGTCGCTGCAAAGCATCGGCGTCCTCGTCGTCGCCATCCTTGCCGTCTTCGGCTTGACCGCACTGCTCAACCGCACCTCGCTCGGCCACCAGATGCAGGCGGCGGCGCAGAACCCGACGGTGGCGCGGATCATCGGCGTGCCGGTCGAGCGCATGATCCTGCTGACCTTCCTGATCAACGCCTTCCTGGTGGCGCTAGCCTCACTGCTGATCACGCCGATCTATCTCGCCAAATTCTCCTCCGGCGAGGTGCTGGGCCAGGCGGCATTCATCGCCGCGATCGTCGGCGGCTTCAACCAGGTGCGCGGCGCAATCGCCGGCGGTCTTTTGATTGGCGTGCTCGACAATCTCGCGGCCGCCTATGTCTCGACGCAGTATCGCGCCGCCGTTCCGATGATCTTCCTGATCGCCGTCATCCTGTTCCGGCCGCAGGGCTTGCTCGGCCGCGCCGAGGAGCGCACGGTATGATCAGCTTTGGCAAACCCCTGAAGATTGCGCTCGGCCTCATCGCCATCGCCGCGCTGATCATTGTCCCCATGAACTTCAACCGTTACGGTCTGTTCATCCTGAGCCAATGGGCGGTGATGAGCATCGCCGCGATGGGGCTCAACCTTACGCTCGGCTATGCCGGCCAGGTCTCGCTGGCGCAGGGCGCCTTCGTCGGCATCGGCGCTTATGCGGCGGCGATCATGACCACCCATGGCTGGCCGCTGCCGGCCGCGATTCTGGTCGCGATCGCCTTGAGCTTTGCGGTCGGCTGGGTGCTGGGTTATCCCGCGCTGCGCGTGCAGCACCACTACCTCGCCTTCGTTACCCTCGCCTTCTCCACTCTCGCCTTCCTGGTGTTCCGCAACGAGAGCTGGCTCACCGGCGGCATCTACGGCATCTCCAACATCCCGCGCCCGCACGTCTTCGGGCTAGCGACCAACAAGCCGCTGCCCTTCTATTATGTCTGCCTCGGCTCGCTCGCGATCGTGTCGCTTGCCGTGTGGTGGCTGATCCGCTCGCCCTGGGGCCGCGCCTTCATGGCGCTGCGCGAGAATCCGCTGCGTGCGCAATCGCTCGGCGTCGACACCCGGCGCTACACGCTGATGGCCTTTGCGATCGGCTCGGCGCTCGGCGGCGTCGCCGGCGCACTCTATGCGCCGCTGACGCAATATATCGATCCCGTGCCGTTCAACCTGTCGCTCTCGCTCGACCTGCTGATGATGGTGATCGTCGGCGGGGCCGGCTTCTATTTCGGTCCGTTCCTGGGCGCGATGATTGCCGTGCTGCTGCCGGAATGGCTGCGCTTCACCGAAGGCTATTATCTCATGCTCTATGCGGTTGCGGTGATGCTGCTCTTGATCTGGTCGCCGACCGGCATCCTGGGAATCCTCGATCGCGCGATGGCGGCGCGACGGACCAAGGCGGCGTCCGCGCTGCGCGCCGTCGCAAAGTCACGCCTGGAGACGGTGCAATGAGCGCAGTCCTCGAGGTTACCAATATCAAGAAAAACTTTGGCGGCATCAGCGCCGTCGATGGCGTCAGCTTCGACGTGCGCGAGGGCGAGATCCTCGGCCTGATCGGACCGAACGGCTGCGGCAAGTCGACGCTGTTCAACTGCATCCTCGGCCAGCTCACGCCGTCAGGCGGCGAGGTCAGGCTGGACGGCAAGGTGGTGACGGGCCTGCGGCCCTCCGAACTCAACAAGTTGGGGGTCAGCCGCACCTTCCAGCTCCTGCAGGTTTTTCCAAAGCTCTCGGTGCGGGAGAACCTGATTCTGGCCGGACAGGAGCACCAGGGCAACATGGCCTCGCGCCTCGTCGGCCGCTCCGATGCCGGGCTGAGCGACGCCGCCAACCAGATGATCGGCTTCTTCAAGCTCGACCATCTCGCGGACGAGCCGGCCGGCGGCCTCTCCTATGGCCAGCAAAAACTGCTCGATGCCGCCATGGCCTTCATGGGCGGACCGCGCCTGGTGCTGCTCGACGAGCCAGCCGGCGGCGTCAACCCGTCGATGCTGGCGGACCTCAAGGACCGCCTGGTTGCGATCAACCGCGAGAAGAACGCCACCTTCGTCGTGATCGAGCACAACATGGAATTCGTGATGTCGCTGTGCTCGCGGGTGATGGTGATGGCGGAAGGCAAGGTGCTGGCGATGGGACGGCCGGATGAGGTGCGGAAAAACCTCGCCGTCATCGAAGCCTATCTCGGACATTAGGGAGCGCGAGCCATGAGCGACCCGATCCTCTCTGTTCACAATCTCGTCGGCGGCTACGGCAAGATGACGATTTTGAACGGCACGACCTTCGCCGTGCCGCAAGCCACGATCACGACGATCATCGGCCCGAACGGCGCCGGCAAGTCCACCGTCTTCAAGGCAATCTTCGGCCTGCTCAAGCTGCGCGAGGGCAAGATCAGCTTTGCCGGCCGCGACGTCACGAACCTGAGCCAGCGCGCGCTGCTCAATGCCGGCATCTGCTACGTGCCGCAGGGCCGCAACATCTTTCCCGAGCTTTCGGTACGCCACAACATCGAACTCGGCGGCGTCGCTGCGGACAAGAGCCTCGATCTTCCCAAGCGGATCGAGGCGGCACTCGACCTGTTTCCGGCGCTGCGGCAAAAATCGACGCAGCAGGCTTCCACGCTGTCCGGCGGCGAGCAGAAGCAACTCGAGATCGCCCGCTCGCTGCTGCTCGAACCCAGGCTGGTGCTGATCGACGAGCCCTCGATCGGCCTGTCGCCGCTGATGGTGCAGCAGACCTTCGATATCCTCAAAAGCTTGCGCGACCGCGGCGTCACGATCCTGATGATCGAGCAGAACGCACGTTCGGCGCTGGAGATCTCGGACATCGGCATCGTGCTCGAGCTCGGCCAGACCCGGATGATCGACGACGCCAAGCGCATTCTGAACGATCCCCGCATCGGGCAATTGTTCCTGGGCGGCGCCATGGAGGAGAGCGCCGCATGAACAAGCGTTCGATCGCAACCGTGTCCCTCTCCGGCACCCTCGACGAAAAGCTGCGCGCCATCGCCTCAGCCGGCTTCGACGCGGTCGAGATCTTCGAGAACGATCTGTTGTCGTTCGGCGCGGGCCCGCGCGAGGTGGCACAGCTCTGCAAGGACCTCAATCTCGAGATCTGCGCGTTCCAGCCGTTCCGCGATTTCGAAGGCATGCCGGAGCCGCAGCGTTCGCGCAACTTTGCCCGTGCGATGCGCAAGTTCGATTTGATGCAAGAGCTCGGCACCGATCTCTTGCTGATCTGCTCCAACGTTTCGCCCACCTCGCTTGGCGGCATCGACCGTGCCGCGGACGATTTTCGCGAGCTCGGCGAACGTGCGGTGAAACGTGGTTTGCGCGTCGGATACGAGGCGCTGGCTTGGGGACGACACGTCAACGACTACCGCGACGCCTGGGAGATCGTGCGCCGCGCCGATCATCCGGCAATCGGCATCATCCTCGACAGCTTTCATGCGCTGGCGCCCGGCTTTCCGACCCGCGCGATGGCTTCGATTCCCGGCGACAAGATCTTTCTGGTGCAGCTTGCTGACGCGCCGAAGCTCGAGCTCGACATCCTCTCCTGGAGCCGGCACTTCCGCTCCTTCCCGGGCCAGGGTGACCTCCCGGTCCGCGAGTTCATGGCGGCGGTGGCGGCGACCGGCTATGCCGGGCCGCTGTCGCTGGAGATCTTCAACGACCAGTTCCGCGCCGGCTCGGCGGCCCAGACGGCGGTCGACGGCCTGCGCTCGCTGATCCTGCTGGAGGACCAGCTCGCACCGGACTGGCCAAAGCTTGTCCGCGAGCCGCTGGCGCCGAAATCCAGAAGCCACGGTACCGGCTTCGTCGAGTTCGCCGTCAACGAGACCAAGGCCGGCGAGCTTGCCCGACTGTTCGCGCAGCTCGGTTTTCGCAGGACCGGCAAGCACCGCAGCAAGGCGGTGGAGCGTTGGTCGCAAGGCAAGGTCGAGCTCGTCATCAATTCCGAGACGGACGGCTTTGCGCATTCGCATTACGTCACCCATGGCCCCGGCGTCTGTGCGATCGCACTCGACGTCGACAATGCGGGCCTTTCCATGCAGCGCGCCGAAGCGCTGAAGGCGCGCACCTTCTACCAGCCGGTCGGGCCGGGCGAACTCGAGATCCCGGCGATCCACGGCGTCGGCGGCAGCCTGCTCTATTTTCTGGATCAGGCCGGCAAGAACTGGGACACCGATTTCGAGCCGGTACCGAGCGAGGCGAGCGAGGACGCGCTGCTGGCGGTCGATCACATCGCGCAGTCGATGCCCTATGACGAGATGCTGTCCTGGCTGTTGTTCTACACCGGCATCCTCGACCTGACGCGACTGCCGCAGATGGAGATCGTCGACCCGAGAGGCTTGGTGCAGAGCCAGGCCATCATCAACGCCGACCAGAGCCTGTGCTTCGTGCTCAACGGCTCCTCTGCCAACCGCACGCTGCCGTCGCGCTTCATCTCCGAGTTCTTCGGCTCCGGCGTGCAGCACGTCGCGTTCTCGTGCCGCAACATCTTTGCGACGGTCGCGGAGATGCGCAAGCGCGGCGCGGATTTCCTCGACATCCCTGATAATTACTACGACGACATCGAAGCCAAATACGACCTTTCGCCCGAGCTGATGGCGCAACTGCGCGCCAATCACATCCTCTACGACCGCGAGGGTGACGGCGAATTCTTCCAGGTCTACACCCACATCTTCGACGAGCGCTTCTTCTTCGAGATCGTCGAACGGCGGCGCTATCAGGGCTTTGGCGCGGCCAATGCCGGCATCAGGCTCGCAGCGCAGGCCCGCGAGGTGCGGCCTGCGAGCATGCCAAGGATGTAGGCTCCTCCGGGTGAGGGGGTCTCCGCGAGTCACAACGCAGCGACGAGCAAGGCTCCCTCAACACGTCATTGCGAGCGTAGCGAAGCAATCCAGAATCCCTCTGCGGAAAGACTCTGGATTGCTTCGCTACGCTCGCAATGACGGTGCGGCGACTATCGAATAAACGTCTCTCTCCGTCCCAACGGAGACTTCTCCTCACCCAGCCCCTCTCCCCGCATCCGCGTACGCTAAAGCTTCGGCGGGCAAGCGCGGGAAGAGGGGAAGATCAAGACCTCACTTCATCTTGCACTTGTCGTGGAAACGATCCTGGTCGTTCTCGACGATGGTGGCGACGGTCTTCAGCGCGAGCTGGCCTTCGGCGTCCTTGACCACGTCCTGGAGATAGAAGCTCTGGATCGGGATGTGATTGTTGCCGTACTTGAAGGAGCCGCGCAGCGACTTGAAGTTGGCCTTTTCCATCTCGGCCTTCATCGCATCCTTCTTGCTGGTGTCGCCCTTCACCGCGACCACGGCGCTGTTGATGAGCTGGGCGGCATCATACGATTGTGCGCCGTAGTAGGTCGGCCGCAGGCCGGGATACTTCTTGCGATAATCGGCGACGAAGCGCTTGTTCTGCTCGTTGGGGAGGTCATTGACCCATTCCTGCGCGCCGGGCACTCCGAGCGCATTCTCCTTCTGGAGCGGCAGCGACAGCTCGTCGATGGTGAAGACGGTGTAGAGCGGCATGGTGCTCTTGAGGCCGGCTTGGGCATATTGATTGAGGAACTGCACGCCGGCGGCACCGGGGTAGAACACGAAGATCGACTCGGCGCCGGAGGCGCGCGCCTTGGAGAGCTCGGCGGAGAAGTCGAGCTGGCTCGGCCAGACCGTGTACTCCTCGCCCTTGATCTCGCCCTTGAACGTGCTCTTCAAACCGGCGAGCATGTCCTTGCCGGCGGCGTAGTTCGGCCCGATCAGGAACACGCTCTTGACGCCCTTCTGGTTCATGTAGAGGCCCATCGCCTGCGGCGTCTGGTCGTTCTGCCAGGAGGTCGAGAACACATAAGGCGAGCACAGCTCGCCCGCGAGCTGCGAGGGACCGGCATTGGCCGAGATCAGGAAGGTCTGCGAGTCCACCGCGGTCTTGAGCGAGGCCAGGAGCACGTTCGACCAGATGTAGCCGACGATGAAATCGACCTTGTCGGACTGCACCAGCTTCTCGGTCTTCTGCTTGCCGACATCCGGCTTCTGCCCGTCGTCCTCGTAGATCACCTCGACCGGCTTGCCGTCCATCTTGCGGCCGAGATGATCGAGCGCGAGCTCGAAGGAATTGCGCATGTCATTGCCGATCACGGCGGTCGGGCCGCTGAAGGTCGACACGAAGCCGATCTTGATGGTGTCGCCGGCGCATGCCGGATTTGCCAGCACCAGCGCCGCTGCGCCCGCCAGCCAGAATGCCGTCCTCATAACCACTCCCCTCCTTGATTATCGGTCCCGAGGCGGGGTGATCGCCGCCCCCGGGCCAGTCTCTATTGAACGCAAAATCTGTCGAGCCGCCAATGGCTCAGGGCCCGTCCCTGCACCATATTTCGCCCCAATTGGAGATGGCAAGAAATATAGTTCTACTCACTTCGGCCAGCCATGATCAACGCTGCGGCGCTTTTTCGCGCCACATCGATACACTTGGCCTATTCGACGATTGATGACGCCTATTGGACCGCGGCCCCAGAACCGCACTTAAATGAACAAATAGAGCAGCGCGATTCGAGGGGCGCATCATGACCACGACACCGCACCGCGTCGTCATCGTCGGAGCCGGCTTTGGCGGGCTGGAGACGACCTATCGGCTCGCGGGCGCGCCGGTCGAGATCACGCTGATCGACCGCCGCAACCATCATCTGTTCCAGCCGCTGCTCTACCAGGTCGCGACCGCCTCGCTGGCGACCAGCGAGATCGCCTGGCCAATTCGCCATCTCATGCGCGATCGCCGTGAGGTGACGACGCTGTTTGCCACAGTGAGCGGCGTCGACACGGCACGTCGCTGCGTTCTGATCGACGACGGCAGCGAGGTGCCCTACGACACGCTGGTGCTAGCCACCGGTGCGCGACACGCCTATTTCGGCCACGACGAATGGGAGCAATTCGCGCCGGGCCTGAAGACGCTGGAGGACGCGACAACGCTGCGCCGGCACATCCTGGTGGCATTCGAGCGCGCCGAGCGCGAAACGGATCAGGAGAGGCGCGCGGCGCGGCTGACCTTCGTCATCGTCGGCGCCGGCCCGACTGGCGTCGAGCTCGCCGGCACCATCGCCGAGATGGCGCACCACACTCTGCCCGGCGATTTCCGCAACATCGACACGACCAAGGCGCGTGTCGTGCTGATCGAGGCCGGCCCGCGCGTGCTCGCCGGCTTTGCCGACGACCTCTCGGCTTACGCGCAGGCGTCGCTGGAAAAGATCGGCGTTGAGGTCGTGCTGGGGCAACCCGTGACCGAGATCGACCGCGATGGCGTGGTGTTCGGCGGCACGCGGCTCAACGCCAAGACCAGGATCTGGGCCGCCGGCGTGCGCGCTTCGCCCGCTGCCGAATGGCTGGGCGCACCAAGCGATCGCGCCGGGCGGGTGCAGGTCGAGGCGGACCTGACCATTCCGGGGCATCCCGAGATCTTCGCGATCGGCGATACCGTCAGCATCAATGCCTGGGAGGGCAAGCCGGTGCCCGGCATCGCGCCGGCGGCGAAGCAGCAGGGCCGCCATGTCGCCGAGACCATCAAGGCTCGGCTACGCGGGCAGGCGAAGGGCGCCTTCCGCTACAAGCACGCCGGCAGCCTCGCGCAGATCGGCAAGCGGCTCGCGGTAATCGATTTCGGCCGCATCAAGCTGCGCGGCACCATCGCGTGGTGGATCTGGGGCATCGCCCACATCTACTTCCTGATCGGCCTCCGCCACCGCCTCAGCGTCGCGCTGAGCTGGCTCTGGATCTACGCCCGCGACCAGCGGGCGGCGCGACTGATCACGCAAGGGAGTAGCAAGGTGGTGTAGTTCTCCTTCTCCCCTTGTGGGAGAAGGTGGCGCGAAGCGCCGGATGAGGGGTTCTCTCAACTCGAAAGGGAGTTCGTGAGGAGACAACCCCTCACCCGGCTCCGCTTTGCGAAGCCACCCTCTCCCACAAGGGGAGAGGGTGCAGCAGCGCGCGCAGCTCCACCTACTTCACCAACTCACACCCGCCCTCCGCCAGCGGGCGGAACGCCTGGTCCGCGGGAATCGTCGAGACCAGCTTGTAATAGTCGTAGGGGTATTTCGACTCCTCGGGCTTCTTCACCTCGAACAGGTACATTGGGTGCACGACCCGGCCATCCTGACGAATCGTGGTGTCGCCGAACAGCTTGTCCTTGTCCCTGAACTTCTTCATCTCGGGCACGACGTTCTTGGCATTATCGCTGCCCGTGGCGGCGACGGCGTTGAGATAGGCGAGCGTGGAGGCGTAGACGCCGGCCTGATTGCCGCTTGGCATCTTGCCGTTCATGCCGGGCCGCGCGGCGAAGCGCTTGGCGAAAGCGCGCGTGTCGTCGTTCATGTCCCAGTAGAAGGCTTCCATCAGCTGGAGCCCTTGCGCGACCTTGATGCCCATGCCGTGGACGTCGTTGATGAAGAGCAGGAAGGCAACCAGCTTCTGGCCGCTCTGCTGGATGCCGAATTCGGCGGCCTGCTTCACTGCGTTGATGGTATCTCCGCCGGCATTGGCGAGGCCGATAACCTGCGCTTTCGAGCTTTGCGCCTGCAACAGGAAGGACGCGAAATCGGAGGTCCCGAGCGGATGCTTGGACGAACCCACCACCTTGCCGCCATGCGCCTCGATGTATTTCTGTGCCTCAGCCTCGATTCCCTTGCCGAGCGCGTAGTCGACCGTGAGGAAATACCACTCCTTGCCGCCACGCGACATCATCGCGGCCGCCGTGGTGTTACCGGTCGCCCAGGCGTCGTTGACCCATTGAATGGTGTTGGGCGAGCAGGCCTTGCCGGTGAGATCGGAGCTTGCCGTCGAGGACGCCAGGAACGTCATGCGGCTATCGCGCAAGAGCGAGTTGATGGAGAGGCCGACCGCCGAGTTCGGCACGTCGACGATGGCATCAACGCCTTCGACGTCGAGCCATTTGCGCGCGATGGCGCGGCCGACATCGGCCTTGTTCTGATGGTCGGCATAGACGATCTCGACCTTGATGCCCTTGCCGCCACCGTTGAAATCCTCGGCCGCCATGCGCGCGGCCTCGACTGAGCCCATGCCGTTGGTGTCCTGGAAGATGCCGGAGATGTCGTTGAGCACGCCGACGCGCACGACATTGTCGGATATCTCGGCGCTTGCCGCGCCGACCATCAGGCTCGCAGCCAGTGCGAGCGTCCACTTCAGATGCTTCATCGTTCCCTCTCCTGTTGAATGTGTTGCCACGCCGACCGTTGCCGGCGCGGCACAGATTTCAGACCTGCCGCTCCGGCAGCCTCACGATGAGCCCGTCGAGCGCGGGCGTGATGTGGATCTGGCAGGACAGCCGACTGTTCGGGAGCCGCTCGCTTGCGGTGCCCTCGAGCAGCGCATCCTCCTCGTCGGCCATTGCTGGCAGGCGCGCGAGCCAGCTCTCGTCGACATAGACGTGACAGGTCGCACACATGGCGTTGCCGCCGCATTCGGCCAGAATGCCGTCGACGCCGTGGCGGGTCGCGGCCTGCATGGCGCTTTCGCCATCGCTGGTCTCGACACGATCAGACCTGCCGTTGGGATGGATGAAAGTGATGGCGGGCATGAAGCTCCTCGTCAGGCCGGGGTGATGGTGACAGGCAGGCTGTCGAGCCCGCGCAGCGTGTTGTTGAAGCGGCGCTTCGGCTCACCCGCGATCTCGATTTTCGCGATACGGCGCGCCAGAGCCGTCAGCATCACCTCGCCTTCGAGGCGGGCGACGAGCTGACCGACGCACATATGGATGCCGGAGCCGAACCCGACATGGCCCGAGGTGCGGCGGGTGATGTCGTAGCTGTCGGGCTTGTCCCAGCGCCGCGGATCGCGGTTGGCGGCGGCGAGGAACATCAGCACCTTCTCACCTTCGCCGATCTTCGCGCCGGACAGCTCGACCTCCCGCGTGGTGGTGCGGAAGAAGGTCTGCACCGGGCTTTCGAACCGCACGGCCTCCTCGAAAGCGCCACGCGCGAGCGAGAGATCCTCGCGCAGGCGCTGCCATTGATCCGGGAAGCGCGCGAGGCAATAGACCGCGGCGCCGATGCCGTTGACAGTGGTGTCGAGGCCGGCCGACAGCAGCGAGCGCACCAGCAGCGGCGCTTCGGTCGCGGTGATCTCGCCGTCATCGACGCGGTCATGAATGCAGGCGCCGAATCCGCCGGGTGCCAGATTCTCGCGCTGGCACTGCTCGGCGACATAAGCCTGATGCGGCGCCGAACGTTCGATCGCCTCCTGGCGCAACTGGTTGGGCGGGCCGAAGGCGTTGAACACGACGCTCGCATAGGGAATCAAATGCTCGCGGCCTTCCGGCTTAAGCCCGAGCGCATCCGGAAAAATCGAGAGTGGATAGGCCTCGGCAAGATCCGCGATCGCATCGAAGCTGCGCTTCTCCAGCAGCGCATCGACCCGCACCTCGGCCGCTGCGGCAAAGCGGTCGCGCACCTGCTTCATCACGGTGGGGGAAAGCACCTTTGACAGCACGGCGCGGGTGCGGGTGTGCGCGGGCGGATCGGCCTCCAGGATCAGGCTCGGCGGCCGCCACGGCGTCTCCTTCTTGAAATCACTGAGGCCGACACCGCGGCTGGAGCAGAAGGTCGCCGGATCATTCAGCACGGCATGGACCTCGGCATAGCGCGCCACACCGTACACGCTCCATTTGTCGAGATAGACGACCGGGCCCGCCTCCCGCAGCAGTTCATGCGTGGGGTAGGGATCGGCAAAAAAACTCATCGCGAAGGGATCGACGTCGAGATGCGGCACGGCCGCGACGTCAGTTGCTACAGGGGAGCCGGATGCGGTCATGGAAGACCTCTCTCATTTTGATCTTGTGAAAGGGCGGCGCTTACCCTTAGGTCATGGGACAAGCCGCGACTCAGAACCCCGATATGCCGCCGTCCTTGACCAGAGCCCGCCAAAAGCCTGCGCCCGCCGAATTCGGGCCGACGCTCGATCTCGACCGTTACGTCCCGGCCTTCATCACCTTCATCGCCAACAAGCTCTCGAACAGCGCGACCTCGTTCTATCAGCGGCAGTTCGGCGTCAACGTCACGGAATGGCGGATCATGTCGCTGCTGGCGATCGAGCCCGGCATTCCGGCGTCGCGCATCTGCCACGTCATCGGCTTCGACAAGGGCCCGGTGAGCCGGACGCTCGCGGGGCTCGAAAAGCGCGGGCTGGTGTCGATCCGCACCGACCCGAACGATGGCCGCACCCATTCGATCTCGCTCACGGCGAAGGGCCGCGCCACCCACGACAAGGTGATCGTCGCGGCGCTCGAACGCGAGCGGCGCCTCCTGTCCTGCCTCAGCAAGGACGAGCGCGAGGTGCTGATCGACCTGCTCCGTCGGCTGCACGAAAATCTCGGCGCGGTGACCGGCAGCACTGAGCCCTGACAGATCGCGCGCGAGCTGTCTGCTCCTCTCCTGCCCAGGCATACGCCGGCACCTGCCGACGGTGCCATTCCTGCCGCGCATGGTGTTCCTCCGAAGCGGATGCGGCGGTTGCCCCGCCGTCCTCCCTGCCGGAAACGGTTCGCATAAATTAGTTGCTTGGGCAACAAAAAGAATTGGCAAGATATTGCGACAGAATGACTGGCCTATTGGCCAAGCCGTTTAGTCGGATTTCGCCGGAAGTCCTTCCACGGGGACAGTCTGATTTGCTTCGTCGCAAGGGTCCCTCTGCACAGCAACGACGACGTGGAAAGAGCGTGCCTGACTTCGTCTCGACCAGCAGATAGCTACAAGCCAACCCACTCGCTCGACGCATCATCATTCAGCCGCGCCACCGCATCGGCACGACGCGTCAGCACGGCGCGCTGGTTGATGTAGCCCTTGTCGGTGATCTCGCCGCCGTCGACCGAGGCCGGCTCGGCGAGCAGCAGCGCGCGCGTGGCATGGCCGGAGGAGTTGCTGCTCTGCTGTTTCAGCCGCGTCAGAGCCTGCGCGATCGCGGTCCTGACCTTATCATGCGCCAGCACGTCGTTCACAGCCGCCGTGTCGCCCAGCCCGGCATGGGCGCGGCAGGCAGCAATATTCGGAAACACCAGGAAGCGCACCTCGTCGCCGCCATGGCCGGTAACGACGATATCCTGCGCGAGCGGCGCCAATGCGGCGATGCCGGCGACACGCAAGGTGCCGACACTGACCCAAGTTCCGGAATTGAGCTTGAAATCTTCCGCGACGCGCCCATCGAAGAACAAGCCGCGCTCAGGCCGCTTCGCATCGGCAAACTTTACGGCATCGCCGATGAGATAGAAGCCTTCGTCGTCGAACGCCTGCTTCGTCAGCTCCGGCGCCTTCCAATAGCCCGGCGTGACGTTGGGGCCGCGCACGCGAACTTCCAGCTTGTCGCCGGCGGCGACGAGCTTGAGCTCGGTGCCGGGAATCGGCACGCCGATATTGCCCGAGCGTTCTGCGAGGAAATGGCAATCGGTCGCGAGCGGGGACGTCTCGGTCGAGCCCCAGGCCGAGACCATCGGCAACGCATGGCCGACGGTCTTGATCGAGAGATCTTCGAGTGCATCCCAGATATTCTGCGGCAGCGCCGCGCCGGCATAGAAAGCGAATTTCACCTCGCCGAAGAAGCGGCGGCGCAGCTCCTCGTCGCCGCGCAGTGCCGCGGTCAGCATGTCGAAGCCGCGCGGCACGTTGAAATAGACCGTCGGCATCACGCTTCGTAGATTGGCGAGGGACGTCGCAAACAGACCCGGCGCGGGCTTGCCGCCGTCGATATAGAGCGAGCCGCCGTTGCGCAGCACGAGGTTGAAATTGTGGTTGGCGCCGAAGGTGTGGCTCCAGGGCAGCCAATCGAGGATCACGAGATCGCCGCGGCCCGGTTCGAGAAACGTCCAGGTCTGCGCCTTGGCCTGTTGGCTCGAGGTCAGCATTCGCTGGGTGTTGATGACCGCCTTGGGCGTACCGGTCGAGCCCGAGGTGAACAGGAATTTCGCGATCGTATCCGGCGTCACCGCGGCGAAGGCTCTGGCGACGTCGAGCGTCTCTACGGTCTCCGCAATGGAGCGGAACGACAGCGCATCGGCGTCGTCGGCATGGCCGCTGATGATCTGCGCCGTGTGCAACGGCCTGATCGCGGCCAGCGCCGCCGCAAATGGCTTGGTTGCGGAGACATAGATCGCGCCCGGCGCGAGCAGCGCGATCATGCTCCTGAGCTTGTCGAAATCTTTCGACACCAGCGAATAGGCGGATGAAACGGCCGCTGAGGGCACGCCGACATGCTGCGCGGCGAGCGCGAGCAGCGCGTGATCGATGCTGTTGTCGGAGAGAATAGCGAGCGGTCGCTCGGCACTGAGGCCCTGCGCCAGGATCCAGGACGCGGCCGCCCGCACCTGCCGCAGCGCCTGCGCATAGGTGGCGGTAGTCCAAGGCGCATCGGCACTGCCGCGCTCGGCGAGGAAGATCGTATCGGATGTTTGCCGCGCCCATTGCTCCAGCCAGTCGCCGGTGCAGCGCGCGCTCGCGCCAAGTGGCTCGGGCGAGCGCAGCACGATGCTGCCGTCGGCGCGATGCTCTGCGACCGTCCTTGGCGTTGCGAACAGGCTTGCAGCGTCACCGCGTGGGGCGGTCGTCATGGGGTTTCCTCCTCCGCCCGGATTCGGGATCGGCTGCCGCCTCGTTCCGGGCTGCTTGGCCACAATGTTGGGCGGGACAATTGTTGTCGTCAACAACAATCTTTCGCGCCGCCCGTCGAGGCGCTAAGGTCGCGCCGAGGGAGACACGATGTGACAAGCAGCGCAGCCCAGACGTCCCCACGCAAACGCGCCGGCAACGGCGCAGTGCAGCGGAGTGACTCCGACGAGGTCGGCCTCGATGCGTTAGTCGGGCATGCCGGCTACGCGGTGCGGCGCCTCCAGATATGGATCTTTCAGGACTTCATCAGGACGCTCGGTGAGGTCGACATCAGGCCGACGCAATATTCGGTGCTGACGGTGATCGGTGCCAATCCGGGCCTGTCGCAGATGGCGGTAGCCAAGCGCCTCGGCATCGAGCGCGCGCGGCTGGTGCATCTGCTCGACAGCCTCGAACGGCGCAGATATGTGAAGCGGGTCAAGTCGAAGACGGACCGGCGCTCGCACGCGTTGCACCTCACGGCGCAGGGCGCGACGGCACTGGCCAAGTTCAAACGACTTGCCGCGGAGCATGAGCGGCATGTCGAGGCGAAGATCGGAAGGGAGAACCGGCAACACCTGCTTCGGATTCTCGCCGACTTCACGTGACCCCGGCTGCTCATAATTTAAGCAGATGCCCCCTAACCAAGCGCGTGCGCTCGACCCCCAGCTCGCTGCAAAGCCCTGATATCACGATATTATCCTGGGTATTTGCCCAACCTCGATGCTGTACACAATGGCACATCGCTTGCTTCGAGCCGGGTGAACCAGTTGCCGGAGTTTTGTCGTCATGGGGGCTGAGCAGCCTGAAACGATCGCCGCGATTGTGGCCGCGCATCGCGCGGGCACGCTGACGCCGGCGCAGACGGTCGCACGGACCTACCAGCGCATTCGCGACCACAACGATCCTGCGGTCTTCATCAGCCTGCGCGACGAGAAGGACGCGATCGCGGAGGCCGAGAGACTTGCCACGAAGGATGCCGCGAGCCTGCCGCTCTATGGCGTGCCGGTTGCGGTGAAGGACAATATCGACGCGCTGGGATTTCCGACCACCGCGGCCTGTCCGGCCTTCGCCTATACGCCAACGCGCGACTCCAGCGCCGTGGAGCGCCTGCGCGCTGCGGGCGCCATTATCATCGGCAAGACCAATCTCGATCAGTTCGCGACCGGCCTGGTCGGCGTGCGCTCGCCCTACGGCATTCCCAAAAATTCGATCCATGAGGATCTCATTCCCGGCGGATCGAGTTCGGGCTCGGCAGTCGCCGTCGGCGCCGGGCTCGTGCCGCTCTCACTCGGTACCGACACTGCCGGCAGCGGCCGCGTGCCGGCGATGCTCAACAACATCGTCGGGCTGAAGCCGAGCCTCGGCATGATCTCGACCGCAGGTCTCGTGCCCGCCTGCCGCACGTTGGACTGCATCTCGGTGTTCGCACTGACAGTCGATGACGCCGCGCTGGCGCTCTCCGTGATGGCCGGCCCGGATCAGGCCGACCCGTTCTCGCGCGACCGGCCGCTTCAGCAGCTCACGCCGTTCCCGGCGAATTTGCGCCTCGGCGTGCCACGCAACGGGCAGTTGATCTTCTTCGGCGACAAGACGGCGGAAGCCGCCTACGGCGATGCGCTGAAACGCTGGAGCGCGCTTGGCGCGGATCTCGTCGAGTTCGACCTCGAGCCATTCTACGAGACGGCGCGGCTGCTCTATGAGGGCCCGTGGGTCGCCGAGCGCTACCTCGTGATCAAGGATCTGCTCGCGTCCGCACCCGATGCGATCCACCCCGTGACGCGCGAGATCACGGCGGCCGGCGCGCGGTTGACGGCCGCCGAGACCTTCTGCGCGCTCTATCGCCTGCAGGGCCTGCGCAAGATCGCCGAGCGCACATTTGCGAACATCGACGCGCTGGTGCTGCCGACCGCGCCGAGCGCCTATACGACCGCGGAGGTGCTAGCCAATCCAATCGAGCTCAACAGCCGGCTCGGTACCTACACCAACTTTGTCAATCTGCTCGACCTCTGCGGCCTTGCCGTGCCGGCGTCGATGCGCGCCGACGGCATTCCGTTCGGCATTACGCTGCTCGCCCCCGCAGGGTGCGATGCGTTGCTCGCCAGCATCGGCCGTGTGTTCCATGCGGATACGCAGCTGGGTCTCGGCGCAAAGAACGTGGCGCAAGCACCGCTCGCGCCGCTGCCCGCAAGCAGCGGCGAGGAGATTCCGATCGCAGTCGTCGGCGCCCATCTCTCCGGCATGGCGCTGAATGGCGAGCTCAAGGCGCTGAACGGACGCCTGATCGAAGCGACCAAGACCGCGCCGGACTACAAGCTCTATGCACTCAAGACGACGCCGCCCAAGCCGGGCATGCTGCGCGTCGAAGCCGGCAAGGGCGCCGCAATCGAGCTGGAGATCTGGTCCCTGTCGTCGTCTGCCTTCGGCAAGTTCGTCAATGCGATTCCTTCGCCGATGGCGATCGGCACGATAAGGCTTACTGACGGCCGCAGTGTGAAAGGGTTTCTCGTCGAGCCGGAGGCGTTGCCCGATGCACGCGACATCACGGCGTATGGCGGCTGGCGGAAGTATATGGCGGAAGCCGCGACGACGTAGGTGCGGTAGGGTGGGTAAAGCGAAGCGTGCCCACCATCCAACATCATTGCGGATGGATGGTGGGCACGGTGCTTCGCACCTTTTGCCCACCCTACCGCACCGAGCGAGTCGCCCTACACCGACACCGAATAGATCTCATACTCCCCGCGGACCAATTCGATATGCGCGCGCATGGCTGCCGCGGCGCCCTGCTTGTCACCGCGCATGATGGCGACGACGACGCGGTCGTGCTCAGCTTGCGACTTGGCGAGCCGTCCGAGATTGCGGAACTGGGCGCGGCGGAACGGCTGCACGCGGACGCGGGTGGCGAGCGTGATCTCGGCGATGTAGCCGTTCTGCGATCCCGCATAGATCGCGTTGTGGAAGCGCTCGTTGACCTCGTGGAAACGCTCGGGATTGCCGGCATAGCTCAGCACCCGTAGCTCCTCGTGGACGGCCTCCAGGCCGTGCCGCTCGGCGGCCGACATGCGCTCGGCGGCAAGGCCGGCGCACAATGCCTCGAGCTCCGCCATCGCCTCGAACATGCTCTTCAGCCGCTCGATCGAGGGCTGCGCCACCACTGCCCCACGATGGGCGCGCGCCTCGACAAGACCGCTCGCGACGAGCTGGCGCAACGCCTCGCGCACCGGCGTGCGCGAGACGCTGAAGCGCCGCGCGATGTCGGTCTCGTCGAGCGGCGCACCGGGAGCCAAAGTTCCACGCACGATCTCGTCGGCGAGCTGAAGACGCAGCTCTTCCGCGCGCGTGACTTTGTGCAGCGACGGTGAGGGACGGTCGACGCGCGGCACCACCGGCTCGGCTGGCAGCGCTCCCGGCGGAAAGTCGTCAAGCCTCATACGGTCTCTTTCGGCTCGTCGATGATGCTGACATGGGCGGCGACGACGCGCCAGCCCTCCGGAAAGCGAATCCAGGTCTGCATCTGCCGGCCGACCTTGCCGGGCGCGGTGTCGCGATAGAACAAGGTGGAGGCCACGGCCGTGTCGCGGCCATAGCTCGTAATCACGGTCTTCGCGGTGCGCCGGTTCAGGCCGACCGGCGAGCGGCCGGCGCGAAAGCCGGAGATCGCCTCATAGCCGTAGAGGTTCTCGCCGATACCGTAGCGCAGCGTGCGGGGGTCGTTGCGGAAGAGCTCACCGAGCACGGCGACGTCGTTGCTGACGAGGGCCTGCTCATAGCGCTCGAACGCGGCTCTGACTTCGGCGATCACGTCGGGAAGATCGATCTCCATCTCAAAATCCTCTTAAAGTCCCCTTGGCGACGGCGCCGATACCACGCCCATTTTCTCCAGTGCGTACGCGACGCGCAAGGCGAGGTCCTCGCGCCAGGGCGCGGCGATGATCTGCACGCCGATCGGCAGCGGCTCGAGCGGCACCGGCACGGCGACGACCGGCAGGCCGATAAAGGAGATCGGCTGGGTGTGGATGCCGATACTGGCGCGCACCGGCAGCTCGACGCCGTCGAGCGTGAAATTGATCTGGCCAAGCTTCGGCGCGGTGCACGGCGTCGCCGGCGCAAGCAACACGTCGACAGACTTAAAAATCTCGGCGAGCTGGCCGCGATACCAGCGTCGGAATTTTTGTGCGCGGTCGACCAGCGGCGCCGGTACCATGGCGCCCGCAATCAGCCGGTCGCGCACGGCAGGATCAAAATCGTTCGGGCGCTTGCGCAGGCGATCGAGATGCAGCGAAGCGCCTTCGGTAGTGGTGATGACGTAAGCCGCCGCGCGGGCGCGCGAGGCTTCGGGAATGTCGACGATCTCAGTCGCGCCAAGCGCCTTGGCAACGCGGCTGACGGCTTCGACGGCTTCCGGAAACACGTTCTTCTGAAAGTGACCGCCGGCGATCGCGATGCGCAAGCCCGAGATGGACTGGCCGAGCAGCGGCGCCACCTGTTCGACGCCACGCGTGGTGCAGGCGCCATCGTCGGCATCCGGTCCCTGCATGACGTCATAGGCGAGCGCGAGGTCGGCGACGGAGCGTGCCAGCGGGCCGAGATGATCGAGGCTCGCGACAAACGGGAACGAGCGCGCCCGCGACAGCCGGCCGTAGGTCGGCTTCAAACCAAAGATGCCGCAGAACGAGGACGGCACCCGGATTGAGCCATTGGTGTCCGAGCCCAGCGCGATCGGCACCAACGCGGCGCCAACGGCGCTGCCCGATCCACCCGAGGAGCCGCCGGTCATCCGCGTGGTGTCATGCGGATTGCGCGAGGGACCGTCATGGACGTTCTCGCCGGTGAAGTCGTAGGCGTATTCACCCATGTTGAGCGCACCGACCAGCACGGCGCCGGCTGCTTCCATCCGCTCGATCAGCGCGGCGTCGCGCCTGGCTGGCGAGAGGTCGCGGTTGATCTTCGAGCCCGCGCGCGTCACGAGGTTAGCTACGTCGAACAGGTTCTTCACTGCAAAGGGCACGCCGGCGAGCGGGCCGACTTTCTTACCCGCGGCGATCTCGGCATCGATCGCGCGCGCCTTGGCACGGGCGCGGTCGGCGGTGACATCGGTGAAGGAATTGAGGATGGTGTCGTGCTGCTTGATGCGCGCGAGAGCTGTTTCCGTGGCAGCGAGCGCCGACATCCTGCCGCCCGCAACCGCGCTCGCGATCTCGGTGGCGGTCATCTCTGGCTTTGTGATCATGGCGACATCAGGCCGTGAAAATCGGCGCCGGCTCGGTCTCGTCCGGCAGCGCGAATTCGTCGACGAGGCGGCCAAGCCGCAGCGAGACTTCGAGATTGGCGCGAACGGCGGGTCTCCAGGCCTCCTCGACCGGTAGCGCAAGCGCCTTCGATACGGCTTCGATATAGTCGTCCAGCGGCTCGGCCATCACGCTCCCAAACTATCTCAGTGAACCTGCAACGGCGGATGCGGGATCGCCATCAGCAGTTCCTTGGTGTAGGCGTCCTGCGGATCGCTCAAGACCTTCTCGGAAGAGCCTTCTTCGACGATCCGTCCCGTCCGCATCACAATGACACGATCGCACAACAAGCGCACCACATTCAAATCATGCGAGACGAACAGATAGCTCATACCTAGGCGCTGCTTCAGGTCCTGAAGTAGATTGAGGACAACGGCCTGCACCGACACGTCAAGCGCCGCCGTCGGCTCGTCCAGGATGATGAGTTTTGGATGCAGGGCAATGGCGCGGGCGATGCCGACGCGGGCCTTCTGGCCGCCGGACAATTGATGTGGGAAGCGATCGAGCAGGTCGTGCGGCAGGCCGACCATCGTGGCCAGGTCCTCGCAACGGGCGCGCAGCGCGTCGCGCCCCCTGATGTCGCCGAGATGCATGATCGGGTCCGCGATGGCGCGCGCGGCGGTGAAGCGCGGGTTGAGGCTGTCGGTCGGGTCCTGGAACACCATCTGGATGCGGCTGCGCTGCGGCAGCCGGGCGAAGGCGGCAGGCGCGATGCTGCCGATGTCATCGCCGCCGAATTGGATCAGGCCCGAGGTCTGGTCGAGCAGGCGCATCACCATCATCGACGTCGTCGATTTGCCGCAGCCGGACTCGCCGACCAGGCCGACGCTCTCGCCGACGCGAATCGAGAAGCTGATGCCGTCGACGGCGCGGAACACGTCCGGCTCGACGGGCGGCTTGCGGCCGAACAATTTGCCGAGCACGGCGGTCGCGCCCTGGCGGGGGTATTCCTTGACGAGCTTTTCGACGAGGAGAAGGGGCTTTGTACTCTCGTCACCCCCGGGCTTGACCCGGGGGTCCATCGACTGAGGGTGGTCTTTCGAAGTGTGATGGATGGCCGGGTCAAGCCCGGCCATGACGGATGGGGATTGCGCCGCTCCAGCCCCCTCCTCCGGCAGCAAGTCTCGCAACGATACACCCAGCCGCGGCGTCGCGCGCATCAGCTTCTTGGTGTAGGGGTGCTGCGGGCTCGCGAAGATGTCGGCGGCCTTGGCGGTCTCAACCACCCTTCCCTTCTCCATCACCACCACACGGTCGCAATAGGCGGCGGCGAGGCCGAGGTCGTGCGTGATCAGGATGGTCGACATCGCACGTCGTTTGGTCAGCTCGACGATCAGGTCCATCACCGCCTTCTGCGTGGTGACGTCGAGGCCGGTGGTCGGCTCGTCCGCGATCAGGAGCTGCGGATTGCAGGCCAGCGCGAGCGCGATGACGACGCGCTGGCACATGCCGCCTGACAGCTCGAACGGATAGGCGTGGTAGCGCTCGCGCGGCCGGGCGATCTTGACCTGCTCCAGCGCCTCAATGGCTTTTTCACCATGGTCGGCGACCTGGGCCTGCTGCACATGGGTACGCAAGACGTCCTCGATCTGGTCGCCCACCTTGCGGATCGGATTCAGGGCGGCGCGCGGATTCTGGAAAATCATCGAGACCTCGCGGCCGCGCAGATCGCGCATCTGGTCCTCGGTCGCGGCCTTGACGTCGATGCCGGAGAACATCACGGAGCCTTCGGCGATCCGCCCCGCGCGATCGAGGATGCGCATCACCGCATAGGAGGTCACCGACTTGCCGGATCCGGACTCGCCGACGATCGCCAGCGTCTCGCCCTTGGCGAGGCAGATGCTGACCTGCTGCACCGCTTTGACGATGCCGCGACGGGTGGTGAATTCGACGGTGAGGTCCTGGACGTCGAGCAGGGGTTGGGCCGTCATGACGCGGTCCCGCCGCTCAAAAAACGCGAAAACAACCCCATGCACAGTAGAATGGCGTTGGAATCATTGGGGAATTTTTGACGGATTTTTGCGCGTGAGGGAGGTTTGGCTCTCTCATTCCCTCCCCCCTTGCGGGGGAGGGGCAGGGAGGGGGGTAGCCACGAACTCCGACGTCGCTTGGGGCTACCCCCCTCCCCTGCCCTCCCCCACAAGGGGGGAGGGAGCGAGAGAGACGTGCCCTCCTCACGACTTCGCTGCACGAATCCGACCACCATCACGTCCTCCGCTGCGGGTCGACGATGTCGCGCAGGCCGTCGCCGAGGAGGTTGAAGCAGAACACGGCGATCATCAAAGCAAGGCCGGGGAATAGCGCGATCCACCACTCGCCCGAGACCATGAAGCCCGCACCTTCGGCGACCATGATGCCCCATTCGGCGGTGGGCGGGCGGACGCCGAGGCCGATGAAGGACAGGCCGGCGGCGTTGAGGATGGCGTAGCCCATGGTCAGCGACATCTGCACGATCATGATCGGCATGATGTTCGGCAGGATGTGCACCAGGAGGATGCGGAATTCGCCGTTGCCGGACAGACGTGCCGCCTGCACGAAGCCGGCATTGCGGCGGACATTGGCCTCGGCGCGAGCGACGCGGGCATAGAGTGGGAAGTTCACGATCGCGGTGGCGAGGATGATGTTCTGCACGGTGTTGCCGAGCGCAGCGACGATGCCCATCGCCAGCACGAACAGCGGGAAAGCCATGATCGTGTCGGCGATGCGGCCGACGATGCGGTCGGTCCAGCCGCCGAAATAACCGCCGGCGATGCCGGCGAGCCCGCCCATCAAGAACACCAGCGCGATGGAGGCGACCGCGATGAAAACATCGAGCCGCGTGGCGACGATGACGCGGCTAAAGATGTCGCGACCGAGCTGGTCGGTGCCGAACCAGTGCGCCGCCGACGGCGGGTTCAGCGCGACGGCGGTATCGGAGGCGAGCGGATCATACGGCACGACATAGGGGCCGAAGATCGCGGCGGCCAGGATCAGAATCAGCAGCGCGAAGGCGAAGCCCGTGACCTTGTTCTCGCCGAGCACATAGCGCGTCTGTTCGAGGATTGCGACCAGGCCCGAGGTGCGGGCGGGGCCGACGGGCTCGACCGCTGGTGCAACGGTGCTCATGATGTCCCCCAGAATCGTGATGCGGTCGAATCCGGTTGTTGCCACAAAGGAAGTGCGCCCCCTCTCCCGCTTGCGGGGGAGGGCTGGGGTGGGGGTGTCTCCTCATTGAGGCTCCCCAAGAGGAAAGAGCCCTCACCCGGCGCTACGCGCCGACCTCTCCCGCAAGCGGGAGAGGTGACCGTCCCCGCGGCTAGCTTAATCCCACCAAACCTCATGCGCTATCCCTCCAGCCTGACGCGCGGATCGATCACGCCGTACAAAATGTCGATCACGAGATTGAGCAGCACGTACATGACGGCCATGGTCAGCACGAAACCCTGCACCGGCGCGAAGTCGGACGAGATCAGCGCTTCCACCGCATAGGAGCCGATGCCAGGCCATGCGAACACTTTCTCCACCAGCACGTTGGCACCCAAGAGGAACGAGAACACCATGCTCAGCGTGGTGATGACCGGAAGCATGGCGTTGCGGAAGGCGTAGGTGACGATGACGGTCCCCGGCGACAGGCCGCTGGCGCGGGCCGTTCGCACGAACTCCGAAGCCAGCACCGCCAGCATCGAGGCGCGCGTCATGCGCGCGATCGGCGCCAGCGAGAAGATCGCGAGCGTCGTCGCGGGCAAGATCAGCTGGCTCAGCGCGGAGCGGAACGCCTCAATGTCGCGCGCGAGCAGCGTGTCGATCAGGTAGAAGCCGGTCACTGTCGGCGGCGCGCTGTAGAACACGTCGAGCCGGCCGAGCGGCGCCGGCGACCAGCCGAGACGGAAATAGAAGAGATAGACCAGCACGAGGCCGGTGAAGAACACCGGCAGCGACACGCCGGCCGTGGTGGTGACGCGGCAGAGATGGTCGATCCACGATCCCGGCCGCGTTGCCGCCAGCACGCCGAGCGGAATGGCGATGGCGATCGAGACGAAGAGGCCGAGCAGCGTCAGCTCGGCGGACGCCGGCAGGCGGTTGCGGATCTCGGCCGCGACCGGCTGGCCGGTGGTCAGCGAGTTGCCGAAATCGCCATGAGCGAGATCGTTGGTGTAGCGGAAGAACTGCTCGATCAGCGGCCTGTCGAGGCCGAGCTTCTTGCGGATCTGTTCGACGGCTTCCTTGGTCGCGGCGGGGCCGGCGAAGTAGGCGGCGGGATCGCCTGGCAGCGCGCGCGTCAGCAGGAAGGTGACGATGACGACGCCGATCAGCGAGGGGATCGCGAACATCAACCGCTTGCCGATCATGGTCAGCATGCGGTGCTCCTGGGCGTGTTGCGCGCGCTGCTGGCCGCACACTCCACTGCGTTCCCTCCCCCCTTGTGGGGGAGGGCTAGGGAGGGGAGTGGCTCCGGGAGAGGTCGGAGTTTGTGGCTACCCCCCTCCCCGCCCCTCCCCCACAAGGGGGGAGGGAGTGAGAGAGCAGTGGCCACCTCACTCGGAAACGCAGCCAGAGTCGCGACCATATCGCGCGCGCCGACCATGCCCCCTCACCCCTTCGCCATCGCGCGGTAATCCAGGCGGCGGTGGAACCAGTACTGGTAGCCGCTGATGTTCTTCTGCATCGCGACGTTGACGAAGGGCTGGTACAGCGGGATGCGCGGAAGGTCGGAATAGGCGAGATCGACGAAGCCTTTTACGTCGGCCTCATAGGCTGCCTTGTCGCCGGTGGCTGCGGCCGTGCGCGCGCCGTCGATGAGCTTGTCCATCTCCGCCGACTTGTAGCTCATGGTGTTGAAGACGGAATTGTTGCCGTGATAGCACCAGTAGAAGAAGTATTCGGGGTAATCGAGCCAGCCCGAGAACACGTTGGTGAAAAGCGGCATCTCCTTCTTGTTCAATTCGGTGCGCCAGTTGGCGCCGGGCGCCTTGT
This sequence comes from Bradyrhizobium sp. 164, assembly GCF_023073715.1. GTDB lineage: Bacteria > Pseudomonadota > Alphaproteobacteria > Rhizobiales > Xanthobacteraceae > Bradyrhizobium. The sequence goes on from NZ_JADPKA010000018.1 coordinate 69,286, forward strand.
TGATGGTGGTCTTGATGCCGAGCTGGGCGAGGCTCTCCTGCACCAGCACGCAGAGCGGCTCGTTGACGCCGGCGAAGTTGAGATCGAATGAGATCGTGGTCTCGAAACCGTTGGCGTAGCCGGCTTCGCTGAGCAGCGCCTTCGCCTTGTCCATGTCGGTGTTGAATTTGTGCGGCTGCGGCCAGGCGACTTCGGTCGGCTTGTCCTTGGGCGCGCCGAACATGGGATTGCCGAGCCCGAACAGCACCGCTTCCATGATCTTCTGGTACGGCAATGCAAAGGCGATGGCCTGCCGCACCTTGGGATTGTCGAACGGCGGCTTGGTGACGTTCATGCCGATATACTGGATGCCGTTGGAGAACGGCAGCGATACAACGTTGAGCTTGCCGTTCGCCTTCATCTCCTGAAAATCCCTGAACGGCAGCTCATAGGAGATGTCGGCATCGCCGCGCTCGAGCAGGGCCCGGCGGTTGCCGGCCTGCGGCACCATGCGCCAGATCACGCGCTTGATCTTGGGCAAGGGACCGCCGACCCAATCCTCGTTGCGCTCCACGATGACCTCGGTGCCGGCCGTCCACTTCGTCACCTTGTAGGCGCCGGAGCCCGCGGTCTGCTGCTTGGTGAATTCGAGGCCCCAACGGTCCTTCTCGCTGGCGTTCTTCTTCACCAACTCGGAATTGACGATGCAGGGCACGATGACCGCGAGATCGGGAATCGTCAGCTTGTCCTTCTTCAGGAAATCGACGCGCACCGTATGGTCGTCGATGACGACGAACTGCTCCGGCTTGGTCAGCGAGCCCGCGCTCATCTGGAAGGTCGGGAAGCCGCCGACGCTGACGGCGCGGTCGAGCGACCATTTCACGTCCTTGGCGGTGACCGGCGCCCCGTCGTGGAATTTGGCGTTCTTCTTCAGCTTGAAGGTGACCGACATGTCGTCGATCTTGAAGTCCTCGGCGAGCTCGCCCTTGAACTTGTCGCGGTCGTAATAAGGCACGCCGCCGGGACCGCTCTTCATCTCGTGGCTGATCAGGCGGTCGTAGCAATTCCAGGACACCTCATAGCCGGGCACGTTGGTGCCGACGCCGTGGATGTCGAGATTGTTGGGGCCGCCCTCGGAGACGATCAGCAGCGTCTCGGAGCGCGCATCGGCTTCGGCCGAGGAGATCATCGAGGGCATGGCCGGGAGCGCCGCGCCAGCGGCCAATCCGGAAACGGACTTGAGGAAATCGCGGCGCTTCATGAAATCGCTCCAACACAAAGTTTTTGGTTGGAGCCGGATTCGCAAGGTTCGTGCCAAGGCTTAATGGAGGCTTAGCCTGATCCTAAGACATTGGTATTCCACGAAAATGAAGGCAGGAGGCCTTTCACAGCCGATGCGGCACGCTCCTCTTCTGCATACAAGGACAGGAAATTGCCTAAATATTAAGCCGGAGCGCAGAGGCCCATTCAGAGGCGATAGCAGAATCCCTTGAGCAGGTAGCGTGGCGACCTGCTGAAGCGATGAGGATTGGCCGTCATTCCAGGGCGATGCGCAGCATCGAGCCCGGAATCCATCCAGCCGCAGAATGCGCGGGACAATGATTCCGGGCTTGCCGCTCCGCAGCGCCCCGGACTGTGGGGCGGGATCACCCAGGCCAGATCAGCTCCTGCAATTCGACCAGATCATTCGCCCTCTCCTGCCAGCCTTCGACACAGATGTGGCTGTTGAGGTCGCTGGCCCGGTGCAGCAGCATCAGCGCCATCAGGCGCCGCTTGAGCGCGAAGTCGAGCTTTGCATAGCCAAAGCCGTCGAGCAGGCTGCGCACCCTGCCCGGCCGTCCCGCCGCCATGAAAGCGCTGGGCCCGAGCAAATCGTAATCGCGCCACCCCGTCAGGACGTCGCCGAAGTCAAACAGGCCGGCGAGCGACCATTGGCCGTCATCACAGGCGAGCAGAAAATTCTCCGGAATGTATTCGCCGATCAGGATCACCGGCGGCGCATCCATTGGAATGAGTTTTGCCGCATCGCGCAGGAGATCGTCGAGGCCGGCGAGGAATTTCGGCGCGAGACCGAGGCGCGTGTGCCGCGCCTTACAGCCCTGCATCTGGGCGTGCATGAACGCGTCCCAGCGCGGCTCGATGGACGCGAGCTCCCCTAGCGGAACGCGCTGCACGGAGGCGATGATCTCTCCGATCTGGCGCAGCAGACGCTCCTTCTGCCGCTCCGGCAGTGAGGGCCAGACCTCCGAGCCCAGCGTGCCGGCAAGCCGCGTGATGACGAGATAGGGCCAGCCGTCGCGCATCCCGTCCGCGACGATCTCGGGGATCGGCAGGTGCAGACGGCCGGCGAGCTGCGTCAGCGAGGCGCGCTCCGAGGCGAACTGCGCTGCGAGCAGCGGCGGGAAGATCTTCAGGATCAGCGTGTCGCCGAGGCCGACCACGAGATTGGTTCCGGTCGCAAATACCTGCGGCGAGCCGGCATCGAGGCCGTGGCTGCGGGCGATGTCGAGCGCGATCGGCAGCCATTGCGCGGACGCGGAGCGGAAGGCGCGGAAGCTTGCGGCATCGGTGAGGTGAGGCAGCTGTTGCGACGGACCTTTGGTCATCCGCATTCACTCAGCAAGAGAAGCTTGATTGACTCAGTGCAAACCGAGCAGGCGGTGCACCTCTCCCGCTTGCGGGAGAGGTCGACGCGAAGCGTCGGGTGAGGGTTTTCTCCTCTAGGGGATTGTCCCGTTGCGGAGTCAACCCTCTCCCCTGCCCTCCCCCGCAGGCGGGGGAGGGAGCGCACCTTCTTTGCGACGGCACCGAGGTGCCTACCGCTCCGGGCTGGCACGCTCGAACTGGCGCAAGAGCTTGTTACCGCGCTCGACTGCCGAATCCAGCGCGGCTTGCGCGCTCTTGTGGCCGGAGAAAGCCTGCTCCAGCTCGTCCTCGATCACGCCGCGGATCAGAATGAAGGAGCCAAGCCGGACGCCCTTGGAGTTCTCCGTCGGCGGATGCAGCGTGATCTGCTCGAACGAGATCGCCGAGCCGGGATTGCGCTCGTAGAATCCCTGCGCCCGCGTCAGCTCGAAGGCGGCGCGGGTGATCGGCAGATAGCCGGTGTTCTGATGCCAGGCGGCCTGCACGCCGGGCTGCGACAGATAGGCGAAGAACCGCGCCACGCCCTTGTATTCCTCGCGCGGCCGGTCGCGCAGCACCCAGAGCGTGGCACCGCCGATGATCGAATTCTGCGGCGCGCCGTTCACGTCGGGCCAGTACGGCATCATGCCGTAGCCGATCTCGAACTTCGAATTCGCCTTGATGTCGGCCCGCGTTGCCGAGGAGCCGATGAAGATGCCGCATTCGCCGTTCTGGAAACGCGGCTCGGCCGCTTGTCCGCGGCCGCTGTAGTCGAACAGCTTGGTCTTCCGCCACTCGCTGAGCACTGCGATGTGATGCACGAGAGACGGATTGTTGATGGTCAATTCCGCATCCAGCCCGGCAAAGCCGTTCGCCCGCGTCGCCAGCGGCAGATTGTGAAAGGCGGAGAAATTCTCGACATGGATCCAGGACGGCCAGGACGTGGTGAAGCCGCAAGGAGCACCGCGCTCGCGCAGGCGCTTTGCAGCTAGTCCCAATTCCGGCCAGGTCTTCGGCGGCGTTTCCGGATCGAGGCCCGCATCCCGGAACATGGTCTTGTTGTAGTAGAGGATCGGCGTCGAAGAATTGAACGGGAATGACAACAGATTGCCGGCTGCATCGGTGTAATAGCCGGAGACGGCGGGGAGGTAATCGCTCAGCGAGAACGGCTCGCCCTGGTCCCGCATCAGGCTGAACACCGGATAGATCGCGCCCTTCGCTGCGGTCATGGTGGCGGTGGCGACCTCATTGACCTGGACGATCGCGGGCTGGCTGCGCGAGCGGAAGGCGAAGATCGCCGCCGTCACCGTTTCGGTGTAATTGCCCTTGTACGCAGGCACGATCCGGTAATCGGATTGCGAAGCGTTGAAGTCAGCGGCAAGCTTGTCGAGCTGCCGGCCGAGCTCGCCGGACATCGCGTGCCACAGCGCGATGTCCGTGGCGGCACGCACCGGAGTGGCCCAGGCGACAGCCGCAAAGACGGCGGCGACCTGCAAAAAGCGCAATGCTGAAATCACGATGGCTCTTCCCGGCGCGCGCGACAAAAGGCGGCTGCCCTGCTTAAGGCGCGGCATTGGCAGTTTCAACCGGGAATGCGCGGCGGCCGCGCCGCACAATCGGCCCACCGCCCGGAGCGGGATGGCCTTCCCTTTACCATCTGCTAGATTGCGTTGAACCTTTTCCTTCCGCCACAGACTGCACCACTGAGGGGTTGAGTGTGCCAGTGCTGAGCCGTGCCGAACTCTCGCGGACCGGGGTGATCTTCGTCGCGCTTCTGCTTGCCGTCTGTGCAACGGACGCCGTTGCGCGCGAATTTCGCGCCGCCGATACCCAGACCGAGGATTACCCGACCGTCCAGGCGCTGCGCTACATGGGGACGCTGATCGCCGAGCGCACCGGCGGCCGGCACGAGATCAAGGTGTTCCACTCCCGCCAGCTCGGTGAGGAAAAGGAGACCATCGAGCAGACCCGCGCTGGCGCGATCGACCTCAACCGGACCAACGTGGCGCTGATCGGCAATTTCGTTCCGGCGATGAATGTGCTGGCCATGCCGTTCCTGTTTCGGTCCATCGAGCACATGCAGAAGGTGCTGGACGGGCCGATCGGCAGCGAGATCCTCGGCAGCTTCGAGCCCTATGGGTTCGTCGGGCTCGCCTTCTACGATTCCGGCGCGCGGTCGATCTACAACGCTCTCCGCCCGGTCCGAAGCGTCGCCGATCTCAAGGGAATGCGGATCCGGGTACAGCAGTCGGAGTTGATGAGCCAGATGATGCGCGCGCTCGGCGCCGAAGCGGTCGAGCTGCCTTACGGGCAGGTGCTCACCGGGCTTGCCAACCACCTGATCGACGGCGCCGAAAACAACTGGCCATCCTTCGTGACGACAGACCATTACAAACACGCCGGCCATTACACGCTCACCGAGCACACGATGAGCCCGGAAGTGCTGGTGATCTCGCTGAAGGCCTGGAAGAGCCTCTCGGCGGAGGAGCAGGTGATCTTCAGGGAGGCCGCGCAGCGCTCTGGCCGCTTCATGCGCGAGAAATGGCGCGATCTCGAGGAGCAGTCGCAGCGCAAGGCCCAGGACGCGGGCGTCACGGTCATCAAGGACGTCGACCGCAAGCCGTTCGAGGAGGCGATGGCCCCAATCTATGCCAAGGCTGGGCGTGATCCGGCCGCGGCCGCGCTGATCGAACGCATTCGCAAGGTGGAGTAGAGCTTCTTGGCTGGGCTCGGACACAGCGAGACCGCAGAGAGGCCGCCCGGCCCGCTCGGACGGGTGCGCGCGCGCATCGTCGCCGCGCTCCGGGCGGTGCCGATCCGCTGGCGCATCCTGTCAATCGCGGCGCTGAACTCCGCCGTGGTGGTGGTGCTGGTCGCGATGATCTGGAACGGCGTGCAAGTGCTGGGCTCGGCCTGGGACGACGTGCGCCAGGTGCGCGAGTCCGACCGGATCCTGGCGCTGCTCGAAAGCGAGACCGGGCGGCTGCAAAACCTGATCCACCGCTACATCAACCAGCCGAGCCCGGACCTGTTCGCCGAGATCCTGCTGCTGCGCGAGGCGGTGCTGGGCACGCTGACGGGCCGCGCCACCAAGGACCCGATGCTGTCAGGCTCGGTCGAGGAGCTCGAGCGCACCACCGACCGCTTCCTCAACGGCTTTGGCGAGCTGCGCAGCGTGCAAGCCACCATCGCCAAGACCTATGAGGAGCAGGTGCAGGGTCCGGCCAGGGACATGGCCGGGCTCTATTCCATCATCGAAGGCGCCACCGGCCATCGCGACGCGCTGATCTGGCCCTCGCTCGGAAAATCCCGCGAGGCTTTCACCGCGATGCTGGTCGCGGCCAATTCGTACTATCTGTCGCTGTCGTCAGGCGCGGCCGACGACGCGCGGCGCAACACCGAGACGATCGAGAAGACCATCCCGGTCATGATCGACCTCGCCGACAACGACCTCCAGCGCATGGCCTTGCGGCGGCTCGCGGACCGCACCGCGTCCTTGCGCGAGGGCTTTGCAAAACTGTCCGAGCAGCTGGCGAGCCGCACCGAGCTGTTGCGCAACACCATCGACGCCAGCCAAGCCGAGGCGATCGGCGCCATCGACGACCTCTCGACCAAGATGCGCCACCGCGAGCAGAAGGCGCAGGAGACTTTCGACCGCACGCTGGCCGACATCTCTCGCCGCGTACTCTCCGTTGCGGTGATCTTCCTCGGCATCATCCTCGCCGCCGGCGTCTTGATCGCGCTGTCGATCCGCCTGCCGCTCCAGCAGCTCATGACGGCGATGCGCGCGATCACGCTCGGCGACCTCGGCCGCGAGGTGCAGGGCACCAAGGCACGCGACGAGGTCGGCGCGATGGCGCGCGCCGTGGAAGTGTTCCGCGAGAACGCCATCGCCAAGCGCCAGACCGAGGACGAGCTGCGCGCGTCGAAGGAAAAAGCCGAGAGTGCGCTGCTCGAGCTCAACACCGCACAGCAGAATCTGATCGACGCCGAGCGCCTCGCCGCGCTCGGCGGCTTGGTTGCCGGCGTCGCCCACGAGGTCAACAATCCGATCGGCATCAGCCTGACGGTCGCTTCGAGCTTTGCCCGGCGAAGCGAGATCTTCGAGGCGCAGCTCAAGGGCGATGGGGGCCTGCGCCGCTCGCAGCTGGAAGAATTCGTGCAGTCCTCGCGCGAGGCCTCGCAGCAGCTGGTTGCCAACCTCCAGCGCGCCGGCGAGCTGATCCAGTCGTTCAAGCAGGTCGCGGTCGACCGCTCCCATGCCGAGCGTCGGCAGTTCTCGCTCAGCGAGGCCACCGAGCAGATCATCGCCAGCTTGCGCCCGGTGCTGAAGCGCTCGCCGATCACGCTTCAGGTCGACGTGCCCGAAGGGCTCCTGCTCGACGGCTATCCCGGCTCCTACGGCCAGATTCTGACCAACCTGTTCCTCAATGCCGCCAACCACGCCTTCGCCGACGGACGTGCCGGCACCATCATCATCTCGGCGCGGCCGCGCGGGACCGACGACATCGAGATCAGCTTCACCGATGACGGCGCCGGCATGACCCCCGACGTGCAGCGCCAGGCCTTTGACCCTTTCTTTACCACCCGGCGCAATGAAGGCGGCACGGGACTTGGCCTCCATATCGTCTATAACCTCGTCACCCAGCAGCTCGGCGGCCGCATGATGCTGGAATCCAAGCTGGGACAAGGCACTACATTTCGCATTATCATGCCGCGCATTGCCAAGGGCGGCGCGCAAAGCACAGAAAGTGACGGGACTTCTCAATGGCCGAACAGGACGATGTCCTCCACCTGATCGACGACACCGGTACCGCGTCGGAGGATGCCAACACCCGGAAATGGAAGATCGCCGTCATCGACGACGATCCGGCCGTGCATGACGGCACCCGTTTCGCGCTGTCCGACTACAGCCTCAACGGCCAGCGCCTGGAGATCCTGTCGGCCTATTCCGCGGCAGAAGGTCGCAAGCTGATGGCCGAGCACGGCGACATCGCCGCCGTGCTGCTCGACGTCATCATGGAGACCGACGTCGCAGGCCTCGAGCTCGTCGAATTCATCCGCAACGAGATCAAGAACGAGACTGTCCGCATCATCCTGCGCACCGGGCAGCCCGGCCAGGCGCCCGAGCGGCGGGTGATCGTGCAGTACGACATCAACGACTACAAGGCCAAGACCGAGCTCACCGCCGACAAGCTGTTTACCTCGCTGACCGCGGCGCTGCGCTCCTATCAGCAGCTCGAGCGCATGGTGCAGACGCGGCGCGGGCTCGAGATCATCATCGACGCCGCCTCGACGCTGTACGACTTCAAGTCGATGCAGCGGCTCGCCGAGGGCGTGCTGACCCAGCTCGCCTCGCTGCTCAACGTCGACTGCGCCGGCATCCTGGTCTTGCGCGACAATGGCGGCATCGACCCCGAGCTCTCGGTGCTCGCCGGCAGCGGCTGCTACAGCCGCTTCATCGGCAGCACGACATCGAAGGCGCTTGATCCCGATCTGCGCGAGATGGTGGAAGCCGCGTTCCAGCGCCGCAAGAACGAATTCGCCGACCACCGCAGCGTGATCTACTTGCGCACCGGCAGCGGCCGCGAGGTGGTGGTGCTGCTCCAGGCCGAGCGCGAACTGTCCGAGACCGACCGTTCGCTGGTCGAGATCTTCTCCAGCCGGCTCTCGATCGCCTTCGACAATGTGATCCTCTATCAGCAGCTTCAGGACGCCAACACGCAGCTGGAGGATCGCGTCGCCCAGCGCACCCGCGCGCTGATGCAGGCCAACCGCCGCCTGTCCGCGCAATGGCTGCGGCTCCAGCGCGCCAACGGCTTCAAGAACGAGATTTTGGGCACCGTCGCGCACGATCTGAAGAATCCGCTCGGCGTCATCCTCGGCCGCACCGAGATGCTGAAGGAGCTGATCTCGACCGGCGCATCGGAAAGCGGCGTGGTTGCTCAGGTCGATCACATCCGTGATGCCACCAAGCGGCTGACCACGATGGTCGATCACCTGATTTCGGACGCGATGGCCGATGCTTTCGACATCACCATTCGCCGCGAGCCGGTCGACGTCGCGGCCCTGGTCAAGGAGGTCGCCGATGCCAACCAGCCGCTCGCCGTCAACAAGCAGCAGACGATCAGCGTCGCCGCGCCGCCCAACATCGTCACCATGTGCGATACCGACCGCATCCGCGAGGCGATCGACAACCTCATCAGCAACGCCATCAAATACTCGCCGATCGGCGGCAAGATCACCGTCGCCGTGACCCATGAGGGTACCGAAACCACCGTCCGGGTCAGCGACGAGGGTGCCGGCCTGTCGCCGGAGGATCTCGGCCGCTTGTTCGGTCGGTTCCAGCGCCTGTCCGCAAAGCCGACCGCCGGCGAGAGCTCGACGGGGCTTGGGTTGTCCATCGTCAAGCGCATTATCGACATGCATGGCGGCGAGGTGACCGCCAACAGCGACGGCCCTGGCAAGGGCTCGACCTTCACCATCACCCTCCCCGCGACCGAAATGCCGTGATCTCAAGACCATGACCCAAAGCCAGCACATCATGATCGTCGACGACGAGGCCCCGGCCCGGGAGATGGTCGGCGATTACCTCAAGATGCACGGCTTCACCGTGACGCTGTGCGACGGCGGCAAGTCCTTGCGCGCCGCGATCCAGGGCAGCATGCCCGACCTCGTCGTACTCGACCTCAACATGCCCGAGGAAGACGGGCTCTCGATCATCCGCGATCTCAAGAGCCGCATCAACGTGCCCGTGATCATGCTGACGGCGACCGCGAGCCCGATCGACCGCGTCGTCGGGCTCGAGCTCGGCGCCGATGATTACGTGGCAAAACCGTGCGAGCTGCGCGAGCTGATGGCGCGCATCCGTTCGGTGCTGCGGCGAAGCGGGCCGGCCAAGGCTGCCGCGCCGGACGCCGCGGCCGCAAAGTCCGACAAGGACCAATTGGTGCGCTTCGGCACCAAATGGCTCGATCTCGAAGCGCAGGCCTTGCGCGACGACGAGGGCAACGAGCATCCGCTGACCGCCTCCGAGTTCGGGCTGCTCAAAGTGTTCGCGGCCAATCCGAAACGCGTGCTGTCGCGCGAGCGCCTGCTGGAGCTCGCCAACGCGCGCGACGCCGAGGCCTTCGACCGCGCGGTCGACCTGCGCATCATGCGCATCCGCCGCAAGATCGAGCCCGACCCGGCAAAACCCGCCGTGATCCGCACCATCCGCGGCGGCGGCTATCTGTTCTCGCCGGCCGGCGAGAAGGCGTAAATCGCGCGGCAAATAAAGTTGTCGTCCCGGACAAGCGCGCCCTTAGGCGCGAAGCGAACCCGGGACGACAGGAGAGTGTTTGGCGCACCAAACGCAAGGGCCGGAAATCCGTTCCCGGCGCGTACGCCCGGCTTTACCCCCCTATCCCGTATTTTCCGCACATTGAAATTCCACGATTTTTTGCCCCGAATGTTTCGTCGCACCCCTTCCGAAGAAACAATTTGGCGGCGCACGAAACCATTTTCTCCTTTTCGTGCAGACGTCCCGAAACGTTGGCTCATTAACACTCCGGCTTAAGGAAACGCCGCTCGGTTGCGGCGCTACGGGGAGCTAAGTCCATGCCGAACGTCATTGCCATCAACGCCCAAGCCAGCCACAGCATCATTGCCGTTCAGGCGACTTCGGACGATATGCTTCTCGAAAGCATCGCCGACGGCAACCGGACGGCCATGCACATGCTGTACTGCCGCCATAACGTTCGGGTGTACCGCTTCATCCTGCGCATCGTGCGCGATGCCACCACGGCGGAAGATCTGGTCAGTCAGGTGTTTCTGGACGTGTGGCGGACCGCAGGCCAGTTCCAAGGCCGCTCGCAGGTCTCGACCTGGCTGCTCTCGATCGCCCGCTTCAAGGCGCTGACCGCGATGCGCCAGCGGCGCTTCGAGGACATCGACCAGGAGGACGTGCGCCAGATCCCCGACGATGCCGAGACGCCCGAGACCTCGCTCGATCGCAACGATACCAGCGCCATCCTCCGCGCCTGCGTGCAGAAGCTGTCGCCCGCCCACCGCGAGATCATCAATCTCGTCTACTACCACGAGAAGTCGGTGGAGGAGGTCGGCCAGATCATCGGCATCCCGCAGAGCACGGTGAAGACGCGGATGTTCTACGCCCGCAAACAACTGGCCGATTTGCTTAAGGGCGCCGGCGTGGATCGTTTCGCCGCCTAAGCTCAATGGATTCAATGGGATAGGACCGCTCCTTTGGCCCCATCCCCGGACACGGAAGTGTTACCGCCGACGAAACAATTGAAACAAAGCACAACATCAGGCGGAAAAACTTCCCTCCTATAAAACTGACATACGGTTTTGCTTAAACCTCCCAAGGACCTCCAGCGACCCGGACGGGATGCCCCCCTCCGGGTCGTTTTGTGTTTGGGGCTAGACTCGTGCCGCGCGCTCCCGCCTCTCCCGCTTGCGGGAGAGGGGGCGCACCGCCGTCGTGGTACGCAGCTCGCTCGTCACGAGGCGTGACGCTGCGTAACGTCTGACACATCCATCCCGAACAGCCCTCGTGACCTCATGCACGAGTGGCTCCATGCTCGAACTTCTCTTCGCCGTCCTTGCCGGAATCCTGACTATCGCCGCGCCGTGCACGCTGCCGATGCTGCCGATCCTGCTCGGCGCCTCGATCGGGCGCGCGGGGCACTTGCGCCCCGCCATGATCGCGCTCGGCTTCGTCATGTCGTTCTCGGCCACCGCGCTGCTGCTCGGAGCAATCACGCGGCTGTTCGATTTCGATCCGAACGTGTTGCGTGAGGCCGCGTCCATCCTGCTGCTCGGCTTCGGCCTGTTGATGCTGTGGCCGACGCCGTTCGAATGGCTGTCGATCCGGCTCAATGGCTGGCTCGATCTCGGCAGCTCTAGCGCCATCCAGCGCGAGGGCGCACTGGGTGGGCTCGTGCTCGGCACCACGCCCGGCCTGGTCTGGACGCCCTGCGCCGGTCCGGTGCTCGGCTCGATCCTGACGCTGGTTGCGACCTCCAAGAATCTGACCTGGGCCGGCACGCTGCTGGTCGCCTACGCCATCGGCGCGGCGATCCCGATGCTGGCCATCGCCTATGGCGGCCAGGCCGCCAGCACGCGGGTGCGCAGCCTCGCCCGCATCTCGCCGCGGCTGCAGCAGGGCTTTGGCATCGTTGTGACGCCTTCGCGGTTGCGGCCTATTTTCAATACGACACGCTGATCGTGGCGTGGCTTACCGGCTTCTATCCCACCGGCCAGATCGGCCTGTGATCATCGCGCATCTCAACCGGAGGACTCGTTCATGACTTTCAAACTGCTCGCTGTGGCCACCGCCCTGATCAGCATGACCATATCAGGCGCCGTCATCCCCGGCATCTGCGACGAGGCCGCACGCGCTGCGCCCGTCGTCACCGCGGCCGCGAGCCAGCAGACCGCGCCCGACTTCACCGGCATCAACACCTGGTTCAACTCGAAACCGCTGAGCATGGCCGAGCTGCGCGGCAAGGTCGTGCTGGTCGACTTCTGGACCTATGGCTGCGTCAACTGCGTCAACACGCTGCCGCACGTCACCGACCTCTACGCCAAGTACAAGGACAAAGGCCTTATCGTTGTCGGCGTGCACACGCCGGAATTCCCGTTCGAGCGTTCCGCCTCCAACGTGCAGGCTGCGCTGAAACGCCACGGCATCACCTATCCGGTGGCGCAGGACAACGATTCCAAGACCTGGAACGCCTACCGCAACCGATATTGGCCGGCGCAGTACATCATCGACCAGACCGGCAAGATCGTGTTCCAGCACGAAGGCGAAGGCAGCTACGACCAGACGGTGGCGCGGCTCCTGAACGTGAACAGCTGCCGCGCCGGCATCGCCCCGCCGGCTTCATCTGTCGTCCTTGTTGCTTGACTCCACGGAGCCGTCCGTGGAGTTTCGCAGCCCCGGAATCAGCCGCCCGCGATGGACGCGACCACCAGCACCGACATCCGCCTTCGTGAAGGCTCCTCGATCGCGCAGCGGCTGATCATGGCCGGCTCTGCGGCCGCGGTTGCGCTGTGCTTCACGCCGGGCCTGTTCACGCACGACGCACTGGAAGTGACCATCTCGGTGGCCGCTCTCCTCCTGGGCGCGGCATTCGTCTGCGGGATTATGCTGGCGCCGGCGGTGGTGTGGATCATCACACCGAACGAGATCCTGATCGGGCAACAGCGTCCTTTCGGAAAGCTCCGCACGCGGGTCGTCCCGAAGGACGACATCAGGGAATTGCAGGTTCCCGGCAGTAAGAGGGCGAAAGCCCGCTTCCAGCTGGCCTTCACGCTGGCCTCCGGGGAACGCCTAACGTCCCCACCGATCTCCGACGTCACGCATGTGCGCGATACCGTGGCCCAGATCGCCGCGCAATTCGGCGTTCCCAACGTCGAGGCACCTAGCAATCCACTCGATGCCAGCAATCCCGAGATGCATCTCGGCGAACCCCTCGAGCCGTTTTCCGCGCGCGACATCCGCATCGTGGCGTTGATCGCTGTCGCACTGTGCGCCGTTCCCTACGCCTACAAACTCTGGCGCGGACTGCCGCCCGGACCGATCGACATCATGCTGCTGCCGGTTGGCGCGATCGCCGCGTTCGCCGTGCACAGATACGCCAATCTCGTGACCGGCGCTTTCTGGATCATCCGGCAACGGGATATTCGCGTCGAACGCCTGTGGGGCGACGGCACGCCGCGCGCCGACCATATCGAGGGCGGCGACGTGAAGGCGATCACGGTCGAGCGCCGCGGCCGATCCGAGGACGAGCACTGCATCGTCGTGATCCGGTTGCACTCCGGGCGGCGCTTCCGCAGCCCCCGCATCGGCTCGCGGCTCGAGGCCCGCGCCGTGGGCGCCGAGATCGTCCGGCGGCTGGGGATCGCGGCGGAGAATAACCGGATTTAGCTCTCACCCTGCTTGCGACAGAGCGGTCGCATCTGGAGAGGAGCTGACAAATCGCCTGCGGCCATCCTTCCAGACGCCCGCCTCCGGCGGGCGCTCAGGATGAGGAACGGAGTCCGCGGCAGCAATTTGAGTGATGCCGCGATGCCTCTTAGCCTCATCCTGAAGAGGCGCGTGAGCGCCGTCTCGACGGACGAGGCGCGCGCTTAGGCCGCCGGGAAGTCCTATGCGATCCCCTTCTCCACACGCGGGGAAAGCGAGTGCGCCGACCTGCCGCGACAATATATGCTTTTCGCGCCATCCCCTGTTTGTGGCATTGCGCCGCCCGTCAAAAAACCAAAGCATTCTCGTGACATACTAGGGCGGCGCGCCATCAACTTGCCATGAACCTGCCCCTCAGGTTTGATGGTTCTGAAATGATTTGCGCTGTGGCAGCGGGGAGAGCTTTTACATGACGGATTTTCGTCGCCTGACCGGGATGTTTGTGGCTGCGATGGGCCTGATCCTGTCGGCTCCCCACGTCTTCGCGCAGCAGCCTGATCGCGGCGACGAGCCGGGCTTGATCGCCGATGACGGCTACCAGCTCGACCAGGAATGGCAGAAGCAGGTGGTCTACTTCCGCACCACCGAGGCGCCCGGTACCATCATCATCTCGACGGCCGAGCGGCACCTTTATCTGGTGCAGCCCGGCGGGCGCGCGATCCGCTACGGCATCGGCGTCGGCCGCGACGGTTTCCAGTGGCAGGGGCTGGTGAACATCACCAACAAGAAGGAATGGCCGGACTGGACGCCGCCGCCCGAGATGATCCAGCGCCAGCCCTATCTGCCGCGTTTCATGGCCGGCGGCCCTGGCAACCCGCTCGGCGCCCGCGCCATGTATCTGGGCACCACGGTCTACCGCATCCACGGCACCAACCGTCCGGATACGATCGGCACCAAGGTGTCCTCGGGTTGCTTCCGCCTGGTCAACAATGACGTCGCCGATCTCTACGATCGCGTCCCGGTCGGGACCAAGGTTGTCATCCGGCAGAAGCCTGAGCTCTGATCTTCCTCGCCTTAGCGAATATTCCTTTTCCCGATTTTTCGAGAGAGCAACATGATGCGCACTTTTCGAGGCGGCCTGCTGATCGGGCTCGCGGTCGCCGTGCTGGTCGCCGTTCTGGCCATCATCTATGAATTCTACGACACCCGCACCCTGAAGCGGACCGTGCGCCGTGGCGAGGTGCTGTGCGGCGTCAACAAGGGCCTGCCGGGCTTCTCGATCCCGGACGACAAGGGCAATTGGACCGGCTTCGACGTCGATTTCTGCCGCGCGGTGGCCGCGGCGATCTTCAACGATCCGGGCAAGGCGAAGTTCGTCGCGCTCGATGCCAGCGAGCGCTTCAAGGAATTGCAGAGCCGGAAGGTGGACATCCTCTCCCGCAACTCGACCTGGAGCATGGCGCGCGAGCTCGACTACGACCTCTATTTCCCGGCCGTGGCCTATTATGACGGCGCAGGTTTCATGCTGCCGCGCTCGCGCAACAAGGAGACGTCGCTCGACCTGACCGGCAGCAAGGTCTGCGTCCAGTCCGGCACCACCACGGCACTCAATGTCGTCGATTACTTCCGTGCCAACAACATGAAGTATGACGAGGTGAAGTTCGACAAGCTCGACGACGTGGTGAAAGCCTACGACACCGGTAAGTGCGATACGCTGAGCGCCGACGTCTCCCAGCTCTATGCGCTCAGGCTGAACCTCTCAAAACCCGGCGACCACATGATCCTGCCGGACATGATCTCCAAGGAGCCGCTCGCCCCGGTCGTGCGCCAGCGCGACGACGACTGGATGATGATCGTGAAGTGGACGCTCTATGCGATGATCAACGCCGAGGAGTTGGGGGTGACCTCGGAGAACATCGACGAAGCCCTGAAGTCGAAGAAGCCGGAAGTGATGCGCCTCGTCGGCACCGAGGGCAATTACGGCGAGCAGCTCGGCCTCACCAAGGACTGGGCCGCCCGCATCATCCGCCATGTCGGCAATTACGGCGAGATGTACGACCGCAACATCGGCGAGAAGTCCAGGCTGAAGATCCCGCGCGGCATGAACCAGCTGTGGAATGCCGGTGGTGTGCAGTATGCACCGCCAATGAGGTAGGAGATCCCTCCGCCGTCATTACGAGCGAAGCGAAGCAATCCAGAATCTTTCCACGGACGCAGTCTGGATTGCTTCGTCGCAAGGGCTCCTCGCAATGACGAGCTTGGGGCAAGCGCTGTCACATTCTCAACTGTCGTCACCCGGCTTAGACCGGGCGATCCAGTATTACGAGATGTCAATCGTATCCGGAAAACCGCGGCGTACTGGATCGCCCGCCTTCGCGGGCGATGACACCGAGGGTGACGTGACGGTGCGCCTAATATCCCCGCGCCCGTGCCAGTTGCTCAGTGTGGTAATTGGCGTCGCCGAACAGTTCCTCGCAGACCCGTGCGCGCTTCATGAAGAAGCCGATGTCGAACTGGTCGGTCATGCCCATGCCGCCGTGCATCTGCACGCCTTCGTGCACCGCGCGCGTCGAGGTGGTGCCGGCGCGGGCCTTGGCGACCGCCACGGCTGAGGCTGCTTTGGCGACATCGGCATCCAGCGCCTGAAGCGCCTTCATGACGGCGGCGCGGGTGATCTCGATGTCGATGTAGAGTTCGGCGGCGCGGTGCTGGAGCGCCTGGAATTCGCCGATCAGCTTGCCGAATTGCTTGCGGCTCTTCAGGTACTCGACGGTGCGATTGAACACCTCTTCGCTCAATCCCACCATTTCGGAGGCGACGGCGCCCCGGCCGATATCGAGCACGCTGTCGAGCAGGCCGGCGGCCTGATCGACCTCGCCGAGCACGCTGTCGGCATTGACCTCGACATTGGCGAATTCGACCCGCGCCGCATTGTGCGCATCGACCATGACGGTGCGTTCGACCGCGATCCCTTTCGCCTTGGAGTCGACCAGGAATAGCGTCAGGCCTTCACGCTCGCCGGCAGCACCCGCGGTGCGCGCGGCGACGATGAGGAGGTCGGCGACGTGCCCGTCGACGACCAGTGCCTTGGCGCCGGAGAGCTTGAAGCCGTTACCGGCGCGCACGGCCCGGAGGCTGGTCTGGAGCGGACGATGCTTTGCGCCTTCGTCGATGGCGAGCGCCGCAAGCAGAGAGCCGCTCGCGATTTTCGGCAAATATTCCGATTTCTGCGCGGCATTGCCGCCGCGATTGAGGGCCGAGGCCGCGACCACGCCGGTGGCGAGGAAGGGGGAAGGCATCAAGGTGCGGCCGATCTCCTCCATGACGACACCGGCCTCGACATAGCCGAGGCCAGAGCCGCCGAACTCTTCGGGGACCAGCAGGCCGGCAAACCCCATCTCGGCGAAGGAATGCCAAAGCTCCTTGGAGAAGCCGGTGGGATCCTTGCTGTCGCGCAAATGGCGCAGGTGCGACACCGGTGCCTTGTCGCTGATCAGCCCGCGCGCGGAGTCGCGGAGCATCGATTGTTCTTCGGTGAGGACGAGGGCCATGTGTCTAAGTCTCTAGTATCGCGCGGAATGAATTGTTGCTGTCATTCCGGGCGATGCGCAGCATCGAACCCGGAATCTGGAGGTTCCGGGTTCGGTCCTGCGGACCGCCCCGGAACGACGGGACGTTACGCCCCCGGCAGATCCAGGATGCGCTTGGCGACGATGCCGAGCATGACCTCGGACGTGCCGCCCTCGATCGAGTTGGCCTTGGTGCGCAGCCAGGCGCGCGGGCGGGCGCCCTGCTTCGAGCGTTCGCTCTCCCATTCCAGCGCATCGACGCCGCCGGCCGACATCAGGATCTCGTAGCGCCGCTTGTTGAGCTCGGTGCCGTAATATTTCATCGCGGACGAGAACGCCGGATGCGCTTGGCCCGCCTTGGCGAGATCGACCGCGCGCTCGGCACAGGCGGCAAGCGCGGCTTCGTCGACGTCGAAGCGCGCGATCTGGCCACGCAGCATGGCATCATCGAGCCGCCCCAGCGCATCGGTGCCGACGGTGTCAGCCGCGATCTGGCCGAGTGGACGGCCGACGCCGCGCTCGCCCATGCCCGAGATCATCGCGCGCTCGTGCTGGAGCAGATACTTTGCGACATCCCAGCCGCGGTTGATCTGGCCGACCACGTGCGACTTCGGCACGCGGACGTTGTCAAAGAAGGTCTCGCAGAACGGCGAATAGCCGGAGATCAGGAGGATCGGCTTTGTGGAGACACCCTTCGAGGTCATGTCGAACAGGATGAAGCTGATGCCGTCGTGCTTCTTCGCGGTCGGATCGGTGCGGACCAAGCAGAAGATCCAGTCGGCGTAGTTGGCGTAGGACGTCCAGATCTTCTGACCGTTGATGATGAAGTCGTCGCCGTCGCTCTCGGCGCGGGTCTGGAGCGAGGCGAGATCGGAGCCGGCGTTCGGCTCGGAGTAACCCTGGCACCAGCGGATCTCGCCCGCGGCGATCTTCGGCAGATGCTCCTTCTTCTGGGCGTCGTTGCCGTATTTCAGCAGTGCCGGCCCGAGCATCCAGATGCCGAAGCTCGACAGCGGCGGGCGCGCGCCCATTTTTGCCATTTCGGCGCGCAGCACCTTGTGTTCGGCAGCACTCAAGCCGCCGCCGCCATACTCCTTCGGCCAGTCCGGCACTGTCCAGCCCTTGTCGCGCATGCGCTCGAACCAGACGCGCTGCGGCTCGGACGAGAATTTTGCGTTGCGCCCGCCCCAGAACACGTCGGCATCCGACGTCGCCGGCTTGCGCATCTCCGGCGGGCAATTGGCTTCAAGCCAGGCGCGCGTCTTGTTGCGGAATTGTTCGAGATCGGCGCTCTCAGTGTCGCTGGTCCTAGATTCAGCCATTTGTCGTTTCCATCAATCAAAATCGACTTGTTGGACGCGACTCTGGGCCATCGCACCGTGGAATTCAACCACTTCCGTGCCGCGCGCGCCGCGCTGCCTTCGGCTATAATCCGGGGCATGTCGGCTTGAAAACAAAGAGGAAACGAGGATGCGCCTGAAACTTCTTTCGCCTGGCGAAATGAACGAAAGCCAGCGCCAGACCTATGACGAATCCATTGCCGGCAAGCGCGGCAAGCCGCCGGCGCCGATGATGGCCTGGCTGAGCAGCCCCGAGATGGCGCGGCACGCCACGCGGCTTGGCGAGGTGCTCCGCTTCGACACCATATTTCCGGCAAGGCTTTCGGAGATCGCGATCCTGGTGACGGCACGGCACTGGACTGCGCATTACGAATGGTATGCGCATAAGCGCCTCGCGCTTGCCGGCGGCATGGATCCAAAAATCATCGAGGCGATCCGCGACCGCCGCACGCCTGAGTTCGACGATCCCCAGGGAAAGATGATCTACGACGTCGCGAAGTCGCTGCACGAAGGGCATGGCGTCGAGAAGGGTCTCTACGATGAGGCGGTCAAACTGCTCAGTGAACGCGGCGTCGTCGAGGTGATCGGGCTGTGCGGCTATTACACCATGGTGTCGATGACGCTGAACACGTTCGAATTCGGGTTGCCCGAGGGCGAAGTGTCGGAGCTGAGCTAGAGCGAGTGACCTTGGGCACGATCGCCGGACTTTGTTCACCTCTCCCCAGCGGGGAGAGGTCACCTCCGCCTGGGGCTGATACCGACACCATCAATTTCATCCCCGATTGGCTTCCCGTTTGGAAACAATGGGTTTCGGGATCGGCCCGTAGCGCGATCCCAAGGCAGGCCTTATGTGCATAGTGTGAACGGAGCACCAGCATGTCGCAAAGCCCAGCCATCGCCGCCGGCACCAGGATCGGCCACGTCCATCTCAAGGTCGCTGATCTCGATCGTGCGCTCGGCTTCTATTGCGGCGTGCTCGGCTTCGAGCTGATGCAGCGGATGGGCTCCGGCGCGGCCTTCATTTCGGCCGGCGGCTATCATCATCACATCGGCCTCAATACCTGGGAAAGCAAGGGTGGCTCGCCGCCGCCGCCAGGCACGACCGGGCTCTATCACACCGCGATTCTCTATCCGACGCGGCCGGCGCTGGCGGACGCGCTGCACCGGGTGCTGTCGGCGAGCATTGCGCTCGATGGCGCCAGCGACCATGGCGTCAGCGAAGCGCTTTACTTGCGCGACCCCGACCAGAATGGCGTCGAGCTCTATTGGGACAAGCCGAGGGAGCGATGGCCGTTCGGGCCCGATGGGAAGCTGGCGATGTTTACGAAGCGGTTGGATGTGGAAGCGCTGTTGCAGCAGCGGGAGGCGTGAGCTCCGCTCTCCCCTCGTCATTGCGAGCCTACGGGTCCGCGCGCAGCGCGGCCCGATGACAGGCTCCGCGAAGCAATCCAGGCTGTCTCTGCGGAAACAGTCTGGATTGCTTCGTCGCAAGTGCTCCTCGCAATGACGGAATTTTTTGGAAACGCCGTCGCGTCTCTATGACTTGTTCGCGCGCCTTCCGCGCACCATGATCAGCGCGGCGGCGATCACTTCCAGCGCGATGCAGAGATAGAACGGCAGCGAGTAGCCGCCGGAGAGATCGCGGAGGAAGCCGACGACGCCGGGGCCGAACGCGTAGGTGACCTGGTTGATCGCAGTGTTGAGGCTGATCAGCACGCCGAACGAGGCGGACTCGAACTCCTGCTGCACGATCAGCGACGGCAGCGTGATGAGGTTGCCGACCGAGAAGCCGAACACCGCGCAGGCCGCGATCAGCACGTAATCATTGTGAAAATTGATGATGACGAGGAGCGCCGCCGCCTGGCTCAGGAACGAGAGCGCCGATGCCGGTCGCTGGTCGAGGCGGTCGATCACCAGAGAGAACAGCACACGGCCGATCACCGCCATCGCCGTCAGCACCGCGACCGCGACGGCGGCGCGCTCGCGGCCGATCACGGGATCGAGGAACGAGATCAGATGCACGATGAAGCCGACCTGGGCGAACAGCACCAATGCAAACGCAATCGTCACGGTGAGGAAGCCGACGTCACGCAAGGCCTGCGCGCGGATCTGCGCCGACGATTGCGGCTTCGGCTTCGCAGTCGCATGCCAGCCGTGATCGGGCGGCCGGCCGACGAGAATGAGGATCACCGGCAGGAGCAGCACCAGCATGGCGCCGGCCGCGGCGTACATCGCGCTGGCAAAGCCGACATGACCGATCAGCGCCACCAGTAGCGGCACGCCGACGATGCCGCCGAAACTGGCGCCGTTCAGCGCGAGACTGATCGCCATACCGCGCTTGTGGTCGAACCACAGGCTGATCGTGTTGGTGATCATGGCGAGACTGGTTCCGGCCCAGCCGAAGGCGAGCACGGCGTTGGCGAGATAGAGCTGCCAGGGCTCGCGCACCGCGCCGATCGCCACTGCCGCCGCCGCCATCGCCAGCGTGCCGGCGATCAGGCAGAGGCGCGCGCCATGCTTTTGGATGGCCTCGCCAACGAAGACGACCAGCAGCGCACCGAACAGATAGAAGAAGGTCGTGCCCGACGAGATCAGCGACGCCGACCAGCCATGCGCGCGCTGGAGCTCGGCGACATAGACGCTCTGGCCGTAGAAGCCGAGCCCCCAGCCGAAGGTCGCGAGCAGGAAACAGACCGCGACGATGCGCCAGCCTTCGTAGCGGAGAGAGGATTCGTTGATTGGAGCAGCGGGCCGGGGATTGTCGAGCATTTGCGCTTCTCCTTTGTTTCCCCCGCGAGCGCCTTGCTTCACGCCCGTCTCTTCATGACGAGCATCATGTAACGACACCAGCTCCGAAAATCACTTCGACCGCGATCGAAGCATCAACGCTGCTGACAGCCTCCTGCCAACCTATTGACCATGGTCCGGAAAGCCGCTGCGCAGGTTCCGGATCATGCGTCAAATCGCATCCGGGAGCTCGCCCATCGCAGCGTCCAGCCGCGCCTTGCGGCGGCGGGCCCAGGATACCAGGGAGAGCACGGCGAGACCCAGAACCACCGGCGGGAACACCACCATGTTCACCGCGGACCAGCCGTAATTGGCAAGCAGCTGGCCGGAGGAGAACGAGCCGATCGCCATCATGCCGAACACCAGGAAATCGTTGAAGGCCTGCACTTTGTTGCGCTCCTGCGGACGGTGCGTCTCCAGCACCAGCGCGGAGGCGCCGATGAAGGAGAAATTCCAGCCGACCCCGAGCACGATCAGCGTCGCCCAGAAATGCATTGCGCTGATTCCGGAAAGGCCGATGCCGGCGGAGCCGGCCTCCAGCAGCAGGCCGGCCGCAACGATCTTCGGGGCACCGAAGCGCGCGATCAGCGCACCCGTGAAGAAGCTTGGCCCGTACATGGCGACGATGTGCCATTGAATGCCGAAATTGGAATCGGAAACGCTGAGGCCGCACATCTTCATGGCGAGCGGCGCCGAGGTCATCACCAGGTTCATCATGGGATAGGAGATGACGCCGCACAAAGCGGCCGCGATGAAGCGCGGCTGGACCACGATGCTGAGGAGCGGCCGGCCGCCATGCAGATCGGCCGGCGCGGGCCTTGGCATGTCGACGCCGGCGAGGATGCCCATCGCGGCCAGCGCCACCGCCGCCTGCACCAGGAAGCTGAAGGCGAACAGGTAAGGCGGCCAGAGGTCCATGGTCCATTGCACGAGCTGCGGACCGAGCACGCCGGCGAAGACGCCGCCCGCCATCACCCAGGACACCGCCTTGGGACGATAGGCCGCGCTGGCGCCATCGGCGGCGGCGAAGCGGTAGGATTGCGCGACCGCGCCGTAGAGGCCGCCGAGGAAAGTCGCGACGCAGAACAGCGCGAAGGAGGCGTGCAGGATCGCAAACGAGCCGGTGAGGCCAGTGAGCGTGCCGAGGCCGGTGCCGATGACGAAGGCGGCGCGGCGGCCGAAGCGGCGCGAGATCGCGCCGGTCGGCAAGGTGCCGGCGGCGAGCCCCAGCACGTACATCGACAGCGGCACGGTCGCGAGCGACATGTCCGGCGCGAGCGTCGCGCCGACGATCGAGCCGGTGGCGAAGATCACCGCCGAGTTGGCGCCGGTCAGCGCCTGCGCGGCGGCAAGGCGCACCACATTGGCACGCACGCGCGCGTCGTCGGCGATTTCGGCGGTAGAGATCACGTCTAACATCGGCATTTCCGCCCCAAGGGCGCTCAAGAAGCTCTCATTGATCCCGGCACTATGGAGGGGCGCGAGAGGGCGGGCAACCGGCGCAAACGGGCGCGGGCCATGCCTCTGGCGCAATCGGACGGATGATAGCGAGCGGCGCCCTTGACGCCTTGCGCTCGATTGAATCCTATTCGCCGCGATCTTCCTGGAGTTTCGCTCATGACCGTCGACGACAGGCCTACGCTCAGCGCTCCCGACGATGATCCGTGGCTCTGGCTGGAAGAGATCGAAGGCAAGCAGGCACTCGATTTCGTCGAACGGCAGAATCAACTGACGCTCGCCGCGTTCGGTGGCCCAGCATTCGTGCGCGACCGCGACACGCTCGCCGCGATCTACGACCGGCCCGACAACATTCCCTATGTCAGCCGGCGCGGCAGCGATCTGCACAATCTCTGGAAAGACGCCACCAATCCGCGGGGCCTGTGGCGGCGGACGACGCTGGCGGAGTTTCGCAAAGCCAACCCAGCGTGGGAGACCATGCTCGACATCGACCAGCTCGCCGCAAGCGAAGGCGAGGACTGGCTGCTGAGCCAGATCGCCACGATGCCCGGAAGCTCGCGGGCGATTCTGAGCCTGTCGCGTGGCGGCAGCGATGCCGTCACGTTGCGGGAGTTCGACCTCGACACCAAGAGCTTCGTGGCCGGCGGGTTCACGCTGCCGGAAGCGAAGGGCGGCGTGGATTGGCTCGATGCCGACACACTGCTGCTGTCGAGCGCGCATGGCGAGGGCATGGCCACGAGCTCGGGATATGCGCGCACCGTTCGGCTGTGGCGGCGCAGCCAGCCTGTCGATCAGGCAGAGATCATTATCGAGACCACCGCCGATCACATGGTGATCTACGGCATGGCCGACGACACCGGCGCGGCGCCGCGCGCCTGGATCGTCGACCAGATCGACTTCTTCAATCACGCCATCTGGCTGCGCGATGCGGCCGGCGCGATGACGAAGTTCGACCTGCCGACCGGCATCTGGTTGCAGGCGCATGGCGACTGGTTCGCGATCAAGCTGCGCAAGGACTGGTCCATCGAAGGCCGAACCTATACCGCTGACACGGTGCTCGGCATGTCGCTGTCGGCGTTCCTCGCCGGTAGCCGCAATTTCTCGGTGCTGTTCGAGCCAGCGCCGCGGCGCGCGTTGCAAGGTCTGTTCTGGGCCGCGGGCAAGCTCATGCTGTCGATTCTCGACGAGCTGCGCCCGTGCTTCGAGATCTGCACGCCATCCGCTGCGGGCTGGAGCCGCGAGATGCTTGGCGGTCTGCCGCAGATCGGCGTCGTCGACATCTGGCCGCTCGATCGCCATCCGTCCGAAAGCAACGGCGATCTGCTCGCCAATGTGCAGGATCCACTCACGCCGCCGTCGCTGCTGTTGATCGAACGCGGCGTCGCCAGCCCGACCGTGCTCAAGCAGGCGCCGAAAACGTTCACCGCCGATGGTCTCGTGGTGACGCAGCACGAGGCCATTTCGATCGACGGCGAGCGAATTCCCTATGTCCAGACCGGCCCTGCCGGCGAGACCGGCGATGCACCGGTCTATATGAGCGCCTATGGCGGCTTCGCCCATTCGGTGAAGCCGTATTACAATGCCGCGCTCGGCAAGCTGTGGCTGGAGCGCGGCGGCACGATTGTGCAGGCGAATTTGCGCGGCGGCGGCGAGTTCGGCACGCGCTGGCACGATGCCGGGCGGCTCGCCGGCAAGAGGCTGTCGCATGACGATTTCGCGGCCGTCGCCGCCGATCTCGTCCGCCGCGGCGTGACGACGTCAAAGCGCATCGCCGCACAGGGTGGATCGAACGGCGGCATCCTCATCACCAACATGCTGGTGCGATACCCTGAGCGCTTCGGCGCGCTGTTCTGCACCATCCCCCTGATCGACATGCGCCGCTACACCAAGCTGCTTGCGGGCGCGAGCTGGATCGCGGAATATGGCGACCCGGACAAGCCGGAGGAATGGGACTGGCTGAAGACCTACTCGGCCTATCACAACGTCAAGGCCGCTCAGCCCTATCCGCCGATCCTGATCGCCACCACACGGCGCGACGACCGGGTGCATCCCGGCCACGCGCGCAAGATGGCTGCCAAGCTCCAGGCGATGGGCTACGAGGCCTGGTTCTACGAACCGGCAGCCGGCGGCCACGGCTACGGCAAGGACAACAAGGAGCGCGCCGGCTTCGAGGTGCTGGGCTATCGGTTCTTGAAGGAGAAGATCGGGTGGCGGGACGGCGAGGCCTGACGGCCTCGCGCTCAGTCCCGCGAAAACACCAGCGTGAGATTGTTCGCTGGCATTTCGATCGTATCGATCAGCCGGAGGCGAACGCCCTGCGCCAGCGCCTCGACATCGCCGATGTCGCGCACGCCCCATTCGGGATTGCCCTCGCGCAAGGACGTGTCGAAGACGGCGTTGCTGAGCGCGGTGTGCTTGCCGCCGCGCTTGAACGGGCCGTAGAGGAACAGCTTGCCGTCGGCGCGCAAATAGCGCCCGGCGCCGGCGAACAGGCCTTCGGCCACGCTCCATGGCGCGATGTGAATGACATTGGCGCAGAACAATGCGGCAAGGTTGGTCGGCCCCTGCCCGCTTTTCATCTCCGGACACCAGTCGGGGTCGGTGAGATCGATCCGTAAGGGCGGGCGGACGTTTTGCAGGCCTGAATGAACGCGCCAGGCCTCGATGCTCTTGAGATGGCGCTGGTTGAGGTCGCTCGGCCACCAGATCAGGCCGGGCGTATGACGGGCGAAATGGACCACGTGCTGCCCGGTTCCGCTGCCGAGCTCGACCACGTCACCGGTTGTGCCGGCGAGATGCTTTTCCAGCGCCGCCCAGATCGGCTCGTGGTTGCGATGGAAGGCCGGCGCATCGAGCCGCCCATCGGGCGCGACCCGTCCGCCATCCCCGCCAAATTCGACGACATATTCAGCCAAGTGAGGTCCCCTTGAAAACACGAGAACGCGATGAAAACAGGATGGGCGCGAAAACGCCCTCGAAACAGCCGGCCCGCGCCCATTGTCCTTATTGTTGGCCAGATCGGCCGAACCAATAATGTCTTTAATTGCAATGCGGAAGATATTAACTCCATTTTGCTCCGTGCATAGTCTCGATTGTCAGGCGATGTCCTTTATGCTCTGGAACGCCTTTATTTCAGCGATCGCGACCATCGCCATAACGCCTCGGAATGACGCCTTGCCTGCTTTGTCCCGGACGCCTGTCCTGTTCCTCCTGCTGGCCGTCGCTGCCGGCCTCGCCAGCCCGGCGCAGGCCCAATCCGCGGCAAACGAGGGCCGGAAGCTCGCCTTCGACCGCAGCAAGGGCAATTGCCTGACCTGCCACGTTATCCAGGGGGGCGACCTGCCGGGGACGATTGGGCCGGAACTGAAGGACATCAAGGCCAGATACCCTGACCGCAACGAGCTGGCCGCGATCATCTTCGACGAGACCAAACGCAATCCGCAGACCATGATGCCGCCGTTCGGCCGGAACCGGATTTTGACCGAACAGGAGATCAACGCGATCGTTGACTTCCTGCAAACGCTGTAAACGGCCGGTAGGCCAGGAGACCTCCGATGACCACGACCACAGGCCCTCATCCGACGCGGCGCCTGATCCTTCTGGGCGCTGCCTCGGTCGCGCTGATCGGGCTCGGCAACCTGCCGTTCGCGGCCCGCCCAGCGAGCGCCGCGGCGAACGATAAATATCCGGAAGAGGCCTTCAAGCAGAAGAGCGAGGCCGACGCGATCAAGGCGCTCTATGGCAGGACCGCCGAGCCCTCCGACAAGGTCAAGCTGGACGCGCCGGAGATCGCCGAGAATGGCGGCGTGGTGCCGGTCTCAGTGACGACGACGCTCGACAAGGTGACCTCGATCTCGTTCTTCGTGGCGGAGAACCCGTACGCTCTCGCCGCGTCCTACAGGATCGCCGACGGCACGATTCCGGGCGTTGCCAACCGGCTGAAGATGGCCAAGACCACCAAATTAGTCGCCATCGTCGAGGCTGACGGCAAGCTCTACAGCGCGACCAAGGAAGTGAAGGTCACCGTCGGCGGCTGCGGCGGCTAGGAGGATCGGTCCGATGGCATCAAGCATTCGCGTGCGCGCAACATCGAATGGCGACATCACCGAGGTGCAGACGCTGATTCAGCACCCCATGGACACCGGCCTGGTCAAGGATTCCAAGGGCGAGCTGATCCCGGCCCACTTCATCCAGGAGCTGAAGTTCGAATGTAACGGCAAGGACGTCTTTGTCGCCAATTGGGGCACGGCGGTCTCCAAGGACCCCTACGTCAAATTCAGCTTCAAGGGCGCCAAGAAGGGCGACGAGCTCAAGATCTCCTGGACCGACAACAAGGGTGCGTCGGATACGACCACCGCGAAGATCGCGTGATGAAGACCCCCTTCTCCCTCCTGCTTGGCTCGGTAGGCGCCGCACTCGTTGCGTGCGCCCTCACCTCGCCGCGCGTCGTCGCGGCCGACAAGGTCGATCCCGTTGCTGATGCGAAGGCGTTCCAGAATTTCTTCTTCCAGAAATTTCCGAACGTGAAGCGCGAGGATTTCGTCAACGGTCCTTATTCCATGAACGAGGACATGAAGCGGCAGTGGCAGGAGAAGGAAGAATTCCCGCCTTACGAGTTCGCGCTCGACGCCGGCAAGGAAATGTTTGCGACCCCGTTCAAGAACGGCAAGACTTACGCCGACTGCTTCCCGAACGGCGGCATCGGCATCCGCCAGAACTATCCTTACTTCGACACCAAGGAAGGCAAGGTCATCACGCTGGAGCTCGCGCTGAACCGCTGCCGCGAGGCCAATGGCGAGGCGCCCTATTCCTACGTCAAAGACGAGATGGCCTCGCTCACCGCCTACATGGCCTACACCTCGCGCGGCAAGCCGATGGACATCAAGATTCCCGATGATCCCCGTGCGCTCGAAGCGTTCGAGAACGGGAAGCGGTATTTCTACACCCGCCGCGGCCAGATGAACTTCTCCTGCGCGAGCTGCCACGTGCAGAGCCCGGGCGAGCGCATCCGCGCCGAGACTCTGGCGCCGGCGCTCGGCATTTTGAATGCGATGCCGATCTACCGCTCCGAATGGAGCGGCATGGGCACGACCAGCCGCCGCTTCGTCACCTGCAACAGCCAGACCCGCGCGGTTCCGCTGGAGCCGCAATCGGACGAATATCGCGACGTCGAATATTTCCTCTCCTACGTCGCCAACGGCCTGCCGATCTCGGGACCGGGAGCGCGGCCATGAAGCGGGCATGTCTCCTGGCCACATTGGTTGCGTTGACCATCGCGCTACCGTCGGCGCGCGCGGCAACGGAAGCGGACTACAAGGCGGCCTATGCCGCCGCCGAAGCCGCAGCCAAGGAGGCGGCCAGCCTGCGTCACCAATGGACCACGACCGTCTCGACGCTGACGGCGGCGAAGAAGGCGGCCGATGGCGGCGATTTCGACCGCGCATTTGCCGCAGCGAAAGAGGCCGAGGCGCTGGCGAAGGCGTCGATCTTCCAGGCTAATTCCGAAAAAGAGGCCTGGAAGGCGATGGAAATCCGCTAGACTGGGCTTGGCGCGCGAGAACATCGTGCTCCAGATCATTCTTTGAGCATGATCTTGTCGGAAAGCCGCACCAAACCTTGCGCTGACGCGGCCCTTCGGATCCGGATATGCTTGTAGAACAGTCGACAGCGTTGAGGGCGCGGAGAAGTTAAGATGGGCATCCGCCGCCGCGATTTCCTGAAGAGCGCGGGCCTAGCCGCCGCATCGCTCGGACTGCCGCGGCTCGCGCGCGGTGCCGACACCGCGAGCATCTATGACATCGAGCGTTTCGGCAATGCGCGCATCCTGCACATCACCGACACGCATGCGCAGCTCAATCCGGTCTATTTCCGCGAGCCCAGCGTCAATATCGGCATCGGCGAGATGGCGGGACGACCGCCGCACCTGGTTGGCCGCGCCTTCCTGGAGCGGTTCGGCATCCGGTCCGACAGCGCGGATGCCTATGCCTTCACCTGCTTCGAATTCGAGAAATCTGCGGGCCGCTTCGGCAAGCTCGGCGGCTTTGCCCATCTGAAGACGCTGATCGACCGCTTGCGCGGCGACGTCGGCGCAAAACATTCGCTGCTCGTCGATGGCGGCGACCTCTGGCAGGGCACCGGGCTTGCCAACGTCATGCAGGGCCGCGACATGGTCGAGGTCGCGAATCTGCTCGACATCGAGGCGATGACCGGACATTGGGAATTCACCTATGGCGAGCAGGTGCTGCGCGACAATCTCGAGCGCTTCAAGGGCGAGTTTCTGGCACAGAACGTCTTCCTGACCGAAGAGGCCGCCTTCAACGACGCCCCCGCCTTCGACAAGGCCAGCGGGCGCGTGTTCAAACCGTCTGTCATCAAGGAGCTCGGCGGCCATCGTGTCGCAATTGTGGGCCAGGCGTTCCCTTACGTGCCGATCGCGCATCCCAAGCGGTTCACGCCGGACTGGACCTTTGGCATCCGCGAAGAGGAGTTGCAGAAGCATGTCGATGCTCTGCGCGCCACCGAGAAGGTCGATGCCGTCATCCTGCTGTCGCACAACGGTATGGACGTCGATCTCAAGCTCGCGAGCCGCGTCACCGGCATCGACGTCATCCTCGGCGGCCATACCCACGACGCCGTGCCGCAGCCGATTGCCGTGAAGAACGCTGGAGGAACCACGCTCGTCACCAATGCCGGCTCCAACGGAAAATTCCTGGCCGTGCTCGATCTCGCAATCGGCAAGGGCAAGGTCAGCGACATTCGTTATCATCTGCTGCCGGTTTTTTCCGAGCTGCTGAAGCCGGATCCGGGGATGGCCGAGCTGATCGGCCGGCTGCGCGCGCCGCATGTGAGCGACTGGTCGGAGAAGATCACAACGCCCGATCGCCTGCTCTACCGCCGGGGCAATTTTTCCGGTCCCGTCGACGAGTTGATCTGCACGGCGCTGCGCAGCGAGCTCGATGCCGAGATCGCGCTGTCGCCGGGCTTCCGCTGGGGCGTCACGGCGCTGTCGGGCCAGGCGCTGACCATGGAGGATCTGCTCGCGGAAACCGCGATCACCTATCCCGAGACCTATGTGCAGGAGATGACCGGCGCACAGATCAAGGACGTGCTGGAGGACATCTGCGACAACCTCTTCAACGCAGATCCCTATTACCAGCAGGGTGGCGACATGGTGCGCGCCGGCGGGTTCAGCTACACCTGCACGCCGGAGGCTGCGATCGGCGGCCGCATCTCCGAGCTGAAGCTCAACGGCGGCAAGGCGCTCGGCGCCAGCCACCGCTACAAGGTCGCAGGCTGGGCCTCGGTCAACCGCCAGCAAGGCGCGCCGGTGTGGGACGTCGTTGGCAAATATCTGCGCTCGGGCCGGATGTTTCAGGAGCGGCTCGGCTCCGGCGTCACGCTGAAAGGGGTCGAGGGCAATCCAGGCATTGCAGGACAAGGATGATGCGGTCGCAAATCTCATCCGCGATGCTGCTGGCATTGCTCGTCTGGGCAGCGATCCCGCCGGCTTTGGCGCAGCAGGTGCCGCTGCAGGACAAGCCGTTCGCCGAGCACAAGGTCGTGCTTCAGCTCTCCGACGGCGATGCGAAGAAACAGGCACTGGTGCTCAGCGTCACCAACAACCTGCTGAAGGCTTACGACCCTGACAAGATCGCGGTCGAAGTGGTGGCGTTCGGTCCCGGTATCGATCTGCTGCTGTCCGGCAGCGAGCGTCGCAAGCAGGTCGAGAGCCTGATCGCACAGGGCGTGCGCTTCGACATCTGCCTCAATACGGTGGACACGATCGAGCGCGAGACGGGCAAGCGGCCGGAGTTCATTCCCGCGGCGACGCCGGTGCAGGTGGGCGTCGGGCAGGTCCTGTTCCTGGCGGAGAACGGCTACACGGTGGTGCGGCCGTAGGAGCTGTCCGAGCTTGTCGCACGTCCGCGCAACACAATCGGTGTCATTCCCCGCGAAGGCGGCCCCCTCATCCCGTTCAGCGCCTCTGGAATACTGGATCGCCCGCCTGCGCGGGCGATGACAGGGGTGGGTGGGGACGGCCACCCGCGCAATAAAGATCTTCTAAAATTCATTCTCTACACAGTGATTTGCTTCTCTCTGGGGCCCGTCCCGTAGTAGAATCCTAGAAATCACCACACGTCAGGTCCCGCCATGATCTTCCGCCAGCTCTTCGACAGTGTTTCGGGCACCTACAGCTATCTGCTTGCGAGCCGCCCAGGCGGCGAGGCGCTGATCCTCGATCCCGTGTTGGAGAAGGTCGACCGCTACTGCCAATTGCTGCGCGAGCTCGACCTCAAGCTGGTCAAGGCGATCGACACCCATCTGCATGCCGATCACGTCACCGGTCTCGGCGAGTTGCGCGACCGCACCCATTGCATGACTGTGATGGGCGATCAGACCAAGGCCGACGTGGTGGCGATGCGGGTCGCCGACGGCGACAAAGTGACGATCGAGGGCCTGTCGCTCGACGTGATGTACACGCCGGGCCACACCGACGATTCCTATTCGTATCTGATGGGCGACCGTGTCTTCACCGGCGATACGCTTCTGATCCGCGGCACCGGCCGCACCGATTTCCAGAACGGCTCATCGCGCGCGCAATACGATTCGATTTTCAACCGCCTGCTCAAGCTGCCGGACGAGACGATGGTGTTTCCGGCGCATGACTACAAGGGCGATACCGTCTCCACCATCGGCGAGGAGAAGCGCTACAATCCGCGGCTCCAGGTCCGCTCGGTCGACGAATATATCGAGCTGATGGCCAATCTGAAGCTGCCCAATCCGAAGATGATGGATGTGGCGGTCCCTGCCAACATGCATGTCGGCCTGCATCAGGAGGAGCTCGAGAAAGAGGGCCGCGCGCTCAGCGCCGCCGAGGCGATCCGCATCCTCGGCCGGCCCGACATCCTGCTGGTCGATCTGCGCGAGAGCAACGAGCGGATGAAGCACGGCATGCTCGAAGGCGCGCTGCACACGCCCTATCAATCTGTGGAGGAGAGCCTGAAGCCCGGCGGCATGCTGCGGGAGGTCGCAGCCGCTACCGGCCGCCGCGTCGTGTTCTTCTGCGCCTTCGGCGAACGCTCGGCGATGGCGGTGGCCGCCGCCAAGGAGGCGGGCCTCTCCAACAGCGCGCACATCGCCGGCGGTCTGGATGCCTGGAAGAAGGCAGGCGGGCCGGTGGTGCACTGAACGGCCGAGTGCCGTGCTTGAGATAGATCAGGAAGTTCCCATATGTCGGGCTAGGACGGATGCAGCATCACCATCCGGGAGCCGCCATGGCCAAGATCGGCAAGCCGAGCGAGCCGCCCAAGATCGCGGACAACAAGATCGCGGACGATAAGCAAGCGCAAGACAAGGCGAAAAAGCCCAAGCCTCCGCGCGAGATCGACCATGACGATTACGAAGACGGCGACATCGCCACCCCGAAGCGCGACCGCTACGGGCCGGACGACGAGCCGTTGTGAGGACGGTGCTCGCGGGTTGAGCGCACGCTGGCGCAACATCCTCCAAAGTCGTTCCGGCGAAGTGGAGGCAACCTCATGCCGCCGCCCGCGCTACCTGCCATGCGCCCGCGTTCATGGACAAATAACCGCTCTGCCCGATAGTTTGCGCCTCCTTTGGGACGCAAGACGGAACTGCAATGGTCGACGTTCTCGCCGCACCGCAGCAAGGCAAGGCGGACAGCGCGCTGCGCACGCTGACGGGGATCTCGATCGCGCATTGGGTCAGCCATTTCCATCTGCTCGTGCTTCCGATGCTGTTCCCGTTCCTCAAGAGCCAGCTCGGCGTGGGTTATATCGAGCTCGGCTTCGCACTCACCGTGTTTGCGGTGGTGTCGGGATTGACGCAGGCGCCGACCGGCTATCTCGTCGACCATTTTGGCGCGCGACGAATTCTGCTGGCCGGGCTCGCGCTCGGCGGCTTCGCGCTGATCCTGCTCGGCTTGCACCTCAGCTACGCCTCGCTAATCGCGTGCGCCGTGCTGCTGGGCCTCGCCAACAGCGTCTACCATCCCGCCGATTACGCGATCCTGGCCGCGCACATGGACGAGGCGCGGATGGGCCGCGCCTTCTCGATCCACACTTTTGCCGGCTTTCTCGGCGGCGCCGTCGCTCCTGCCATCGTCGCTGCGCTCGTCACGTTGTCCGGTGGCACTGGAGCGCTGATCGCCTCCGGCGCGATCGGTGTCGCGGTGGCGCTGCTGCTGATCACCATGAACATTCCCGACGCCGGCGCGCACAAGACAAAACCCGGCAGCGCGAACGCGCCAAAACAGGCCGTCATCACGCCGGCGCTGATCACGCTGACCGCGCTGTTCATGCTGCTGAGCCTCTCGGTTGCCGGCATCAACAATTTCGGCGTGGTGGCGCTGATGAGCGGCTACGGCGCCTCCTACTCCGCCGCCAACATCGCGCTGACGGCATTCCTTGGCGCCAGCGCCATCGGCGTGCTCGCAGGCGGCTTGCTCGCCGACCGAACCGAGCGCCACGGCCAGGTCGCCGCGGCCTGCTTTGCCGCGAATGCGGCGATCGTGCTGCTGATCGCACTCGCCACACTGCCGGGCTGGGCTCTCACCGCGGCGATGACGGCCGCAGGCTTCCTCAGCGGCGTGATCGCACCCTCGCGCGACATGCTGGTGCGCAACGCGGCTGCTCCCGGCGCTGCGGGGCGTGCCTTCGGCATCGTCTCCACCGGATTCAATCTCGGCGGCATCGTCAGCCCGCTGCTGTTCGGCTGGATCATGGACCAGAGCGCGCCGCACTGGGTGTTCGGCGCCTCCGTGATCTTCATGGCGGCGACGGTGGTGCTGTCAGGGTTCACGGAGCAGAAGCGGCGACCACAAAGCTAGTCGTCCGTTCCGGCGCCAAACATCGCCCCGCAGTCATGACCCCGGATCGGCGCGCCCTTGGGGCGCGCTTGTCCGGGGACGAGGGTGTTGCTTGGGCGTGCGCCGCCACCCTTACGTCGGCGATACCGCGCTCTTCAGCGCGCCCGCCTGCGGGGCGGCACCGCCCGTCAACCTGGCGCGTTCGGTGTTCGGCCAGAGCAGCAGCAGGCCGAGCAGGCCGGAGCCGACCATGATCGCCGCATTGATGGTGAAGCCGGTCATGTAGCCGTCGAGCATGCTGCCGGCGTGCTGGATCACGGTGCCCATCACGGCGGGTGCGATGATGCCCGAAAGCGTATAGAGCGCGCCGTAGATCGCGAGGATGGCGCCGCGCTGCGATGTCGGCGTGAACTCGCCGAGCATGGGCGGGCAGACGACATAGATCGCGCCGCACAGGCCCGTTCCGACCACGAGCAAAGCCAGCTGAAGGCCGGCGCCCTGGACATGCGGCATCGTCGCCAGGATCAGGCCGCCGACGACCAGCGGCACCGAGCCGAGCACGCCGCGAGCGATGCGCGTGGTCGAGCCGCGGGCCATCATCATTTGCGAGATCCAGCCCGTCAGGATCACGATGGTGGCGCCGAAGATCCAGGGCAGAGTGGAAATCCAGCCGGCTTGGCTCTGAGAGAAGCCGAGACCCTTGATGATGAAGGGCGTGAACCAGGTCAGCCCGAGCGACAGCGCCCAATAGGCCCCGAAGGTCGCGGCGACGCAGCCGAGAAAGGTGCGCGAGGTGAGAAGCTGAATGTAGGGAATCTTCGTCTCGGTGGCGGCGAGGGCCTGCGCATCCTCCAGCGGCCCCTCCTTGCCGAGCGCGAGCCAGGCACAGACCCAGACCAGGCCGACGACGCCGAGCGCGCCGAAGGCATAGTGCCAGGAATGGTTGACGATGATCCAGTTCAAGGCCGGCACTGCGATGATCACGCCAAAGGCCGAGCCTTGCGACAGGATCGCGGTCGGCAACGTGCGCTTCTCGTCAGGGAACCATTTATAGATGGCGTGCGCCGCGACCGAGAAGGCCGGGCCTTCGCCGGCGCCCAGCACGATGCGGCAGATCAGGAGCGTGGTGAAGGAGACGGTGCCGACCATGGGAAACTGCGCCAGCGCCCAAACCACCGCGAGCGACAGCAGCACCCAGCGCGTCGGCACCTTGTTGACGATGAAGCCGACCACGATGGCCGAGATCGAGAACAGGAAGAAGAACGAAGAGCCGAGCAGGCCGAATTGCTCCGGCGTGAGCTTGAGGTCCGCCATGATCGGCACGCCGGCAAGACCGACGACGATCTTGTCGGCAAAGTTCACCAGCATGAACAGAAACAGGAGAAAGGTGATGGTCCAGGCGCCCTTCGGCGTCGCTGTCGGCTTGCTCGCCGCGGACGGCGTTCCCTGAGCGCTCATGCTTCTATTTTCCCCATGTATCTTTTTGGCACTTTTTTGATTTGACCTTCTTGGAGCTAACAACGGCTTGGATGCCAACGCAACCCCGGCATTTCCGCAGCAAGTGTGCTAGGCAGCAATTCCGCTAATTCCGTCCGGCGCCATTAATCGTGCTGAACATCAAAAATCTCTCGAAGACCTTCTTCTCAGCCGGCGAGCCGGTCCACGTGCTGCGCGGCGTCGATCTCGACCTCGCGGCTGGCGAGCGGGTCGCGCTGACGGGAGAATCCGGCAGCGGCAAGAGCACGCTGCTGCACCTGATCGCCGGGCTCGATGCGGCTGATAGCGGCTCGATCCGGCTGGCGGACATCGAGGTCACCAAGCTGTCGGATGCGGGACGTGCCAGCTTGCGACGCGACCGGGTCGGCTTGGTTTTTCAGCAGTTCAACCTGATCCCGAGCCTGTCGGTCGCGGACAATCTCGCCTTCCAGGCACGGATCGCCGGCCGGCATGATGCGGCCTGGACCAAAGAGCTGATCGAACGGCTCGGACTTCGCACTCTCCTCAAGCGTTATCCAGAGCAATTGTCGGGCGGACAGCAGCAGCGGGTCGCCATCGGCCGGGCGCTGGCGACGAAGCCTTCGCTGCTGCTGGCGGACGAGCCGACGGGCAATCTGGACGAAGCCACCGCCGAGGACGTGCTGGCGCTGACGCGCGATCTCGTGGCGCGCACGGGCTGCGGCTTCCTGATGGTGACGCACAGCCTGCATCTGGCAGCGACGCTCGACCGCCACCTTACTTTGCACGGCGGGCGCATCGCATGAGGCGCGCGCTGTGGATCCTCGCCGTGCTGCTCAGCCATTGGCGGCGTCACCAGATGCAGTTCGCAACGCTGCTGATCGGGCTGATTGCGGCGACCGCGCTGTGGAGTGGCGTGCAGGCGATCAACCAGCAGGCCCGCAGCGCCTATGACCGCGCCGCGGCGACATTCGGCGGCGCACGTACGGCGATGCTGGTCGCGCTGGATACGGCGACCTTTTCCCAGGAGCTGTTCATAAAATTGCGCCGCGCCGGCTGGCCGGTCTCCCCGATACTGGAGGGACGCGTCCAGATCAATGGACGCTCGGTGCGGCTGCTCGGCATCGAGCCGGTGACGCTGCCGACCGACGTCGGCAATGCGCCGCGCCTTGGCGCCTCGGATCTCAGCAGTTTCGTCGCGCCGCCGGGCCAGACGCTGGTGGCGCGGGAGACGCTGAGTGACTTGCAGCAGCAGGAGGGTGCGGTGCCGGCGATCAGCAGCGGCGCAATACTGCCGCCGCTGCGCGTGCTGCCGCAGCTCGTGCCCGGCGTGCTGGTGGTCGATATCGGCGTGGCGCAGCGGCTCCTCAACAAGCCGGACCAGCTGTCGCGGTTGCTGATCGGCAAGGCGAAGGGTAAGCCCACGTCGCTTCAAAGCGTCGTCGGCGATCAGCTGCAGCGGGTTGAGCCGGATGCCGAGACGGAGCTGGAACGCCTCACCGACAGTTTTCATCTCAATCTCACCGCCTTCGGCCTGTTGTCATTCTTCGTCGGGCTCTTCATCGTCAATTCGGCCGTCGGCCTCGCCTTCGAGCAGCGTCTGCCGATGCTGCGGACGTTGCGCGCCTGCGGCGCGTCGGCGCGGCTGGTCAACACGATGCTGGTGCTGGAGCTGGTGGTGCTGGCGCTGATCGCCGGGCTGATCGGGCTCGTCTGCGGTTATTTCATCGCGGCAGCGCTGTTGCCCGACGTCGCGGCGTCGCTGCGCGGGCTCTATGGCGCGCAGATCCCGGGGCAGCTGACGCTGCGTTCCGAATGGTGGCTGGCCGGTATCGGCATCAGCGTTGTCGGCGCGCTAGTTGCGGCCGCAACCAGCCTGATCAAGGCGATCAGGATGCCGGTGCTGGCAACCGCGCAACCACGCGCCTGGCAGCAGGTGCAGCGCCGTTGGTTGATCCTGCAAAGTGCAGGCGCCTGCGCCGTATTCGCGGTCGCGCTGCTGCTGCTTTACTATGGGCAATCGCTGATCGCAGGCTTCGGCGTGCTGGCCGCGCTGATGCTCGGTGCGGCCCTGATCCTTCCGGCATTTCTCGAACTCATCCTGCTCGTTGGCCAGCGTTGGGCGAAAGGGCCGCTGGCGCTGTGGTTCTGGGCCGACAGCCGGCAGCAACTCTCCGGATTGTCGCTGGCGCTGATGGCGCTGCTGCTTGCACTCGCCGTCAATGTCGGGGTGTCCACGATGGTGGAGACGTTCAGCCGGACCTTTATCGGCTGGCTCAATGGACGGCTGGCGGCCGACGTCTACATCAGCGCGTCCGACAACACGCAAGGCGTTGCGATCCGGAACTGGCTGCGCGAGCGCAGCGATGTCCAGGCGATCCTCTCGGGCGGACGCGCGGAGGCGCAAGTTCAGGGCCAGCCGGTGGAATTGCTCGGCCTTCCCGACCACGCGCTCTATCGCGAACGCTGGCCGCTGCTGGAAGCCGCGCCGCGCGCCTGGACCCGGCTCGTGCCCGGCAATGCTGCCTTCATCAGCGAGCAGTTGAGCCGCCGGCTGAACGTCCGCGTCGGCGACGTCGTCGAGGTGCCGGCGCCGGGCGGGACCTGGGAGCTCGACATTGTCGGCATCTATGCTGACTACGGCAATCCCAAGGGGCAGCTCGCCATCAATGTCGCGGCGCTGATCCGGCAATTTCCACAGACGCCGCAGACGCGGATCGGCCTCATCGTCGACAAGAACGATATCCCCGGCCTGATCTCAGCGTTGCAGAAGCAATTTGCGCTCGACGATCGCAGCGTCGCCGACCAGGCGACGGTGAAGGCGGAATCGATCCGCATCTTCAACCGCACCTTTGCGGTCACGTCCGCGCTGAATGCCTTTACGCTTGGCGTCGCCGGCATCGCGCTGCTCACAAGCCTGCTGACGTTGGCCAACTCCCGCCTGCCGCAGCTTGCGCCGCTGTGGGCGATGGGCCTCACCCGGCCGCGCCTTGCCGCGATCGAGCTGACCAAGACGCTATCGGTGGCGCTGTTCACATCGCTCTTGGCCGTGCCGCTCGGCCTCTTGGTGGCGTGGTGCCTGATCGCGATCGTCAATGTGAAGGCATTCGGCTGGCGGCTGCCGTTCCATGTGTTTCCGCTGCAATTGGTCGAGCTGGTCGCGGTCGCGCTGCTCGCCTCGCTGCTTGCCGCATTGCTGCCGATGCTACGGCTGGCGCGGATGCAGCCGGCAAATCTCGTCAAGGTGTTCGCCAATGAGCGCTGAGAAAATCTCACGACGCGCGGTCATCGGCGGCTTTGCTGCGCTGGCACTCACACCTCGCGCAGGGGCGCAGGGCTATGCCGGGCTCGGCGAAACCGCGGACGGCTTTGCCAAGGTAACGGCGGGCAAGGTCTTCACCTTTCCGGGCGATCACGGGCCGCATCCGGAGTTTCGCATCGAGTGGTGGTATCTCACGGCCAACCTCGTCGATGCCAGTGGCGCTGCCTGCGGCCTGCAATGGACCCTGTTCCGCCAGGCGGCGCAGCCGGGCCCGCAACGCGAGGGCTGGGCCAATCAGCAGGTATGGATGGGACATGCGGCGGTGACGCGCGCCGACACCCACCGCTTTAGCGAGACGTTTTCACGCGGCGGTGTGGGGCAGGCCGGCGTCACGGCCAAGCCGTTCGATGCCTGGATCGACGATTGGGAAATGAAGGGGCTTGAGCGCACCGATTATCGCACGCTGGCGCCGCTGATGCTCAAAGCCTCCGCCACCGACTTCAGCTATGCGCTGACGCTGGAGGCCGATCGTCCGATGGTATTGCAGGGCGACCGCGGCTACAGCCGCAAGTCGGAGCGCGGGCAAGCATCTTACTATTACAGCCAGCCGTTCTACCGCGCGCGCGGCAGCATCACGATCGACGATAAGCCGGCCGAAGTGATGGGCCAGGCCTGGATGGACCGCGAATGGAGCAGCCAGCCGCTGGATGCCGATCAGACCGGTTGGGACTGGCTGTCGCTGCATCTCGGATCCGGCGACAAGCTGATGCTGTACCGGCTGCGGCAGAAGGACGGCCAAAACTATCCGTTCGGCAATTGGATCAGCGCCGCCGGCGAGACGCGGATGATTGCAGGTAGCGACATCCAGATGATGCCGAAGGCGACCGCGGATGTTGCGGGACGCAAGCTGCCGGTGGAGTGGCAGATCGCAATCCCCTCGCAATCGTTCTCGATCCTGTGCAAGCCGCTCAATCCAGGGGCCTGGATGGGGACCGGCTTCTCCTACTGGGAAGGGCCGATCAGCTTTGCCGGCACGCATGATGGCGTTGGCTATCTCGAGCTGACGGGCTATTGAAGCGCGATCTCGTCGAAGGGACTAACGATGCATCATCTCACCGCCCTCGTCACGCTGCTGGCGATCGCATTTTACTTTTTCACCGCCGTCAACGTCTCTCGCTCGCGCACCAAGACCGGCGTCAAGGTGCCGGCGATGTCCGGCCATCCGGATTTCGAGCGCGCCTTTCGCATCCAGATGAACACGCTGGAATGGATGCCGATCTTCCTGCCGGCGCTGTGGCTGTTCGCAATCTATATCAGCGACGCCATCGCAGCCAGCATCGGCGTGGTCTGGATCATCGGCCGCATCGCCTATTTCGTCGGCTATTCCAAGGCGGCGGCAAAGCGCAGCCTGGGTTTCGCGATCCAGAGCCTCGCCGCCATGGCGCTGTGGGCGGGAGCGTTAGGGGCGGTGGCGTTGCGGCTGGTGTGAGGGCCCATCTGCGGCTCCAAATTCCGCCGTCATTCCGGGGCGGCGCATTGGCGCCGAACCCGGAATCTCGAGATTCTCAGGTGCGCAATTGCGCACCATAGTTCGATGCTTCGCATCGCCCCGAAACAACGCTGCGCGTCACTTCGTCAACGGACAGCCGCTTTCCTTGGCGGCGAAGAATGCCTTGTCGCCGGGGACGGTAGCGAGCAGCTTGTAATAGTCCCAGGGCTTCTTCGATTCCGAGGGCTTCTTGACCTCGAACAGATACATGTCGTGGACCATGCGGCCGTTTTCGAGCACCTTGCCACCTTGCGCGAAGTCGTCGTCGACCGGCAGCTCCTTCAGCTTCTTGGCAACCGCGTCCGAATCCTTGGTGCCGGCGGCCTTGACCGCCTTGAGATAGCTCAGCGTCGCCGAATAGGTGCCAGCGTGGATCATGCTCGGCATCCGCCCGGTGCGCTTGAGGAAGCGTTCGCCGAGATTGCGGGTGCGATCGTTGAGATCCCAGTAATAGCCCTCGGTCAGCACCAGGCCTTGCGCAGCTTGCAAGCCAAGGCCGTTCACTTCAGCGAGCGTCATCAGCAGGCCGGCGAGCTTCTGGCCACTTGCGACGATGCCGAACTCGGACGCCTGCTTGATCGAGTTGGTGGTGTCGAGGCCGGCATTGGCGAGGCCGACGATCTTCGCCTTCGAGCTCTGCGCCTGGAGCAGGAAGGAGGAGAAGTCCGATGAATTGAGCGGCACGCGTACCGAGCCGACCACCTTGCCGCCATTGGCGGTGACGATCTCGCTGGTGTCCTTTTCCAGCGCGTAGCCGAAGGCGTAGTCCGCGGTGAGGAAGAACCAGGTGTCGCCGCCGGCCTTGGTCAGCGCACCGCCGGTGCCGACGCCGAGCGCACGGGTGTCGTAGGCCCAGTGAAAGCCGTAGGGCTGGCAGGCATCGCCGGTGAGGCGCGAGGTCGCGGCGCCGACGACGATGTCGATCTTCTTCTTTTCCTTGGAGAGCTCGTGGATCGCGAGCGCGACCGAGGAGGTGGTCAGCTCCGTGATCATGTCGACATTCTCGACGTCATACCAGCGCCGCGCGATCGAGCTAGCGAGATCCGGCTTGTTCTGGTGGTCGGCCGTGATGAGCTCGATCTTCTGGCCGAGCACCTCGCCGCCAAAGTCCTCGATCGCCATCTTCGCGGCTTCGACCGACCATTTGCCACCGTAGTCGGCATAGACGCCAGACTGATCGTTGAGGATGCCGATCTTGACGCCCTGCGCGGCGGCCGGCGACGCCAGCAATACGGCCGAGGCCGCTGCGGCCAAAAATGTTGATTTCATATGTTAACTCCCAGCAGTCTTCTGTTGTGAAATCGCGCGGATAGTAGTGAAGAACCCCGCGCGTGCCCATCCATTTCGGCGTAGGCCGTTAGTATGGAGGTGGGCGCTATATTCCCCGCTTCGTCACCGGACCAAGCGCGCCTTGAGCGAGCGCGCGTCTCTGGGGGTGGGTCCCGAATCTGTGCTTAGGCTTGTCCGGGATGATGGCGCGGATGTGGATACGCCGGTGGCGACACTGACTACGCAGCGACCCCTGGCTTCTTGTCCCGCCGCCCCTCCGCCAAGTTCCTCACCACCACATAGAAGATCGGCGTGAACAGAAGCCCAAACAGGGTGACGCCGATCATGCCGAAGAACACGGCGACGCCGACGGCCTGCCGCATCTCCGAGCCGGAGCCGCTCGAGATCACCAGGGGCAGCACGCCGAGGATGAAGGCGAAGGACGTCATCAGGATCGGCCGCAAGCGCAGCCGGCAGGCCTCGATGACGGCCTCGAGCCGCGGCTTGCCCTCGTTCTCGATGTCGCGCGCGAACTCGACGATCAGGATCGCGTTCTTTGCTGCTAGTCCCACCAGAACGACGAAGCCGATCTGGGTGAGGATGTTGACGTCCTGGCCCATGATGCGCACACCGATGGTGGCAGCGAGCAGGCACATCGGCACGATCAAGATCACTGCAAACGGCAAGGTCCAGCTGCCATATTGCGCGGCGAGCACGA
This sequence comes from Bradyrhizobium sp. 164, assembly GCF_023073715.1. Lineage (GTDB taxonomy): Bacteria > Pseudomonadota > Alphaproteobacteria > Rhizobiales > Xanthobacteraceae > Bradyrhizobium. The sequence goes on from NZ_JADPKA010000018.1 coordinate 111,037, forward strand.
GATAGACGAACAGCACGCAGATCGGGAACACGTAGAGGCCGGCATTGCCACCGGTGACCTGCTGGTAGGACAAATCCGTCCATTCGAAGGTGAAGCCGCTCGGCAAGGTATCGTTGGCGAGCTGCTTGATGGTGTTGAGCGCGGTGGTCGAGCTGGTGCCCGGCGCCGGCTCGCCCTGCAATTCGGAGGCGGCGTAAAGATTATAGCGCGCGACGCGATCGGGACCCGAGACATCCTTGAACTCGACGACGCTGCCGAGCATCACCATGTCGCCGGAGGCGTTGCGCGTGCGCAGCCGCGCGAGGTCGCTCGGCTCCTTGCGGTACGGGAAATCGGCCTGCGCGGTGACGTGGTAGGTGCGGCCGAACAGGTTGAAGTCGTTGACATAGGTCGAGCCGAAATAGGACTGGATCGTGTCGTTGATGTTGGAAATGGGAACGCCGAGCTTCTGCGCCTTGGTGCGGTCGATGTCCACGAAGAGCTGCGGCGTGTTGGCCGTGAACGGCGAGAATACCGAGGTGAGAGTGGGTGCCTTGCGCGCGGCGGCGACCAGCTCGTCGGTCGCAGCGGCAAGCATTTCGGGCCCGCGGCCCTGGCGATCCTGGACGCGGATGGTGAAGCCGCCGCCGGTGCCGATGCCTGGCACGGCCGGGGGCGGAATCACGATGATGAAGGCACCCTGAATTGCGGTGAGGCGCTTGCGCAGCTCGGCCGTGATGGCGTTGGCGGACAGCCCCTTTTTCAGTCGCACCTCGGGCTCATCGAAAACCGGAAAGAGCGCCGCCGCGTTGCCAGCCTGCGTGCGCGTGGCGCCGGAGAAGCCGGCGAATGCCGCAACACGGACGATGCCCGGCGTATCCAGCGAGATCCGCTCGATCTCACGTACGACCTCGGTGGTGCGCGCCAGCGACGCTGCGCCCGGCAATTGCACGGATATGATGACGTAGCCGCGATCCTGCGCGGGAATGAAGCCCTGCGGCGTCGTCACGATCAGCCAGCCCGCGCTGCCGATCAGCACCACGTACACCAGAAGCATCACGACCGAATGCCGGATCACGAAATTGGCAAGACCCGCATAGCCGTGCGCCAGCCGGTCGAACACCCGGTTGAACACGCCAGTGAAAGCATTCCAGCCGCGCGCGATGACGTTCCAGGCGGCCGGCGGCCGCTTCTCCTCGTGCGGCACCAGAATCTGCGAAGCCAGCGCCGGCGATAGCGTCAGCGAGCAGAAGCAGGAGATCGCGGTCGCGACCGCGATGGTGACGGCGAATTGCTGGAAAAATTGCCCAGAAATGCCGCCCAGGAACGCGGTCGGGACGAACACTGCGCAAAGCACCAACGCGATCGACACCAGCGCGCCGCCGACCTCTTCCATCGTCTTCAGCGCGGCGTCGCGCCGACTCATGCCGTGCTCGAGATGCCGCTCGACATTCTCGACCACGACGATGGCGTCGTCGACCACGATGCCGACAGCGAGCACGAGACCGAACAGCGTGAGATTATTGATGGAGAAGCCCAGCGCCGCCATCACCGCGAAAGTGCCGACCAGCGACACCGGAATAGCGATGATCGGAATGATCGCGGGCCGCCATCCTTGCAGGAACACCAGCACCACGACGACCACGAGCAGCATCGCCTCGTAGATGGTCTTGATCAGCTCGTGGACGGACTGCGCGATGAACTCGGTCGGGTTGTAGCCGATATTGTAGTCGAGACCTCTCGGAAAGCTCTCCTTGAGCTTCGTCATCGTGTCGGAAATGTTTTTCGCCGTCGCGAGCGCGTTGGATCCGGGTCGCTGCGTCACCAGCATGGCGACCGCGGATTTGCGCAGCAGGAAGCTGTTGGTGGTGTAGGACAAGGCACCCAGCTCGATGCGGGCGACGTCGCGCAGGCGGACAATCCGGCCATCGGGGCCGGCCTTGATCAGGATGTCCTCGAACTGCTTCTGATCCTTCAGGCGCCCCGTGAAGGTGAGGTTCGGCTGGAAAGCGCGGTCGGCGATCGGCGGCTCGGCGATCTGGCCGCCGGCGATCTGAACGTTCTGGGCGCGGATCGCCGCCAGCACCTCGGCCGAGGTCAGGCCGAGATTGGCGATCCGGTCGGGATCGAGCCACAATCGCATCGAATAGTCGCGTGCGCCAAAGATCTGGATGTCGCCGACGCCGTCGAGACGCAGCAACTGGTCGCGGACCTGGAGCAAGGCATAGTTGGAGATGTAGAGCTGGTCGAACGTGTCGTCCGGCGACAGCATGAACACGACCATCAGGATGTCGGGCGAGTTCTTGCGCGTGGTGACGCCGTTGCGCTGGACCTCCTCCGGCAGACGCGGCTGCGCGATGGCGACGCGGTTCTGCACCAGCACCTGGGCCTTGTCGAGATCGGTGCCGAGCTTGAAGGTGACGGTGATGGTGAGCTGGCCGTTCGAGGTCGCCTGGCTGTAGAGATACAGCATGTCCTCGACGCCGTTGATCTCCTGCTCGATGGGAGCTGCGACCGTGTCGGATACGGTTTGCGCGGACGCGCCGGGATATTGCGTGGTGACCACCACGGTGGGCGGCACCACCTGCGGATATTCGGAGACCGGCAACGTGGTGTAGGCGATCGCGCCGACGATCAGCAGCACGATCGACAGCACCATTGCCAGGATGGGCTGGTTGATGGAGAGGCGGCCAAGATTCATGACTTGCCACCGGCCGGCGCTTGCGCCGTCTGCGGGGCGACCTTGGCGCCGACCCGGGCGCGTTGGATGCCGTTGACGATGACGCGATCCTCCGCCTTCAGCCCCTCGCGGATCACGCGCAGGCCGTCATCGAGCGGCCCGAGCACCACCGGACGCGCCTCGACCGTGTCATCGGGCTTCACCACGAACACGATCTTGCGGGACTGGTCGGTTGCGACAGCGACGTCCGGAATCAGCAGCGCATCATAGGGCGCACTGCCAATCAGGCGGACGCGCCCGAACTGGCCGGGCAGGATCGACAGGTCGGTATTCTTGACCACGGCGCGGCTGCGCAGCGTACCGGTCGAGACGTCGAGCCGGTTGTCGAGGAAGTTGACGGTGCCCTCATGCGACGGCTTGGTCTCACCGGCCAGCGTCACCTGCACCGGGTTCGCAGTGTCGCGCGAGCTTGGGCGCCGCCCCTCGAACCATAATTTGCTGTATTTGATGAAGGTCGCCTCATCCATGTCGAAATAGATGTAGATCGGATCCAGCGTGACGATCGAGGTCAGCAGCGTCGAAGCGCCGTTGTCGCTGCCCTGCACGAGATTGCCGGGACTGACGAGATGGCGGCCGACGCGACCGGTCAGCGGCGCCGTCACATGCGTGAACTCGATGTTGAGCTTGGCGGCCTTCAGCGCGCCTTCGGCCTGCATCTCGGCCGCATGCGCGGCCTGCAGGGCTTGGCGACGCTGATCGACGACCTGCTCCGAGACCGCATTGGTCTGCACCAGATTGAGGCCACGGTCGAGCTCGCGCTTGGCAAGCTCCACCCTGGCGCGCGCATCCGACAGCTGCCCCTCCGCCTGCGTGGCCACCGCCTCGAACGGACGGGGATCGATCACGTAGAGCAGATCGCCCTGACGCACGATGGCGCCGTCCTGGAACTCGACCGAGTTGACGAAGCCGCCGACGCGGGGGCGCACCTGTACCTCCTCGACCGCCTCGAAGCGGCCGGTGAACTCATCCCAATCGGTGACCGTGCGCTTGACCGGCGGGGCGACTGTCACCGGCGCCGCCGGCGGGGCAGCGGCCTGTGACGCCGGCTTGTCGCAGCCGGAAAGGGCGAACGCCGCAGCGAGAAGCCCGGCGATTGCGCTGCGCTGAACGAAATCGTGCTTTTTAACAAACTGCTCGCTTCCGTCCGGTCCGCTCATCCCAGGTCCTCGCATCAAAGCCGCAGGACAGGGTACTCGTCTACCCGCGGGCGACACAAGATGTGTCGCGATGATGAACTCTTCAAGACGACGGCGGACGCAAGGCTGGGGAAGCGGCCCTGACCGGATGGTGGGTTGACAGAGACGGAGACGGTCGCACACGGGCAGTGCGAGATGGGTGACGAAAAGCCATGCTCGGCACTTCCCTGGACGGTGAGAAGCGGCCAGCGTCTTCGCGCATGACGGACACCAGCGGCTCGGCTAGATTATGCTCTTAAAACAAAGACGAATTGTCCAGGGAGGACAGGCGTGCACCAGGGACGTGTCGTTTACGGCGCGATCGAGGAGGTTGTGTTCGGCCATCCTGCGGCCGAAGCCATCGTCGCGCAGATGGACCGGCTGGGCACGCGCCGCGCCTTCCTGATGGTCTCGGGCACGCTCAACCGGAAGACCGACGAAATCAAAAAGATTAGGCAGGCGCTCGGCGAGCGCTGCGCCGGCCTGTTCGACGCCATGCCGGCGCATACGCCGCGCGAGGCTGTGATCGCGGCTACCCATGCGGCGCGCGAGGTGAACGCGGATCTGATCGTCACCGTCGGCGGCGGCTCCATCACCGACGGCGCCAAGGCGGTGCAGCTTTGCCTCGCCAATGGCATCGATGATATCGGCGGCATCGAGCGCATCCGCGTCCACAAGGGCATCGCGCCCGAGCTGACCGCCCCGAGCGTGCGGCAGATCAGCGTGCCGACCACGATTGCCGGCGGCGAGTTCAGCGCCATCGCGGGCGTGACCGACCGCAGCTCGCATGTGAAACAGATGTTGCGGCATCCGCTCACGGTGCCGCGCGCAACCATCCTCGATCCCGCTATCACCGTGCACACGCCGGAATGGCTGTTTCTGTCCACCGGCATTCGCGCCGTCGACCATTGCGTCGAGGCGATCTGCTCGCGCGAAACGCACCCTTACGCCGACGCGCAATCGGTGAAGGGCCTCGCCATGCTCGCCAATGCGCTGCCGCGGGTGAAGGCCGATCCCGCCGATCTCGACGCGCGGATGGATGCGCAGATCGGCACATGGCTGTCGATGGGCGCGCTTTCGGCCGGCGTTCCCATGGGCGCGAGCCACGGCATCGGCTACGTCCTGGGCGCAGCCTTCGACGTGCCGCACGGCTACACCTCCTGCGTCATGCTGCCGGCGGTGATGCGCTGGAATGCGCGCGACAATGCCGAGCGCCAGATGATCGTCGCGGCTGCCATGGGCTTCCCCGGCCAAAATGCCGCCGACGTGCTCGATGCCTTCATCCGCTCGCTCGGCATGCCCCGCAGCCTCGCCGAGGTGCGCGTATCGCCGGAACATTTCGACGCCATCGCCGAACAGGCGATGCGCACGAACTGGATCCCGCGAAATCCCCGCAAGATCGATGGCCCCGCGCAAGTGCGCGAAATCCTGCTTCTTGCCGCATGATCCAAAGCCGGAGGACTGATGTACCCAGGTCAGCATGCCCGCCTACGCCCGCTTCAGCCTGCCTTCATCATGGCGGCGACGGACGAGACCGTCACCTATCGCGAGCTGGAGGCGCGCAGTAACCGCCTCGCGCATCTGTTTCGTAGGCACGGCCTGAAGCGGCTCGATCATTATTCGATCTTCATGGAGAACAATTCGCGCTATCTCGAAGCCTGCGCCGCGGGCGAGCGCTCTGGCCTCTACTACACCTGCATCAACTCCTTCCTGACGCCGGGCGAGCTCGCCTATCTCCTCGTCAACAGCCAGTCCAAGATCCTGATCACGTCAATGGCGAAGCTCGACATCGCGCGCGAAGCCATACAGGCTTGCCCCGACGTCAGGCTCTGCGTCGTCGCCGACGGTCCTGGCGAGAGCGAGCGCATCGTCGGCCTGGCCGACGTGACCGCCGGTCTGCCGACAACGCCGATCGCGGATGAGTGGCTCGGCACCGCCATGCTGTATTCGTCGGGCACGACCGGACGGCCCAAGGGCATCCTGCGACCGCTGCCGGAGGAGCCGCCAAAGCACAATCTGCCGCTATTCGATTTCCTCACGAAACTTTGGCACTACCGCGAGGGCATGGTCTATCTATCGCCGGCACCGCTGTATCACTCCGCGCCGCAAGCTGCCGTGAACCTCACGATCCGCATGGGCGGGACCGTCGTCATCATGGAGAGTTTCGATCCGGAACGTTACCTCCAGCTCGTCGAACGATGGGGCATCACCCACACCCAGCTGGTGCCAACGATGTTCTCGCGCATGCTGAAACTGCCGGAGGAAGTACGCATCCGCTATGACCTATCCTCGCTGGAGATCGCGATCCATGCCGCGGCGCCCTGCCCGGCCCTGGTCAAGGACGACATGATCAAATGGTGGGGACCGATTATCCACGAATATTACGGCGCCACCGAAGGACTCGGCTTCACCGCCTGCAACAGCGAGGAGTGGCTCGCCCATCGCGGCACGGTTGGCAAGGTGCTGCTCGGCGACCTCCACATTCTCGACGAGAACATGAGGGAGTGCCCGACCGGCACGCCTGGGCAGATCTGGTTCAAGACGGCCTCGCCGTTCGAATATTTCAACGATCCCGAAAAGACCCGGGAGGCGCGCTCTGCCGACGGCAGCATGAGCACGGTCGGCGACGTTGGCTATGTCGACAAGGACCGCTTCCTCTACCTCACCGATCGCGCGACTTTCATGATCATCTCCGGTGGCGTGAACATCTACCCGCAGGAATGCGAGAATCTGCTGATCACCCATCCGAAAGTCGCCGACGCCGCGGTGTTCGGCGTGCCCAATGCCGATCTCGGCGAAGAGGTGAAGGCGGTGGTGCAGCCGATGCCAGGCGTGGTGCCGGGCCCGGCGCTCGCGGAAGAGCTGATCGCGTTCTGCGCAAAATCGCTGTCGCGGCAGAAGGTGCCGCGCTCGGTCGATTTCGAAAAGGAATTGCCGCGACTGCCGACGGGGAAACTGTACAAGCGGCTGCTGCGGGACAGGTACTGGGGGAACAAGGCGTCGCGTATCGTGTGAGGCGCAGCCACAAACTCGGTTGTTGTCCCAGCGCGCACCGATTTGGGACAACGCTGGCGTTTGTTGGCTGCGCCCCGAAAGGAACCGTCCTTCGCACCGCACTGTGACATCGTGAGAGAACAGCGCCGCGGCCTTCCGTCATCCGAATTGTCGAGAGCGTGGACGGCCTTGCCGGTTGCCTCCCTTCACGCCCATCGCTATCGTCCCCTCAAACAGGCCAAAAGGCCGATGTCCAGGGAGGACGAGGATGCGGAGCGTGCGGGCGCTCGCCGCGACGGCGGCGCTATCTTTGCTGGCGTTTTCGACCATTGCGCTTGCCGGCGAGCCCAAGCAGGGCGGTATCCTGCGGATGTATCATCGCGACAGCCCGGCCAATGCGTCCATCCTCGAGGGCGCGACCTATTCGATCAACGTGCCCTTCATGGGGGTGTTCAACAATCTGGTCATCTATGATCAGCACATAGCGCAGAACAGCCCTGAGACCGTCAGGCCAGAGCTGGCCGAGAGCTGGTCCTGGAGCGGCGACAACAAGAAGCTGACGTTCAAGCTGCGTCAGGGCGTGAAGTGGCACGATGGCAAGCCGTTCACGTCGGCCGACGTCAAATGCACCTTCGATCTCCTGATGGGCAAATCGCAGCAGAAGCTGCGGCAGAATCCGCGCAAGGCCTGGTACAACGAGGTCAACGACGTCGCGCCGAACGGCGATTTCGAGGTCTCATTCGACCTCAAACGGCCACAGCCGTCGCTGCTGGCGATGCTCGCATCCGGTTATACGCCGATCTATCCCTGTCACGTCTCGCCGGCCGACATGCGCACCCACCCGGTCGGAACCGGCCCGTTCAAATTCGTCGAGTTCAAGGCCAATGAATCGATCAAGCTGACGCGAAACCCTGACTACTGGAAGAAGGGCCTGCCCTATCTCGACGGCATCGAGTACACGATCATCACCAACCGCTCGACTGCCATCCTCGCCTTCGTCGCCGGCAAGTTCGACATGACCTTCCCGACGCACATTACCATCCCGCTCCTCAAAGACATCAAGTCGCAGGCGCCGAACGCGATCTGCGCCGTCGAGCCGACCAACGTTTCGACCAACATCATCGTCAATTCGGCGTCCCCGCCATTCGACAACATCGATATTCGCCGGGCGATGGCGATGGCGCTCGACCGCAAAGCCTTCGTCGACATCCTGTTCGAAGGCCAGGCCGATATCGGCGGCACCATGCTCCCGCCGCCGCAGGGCATCTGGGGCATGCCCAAGGACAAGCTCGAGACCATTCCAGGCTATGGCCCGAACGTGAACGCGAGCCGGGAGGAGGCCAAGAAGCTGATGCAGAAGGCGGGCTACGGCCCCGACAAGCACCTCGCGGTGAAGGTCTCGACGCGCAATCTCGCGGAATATCGCGATCCCGCGGTGATCCTGATCGACCAGCTCAAGAGCATCTATATCGACGGCGAGCTCGACGTCGTGGAGACGGCGAACTGGTTCCCGAAGGTCGCACGCAAGGATTACATGCTCGGCCTGAACTTGACCGGCAATTCCGTCGACGATCCCGATCAGTCATTCTACGAAAACTACTCCTGTGGTTCGGAGCGGAACTACACCAATTACTGCAACAAGGAGATCGAGAAGCTGTTCGACGTGCAGTCCCAAGAGATCGAAATAGGCAAGCGCAAGCAACTGGTCTGGGACATCGACAAGAAGCTGCAGGAGGACGTCGCCCGGCCGATCATCTTCCATGCGCGGGCCGGCACCTGCTGGCAGCCCTATGTCAAGGGGATCACGATCATGTCGAACAGCTCCTATAACGGCTTTCGCTACGAGGACGTCTGGATCGACAAGTAGCGCGGGCAGCTGACGGGTTCGATAGGAGGCGGTGCATGTTTTCCTATCTGGTGCGGCGCCTGTTCCTGATGCTCGTGACCCTGTTCGGGATCTCGATCGTCATCTTCTTCCTGCTGCGCATCGTCCCCGGCAACATCGTCGACATTCTGTTCGCAGCGGCCGGCTACGTCGATCCCGCCGACAAGGCCAATCTGGAGAAGGAGCTCGGCATCGACCAACCGCTGATCGTGCAATATTGGCACTGGATCGGCGGTCTTCTGCGCGGCGACTTTGGTTATTCCTACGTCTCGGAGAAGCCGGCGCTGCAGGAGATCCTGCCGCGGATTCCGATCACGGCGCGGCTTGCCGGCCTTGCGCTGTTGTTCTCGGCGTCCATCGGCATCCCGCTCGGCGTCATCAGCGCCGTGAAGCAGGGCACAAAACTCGACTATGCCCTGCGTGTCGTCAGCCTCAGCGGATTGTCGCTGCCCTCGTTTTGGCTTGGCCTTTTGATCCTGACCGCGTCGGTGGCGATGTTCGGGCAGATGCCGATCTTCAATCCCAATCCGCAGACCTGGCTCGAAGCGTTTGCCACCTATGCCGTGCCGGCGGCCGCGGTCGGCTTCCGCAGCGCCGCGCTGACCATGCGCATCACCCGCTCCTCGATGCTGGAGGTGCTGCGGCAGGATTATATCCGCACCGCCCGCGCCAAGGGCGCATCCGATGCTGCCGTGAACTATCACCACGCGCTGAAGAACGCGATCCTGCCCGTCATCACCGTGATCGGCATCGAGGCGGCGTTCCTGATCGGCGGGCTGATCGTCACCGAGACCGTGTTCAACATCCCCGGCGTCGCCCGCTTCCTGGTCGAGGCGATCCGCTGGCGCGATTACCCGATCGTGCAGAACCTCGTGATGTTCATTGCGGTCGTCGTCGTCTTCGCGAATTTCACCGTCGACATGCTTTACGCGGTGTTCGACCCGCGGATCAGGTATACGGACTAGGAGATCAGCTTGACTGCGATCGACTATGATCTCGAATTAAGGCGCGCCGGCGCACATGCGACCGGCGGCTGGAGGCGCGTGCTGTTCATGACGCAGCGGCACGTGCTGGGCGCGGCGGGGCTCGTCATCATGACGATCTTCGTGTTGACTGCGATCTTCGCCGATTTCATCGCGCGCTACGATCCGCTAACGGTCGATTCCGCCCGAGCGCTGGCGCGCCCGAGCCTTGCGCACTGGATGGGCACCGATTCCTTCGGCCGCGACGTGTTCAGCCGTATCATCCACGGCGCGCGGATCTCGCTCGCGGTCGGGCTTGGCTCCACGGCGCTCGGCGGCTCGATCGGCGTGATCGTTGGCCTCACCTCCGGCTATCTCTCCGGCTGGGTCGATCTCGTGTTCCAGCGCGTCTCCGATGTTCTCCAGGCGCTGCCGCTTCTCGTGCTGGCGCTGGTGATGACGGCGGCGCTGGGTCCGTCGCTGCCGAACGTCATCCTCGCCATCGCCATTCCGCTGATCCCAACGGTCGCGCGCGTCATCCGCGCCAACACGCTGGCGCTGCGCGAACAGCCCTTCGTGGAAGCGGCAAAATCGATCGGTATGAGCGAGATGCGGATCGCGCTGCGCCACGTGCTGCCGAACACGCTGGCGCCGCTGATCGTGCTGGCGACGGCCCAGCTCGGCTCGACCATCCTGACCGAGGCTTCGCTGTCCTTCCTCGGCCTCGGCATTCCCGAACCTTATCCGTCGTGGGGGCGTATGCTCTCGGAATCCGCTGCCGAATATGTCCGCACTGCGCCGTGGCTGGTGATCTTCCCGGGCATCGCCATCAGCCTCGCGGTATTCGGCGCCAATCTGTTCGGCGACGCCCTCCGCGACATCCTCGATCCCCGGCAGCGCGGCTGATGGCTGACAAATTCGATCTCGTGCTCGACGTGAAGAACCTGAAGACGGTGTTCTTCACCAATTCGGGCCTCTTCAAGGCGGTTGACGACGTCTCGTTCACAGTGCGGCGCGGCGAGACGCTGGCGATCGTCGGCGAATCCGGTTGCGGCAAGAGCGTTACGGCGCTGTCACTGATGCGGCTGGTGCCCGATCCGCCCGGCCGCATTGTCGGCGGCTCAGTCACGCTCGAAGGCACCGATCTGCTAGCGCTGGATGAAGCGGAAATGCGTGCTATCAGGGGCAACCGCATCTCCATGATCTTCCAGGAGCCGATGACATCGCTCAATCCGGTGATGCGGATCGGCGACCAGATCGCCGAGGCGGTGCGGCTGCACCGGAACTTGTCGGCCAAGGAGGCCGGGAATATCGCAGTCGAGATGCTGCGGCTGGTGCGCATCCCTGAGCCGGCGCGGCGCGCACGGGAATATCCGCACCAGCTCTCCGGCGGCATGCGCCAGCGCGCGATGATCGCGATGGCGCTGGCGTGCCGGCCCGCGCTGCTGATCGCGGACGAGCCGACCACCGCGCTCGACGTCACCATCCAGGCGCAGATTTTGGCGCTGATTCTCGACCTTCAGAAGGAGCTCGGCACCGGGCTGGTGCTGATCACGCACGATCTCGGCGTCGTCGCGCAAACCGCGCAGCGCGTGATCGTGATGTATGCGGGCCGGAAGGTCGAGGAAGCCGGCGTCGAAGCGCTGTTTGCATCGCCAAAGCACCCCTATACGCGTGGGCTGATGGCTTCGATTCCAGCCGTGCCGGCGTCCGGCGTCGCCGCACCGCCGCGGCTGAACGAAATTCCCGGCACCGTGCCGTCGCTGGTGCGGTTGCCGAAAGGCTGCGCCTTCGCGCCACGGTGCCCGCTCGCGATCAAGCGTTGCGAGGCCGAGTATCCGCCGCTGGCGGACTGGGGCGGCGGCCATCTCGCGGCGTGCTGGCGCGCGGCGGAAGTGGCGGAGGTGGCATGACCGAAGCGCTGCTCGAAGTCACCGACCTCAAAAAGCACTACCCGGTCCGCGCCGGCGTGCTGCGCCGGCAGGTCGGCACGGTTCATGCGGTCGACGGCGTGTCGTTTTCACTCGGCACCGGCGAGACGCTCGGCCTCGTCGGCGAATCCGGCTGCGGTAAGTCCACGGTGGCGCGGAGCGTGCTGCGGCTGGTCGAGCCGACCTCAGGGCAAATTCGTCTCGAGGGCGAGGACATCACCCATCTCTCGAAGACGGCGCTGCGGCCGCACCGCCGCTCGATGCAGATCGTGTTTCAGGACCCCTTTGCCTCGCTCAATCCGCGCATGACCGCGGGCGACATAGTCGGCGAGCCGCTGGCCGTGCATGGACTCGCCACTGGCAAGGCGCTGGAGGGGCGCGTCGCCAAGCTCTTTGAACAAGTCGGCTTGCGGCCAGACCAGATGCGCAACTTCCCGCATCAATTCTCCGGCGGCCAGCGTCAGCGCATCTGCATCGCGCGGGCACTGGCACTGGAGCCGCGGCTGATCGTCTGCGACGAGCCGGTCTCCGCGCTCGACGTCTCGATCCAGGCGCAAGTGATCAATCTATTGATCGATCTACAGCGGCAGCACGGCTTCTCCTATCTCTTCATCGCGCATGATCTCGCCGTGGTCGCGCATATCAGCCACCGCGTCGCAGTGATGTATCTCGGGCGAATCGTCGAGATTGCCGACAAGGACGAGCTGTTCCGCAATCCGCGCCATCCGTACACGCAGGCGCTGCTCGCCTCGGTGCCGGTCCCTAATCCGCTTGCGAAGAAACTTGCGCCGCTGGTCGATGGCGACGTGCCGAGCCCGGTCAATCCGCCCTCGGGGTGCGCGTTTCACACGCGCTGCCGGTTTGCGATGGAGCGGTGCAGAGTGGAACGGCCGGCACTGGTGGATGCCGCCGGCGGGCACCAGGTCGCGTGTTTGCTCAATAACGGGACGGGGCGGCCTCTCTAATGTCGTCCCGGTGAAGGCCCATGGGCGTTAAGTTAGTTTGCCGCCGCTACCCCGGCCCGATCTCAGCCATGATCTTCCCAGTGGTCACCTGCTCGCCCTCGGCGACATCGATCGCCGCGACGATGCCGTCGATGCCGGCCTTGTGAACGTGCTCCATCTTCATCGCTTCCAGCGTGAGCACCGGCTGATCCGCGGTGACGCGATCGCCCGGCTTGGCCAGGACGGCGACGACGCGACCATTCAGGGCCGCGCGGACCTTGCCGTCACCGCCATTGCTCGCGGCAGCCTTCGGCGCGGCCAGGGTAAGATCGACGACCGCGAGATGGATGCCGCGGCGCTGGACGTAGAGCCGGTCGCCATCGCGCAGGAATTTGGCGCTGTCAATCACGCCGTCATGGCGGAAGCGGATGGCATCGGCATCGATCTGGTCGATCTCGAATCGATCTTGCCGACCATCCGTTGCGACGGCGTAGCACCCGTCGCGCTCCCGCGTGATTTCGAGCTCATGCGTGTGGCCTGCGATCTCGACTTTTGCCGGCAGCGGAAACGTTGTCGCAAGGCTCCGTCCAGTTCGCCATGACGGCGCGCACGGGTTCGTGGCGTAGAGCAGCAGGCCGGCCAGCGCCGTATCAAAGGCGGCGGCCGTCCGCGGCGCAAACAGTTCATCGCGGTGCGAGCCGATGAAGGCGGTGGTGGCCTCGCCCCGGGCAAAGCCAGGATGACGCAGGCAGGACATCAGGAATGCCTGATTGGTGGTCACGCCAAACGCCGTGAGCTGTTCGAGGCCGACGATCAACCGGCCCCTCGCCTCCTCGCGGGTCGTGCCATGGCTGATCACCTTGGCGATCATGGAATCGTAGAACGGCGGGATCTCCGCGCCTGATTGCAGCGCATGCTCGACGCGGATACCTTCCGGCACCTGCCAGCGCGCCATGCGGCCGGACTGCGGCATGAAATCGTGTGCGGCATCTTCCGAGCACAGCCGCACCTCGATGGCGTGGCCTTCGAAGCGGATATCCTGCTGCTTCACCGGCAACGGCTCGCCGCGCGCAACGCGCAGCTGCAGCTCGACGAGATCGAACCCGGTGATCGCCTCGGTCACGGGATGCTCGACCTGGAGCCGCGTGTTCATTTCCATGAAGTAGAACTCGCCGCTCTGGTCGAGCAAAAATTCCAACGTGCCGGCGCCCTCGTAGCGCAGCGCCTTCATGGCAGCGACGGCGACCTCGCCCATTTTCGCGCGCAGTTCCGGCGTCACGGCGGGCGACGGCGCCTCCTCTATCAGCTTCTGGTGCCGCCGCTGCACCGAACAATCGCGCTCGCCGAGATGGATGGCGTTGCCGTGGCTGTCGCCGAACACCTGGATTTCGATATGGCGGGGGTTCTGGATGGCCCGTTCGAGGATGACCGTGGGATCGCCGAACGCCGCCTTGGCCTCCGATCGCGCGCTGCGCAGCGCATCGGGAAAAGATGCTGCATCGGTCACGAGCCGCATGCCACGTCCGCCGCCGCCGGCGACCGCCTTGATCATCACGGGAAAGCCGATCCTTGTGGCTTCCGACAGCATCACCTCGTCACCCTGGTCGACGCCCTGATAGCCGGGCACGACGGGCACGCCGGCCTTCTTCATGATCTCCTTGGCGCCCGCCTTGTTGCCCATCGCCTCGATCGCCTGCGGCGAAGGGCCGATGAAGACGAGGCCCGCCTCCTTGCAGGCGCGCGCAAACGCCTCGTTCTCGGCGAGGAAGCCGTAACCGGGATGGACAGCGTCCGCGCCGCTCGCCTTGGCGGCGGCGATGATCGCGGGGATGTTGAGATAGGATTGCGCCGGCAGCGCCTCGCCGATCCGCACGGCTTGATCGGCTTGGCGCACATGGAGGGCGTCGCGATCGGGATCTGAATAGACCGCGACGACACCAAGGCCGAGTCGTCGCGCGCTGCGCATCACGCGCAGAGCGATCTCGCCGCGGTTGGCAATCAGGACCTTGAAAAACGGCCGGTGCTGCACTGATCCGTTCCTCATGGGCGGGCCACGGAGAATTGCATGCGCTGGGGTGTGCGTGCATCACCCTCGCGGCAGATCGCGAGCACTTCGGACAGCACTGCGCCGGTGTCGCGCGGATCGATCACGCCGTCGTCGAGCACGCGCGCGCTGGTCGAGAACACGTCCATCTGACCGTCGAACACGCCGATGATCTCAGCCTTCATGGCCTCGAGCTTGTCCTTCTCGACCGGTCTGCCGCGGCGCGCGGCAGCGGCCTCGGTCACGATCGCCATGGTTTCTGCAGCCTGCTCGCCGCCCATCACGGCGGTCTTGGCATTCGGCCAGGAGAAGCAGAAGCGCGGATGGAAACCGCGGCCGCACATGCCGTAATTGCCGGCGCCGAACGAGGCGCCGCAATAGAGGGTGATCTGCGGCACCGTCGCCGAGGTCACGGCCTGGATCATCTTCGAGCCGTGCTTGATCATGCCGGCCTCTTCGTAAGCCTTGCCGACCATGTAGCCGGTGGTGTTGTTCAGATAGAGCAGCGGCGTGCGAGTCTGGCAGCAGGCTTGGATGAAATGCGTCGCTTTGTTGGCGCCGGCGGGATCGAGCGGACCGTTGTTGGTGATGATGCCGATAGCCTGACCCTCGATGCGGGCATGGCCGCAGACCGTGGCCGGACCATAATTCGGCGCCATCTCGGTGAAATCGGAATCGTCGACGATGCGCGCGATCACCTGTTTCATGTCGACCGGGCGCTTGTGGTCCATCGGCATGATGCCGAGGAGCTCGTCCTGGTTGTAGCGCGGTGGCTTGAAGTGCAGAGCCGCTTTGCCCGGCCGGTCCCATTGCAGCGCCGCCATGATTTCGCGTGCGATGCGAAGTGCGTCGCGATCGTCCTCGGCCAGATAGTCGCCGAGGCCGGATACCTGCGTGTGCATCTCGGCGCCGCCAAGCTCCTCTTCGGTCGCGATCTCGCCCGTCGCGGCTTTCAATAGCGGCGGCCCGGCAAGGAAGGCGCGGGTGCGGCCGCGGACCATGACAATGTAGTCGGAGAGGCCGGTCTGATAGGCACCGCCGGCGGTGGATGAGCCGTGCGTCACGGTGACGACCGGCAATCCCGCTGCCGAGAGCCGCGCGAGATTGCGAAAAATGTTGCCGCCGCGGACGAAATCCTCGACGCGGTAGCGCAACAGATTGGCGCCGGCGCTTTCGACGAGCTGGACGTAAGGCAGCTTGTTCTCCAGCGCGAGTTCCTGCACCCGCAGCGTCTTGTCGAGTCCGTAAGGTTGCAGCGCACCGGCATCGATGCCGGCGTCGTTGGCACTGACCATGCAGCGGACGCCCGAGACAAAGCCGATGCCGGCAATGACGCCGCCGCCGGGCACGCTCTTGTCCGGATCCGGCACGTCGAACCTGTAGCCGGCGAGCGTCGACAGCTCGACGAACGGCGCGCCGGGATCGAGTACCAGCGCGACGCGCTCGCGCGGCAGAAGCTGGCCGCGCTTGTGGAAGCGATCTTTCGCTGCCGCCGACGCCGCCCGCGTGCGCTCTTCCAGCGCGCGCATACGGTCGATCAGCGCAAGCATGCCGTCGCGGTTGGCGTGGTAGGCTGCGCTACCGGGGGAAATGGTGTTTTCGAGAATGGACACAATTTACTCCGTCATTCCGGGGCGATGCGAAGCATCGAACCCGGAATCTCGAGGTTCTCAGGTGCGCAATTGGGCACCATGGTTCGCGCTTCGCGCGCCCCGGACCGACGTTCAGCGCTTCGTCCCAAAGATCTTCCGCGCCTCGGCGGGGCTTGCGATCTCGCGGCCGGCACGCCGGGCACAGGCAGCGACGGCTTCGATCAGCTGACCGTTCGACGTCACCTTCTTGCCGTCGGCGAGATAGAAGGTGTCTTCGAGACCGGTGCGTAGATGGCCGCCGAGCTCGGCGCAACGCTGGTGCAGCGGCCAGATCTCCTCGCGGCCGATGGCCGTGACCTGCCAATGCGCTTCGGGCCGCTTCAGCTTGAGCAGGATCGGCAACAGCTCGGGATCAGACGGCATGCCTGAGGCGACGCCCATCACGAAGTTATATTCGAGCGGCCCCTTGTACATGCCGACCTGGTGGTACATGCCGACGCAGCGGACGATGCCGACGTCGAAGCATTCGAACTCGGGAATGGTGCCGACCGCGTTCATGACATCGAGATAGTCCTTCACCTTTTCGACCGCGTTGTCGAACATCATCGGCGGCCAGGCCCAGCTGTTGTCAGCCTTGACCTTCAGATAGTTCAGCGAGCCGGCGTTGCAGGCCGCGATCTCCGGCTTCGTCTCACGAATGCAATCGAGCGCGCCTGAGTAGTTCGGCCCTGACACGCCCGAGGTGTGGTTGATGATCACGCCGGGGCAGGCCTCGCGAATCGCTTGCTGGATCTCCTTGCTGACGCTCACCTCCCAGGACGGCAAGTGGCCCTTGTTCGGCGCCTGCTGGCGCAGATGAATGTGCATGATGGACGCGCCGGCGTCGAACGCAGCCTTGGCCTCGCGCGCCATCTCTTCGGGCGTCACAGGCACGTTGTGCTGCTTCGAATCGGTCAGCACGCCGTTCAGCGCGCAGGTGATGACGGCCTTGTCGCTCATGCCTTGACGCTCATGACTTGGTGTCTCGCACGTTGAGAATTCAACGCTTCCGATCATGTGACGCGCGGCATGCGGCTTCTTGCGCGGAGAAGCTGGAAAACGACGAGCTTCGTAGGGTGGGCAAAGCGAAGCGTGCCCACCTCTTCTATCGCGATCCGGGACAGGTGGTGGGCATGGCGCATTGCACCTTTGCCCACCCTACGAGAGGGACGCTAACTCGCCTCGGCCATCCGCACCGTCTCGGTGCTGCGATAGATCGCGAGATCGCGTGAGCCGACGAAGATCGCGCGCGGCTTCAGGCCGTAGAAGCGGCGTATCGAGTGGCTGAAGTGGGTGGAATCGGGATAGCCGATGTCCTGCGCGAGATGGGCGAGGTTGAGGTCCTGGTTGGCGTAGTGCAAGAGATGCCGCGCACGCTTCCAGGCGCGGAAGGACCGGAACGAGATGCCGGTCTCTTCCTTGAACAGGTGCAGGAAGCGCGAGGCGGACAATCCCGCTTCGGCTGCGCAAGTATCGGCCGTGACCGGCTCGCCGGAGAAGCGCTCGATGCGCGCGACCGCGCGGATCACGCGCGGATCGAGCACGCGGCGCGGCAGTGCCTCGCCAAAACACATCTCGTCGAACTCGGCGGTGGTGATGTCGCCGTAGCGGCGCTGGCGAAGTAGCGCGTAGGCGGCGAGGATCTTGCGGGCATAGGCAGTCTTGTCCGGTCCCCGCAGCCGCCCGGCCAAAGCCTCGATCACACCATCCGGCATGCTCTCAGGCTCCAACGTCACGCTGATCACGCTGCGATAATCGCTGGCGATGGTGTGCCGCTGGTTGGGCAGGGTCACGATCAATTCGTCGGAGGTATGGACGTCGTCGATCGTCAGATGCAGGCTGCCCTTCACCGCGACATAGATATGGCAGCAGCCCGGGGTCCGCTTGCGGGGGCGGCCGAGCAGGCCGGCATAGAATACCCGTTCCGGCGTGATCAGCATCAAATGGTCGGATTCGCGACCTGTATCTTCCATTGGGGTCCTCCTCGCGCGGCTCTCTGGCCGCTGCGGACGGAGGTCACCTTAGCGGAAATTTGGGCGCTGTCACGATAGGATAGCGCTGTCAAAAGACACGGCCAGTCATTCCGCGGCCGTCCGCAGGACCGAACCCGGAACCCCGAGATTCTCAGGTGCGCAACGATGCGCCGTAGCTCGATGCTGCGCACCGCCACGGAATGACGGGCTGAAGCTTACGCCCGCACCCGCGGTGCGACGTTCTGCTCGACGCCTGCCCTCTGTTCCGCAGCAACCGCGCGCTTAAAGCCGTCGCGTTGCTGCAGGCGCGCCCAATAGGCTGCGACATTTGGCCCGAAATCCCTGGCCAGCCCAATATTGTCGGCAAGGCGGAGGGCATAACCAATGACAATGTCAGCGGCTGTGAAGCGGCCGGCGCACAAGGTTTCGGCATTTGCGGTGGCTGCCTCAACGGCGCGCAAGCGTCCCAGGAACCATTTCGCATAGTCTCCGGCGACCTGCGGATTGCGGCGCTCCTCCGGCTCGAGCTGGGTGTACCGGAGCACCAGCGTTTGCGGGAAGGTCAGCGTGGCATCGCTGAAATACATCCAGTTCAGGAACGCGCCGTAGGCGGGATCTTCGGGGCCGACCATCAGCGGCGTCGGACCATATTTCATGCCGAGATAGTGGCAGATGCCGGAGGATTCGGTCATCCGCGTCTCGCCGTCGATCAGGAAGGGGATCGTGCCGAGCGGATTGATGCCGAGATAATCCTTCGCGAACACCCGCGGCGGGAACGGCAGCATCTTCAATTCATAGGGCAGCCTCATCTCCTCCAGCATCCAGAGCGGGCGGAACGAGCGCGCGGCCTCGCAGTGGTAGAGCGTGATCATGACGCATTCCTTTACTGCCGGGCAACGTGCCCATCATCTTGCAGAGGACCATCAGCATGACCTCGTCGGCACCGCCGCCGATCGAGGTCAGACGGCTGTCGCGATAGGCGCGGCTGACCGGCGTCTCGTTGGTAAAGCCCATTCCGCCCCAATATTGCAAGCAGGCGTCGGTGAGCTCACGGCCGAGTCGCCCGGCCTTCAGCTTGGCCATCGTGGCGAGCCTGGTGACGTCCTCGCCGGCGACCAGCTGCTCGGCGGCCCGATAGATCAGCGCGCGCAGCAGCTCGACCTCGGTCTGCATCTCCGCGAGCTTGAAGTGCACGACCTGATTGTCGAGGATCGACTTTCCGAACGCCTTGCGGTTGCGGGTGTATTCGATGGTCTGATCGATGATGTATTCATGCGCCTTCAGGCAGGCCGCCGCGCCCCAGAGCCGCTCCTCCTGGAACTGGATCATCTGGTAGGTGAAGCCTTTACCCTCCTCACCGATCCGGTTGCGCTTGGGCACGCGGACATCGTCGAAGAAAATCTGCGCGGTGTCTGACGAGCGCATGCCCATTTTGTCGAGTTTTCGCGCGATTGTGACGCCCTTGCTCTTCATGGGGACGCAGATCAGCGACTTGTTGCGATGGACGGGCCCCTCGCCCGTATTGGCCAGCAGGCAGATCCAATCGGCTTGCGTGCCGTTGGTAATCCACATCTTGCCGCCATTGATGACGTAATCATCGCCATCCGAGCGTGCATTGGTCTTGATCGAGGCGACGTCCGATCCTGCGCCGGGCTCGGAGACGCCGATGCAGGCGACATAGTCTCCCGAGATCGACGGCGCCAGAAACTCGTGCCGCACCTCGTCCGAGCCGAACCGCGCCAGCGCCGGCGTCGCCATGTCGGTCTGCACGCCGATGGCCATCGGGACACCGCCGCAAGTGATGGCCCCGAGCTCCTCTGCCATCATCAGCGCGTAGGAGTAGTCGAGACCTGAGCCGCCGAACTCCACGGGCTTGTTCAATCCGAGAAAGCCGAGGCTGCCCATTTTCTTGAACAGCTCATGCGCCGGAAAGATGTCGGCCTTCTCCCATTCATCGACATGAGGGTTGATCTCATTGGCGATGAATTTCTGCAAGGACCGGCGGATGTCGTCATGGTCGGTGAATAGCATGTCTTTCCCTTCGTCATTCCGGGACATCGCGGAGCGATGAGCCCGGAATCCATTCCCCTCCGGTAGTCGCTGCCCGATGGAATCCCGGCTCGCTCCGTTGCGCTCTGCGCCCCGGAATGACAGCCTCAATCACAAACCCATCTGCCTCGATGCCAGATCCTTCATGATCTCCTCGGTGCCGCCGCCAATGGCATTGACCTTGACCTCGCGGTAGATGCGCTCGGCTTTGATGCCGCGCATGAAGCCGGCGCCGCCGAAAATCTGCACCGCTTCCGAAGCGCAGAAGGCCATGGTTTGCGTCGCCTGATTCTTCATCATGCAGATTTCGGCGACCGGGCTTTCGCCCTGCTCGAGTCGCCAGGCCAGCATCTCCAGCATCGCCTGGGAGGCGGCGACCTTCTGCGCCATGTCGACGATCTTGTGGCGAATCACCTGATGCTGGGCGAGCGGCTTGCCGAAGGTCTTGCGCTCCTTGGCATAGGCAATCGCCTCATCCAGGCAGACCCGGGCGAAGGCGGTGCAGCTCGCGGCCATGCCCATGCGCTCGCTGTTGAAGTTCTGCATGATGATCTTGAAGCCCTGACCTTCCTCGCCGATCAGATTTTCGGCGGGCACGCGGCATTCGTCGAAATGCAACGTCGCGGTGTCGGAAGCCCACCAGCCCATCTTCTTCAGCTTCGTGCGCGACAGGCCGGGCCTGTTGCCCTCGATCAGTAGCAGGCTGACGCCGCCGGCGCCCTCGCTACCGGTACGCACCGCAACGGTCAGATAATCCGCACGCATCCCTGAGGTGATGAAGGTCTTCTCCCCGCTCACAACGTAGTGATCGCCGTCGCGCAGCGCCCGGGTGCGCAGGTTCGCGACATCGGAGCCGCCGCCCGGCTCGGTGATGGCGAGCGCTGAAATCTTCTCGCCAGCGAGGATTTGCGGCAGCACACGCGCCCTGATCTCGGGGCGCGCCGCGCGGGCGATCGGCGGCGAGCCGATGGTGTGGCTCATCAGGCTGGCACTGACACCGCCGGCACCAGCCTGCGCGAGCTCCTGGCTCGCCACGATCTTCATGAACTGGTCGGCGGCGATCCCGCCATATTCCTCCGGGAATCCGAGCCCCAACAGCCCGATCTCGGCCGCCTTGCGATAGAGCGCGCGCGGGAATTCGCCGGCTTCGTCCCATTCATGGGCGAAGGGCGCGATCTCCTTCTCGACGAAGCGGCGCATGACATCGCGAAAGGCGTCATGCTCCGCAGTGTAGAACGGGCTCTTCATGGCACTCTCGCCTCGTACGGATTCGCCTCGGCCAGCATGGCCGGAACTTTGTTGGTTTCACTTGCGCCAAGTGGCTGGCCGGAGAGGGCCGGTCCTCTTCAAGCGCCAGCAACTTGACGCAAGACGATTTTCGCTCCTCGCAGGCCAACTCCGGATCAAAAATATGGTGCACACAACTCCGGCTGGCCCAGCAAGGCCACGCCGGGCCTGGTGCATGGCAATAAATAACATGGCGGCGCAAGAGCGCCGAGGGAGGGATATGTGGCCGTTCGTTACTACGACTGGATCGCTCATCATGGCCGGCGCACGCCCGGCAAGGTGGCAGTCATCGACCTCGCCAGTGAGCGCCGCTTCACCTATTCGCAGCTCGATGCCCGTGTCTCGCGCCTCGCCTCATTCCTGCGCCACACGCTCAACGTCTCGCGCGGTGACCGCGTCGCGGTGCTGGCGCTGAACACCACCGATACGCTGGAGGTGCAGTTCGCCTGCGGACGGCTCGGCGCCATCTTCGTGCCGCTGAATACCCGCCTCACCGTTCCCGAACTCCAGTTCATCACGGGCGACTGCGCGCCGAAGGTGATGATCCACGACGCCGACCTGGCCGAGACGGCGCTGAGCGTGGCGAAGCTCTGCGGTGTCGCAACCAGCCTGCTGCTCGGCCCCGGCGGGTCCTATGAGGCTGGCATCGACGCCGCCAAACCGCTCGACCGCGCCGAAGAAGTCACGCTCGATGACGTCTCGACCATCATGTACACGTCGGGCACGACCGGACATCCGAAGGGCGCGACCATCACCCATGGCATGACCTTCTGGAATTGCGTCAATCTCGGCGGCCCGGCCTGCATCGGACTGTCCTCGGTGCTGCTCACCGTGCTGCCGCTGTTCCACACCGGTGGTCTCAATTGCTACACCAATCCGGTGCTGCATGCCGGCGGCACGGTGATGATCATGCGCGCCTTCGATCCCGGCACTGCGCTCGGCCTCATCAACGATCCCGCGCAGGGCATCAACGTCTTCTTCGGCGTGCCCGCGATCTACCAGTTCATGGCGCAACACCCCGCCTTCGCGACCACCGATCTCAGCCGGCTGATCGTCGGCGGTGTCGGCGGCGCGCCGATGCCGGTGGCGCTGCTGAAAGTGTGGGAAGCGCGCGGCGTCGCGCTTCAGCAGGGCTATGGCATGACCGAGACATCGCCGGCCGTGCTGGTGCTCGATCGCGAGGATGCTGCGCGCAAGGCCGGCTCCGCTGGCAAGCCGGTGCTGCACACCGAGGTCCGCATCGTGCGACCCGACGGCAGCGATGCCGATGTCGGCGAGGTCGGCGAACTCTGGGTCAAGGGGCCCAACATCACGCCCGGTTACTGGAACAGGCCGGAAGCAAACAAGACGTCGTTTACGGACGGCTGGCTGCATACGGGCGATGCCACACGCGTCGACGAAGAAGGTTTCTACTACATCGTCGACCGCTGGAAGGACATGTACATTTCCGGCGGCGAGAACGTCTATCCGGCCGAGGTCGAGAACGTCCTGCATCAGCTCAACGCCATCGCGGAAGCCGCAGTGATCGGGATTCCCGATCCGCAATGGGGCGAAGTGGGCCTTGCCATCGTTGCGGTCAAGCCGGGCCAGAAGCTGACCGAGGCCGAAGTTTTCGCACATTGCGGGGCCAACCTCGCGCGCTTCAAATGCCCGCGCCAGATCCGCTTCGTCGAGGCGCTGCCGCGCAACGCCACCGGCAAGATCCACAAGCCGACCTTGCGCAAGGAGTTCTCGGTGGCTTCCGAAGTCGACGAGAAAGTCGCCACCGCCTGACCAAAGCGCCCCCTCGTGGGCGCTTTTTCTTTTCGAAGTGCCTGCTCCAACCCACAAGAAAGCCCCAAGGAATTGCCATGAAAAACAAGAAACTCGCCCTGCTCGCCGCGGCAGCGGCACTGTCATTGCTCTCGGTACAAGGTGCCTACGCGCAAAAGAAATACGACACCGGTGCCAGCGACACCGAGATCAAGATCGGCAATGTCGAAGCCTATTCCGGTCCGGCTTCCGCCTACGGCATCATCGGCAAAACCGAGGAAGCCTATTTCAAGATGATCAACGACCAGGGTGGCATCAACGGCCGCAAGATCAACTGGATCTCCTATGATGACGGCTACTCGCCGCCCAAGACCGTCGAACAGGTTCGCAAGCTGATCGAGAGCGATGAGGTGTTCCTGGTCTTCAACGCGCTGGGCACCCCGACCCAGACGGCCGTGCAGAAATATCACAACGTCAAGAAGGTGCCGCAGCTCTTCCTTGCAACAGGCGCCAGCAAATGGAACGACCCGAAGGGTTTTCCCTGGACCATGGGCTTTCAGCCGAGCTACCGGGTCGAGGCACGGATCTTCGCTAAGTACATCTTGCAGGCGAAGCCCGATGCCAAGGTCGCGATCTTCTATGCCAATGACGATTTCGGCAAAGACTACGTCGCCGGCATCAAGGAGATCTTCGGCGAAAAAGCCTCTTCGCTGATCGTGGCGGAGGAGAGCTACGAGACCACCGAGCCGTCGATCGATTCCCACATCGTCAAGCTGAAGGGCACCGGCGCCAATGTCCTCGTCAATATCTCGACGCCGAAATTCGCGGCGCAGGCGATCAAGAAGATCGCCGAGCTTGAATGGAAACCGATGCATGTGATGACCGACGTGTCGATCTCGATCGGCGCGGTGATGAAGCCCGCCGGCCTCGATGCTTCGGAAGGCGTGCTGTCTGCGACCTATTTGAAGGACGCGTCCGACCCGCAATGGAAGGACGACGAGGGCATAAAGAAGTTCATGGCCTTCATCGACAAGTACATGCCGGGCGCCAACGTCTCCGATACCAATCTCGTCTACGGCTACGCCGCCGCGCAGACCCTGGTCCAGACGCTGAAGCAGTGCGGGGACGAGCTGACCCGGGAGAACGTGATGAAGCAGGCTGCCAGCCTGAAGGGCTTTGCGCCGGACACGCTGATCCCCGGTATCAAGGTTAACACCGGCGCCAACGATTTCGCGCCGATCGAGCAGCTCAAGATGATCCGCTTCAAGGCTGGTCAGTGGGAACTGTTCGGGGATATCATCAGCGCGGAAACGGGCGGCTAATCCGCATCAGCTCGACATGCCCAAGCAAGATAGCGGCCGAAAGGGCCGCTATCTTTGGCGCGAATGCATTCAAAGCGTGGCTACCCCGGCAGGAAGAGCGCGAAGCGCTCCTCCACCGTGCGTCGCAGATGCTTTCGATACAAAGCTTGATTGGCGTCATCGGGCGCGATCCTTCCCAAAGACGGCTCGGGGGTTTTTGAGCGCGATTCTTGCGGAATGTTGCCGTTGACGACGTGATCGACATCACCCGCCGCGACGGCAGGCACTTTCGCTATCGCGCCGACTCATCTGCGGTGGTGCATTTCGATGCATCGGCCATCGATCCCGCGACAGAGCGGTTTGAACTGGTGTTGATCACATGTTGGCCGTTCGATGCCGTCATGGCCGGTCCGGAGCGCTACATCCTGCACGCCGTCTTGATTGATCCCGACTGCTAGCTTTTCAATCCGCTCGAAGATGCTGCTAAGGTGCCGGCCCGCGATGCGTGGAGCAACCGACGGATCGCCATTCCGTCATACGGCATACCTTTCTGATGGTTGCCACTGCGGCGAACTCGCCATAGAAAAGCGTGACGCGCCACCAAAAACAAGAACAGGTGAGGTCACGCCATGGAAGCTCAGGTGTCCGCTGCGTCGGTTTCTCTCCATCGATGGTCTCCCCCACCCGACGCCGGCGACGTGGTCAAGGGCATCCATGCCATGCTGCACCCGCGCAACATCGTGCTGGTGGGCGCGACCGACAAGCCCGGCAACTATGCCGAGCGCATCTGGAACAATCTGATCAAGTACGGCTACGAGGGCGGGCTCTATCCGGTCAACGCCAGGCGCGACACCATCTGGGATGTCCCTTGCTACAAGGACTTTGCCAGTCTTCCCGAGCAGCCCGATCACGTCCTGGTGCTGGTGCCGGCGCGCTCTGCGGTGCAGGTGATCCGCGATGCCGCCGCGGCCGGCGCGCGTTCGGCCACCATCGTCACCTCGGGCTTCAGCGAGTTGCAGGACGACGACAGTCAGAAGCTCGCCGCCGAATTGCAAGCAGCCGTGCGCGAGACGGGACTTGCGGTCACGGGACCGAACTGTCTCGGCAATTTGAGTGCCGGCGAAAAGCTCTTCACCAATATCGACGATCGTATCGTCACCATGGAGCAGGGGCCGGTGGCGATCGCCGGACAATCCGGCGCCATCGTCATGGCGATCCGCCAGGCGCTGGAGGACCGGGGTGTCGGCGTCGGCTACATGGTGACGACCGGCAATGAGGCCGGGCTCGAGACGCCGGACCTGATGCGCTATTTCGCCGAGGACCCGAGCATCAAGGTGATCGTCGTCTATCTCGAAGGCGTGCGCAATACCAAGGCGTTCCGCGACGCGTGCAAGGCGGCGCGCGCCGCGAGCAAGCCCGTGATCGCGCTCAAGCTCGGCGCGTCGGAGGGCGGCCGCGCTGCGGCGATGGCGCATACCGGTGCACTCGCCGGGTCGATCGAGACATTCGATGCCATTGCAACCCGCGAAGGCGTGATTCGGGTCGGTGGGCTCGACGAGCTGATCGAGACCACCGAGTGCTTCGTCCACGCCGTGGCACCCAGAGGCGACCGGCTCGCCGCGGTCACCTTGTCCGGCGGCAAGCGCGGCATGCTGATCGACGCTTTCTATGCCGTGGGCTTGAATTTCGCGCCGCTGAGCCCCCATGTCAGCTCGGAGCTGGCAAAGATGCTCGGCCCGGGCTCGATCGTCGGCAATCCACTCGATGCAGGGTTTGCCGCCGTGGTCGATCCCTCCGTCTACATGAGGTCGATCAAGCTGATGATCGACGATCCCGATATCGACGTCGTCATCATCGACGCTGAGCTGCCGAAGGCGCCGCACGAGCTGCGCGAGCGCAATCTTCGCATCGTCAATGAGATGGCGAGCAGGGCCGCAAAGCCCGTGATCTATATCAGCGCGATGTCGATCGGCTTCACCGAGTTCACCAAGGCGCTGCGCAAATCGCTGCCGCATCTGGCGGTGATGCAGGGCATGGACCGCGCGGTGACCGCGATCAAGTCGCTGCTCGATTACGCAAAGCTGCGCAAGGAAGTTCCGGACATCGTCTCACGCTCGAAGCCGGGCGCACGTGCCGTGCTCGAGAAGACGCTGAAGTCGGCGAGCGGCGCCGCGCTCGACGAGGTTGCCTCCAAGAAGCTCCTGAAAGCATACGGCATCCCGATCTCGAAGGAGGCAATTGCGCAGACGGCGGCGGAAGCTGTGAAGATCGCCAAGCAGATCGGTTTCCCGGTTGTCGCTAAAGTCGTTAGCGCCGAGATCCTGCACAAGTCCGACATCGGTGGCGTGGTGCTGAACCTCAACAGTGCCGCCGAGGTGAAGAAGGCGTTCGCCGACATCACGGCTCGGGTGAAGAAGCTGAAGGGCAAGCCCAAGCTCGACGGCATCCTGATCGCGCAGCAGGTCAGGGCCGAGCTCGAGCTCGTTGTCGGCGCCTCGCGCGATGCCGAGATGGGGCCGGTCGTGCTGTTCGGCACCGGCGGCATCGACATTGAGCTGATGAAGGACGTCGCACTCGCCGGCGCGCCGCTGGACGAGGCCGAGGCGCGGCTTCTGATCGGTCGCACCAAGGCCGGAGTCAAGATGCGCGGCTATCGTGGCAGGCCGACGCTGCACGAGACCTCCGCAGTGAAGGCGCTCGTCGGCCTGTCCAGCCTGATCGCAGACGCCGGCGACCGGATCGCCTCGATCGACATCAACCCGTTCCTGATCAACACCAAGACGGGCGTGGCCGTCGACGCCCTCATCGTCCTGAACAACGCTGCGGCAAAGCGCGCGGCCGGGCATTGAGATGAGGTAGAGCCGGGTTAGCGGAGCGTAATCCCCGAATTTGCGCTCCTGCATGGGAGAGACGTGGCGGGTTACGCTTCGCTAACCTGCCCTACGTAACATGCGGCCAAAGTCTATCCGGGCTGCTTCCAACTTCTCCGCTTTGGCCGTAAAATCCTCCCTGCATGGCACGCGCGAGCAATCTCGTGATCGGAACGGCGACGCTGGCGGCGATCGCCGTGGCGTTCGGCGTCCTGCTCGGCGTGCAGAAATGGCGCACCATCCAAAGCCGCAGCCAGTTGCGCGTGGTGTTCGAAGGCGGCTCCGCCAGCGGACTGCGTCGCGGCGGGCCGGTCAATTTCGACGGTGTGCCTGCGGGCCAGATCTTGTCGATCAAGCTGGACAGTCCCGGCAGGATCGTGGCGCTCGTGATGCTCGACAACACCGCACCGATCCGCAAGGACACCGTCGCAGGCATCGAGTTCCAGGGTCTCACGGGCGTCGCCGCGATCTCGCTGATCGGGGGTGCCCCCTCCGCGCCGCCGGTGCCGCTGGACTTGGACGGCGTTCCCATACTGACCGCCGATCTCAGCGATGCCGAGTCCATCGTCGATGCCCTGCACAGCGTCGACCGTACGATCGTGAGCAACGCCCCTGCGATCAAGGAGGGCCTGCGCACATTCGAGAACTACACCGCCGATCTCAGGAGCAAGGGCGGCGAAGTCGACTCCGTCATGGCGAAGGTCGACAGCGCCTTCGCGGACTTCGACAAGGCCGTCACGAAGATCGAGGGCGTGGTGCCCGGCTTCGTCGACGGCAAGGCCGACGAGCTGTTCGAGAAGATACAGGGATTGCACGAGCTCGCCGACACCATGAAGAAGAAATCGGCAAGCTACCTCGAGGACATCCGCCGTTCGCTGCTCGACGTCAGCGAGACCGCCAACAAGATGGCGGGAACGCCCATGGCGCCGCGGCCGCCGCGAAGGCCTGAGCAGCAGAAGCGGTGACCTCTTCGTTATCCTTGCTGAAGGAAGGTCACCGCGACTGCTGCGACCAAGACTAATCTTGGCCAGAATGCCCGGCGAGTTGCCGTGACACTCCGACGCGAGCAACTGGCTCGCTCGTTGGCCGCCAGGCCAAGGCCCTTCCACTTAGCCGCGGCACCGCCCGATGGAAGGCCGCTTACATTCACGGCCGATCGTGTGACGTGCGCCTGTGACGGCCGATGCTCGGCGCGCCCTATACGGCTTTACAATCGTGGCGTGCCGCTGCTCCCGCAATCCCCTCACCCATACACAAACGCCGCATCGTCCAGGTCCGTCTTCGGAATCTCGTCCTTCTCGGTCCAGTAGTCCTGACTGTGCTGCCATTCTGGCTTGTCGCCGCGCTTCGGCAACAGGTCCATATTGCGTATCATGTATCCGGGGTTGAAGTTTTCCGGGTCGATCCAGGGCAGGATCGGCATGTTGTGGTCTTCGGGGCGCAATCTCACCTCGACCTTCTTTGCGCCTTTGCCCTTCATATGGCTGAGCAGCCGACAGACGAAATCGGCGACAAGGTCGACGCGCAGCGTCCAGCTCGCGCGGAAATAGCCGAACACCCAGACCATGTTCGGCACACCCGTGAACATCATGCCGCGATAGGTGACGGTGTCGCCGAAGGCGAGCGGCTTGCCGTCGATCTCGAAGGCGATGTCGCCCAGGGCGGCCAGGTTGAAGCCGGTCGCGGTGACGATGACGTCGGCTTCGAGCAGCTTGCCGGATTTGAGCTGGATGCCGTTCTCGGCGAAGCACTCGATCTCGTCGGTAACGACCGAGGCCTTGCCGCTGGCAATCCCCTTGAACAGATCGGCATCCGGCACGAAGGCGATGCGCTGCCGCCACGGCCGGTACTTTGGCGTGAAATGGGTCTCGACGTCGTAGTCGGGGCCGAGGACCGCGCTGATTTGACCGATCAGCTCCTTCTTCACCTGCTCCGGCTTGGAGACGCAAAGCTTGGTGAATGCATCCTGCTCGAACAGAATCTTGCGCCGGACGATCTCATGAATCCATTCCTCGTCGACTTGAAGCCTGCGCAGCTCCTCCGCGATTTCGATGGCGTTGCGACCGAGCCGGAAATAGGTCGGCGAGCGCTGCAGCATCGTGACATGCGCGCACTTGTCCGCGATGTTCGGAACAAGTGTTGCCGCGGTCGCGCCGGAGCCGATCACGATCACCTTCTTGCCCGTGAGATCGACGTCGTCGGGCCATGTCTGCGGATGGACGATGCGGCCCTTGAACCGGTCCATCCCCTTCCATTCTGGCGTGTAACCCTCCGAATGCCGGTAATAGCCCTGGCACATCCAGAGGAAGTTTGCGGTGAAGGTCTTCGGCTCGCCGGTGTCGGTCGCTACCGCCTCGATGGTCCAGAGACTTTGCTCACTCGACCAGCTCGCGGAATTGATCTTGTGCTTGTAGCGAATGTGCTTCGCGAGATCGTTCTCTTCGATCACCTCGTTCATGTAGGCGAGGATCTCTTCGGCGGTCGCGATCGGCGGTCCGACCCAGGGCTTGAAGCGATAGCCGAAGGTGTGGAGATCGCTGTCCGAACGGATACCGGGATAACGATGTGTGATCCATGTGCCGCCGAAGCTCGCCTGCGTCTCCAGAATGACGAAGCTCGTGCCCGGAAGCTGCTTGGTGAGATGATAGGCGCTGCCGATGCCGGAGATGCCGGCGCCGACGATCAGCACGTCGAAATGTTCGGAAGCTTGCTTGGTAGCGGTGTGACCGCGAACAGCGACATTCATTGTTGCTTGTTGCCTTGCTCGTTTTTCGTGGCCGGCCTTGACTGGACGGCGCGTTTCCTCCGCGACAGGCAGTGTCGCCCATCGCGCTTCCGTTTCAACATGACATAGATCC
This sequence comes from Bradyrhizobium sp. 164, assembly GCF_023073715.1. Lineage (GTDB taxonomy): Bacteria > Pseudomonadota > Alphaproteobacteria > Rhizobiales > Xanthobacteraceae > Bradyrhizobium. The sequence continues at coordinate 141,412 of NZ_JADPKA010000018.1, forward strand.
GGTCGCGGTCAAATCACAGTGCCGCACCCCAGCTCCGTGCGGTCTGCAAGATCCAATCCCGGTAGAGCGTGAGCGGAGTGACCCCGGTCAACCCGCCGCAACCTGCGGCGCCGTTCGGCCCGGTCGACCAACTGACGACGCCAACGAGCACGGCACCGTTCGGCTTGTCCTCGAACACCGGTCCGCCGGAATCGCCGGTACAAGCGCCGATTCCGTCACGAACACCGTTGGTTAGGGGATCAACTAGCCGGATCTGCAGCGTGCCGGGCTGGCCGGTGGCGACCAGCGCAGCCACACGCGTAATGCCACCGCTCTTGCCATCACCGCGAACTGTGACGCCGACGCCGGCGATGGTAAAGCGGCTGCCGACGCGGATTGGAATATCCGGTGCACCGACCGGCACCGTCGATTTTCCCTTCAGTGGAATTTCCAGTTGCAGCAGTGCCACGTCGGCGGTCGCCCGATGCGCCTGCATCGCCTGCATGTTGAAATTCGGATGGATCGCGACAGAACGGACGTTCAGCAATTGCGGCTGGCCGTCGCCGCCGCGATCGACAATCTTGTAGTCCGCGCCGGGCTGCACGCAGTGAGCGACCGTCAGCACCAGCTTCGGTGCAATCAGGCTGCCGGTGCAAAAATTGCCGCGCGAGCCAACGATGGTGACGATGGCGCGCGCGACACCCTCCGCTTGCGGCGTGCCGCCGCCGACGATGGCGCGAGCAGGCGTGGCGAGCAGCAGAATGGCGGTGATGAATGTCGCAATTGTCTTCATGGGAACACGTCTGGCAGGCCCTTCGGTCAAGGGGCGGAGTTTGCTTCAGGCTGGCCCTTGCCGATAGCGCGTGCTAGCCGTCTTGTCAGCCATCCTGGCACTGAATTGACGAGGACGGGACCTTGACGATCGAGGCTGTGATCTTTGATTTTGGCGGCGTGTTGACGAGCTCACCGTTCGAGGCGTTCGCCCGGTTCGAGACCGAGCGTGGCCTGCCCATCGACATCATACGGCGCACCAACGCCGCCAACCATCTGGAAAATGCCTGGGCCAAGTTTGAACGCGCCGAGGTGGATATCGACACGTTCGATCTTTTGTTCGCCGAGGAATCACGAGCGCTTGGCGCAGAAGTGCGCGGGCGCGACGTGCTGCCGCTGCTCCAGGGCGATCTGCGTCCCGAGATGGTCGAGGCGCTGAAGCGCATCAAGGCGCAATTCAAGACCGGCTGCATCACCAACAACCTGCCGGCCAACGCCATCGGCAGCCTGACGGGACGCACGCTCTACATTGCCGAGGTGATGGCACTGTTCGATCACGTCATCGAGTCCGCCAAAATCGGCCTGCGCAAACCCGATCCACGCATCTACCGGCTGATGGTCGAGACGCTGAAGGTTGATCCCAACAATTGCGTTTATCTCGACGATCTCGGCGTCAATCTCAAGCCGGCTCGCGAGATGGGCATGACCACGATCAAGGTCACCAGCGGGGCCCAGGCCATCGCCGAGCTCGAGGTCGCGACGGGGTTGAAGCTCTGCTAGTCCAACCTATTCTGCAGCGGAGGCGATCCGCTCCGGAAACGCGGCCGCGAGCGAGGCGCGGTCGGGCTTCAGCACGCCGCGCTCGGTGATGAGGCCGGTCACGAGCCGCGCCGGTGTCACATCGAATGCATAATTCGCGACCGGGGAGCCCTCCGGCACGATGCGCACCGTCTCCAGTCTCCCATCCGCGGTGCGGCCGGTCATGTCGGTGACCTCAGAGCCACTGCGCTGCTCGATCGGGATGTCACGGATGCCGTCATGGACGGCGAAATCGATCGTCGGCGACGGCAGCGCCACGTAGAACGGCACACCGTTGTCGTGCGCGGCGAGCGCCTTCAGATAGGTGCCGATCTTGTTGCAGACGTCGCCATTGGCAGCGACGCGGTCGGTGCCGACGATGGCGAGGTCGACCATGCTGTGCTGCATCAGATGGCCACCGGTATTGTCCGGGATCACCGTGTGCGGCACGCCGTGATGGCCGAGCTCCCAAGCCGTGAGCGAGGCGCCCTGATTGCGCGGGCGGGTCTCGTCGACCCAGACATGGATCTTGATGCCGCGCTCATGCGCAAGATAGATCGGCGCCGTCGCGGTGCCCCAGTCGACCGTCGCAAGCCAGCCGGCGTTGCAATGAGTGAGAACGTTGACCGTATCGCCCGGCTTCTTCGCCGCGATCGCCTCGATCAGCTTCAGGCCGTTGCCGGCAATGCCGCGGTTGATTTCGACGTCCTGCTCGACGATCTCGTCGGCGCGCGCGTAGGCCGCCTCCGCCCGTTCAACCGGATCGATCGGTGCGAGCCTCGCGCGCATCTCGTCCAGCGCCCATTTCAGATTGATCGCGGTCGGCCGCGCCACGACGAGCGTGTCATAGGCACGCTTCAGGCCGGCGTCGGAGGCGTCCTCGCGCATCGCGAGCGCGATGCCGTAAGCGGCGGTGGCGCCGATCAGCGGCGCGCCGCGCACCAGCATGTCGCGGATGGCGACCGCCGCCTCCTCGCATGACGTCAGCTCCGCAACAACAAACTCGTGGGGCAACCTGCGCTGGTCGATCGCGCCGACCGACCAGCCGTCGCGCTGGCGCCAGATGCTGCGAAAATGCTTGCCGTCGACCTTCATGGCATTCTGCCTTTCGTCTCAACCGCGCAGGATGCGCCCCGCCACCGCATCGAGTTTCTTCAAAAGCTCGGGATCCCGGGCCTCGTGCGCCGTGATCAGGGCGGTGTCGAGCGCGCGATCCGAGCCGATCGGGCACGGCTCATGTTCGCGCGGAAAATCCCTTGCCAGCCGCGCGACCAGCGCCTTCGCCTTGTCGGCGTTCGAATTCAGCACACGGATGATGTCCTGCACGGTCACGGCATCGTGGTCGGGATGCCAGCAGTCGAAATCCGTCACCATCGCAACGGTGGCATAGCAAATTTCGGCTTCCCGCGCGAGCTTGGCCTCGGGCATGTTGGTCATGCCGATCACGGAATAGCCCAGCGTCTTGTAAGTCATGCTCTCCGCATAAGTGGAGAATTGCGGCCCCTCCATGCAGACATAGGTGCCGCTACGCGCGATTGCGATCCCCTCGGCTTCGGCCGCTGCGGCAAGATGGATTCGCAGCCGTGGCGAGACCGGATGGGCCATCGAGACATGGGCGACGCAGCCGCGGCCGAAGAACGAGCTCTCGCGCTTGTGGGTGCGGTCGACGAACTGATCGACCAGCACGAAGGTGCCGGGCGGAAGTTCCTCCCTGAAGGAGCCGCAGGCCGACAGCGAGATCAGGTCGGTGACACCTGCGCGCTTCAGGACGTCGATATTGGCGCGGTAGTTGATGTCGGAGGGCGACAGTCGGTGTCCCTTGTCGTGCCGCGGAAGGAACACGATCGGCAAGCCGGCGATGGAGCCGCGGCGCAGGGGCGCTGACGGCTCGCCCCAGGGGCTCTTGATCTCCTCTTCGTGCGCACCCTCTAGGCCCGGCAGATCATAGATGCCGGAACCGCCGATGATGCCCAATACCGCCTGCGTCATGCCTGCTCCATCCCATCCGCCACGTGCGACATGGTCAAGCTATGCCAGTTTTGCGCCAGATTTGGAACGGGGTGGTGGTGTGGTCAGGAAACGGGCGCTATCGCCACGCCATCGGTGTCGCCTTGGCGAAAGCAGGACCCATACTGCGACGTCTATCGGTTGCGAACGGTCTTTGTCCCGAACGACCGGTCTCCGCAAAACTGCTCCCTGGGAAATGGGTCTTGGCTTTCGCCAGAACGACCGCAGTGGTTCAACTAAGCTGCGTTCGCCGGCTGCAGCTGAGCTGCGATCATCCGCTCCAGCGTCTCGACGGTCTGGAAATTCTCCGGCGTGATTTCGGCTTGCGGGATGGTGAAGTCGAACTCGGCCTCGACGCCGAGCATCAGATTGACCATGTCCATCGAGGTCAGGCCGACATCGACGAGCTTCGCCGATGGCGTGATGTCCGCCGTGAGCGAGTTCTGTTCGATGATGCCCTTCACCAGCTTGATGATGCGATTGCGCATGTCGGTATTGAAAGCCTGCATCGGCAAATTCCCATCTGTCTATCGGAGGCGGACCGGACTGCCGGCTACGATGGGCACGGCCAGTCGATCCCGCAATGGGCGCGAGGATTACTTCGTCCTTCTTAGTAAACGATGACTCAGATTGACTAAAATTTGGAGGGCTCTTCCAGAATCCTAACGGGTCCGCTGAATTTCGGCCCCCTCCAACAACCTGACCTTAACTGTTCGTTCGGAATTGGGCTTTGTTTACCCTCTATTTCATCGACGAATTTGAATTAAATCCGTAGCCTCGTCTCACAAGCAAAGATGGTCGGAGGATCGCCGGCGGCATCGCGAATGATGGCGGCGATCTCGAACGGCGAACCGGAGGCGGACGAGCATGAACGTGCGTGAAGCAGTCCTCACTGTCGACGAAACGCAGACGAGCTTTCTCGAGCAGGGCCCCTCCCTGATCGAGCGTGCCGCCCGGACAGCCGCTGCCGCAGCGGCCGACGCAGACGGGGTCGATCGCGACGCCCGCTTCCCCCACAAGGCTTTCGAGGTTGCGCGCGAGCAGAAACTGCTTGGCGTCATGATCCCGGTCGAATTCGGCGGCTTTGGCGCCTCAATCTACGATGTCACCGACATCTGCTATACGCTCGGACGCGCCTGCGCTTCCACCGCGATGATCTACGCGATGCACCAGACCAAGGTTGCCTGCGTCGTCAGGCACGGCCACGGCATCCCCTGGATGGAAACCATGATGCGCCGGGTCGCGCGCGACCAGTGGCTGCTCGCCTCTTCCACCACCGAGGGACAGAACGGCGGCAACATCCGCGCCAGCGCCGCCGCCGTCGATCACGCCGGCGACATCGTGTCGCTAGTACGCGACGCCACCGTGATCTCCTACGGCGCCGAAGCCGACGGTCTCGTCACCATCGCCCGCCGCGCCACTGACGCTGCCGCTTCCGACCAAGTGCTGCTGGCACTCGCCAAGGACGATTATTCGCTGAAGCGCACGCTGGGTTGGGAAACGCTCGGCATGCGCGGCACCTGCTCGACCGGTTTCGAGCTGAAGGTGGATTGCCCCGCCGACCGCGTTTTCCGGGAATCCTATGACAAGATCCACGCCCAGACCATGACGCCATTCGCGCATCTATGCTGGTCGTCCGCTTGGGCCGGCATTGCCGCCGCCGCGGTGACCCGTGCGCAGGCCTTCATTCGCAAAGCGGCCCGCAGCTCCGGCGGACAAATGCCGCCGGCCGCGGCGCATTTCACCGCCGCGAAGATGTCACTCGCAAAGCTGCGCGCGCTGATCGCTGCCAACATCGACGCCTTCGCCGGCGCCGAGCATGACGAGCGCGCGCTGAGCTCGCTCGACTTCCAATCCTCGATCACGCTTTTAAAGGTGCAGGCCTCCGAGCTCGCGGTCGAGACTGTGATGCATGCGATGCGCACAGCGGGCCTTTCCGGCTACCGCAACGACGGTGAGTTCACCATGGGCCGCCACCTGCGCGACGTTCTGTCGTCGCCGATCATGATCAACAATGACCGTATTCTCGCCAACGCCGCGACATCGACGCTGATGAGCGGCGTTCCATTGAGCCTTCGTGACTGACGTGCCTTCATGACCGACTAGCCTTGGCGACTGAACCAACAAGAACAATTTGAGATAGCAGGACATCAACTCCATGAACATTGCCGTCCTCCCCAATTCGCCCGCGACCGCACCAGAGATCATCGATCCGCTCGATCATCTCATCGACAAGCTATTCCACCGCATGGGCTCGGACGGGGTCTACGCCCGCACCGCGCTCTACGAGGGCATCGTCGAGAAGCTCGCCACGCTGATCACTGGCCATCGCGAGGCCGGAACCGAGGTGATGCGCTTTCCGCCGGTGATGAGCCGGGCTCAGCTGGAGAAATCCGGCTACCTCAAGAGCTTTCCGAACCTGCTCGGCTGCGTCTGCGGGCTGCACGGCACCGAACGCGAGATCAACGCTGCGGTGAGCCGCTTTGATGCCGGTGGCGACTGGACCTCATCGCTCTCGCCGGCCGACCTCGTGCTGTCGCCAGCCGCCTGCTATCCCGTCTACCCGATCGCAGCAAGCCGAGGCCAATTGCCGAAGGGCGGTCTGCGCTTCGACGTCGCCGCCGATTGCTTCCGCCGCGAGCCGTCAAAGCATCTCGACCGCCTGCAATCGTTCCGGATGCGCGAATATGTCTGTATCGGCAGCCCCGATGACGTCGCCGACTTCCGCGAGCGCTGGATGGTGCGCGCGCAGGCGATCGCCCGCGACCTCGGCCTGACCTTCCGCGTCGACTACGCCAGCGATCCTTTCTTCGGCCGCGTCGGCCAGATGAAGGCGGTGAGCCAGAAGCAGCAGCAGCTGAAGTTCGAGCTCCTGATCCCGCTGCGCTCGGAGCAGCAGCCGACCGCCTGCATGAGCTTCAACTATCACCGCGAGCATTTCGGCACGACCTGGGGCATTCAGGATGCCAATGGCGAGCCGGCCCACACCGGCTGCGTTGCCTTCGGCATGGACCGGCTCGCGGTCGCCCTGTTTCACACCCACGGCACTGATACCGCTTCCTGGCCAGCCAGGGTGCGGGACGTCCTGGGCTTACAGCCGCATGTTGCGGCCGAGGCCCACGGCGAAGGCTGGCGCTAACGGAACTCACGAGGCTGACCATTTCCACGGGCAAGACGAGCGTGATCCACACCAAGGTCCGATGCCGCGAAATCACCGAGCCCGATGTCGAAGCCATCGCGGACCTGCTGACGGGCGGCTTCATCGGCCGCTCGCGGGACTATTGGATACAAGGCCTGCGCCGGCAGGCTTTCCGGACCGTGCCGGAGGGCTATCCGCGCTTCGGCTACATGCTCGAGGATGACGGCACACCGGTCGGCGTACTGCTATTGATCTACACGGCGCGCCAGCACGGCGAAGAGACCGCCATCCAGTGCAATTTGTCGAGCTGGTATGTCGATCCGGCCTACCGCAACTACGCGCCGCTGCTGACCAAGATCGCGCAGCGGCACAAGGACGTCACTTATCTCAACATCAGCCCGGCGCCGTGGACCTGGCCGATCATCGAGACGCAGGGCTTTCGCGCCTATTGCTGCGGGATATTCTTCTCGGTGCCTGCGCTGGCGCGCCCCCCGCGCTGGAGCACGATCGAGGTGATCTCGCCGCACGCCAAGGCGATCCAGGGGCTTGGCGAACCCGAGACCGAGTTGCTGACACGACATGCGCGCTACAATTGCCTCAGCCTCGTCTGCCGCACACCGGAGGGAACGTTCCCCTTCATCCTGCAACCGGTGCGCATCCGCCGCGGCTTCATTGCGCCGCCTGCGATGAAGCTGATCTACTGCCGCAACACCGCCGAATATGCCACTTGCGCCGGCCGGATCGGCCGGCTGTTGCTGCGGCTCGGCAAGATTGCGGTGGCCGTCGATTCCAACGGCCCGCTTCCCGGCCTCGTCGGCCTCTACACCGAACGGCGCGGCCGCAAATATTTCAAGGGCCCGCACCGGCCGCAGCTCGCCGATCTCACCGACACGGAACTGGTGCTGTACGGGCCTTGAGCAGGCCGGCAGACTGCGCCTTGGCCCGTCATCCGGAGGTGCTCGCCCTGTGCAGCGCGGCACGCCTCGAAGGATGAACCGGCCGCGATGCAGCCGGCCCGACGCCCTTCCAGATCTCAGCTATGCTCCGGCACCTCAGGATGACAGTGATACTCCGTGCACACGCATCTCTGCACCGCCGGTCACTCTCCGTAAACTACTGCCCTTAAGGGAATTTTCCGGCCTCTTCGCTACCCTCGGCGGCTGAATTACGTCGCGTTAAGTCTATTGCCCGCCGAGATCCACGACTCTCATGATGTCGACCCGCGAGAACGAGCATGGTGCACACCGCGAACAGGCCCCCGAGGCCCTGGTCGCGCCCAGCCAGCTTGCGCTCGACCACATGGAGCAGGGCGTCTGCGTCTACGATGCCCACAACCGGATCGTGCTGGTCAATCAGCGCTACCTCACGCTGTTCGACATGTCGGCCGATATCGTGCGGGTGGGCACGAGCTATCGCGAGGTGCTTGCCCACAGCGCGACGCGCGGAAACTTTCCGCAGGACGAGATTGATGCACTTTACTCGGCGCGGTTGGCGCAAATTGCAGGGGGCAAGCCATTCCGCACCGAACAGCGGCTTGCCAGCGGCCTCGTCATGGCGCTCGAGCTGAAGCCTCTCCCCGGCGGCGGCTGGATGACGATCTGCGACGACGTCAGTCGTCTCGCCGACTCGAGGCGGAATTGCGCGTGCAGACGGAGCGTAGCCAGCACGCGCTCGCGAACATGTCGCACGGCCTCATCATGTACGATGCCGACAGCCGCGTCGTCGTCTGCAACGGCCGGTTCCTTGACCTTTACAACCTCGACTCCGAAATCGTGAAGCCGGGCATCTCGCACAGCACAGTGATCGAGCACTGGATGTCGCGCGGCAACCTGACGGGCATGTCGGCCGATGAGTTCCATCACACCAGGCTGGCTGACGTGCGCGCCAGGAAAGCGAAAACCCTGCTGGTCATGCGCTATGACGGGCGGATGGTGCAGGCGGTCTCCCGCTTCCTTCCCGACGGCGGCTGGGTGACGGTGCACGAGGACGTCACCGAGCGGCTGCAATACGAGGAAACGCTGAGGCAGCAGAACTTCATCCTCGATGCGGCGCTGGAGAACATGGCGCACGGACTCGCTTTCTACGATAGCGAGATGCGGCTTCGCGTCTGCAACACCACCTACCGCACGATCTGCCGACTGTCGCCCGAGGAGACACGGCCCGGCACGCATCTTTCCGAGCTGATCGAGCGGTCGATGGCGAACGGCGCGTTCGCTTCCGAATACAGCCCGCAACAACTCCTGGAAGCCGCCAGCGCGAGGATCGCGAACCGCGATTCCTCGCCGATGCGACGGCGCATGTCCAACGGGATCGTGATCTCGGTGCGCTATTGTGCACTGCCCGATGGCGGCTTCGTCGCCACCTACGAGGACATCACCGAACGCGAGCGCGCCATCGAGGAGCTGAGCGAGCAGTATCGACGTTTCGACGCCGCATTGAACAACATGAGCCAGGGCCTGTGCATGCTCGATTCGAGCCTGCGCGTCATCGTCTGCAACCGCCGCTATATCGAGATGTACGGCCTCTCGACCGAGATCGTGAAGCCGGGCGTCTCGATGCGCGAGATCATGGAGCACAGCTGCGAGCTCGGCATCCATCCGAACACCACGGGCGCGCGGCTCTATGCCGACTATGTCGAGAGGCTGCGCGAGGGCGAGCACACGCTGCATCGCCATTTGAGCGACGGCCGCATCATCAAGCTCAATCACAAGCGGATGGAGCTTGGCGGCTGGGTCGTCACCTATGAGGATGTCACCGAGCGCCACAAGGCCCAGGCCCGCGTCGCGCACATGGCACGCCACGATTCGCTGACAGACCTGCCCAATCGCACGCTGTTCCGCGAGAAGATGAGCGAGGGGCTGAACCAGGTCGCGATCGCCGGCGGCGCGATGGCGGTGCTGTGTTTCGACCTCGATAATTTCAAGACCGTCAACGACCGCCTCGGCCACGCGGCAGGCGACCGCCTGCTGCGCTGGGTTGCGGCGCGGCTGAAGGAGAATGTCGGCGAGCATGATACCGTCGCGCGGCTCGGCGGCGACGAATTCGCCGTGCTCCAACGCGGACCGCAGCCGCAATCGGCTGAAAAGCTCGCCCGTCGCCTGGTCGAGATCATCGGCCACCCCCCGCCGCTGGAAAACCAGTCGATCCATATCGGCGTCTCCGTCGGTATCGCGGTCGCGCCCGACCACGGGCTCGATGCCGACGAGCTAATGAAATGCGCCGACCTCGCCCTTTACCAGGCTAAGGCCAAGGGCCGCGGCGCCTATCAGCTGTTCGAGCCCGAGATGGAGGAAGAGGCGCGCAGCCGGCATGCGCTGGAGCACGATCTGCGCGGCGCGTTGGAAGCACGTGAATTCCATCTCGTGTTCCAGCCGCAAGTGCGGCTCGACAATTCCGAGCTGACCGGCTTCGAAGCGCTGTTGCGCTGGAAGCATCCCTCGCGCGGCTTCGTCTCGCCGGCCGAATTCATTCCGATCGCGGAAGAGACCGGGCTGATCGTCCCGATCGGCGAAAGGGTGCTGCGAACCGCCTGTGCGTCCGCTGTATCCTGGCCCGAGGTCACCATCGCGGTAAACCTGTCGCCGGTGCAGTTCCGCTCGCGCGGCTTGGTGACGATGGTCACGAGCGCACTTGCGGAAGCCGGCCTGTCGCCACAACGCCTCGAGCTCGAGGTCACCGAGACGGCGCTGCTCGACGACAGCGAGGCGACGATAGAGATCCTGCACCAGCTCCGCGCACTCGGCGTGCGGGTCAGCCTCGACGATTTTGGCGTCGGCTATTCCTCGCTGAGCTATTTGCGCAAATTTCCGTTCGATCGCATCAAGATCGACCGCTCTTTCGTCGGCACCCTCGGCGAGAGCCCCGAAAGCGTCGCCATCGTCCGCACCATCGCCAGCCTCGGCTCCGTGCTCGGGGTCGAGACCACGGCGGAGGGGGTGGAGACCGCGGAGCAACTCGACTTCGTGCGCGAATGCGGCTGCACCGCCGTGCAGGGCTATTATTTCGGCAAGCCGTGCCCGGCGGCCGAAGTCGGCGGCATCATCGAGACGCTGAGCGCAATCCGGCGCGTGGCGTAGCGGCTTCGCCCGCTCAAATTCCGTATCTCGGCACGCCGCCGAACGACCAATTGTCGCATGGATGGTTTCCGGCGGAAGTGCCGTCTCGCTCCTTGCCTGGCACAGACGCAATGGCGCTTTTCTTCTCTCGTGATTTCGGGAACAATCGTCCCACAAAATGAGAGACGGCGGCTTGAGCGAGGCCGCTGCGAGGGAGGCGTTTCTATGTCGCGATCCGGGCTGAAGACGATTGCCTTTGCCGCCATACATGCGGTCATAGGCGCAGTGCTCTCCACTGCCACCAGTGCGCAGGACTATCCTACCAAGCCGATTACGCTGATCGTGCCCTGGCCGGCCGGTGGTTCGACTGACATCTCGATGCGGGCGATCGCCGACAGCGCTTCGAAGGTCCTGGGTCAGCCCATCGTGATCGACAACAAGGCCGGCGGCGGCGGCACCGTGGGGCCTGCAACCATGGCCGCGGCCGCGAAGCCGGATGGCTACACCATCTCCCAGATCCCGATCACCGTCTTCCGCTTGCCCTTGATGCAGGAGGTGTCATGGGATCCGGCGAAGGATTTTACCTACATCATCCATCTCACCGGCTATACCTTCGGCGTCACCACCAACGCGGAGTCCCAGTTCAAGAGTTGGAAGGACGTGGTGGAGTTCGCCAAGGCGAACCCGGGCAAGGTGACCTACGCGACGCCGGGCACCGGCACCTCGCTGCACATCGGCATGGAGCAGATCGCGGCGATGTCCGGCATCAAGCTCACCCAGGTGCCGTTCAAAGGCGGCGCGGAAACCAACGCCGCGGTCCTGGGGCAGCATACAATGCTTCAGGCAGACTCCACGGGATGGCGGCCGCTGGTCGACGCTGGCAAGCTGCGGTTATTGATGGTGTGGACTGGTGCCCGCTCGCCGAATTACCCGGATGTACCGACGCTGAAGGAACTCGGCTATCCCGTGGTCTATGACTCCCCGTTCGGCATCGCCGGCCCGAAGGGGATGGATCCGAAAATCGTCGCCAAGCTGCACGATGCGTTCAAAAAGGCGGTCGAAGACCCGGCCGTCGTGGCAACGCTCGCCAAATATGACATGGTGCCGAACTACAAGAACACAGAGGATTACAAGAAGTTCGTTGTCGAGGTCACGGAGTCCGAGCGCAAGGTGATCGAGACACTCGGGCTGGCGAAGAAATAGGCTGAGCCGCTTCCGTGTCCCGGACGCGGTGCAGCGCTTCTTCAGCGATGCACCGCAGAGCCGGAACCACCTTGCCACGAACCATCGGACCTCCGGATCTGCAGCGCACCACTTCGTGCTGCGCAGCGTCCGGGGAACGGCTGAGAGACAAGCGATGAACAACCAAACCAACGTCAAACTCCGCCTCAGCAACTCCGAACTCTGGGGCGGGTCGATCGGGCTCGCACTCGGCGCCTTCGTGATCTGGTCGGGGCTGAAGCTCAAGCTCGGCACCATCAACGATCCCGGCTCCGGCTACGTGCTGTTCTACACGGGCATCCTGATATGCGTGTTCGCAACCAGCATCATCATCTCGGCAATCACCGAGGGCGGGCCAACGCTGGCCTCACGCTGGGAAAATGTGCGTTGGAGCAAGCCACTTCTCGTCATCGCCTGCCTCACCGCGTTCTCGTTCGCACTGGAGCCGCTGGGATTCCTGTTGTCGTCGATCCCGTTGATGCTGCTGCTGTTGCGCCTGATCGATCCCGTGCGCTGGACGCTGGCGATTCCAATCGCCGTGCTTGTTCCGCTCGGCATGTGGTGGGTGCTCAAGCGCCTGCTCTTGATTCAGCTGCCCTCTGGCCTGTTCGGGATCGGCTGATCGCATGGATACGCTCGCCAATGTCGCGCACGGGTTCGGCGTTGCGCTGACCTGGATCAACCTGCTCTATTGCTTCATCGGTGTCTTCATTGGCACGCTGGTCGGCGTGCTGCCGGGCATCGGGCCGATCTCGGCGATGTCGTTGCTGTTGCCGGTGACGCTGTCGGGCACGCCGGAATCCGGCATCATCATGATGGCCGGCATCTATTACGGCTCGATGTATGGCGGCTCGACCACGTCGATCCTGGTCAACATCCCCGGCGAAGCTGCCTCCGTTGTCACCTGCATCGACGGCCACCAGATGGCGAAGCAGGGCCGCGCCGGCCCCGCGCTCGGCATCTCCGCCTTCGGTTCCTTCATCGCCGGCACTTTTGCGCTGATCGCGCTGATGCTGGTGGCGCCGAGGCTTGCCAGTATCGCCATCGCCTTTGGCCCGGCCGAGTATTTCAGCCTGATGGTGCTCGGCCTCGTCGTGCTCACTTTCCTGACCCAGGGCTCGATGCCGAAGGCGCTGCTGATGGCCTGCATCGGCGTCGTGCTCGGCCTGATCGGCCTCGACAGCATCACGGCGCAGCCGCGATTGACCTTCGGCCGCATGGAGTTGATCGACGGCATCGGCCTCGTGCCCGTCGTGATGGGCCTGTTCGGCGTCGCCGAGGTGCTGCTCAACACCGAGCAGGCGATCAAGCGCGACATCATCAACACCAAGATCACGCAGCTCTTGCCCAACAAGGCCGATTGGCAGGCGAGCGCCGGTCCCGTAGCACGCGGTACGCTGCTCGGCTTTCTGCTCGGCATCCTGCCGGGTGGCGGCGCCGTGGTGGCCTCGTTCGCGTCTTACGCGCTGGAGAAGCGGCTGTCGAAAACGCCGGAGCGGTTCGGCCAAGGCGCGATCGAGGGCGTCGCAGGCCCCGAATCCGCCAACAATGCGGCGGCCGGCGGCGCGTTCATTCCGCTGATGACCTTGGGAATCCCTCCGAACGTGGTGATGGCGCTGCTGCTCGGCGCGTTCGTCATTCACGGCCTGCAACCGGGGCCGCTGCTGATCACACAAAACCCCGGCCTGTTCTGGGGCATCGTCGCCAGCATGTATATCGGCAACGTCATGTTGCTGATCCTCAATCTGCCGATGATCGGCATGTGGGTGCAACTGCTCAAGCTGCCCTATAACATCCTCTTCCCCCTGATCATCCTGTTCACGATCCTGGGCGTCTACTGCTCCAGCAACAACGTGTTCGACGTTTACGTGATGATCGCGTTCGGGATCATCGGTTATTTCATGCGCAAGCTCGGCTATGAGCCCGCGCCACTGGTACTCGCCTTCGTGCTCGGACCGATGCTGGAGAACAATCTGCGCAAGTCGCTGATCCTGTCGCAGGGCGATCTCTGGACCTTCGTGCAGCGGCCGATCTCGGCGGCGTGTCTTGCGCTGGCGATGGTGCTGCTGATCGCACCACTGTTGCCCGCGCTGCGCAAGAAGCGTGAGCTGGTGGCGTTGGACGAAGGGGCGTGAGGAGGTTTATACTTACTGCCTGACGTATCCGCCCTCTCCCGCAAAGGAGAGGTGAAGCGAGATCCCCGCGCGACGAAAACGAAAACACCTACCCTGCCGCAGGCAGCGCATTGTCCGGCGGTGCGCCCCATGGCCGCTCGGCTGAGGCGAGGCCGATCAGACGACCCTGGATGTAGTCGCAGCCCCAGTCGCGCAGCATGCTTGCGGCCTCTTCGTCCTGCACCCATTCGGCGACCGTCTTGATTTCGAGGCGGCGGGCGAGGTCGATCAGGGTCTGCACGAAGGCGCGATCGTCGGCGGACCGCGTGACGTTCTGAACGAAGGCGCCGTCGATCTTGACGATGTCGACGCCGAGCTTGCGCAGGTTCCTGAAGGAGGTGTAGCCGGCGCCAAAATCGTCGATGGCAATGCGGCTGCCGAAATTCTTCAGCCGCGTGACAAAGCCGCGGACATCATCGATGTCCTGAATCGCGACCGTTTCGGTGATCTCGACGATCAGCCGCTCGGCGACGCCGGGATGAGCCAGCATCAGCGACTCGATCCCCGCCCACCAATCGGGATCCATGGTCGTATCGGGCGAGATGTTGAGGCTGAGGCAGATGTCGGGTGCAGCCGCGAGCTCGGCGACCACGAGCTCGAGCACGCGATGATCGACGAGGCGAATCAGACCGAGCCGTTCGGCGACCGGCACGATGTCGGGTGCGAGCAGCACCTGGCCATCGCCCTGATCCATCCGCACCAGGCATTCGTGGAACGCGCGTTCGCGCGAGGCGGCCGAGACCACCGGCTCATAGGCGAGCTTGATGCGGCGCTCGTTCAGCGCGGTGACGATCTCGTCGGTGACGCGGATGTTAACGCGGCGCTGCGCGTCGCGCGCGGGATCCGGGCGCCATGCGGCGAACGAGCCGACGCGGCGGCGCTTTGCGGCGTCGAGCGTCTCATGGGCGCGGTTGACCGCCTCGTCGGTGGTGCGGGCATAGCGCGGCACGCTGACCGCGCCGATCGACGCGGTGACCGAGACCGGGCCTGATTTCGTCGGTACCACCTCGTCCCGGATGCCGGCGAGGAAGCGCTCGGCGGCAACGTTCATGTCGTCGACGGTGCAGTTCTTCAGGATCAGGCCGAACTTGTTGCCGGAGAAGCGGCCGAGCACGTCGCCGCCGCGCAAGCGCGCGCGAATGCGCTTGGCGACGTCGAGGATCACCGCGTCGGCAACGTCGAAGCCGAAGGCGTCGTTGACGCGGGCGAGATGATCGATGCCGACCAGCATGAAGGCTGCGGTCGAGCGGAAGCGGGTCGTCTCCTCGATCGCCTCGGCCAGTGACGCGATCAGATGGGAGCGGTTGAGCTCGCCGGTGAGCGGATCGAGCCGGGCCAGCTTCGTCAATTCCTCGTCGCGGGCATGACGCTCGTTGTTGATGCGGACGGAGCCGATCGCGCGCGTGGGGCGGCCGTCGGGACCGGCAAACCAGCGGCCGGTTTCCTCGACCCAGATCACAGGATCGGAAGCACTCATGCGCACGCCGTACTCGACCCGATAAGGCGTGCCGCCGGCACCGTGCACGGCAGAGGTCTGCGCCAGCGCAGCGCTCCGTAGCGATTGCGCAGGCTCGATCAGCTTGGCAAATTCGGCCCCGGTGGCGAGCCGCTCGGCGGGAATGCCCGGGAAGACGGCGCTGACCTGTTCACCCCAGACGATGACGTCGCTGGCGATGTCCCAGGCGAACACGGCCTGGCCGAGTGCGGCCAGGATGTCGGAGGCTTGCGGCAATGCTGGGGTCAAAGTCGCCTCGTTTCGGGACAGCGGGAAGTCCTGAGCCGGCACAGGATAGAGCCAGATTCGGCCTCGACCCTAGGCAAAGTTGATAAACAATTTGGAAACCACGTTTGTCGGCACCCGGGAACCAATCCGGCCCGGCCGGCATAGGGCTTGCGAGTACATGGCACGCACCGGCGCCAGCGTCCCGAAACGCGACAATCCCGCCGGATCAACGGTGATTGCGATGTTGAGTACTGATCGAGCGGACGCAGGAGACAACGGGACAGGCACGGCCCTCGTGCCGCTGATGCCGACGTTGCAGTGGGTCCATAAGGCACCGCTGCCGCGACCCGATCCGAGCTTCGTCACCCAGCTGATCGCCAATGCCGAGCAATTGCCCCAGGCGAGCCGGCTGCGCCGCGCCTCGTCCGAAGATGCGCAGATGGCCTATGGCAGCAAGCGCCCGCTGCCGAGCGTCAGCGCGCGGACACGGCAGGTGGCTTGATCAGCGCGGCGGTGTATCCGGCGAGGAAGGCGTGCCGTTGCCCGGCTGAAGATGCGGCGAGGGGATTTCCGGCGACGGCGCGCTTTGCACCGGCTTCGGCGCGGGATGATCCGTCAGCACGGATTCGGCGACGGATTGCGCCGAGGGTGCGGGTGGCACGACCGGTGCCGGCTGTGGCGCGATCACCGGCTCGAATTTGCGCTCGGACGCCACATCGTCCGCCGACGCTTCGGCCTGGCGCTTGGCCTTGCGTGGCGCAGCCATCGTCGTCTCGGCGACATAGGTGACGCGACGGCGCGTGCGCTGGGCGATGCCGCCGAGGAAGTCGGCCATCGCGAGCAGCACAAGCAGGAAATAGGTGGAATTGCCGAATTTGGGCCACATCACGAATTCGGCGGCGGCCGCGCCGAACACGATCAGCGACAGCAGGTGATCCATCAGGAATTTCGAGCCGGGCCGCGCGCCTTTGACCACCTCGAGCAGCAGCAGCACCACCCCGAGCGCGAGCAGCAGATCGGCAAGCGTGACCGGCCAAGTCTCGCCGGACACCATCGGCACCTTAAACAGCACGTCCGTAAAGGACACCGTCGGCATCAGGAAGGCGATGATATTGTAGACCGCGAGCGGAATCAGAAGTAGCGGGAAACCGACCATCGGCAAGATGCCTTCTCGATCAAGATATCCGGACAGGATAATACAGCGGCGAAGCATTTGCTCCGCCGCCTCCCCGTCTATCTCATGGGGTGGCCGAAATCAGGCAGGCCAATCGGCCCGCCCGAAGAAAGGTCCTGCCCTCAGGACTCTTTCTTCTTCAGGACCTGGCGACCCTTGTACATGCCGGTCTTGAGGTCGAGATGGTGCGGACGACGGAGCTCGCCGGAGTCCTTGTCTTCCACATAGGTCGGCTTCTTGATGGCATCGGCCGAGCGGCGCATGCCGCGGCGCGACGGCGAGGTTTTTCTTCTCGGAACGGCCATTTCAGTTATCCTCTAGGGATTGGTGTCATCAGGGCATCGTCCGCGAAGGGACGGCTCAGCACCCGCAATACGAGGCGAGCTGAATGCCGATCAAGGCCGCGCTTATAGAGGAAGGCTGGCCGTAAAGCTAGGCTCTTGGGCCGGAAAATACGCCCGGAATGGGCCCGGAATCAGCGATTTTCGTGCCAGCAGGTCGCAAGCGAGCTCGCCTGCCCCCGCGCCACATAGGTTGCTGCCAGCCGCCTGACACCCGGTCCGGGGGTCCGGGCACTGCGTTTGACCGGATTGGGCAGGATCGAGGCCAGAAGGGCGGCTTCCCGGGAGGAGAGGCTGGCGGCCGACTTGCCGAAGGCATAGAGGCTGGCCGCCTCGACGCCAAACTGCCCCTGCGGGCCGAGTTCTGCGATGTTGAGGTAGATCTCCAGGATTCGCTGCTTGGGCAAGACGAGGTCGATCCACAGAGCCAAAGGGAATTCCAGCGCCTTGCGGACGAAGTCCCGCCCCTGCCAGAGGAACAGGTTTTTTGCGACCTGCTGGGTGATGGTGGAGGCGCCCCGGAACGGCGTACCGTCCTCCTGGGCGTCATCGATCGCCTCGCGCAGCGCCCCCCAATCGATGCCGTGATGCTTGCAGAAATGCGCGTCCTCGGCGGCCACCACCGACCGCGGCAGATACGGCGACATCGCCGCCAGATCGATCCATTGGCGCTGCATCGGCGCGCCCCGAAGCGAACGCCAGGCTATCAGCGTCGAAACCGGATGGCCGGTCCGGTAAAACGGCGCGATCACATAGGGCGCGAGAGCCACGACCGCGAGCACGACCAGCAGGATCTTGACGATGCGCAAATCGACCTTTCCGGCGCAAAATGAAACGCGGCCACGGGCCGGCCATTAAGTCTGTGATAATTCGGGCCTTTTCCAGCAGTTTTTAGGCCTTCCAAACGATTGACTGGGGCCGACTCATAAAGGATTGTCCCGCCGAATTTTTGTTCTGGAGCCTTTCTTGATGACCGGCACGTCCCCGTCCGATTTCGCCAAACGTCTGGACAAGACCGCTGACGACACCGAGGCCCTGCTCGGGCGCCTGTTGTCGGACGACATCCTGCCCGATGAGATCGCCCGCCCCAAGCGACTGATGGACGCAATGCGCTATTCGAGCCTCAATGGCGGCAAGCGTCTGCGGCCGTTCCTGGTGGTCGAAAGCGCCGCCGTGTTCGGTGTGCCGCGCGAAGCCGCGCTGCTCGCGGGCGCGGCGCTCGAATGCATCCACTGCTACTCGCTGATCCATGACGACCTGCCGGCGATGGACAATTCGGACCTGCGCCGCGGCCGCCCCACCCTGCACAAGAAGACCGATGACGCCACCGCAATCCTCGCCGGCGACGGCCTGCTGACGCTCGCCTTCGACATCATCACCCGCGACGAGATCCATCGCGACGCCAATGTGCGGCTGCTGCTGACACGGGCGCTGGCGCGCTGCGCCGGCATTGGCGGCATGGTCGGTGGCCAGATCCTCGACCTCGCCGGCGAAGGCCGCTTCGGCGACCGCGAGCCCGTCGATGTCGCGCGCCTGCAGCAGATGAAGACGGGCGCGCTTCTGCGCTATGGCTGCATCGCCGGCGCGATCCTCGGCCAGGCCTCGAGTGCGGAATATCAGGCGCTCGACGATTACGGCCGTGCGCTCGGCGAAGCCTTCCAGATCGCCGACGATCTGCTCGACGTCGAGGGCGATGCGGCAGCGCTCGGCAAGCCCTCGGGCCAGGACGCCGCGCTTGGCAAGACCACCTTCGTCACCCAGCTCGGCATTGAAGGCGCCAAGCAGCGCGTGCGCGACCTGCTCGCGCGAGCCGACAGCGCTGTGTCGATCTTCGACGACCGCGCTGCGGTGCTGCAAGCCGCGGCGCGATTCGTCGCCGAACGGAAGAACTGACGCGCATCGATGGCCGCCGGCGGCAAAGAGGATCCCGTCCTCGCCCGCTTCCGCCAGATGTCGCGGCCGATGCAGCTGCTTTATGCACGGCCGCGAACGTTTGTTGCGGTCGCTGTCGGCATCCTTGTCTGCCTGCTGCTGCCGGGCACGCACCGGCTGGTGACGCGGCTCTTGTTCGGCTGGGACGCGCTGATCGCGGTCTACCTCGTGCTGGTCTATGCGATGATGCTGTGCAACGACCACCAGCACATTCGTCGCGCCGCTGCGATGCAGGACGACGGCCGCTTCGTCATCCTGCTGGTGACGGCGACCGGCGCCTTCGCGAGCATCGCGGCGATCGTCTCCGAGCTCGGCACGTCGCATCGCGGCGTCATGGAGCTGACGATCGCGATCACCACAATCGCACTGTCATGGGCTGCCGTGCACACGACCTTCGCGCTGCATTACGCGCATGATTATTATCGGCACGGTACGGCAGGAGGCCTTCAGTTTCCGAGCGGCGACAAGGAAGACCACGCCGATTATTGGGATTTCGTCTATTTCTCGTTCGTGATCGGCATGACCGCGCAGGTCTCCGACGTCGGCATCACCGACAAGACCATCCGCCGCACGGCAACGGCGCACGGCATCGTGTCGTTCATCTACAACACGGCGTTGCTGGCGCTGACGGTGAACATCGCGGCAAGCGCGATTGCGACCTGAACTCACTCCAAGGAATCGTGCTGGCATTCGCCAGGACGATTCCTTAGGGACACCCCGATCCTAGTAACAGACCTCGGCATTGGCGTCGTTGCCGGGGCCGCCTCCGCCGCGATATTCGAGATGGCAGCCGCGGTGGACCGGACGGCAGCCCCCGCTATTGCAGAACACCTGCCCGCCACCCTTAGCGCGACTGGCGCCAGCGGCGGCAGCAATGCCGGCGGCAGCACCGTAACCGTCCGCTGCGCCAGCGCCGGCGGACTGGCGACGCTGCCGTGCAGGACGTTCATCACCGTCGTCGCGCTTCGCAAGCGCAGGCTTGGCCGGCTTGGCGGCACGCTTCTTCTCGCACTCATTGTCGTCGTTGACCGCATAGCCGTCACGACAGACGATCTTGGTGCATTTATCACCGTCGACCTTGAAGCCGTGCTCACAGACCAGCGGGCAGACGCGCGACGGTTTCGACTTGACCGCATCGAGCGCATCGGTGCTCGCCACCTTCACGTCGAGCTTGGTGCCGGCATAACGGTTGAACTGCGACAGGGAGCGCTGCGAAGACGTATTCCAATTGCCGTCGGCCTGCCCGGAGAAGCAGCCGACGCGGCCGAGCTCGGACTGCACCGTGCGAGTGAGATCAGCCGGTGCGGTGGCGGGGGTCAGCGAGGCAACGTTGGTGCCGGCCGGACCGGCCGTGCTGGCCGGCGCACCGCCGGGTGCCGCAGCGGCGAGGTTGACGCGCTGCTGCTCTGCCACGGCTGCCTGCTGCTGCGCCTGCTCCTTCGCTTTCTGGGCGGCAAGCTGCGCCTGCTCAGCGGCTTTCGCATCGGCTGCGGCTTTGGCCTGCGCATCCTTCTGCGCACCAAGGGCGGCGAGGCGGTCGCGCTCGGCCTCGGCCTGTTTCGCCTTCGCGATCGCCGCCGCATGGGCCTGCTCGGCACCGATCTTCTCGAGCTGGAGCTTGGCCAAGCTCGCATAGAAACCGTCGGGATGCTGGGCGAGGAAGGCATCCCACGCCGCCCTGTTGCCGAGCTGGAGCGCGAGCTCGTAATCGCGGCGGATATCGGCCTGCGGGTTCGCCACAGGTGCCGCCGGAGCCGCCGCCGTCATCTTCACCGGCACCAGCGGAACATCCTCGCCGCCAAGCGAGCCATAGACGAACGGCTCCTGCTTGTTGCCAGTCGACTTGAGCACGTCGTCGCGGACGAATCCGAAGGCGCGGCGGACGTCGAGGCCCGGTGTCGCCAGATGCTTGGACAGCGCGACCGTGAACGGGCTGTTAGCGCCGTCGCCGTCCTGCGCCGTGAAGCCGGCTTTGGCCGAATAGGCGATCAACGTGTTGGGACTGGTCGGCTCGACCTGGGCGAGGCCGCGGCCGATGCCGCGCGAAGCGATTGTGCGCTTCATCCTCTTGCCGAACGGATTGTCGCGGCAGGCATCCAGGATCACCAGGCGGAGCTGCTTGGCGGGCTCGACTGCAACCAGGACGCGGTCGAGCGAGAGCGCCTCGTCGTAGACGTCGGTGTCGCGCTCGAGCCTGGCGTCGACCGGGATCAGATAGTTCGACCCCTCGACCTCGATGCCATGACCGGCATAATAGACCACGGCGATATCGGCATCGCGGGTCGCGTCCGCGAAGTCGCGGAGCACCCGCCGCGTGTCCAGCGCCGACAAATCGTGCCGGGAATCGACGATGTCGAAGCCGGCCTCCTTCAGCGTCTTGGCCATCACCGAACCGTCGTTGACCGGGTTGGCCAGCAACGGCGCATGCTGATAGGCCGAATTGGCGAGCACCAGCGCAACGCGCTTGCCGGCGAAAGCCGGATCAGTGCCAAACAGCAGCGCGAAGGCAAGGAGAAGCGGACAAAGTCTGAGCAAATTGCGCATGACACGACTTCCGAAATTCGGGCCGCTGGGCCCTTTGGGACCGCTTTAGCAGGATCCGCCACCGGCGCTTGTGATGGAGGTCACGAAGGCGGCGCCCGCAACCGGACGAAATACCCCTTTTGTTGGTCGCGCCAGCGCGGCCGTGGTTCGCCGGGAAGCAGATCGGGCCGGGTTCCCTCAGTCAACCCCGATATGCTCCCGATATTGCGGCAGGTCATCCGTGATCTCGTGCCAGGGCGCTTTCGAGCCCACGAAAATATGGGCGCTGGGCCGGATCGAGGGGGTGTCGATCAGAGCTCCCATAGCGACATGGGCCCATTTTCCCTCACGCACCTGGGAATAGAGCAAGGAGCCACAATGGGCGCAATGCACATCGTGGGTGATATCGTCGCCGAAAATAGTCCGCTGGTCGCCGCCCCTGACGATGCGGAGCTTGTCTCGCGCGATACCGGCGAACGGCTTGAAGGCGGAGCCGGTGGTGCGGCGGCAGTTCGAGCAATGGCAGTTCATCGCATAAGAGAATTCGTCGGCCACCTCGAAGCGCACTGCACGGCAATAGCATTCGCCGATCAGGATACGAGCGTTCGAAATCTCTGATCCAGTCATCATGATGTCCTTGCGCAAACGGTCTGGACATTCCATAGCGCATTTTGATGTGTACGACTAAGCTCGCCTCAAGCCATCATTCAAAGGGATGACCCATGAGCCCAAATCGTTCAAGTCTCGAAGCCGTCGTGCAATCCTATTTTGACGGCCTCTATGAGGGCGACGCCGAAAAGCTCGGCGCCATTTTCCATCCCTCCGCCGACCTGCGCTGGGTCGAGAAGGGCGAATTGCAGGTGCTGACCGTGCCGGACTGGCTCGACCGCGTGCGCAAGCGTCCCTCCGGCAAGGCTGAAGGCAAGCCGCGAGAGGATTTCATCGTCACCATCGACCGTTCTGACGACAAGACCGCCTTCGTCAAGGTCAGATGCCAGCTGCCGCCGCGCTATTTCACCGACTACCTGGTGGCGATGAAGCTCGCCGACGGTTGGCAGATTGTCTCGAAATCTTATCGATACGACCTGAGAGAGTGATGGGCTCAACCTTCCGCTGCCCGAAATCGGGCGCGCTCGTCTCCCATTCTCCATCATTGCGAGTGAAGCGAGGCAATCCAGAATCCCTCCGCTTCGCTCCGCTCGCAACGACAATGCGGATAGAGTGCGCCGCATCCCCCATCTTCATTCGCGCGAAAGTCCCCCATGCTGCTCGACCGCCGCTCCCTGCTTGCCTCGCTGTGCTGGATGGCCGCATCTCCTGCGCTGGCCGCGGATGCGCCGCCTGAACTCGAAACATACGAACGCGAGAGCGTCGGGCGGATTGGCGTCTATGCGGAAAATCTCGCGACCGGCGCCAAACTCGCTTGGCGCGCCGACGAGCGGTTTGTCATGTGCTCGACATTCAAGGCCTCGCTCGCGGCCTGTGTGCTGGCGCGGGTCGACCGCGGCGAGGAACAGCTTGCCGCCATGATTCCCTACGGCCAGGACGACCTCTTGGAATACGCGCCGGTCGCGAAGCAAAATCTGGCGGCCGGCGCAATGTCGGTCACCGAGATGTGCAAGGCGATCGTCGAGCTCAGCGACAACACTTGCGCCAATCTGCTGCTGGCGCGGATCGGCGGGCCGACCGCGCTCACCGCGTTCTGGCGATCAATCGGCGATACCACCTCGCGGCTCGACCACAACGAGCCCGAGCTCAACCGCTCCCAGCCGGGCGATCCCCGGGACACGACGACGCCGGCGGCGATGGCCGGGAACCTGCGCCGCATGATGCTGGGCGGAGCATTGTTGCCGGCCTCGCGCGCGCAGCTCACCGAATGGATGGTGAACTGCAAGACCGGTGCGAACCGGCTGCGCGGTGGCCTGCCCGCAGGCTGGAAGATCGGCGACAAGACCGGCTACAATGGCAAGGACGCAGCGGGCGACATCGCGGTGGCTTGGCCGAAGCCCGACACGCCGATCCTGCTTACGGCCTACGTCCAAGGCGGCACGCCGACTGCCGCACAGATCGCGGCGGCTTTCGCGCGGATCGGCCGGATGGTGGCCGAGCGGCTGGCGTGAGCCGCGCGCATTGACGTTGCCGCCGCTTCCGGGTCAAGACAGGCCATCATGGAAGCGAAGTTTCAGACCTTTCTCATCCTGCTGGCCGTGCTGGCAGGCGTGGCGCTGGCCGCACGCCGCTTCAACGTCGCCCCTGCCATCCTGCTGATGTTGGCCGGGGTCGGCCTCGCCTTCGTGCCGGGCATGCCGTCGGTTGAACTGCCGCCGGAACTGGTGCTGCTGATGGTGCTGCCACCGCTGATCTACTCGGCAAGCGTCGCTATGAGCTGGCGCGAGTTCAGGAAGAATTTGCGCCCGATCGTGCTGCTCGCGGTCGGCGCGGTGATCTTCACTGCGGCAATGGTGGCGGCCGCCACGCATTACATGATCGGCCTGCCCTGGACCGTTGCCTTCCTGTTGGGGGCCATCGTCGCGCCGCCCGACGTGGTGGCGCCGCTCGCCATCGCACGCCGGCTGCACATGCCGCGGCGAATCCTGGTCGTGCTCGAGGGCGAAGGGCTCGCCAACGACGCCACCGCGCTGATCCTGTACCGCTTTGCGCTCGCTGCAATCATGGTCGGCCATTTCTCGCTGCCACTGGCGGCCGGCGAATTCCTCCTCATCATCGCCGGCGAGATCGCCTTCGGCATCGGCGTGGGGTGGCTTTCCCTGCGTCTCCGCAAATGGTCGGGGGATCCGCAGGTCGAGCTCACGCTGTCGCTGATCACGCCTTACGTCTCCTATTGGCTGCCCGAACATGTTGGCGGCTCCGGCGTGATCGCGACGGTCGCCTGCGGCCTTTATGTGAGCTGGAACGGCCCGCTGCTGATTTCTTCCGCGACGCGCCTGCAGGGCATCTTCTTCTGGGACCTCGTGATCTATTTGATCGAAGGCCTCTTGTTCCTGCTCACCGGCTTTCAGATGCGCGCGCTGTACGAGAAGTCGAAGGCCTTTCCGCTCGACGACATCGTGATCGCGACCGCCGTGGTCCTGGTGATCGTCGTCATTGCGCGCTTCGCCTGGCTCTATCCCGCGACCTATCTACCGCGGATGTTCAGCAAATCGCTGCGCGAGCGCGATCCGTCGCCGCCCTGGCAATGGGTGTTCACGCTCGCCTTCACCGGCGTGCGCGGCGCGGTGTCGCTGGCGGCTGCGCTGGCGCTGCCGTTCACCCTGCCGAGCGGCGAGGCGTTCCCATATCGCGACCTGATCCTGTTCGTCGCTTTCGGCGTCATCTTCATCACCCTGATCGGTGTCGGCCTGACGCTGCCGCCGGTGGTGCGCTGGCTCGGCGTCGCCGAGGCCGGCCGCAACGAGCATGTCGGCGAGCATGAGGCCGAGATCGCCGCGCGTCGTCAGGCTCTCGAGGCAGCACTCAAATCGCTCGACGCGCTGACAGCGGAGAAGGAGGTGTCCGACGAGGTGATGCGGCTCCTCCGTGCTCGCCACGAGATCCGCATCAGCCAGCTTCCGGATTTGCTCGATCCTACGCACCACGACGTCTCCGCCGCCGGCATCGCGTTGACCCGGGAGCTGATCGTCGCCGAGCGCAAATTCATCCACGACCTGCTGCGCGACGGCCAAATCACCGACGAGACAAGGCGAAGGATCGAGCGCGACCTGGACCTTGAGGAGGCGAGTTTGGCGAATCGGGAGTATCGGGGCGCGCCGCTGTAGCTTCCCGCCGTCATTGCGAGCGCACCGAAGCAATCCAGACTCTTTCCACCGCGGCCGCCTGGACTGCCTCGTTGCGCTCGCAATGACAGTTGTTTGAACGAACAGGCAGTCTATCGCCTCTCGCAGAACTCCCTCATCGCAGCCGCAACGGCCCCCGCGACCGCGTCCTGCCGCTCCGACGAATTCATCTCCATCTCCTCGTCGCGGTTGATGATCGAGCCGGCCTCGAGCAGCACCGCGGCGCTTCTCGTCCGCGAGAGCACGACGAGCCCGTCGTAGCGATAGACGCCGACGTCCTTGTCGAGCAGCTGGCGCCGGTAGTGGCCCATCACTGGAAGGGTGTATTGCCTCGCATAGTGCAGGCCCTGCTCTTTCAGCTGCCTGCCGATCATCCGTGCCAGCAACAGGCTGGTGGCGAAGTGCGGATTCTGGTGCGACACGAACAGCGAGTGGCCCGAAAAGCGGTCGCTGAAATAGCTGTTTGCGCCATCGAATTCCCAGGTCTCGAGCAGCTTGTCCGGCACCGAATCGTGATGGACCGACAGGAACAGATCGGCGCGGCCGTCATTCGCGGCACTAACACGCTTGAACAGGCTCGCTCTCGCCTTGCCGTTCGTCACGAGCAGGCGGGTTGCGGCAAAACCTTCGGATTTGAGTCTTGCGGTGATG
This sequence comes from Bradyrhizobium sp. 164, assembly GCF_023073715.1. Lineage (GTDB taxonomy): Bacteria > Pseudomonadota > Alphaproteobacteria > Rhizobiales > Xanthobacteraceae > Bradyrhizobium. Next base: position 167,694 of record NZ_JADPKA010000018.1, read on the forward strand.
AGACTTGCGAGACGCAAGTTGAAGCCGAACTCCGGATCATTGCGCGCGCTCAATGCGCCGTAGGCGTCTGGGGTGTGCCCGACATCCACGACGATGCGGAATTTCGCCATCTCGCATTTGGCCGGCGACGGCTTCGGCCTGGGTCTCGCGATCTTTCGCGTAGCAGCAGCCTCGCCGACGTCGACAAGCGCGAGCGGCGACAGCAGGATCGAGGCGATGAGCCCGGCGATGATGCTGCGCGACTGCCCCAAGCTCTACTCCGCTGCCGCGATCCGCGGGCGGCCGACGAAGCCCGCGACATCACCGAAACGTTCCAGCATCACCGCGGGCAGGTCCTTGGTCTTGCTGGTGACGCAGGCGCCGGAGCGCACCGCGTAGCGATCCTGGTGCGCCGCCTGCGGCGGCGGCTCGCCGTGCTGGAGCGCCCGCGCCAGATCCATGACGGTTTTGCGGAAATGCATGATGCCGAGATCGGTCGGGCCGAGATGCTCGCGGGTGCGGTCGGCGATCGGCCCCTGGCTGTCCTGCACGGCAGCGTCCTGCTCGGAGACGCCCTTGATGCCGGTGTAGCTCCTGGTCTTCTGGAGCTTGCGGTCGATCAAATAGTCGTTGCCCTTGTGGCGGAGCGGCACGTAATTGTCGTCGACCTCCGCGATCACGCCATTACCGCGATCAAAAGCGTCGCGCTCGGCTTGCGTCAACGGACGCTCCGGATTCCAGGCATAGGTGTAGATCCAGCAATTGGTGTCGGTCACAGGCACGAAGGTCTGGCCAAAGATATTCTCGCCCGGCATCGCGCTCGGCGCATAGGCGTGGAACGGCATCAGGAATTGCGCGATGCGCCAGTAGATGTTGTCGCCGCCGGTCAGCCGGCCACCGGCGATGGTCAGCCCCGCCTCGTGGGAGCTGACTTTGATGATCGGGCGCGGGTCCTCGGCGATCCAGCGCATATGGTCCGTGTTCACGCGGGTGAGCGGATTCACAAAATGCCTCTTGATGTCCAGAATCTCGTTCTCTTCCTTGTCGAAGGAGAGATGGGCGAAGGTGAAATGCGCGGTGTCGATCGAGCCTTCGAGCGCCTGCACCCAGTTGCAATCCTGCCACTTCTTGCTGACGTAGCGATGCGAAGCCGGCAGCAGCGCCAGCTCGAGATCGGGCAGCTCGGGCATCGCTTCGGCCGGGCCCATATAGGCCCAGATCATCTCGCCCCATTCGCGGACCGGATAGGATTTGATGCGGATCAGATCCTTGGCGTTGAGATCGGGATAGGAGGTCGGCATGTCGACGCAACGTCCGTCGGTGTCGAACTTCCAGCCATGATAGACGCAGCGGATGCCGCATTCCTCATTGCGCCCGAGCCAGAGATTGGCGCCGCGATGCGGGCAATATTGGTCGATGACACCGACGACGCCGTTTGAGTCGCGAAAGGCGAGCAGCTCCTCGCCGAGCACGATGATCTTCTTCGGCTCGCCGTCAGGCTCGGGGAGCTCTTCAGAGAGCAGGACGGGAATCCAGAAGCGGCGCAGCAGCTCGCCCATGCCCGTTCCGGGGCCGGACTCGGTCAGGAACTTGTTGTCCTCGGCGCGGAGCATGTGATCCTCCCGATTTGTTTTCGGGAAGATTGGCGCGAGAGCGCAAGGGCGTCAACGCAAGATAGCGCCCCTGTCCCGGACGTGGCGCGCCATGAAATGCCGCGACGCAGAGCCGGGCCATCGCTGCCACCTAGGGCCCCGCTCTACCGCGCTGCGCTGCGTCCGGGCACGAGCTTACACCGGCCGCTCACCCTTCACCGTCACGCGCGTGCCCGAGCGCGTATGCGGCCAGTAATCCCACATCGCGCGGTGCTGGGTGCAGCGGTTGTCCCAGAACGCGATGGCGTTCTCGGTCCAGCGGAAGCGGCATTGGAACAGCGGATTTTCGGCGTGCTGATAGAGATAGGCGAGCATCGCGTCGCTCTCGTCGCGCGGGATGCCGTTGATGTGGCGGGTGAAGCCGCGGTTGACATAGAGCGCCTTCCTGCCGGTGACCGGATGCGTTCGCACCACGGGATGCTCGGCGTGCGGATAAGAGGGGCGGTCCGCGACGCCGTAATTGGCGTAGAGTCCACGATAAATCGGCTCGCCGTCATGCAGCGCAGTGAGCCCGTCGAGATAGACCTTCATGCGATCGGACAGCGCCTCATAGGCTGCATACATGTTGGCGAACAGCGTGTCGCCACCGCGCGGCGGACATTGCTTAATGTAGAGGATCGAGCCCATCGGCGGCTCGAGATCGCAGGACACATCCGAATGCCAACCCTCGCCATTGGCACGCGGCGAGTTCTTGTCGGCATAGATTTTCATCAGCGCCGGGTCTTCATCCTCATGCGGCGCAGCGGGATGAAAATGCAGCTCGCCAAACTTGCGGCCGAAGGCGAGATGCTGTTTTGGCGTGATGTGCTGATCGCGAAAGAAGATCACGAGGTTTTCGGCAAGCGCGCGGTGGATCTCGTCCATCTGCCGGTTGGAGCGGGTGTCGCCCTCGACGAGCCTGCCGATGTCGACGCCGGAGATTTCCGCGCCGATGATCGGGGTGAGCTTTTCAACCGCGATGGTCTCGTAGGGAGCACCGTCTTCGGCGGTGTGGCGATAGCGCGGACCCTGCTTGCCGGCGAGTGAGCTCATGGCGGTTGGCTCCCGATCATTGTTGATTGAGAGCAATGTAGCCCGGCTGGAACGATGCGCAATCTGAGAACGGTCGTTCCACGATGGGCAAGGCCCCGGATTTCGCTTTCGCTCCATCCGGGCCACAGGCGCTTGATGGGCCCGGCGATGCGCGCTGATGCTTTTTCCGATAGGTTGGGCGAAAAATCGGGGAGAAACAAATGGCCGAGGATGATCCTTCGACACTCCCTTCTCAGCCTCCGAAGCCGAGCGGACGCCATCCGCTGTTCGGAGCGTTGAAGGACGTTACATTCGTTCCCTCTGGTGTCGATCTTACCGAACCAGCGGACCCGGATTGGGGCGAAGCATATGAGCAACCGAAGCGGTGCTGACCTCGATCACTCCGCCGCCGTCACCGGCACCTTGGCGCCTTGGCCGTAGCGCTGTTCGATATAGTCGATCACCAGCGCCTTGAAGTCGGCGGAGATCGTCGGGCCGCGCAACGTGCGGAACTTCTTGCCGTCGACGAAGACCGGGGCGGCCGGGGCTTCGCCGGTGCCGGGCAGCGAGATGCCGATATTGGCGTGCTTGGACTCGCCGGGGCCGTTGACGATGCAGCCCATCACCGCGACGTTGAGCTCTTCGACGCCGGGATATTTTGTCTTCCAGTTCGGCATCTCATCACGGATGAAATCCTGGATCGAGCGGGCCAGCTCCTGGAACGTGGTCGAGGTTGTGCGGCCGCAGCCGGGGCAGGCCGCAACCAGCGGCACAAAGGTGCGGAAGCCCATGGTCTGGAGCAGTTCCTGGCCGACCTGCACTTCACGGGTGCGGTCGCCGCCGGGCTCCGGCGTCAGCGAGATGCGGATGGTGTCGCCGATGCCCTGCTGCAAGAGAATGCCGAGCGCGGCTGAGGACGCCACGATGCCCTTCGAGCCCATGCCGGCCTCGGTCAGCCCGAGATGGATGGCATAGTCGGAACGTCTGGCGAGATCCTGGTAGACCGCAATGAGATCCTGCACCGCCGAGACCTTGGCGGACAGGATGATGCGGTTCTTCGGCATGCCGAGTTCTTCGGCGCGCGCGGCCGACAACAACGCGGACTGCACCATGGCCTCGCGCGTCACCGCGCGCACGTCGCGTGGATTGGCCGAAGCAGCGTTCTCGTCCATCAGCTTGGTCAGCAGTTCCTGGTCCAGCGAGCCCCAATTGGCGCCGATGCGCACTGGCTTGTTGTTCTTGTTGGCGATCTCGATGATGTCGGCGAACTGGGTGTCGCGCTTGTCCTTGAAGCCGACATTGCCGGGATTGATGCGGTATTTGGCGAGCGCTTCGGCGCAGGCCGGATAGGCCGCGAGCAGCTTGTGACCGATATAGTGGAAGTCGCCGATCAAGGGCGTGGTAATGCCGCGCTTGAGCAGGCCGTCGCGGATGTGCGGAACGGCGGCGGCAGCCTCCTCCCGGTCCACGGTGATGCGGACCATTTCTGAGCCGGCGCGCGCGAGCGCTGCGACCTGGGCAATGGTGCCGTCGATGTCGGCGGTGTCGGTGTTGGTCATCGACTGCACGACGATCGGCGCACCGCCGCCCACCGAGACGTCGCCGACCTTGACCTGGGTGGTTCGGTGCCGGGGCGCGGGGCCCGCGATGTCGGAATCGAGAGGGTTTTCGAGCTTGTTCATGGGGTCCAAATATCAGGTTTTGGTGACGTTCAGCAATGCATCGCGCGCCGCCGCAGCCGATGAGCTGGGACGGTTAACCAGAAAAAGCCCAGCAATTACAAGGACCGCGGCGGCCCCGAATGTCAGGCTTAGGGTGTCGTGCATGATGAAATAGCTACCGACCACGCCAAACAAAGGGGTGATGAAGGTAAAAGCCGACAATTTGCTGGCCGAATACGTCTTCACCAGCGCGAACCAAAGCGTGAACGTGGTTCCAACCACCCAGATCGCCTGGAAGGCCATGAGAGCGAGGGACAGGGGCGCAGGCGTATGCGTGACGGATTCGCCGAACAGCCAGGCTGCCAGGCCGAGGATCGGGATCGAGGTCGCGACCTGATAGCCCAGCGCCTTCTCGGGCGCGGCGAAGCGCAGCCGCGTGCCCTTGGCGACCAGCGTGGTTGCCGCCCACAGCGCCGCGCCGCCGACGATCATGAGGTCACCGAGCAACACCTTGGCATCGACATCCGGCTGCGGCACGCCGATGGCGAGCGCGACGCCGGCAAAGCTCACCGCCAGTCCCAGCCATTGCGTGCCGCCAAGCCGTTCGCCGAGCACCTGATAGGAGCCGAGCGCGACGAAGAACGGCGCGGTGTAGAGGAAGACGACCGCCCGAGAGGCCGGTGTGAAGCGCAGGCCCTGGAAGATCAGAACGAACTCGATTCCGAACATCAATCCGGCGATCAGGCCGGGCTTCCAGGTGCGGTCACGTTCGAAGAAATTGACGTCACGAAGGGTGCCGATGATGAATAGCACCGGCAGCGCGCCCATCGAGCGGATCGTGGCCTGGAGCATCGGCGGGATATCCGGCAGCACCAGCTTCACCGCAATCTGGTTGAAGCCCCAGGTCAAGCACAGCATCAGCATCAGGGCGATGGCGCCGACGCTCAGCGGGCGACCGGCGGAGGATATGGCTTGTGGTGAGGACATCTCTTCCCGACTACCGGCGTTGTGCCGTTGTTACTTGAGCGATCGGACGGTGGGGCTCTTTACCTCTCCCCAGCGGGGAGAGGTGGACACCGCGGCCTTGGGTCGAGTTGATCGCATTCTTCAGGCAGCTTTCTGACAATGGGTGCAGATGCCCGTGATCTCCACCACGGACAATTTAGGAGCGAAGCCTGAGCTGCGCGCAGCGGCATTGAGTTCCTTGGCGAAGGAGGCCGACGGGATCTCGCCGACCAGGCCGCAGCGTTCGCAAATCAGGAACGCCACCGCCGAGGTCGCGTCGTGGTCATGGGCGGCGCAGGCCAAATAGGCGTTACGGCTCTCGATGCGATGCACGAGGCCGTTGGCCATCAGAAAATCGAGAGCACGATAGACCGTGATCGGCGCTGGTCGCGCCATCGACTTGGCGAGTTCGTCGATCACCTCATAGGCGCCAAGCGGGCGGTGGCTGGAGAGGAGCGCCCCGAGCACCTGACGGCGGATCGGCGTGAATTTCTGCGCGCGCTGCTCGCAGACCTGTTCGGCATGCGCCAGCGCATCCGCAGTGCAGCGGTCGTGATCGTGATCGGGCGCGGGAAATGCCGTGTTTGCGAGGGTCATGCGGGACGCGTTCTAGCATTTTGCTGATGGAACCCAAAGCGCGACCGGCAACGCGGCTGCCAGCCATGCTCTTGGAGCGGGACGGCGTCCCGCTAATCCGCCATGAAATAATCATAAGCTTGCTTATTATATTCCAGGCTTATTGGAGACGAAGCTCATGACCCGAGGGTCGGTCGACCAGAATTTCCTGTTCACGCTGGGTGAGCTCTACCGCTTGTTGCGTGTCTATGCCGACAAGGAGGCGTCCCGTTTCGGCATCACCCGCGCGCAATGGGCCGTGCTGTCCAAAGTCGAGCGCAGCGAGGGCATGAAGCAGTCGGAGCTCGCCGAGCTCCTCGAGATGCAGCCGATCACGCTGACGCGCCTGATCGACAAGCTCTGCGACAATGACTGGATCGAGCGCCGCAGCGACGCCTCGGACCGCCGCGTCAAGCGCCTGTATCTGAAGAAGGCGGGCCGGACATTGCTCGGCCGGATGAGCGGGCTGAAGTCCGAAATCACCGCCAATGCGCTCGACGGCATCAACGCGGCCGACGCCCACCGCCTCCTCACCCAGCTCGAAACGATCAAGGAAAACGTGCGGACCGCGATCCAGACATCCGGAGCGGAACAAGCACGCAAGGAGCAGCGCTATGGCTGATCAGGTCCTCAAGTTCCAGCCCGAGCAGAAGATCGACGGCGGCAAGCCCACAAAGAAGGCTGGCACGGATCCGCGCCGCCGCGTGGCGGCGGGCCTGCGCCGCTACCGCCGCTTCCTCCTCCTGGTCGTCCTGCCGGTCACCGTCGCCATCGGCGGCATCACCTTCTATCTCCATGGCGGCCGCTATGTCGGCACCGACGACGCCTATGTCGGTGCGCAGAAGGTGCTGGTGACGCCCGACATCTCGGGCAAGATTCAGAAGGTGATCGTGAGAGAAGGACAGTCCGTCAAGCAGGGCGACGAATTGTTCGAGATCGACCCCGTTCCGTTCCGCCACGCAGTGGATGAAGCCAAGGCGCAGCTCGCGCAGGCCCGCACGACCTATGAGAACCTCGTCGCCAATATCAAGATCTACGGCGACATGCTCAACCTTGCCCAGCAGGGCGTCGACCTGAAGCAACGCGATGTCGAGCGCAAGCAGGCGCTGGTCAAGAACAATTACGGCTCGCAGCTCGATCTCGACAACGCTGCCAACGCGCTGGTGACCGCAGGCGCACAGGCACAATACATCAAGCAGCAGCTCTCCAACGCCAAGACGCAATTGCTGGGCGATCCCTCGTTGCCGCTGGAGCAGTTCCCGCCTTACGCGCAGGCGAAAGCCAAGCTGGACGACGCCCAGCGCAACCTCGACCACACCGTCCTGCGCGCGGCGATGGACGGCGTGGCCACGCAAGTGGAACAGATCCAGCTCGGCCGCTACGTCGCCGCCGGCACGCCGGTGTTCTCCATCATCGACGTCGCCCATCCCTGGGTCGATGCCAATCCGAAGGAGAGCGATCTCACCTACGTCACCGAAGGACAGCCCGTCACGCTCGAAGTCGACGCATTTCCGAACCACCTTTTCAAGGGCAAGATCGGATCGCTCTCGCCCGGCACCGGCGCGCAATTCGCGATCCTGCCGCCGCAGAACGCCACCGGCAATTTCGTCAAGGTGGTGCAGCGCGTGCCGATCCGGATCTATTTCGACGAGACCGACAAATACGTGCGGAAACTGAAGGCCGGCATGAGCGTCTACGCCACCATCGACACCGGCCATCGGCGCTCGCTCGCCGGCCTGCTTGGCCTGTCAGCGACCGCGGGCCAAGGCCAGGACAAAGAATAAACCTGAGAAGGACTGATCGATGTCCGGCCCCAATGCCAGTCTGATGGTCCCAGGCCTGCGCCGGAACATGGTGACGATCTGCGCCATGACCGCGACCATCATGCAGGCGCTGGACACCACCATCGCCAATGTCGCATTGCCCTACATGCAAGGCACGCTGTCCGCCTCGCAGGATCAGATCAACTGGGTGCTGACCTCCTACATCGTCGCCGCCGCGATTATGACGGCGCCGGTGGGCTGGATCGCCAACCGCTTCGGCCGCAAGCGCATCTTCATCATCTGCTCGGCGGGCTTCACCATGGCGTCGGTGTTGTGCGGCCTCGCCCAGGACATCAACCAGATGGTGCTGTTCCGCCTGCTGCAAGGCGTGTTCGGCGCCGCCCTGGTGCCGCTGTCTCAGTCGGTCATGCTCGACTACTACACGCTCCAGGAGCGCGCCAAGGCGATGTCGATCTGGGGCATGGGCGTGATGATGGGCCCGATCATGGGCCCCTCGCTGGGCGCCTGGCTCACCGAGACCTATTCCTGGCACTGGGTGTTCTTCGTCAACCTGCCCTTCGGCGCCATCACCGTGCTCGGGCTGATCGTCTTCATGGACGAGACCCGGAAGGATTTCAGCCTGAAGTTCGACTGGTTCGGTTTCGCCGCGCTGGCGATCGCGATCGGCGCACTTCAGCTTGCGCTCGACCGCGGCGAGCAGCTCGGCTGGCTTGAGTCGAGCGAGATCCTGGCGGAATTCATCGTCTCCGCTGTCGCCTTTTACTTCTTCCTCGCGCACTCCTTCACGACATCGACGCCGTTCATCCGCTTCGCGCTGTTTCGGGATCGCAACTTCGTCACCGGCTGCGTGTTCATGGTCGTGATGGGGCTCGTGCTGTTCTCGACCATGGCGCTGGCTTCGCCCTACATGCAGAACGTGATCGGCTATCCCATCATCACCGCCGGCCTGCTGCTGGCGAGCCGCGGCATCGGCACCTTCTTCGCCATGATGCTGGTCGGCCGCATGATGCGCTATGTCGAGGCCCGCACGCTGATCATCGCAGGCCTCACGCTGACCGCGGGCTCGTTGTTCCAGATGACCGGCTGGACCGACCTGACCCAGGTACCGGAGATCGTCACGGTCAGCGTCATCCAGGGCTTCGGCTTCGGCCTTGTCTTCGTGCCGCTCTCGACCGTGGCGTTCCTGACGCTGTCGAACGAGCTGCGTACCGACGGCACCGCGATGCTGACCCTGATGCGCAACGTCGCAAGCTCAGTCGGCATCTCCGTCGTCATCGCCCAGCTGACGCAGGGAACGCGGCGGACTTATGCGATTCTCTCCGAGCACATCAACCCGTTCAACCATGCGCTCCAGATGCCCAGCGTCAGCGGCATGATCAATCTTTCCACAGACGCCGGCCGCGCCATGACCGACAGAATGGTCAGCGTGCAGGCGCAGATCATCGCTTTCGCGCACGATTACCAGCTGGTGATGGTCTTCATCCTCTGCACCATCCCGCTCGCTTTGCTGATCGGCTCGACCAAGGCCACACTACGCAAGCAGGCCGCCGGGCCGGAGCATGCGGTGATGGAGTAGTGATCGGTCCCGTGCCCCGGACGCAGCGCAGCACGCAACTGATGCGCTGCTGAGCCGGGGCCCATGCCCGCGGCACGATTGTCCCGGTTCTGCGGCGCAGCGTTACACGCTGCACCGCGCCCGGGACACGAGCGCGCTACAACAACTCCTCGCACCCGAGATCCTCGACCGCCATCATCACCCGCTCCAGGTTATTCCACCAGATCAGCGGCGGGATGTTGATGCTCCATTGCCAGACCGGCTTGGTGATCTGCCAGAGCACCGACCGGCGATAGTCCTGATCGAGCGCGCCGCGCGTGTAACCCGTGACACCGTGCTGTATCAGCGTCTCGTGATAGAGGTTGAGCAGGGGCCGTTCGAGTGCCTGCCGGCGGTCCGGATACCATTGCGTCGCCATCATGTAGGCGAGGTCACCGGTCGGCACGTTTATGCGCCACTGGTCGAAATCGAAGATGCGAACGGTGTTGGCAACGCCTGTGCGCGGCAACAGAAAATTCCAGGTATGGGCGTCGCCATGAGCGATGGTGACATGCCGGCGCGAATGATAACGCTCGAGCAACCGTTCCGATTGCTCGATGAAGCGGCGGAAGAGGATGCGCCGCTCCTCGCTGAGGCGGTCGCCGAGCAGATCGGCGAAACGATCGTAGTGACCAGCGAAGGTCGCCATCAGCTTCGCACTGTCGTCGGTGCTCATCCAGGTGCCGATAGTATCGCCGAAGCTATCGTGGTCCCACCACGCCGCGTGCCAGCGCGCGAGTGTCGTCACGATCGCCGTTGCCTGCTCTCGCGAGGGCGGCAGCGGCCATTGAGTTGCAATCTCATGGCTGTCGGTGAGGTCCTCGAGCAGGAGATGCCAGGTGAGGCCGTCCTCGTCAAAATGTCCGTCGAAGCAGCGCGGCACGAGACCCCGCGGCGTTTCTGGCTCAAGCTGCGTGTAGAACGCGACTTCGTTCCGGCCGCTATTTGCGAGCGACTTGGCGAAGCCTGCATGCGCGGTCTTCAGGATCAGCGACTGCGGGGCGCCAGCGGACTCCCCAACATAGCGCAAACCGAGACGCACGATATGTGACACGATGGTGTCGCGCTGATGCAGCACCTTCACCTCGCGCACCGCACCGGCGTCCAGCGCGCCGGCCCGGCGCAGCGCGGCCGTGAGGTAACCGGGCTCGGCAACCGCCGGCAGTTGCGCATTCGTCATGAAGACCACGATGCCCCTGTGCCGCGCCATACTGCACGATCACAACCGCCGGCACCAGCGGCAGGCATCGCGCCGGGCGTCACGCCGCGGCAGTCGAGTCCCGCACGGTCCGCACCACGACCGACCGCAGTTGCTCGAGATTGGCGGCCATGCCGGCGATCGCCTGCCTGACCTCCGCGGCGCGCTCGTTCACGGAGGCGGCGTCGCGGCTGACATGACCGATCTTGGCCGAGACCTCCTTCGCCGCCGACGCCGATTCGGAGATCGATCGCGTGATCTCACGCGTCGCGGCGTCCTGTTCTTCCATCGCGGCAGCAACCGAGATCGCGACACCGTCGATCTCGGCGATGTGGCCCCCCATGGTCTCGACGGCGTCGACGGCAGCCTGAGTCGCGGTCTGGATCTCGGCAATCAGCCGCCCGATCTCCTCGGTGGACTTGGCGGTCTGATCGGACAGCGATTTCACCTCGGTGGCGACCACCGCGAAGCCGCGGCCGGCCTCGCCGGCGCGCGCCGCCTCGATCGTGGCGTTGAGCGCCAGGAGGTTGGTCTGGCCGGCGATGCCGCCGATAAGATCGGAGACCTCGGCGATCTTCCTCACCGAACCAGCCAGCGCCTGAGTGGTCGAGCGCGCCTGCTCACGGCCGGCGACCGCAGATTTGGTGACCGTGCTGGTCCTCGCGACCTGACTCGCGATCTCGCGGATCGAGGCGCTCAGCTCTTCGGCCGCAGCCGAGACGGTTTGCGAGCTGCCGAGGGCCTGGGTGGAGGCCGCGGCGACCGCCTGCGACTGCGCGGAGAGCGAACTTGCGATCTCGGACAGGCTGGTGGCGACCCGCTCCACGCCCTGCGTCGCCGCGCTCGCGCTGTCGACAGACCGGCCGGTCTCGCGTTCGACGGTCTCGGCCATCTGCTGCAGGGCGCTGCGCTTGGCGCGCGCGGCCTCCTGTTCCTGCCGCAACTGCTCCTCGCGCAGGCGGGAATTCTCGACCGCCGCCTGCTTGAACACCAGCAGCGCACCCGCCATCGAGCCAACCTCGTCCTGGCGGTGCGCGAAAGGAATGTCGGCTGCGAGATCGCCGGTCGCGAGCTTCTGCATCGTGTCCGTCATTCGTACGATCGGGCGCACCACGCCGAGCGCAACGCCGAGCAGGCCTGCGGCAATGAAGGCGAGGACGGCGGCGGAGACGCCGAGGAGGATAAAGAGCATCGAACTGTCGCGGTCCGCGGCCAGCTTCTCCATGGCGGCATTCTGCTTGTTGGCACTCTCGACGATGCTGTCGATGACGGCGCGATGCGCGGTGTATGCGCCCTTCAGCTGCGCATAGGCGCGCTCGGAAGCGGCCGCGTCCTTGGCCTTGAGGGCTGGCAGGAGCTGGTCGGACGCCTTCCAGAATTTCTGCACCTCGGCATCGGACTTCGACACCAGCGCGGTCTTCAGGTCTGCCGAGAGGCTGGAGGCGACCCAGAATGCCTTGCGCTCGTCGTAATCCTTGCGGAGCTGAACTAGGCGCTCGCCATGAGTGGCAAGCTGGTCCGGCTCGCGCATGGCAAGCGTGGCCTCGAGATAGGCTTCGATGACATATTCCGGCGGCGGCAGGATATCGGCGATGAGGTCGTTGCCGAGCTTGATATCGGAATAGAGCGGGCCGCCGACCTTGAGCTCTCTTAGGGCGTAGAGGCTGGTGGAGACCACGGCCGTAAAGCCGAGGGCCAGGACGACACCGAATGCAATGATTGCCGAGGAAAGCGAAAAACGAATTTTCATGGAACAATCCGGTCGCGCGGTCGAAATCCAAATGGATACTAAACGACTACGGTAAACACGGGATTGCTACGCGCGGAAATTGCGCTCCGCGAACTCCGGGGAAACTACGGGGAAACTACGGGAAGCATCAGGGGCGGCTCCGATACGGAAGACGCCCCCGGCCCCCGTCCCGGACAAGCGCGTCTCAGGCGCGCCCGCAGGTCCGTGACGACGCGGGCGTTAAACGTCGAAGAACACCGTCTCGTCGTCGCCCTGGAGCCGCAGGTCAAGCCGGTAAACCGCCTTGCCGGCCTCGCGCGTCGCAACCAGCGTGGCGCGGCGCTCAGTGGGCACCAGCGCCAGCACGGGATCGGCGGAATTGCCGGCCTCGTCGCTGAAATAGATGCGGGTATAGAGATGCCTGAGCATGCCGCGCCCGAAGACCGCAAGAAGGATGTGCGGCGCCTGCGGCTTGCCGTCGGGATCCGGCACGGCGCCGGGCTTGATGGTCTCGAAGGCGTAATTGCCATCCTTGTCGGTGCCGCAGCGGGCAAAGCCGCGGAAGCTCGCATTCGGCAGCGCACGCTTGTCCTGCGGGTCGGCAAAGCGACCTTGCGCGTCCGCTTGCCAGATCTCCAGCATGCAATCCGGCACGGCGACGCCATCACCGTCGAATACCCGGCCCTCGATGCGGATACGGTCGCCAGAAACGTCGGGCGTGAGCGTCGAGTTGGTGAACGCGTCGTTCCAGGCGTATTCGCCGTTCGGCGTCAGGCCGTATTTGAAGAACGGACCGACGGTTTGCGATGGGGTGATCCCGTTGGGCTTCACAGAATCCTGCACTTAATGGTTCTCCATAGGCGTGGCGTTCTGGCCGCGCAGCACGATGTCAAAGCGATAGCACAGCGCCCATTCGGGCTGTGTGTTCTCGAGATCGAAGGAAGAGACCATCCGCGCCCGCGCCTTTTCGTCCGGCACCGAATTGAAGATCGGGTCGAACGGGAACAGCGGATCGTTCGGGAAATACATCTGCGTCACGAGGCGCGTGACAAAGGAATGGCCGAAGACCGAGAGGTGGATGTGCGCGGGCCGCCACGCATTGTGATGATTGCCCCAGGGATAAGCGCCCGGCTTGATGGTGACGAAGCGGTAGTAACCTGAGGCATCGCTCACGGTACGGCCGGCGCCCGTGAAATTTGGATCGAGCGGTGCCGGGTGCTGGTCACGGACATGGACATAGCGGCCGCAGGAATTGGCCTGCCAGATTTCGACCAGCGAGTTCGGCACGCCGCGGCCGTCCTCGTCGCGGACGTGGCCATGCACGATGATGCGCTCGCCGAGCGGCTCGCCACTTTGCTGGCGGGTCAGATCATTGTCGCCCTCGCGCACGGTCTCGTGGCCATAGACCGGGCCAGTCAGCTCCGACAGGGTGTGGCGCATCGGAATCAAGGGCTGGTGCGGCGCGCGCTTGATCGAGCTCTTGTACTCGGGAGACAGCGGCAGCGGATGCGCCTTGTTGCTGTCGACGGGATAGATGAACGTCATTGGCGAACTCCTCCCCGGCCGTTCAGGGGCCGGTCAACGCTCGACAATCATTATAGGACATAACTAATTTGGGGAAGCGGGTTTCGCAGCCCCTATTACTTGTTGTTCCGGGGCAGCCCGAGAGGGCTGAACCCGAAATCTCGAGATCCCGGGTTCGGTGCAAGCGCACCACGCCCGGGGATGACGAGATGCGCCGCGCCCCGTCAGTTCAATTTCTCGATCGCGACCGCGACGCCCTGGCCGACGCCGACGCACATGGTGGCAAGCGCGAGCTTGCCGCCGCGCTTTTCCATGCCATGCACGGCGGTGAGCGCGAGACGGGCGCCACTCATGCCGAGGGGATGGCCGAGCGCGATGGCGCCGCCATGCGGATTGACGAAGTCGGCGTCATCAGCCACGCCAAGCTGACGCATGCAGGCGATGCCCTGCGAGGCGAAGGCTTCATTCAGCTCGATCAAGTCGAAATCGCTGATCTTCTTGCCGAGTCGCTCCATCAGCTTGCGCGTCGCCGGCACGGGTCCAATGCCCATGATGCGCGGCGGCACGCCGGCCGAGGCGAGGCCGAGAATGCGCGCGCGGGGTGTCAGCCCGTGCTTCTTCACCGCAGCTTCGGATGCGAGGATCATCGCGGCGGCGCCGTCATTGACGCCGGAGGCGTTGCCGGCAGTGACCGTGCCGGGATTGCGCACGATCGGCTTCAGCTTGGCGAGCCCCTCCAGCGTGGTCTCGGGGCGCGGATGCTCGTCCTTGTCCACCGTGATAGGGCCGGCCTTGCCGCCGGCAATGGTGATCGGGGTGATCTCTTCCGCAAAATAGCCGGATGCAATCGCCGCGCCGGCACGCTGCTGCGAGCGGATCGCGAAGGCGTCCTGGTCGGCGCGCGAGACCTGGAATTCCTCGGCGACATTTTCGCCGGTCTCCGGCATCGCGTCGACGCCATACTGCGCCTTGAGCAGCGGATTGATGAAGCGCCAGCCGATCGTGGTGTCGAAGATCTCGGCCGAACGCGAGAACGCCTCCTGCGCCTTGCCCATGACGAAGGGGGCACGGGTCATGGATTCGACACCGCCGGCAATCGCAAGCTCGATCTCGCCGGAGCGGATGGCGCGCCCCGCGGCGCCGACCGCATCCAGCCCGGACGCGCAGAGCCGGTTCAGGGTCTGGCCCGGAACCGAATCCGGCAGGCCCGCCAGCAACAGCGCCATGCGTGCGACGTTGCGATTGTCCTCGCCGGCCTGATTGGCGCAGCCGAAGAAGACTTCGTCGACCTGGCCCCAGTCGAGATTGGGACGCTTGGCCATCAGCGCCTTGATCGGCGCGGCCGCCAGGTCGTCGGCGCGCACCTTGGCGAGCGAGCCGCCGAAACGGCCAATCGGGGTCCGCACGGCATCGCAAATAAAGACGTCACGCATCGCTGTTCTCCCTGAATGCCGCGGTTCGGCCCAATTTCTTCAATGAGGGCGGAGTTTTAGGAGGGCGCCCGCGGCAGGTCAATTGACGGTTTCGCGTGCGACTCGCAGGGGGCCAGCCGCCCGCAACGCATGCCGCGGTGCGGACAACGTGGAAAACCTCACCTGCCCGGCCAAAGCGATAGGACCGGGGAGCGAAATTTTGTAGGTTGCACCGCCCATGGCAATGCAACAGCCAATACCTGTACCGCCTCCCGACGACACGCCCGCGCCGCAGGCGGAAGCTGCCGCGCGTGTCACGCCCATGATGGAACAGTACCTCGAGATCAAGGCGGCGCATCAGGGCTTGCTGCTGTTCTACCGGATGGGCGATTTCTACGAATTGTTCTTCGAGGACGCCGAAATTGCCTCGAAGACGCTCGGCATCGTCTTGACCAAGCGCGGCAAGCATCAGGGCGCGGATATCCCGATGTGCGGCGTGCCGGTCGAACGCTCCGAGGATTATCTGCACCGCCTGATATCAGCCGGCCACCGGGTCGCTGTCTGCGAGCAGACCGAGGATCCCGCTGCGGCCAAGGCGCGCGGGAACAAGAGCGTGGTGCGCCGCGGCGTGGTGCGGCTGGTCACGCCGGGCACGCTGACCGAGGACACGCTGTTGGACGCGCGTGCGAACAACTACCTGCTGGCGATCGCGCGCGCCCGCTCCTCCGCCGGTGGCGACCGCTTCGGCCTTGCCTGGATCGACATCTCGACCGCCGAATTCATGGTGACGGAGTGCGGCGGCGGCGAGCTCGCCGCCACGCTGGCGCGCATCAATCCGAACGAGGCGATCGTCACCGACGCGCTCTATAACGACAGCGAGCTCGGACAGATGTTGCGCGAGCTGCCGGCGGTAACGCCGCTGACCCGCGACGTGTTCGACGGCGCCACCGCCGAGAAGCGGCTGTGCGACTATTTCGCTGTCGCCACAATGGATGGGCTGGCGCAGCTCACGCGTCTGGAAGCCACCGCTGCGGCCGCCGCCGTCACCTACGTCGACCGCACCCAGGTCGGCAAGCATCCGCCGCTGCCGCCGCCGGCGCGCGAAGCCTCGGGCGCAACCATGGCGATCGATCCGGCCACCCGCGCCAATCTCGAATTGACGCGCACGCTCGCCGGCGAACGCCGCGGCTCGCTGCTCGACGCGATCGACTGCACGGTGACCTCGGCCGGTTCGCGGCTGCTGGCGCAGCGACTGGCGGCGCCACTGACCGATGCGCTGGCGATCGCGCGGCGGCTCGATGCTGTCGGAACCTTCGTTACCGATTCCGCCGCGCGCGAAGACATCCGCAGCATTTTGCGCGGCGCGCCCGACATGTCACGGGCGCTGGCCCGTCTCTCGGTCGGCCGCGGCGGACCGCGCGACCTCGCCGGCATCCGCGACGGCATCATCGCCGCCGACCAGGTGCTGACGCGGCTGTCCGAGCTCGACCAGCCGCCGCAGGAGATCGTGGCGGTGATGGCGGCGCTGCAAAAGCCATCTCGCGCGCTGGCGACCGAGTTTGCCGGCGCGCTCGATGAGCAACTGCCATTGATCAAGCGCGACGGCGGCTTCGTGCGCCAGGCTTACGAGCCTGCGCTCGACGAAGCCCGCAACCTGCGCGATGCTTCGCGCCTGGTGGTGGCCTCGATGCAAGCCCGCTACGCCGACCAAACCGGCGTGAAGGCCCTGAAGATCCGGCACAACAATGTGCTCGGCTATTTCGTCGAGGTGACCGCGCAGCACGGCGACAAGCTGATGTCGCCGCCGCTGAATGCGACCTTCATTCATCGCCAGACGCTGGCGGGCCAGGTGCGCTTCACGACCTCGGAGCTGGGCGAGATGGAGGCCAAGATCGCCAATGCCGGCGACCGCGCGCTCGGGCTCGAGCTCGAGATCTTCGAGCGGCTCTGCGCCAAGGCGCTCGAGATCAGCGAAGACTTGCGCGCCGCCGCGCACGGCTTTGCGCTGCTCGATGTCGCGACGTCGCTGGCCAAGCTGGCGGTCGACGAGAATTACGTGCGGCCCGAGGTCGACACCTCGCTCGGCTTTGCGATCGAAGCCGGCCGCCATCCCGTGGTGGAGCAGGCGCTCAAGCGCAATGGCGAGCCGTTCATCGCCAATGCCTGCGACCTCTCGCCGGCACCCGGACAGAAGTCAGGCCAGCTCTGGCTGCTCACCGGTCCGAATATGGCAGGTAAATCCACATTCCTGCGCCAGAACGCACTGATCGCCCTGATGGCGCAGATCGGCAGTTTTGTGCCGGCCGCGCGGGCGAGGATCGGCATCGTCGATCGCCTGTTCTCGCGGGTCGGCGCGGCCGACGATCTCGCCCGCGGCCGCTCCACCTTCATGGTGGAGATGGTCGAGACCGCGGCGATCCTGAATCAGGCCGGCGAGCGCGCACTCGTGATCCTCGACGAGATTGGCCGCGGCACCGCGACCTTCGACGGCCTCTCGATCGCCTGGGCCGCGATCGAGCATCTGCACGAGAGCAATCGCTGCCGCACGCTGTTCGCCACGCATTATCACGAGCTGACGGCGCTCTCGGCAAAACTGCCGCGCATGTTCAACGCCACCGTGCGCGTGAAGGAATGGCAGGGCAATGTCGTGTTCCTGCACGAGGTGCTGCCGGGCTCGGCCGATCGCTCCTACGGCATTCAGGTGGCCAAGCTCGCCGGCCTGCCACCGGCCGTGATCACGCGAGCCAAATCGGTGCTGGCCAAGCTGGAGGCCCAGGACCGCGGCCAGACCGCCCGCGCCCTCGCCGACGATCTGCCGCTGTTCGCCGTGCCCTCGCGCGCCGCGGCGGAGGCCGCGCCGCCGAGCGAAGCGGAGCTTCTCATGGAAGCGGTGAAGGCGTTACATCCCGACGAGATGTCGCCGCGCGAGGCGCTGGATGCGCTGTATGCGTTGAAGGCCAAGCTGCCGAAGCAATAAGCACGCCGCGACCGCAATCGTCATTGCGAGCGGAGCGAAGCAATCCATTCTCTCTCCCCGCGATCGTCTGGATGCTTCGTCGCCTCGATCCTTGCAACGACGAAGGTTAGTGCGCCAGCCGCTTCCTTCGTCCATTCCACCACAGCGTCAGGTTCCACACGATGCAGGTGGCGAGCCCCATGCTGAGGCCTATCGCGGAGCCGAAGTTTGCGGCGCCGACATGCATCACGGCAATCGCCATACCGAAGCCGAGCAAGCCCCAGGCAGAATTGGCAAGCACCGCGGCGGTCGGCGGGCCACCGATGCGCGGATGCAGGATCACCATCATGCTGGTGAAGACGATCGGGTAGAGCGCGATGACGCCGGAGACGCGCGGGCCGACCCAGCCCGAGGTGGAAACCACGATGGCGACGAGCGTCGCCACCAAAGCGGCGCGGAACGGAATGTCGTACCAGCGACGCGTCACTAACGGCATCTTCACATGGCGGTACTTAGCGAGCAGCGGAATGCAGATTCCGAAGGCAATCAGGTTCACGGCGAGTCCGGCCGTCAAGGTCCAGTCGAACAGGCGGATGATGGAGGCCAGCACGATCCACACGGCGATCGCGCTGCCGGCACTCACCAGCAGATTGTGCCGCTGCGCCAGCACGACATAGCAGAGGCCAAGCACGATCGTCGCCGCGTTGACGGGAAGGCTCGACAGCGCCCCTTGCGCGATGAAGGCGGCGTCATGGTCGAGCGCGAGAAAGACATAGGAAGGACCCGCTGAGATCGGTAGCGTCGCCACCAGCGCACCGATCACTGGGCCGGAACGTTCGGTGATGATCGACGCCGTCACGACGAACGCCGCCGCGATCGCCATGCGCAGGAGAAGGAAAAGGATGAGGTGGAGATCGGGGGACATCTAGCGCGGGATGATTTTTGTTGAGGCGAATTATCCGCGGGTTCGTTCACCTCTCCCGGAGGGAGAGGTCGATTTGCACAGCACATCGGGTGACGGCTTCAGGTCCCCACGAGAGAACGCCCCTCACCCGCGCCGTCGGCGCAACCTCTCCCAATGGAAATGGGCAGCTACATCCGCTGCATCGACACCGACACCTTCGGGCCGTTCTTGATGGTCTGATAGACCACGCAATAGCGCTCGGTGAGCTTCAGCAACAGATCGAGCTTATCCTGCGGCGCGTCGGTGTCGACCTCGAAGCGCAGCCGGATCTCGGCGAAGCCGACCGGGGTCTCCTTATCGACGCCGAGCGTGCCGCGGAAATCGAGATCACCCTCGGCATAGACGTTGCCGGTCTTCAAGGGCACCTCGATCGCGGTCGCAACCGATTTCAGCGTGACGCCGGCGCAGGCGACCAGCGCTTCCAGCAACATGTCGCCGGAGCACAGCTCGAGGCCGGAGCCGCCGGTGGCCGGATGCAGGCCGGCCATCGCAATGGCGCGTCCGGTCTCGACCTTGCAGGCGATGCCTTCGCTGTCGGTCGAACCCTTCGCCTTCAGCGTGATCAGCGCGGCCTTCGGATCAGTCTTGTAGCGCTCCTTGATCGGGGCCTGCATCCGGCGCAATTGGGCAGCGTCCATGTTCGTTCTCTCCCGGAAGATTGCCCCTCGATGTACCGGCTTGGAGACGAATTGTCACCACCACATGGCCTGACCGGGACCCTGGGTTGCGTCACGGTCGGGCACGCTGCGGTCGAGTGAACGGTCGAGTGACGTCAGCACACTTCGCTTGAAGTTCTCGAACAGCGGCGAATTGCGGTCGCGCGGCCGACCCAGATTGATCTCGATCCGATCGAACAATCGGCCGGGCCGCGGCCGCATCACCAGCACGCGATCGGCCAGCACGACAGCTTCGTCGACGTCATGTGTGACGAGCATCAAGGTCGGCCGCGTATCGGCCCAGAGGTCGAGCAGATGATCCTGAAGGTCGCGACGGGTGAAGGCGTCAAGCGCCGAGAACGGCTCATCGAGCAGCAGCACCTCCGGCTGCGGCACCAGTGCGCGTGCGATCGCGACGCGCTGCGCCTGCCCGCCGGAGAGCTCGCGCGGCCAGGCCTGCGCCTTCTCGGTGAGCCGGACGCGTTCGAGCGCGCGCGCCACCTTCTCGCGCCGCTCGGCTGCGGGCAGATCGGCAAGTCCGAAGCCGATATTGTCAGCGACGCTGAGCCAGGGCAAAAGCCGCGGCTCCTGGAAGATGATGCCGATCTTGGCATGCGGCGAGGCGATCGCCTCATCGTCGAGCGTCACCGTCCCGGAGCTGGCGCGATCGAGGCCGGCGATGGCGCGCAGCAATGTTGATTTGCCGCAGCCGGAGCCGCCGATGATGGCGACGATCTCGCCTTGGTGGATCTCGGCGGAGAAGCGCGCCAGCGCCTCTACGCCGTTGGGATAGGTCTTGCTGACCCGGTGGAGCGCCAGCATCGCGTCACGCTCCCTTCGCGCGTCCGAAGGCATCCTGCCAGCGCAGGAAGGGCGCGGCCGCGACTTCGATCAGCCAGTCCGTGAGCTTGCCGAGAATGGCGAAGATCACGATGGCCGCGAGGATCTGTGCGGGCTTGCCAAGCTGCTGGCCGTCGAGCAGGAGGTAGCCTAGGCCTTCGGAGGCGCCGATCAGCTCGGCCGCCACCACGAACATCCAGCCCAGACCGAGGCCAACGCGCAATGACACGACATAGGCCGGCAGCACCGCGGGCAACAGGATGCGCCGGATCATGGCGGGCCCTGAGAGGCGGAAGGTGCGGCCGACCTCGACGATCTTGCGGTCGACCGCGAGGATCGCGCCCATCACGCCGAGATAGACCGGAAAGAACACGCCGACCGCGATCAGCGCGATCTTCGAGGTCTCGAAGATGCCGAGCCAGAGAATGAACAGCGGCACCCAGGCCAGTGAAGGGATCGCGCGCAGCGCCTGCACGGTCGGATCGAGCAGCCGCCGCGCCAGCGACCAATAGCCGGAGATGGCGCCTAACAGTGTGCCCGCGACCACGCCGAAGGCGAAGCCGAGAGCGACCCGCCACAGCGTCGCTGTGATGTGGCGCACCAGCTCGCCGGAGCGGGCGAGCTCGGTGATGTTGGCAAACACGCGCGAGGGCGGGGGCACCAGCCGTCCGTTGGACCAGCCGACCCAGACCACGAGCTCCCAGCCAAGCGCCAACGTCAGCGGCAGCAGCACACCCAGCACCGGCCGCGCGTAGCGGACGATGCGCGAAGGCGCAGCCGCGGTTTCGGCTGGCTCCGAGGATTGTTGCAGGACTGGCGCGTCGGAGATCATGGCCATAGCAAGCGCGTCTGGTCGGGGAATGCAAGGAGCCTCAATTCGTCGGCAGCGGAACCTGGTCGTCGATCAGGGCATCCAGCGTCGCCTTGACGTCGACCTTGGCGTCGACGACGCCTGCCTGCTGGAGCGCGAGACCCGCGGCGAGGATCGATTCGCGCTGGGGCGCGCCGATGCGGCTGTGGGTGAGCTCGGTGCGCTCCTTGAGCTGCTTGTCCACGACCGCCTCGGGCAGTTTTGTGACCGCGATGAAAGTCTTCTTCAGCTCGTCGTAATTCGCCAGCGAGTATTTCCGCGCTTCCTCGTAAACCGCGAGGACGCGGCGAGCAGTGTCCGGATAATCCTTCAGGAACTGCTCCCGCACATTGAGGATGCCCCAGGTATTGGCATCGGCCTTGCGGTAAAACAGCTTTGCGCCCTCTTCGACCTCGGCCTGCGCCATCATCGGATCGAGGCCAGCCCAAGCATCGACGTCGCCGCGGACCAGCGCGGTCTTGCCGTCGGCGTGCTGGAGCAGCACCGGCGTGATGTCCTTTTCCGTGAGACCCGCGCCAAGCAGTGCGCGAACCAGGAAGATGTGCGGATCAGTGCCGCGCGTCACCGCAACGCGCTTGCCCTTGAGATCGGCAACGCCAGCGATCTTGGAATCCTTTGATGTCACCAGCGCCGTCCATTCGGGACGCGAATAGACATAGATCGACTTGATCGGATTGCCGTTGATGCGGGCGACCAGCGCGGCGGAGCCCGCGGTCGAGCCGAAATCGATCGAGCCGGCGTTAAGGAATTCGAGCGCCTTGTTCGAGCCGGCCGACTGCACCCAGGTGATCGTGACCCCGTCCTTGGCGAACTCTTTCTCCAGCAGTCCCTTCTGCTTCAGGACCATCGACACCGGATTGTAGGTCGCCCAGTCGATGCGGATCTCCTTGAGCGGATCCGCCGCTCGTGCCGCAGGGGTCAATGCGAGCGCTACGGCTCCTGCCAACAGAATGCGTCGTGTAATCCTGGCCATGCCCAGCTCCTCCAAAATTTCATTGTTTTTCAAGGAGTTATTTCTAGAGGTCAACGAGAAAATCCGTCCCTTGCAGGCGCGCAGCCCGAGAACAGATTTACCCAAAGCCGCAGCTTTCCAGCATGGAACGACTATTGCCAGAGAATCGCGGGTGACAGCGCCTGCCGCCTCTTATATCCGGTGAGACATGGACAGCGTCGCGACTGAGCAGAAGCCCGAAACGGATGACCGCTTCGACAGCGCGCGGATCACCGCCGCGGTCGATGCGCTCGCCGAAAAGCACGAGGGCCGCGAGGACGCGTTCCGCACCGCCATGGCGCAATTGCTCAAGGCCGAGTTGATCGCGGCGCGCGCCGCCGCACAGGCGATCCTGCTCAGGGACCGCCACGGAAGGCGCTGCGCCGAGCGACTGTGCCACGTCCAGGACGAGATCATCCGCATCCTGTATTCGGCCGCGACCCGGCATCTCTACCGCTCACCAATCCCGAGCGGCGCCGAGCGCATGGCGGTGGTGGCGACCGGCGGCTATGGCCGCGGGCTGATGGCGCCGGAATCCGACATCGATCTGCTGTTCATCCTGCCCTACAAGCAGACCGCCTGGGGCGAGCAGGTCGCTGAAGCCATCCTCTACTGCCTCTGGGACATGGGACTGAAGGTCGGCCACGCCACGCGCTCGGTCGACGAGTCGATCCGGCAGGCGCGCGGCGACATGACGATCCGCACCGCGATCCTGGAGACGCGCTTCCTGACCGGCGACAAGCCGCTCTATGACGAATTGGTCGAGCGCTTCGACAAGGAGGTGGTGCAGGGCACCGCGTCCGAATTCGTCACCGCAAAACTCGCCGAGCGCGAGGAGCGGCATCGCCGCGGCGGCCAGTCGCGCTATCTTGTCGAACCGAATGTCAAGGACGGTAAGGGCGCCCTGCGCGACCTGCACACGCTGTTCTGGATCGCAAAATACGTCTATCGCGTCCGCGACACCGACGAGCTGGTCGAGCGCGGCGTGTTCGACGCGCAGGAATATCGCAGCTTCCGCCGCTGCGCCGATTTCCTCTGGTCGGTGCGCTGCAATCTGCATTTCTACTGCAATCGCGCCGAAGAGCGCCTCTCCTTCGACCTCCAGCGCGAGATCGCGGTCAGGCTCGGCTACACCTCGCATCCCGGCATGCAGGACGTCGAGCGCTTCATGAAACACTACTTCCTGGTCGCCAAGGAAGTCGGCAACCTCACCGCCATTCTCTGCGCCAAGCTCGAGGACCAGCAGGCCAAGCCCGCGCCGGTGCTGAGCCGGATGATGGCGCGGCTGCGGCCCAGCACCGTGAAGCGGCGCGTGCCTGACAGCGACGATTTCATCGTCGACAACAATCGCATCAACATCGCCGCGCCCGACGTCTTCAAGCACGATCCGGTCAATCTGATCCGCATTTTCCGCCTGGCGCAGAAGAACAACCTCGCCTTCCATCCGGATGCGATGCGCGGTGTGACGCGCTCGCTGGGCCTGATCAACGCGCAACTGCGCGAGAATCCCGAGGCCAACCGGCTGTTCATGGAGATCCTCATCTCCGACAATGCCGAGATCGTGCTGCGGCGGATGAACGAGACCGGCGTGCTCGGCCACTTCATTCGCGCCTTCGGCAAGATCGTCTCGATGATGCAGTTCAACATGTATCATCACTACACCGTCGACGAGCACCTGATCCGCTGCATCGGCTTCCTTCAGGACATCGAGCGCGGCGGCATCGAGGAGTTCGTGCTGGCCAGCGACCTGTTCCGCAAGATCAGGCCCGAGCACCGGCCTGTCATCTACATCGCGACGCTGCTGCACGACGTCGCCAAGGGCCGCCTCGAGGATCACTCCATTGCCGGCGCCAAGGTGGCGCGGCGGCTGTGCCCCCGGCTCGGCTTCAGCCCGGCCGATACCGAGCTCGTGGCCTGGCTGATCGAGGAGCATCTGACGATGTCCACGGTCGCGCAGTCGCGCGACCTCTCGGACCGCAAGACGATCGAGAATTTCGCCGCCGTGGTGCAGTCGGTTGAGCAGATGAAGCTGTTGACCATCCTGACAACCGCCGATATCCGCGGCGTCGGCCCGGGCGTGTGGAACGGCTGGAAGGCGCAGCTGCTGCGCTCGCTCTATTACGAGACCGAGCCGGTGCTCACCGGCGGCTTCTCGGAAGTCGACCGCGGAAAGCGCCTCGCCGTTGCGCACGCCGAATTCCGCATGGCCTTCGCCGAATGGCCGGCTGACGAGCTCGATGCCTATATCGGCCGGCACTATCCGGCCTATTGGCTCAAGGTCGAGCTGCCGCGAAAAATCCGCCATGCCCGCTTCGTCCGCTCCAGCGAGCAGGCCGGCCACAAACTCGCGATCAATGTCGGCTTCGACGAGATGCGTGGCGTCACCGAACTCACGATTTTCGCCGCCGACCATCCCTGGCTGCTCTCGATCATCGCCGGAGCCTGCGCCTCGGCCGGCGCCAACATCGTCGACGCCCAGATCTACACCACCACCGACGGCCGTGCGCTCGACACGATCTCGATCTCGCGGGAGTATGACCGCGACGAGGACGAGGGACGGCGCGCCACCCGGATCGGCGAGATGATCGAGGACGTGCTGGAAGGCAAGCTGCGCCTGCCGGAAGTGGTGGCGCGGCGCACCGTGCGCAGCAAGGCGAAGCCGTTCGTGATCGAGCCGGAAGTGACCATCAACAACCAATGGTCCGACCGCTACACCGTGATCGAGGTCTCCGGCCTCGACCGGCCCGGCCTGCTCTACGAGCTGACCACCGCGATCTCGAAGCTCAACCTCAACATCGCCTCGGCCCATGTCGCGACGTTCGGCGAGCGCGCGCGCGATGTGTTCTACGTCACCGACCTTCTGGGCGCACAGATCAACGCGCCGACCCGCCAGGCCGCGATCAAGAGCGCGCTGACCCATGTGATGGCCGGCGACAAGGCGGTGCAGCCGGCGGCGTGATCTCGTCTGTCGTTCCGGGGTGCCGCGGAATGACGAAAAGAAGAGACCTAAAGCTCCACCCCCTCGTGCCGCAGCAGCCAGCGCTTGCGCTCCAGCCCACCGCCGTATTTCACCAGCGACCCATCGGCGCCGATCAGGCGATGACACGGCAGCACCACACTGATCGGATTGGAGCCGTTGGCATGGCCAACGGCGCGAATGGCTTTGGGCATGCCTATCTTTGCCGCGAGTGCGCCGTAGCTCATCGCGGTCCCGGCGGGAATCCGCGCAAGTGCGGTCCAGACCTTCTGCTGGAACGACGTGCCGGCGGTGCGCCATGCGATGCACGAGAGCTGGCCAAGATCGCCTTCAAAATAGCCCGACAGCGCAGCCCGCATCTGCGTCGGCGCAGGCTGATTGCTCAGATCCACCACCCCATAATGCAGGCGCAACAGCTCGCGCATGCGGTGCTCGTAATCCGCCCAGTCGAGCGCGCGCAAGGCGCCATCGGCATCGGTGACGAGCAGGGCGATCCCGATCGGCGTCACCAGGCGATCGAGACCAAAGCGTTCAGGCGTTTTGGTTGGTCCAGCGGGCATTGCGGCACCATTGCATCGAAACACGCCGCCGGACTTGCCACGCCGGCCGTACTAACGTCCACCCGAAAGCTGACGCTTGGGGGGGCTCAACCTGATTTTGATTGCCAACCTCTGCGCTCTCGTCCACGGCAATCCCGCCTTAGCGTTCCAGACCAAGCCGTGCGTGATCGCGGCCGGCGGCGGTTGCGCTAGTGGCATTGTTCCTGGCCTAGTTTTTAGCGTGAGACGCTACGGCGCAGCGCCGTGATCCTTGCGCGGCGGCGAACGTTCCTCCACAATCTTCGGCAGCGATGGCGACCGTTGCATCAACGGACAAAGACCATCGATCGAAAATTCCGTCAGGAGGAACGAACCAACATGGACAATCGCAGAGCCTTCCTAGCTGCCACGGCGGCGCTCGCCTTCGCATTCTCCGCAAGCCAAGCCCTCGCCCAGAAGAAATACGACACCGGCGCGAGCGACACCGAGATCAAGATCGGCCAGACCGTTCCGTTCTCCGGTGCCTACTCGGTCTACGCCAATATCGGCAAGACCCAGGCCGCCTATTTCAAGATGATCAACGATCAGGGCGGCATCAACGGCCGCAAGATCAATCTGATCCAGTATGACGATGCCTATTCGCCGCCGAAGACGGTCGAGCAGGTGCGCAAGCTGGTCGAAGGCGACGAGGTGCTGTTCACCTTCCAGCTGATCGGCACCGCAGCCAATGCCGCCGTGCAAAAATATCTCAACGGCAAGAAGGTGCCGCAACTGCTGGCGTCCACCGGCGCCGCGCGCTTCAACGATCCGCAGAACTTTCCCTGGACCATTGCCTACAATCCGAACTACGTGTCCGAAGGAAGGATCTACGCCAAGTACATTCTCGCCAACCACCCCAACGCCAAGATCGGCGTGCTCTACCAGAACGACGACATGGGCCGCGACTATCTCGCGGGCCTCAAGAGCGGCCTGGGTGACAAGGCCGCCAGCATGATCGTCGGCGAGGTCTCCTACGAGGTCACCGATCCGACCGTTGACTCCCAGGTGGTCAAGCTGAAGTCGATGGGCGTCGACCTGTTCTATGACGCCTCGACGCCGAAATTCGCGGCGCAGGCGATCAAGAAGCTCGCCGACCTCGGCTGGTCTCCGGTGCATATCCTCGACATCAATGCGAGCCCGGTGTCGGCGACGCTGAAGCCGGCCGGCCTCGATATTTCCAAGGGCATCATCTCGACCAATTACGGCAAGGACCCCGGCGATCCCCAGTGGAAGGACGATCCGGGTGTGAAGGCCTTCTTCGCTTTCATGGACAAGTATTTCCCGGAAGGCGACAAGCTCAACACCGTGAACACCTATGCCTATTCGGTGGCGGAGCTCCTGGTCCAGGTGCTGAAGCAATGCGGCGACGACCTGACGCGTGAGAACGTCATGAAGCAGGTCGCCAACATCAAGGGCTATACGCCGAGCCTGGCGCTGCCCGGCATCAAGATCACCACCGGTCCCAACGACTACCGCGTCAACAAGCAGATGCAGATGATGAAATTCAACGGCGAACGCTGGGAGCTGTTCGGGCCGGTCATCGAGGACACGGGGCCGTCGGGCTAGGCTAAACGGTCATTCCGGGATGGCGCGCAAGCGCCAGACCCGGAATGTCGAGATTCTCAGGTGCGCAAGTGCGCACCATCATTCGATGCATTCGCATCGCCCCGGAATGACGGGGCCTACTCCGGTATCTCCCCAAAATTCTTCCCCACCGGCAACACCGCGTGTCGGATCAGGCGCGAATCCTCCACCGCTGCCTGCCTATGCTTCACGGCCTCGCGATAGACGGGATCGCGGATCATCTCGACGAAGGCTGAGACGCTCGGATATTCGGCGATGAAGCAATGGTCCCAGCGCTCCTCCTGGGGACCGATCAGCATCAGCTCGAATTTGCCTTGCCAGACGATGCGGCCGCCGAGGCGTTCGAACACCGGGCCGCTCTCGCGGCCATAGGCCGCATAGGCTTCGGCGCCGCTCGCCTTGCGGCCGTCCGGATAGGCTGCCTCTTTGCGTAGCCGCACCAGATTGAGCATGTGGATCGGGCCCGGGCGGTCGTTCTCCCGGAAATGCGCGAAGATCTCCTTGGTCGGATCGATATGGCCCATGCGAGTTTCCTTTTTCTTGATGCGAGCGATCCTAGCTCTGGCGCTCCAGAAGCGGAACTGCGGCCGGCGAATGCCGCACCTCCTAATTGCGCGTTAAGTTCTGGGTAACCGGGCCTTAAACAGCGACCGCTAGCGTGCGGCGGGGTGGGCTGACCGGGCGTTTGGCGTATGGCGTGGGGAAAGAAGAAGGGTGGGCGGAAGGAGCCGCTATTCGGCTTGCCTGCGGCGCTCGCCGACCTGCGCCTGACCGCGGCGGACCGCATTCCCGGTGGCGACGACAAGCCGAAGAAATCAGCGAAATCATCCGCCAAGCGCAAGAGCGACGATGCCGGCGACGAGCCGCCGCGCGAGCGCAAGGTATCGGCCGGCCCCGGCAGCGCCAAGCGACGGGCAAAGTCGCGCGGAGGCTTCAGCCTCGGCCGTCTGGTCTATTGGAGCGCGGTGCTGAGCTTGTGGGGCGTGATCGCCGTGATCGGCGTCGTGATCTATGTTGGCGCCCATCTGCCGCCGATCCAGTCGCTGGAAATCCCTAAGCGCCCGCCGACGATCCAGATCGTCGGCATCGACGGCAGCATGCTGGCGCAGCGCGGCGAGATGGCCGGCGCCAACGTCGCGCTGAAAGACCTGCCGCCCTATCTGCCCAAGGCGTTCATCGCCATCGAGGACCGCCGCTTCTATTCCCATTTCGGCATCGACCCGGTCGGCATCCTGCGCGCCCTCGTCACCAACGTGCTCCATCGCGGCGTCTCGCAGGGCGGCTCGACGCTGACGCAGCAGCTCGCCAAAAACCTGTTCCTGACCCAGGAGCGAACCATGCAGCGCAAGCTGCAGGAGGCGGAGCTCGCGATCTGGCTGGAGCGCAAGCATTCCAAGAACGAGATTTTGGAGCTCTACCTCAACCGCGTCTATTTCGGCTCCGGCGCTTATGGGGTCGAGGCCGCGGCGCAGCGCTATTTCGGCAAGTCGGCCAAGAACGTGACGATCGCCGAAGCCGCGATGCTGGCGGGCCTCGTCAAATCGCCCTCGCGTCTTGCGCCGAATCGCAATCCCGAGGGCGCGGAAGCGCGCGCACAAATCGTTCTCGCGGCGATGGCGGATGCGAAATTCATCACCGACGCGCAAGCCAAGGCCTCGATCGGCCATCCCTCCTATAACGTGAAGCCGGTCGGCGCCGGAACGGTCAATTACGTCGCCGACTGGATCGGCGAGGTGCTGGACGATCTCGTCGGCCAGATCGACGAGAGCATCAAGGTTGAAACCACGATCGATCCGAAGCTGCAGAGCGTGGCGGAAGCCGCCATCATCGACGAGCTCGCGGCCAAGAGCGTGAAGTTCAACGTCAGCCAGGGTGCGCTGGTGGCGATGACGCCTGACGGCGCGGTACGCGCCATGGTCGGCGGACGGAACTATTCCGAGAGCCAGTACAACCGCGCGGTCACCGCAAAGCGCCAGCCGGGCTCCTCGTTCAAGCCGTTCGTGTACCTGACGGCGCTCGAGCAGGGGCTGACGCCGGATACCGTTCGCCAGGACGCCCCGATCGAGGTCAAGGGCTGGAGGCCTGAGAACTACACCCACGAATATTTCGGCGCGGTGACGCTGACGCAGGCGCTGGCGATGTCGCTCAACACGGTCGCGATCCGCCTTGGCCTCGAGGTCGGACCGAAGAACGTGGTGCGCACGGCGCACCGGCTCGGCATCTCCTCGAAGCTCGAGCCGAACGCCTCGATCGCGCTCGGAACATCGGAAGTCTCTGTCGTCGAGTTGGTCGGCGCCTATGCGCCGTTCGCCAATGGCGGCCTCGCGGTGGCGCCGCATGTCGTGACGCGGATCAAGACGCTCGGCGGCAAGCTGCTCTACATGCGCCAGCCGGACGAGCGCAACCAGGTGATCGACCCGCGCTATGTCGGCATGATGAACACGATGATGCGGGAGACCTTGATCAACGGCACCGCCAAGAAGGCCGAGATCCCGGGCTGGCCGGCGGCCGGCAAGACTGGCACCAGCCAGGATTACCGCGACGCCTGGTTCATCGGCTACACCGCCAACCTCGTCACCGGCGTCTGGCTCGGCAATGACGACAACTCGCCGACCAAGAAGGCCACCGGCGGCGGGCTGCCGGTGGAAGTCTGGACGCGCTTCATGCGCACGGCACATGAGGGTGTGCCGATGGCCGCCTTGCCGAGCTCACCAGGCGGCTGGGGCCTTTCGAACCTTGCGCAGGCCGCCTCGCAAGTCTCCCCGCCGACAGCGGCCGGACCTGCACCGACGAACAATCGCCCGCCGCCTCCCACGCGCGCCAATGTACGCCCCGAGGCGGCGGCAGGGCTCGACGGCTGGTTGATGGACCGGCTGTTCGGCGGGACCAGGTAGATTCGGGTTGAGGTCCTGAGCGCATCAAAACAAAACTGCGAAAACAACCCCATGCACAGTAGCCGGTGATAGAGGAATCAACGGCTTACGCGGATCGCAAAACAGCTGACGCTGGCGGCAAGACCATTTGACACGTCGGGGCAAAACAGCAGCGTTCGACGGAGGCCGATGATGGCTGGGCGGTGAATCCAGCGCGCCGCAGCCTCTCGACCAAACAATCACTGCCTCTCGAATACCGGATCGCCCGCTCCAGTGCGCAAGCGCCGACAAGGCCGACAATGACACCTTCCAGCAAAAGCAGGGCCTAATCCTCGACCCCATACCGGTGCAGATCATTCCCGCACGTGTCGAGCCACTTCTTGGCGCGTTCCATCGACGGGCAGATCTTACCGCAGACGCGCCAGAACCGCGCCGAGTGGTTCATCTCGACGAGATGGGCGACCTCGTGGGCGGCGAGGTAGTCGAGCACGAAGGGCGGTGCGAGGATCAGCCGCCAGGAGAACGACAGCGAGCCCGCCGAGGTGCAGGAGCCCCAGCGGCTGGACTGGTCGCGGATCGAGAGCCGCTTGACCCTGACGCCAAGCTCGGCCGCGTAGGCCTCGGCTGAGCGCTGGAGATCGCGGCGCGCCTCACGCTTGAGGAAGTCGCTGACGCGGCGGTCGACATGCTCGAGACCACCGGCGACGCAGAGAATGCGTTCGCCGGACTCGCGCATCTCGGTCCACACCGTGCCGCGCTGGCCGGCGCGATGAACGATGCGATGGGGCGTGCCGCGCAACGGTATCACCGTGCCTGGCTGGAACGGAGCCGCCTTCGGCAACCGGCCGAGGCGTGCGGCGATCCAAGCGCCGTGACGCTGCGCGAAGTCTTTTGCTTCGGCGAGCGTGCCGCGCGGCGGCATGGTGAGGATGGCTTCGCGATCGCTCGGATGGATTCTGAGCGTATAGCGTCGCGCGCGTCTGTGGCGGCGCAGCCGGATCGCAAAAAATTGCGAGCCGTGGGTGATGACGAGGGTCTTTGGTTCGTGGGGCCGCCGATAAAGGAGCGCGCGAGTGGCCATGTCTGTCAGTCCGGGGGGCAGGAGGGCGCCCCGATTCTGCCATAACCGCCGCCATGGGAAGCGCTCGGCGCAAAAACAAATCATTTGCCCAATATACAGCGGTCAGGCGTCCGGGAGACCCTACAGACTGGGGTTGGAACCATCAATTTTCCTCCCCGCTGGACGCATGCGGCACCCCCAAGGGGTGAGTAACGACTCACTCCTTTGAGGTTACCTTAATACCGCGAATCTGGACGGAACCGCCCGCTCCAAAAGGCCCCGGCAGGGCAGGAATTTTCGACGGGAAAGCCGAAATACGCGACTATTCGGCCGCGAGCGCCTGCAGCGAGGTCGGATTCGCCGCCGACACCATGAAATCATGGATCCGCGGCACGATTTCCGACTTGAAACGCGAGCCGTTGAACACGCCGTAATGCCCGACGCCCTTCTGGACGTAATGAACGCGGCGATGATCGGGAATCCCGCTGCACAAAGTGTGCGTTGCTTCGGTCTGACCGAGGCCGGAGATATCGTCCTTCTCGCCTTCGACCGTCATCAAGGCCACGCGCGTGATCCTGGAAGGATCGACGCGTGTTCCGCGATGGGTCATCTCGCCCTTCGGCAGTGCGTGCTTCACGAACACGGTGTCGACGGTTTGCAGATAATACTCCGCGGAGAGATCCATGACTGCGAGATATTCGTCGTAGAATTCGCGATGCTTGTCGACGAGATCGCCGTCGCCTTTCACCAGATTGGCGAAGAGCTGCTTGTGGGCATCCATATGCCGGTCGAGATTCATGCTGATGAAGCCGTTGAGCTGCAAGAATCCCGGATAGACATCGCGCATCATGCCCGGATGCGGGAACGGCACCTTGGTGATGACGTGGTTGCGGAACCAGTCGATGCCGCGCTCCTGGGCGAGGTTGTTCACCGCGGTCGGATTGCGGCGGGTATCGATCGGCCCGCCCATCAGCGTCATCGAGGTCGGCACAAAGGGATCACGCCGTGCTTCCATGATCGAGACGGCGGCGACGACGGGGACGGAGGGCTGGCACACCGCCATAACGTGGGTGTTGCCGCCGAGAACGTGCAGCATCTCGATGACATAGTCGATGTAGTCGTCGAGATCGAAGCGGCCCTCGCTGAGCGGCACCATGCGGGCATCGGCCCAATCGGTGATGTAGACCTCATGCGCGGGCAGAAAGGCCTCGACCGTACCGCGCAGCAGCGTCGCATAATGGCCGGACATCGGTGCCACGATCAGCACGCGCGGCTGCGGACTGCGCAAGGGGCGAGCGAACTTGCGATCGAAATAGAGCAGCTTGCAGAACGGCTTTTCCCAGACCGAACGGATCTCGACGGGGACGCGGATGCCATTGACCTCGGTGTCGTTGAGGCCCCATTCCGGCTTGCCGTAGCGGCGCGTGGTGCGCTCGAACAATTCGCAGGCCGCGGCGACCGACTTGCCGACCTCGGTACGCGCCCAGGGATTGAGAGGATTCTGAAACAGGAGCTTGGTCGCATCGGTGACCGCGCGCGCCGGATTGAGAGAGGCTTGCGCCATCTCGTACATCCAGTACATCGGCGTCGTCAGGACCGGACTGCCTTCAGCCGCCAGGGGCGGCGCGCCGCCAAACTCACCAATAGGCATCGCTCATATCCCTCTTCGCATCGCAGCATACTGCCGAATGCGCAATATTGCGTCAATGCATGGTTCCGTACATCTACGTAGCGGAAGCGCCAAAACCAGCATGAATCCACGGGAAAGTGACGTTATTCGCCAGCCGAGAGCAGCGAACCGTGCTTCCTGGCGCTTCGCAATAGGGCAAGGAATGCCCCAAAAGATGCGACCAGCAGCACTGCGTTGATGGCCAACGCCTCCAGCATCAGATCGGTCCTAAAGGTTTGCTCGATCAGGAGCGCGCGCATTCCCTCGAAGGCATAGGTCGGGGGCAACGCCCAGGCGACGTATTGCAGCCAGGCAGGCAGCACACTGACGGGATAGTAGACGCAGGCGAGCGGCAGGATTGCGAACATCAAGGTCCAGACGATGCTCTCGGCGCCGAGGCCATTTCGCAGCACCAGGCCCGAGACGAAGATGCCGACCGACCAGCTCGTGAAGA
The DNA here is from genome assembly GCF_023073715.1 of Bradyrhizobium sp. 164. Taxonomy (GTDB): domain Bacteria; phylum Pseudomonadota; class Alphaproteobacteria; order Rhizobiales; family Xanthobacteraceae; genus Bradyrhizobium. The sequence continues at coordinate 201,331 of NZ_JADPKA010000018.1, forward strand.
TCAGATTGCAGAAGAAGGCGATCAGTGGCAGGCCGAGGGCATAAACATTGAAGTGAAACAGGAACAGCGCGAGCAGCGTCATCGGAATGATCCCGATCGCGAGCCGGATCAGGCTCATCACCATCAGCGACAGCAGAAATTCGATCGGCCTCAAGGGGCTCATCATGAGGTTGCCGATGTTGCGTGCCCACATCTCTTCGAGGAACGAGATGGAGAAGCCGAGTTGCCCACGGAACAGAATGTCCCAGAGGATAACGGCGCCGATCAGCGTGCCGCCGGCGCGCGCGAAGAAATTGGCATTCTCGGCGATATAGAGCTGGAGGAAGCCCCAGGTGATGACTTGCAGCGCCGGCCAATACAAGAGCTCGAGCAGCCGCGGCCAGGACGACATCAGCAGATACCAATAGCGCAGGATCATCGCGCCGATGCGATGGGCGGAGATGCCGCGGCGGAGCGAGAGCTGGCTCATGGCGCCCTCCCGCATAGCGATGGAAATGCCGCGCACGATCTATCCAAGACGTCATTGCGAGGAGCTCGCGACAAAATTGTGTAGCAATTTTGCGCTGATGCGACGAAGCAATCCAGAGTCCTTCTGCAGAAAGATTCTGGATCGCTTCGCTTCGCTCGCAGTGACGAAAGGAGCACCCGCTGCCTTCTCACTCTCACTTCGCCGCCTCCTTCGCACCGTTCACCCGCCCGCGTGCGACGTCCAAAAACACCTCCTCCAGCGTGGTGCGGTTGTAGCGGGCCATGATCGCCTCAGGCGTGTCGTCGTCCTCGATGCGGCCGCGCTTCATGATGATGACGCGATCGCAGAGCCGCTCGACCTCGAGCATGTTGTGCGAGGCCAACAGGATGGTGGCGTGGTGCTGCCTGCGATAGCGCTCCAGATGCGCCCGCACCCAATCGGCGGTGTCAGGATCGAGCGAGGCGGTCGGCTCGTCCAGCAAGAGCAGCTCGGGTTGGTTGATCAGCGCTTTCGCGAGCGCGACGCGGGTCTTCTGCCCGGCGGAGAGCTTGCCGTTGGCGCGATCGATGAAATCGCTGAGGTCGAGATCATCGGCGAGCTCGGCGATGCGCTCGGACAGGTTCTTCACCGCGTAGAGCTTGCCGAAGATGGTGAGGTTCTGTCGCACCGTGAGCCGCATCGGCATGTCGACATAGGGGCTCTCGAAATTCATCCGCCCCAGCACGGACGCGCTCTCCTCAGGCATCCTTCGCCCGAGCACCTGCACACGGCCGGAGGTCGGCAGCACCAGGCCCATGATCATCGCAATGGTCGTGGTCTTGCCGGCGCCGTTGCCGCCAAGCAGCCCGGTGATGCTGCCGCGCGGCAACGAAAAGGAGATATCGTCGACGGCGCGGGTCTGCTTGTAGACCTTGACGAGATGATCGACCGCAATCGCCGCAGGTGCGCTGCGATCCGCGACAGTCGGCCGACTTGAAGCCTTGTCATTCTCAGTCATGCTGGCCGTTCTTCTGCTATTGCAGCCGATAGCGCAAGGCTTGTAATTCCTGGGTGGTTCCGTGAGCCCAGCGCTTGTGATCGAGAAGGCACCGCCACATTGGCCGACATGACCGAAATTGCCGATTCCGGCTTTCGCCACGCGCAGCGGCATATCCGCCTGGACACGATCCTGCGGCTGCGCTGGCTCGCGGTGCTGGGGCAGCTCGCCGCGATCTTCATCGTGGCGCAGGGGCTGGAATTCAACGTCGAGATCGTCCCCTGCGTCAGCATCATCTTCCTGTCGGCAGCACTCAACCTGGCGCTCCAGACGGTGGCCAATCCAATGCAGCGGTTGGAGCCGATGCAGGCGGCCGGACTGCTGGCACTCAACATCGTGGAATTGGCTGGGCTTTTGTTCTTCACCGGCGGCCTCCAGAACCCGTTCTCGTTCCTGTTCCTCGCACCCGTGCTGATCTCGGCCACGGCGCTGCCCGCCCGCTTCACCTTTGGCCTCGGCCTGCTTGCCGTTGCCTGCGCCTCGATCCTGTTCTTCTTTCATCTGCCGCTGCCCTGGGATTCCGATGATCCCCTGGTGCTGCCGCCGATCTATCTCATCGGCGTCTGGCTCTCGATCGCGCTCGCGATCGGCGTCACCAGCCTCTACTCCTTCCAGGTGACCGAGGAGGCGCGCAAGCTCGCGGACGCGCTGGCTGCAACCGAGCTCGTGCTGACGCGCGAGCAGCATCTGACCCAGCTCGACGGATTAGCTGCCGCAGCCGCGCATGAGCTCGGCACGCCGCTCGCGACCATCTTCCTGATCTCGCGCGAATTGGAAAAGACGGTGAACGATCCGACCATCGCCGCCGACCTGAAAACCCTGCGCGAGCAGACCCAGCGCTGCCGCGACATATTGAGCAAGATCACGCAGCTGTCCTCCACCGGCGCGCCGTTCGACCGCATGAAGCTGTCGGAGCTGATCGAGGAGGTGGTTGCGCCACATCGCGACTTCGGTGTCGAGATCAAGGTGCGGATCGCGGTGGCCGTCGCGGCCGAGCCGGTCGGCTCACGCAACCCCGCGATCCTCTATGGCATCGGCAACATCGTCGAGAACGCAGTCGATTTCGCTCGCACCACCGTTGAGGTGAACGCCTGGTGGAACAAGGACCATATCGAACTCGTGATCTCCGACGACGGTCCCGGCATCCCGCCCGACATCCTCAACCGGATCGGTGAGCCCTATCTGTCGCGGCGGCGCACCCAGGATGAAGGCGGCGGCGAGCGGCGCGGCCTCGGTCTCGGCGTGTTCATCGCGCGCACACTGCTCGAACGCACCGGCGCCAAGGTCTCCTTTACCAACCGGACCTTTCCGGATCACGGCGCGGTGGTCCAGATCAATTGGCCGCGAGAGCGTTTTGAGGCTATCGAGACGCTTGAAGAAACAATAGGATAGGCCGCGACCTTGCGTCGCACAACGGGGCCGATCGACTATTGGCCGCCTTGGCACCGAACGATTGCGACGCCATATGTCAATGCGCTGGAGAGAGGACAACACCTTGAACGCCATCGCCGAACTGAACGAACAGACCGACCGCTCGCTTCTCATCGTGGAGGACGACAAGCCGTTTCTGGAGCGGCTGTCGCGCGCGATGGAGACGCGGGGCTTTGCCGTGACATCCTGCGACACCGTCTCGGACGGTCTTGCGCAGATCGGCAAATCGGCACCGGCCTTCGCCGTGGTGGATTTGCGGCTCGGCGACGGCAACGGCCTTGACGTGGTCTCGGCGCTGAAGAAGAAGCGCCCGGACGCGCGCGCGATCGTGCTGACCGGCTATGGCAACATCGCCACCGCCGTGACCGCGGTAAAGATGGGCGCGGTCGATTATCTCTCGAAACCCGCGGACGCCGACGACGTCGTCGCGGCGCTGCTCTCGACCAGCGCGGAGAAATCCGAACTGCCGACCAATCCGATGTCCGCCGACCGCGTGCGCTGGGAACACATCCAGCGCATCTACGAAATGTGCAACCGCAACGTCTCGGAGACGGCGCGCCGGCTGAACATGCACCGCCGCACGTTGCAGCGGATTTTGGCCAAGCGCGCGCCGAGGTAGTTTTCGCCGCACTTGCGCCCCGGACGCAGCGCAGCACGAAGTGGTGCGCTGCTGAGCTGGGGCCCATGCCTCAGCATACATTGTCGCCTTCTGGGTCCCGGCTCTGCGCCGCAGCGTTCAGCTGCAGCGCGTCCGGGACACGAGTGCGCCCTACTCCCAGAAATCCGCGTGTCCCTGCGGATCGACCAGGCGGTTGATCCGCAGCGCTGCCGCCATCGCGAAGCGCACCGTCATCTGCTTGCGCGTGGCGGCAGCAAGCTTGTGCTCGGGCGCCTCGCAATGCATGTGCGCGCCATAGGCGTCGGCAATGATGAGGCCGGTATCTTCAGGAAAGATCTCGCACGGCAGATCCTGCGTGAAGGCGAAGAACAGCCGGTCGCAATGAGCGCGGTATTCGTGCCATTTCTGATCGGCGCGCAGATCCTCCACCGACGACTTAATCTCGACGATCCAGACCTCGCCGCGCTCGTTCAACGCGACGAGATCGGCGCGGCGGCCCGACGGCAGCGGCAATTCGCTGATGCATGAGAAGCCGAGCGATCGCAACAGCCGCGCCGTCCCGCGCGCAACCGCAAGCGCCGTCTCCGACTGGCGACGGTCCGGCGGCGGTACGAGAGCGATGTTGCGGGCGGTGTTGTCCATGGGAGGAGGATAGCCGATTCCGTGAGGGACGGACACTGTCTCCCCACCCGTCATTCCGGCGCGCGCCCGCTTGGGGCGAGCCCGGAATCCATAACCACAGGAAGTGGTTGCTTAACGAAGACGGTCACTTCGAATCTTCGCCAAACTTCTCCCTGGGGGTTAAGGGTCTCGGGCTCGCTACGCGCCCCGGGACGACAGCGAGTGTGAGGCGAGAGGGCGGAACCTCCCTTCTCCTTCACACTTATCACGCAGCCGCCGCGCCCGGGCGGATCCATCGAGGCTGCGGCGCATGATCGACGATCTCTGGTACAAGAACGGCATAATCTACTGCCTGTCCGTCGGCTCCTACATGGACGCCAACGGCGACGGCATCGGCGACTTCAAGGGCTTGCTCCGCCGGCTCGACTATCTGCACGGGCTTGGCATCACCACGATCTGGCTGATGCCGTTCCAGACCTCACCGGGCCGCGACGACGGCTATGACATCGCAGACTATTACAGCGTCGATTCCCGCTACGGCACGCTCGGCGATTTCGTCGAGTTCGCCCATGGCTGCAAGCAGCGCGGCATCCGAATCATCATCGATCTCGTGGTCAACCACACCTCGGACCAGCATCCCTGGTTCAAGGAGGCGCGGCGCGACAAGAACTCGCCCTATCGCGACTGGTATGTCTGGTCCGACAAGAAGCCGGCCAACGCCAACGAGGGCATGGTGTTTCCAGGCGTGCAGAAATCGACATGGACGCGCGACAAGGAAGCCGGTGCCTGGTACTTTCATCGCTTCTACGATTTCCAGCCCGATCTCAACACCTCAAACCCGCGCGTGCAGGCCGAGATCCTCAAGATCATGGGGTTCTGGATCCAGCTCGGCGTCTCCGGCTTCCGCATGGATGCCGTGCCCTTCGTGATCGCGACCAAGGGCGCGAAAGTGAGGAAGCCGGTCGAGCAGTACGACATGCTGCGCGCCTTCCGCGAATTCCTGCAATGGCGCCAGGGCGACGCCATCATCCTTGCCGAAGCCAACGTGCTGCCGAAGACGGACATGGAATATTTCGGGCGCGACGGCGATCGCATGCACATGATGTTCAACTTCCACGTCAACCAGAACCTGTTCTACGCGTTGGCCTCGGCCGACTCGCGGCCGTTGGCGAAGGCGCTGAAGGCGACCAAGCCGCGGCCGGCCACCGCGCAATGGGGGCTGTTCCTGCGCAATCACGACGAGCTCGATCTCGGCCGCCTGACCAAGGCACAGCGCGAGATCGTGTTCAAATGCTTCGGTCCCGACAAGGACATGCAGCTCTACGACCGCGGCATCAGGCGGCGCCTCGCACCGATGTTGGGCGGCGACCGCCGGCGGCTCGAGCTCGCCTATAGCCTGATGTGCACGCTGCCGGGGACGCCCGTCATCCGTTATGGCGACGAGATCGCGATGGGCGACGATCTCTCGCTGCCTGAACGCAACTGCGCGCGCACGCCGATGCAATGGTCGACCGAGCCGCATGGCGGCTTCACCAAGAGCAACAAGCCGGCATGCCCCGTCATCGACAAGGGCCCTTACGGCTACGACCACGTCAACGTTGCCAAGCAGCGGCGCGATCCCAACTCGATGCTGAACTGGACCGAACGCATCGTGCGCATGCGCAAGGAGGTGCCGGAAGTCGGCTGGGGCGATTTCGCGATAATTCCTGTGCGCGATCCCGCCGTGTTCATCATGCGCTATGACTGGCGCAACAATTCGGTGCTGTTCGTGCACAATCTCGACGAGAAGCCGCGCGAGATCGCGTTCTCGGCCGGATTGCCTGATGGGGCCGGCGCGCACCTCGTCAATCTGCTCGCGGAAGACCACAGCCACGCCGACAAGCGCGGCCAGCACCGCGTCGTGCTGGAGCCCTACGGCTATCGCTGGTACCGCGTCGGCGGGCTGGATTATCTGTTGAAGCGGAGCGACATCGACGGGAGCACGGTGCGGGCGAAGAAGCATCCGGGGTGACGTCGAGAGCCGCAATCTGCTCCACTGCTTCAACGATCGTCATTGCGAGGGTAGCGAAGCAATCCAGAATCGCGCCGCGGTGACAGTCTGGATTGCTTCGATGCGCTCGCAATGACAGGGAGATAGCAGTGGTCACTCTTCCGACGTTCTCCTGGCGAAAGCGTGGCTACGTCGGCGGCGCCAGCACCATGCCCTCGTTGCCGCGCAAGTCCAGCACGCCCTCCAACTTCTCCCCCTCGCGATCGAGAAACGTCGACAGCAGGATCTCGCTGCCGAAGGGGATGGCGCTGGTGGTGACAGCGATCGGATCGGCGCCGAGATTGAGCGCCACGATCACCGCCTTGCCGCCGGCCTCGCGGCGATAAATCAGCAGATCGCCTTGCGCCGAGATCGGGTGATAATCACCTGCGACCAGCGGCGGGGAAGCTTTCCGCAACGCGATCAGGCGCCTGTATAGCGTGAGGATCGAGCGTGGATCGGCTTCGAGATTGACGACGTTTTCGCGGATGTGATCCTCCGGCAGAGGCAGCCATGGCCGGACCTCCGAGAAGCCGGCGAAGTTGGAGGAATCCCATTGCATCGGCGTGCGGCAGCCGTCGCGGCCGACACCGATGCCGGGCACGTTCTTCTCGAAGGGGTCGCGTACGTCCTCCGGCGCGATCGCGAGCTGATGCATGCCGATCTCGTCGCCGTAATAGAGCGTCGGCGTGCCGCGCAGCGTCAGCAGCAGCATGGCGGCGACACGCGCCTGCTCGGGACCGACGCGGCTGGCAACGCGCGGACGGTCATGATTGCCGAGCACCCAGTTCGGCCAGGCGCCGCGCGGCAGCGCCTTCTCGTAATCCTCGATGATCTTCTCGATCGAGCGCGCGCTCCAGAAGGTCGAGAGCAGCGCGAAGTTGAACGGCATCTGCGCGCCGGTCAGATCGTTGCCGTAATAGGCCACCAATCGATGCAGCGGCAGATAGATCTCGCCGATCAAGACGCGCGCGCCAAAGGCATCGGTGACACGCCGCATCTGCGCGATCACGTCATGCACCTCCGGCTGATCGGTCGAGTATTGCGTCAGGATCTTCTCGTTCGGCGCCCGGCCCTCGACGTAGTGCGGGTTCGGTGGATTGTCGCGGAATTCGGCGTCCTTGATCAGGTGCCAAATCACGTCGACGCGAAAGCCGTCGACGCCCTTCTCCAGCCAGAACCGCATCACGTCGTAGATCGCCGTGCGAACCTCCGGATTGCGCCAGTTGAGATCCGGCTGCTGGGCCAGGAAAGCATGGTAATAATATTGGCCCGTGGTCTCGTCGAATTGCCACGCGCTGCCGCCGAACTCGGACAACCAGTTGTTCGGCACGCCGCCATCCGGCGCCGGATGGCGCCAGATGTACCAGTCGCGCTTGGGATTGTCGCGTGAGGACCGGCTCTCGATGAACCAGGGATGCTGGTCCGAGGTGTGGTTGGGAACGAGGTCGAGGATCAGCTTCAGGCCGTTGTCATGGGCGGCGGCGAGCAGCGCATCGAAATCTTCCATCGTGCCGAACAGCGGCTCGATGCCGGTATAGTCGGAAATGTCGTAGCCGAAATCCGCCATCGGCGAGGGAAAGATCGGCGACAGCCAGATCGCGTCGACGCCGAGCGATTTGACGTAAGGCAGCCGCCTGAGGATGCCGGCGAGATCGCCGACGCCGTCGCCATTCGAATCCTGAAACGAGCGCGGGTAGATCTGATAGAAGATCCCGTCGCGCCACCAATTCGCATTGCCTTGAGCCATGCCGAAAGACCACCCAAATCTGCGCCCTCGCGCGGGAGAACGCGACAGCGACGCCCCGGTTCAAATTGGCAGATCAATTGGGACGGCGGTGTGACCATTGTTCCCGGTCTCGTTCCGGCTGTTTGGCCCGAATCTTTTGCTTGGCGGCCTGGCAAAAATCGGCATTGTGAGGCCATGACCGAGCAAAATGACACCAAAGCCAAAGCCGGCGCGATCATCGTGCCCGTGACGCTGTTCGAGCAGAACTGCACCATCATCTGGGACGAGCCCTCCAAAAAGGCCGTGGTGATCGATCCCGGCGGCGACGTGCCGAAGATTCTGGATGCGATCAAGCAGACCGGCGTCACCGTGGAGAAGATCTGGCTGACCCACGGCCATATCGACCATGTCGGCGGCGCGGCCGATCTGCGCGACGCGCTGAAGGTGCCGATCGAGGGCCCGCATGAAACGGACAAGTTCCTGCTCGACAATGTGGTCGAGAGCGGCGCGCGCTTCGGCATGACGGGGGTGCGCAACTTTGCGCCGGACCGCTGGCTCGACGAAGGCGACAGCGTCTCGATCGGCGGCTTGCAGTTCGACATCCTGCACTGCCCCGGCCACTCGCCCGGCAGTGTGGTGTTCTTCAACAAGGACTTGCGTTTTGCGCATGTCGGCGACGTCCTGTTCGCCGGCTCGGTCGGACGCACCGACCTGCCCGGCGGCAGTCACGCCACGCTGATCAATTCGATAAAGACCAAGCTCTTGCCGCTCGGCGATGACGTCGGCTTCATCTGCGGACACGGCGCCGGCTCGAGCATCGGCCAGGAGCGGATGACCAATCCGTTCATCACCGGCGAGATGTAAGGTTCTACTCGGCGGCGTCCGCCAGCGCCGCGGGTTCGCTCAGGTTACGGTCGCCCCATTCCCGGATCGCGGCGACGACCGGCACAAAACTCCTGCCCTTGCGAGTCAGGCGATACTCGACCTTCGGCGGCACCTCGCCAAAATCCTTGCGGTCGATCAGGCCGCTCGCCGTCAGCGCCTTCAATTCGCGGCTGAGCACGCGCGGGGTGATCTCCGCGCTGCCTTCCGTGCCGCGCAGCAGACCGCTCCTGATCTCGCCGTAGCGGCGCGGACCATCCTTCAAATCCCAGACGATGCGCAGCTTGTACTTGCCGCTGATCATCTTCTGAAACGCCGCGACCGGACAGGTGCGCGCCGGGTTCGCTGTTGCCTTCACCAGTGCCTTGGCCATCTCGTCTCCTCCATGCGCATCCAGCTTGCACGAGAATAGGGGCGGCGCCGAAAAAATCCATACTATCAATTTTGTCCATACTTGCAGGATCGCGTGCAAGGCGCAGATGATTGACGCACATGACGAACAGGGAGCGTCACATGAAGCACTTCATGATCAAGTATGAATTCAGGAGCGGCACGACGGAGGCCTGGCACCAGGAGGTCGGCCGTTTCATCAGGGCGATCGACGGCGATCCGGAGCTGAAAGGGCGGATCGGCTATCGTGTCCTGAAGCACCGCGACGACGGCAGCTATATCCACCTCGCCAGCGTCATGGACGATACCGCGCAAAAGACCCTGCAATCGCGCGACTTCTTTCGGGCCTATCAGGAGATGACGCGCAAGGTGGCCGGCGGCGAGGTCACGGTGACGCCGATCGAGATGATTGGCGCAACGGCGTAGTGAGTATCATCTGCCTGCGCGACAAACTACTTCATCAACCCCGCCGCCGTCAGCGCGCGCGTGATGATCCGGCCGAGATCGAAGCTGCGTGTTCTCTCGCGCTTCGGCTCGGCCGGCTTTTCGGCGACAGCGGTCAGGATCGAGCGGGCGAGATGCGGCGCGGGCGTCAGCGCCGGCTTCGATGACTTGGCTTGCGCCTTCTTTGCCGCCTCCGGAATCCAGCCGGTGAGACCGAAGAACTTTGCGATGTGATAGGACGAGGAGATGCCGGCCTCGATCAGGAATGCGCCTTCCATGCCGTAGCGCTGATCGTTGTCGGCGAGACCGAGCGGCGTGCCGTGCGCCATGTCGGTGATGGCGTAGGACTCGACCAGCGTCTCGCCGTCCTTGTTCCACCAGGCCTGACGCGGATAGCCGTCCACAATGGTCTCCGCCATCGGCACCTCGGGCAGATCGTGCAAATCGAGCCATTGCTTGACGATCTCGTTGGCATTGCCGGGGTTGACGGTGCGGTCGGCGCTGCCGTGCCACACCGACACCTTCGGCCAGGGACCACGATGATCAGAGGCGCGGCGCACGAGATCGCCGAGCTCGCGCGCCGGACGCGCCGGGGAATGGAACATGCCGTCCAGCGCCTCGCGCAGGTTCGAGGCAATGCCATAGGGCAAGCCGGCGATCATCGCGCCGGCCGCGAAGACTTCCGGATAGGTCGCGAGCATCACCGACGTCATGCCGCCGCCGGCGGACAGGCCGGTGATGAAGATGCGCTTGGGGTCGATGCGATGCGCTTCCACCATGTGCGCGATCATCTCGCGAATCGAACGCGCCTCGCCGCTGTCCCGTGCGGTGTCTTCCGGATTGAACCAGTTGAAGCAGGTGTTGCCGTTGTTGATGCGCTGCTGCTCGGGCATCAGCAGCGCGAAGCCGTAATGCTTCGCCAGCGTCGACCAGCCGGCGCCGAGATCGTAGCCGGAAGCGGTCTGGCCGCAGCCGTGCAGCACGACGACGAGCGCGCGCGGCTGCTGAAGCTGCGCCGGCACGAACGCGAACATGCGCAAGGTCCCGGGATTGACACCGAAGCCCGTGACCTCTTGCAGTGGGCTGGATGAACCTGCGCTGCGGCCGAGTTCGGCAAAGCGCAGACCGTCCAGCTTTGGCAGACGTCTCAAGAGATCGACATTTCTGGCTAACGACACGGCAACTTCCTGGTGGGCGAGGTTCAACTCCAGCCAAACCAGATAGTTGCTGCATTGCGAAATAAAAAGGCCGTGTGCTGTCAATCCTGCAAAATCGACGGGATTTCCCGTGGAATCTGCGCTCATTAACCGCAATGCCCTGACTTCGTGCCGATGCGGGGCGCATTCACGCCAGAAATGCGGCGCAGATCATGATCAATGTGACAGACAGCCCAAGCGAGATGAGAAATCCTGCGCGCGCTGAAGGCGCGGCTGCCCCAATCGTCGGTGACCAACAGATGCAGGATCGCCGGCACCTGCTCGCACCATCAAGGCGGCGGTCGCGCCCTGCGCCAGCTACCGTCCGAGCATGACGATCTCCTGTGAATGATCAAACGCGATCGCCTTCCGGCGCCAGAGCACGGCATCTACGTTCTTCGTGCCCTGACAAAGGTCGCGGGTGGCCGGGACAAGCCCGGCCGTAAGCGCCTGCACGCAAGAATGGGGGAGGAAAAAGACAGACGCATGCGCGCATTCCGCCATGCGGGACATCGTACGATTGCGTTCGCTTCCGCGAGCACGTAGCCTCGCCGCTTCAACAAACAGAAAATCAAAGCCGGAGAGAACGCCATGGCGCGCCTGAAGTTTGGAGCCTTTCTTGCCCCGCATCATCCGATCGGGGAGCATCCGATGCTCCAGTTCCGGCGCGACCTCGACCTGGTCGAGCAGCTGGATAGCCTCGGTTATGACGAGTTCTGGTGCGGCGAGCATCACTCCTCCGGCTGGGAGATGATCGCATCGCCCGAGATGTTCCTGGCCGCGGCCGGCGAGCGCACCAAGCGGATCAAGCTTGGCACCGGGGTGGTGTCGCTGCCCTATCACCATCCCTTCAACGTCGCCCAGCGCATGGTGCAGCTCGACCATATGACCGGCGGCCGCGCCATCTTCGGCTCCGGCCCGGGCGCGCTGGCGTCCGACGCGCACACGCTGGGCATCGACCCGATGACGCAGCGCGACCGCCAGGACGAGGCGATCGGCGTGATCCGCCGCCTCTTCAACGGCGAGCGCGTCACCGCGAAGAGCGACTGGTTCACCATGAACGACGCCGCGCTCCAGATCCTACCCTTGCAGGAGGAGATGCCGTTCGTGGTGGCCTCGCAGATCTCTCCCTCCGGCATGACGCTCGCCGGAAAATACGGCATCGGCATCATCTCGCTGGGCTCGATGACGACGCAGGGACTGATGTCGCTGCAGCAGCAATGGCAGTTCGCCGAGGACGCGGCGAAAAAACACGGCACCAATGTGAGCCGCGCCGACTGGCGCGTGCTCCTGACCTGGCATATCGCCGAGACACGCGAGCAGGCGCGCCGCGAGGCCGGTGCAGGGCTGATGCGCTGGCACAACGAATATAATGTCGGCACGTTGCAACGTCCGGGCCTCACGGCTTTTTCCTCACCTGATGAGGCCGTGGACAAGACCGCCTTCGTCGAAGGCGCGGCATCCACCATCGGCACGCCCGACGATCTCGTCAAAACCATCAAGAATGTGATGCAAGTGTCCGGCGGCGTCGGCGCCATCATCGGCTTCGTGCATGACTGGGCCAATCCGGAGAATACGCGCCGCAGCTGGGACATGGTCGCGCGCTACGTCGTGCCGGAGATCAACGGCTATATCGACGGTCTTCGCAAGTCGCAAAAATTCGTGATCGAGAATCGCGCGATCTTCGAGCGCGCGGGCCAGGCCGTGATGGCCAAGATCATGGAGAACGAGAAGGCCGCCGAGGCGCTGAAGGTGACTGGCCCCGGCCGTGTCGCGATTCCCGCCGTGAACGCACCGGATTTGCAGAAGGAAGCGGCGAAGCGGTAGGCGCCGATCTGCGCTCCCGCAGGGCTGTCGCATATACTTGGCGGCGCCTGAGCGAGCGCCTCGTGCTTCGAGACGACCGCGGAGCCTGTCATCGGGCCGCGCTTTGCGCGGACCCGGTGGCGGTCTCCTCAGGATCAGGCTAAGCGGCATCGGCGTCCGCCGAATCTGCTGCCGCGCGCTCCGTCCTCATCCTGAGGGCCCACCAAAGGCGGGCGTCTCGAAGGATCGGCCGCAAGGACTGCTCTCAAATGCGATTGTCCCGGCTTCGCCGGGACGACAACGACGCGCGTGTGACGATTTTGTGCGCAAACGACCGCCGTGTCATCGCAATCGGCTGTGCTATGCTGACCGTGTCCGCCAACCGGAGCGATCGTCATGTCGATGCAGAATGTGGCCGCCCCTGCGCTTCAGTTCACTGCGCCCAGGCGCAACGAGCTGACGCACATTCCCGGCGACGAGGGCTGGCCGATCATCGGCAAGACCTTTCAGGTGCTCGCCGACCCCAAGGGCCACGTCGAGGCGAACGGCGCCAAATACGGCCCGGTCTACCGCACGCACATTTTCGGCGAGACCAATGTCGTGCTGCTCGGTCCGGAAGCGAACGAGCTCGTGATGTTCGACCAGCAGAAGCTGTTCTCGTCGACACACGGCTGGAACAGGGTGCTCGGTCTGTTGTTTCCGCGCGGGCTGATGCTGCTCGATTTCGATGAGCACCGCCTGCATCGCAAGGCGCTGTCGGTCGCGTTCAAGTCCGGTCCGATGAAGTCGTATCTGCGCGATCTCGATCGCGGCATTTCCGCGCGCGTCGCGCAGTGGAAGGCCAAGCCCGGCGAGATGCAGCTCTACCCGGCGATGAAGCAGCTCACGCTCGATCTCGCTGCGGCCTCGTTTCTCGGCGCCGACATCGGACCGGAAGTCGACGAGATCAACCGTGCCTTCATCGACATGGTCGCGGCCGCCGTCGCCCCGATCCGCCGCCCCCTGCCGGGCACCCAGATGGCGCGAGGCGTGAAGGGGCGCAAACGCATCGTCGCCTATTTCCGCGAGCAGATTCCGCTGCGACGCGGCAATCATGGCGGCGACGACCTGTTCTCGCAGCTCTGCCGCGCCACCCATGAAGACGGCGCGCTGCTGTCGGAGCAGGACATCGTCGACCATATGAGCTTCCTGATGATGGCGGCGCACGACACGCTGACCTCGTCCCTGACCTCCTTCATCGGCGAGCTCGCGGCAAATCCGGACTGGCAGAACAGGCTGCGGGAGGAGGTCCTCGCGCTGGGGCTCGCTCCGAATGCGCCGAGCAGCTTCGACGATCTGGAAAAGATGCCGCTGTCGGAGATGGCGTTTAAGGAGGCGCTGCGGATCAAGCCGCCGGTACCATCGATGCCGCGCCGCGCGATGCGCGCTTTCACTTTCAAGGGCTTTACGATCCCCGCCGGCACCGCCGTCGGCGTCAATCCGCTCTACACACATCACATGAAGGACATCTGGCCGGAGCCGGACCGCTTCGATCCTCTGCGGTTCACCGAGGAAGCCCAGCGCAACCGCCACCGCTTCGCCTTTGTGCCGTTCGGCGGCGGCGCGCATATGTGCCTCGGCCTGCACTTCGCCTATATGCAGACGAAATGCTTCGCGCGGCATTTTTTGCAGAACATCGAGGTGTCGCTGGAACCGGGCTACAAGCCGGACTGGCAGATGTGGCCGATCCCGAAGCCGCGGGACGGCTTGCAGGTGCGGGTGAAGGCGATTTAGCGCCACACCGTCATTGCGAGCGAAGCGAAGCAATCCAGACTATCTCCGCGGAAACAGGCTGGATTGCTTCGTCGCCCGCGACAAAATTGCTTCGCAATTTGATCGCGGACTCCTCGCAATGACGAGATCGGATTGATAGCTCGCAGCACAAGAAGCGCACTCCCTCTCCCGCAAGCGGGAGAGGTGTTGGAGCCCGCCTCCCGCTCGCCGCTACGCCCCCTGATCGAACGCCTTGCGCAAGGCCACGTAACCCTGTTGCTGCTGGCTCCAGTTGCGGCCGCCGGTCATGGCACCGTCGACGACGAGGTCGTGGCCGTTGATGAAGCTGGACTCGTCGCTCGCCAGGAACACCGCGGCGTGGGCGATGTCATCAGGGAGACCGGCGCGCGGGATCGGCTGCGCGGTCTTGTAGACCTCGCGCATCACCGCCGGCGTCTTCTCGGCTGCGTCGGTCGACAGCCCGAGTGCCTTGCCGAAGATTCCGGTTGCGATCGCGCCGGGCGAGATCGAGTTGACGCGCACGTTTGACTCGCCGAGCTCCATCGCCACGCATTTGGTGAGATGGATCACCGCCGCCTTGGCCGCGCTATAGACCATCGAGGACGAGAACCCGGCGAGACGGCCGGCGATGCTGCCATTGTTGATGATGCTGCCAAAACCCTGCTTCTTCATGTGGGGCGCTGCGTGCTTCATGCCGAGCATGACGCTGCGCACCAGCGTCGCCATCGCCGCGTCGAACCGCTCGACCTCGAGGCCTTCGATGCCCCCGGTCTGCGCCGGACCGCCGGCATTATTGAAGAGGCAATCGATCTTGCCGAATTTGTCCACCGCGAGCGCGATCAGCGCCTGCATCTGCGCTTCGACCGTCACGTCCGTCTGGCGGAAGACGCAAGTCGGCCCGAGCTGCTTCGCCAGCGCCTCGCCTTCGGCGATGCGCCGGCCCGCGATCACAATTTTGGCACCTTCGGCAACGAAGACTTCCGCGGTGCGCAATCCGATCCCGCTCGTCGCGCCGGTGATGATCGCAATCTTGCCGTCCAGCCTGCCCATGTAATGTTCCCGTTTTCGAATGATTTGATTTTCAGATGGCGGACACTGACAGATGACGGCGCCGCGACGGTCACTATTCCCGCCGACCCGTGGCAAGGCAAGCTTTGCTTGCGTGTCCGACATGCGTAACATTCGAACCCATGGCTCGACTTTCGGACGGGCATCGCGACCGGGCTGGGCATGGGGAAGCTGATCGACGAGTTCCGCAAGGGCTGGCAGGGCGTGGCACCGCCATCGCTCGGTCTGAGCATCGCCTTCGCGGTCGCCTGCCTGCTGCTCGCGACGCTGTCGCGCTGGGCTCTCGCCCAGGTGCGGCCAGACGTCTACTTCACCCCGTATTTCCCGGCCGTGTTCTTCGCCGCCGCGTTCGGAGGCTTCCGGATCGGCATCGTGACCGCACTTTTCGGCGGCGTGCTCGGCGTGATCGTCAATTTCGGCGATGCCTCTGCCGACCGCGCCCGGTTTGCGCTGCTGACGCTCTATTGGGTGGTCTGTGCACTCACCATCTGGGGTGTCGAGCACTATCGTACCCTGCTGATCGAGCAGCGCCGGATTTCCAAACGCCTGATCGAGGAAGAAGACTATCGCAAGCTGCTGGTCGACGAGCTCCAGCACCGGCTCAAGAACAAGCTGTCGACGGTGCACGCCGTGCTGCACCAGGTGCTGCACGACCAGCCGCAGGTCTGGGCCCGGATCGATCCGAGGCTGCGGTCGCTGGCCAGCACCGACGATTTGATCTCACGGATCGACAAGGCGGGCTGCGACATCCGCGACCTCCTGATCGCGGAGCTCGGGCCTTACGGCCATGTGCGCTTCACCCTCAACGGCGACCGGCTGTTCCTGCCGCCGAAGCTCGCGGTCACGCTGTCACTGATGTTTCACGAGCTCGCCACCAATGCAGGCAAATATGGCGCGTTCTCTGCACCGCGCGGATTGTTGCAGGTGTCCTGGACGGTCACCGGCGATCGCCTGACCATCACTTGGGATGAGACCGAGGGGCCGAGCATCGGCGAGGTGTCGGCACCGGGCTTCGGCACCAAATTGCTGAAGTCGGCGCTAACCGCCTTCGACGGCAAGACCGAGCTCTCATTCTTGAAAACCGGCCTCCATTGCATCATGCAATGCCGTATCCCCAAGAGCGGCTGACGGACAACAAAGTTCGGTCGATCGGGTCACCTCTCCCCGGAGAGAGAGGTGATCGAGCCCGGGGCTCGCATCGGTTCAGCCAAAGCTCATCGCGCCGCCGGATTGTTACAAGCGAAAGAGAACGCGCGCTCCACTCGCAGTTTCCCTGGGCGCATTGACGCTCTGTTAATGACGATCGGCGGCGCGCGTCGCATGGTCGCAAGTTTCGGCCAAAACACCCCCGTATTTCTTCGGACCCCTTAACCAAACTTAAGAGGGAACCGCGCAAGATCGCGTCCATTGCAAAGGCGCGCTGAAACAACAAGATTCATGACTTCTATGAACGACAATAAATATTTTGGCGCGAGCGAAGCCGAGCTCGGATTTCTCAAGGAAATCGTTAGAATGCTGCCGGCCGGCCTGACCGTGCAGGACGCGCACGGCGAGCTGCTGCTGGTTAACGATGCCGCGGCTGCCCAGCTCGGCATCGACGGCAGCCGTCCCTCGCCCGATCTGTCGCCGCGCCGCGAAGCCTGTCGGCAGGCGCTGAGCGCCGGCCAGCCGGTCGTCACCGAGGAAGCCATTCACAACGGCGCCGCGCGCCAGGTGCTGCTCACGACCCATCGTCCCGTCCGCCTCGCCGGACGCGAGCTCCTGATCTCGGCTTCCTCCGACATCACCGAGCAGAAGAATTTCGAGGACCAGCTGTTCCGCTCGGCCTATTTCGACGAGCTGACCGGGCTGCCCTCGCGGCGCGTGATCGAGCATCACGCCAACGGCCTGCTCGCGCGCGATGGCGGCGAGCGGTTCGCGCTGGCCTTTCTCGACGTCGACAATTTCAAGCACATCAACGACTATTACGGCCACGCAGTCGGCGATGCGCTGCTGGTCGAGCTGTCGAAGCGGCTCGGACGCGACTTGCGCGATTCCGACATGCTCTCGCGCATCTCCGGCGACGAATTCCTGCTGCTGCTGTCGCCGATCCAGAGCCAGGAGGAAGTTGCCGAATTCATGCAATCGACCCTGGAGCGGCTCACCGCGCCGTTCTTCATCGACACTTCGGAAGTCTTCGCCTCCACCTCGGTCGGCATCAGCCTCTACCCCGATCACGGACGCAGCTTCGAGACTCTGCGCCAGAACGCCGACATCGCGATGTACCGCATCAAGAACGATGGCAAGGGGTCGGCGGCTTTCTTCGATTCCAGCATGGAGCGAGAGGCGCTGGCGCGAATGAAGGTTGAGCAGTCGCTACGACTTGCCATCCTGGAGAAGCGCTTCTGCTGCGCGTTCCAATCCAAGGTCGACATCAGGACGCAGGCCGTGACGGGCATCGAGGCCCTGGTGCGCCTGCGTGACGACGAAGGCGTGATCCAGGCGCCCGGCTCGTTCATCAACCTCGCCAGCGAGCTCGGACTGATCGATGAGCTGACCCATCTCGTGCTGGCCGAGATCGTCAAGTCGATCGACCTGATCAACGAGACCTTCGGCGCCGAAGCAACCATCAGCATCAACGTCGCCGCCAAGCAGGCCGGCAACCCCGAGTTCATGCGCAGCTTCGCGCAAGCGCTGGACGACACTGGCTTTCCCAGCCGCTTCATGATCGAAGTAACGGAAGACGCCTTTGTCGCCAAGAATCATTTCCAGGCCGAAATCCTGCCGACGTTCCGCAAGCTCGGCGTCGGCATCTCAATCGACGATTTCGGCATCGGCTATTCCTCGCTCTCGGCGCTCGCCGACATCACTGCCGACGAGATCAAGATCGACCGCTCCTTCATCACCGACATCCATAAGCGTCCGCGCAGCCAGGGCATTTTGCGCGCGATCGAATCCTTGAGCGAAGCGCTCGGCATGACCGTGATTGCCGAGGGCCTCGAATCCTACGAGGAGCTCGCCTATCTCCAGGCCGCGACCAAGATCCGCTACGCGCAGGGCTATTACTTCTCCCGGCCGATCTTCCTGGAGGAGCTGAAGCTCGTAACACCAATCTCCAGCGAAGCGCGCGTCAACATGGTGAGCCGCCCGACGCAGCAGAACCGCCAAGGCTATTCGCGGGCGAGCGGGTACCGGCGATAGGGTTGCCTTTCAGGCAGGTAGATTCAAAGCCTGGTAACCCGATCCTGTGATGATTGCGGCGCACCTGCAAGATCTGCTCTGCCGATTTCCTGGGCAGGCGGCAACCGGCGATCAAGACAAGACGCTGTCACAGCTGTCACACATGGTCTCACGCGCCAGACCACCGTAAGGTGGAATTGCAAAGTTTCTCGGCGTGTGCAAATCGCTGTTGCCAGAAGCTTTAAATCAGGAGGGAATATCGTGCGTCGATCATTTATCATGGCAACAGCCGTCCTCGCGCTCGCCGCGGGCGCGTCCGCACGGGCCGACGATCTCAAGATCGCGCTTATCTATGGCAAGACCGGTCCGCTGGAGGCCTATGCCAAGCAGACCGAGACCGGCCTGCAAATGGGCTTTGAATACGCCACCAAGGGCACCATGACGCTCGACGGCCGCAAGATCGTCGTCATCACCAAGGATGACCAGGGCAAGCCCGATCTCGCCAAGGCCGCCCTCGCGGAAGCCTATCAGGACGACAAGGCCGACATCGCGATCGGCACGACCTCGTCGGCCGCGGCGCTCGCCATTCTTCCCGTCGCCGAGGAGAACAAGAAGATTCTGATCGTCGAGCCTGCGGTCGCGGATCAGATTACCGGCGAGAAGTGGAATCGCTACATCTTCCGGACGGCGCGCAACTCCTCGCAGGACGCGATCTCCAACGCGGTCGCCATCGGCAAGCAGGGCGTCACAGTCGCGACGCTGGCGCAGGACTACGCCTTCGGCCGTGACGGCGTCGCCGCCTTCAAGGAGGCGCTCGCCAAGACGGGCGCGACGCTGGCCGCCGAGGAATACGCGCCGACCTCGACCACCGACTTCACCGCCGTCGGCCAGCGCCTGTTCGACGCGCTGAAGGACAAGCCAGGCCGCAAGGTGATCTGGGTGATCTGGGCCGGCGCGGGCAATCCGCTGGCCAAGCTCCAGGACATGGATCCCAAGCGCTACGGCATCGAGCTGTCGACCGGCGGCAACATCCTGCCGGCGCTCGCCGCCTATAAGGGCCTGCCCGGCATGGAAGGCGCGACCTACTATTTCTACGAAATCCCGAAGAACCCGGTGAACGACTGGCTGGTCGCCGAGCACCAGAAGCGCTTCAAAGCGCCGCCGGACTTCTTCACCGCGGGCGGCTTTGCCGCCGCGATGTCCGTCGTCGCCGCCGTCACCAAGGCGAAGTCGACCGACACCGAGAAGCTGATCACGGCAATGGAAGGCCTGGAATTCGATACGCCGAAGGGCAAGATGGTGTTCCGCAAAGAGGACCATCAGGCGCTCCAGAGCATGTATCACTTCAAGGTCAAGGTCGATCCGAACGTCGCCTGGGCCGTGCTCGAGCCGGTGCGCGAGCTGAAGATCGAGGACATGGACGTGCCGGTCCGCAACAAGCGGTAGGGCGGTGGTGCTTCACCTCTCCCGCTTGCGGGAGAGGCCGGGAGAGGGTTTTTCCTCTTGGGGATTCTCGATTGTCGAAACAGCCCTCTCCCCAGCCCTCCCCCCGCAAGCGGGGGAGGGAGCGCAGCGTGATCGCGGATATATCTCCGTTTCCATCATTCGCCGGACTCCAATGCCGCTGACCCTCGAAACCCGCGACCTCACCATCCGCTTCGGCGGCCATGTCGCGGTCAACAACGTCACCTGCACGTTCCGCCCGGGCGAGCTCACCGCCATCGTCGGGCCGAACGGCGCCGGCAAGACCACCTATTTCAATTTGATCTCGGGTCAGCTGCGCGCATCCAGCGGCAGCATCCTGTTCGACGGCATTGATATCACGGGGCAGTCCGCGCCGATGCGGACGCGCGCAGGCCTCGGGCGTGCCTTCCAGCTCACGAATCTTTTCCCGAACCTCACCGTGGAGGAGAACGTCCGCCTCGCGGTGCAGGCTGCGAACGGCACTCATTACGATATGCTGCGGCCCTGGATGGTCCGCCGCGACCTGATCACCCGCGCAGACGGCATCCTCGACCAGGTCGCGCTCGGCAGCCGGCGCGGCGTCGCCGCGACCGCCCTGTCGCATGGCGACCAGCGCAAGCTCGAGGTGGCGCTGATGATGGCGCTGGAGCCGAAGGTGTTCATGTTCGACGAGCCGACCGCCGGCATGAGCATCGACGAGGTGCCCGTCGTCCTGAACCTGATCGCGCAGCTCAAACAGGACCTAAACAAGATCATCCTGCTCATCGAGCACAAGATGGACGTGGTGCGCTCGCTCGCCGACCGCATCATCGTGCTGCATAACGGCCAGCTCGTCGCCGACGGCAGGCCTGCCGAAGTGATCGCCTCGCCGATCGTGCAGGAGGCCTATCTCGGCGTGGCGCCCAAGACGGCTGCAGGGAGTGCAGCATGACCGACCTTTTAAGACTCTCCGGCGTGCACACCCATATCGGCCGCTATCACATTCTCCAGGGCATCGATCTCGCGGTTCCGCAGGGGCAGACCACGATGCTGCTCGGCCGCAATGGTGCCGGCAAGACCACGACGCTGCGCACCATCATGGGCCTGTGGCAGGCCTCGCACGGCGAGATCAGCTTCGCCGGGCAGCGGATCGAGCGCCGCGCCACGCCCGACATCGCGCGGCTCGGCGTCGGTTACGTGCCGGAGAGCATGGCCGTGTTTTCCGACCTCACGGTGAAAGAGAATTTGGTCCTGGCGGCGCGCGATGGTCCGCTGGACGATGCCCAGCTCGACTGGATCTTTGGCTTCTTCCCGGCGCTGCGCCGCTTCTGGCTGTCGCGTGCGGGAAGCCTCTCGGGCGGGCAGAAGCAGATGTTGTCGATCGCGCGCGCCATCATCGAGCCGCGCAAGCTTCTCTTGATCGACGAGCCGACCAAGGGCCTCGCGCCTGCCATCGTCATGGCGCTGATCGAGTGCCTGAAGGAAATCAAGCGCAAGGGCGCGACGATCCTGCTGGTCGAACAGAATTTCTTTGCCGCCCGCGAGCTCGGCGACAACGTGCTGGTGATGGACAACGGTACCATCGTCCATCGCGGCGAGATGGCGGCGCTGGCCGCCGACATGCCGCTGCAAGAGCGACTGCTCGGCCTGAGCCTGGAGGCGCATCAGTGACTGAACTCGCCGCAAATGATCCGCTGCCGAAGCCGAAGCGCGACATCGCACCGATCCTGCTGCCGGTCGCGCTCGCGCTTGTCATGATCCCGCTGATCGGCTCGCCCAGCACCTGGCTGACCTTGACCGCCGCCAGCCTCGCCATGGGCATGATGATCTTCATCATGGCTTCCGGTCTAACCCTGGTGTTCGGCCTGATGGACGTGCTCAATTTCGGCCACGGCGCCTTCATCGCGGTCGGCGCCTATGTCGCGACCCTGGTGCTGGCGCCGTTTGCAGCCTCGATCCAGGCCGATTCGCTGTGGGTGAACCTCGCGGTGCTGGCGCCAGCAGCGCTGCTGTCGATGGCCGTGTCCGGCGCGCTCGGCCTGGTCGTCGAGCGCGTGCTGATCCTTCCTGTTTATGGCCAGCATCTGAAGCAGATCCTGATGACGACCGGCGGCCTGATCGTCGCCGAGCAGACGCTGTATGCGCTGTGGGGACCGCAGATCATCCCGATGCCGCTGCCCACCTCGCTGCGCGGCTCCTTCATTCTCGGCGACGTCGCGATCGCCAAATACCGCGTGCTGGCGATGCTGATCGGCCTCGCCGTCTTCATCGCGATCCAGCTCGTGCTCAACCGCACCAAGCTTGGCCTCCTGATCCGCGCCGGCGTCGAGAACCGCGAGATGGTCGAGGCGCTCGGCTATCGTATCCGCCGCCTGTTCCTGGGCGTGTTCATGACGGGATCGGCGCTCGCGGGCCTCGGCGGTGTGATGTGGGCGCTCTATCGCGAGCAGGTCCATGCCTCCATGAGCGACGAGCTCACCGTGCTGATCTTCATCGTCGTCATCATCGGCGGGCTCGGGTCGATCGGCGGCTGCTTCATCGGCGCCATCCTCGTGGCCATGGTTGCCAATTACGGCGGTTTCCTGGTGCCGAAGCTCGCCCTCGTCTCCAACATCCTGCTGATGGTCGCCATTCTGATGTGGCGGCCGCGCGGCCTCTATGCGGTGACCAGCCGATGATGATCCTCTCAGGCGACCCGCCGCGCAGCCGTGTTCTCACGCTTGTTCTCGTCCTCATCATCCTGGCGCTGGCGGCGACGCCATTCCTGTTCCCGGGCGCCAAGGCGCTCAACGTCGCAGCCAAGATCTGCGTCTTCGCCGCCCTTGTCGCATCCTACGACCTGTTGCTCGGCTATACCGGCTCGGTGTCGTTCGCCCACACCATGTTCTACGGCATCGGCAGCTACGCGATCGCGATCGCGCTGTACGGGATGGGCCCGAACTGGGCCGCGGTCGCGACCGGCATCGTCATCGGCCTGCCGCTCGCGGCCCTGTTGGCGCTCGCGATCGGGCTGTTCTCACTGCGGGTGGCCGCGATCTTCTTTGCCATGATCACGCTCGCGGTCGCCTCCGCCTTCCAGGTGCTGGCCTCGCAGCTGTCCTGGCTGACCGGCGGCGAGGATGGACGCAGTTTTCAGCTTCCCGAGCTGCTGCGGCCCGGCACGGTGCTGGTCTCCAAGAACCTGTTCGGCTTCGAGATCAACGGCCGCATCCTCACCTACTACCTGGTATTCGCCATCTCCGCCCTGATGATCCTCGCTTTGCTGCGGGTGGTGAACTCACCGTTCGGACGCGTGCTCCAGGCCATCCGCGAGAACCGTTTTCGCGCCGAGGCGCTGGGCTTCCGCACCGTCTTCCACCTGACCTACGCCAACTGCATCGCCGCATCGGTCGCTGCGAGCGCCGGCATCCTGAATGCGCTGTGGCTGCGCTATGCCGGGCCCGACACCTCCCTCAGCTTCTCGATCATGCTGGACATCCTGCTGATGGTCGTGATCGGCGGCATGGGCACGATCTACGGCGCGATCATCGGGGCTGCCATCTTCATCCTCGCGCAGAACTATTTGCAGTCGCTGATGGGCGTCGCGTCCAAGGCGGCGTCGGAAGCCGGGCTACCGCTGCTGCCGGGGCTGTTGCATCCCGACCGCTGGCTGCTGTGGCTCGGGCTGCTGTTCATCGCCAGCGTGTACTTCTTCCCGACCGGCGTGGTCGGACGGCTGCGCAATGCCGGCGGCGCCAAGAGCGGCAGCGCCTCGCATTAAGCCGCTGTTAGTGATGCAGCGCAGCGGTTCGCTGCACACAGACGCGATCGCGCGACGGGATTAATGCTCAGGTAACTGGCTTTCCTAAGCTTTAGGCCATTTGTGTGGTGTATTCCTGCTGTTGCGGGAGGGGGAATGCGCCAGGTATTTGCAACGATCGCTGTCGGAATGTCGCAGGCCGCGAGCAACGGCCGGAGGGCGGCCATTCGGCGCGGGCCAGTGCTGTGGCTGACCCTGTGCGGCGTGCTGCTGGTCGCGGGCATCTTCACCGTGACCGCCATGGCCGTCGGCGAGTTTCGCGAGCGAACCCTGGCCAACCGCGAACGCGAGCTGGAAAACACCGTGCAACTGATCGCTCGACACTTCGATCAGCAATTCGAGGATTCCGACGTCGTCGCCACCGATGTAATCGCGCAGATGAACCTGCCGGAGATCAGCTCGCCCGCGATGTTCCGCGAGCACATGTCCGGGCTCGCGACGAACCAGATGCTACGCAGCAAGATCAGTTCGGTGTCCAATCTTGGCGACATCGCGATCTACGACGCCGACGGCGAGCTGATCAACTGGTCGCGGGCCCAGCCGCTGCCGAAGATCAACATCTCTTCTCGCGCCTACTTCCAGTCGTTCAAATCCGATCCCAAGGCCGAGCCGGTCATCCTGGAATCCGTCCGCAGCTACATCATTGGTAAATGGACCACGGTCGTCGCGCGGCGGCTGAACGGCGCCGACGGCTCCTTCCTCGGCGCGATGGTCCGGCGAATTGATCCCGACAGCTACCGGCAATATTTTGCATCTGTCGCGCTTGCCGAGGGGACGGCGATCTCGCTGTTCGATCGCGAAGGCAAGATGCTGGCGCGCTATCCGCACGTCGAAGAATTGATCGGACGGAGCTTCAAGGATGCCCCGCTGATGCGGAAGGTGCTGACCAATGGCGGTCAGCACACGCTTCGCGTCAGGAGTCCGATCGACGGCGAGGAGCGGCTCGGCTCGGCCGCGTCCCTCAATCATTTTCCGCTGGTCATCGTCGCGACCAATACGATGTCGGCTGCGCTTGCCGACTGGCGGCAGCAGACCGGCTTCATGGTCACGACCGCGACGCTTTCGGCCGCTATGATCGCGCTGATCCTGTATCTGATCATCCGGCAGATCAACCGGCAGAGCCGCGAGGCCCAGGAGCGAATCGAATTGGAGCGGCAGCGGCTTGACACTGCCCTCAACAACATGTCGCAGGGGCTGATCCTGTACGATGCCGCCGGATATATCGTCATTTGCAACCGCCGCTACGCGGGCATGTTCGGTCTCTCGCACGACGTCATCAAACCCGGCTGCCACATCCGCGAGGCGATGTATCACCGCAAGGAGCGCGGCGCGTTCGATGGCAATGTCGAGGAATTTTGCGCCGAGGTCATGCGGATCGCGGCGGAAGGCACGGTCTCCACGCGAACTCATCAGCTAGCCAACGGCCGCGCATTCCAGGTCATCAACACGCCACTGGCGCAAGGCGGATGGGTTGCCACGATCGAAGACATTACCGAGCGTCGCAACCTGGAGCAGGAGCGCGACCGCAACCACACCTTCCTGCGCGAGATCATCGACCACATTCCCTCGCAGATCACGGTGAAGGATGCGCGCACGCGGCAATATCTGCTGCTCAATGGCGTCGCCGAACAACTGTTCGGCCAGTCTCGCCAGGATGTCGTCGGCAAGACCGCTTTCGACATCTTCCCTGAGGCGCCTGCCGCCCGTATCACCGAAGATGACAGCAGCGCGCTGAAATCGGCCAAGGGATTGTTCAAGGACGAACACCCCTGGCAGATGCCAGGCATGGGGCTTCGCTACATTACTTCGACCCGGATCGGCATCCGTGACGAAGCCGGCGAGCCGCGCTATCTCATTCATGTCATCGATGATGTCACCGAGCGGCGTCGCGCCGACGAGAAGATCGCGCACATGGCGCATTACGATGCGCTGACTGATCTACCGAACCGCACGCTGTTTCGCGAGCAGATCGAACGCGAGCTGGCGGAGGTCGCCGGCGGCGGGCAGTTCGCGCTGCTCTACATCGACGTCGACGAGTTCAAAGGCATCAACGATTCGCTCGGCCACCATGTCGGCGACGAGCTGTTGAAGGCAATCGCGGGCCGTCTCCGCGGCTGCCTCAAGCAGGGCGATCTGATCGCGCGGCTCGGCGGCGACGAATTCGCGGTCATCCAGACCGGGATCCAGTCCTCCGCCGACGTGGTGTCGTTCGTGACGCGGATGTACGAAGCGATCCGGCAGCCCTATCACTGTCTGGGCCATCAGCTCTCCACCGACGCGAGCATCGGGATCGCGCTGGCACCGCAGGACGGCTCCGATCTCGATCAGCTCATCAAGAATGCCGACCTCGCGATGTACGGCGCCAAGGCCGAAGGACGTCGCACCCACCGCTTCTTCGAGCCGGAGATGGACGCCTGCGCCAAGGCGCGTCTGACCATGGAGCAGGATCTGCGCCAGGCCCTGGTGAACGGCGGCTTCGAGATTCACTACCAGCCGCTGGTCGATCTACGCTCGGGCGAGGTCTCCGGCTGCGAAGCGTTGCTGCGCTGGCGCCATCCCGAGCGCGGCATGGTGTCGCCCGCCGAATTCATTCCAATCGCCGAGGACACCGGCCTGATCAACGAGCTCGGCGACTGGGTGCTGCGCATGGCCTGCAACGAGGCCGCGACCTGGCCGGCGCATGTGCGGGTTGCGGTCAACGTCTCGCCGGTGCAGCTCAAATGCGACACGCTGGCGTTGCGGATCGCCGGCGCGCTCGCCGCCTCCGGGCTCGACCCGCGCCGGCTCGAGCTCGAGATCACCGAGGCCGTGCTGATCCGCGACGACGAGGCGGCGCTCTCGATCCTGCACCAGCTCCGCGCCATCGGCGTGCGCATCGCGCTCGACGATTTCGGCACCGGCTATTCCTCGCTGAGCTATCTGAAGCGCTTCCCGTTTGACAAGATCAAGATCGATCGCTGCTTCGTCGCCGACATCGCGGAGACGAACGGTGCGCCGGTCATCGTGCAGGCCGTGGTGAACATCGCGGCCGCCAGCAGCATGACCACGGTCGCCGAAGGCGTCGAGACCGAAGCCCAGCGCGAGATGCTGCGCAAGCTCGGCTGCACGGAAATGCAGGGCTATCTTTTCAGCGCGCCGAAGCCGGCCAGCGAGGTGCGAAAACTGTTTCGCACAGGCGATGCCGCACCGGTGGCGGCGGTGGCGTGATGACGAAGTCAAAGAGTCCTTCCAAGACCGTCGATGTCGCGGACTCCTACGCGGTGCGGCTGATGCAGCATCTTGTGGTGCCGACTTTCGTGATCGACCCGAAGCGCCGCGTCGTGATCTGGAATCGTGCCTGCGAGCGGCTGACCGGCGTCGCCGCCTCGGAGGTGATCGGCACCAATAAGCACTGGCAGGCCTTCTACGAGACCAAGCGTCCCTGTCTCGCCGACCTGGTCGCTCTCGACCGTCCGGAGCAGCTGCCCGAGTTCTATTCGGAATATGCGGCGCGCGGTCATAACGGCCTCGGCTTTTCCGCGGAGAACTGGTGCGTGATGCCGAAGCTAGGCAGCCAGCTCTATCTCGCCATCGACGCCGGCCCGATCCACGATGAGGCCGGCCAACTGATCGCCGTGGTGGAAACGCTGCGCGACCTCACCGACCAGAAGCGCGCCGAGATGGCGCTGAAGGAGCTCGCCACCAAGGATGGGCTGACCGGCCTGTCGAACCGCCGCTCCTTCGACCAGATGCTGATGAGCGAATGGGCCCGCGCCCAGCGCACGCAGAAGCCGCTGGCAGTGCTGTTCGTCGACGTCGACCATTTCAAGCTGTTCAACGACCGCCACGGCCATCAGGCCGGCGATGAATGCCTGCGCGCGGTCGCCGCTGCCGTCAGCCGGCACGCCGTGCGGCCGCTCGATCTTGCCAGCCGCTATGGCGGCGAGGAGTTCGCGCTGATCCTGCCCGACACGACTTGCGACGCCGCCTGCGTCGTCGCCGACGAGATCCGCTGCGCTGTCATGAGCTTGCGGATCGCCCATGGCGCCACTGGCGCCGGCGACCACGTCACCCTCAGCGTCGGCGTCGCGAGCCACATTCCCGGCGAAGCCGATGGCGGGCCGGACCGGCTGCTCGGCGCGGCCGATCAGGCGCTCTATGCGGCGAAGCGGCTCGGCCGCAACCGCGTCATCTGCGCCGAACGGCTGCTCGCCGAATTCGCCGACCTTGCCCGGGAGGACGAGCCGGTTCCGGCCCCGGTCCGGCGCAAATCGGCTTAATCGCGAGCCGGTGAGAAGCGGTTGCCCGCCCCTCGCCAATCGGCTACATGAAGCCTCACTGCACCCGTAGCTCAGCTGGATAGAGCGTTGCCCTCCGAAGGCAAAGGTCACACGTTCGAATCGTGTCGGGTGCGCCAGCCTTGTCGCCGTTTTCATGCCGGCGCTTAGGTCAGCATCGAGACGATCGTCTGGATCTGGTCGGAGGCGGACGAGACCAGCCCGTCATATGACGTCTGACCATGTGCCGCAGCCTTCAAGATGTATTCCGCTACGGCCGCTTTCAGGCCGAACACCGACTGATCGGCCGGTACGCTCGCCATCACGGCCTCCAGCGCCTGCCGCATCGTCTGAATGAGTTCGGAGCTGTATTGCATTGGCTGTCCTCCGCGGGCTTATATTAGATTGCAGGCCCGCGCTCGCCACTCACAAGCGTGAGATTGCCGGTTGATGATCCGATACATTCCAGAGCGTCGCGCAGCGTCGGGCCATGCGGCTGAGTTCAGCCAGACGATGCCGGCCCCGGTGGCGACGAAGAGCGACAACTGAAACGTCCATCATCTCGCGCTTGACGTCTCTCAAATGTATTATCCTTCCATGACCGGATCCGACACGATGACCGGCGAAGCCTCGCCCATCCGCAAGATCATCCATATCGACATGGATGCTTTCTATGCGTCCGTGGAGCAGCGCGATAATCCGGACCTGCACGGAAAGCCGGTCGCAGTCGGAGGCTCTGCGGAACGCGGCGTCGTCGCGGCCGCCAGCTATGAAGCACGCAAGTTCGGTGTTCGCTCTGCCATGCCATCCGTGACTGCGAAGCGGCAGTGCCCCGATCTGATCTTCGTCAAGCCGCGCTTCGAGGTCTACAAGGCAATCAGCAGGCAAGTCCGCGACATCTTTGCCGAACACACGCCCATCATCGAGCCGTTGTCGCTCGACGAAGCGTATCTGGACGTCACCGAAAACCTGCAAGGCATTCCGCTCGCGCGCGACATCGCCCTGCGCATCCGCGAGAAGATCAAGGCCGAGACGGGCCTCAACGCGTCGGCGGGCATCTCCTACAACAAGTTTTTGGCGAAGCTCGCCTCCGATCATCGCAAGCCCAACGGCCAGTTCGTGATCTCGCCAGAGATGGGACCCGCGTTCGTCGAGACGCTGCCCGTCGGCAAGTTCCACGGGATAGGCCCGGCGACGCGCGCGAAGATGAACGCGCTCGGCATGTTCACCGGTCTCGACATCCGCAACCAGACGCTGGAGTTCATGAATGCGAATTTCGGCAAGTCGGGCGCGTACTA
The DNA here is from genome assembly GCF_023073715.1 of Bradyrhizobium sp. 164. Classification (GTDB taxonomy): domain Bacteria; phylum Pseudomonadota; class Alphaproteobacteria; order Rhizobiales; family Xanthobacteraceae; genus Bradyrhizobium. Next base: position 230,779 of record NZ_JADPKA010000018.1, read on the forward strand.
TTATTGGATCTCACGCGGGGTGGACGAACGTCCAGTCCGGGCCGACCGGATCCGCAAGTCCATCGGCGCTGAGAACACGTTCTCAAGCGATCTCACCGAATTCGATGCGCTGGTCGCCGAGCTCAGACCTCTCGTTAACAAGGTCTGGCACCATTGCGAGGCCACCGGCAACCGCGGCCGCACCGTCACTCTGAAGATCAAGTTTGCCGACTTCGAGATCATCACGCGCAGCAGGTCCGTCCCGGGGGCGGTTGCGGGACGAGACGAACTGGAGCGGCTGGCCTGCGGCCTGCTCAAAATCGAGATGCCGCTGCCCAAGCGCGTCAGGCTGCTGGGGGTCTCGCTGTCTTCGCTCCAGGCCGGGGACGATGCGCAGCCGCAGCTGACATTGGGCATTTGAACGAGACCGGCGGGGATCCCGGCAAACGCGACATCTTTGTCCGCGACGCGCCTCCAAACCTGTCGTAGAGACAGCAAAACACGACTTTTCGCGATTGATGTTGGAATGCTTGCCCTATTGATACGCCTTGGACTGCGCTTCGAAGACCGCATCGAGGAGCGGCGGTTTGTCGACCAATACGTCCGGGGCAATCTCGGGTGGACGCAGATCGCGATGCTGCTCGGTGCCGCCACCTATGCCGGCTACACCATCTGGGATTGGGTGCTCTACCCCGAAGTCGTTCCGACCACGCTGGCCATCCGCGGCGGCACGGCTCTGTTCGTGCTGCTACCACTGACCGCGCTGCTGTCACGGCGATGGATGAAGCCGTGGGCCGAGACGATCTTCCTGGTCTATTGTGTCATTCCCGGCTGTATCCTGCCGAGCATTTATCTCGTCCTGCCGTCGGGCTTCACGTTTGCCGCTCCGGGCATGATGATGATCATCCTGTTCGTCTCGACCATGCTGCCGTTGCGGATCGGTTCGCTGGCTATTTTCTGTTTGCTCTCCTGGGTGGCGCTGCTGGTGGCCGAGACGTTCGCGCTGGCGATGCCGACGGGCCTGCGATTCATCAATCATTCTCTCGTCGGAAACGCTTACGCATTGTCGCTCTATGCCGTAGCGGCGCGCGAGTACCGGGCGCGAAAGCAATTCCGAACGTCCGAGGCGCTGCAACGGGAAAAAGAACGCTCGGAGAAATCGCTGCGCGATCTACGTGCGGCCCAGGAGCACCTTGTGCAGGCAGAAAAGCTCGCCTCGCTCGGACAATTGGTGGCAGGCGTCGCTCACGAAGTCAGCACCCCGCTCGGCCTGGCCTTGACGACCTCGACGGCCATGCAGACTGATCTCCAAGCAATGGCTGAGGCATTAGGTGGAGTGTCGGTCCGGCGATCCGATTTGACCAAGGGAATTGACAGGCTCAAGCAGGGGCTCGGTCTGACCTTCGATAACCTGCACCGCGCATCCGAAATGGTGCATAGTTTCAGGCAGGTCGCGGTGCATCAAGCCGATGAGGACCGGCGCACCTTCGAGCTCAAGGATTGGCTGTCAGAGTTGATGTCCAAACTCGGGCCGCTATTGTCGCACCACGCCCTGACGGTCGACGTGCAATGCCCGGCCGGAATCACGCTCAACAGCTATCCCGGAGCGCTCGCTCAGGTGATCAGCAATCTCGCTCTCAACAGTGCCGCGCACGCGTACCCTGACAAGAGAGGCGGCAGGTTTGTCATCACCGTTAGCCAACCGGACCCGACGTCAGTCCGCCTGGTCTGCGCCGATGAAGGCATCGGAATTCCCGAGCCATTGCAGGCTCACATCTTCGATCCGTTCGTTACGACCAGCCGGCAGCGTGGCAACGCCGGCCTGGGGCTCCACATCGCGTTCAATTTGGTTGTCTCATCGCTCAACGGGCGCTTGCGCCTCGAGAGCAAGGCGGGTCCGGGAACTCAGATCGCCATCGAGATTCCAGTTTCCTGCGACCACCTTGGAGCCGCCTGGGCATAGAGCGCTCGCGCGCGACTGATGGTGACGGAATTTTTTCAAATCCCGCCACCCATGAAAGTCGATCCGCTCGGGCCGATCAATGCCTCACGTGCTCGAACACCACGATCACGCCGGTCGGCTCGGGCTCGTGCGCCATGAGGCGGGTCAGGTCGGAATCGCCCCAATCGGCGAGGCTGACGACCTCGCCACTCTGGCGGTCGGCGCCGAGCGACGGTGTGGGTTCGAGGACCTTGAGGCCCATCTCGTCGACGAAGAAGGTGTGCTCGCCGAACATGCTGTTGAGCTGCGGCATGGCCGGATGCTCGTCGGGCAGCACCTGAGCGCCGAGTTGGTTGACGGTCTGCTTCACCTGTTCGGATGTGAGCTTCATGAGCTGCTCCGTTCTGTCACGTCGGGTTTCGTTGAGCTGAGCCAGAGCGGACGTTCCCTGCCTCGATGCGCCTGGCTCAAACGTCCGAACAAGTGCTGCGCACAATTGTTCCTGAGAAATGTATTTCGTGATCGCGCGCCGCATCTGCCGCGCTCGCGGCACGAGATCGCCACAGGAACCACACGATCCAGCGACCCGACGGCCTTCCACTAACCCGCTACTCGCTCCGGTCTCCGCCGGCCGACAGCGCGCAGATGCGTGATAGATAGGTGTAGGGTAGGCCGGTCTCCTCGGCCCAGGCGTTGAATTGCGCCTGCACCTTGGCGAGATCACCCTTCGATCTCACCTCTTCGGCAATGTCGAGACCTGCACCGCGCAGGCAGGCGACAACGTCCTTGGAGGTCACAAAACCGTCCCAGCCAACGAAGCGCAGCAGCATCTGGCCGGTGTTGCCCCCTAACCGGCTGCCGCGCTTGGTGAGGAGATCGAGCAGGCCGATCTCGTCGGACGATGGCCATTTCGCCAGAAACTTGCCGAAGCTGCCGTGCTCCTTCGCGATCTCCTGCACGAAAGCGGCATTGTCGCGCACCGACATGATCTTGGCGCCATTGCGTACGATGCGTGTATCGCGCAGCAGGCCTTCCCAATAATCCTCGGGCTGGAAGCTGAGCTTGGCCGGCTGGAAATGCAGGAAGGCGGCTTCGAAACCGGTCCATTTCGACTCGATCACGCTCCATGCAAAGCCGGCGCAGAACACCCGTCTCGTCATCTCGGCGAGGATGCGGTCGTCGCCGAGCTTCGCCAGCCGCTTGAGGTCTGGTCTTGCCGGCATCAACTTCTCCAGCGCCTTGGGCCCACCCTTGCGTTTCTCGGCGCGGGCACGAATGGTCTTGAAGGAGGTCATGCGGACAAGAGCGGTTGAGGGTGCGTCACGAGATCAGAATTCGATGATCTGGTCCAGTCCTGCGCGACCCGGTCGCCATGCGTGCCGCAGCGTGCTCTCGCACCGATGATCATGGCACCGCCGGCGATCGTCTCAGGCCAAGATCGATCACGCGCGTCCCATCATGCTCGCGAGAGCGCGGGCACTCCTCGGGCATGATCGCCTGGAGGCCGCCGAAACGGCGTTCGCGGCCGTGGAAAGCAGCGAGCGCTTCGGCGAGATCGCCCGCGTCGAATTCGGGCCACATCCGCTCTGTGAAGTGCAGCTCGGCATAGGCGCCTTCCCAGAGCAGGAAGTCCGACAGCCGCTTCTCGCCCGAGGTGCGGATGATGAGATCGACGTCGCGCAGGCTGGCCTCGCCGGTGACCAGTTGCGAGAACGCCTCGCGGGTGAGGCTGGTCAGCGCCGCTGCCTTGGCCGCGGCATTGAGGATGGCATCGCGCGCGGAATAGTCGACGGCGATGCGCAAATGCAGCGTGCTGCCATGGGCGGTCGCCTCTTCGGCACGCGCGATCGCGCTGGCGATGCCGTCGGGCAGACGGTCGCGACGGCCGATCACGGTTAGGCGCACGCCGTTCTTGACCAGGCTCTGCACTTCATTGGAAAGATAGAAGCGCAGCAACGTCATCAGCGCGGCGACCTCGGCCTTGGGCCTTCGCCAATTGTCGGTGGAGAAGGCGTAGAGCGTCAGCGTGCCGATGCCCTGCTTTGGCGCGGCCTCGACGATGCGGCGGATGGTCTCGACGCCGGCCTCGTGGCCGCGCAGGCGCGACAGGCCGCGCCGCGTCGCCCATCGACCGTTGCCGTCCATGATGATGCCAACGTGAAGCTTGTCGTCGAACACAGGCTTACTTTGCATTACAAAGTCTCCGGTCAAAAAAGGGGATCAAGCCGAAGCGAAGCCGAGACGGCCGAGCGGCGGGGCCTCGCGGCCGGCGGCCTTGGCGGCGTCGCGCACGAGGCGTTCGAGCACGGCGAGATAATCGAGGAAACGGCGGCGGCCGGACTTGGTAAGACGACAGGTCGTGTGCGGGCGATTGCCCTCATAACCCTTGGTCACCTCGACGAGGCCGGCCTCCTGGAGCACGGCGATGTGCCGGCTGAGATTGCCGTCGGTGAGGCCGCAGAGCTGCTTGAGGTCGGCGAATGCCAGCCCCTTGGGGTGCGCCATCAACGAGGTCAGCAGGCCGAGCCTCGCCTTCTCGTGGATGACGCGATCAAGCCCCTCATAGGAGAAGGGCGCGCTGTCAGACTTCGACATCATGGTCTCCGGATGCGAAATACAGAATGGCAGCCATCACCGACTGTCCGATCACGAAGGGCAGACCCATGGTCCATGGCGACAGCATCTTGGTCTGGCTCGCCAGCGTCACCACCGCAAAGCCGGACACGAAATACCAGGCGCCAACGAGCGCGACGGTGCGCGGCAGCGTGCGGACGGAGGCGAAGATGCCGAGCGACACCAGGATCTGCCACAAGCCGGGCAACAGCCACAGCGTTTCGGCCGCGAACTTCCACATCACCACCGCAAGCAGCACGCCGGCAGCGCCTGCCGGCAGGAACTGCTCGACCGCCTGGTAGATCATGGCATCGGCAAGACCGGAATGATGGCGGCGCGAGCGTGCGCGCATCTCGATCCCGATCAGGAGGCCGGAGAGCGCGGCGGCAATGAACCAGCCGGTGAAGAAGGCGAGCGGCTGGCTGGTGGGATCGCCGATCAGCCAGAATTGCAGGATCGCAGTGATGAGCGCGACGGCACCTGTCGCCGCCATAGTCGCCGGGCCGTAGCCGCGGAACGCGGTGCCCGCCGCGATCTGGCTGCGGATCGCCACGATATCGGCCAGTGCCTTGTCGAGATCGCGCATTGGCAATGCCAAAATCTCGTTCCGCTCATGCTTCCCGGGATCATTCCCGCCGCTTTGTATTGCAAAGTATATGGCACTGCAAAGTAAAGGCAAGCCCGAATGTCGCGGCAAGGAGATCTTGTCCGCGCGGGCAACTGCCGGTTGCGTTGCCGATCCCGCCACGGCTAAGATGCAGCCAAAGCATTCCCGGGGGCTGGTATGTGGCTTAAATCGTTTGTCGTTGCGTCTTTGTTGCAAGTGGGTGTCATCAACGCCGCGCGTGCGGCGGGACCGTTCGGCTCCGTCAATGTCGGCAACTGGATCGGCGGCGCCTTCAGCAATGACCAAACGGGCGGCTTCTCCCATTGCGCTGCGACGACGCCCTATGCGAACGGCGTCATCCTCGTCGTCAGCCAAAACGCCGCCGGCACCTGGTCGCTCGCCTTTGCGAGTCCCGGTTACCGCTTCAACAAGGGCGAGAACGCCGCGATCGACGTGACCTTTGACGGGCAGGAGCAAGCTAGGCTGTACGCTACGGCGTATCAGTCCAACATGCTCACGGCCATTATGCCGCTCAATGTCGTGCGTACGTTTCAAAAGGCGAGCCTTATGGTGGCAACAGCCGGCCGCGCCGTACTGAATTTCGATTTGACATCGACCGGGCCGGTCATCGCGGCATTGGCCAATTGCGTGAGCAAGGTGAAGGCCGACGGGCTCGACAAGGCCGGCGACTTCACCAAGGGTGCGGCCAAGCCGGCGGCCACGGCGGAGAAGCAGGCGTCTCCGCCGGCTGGAAGCAAAGTTGCCAGGGCCAGGAGCGGCACCGGCTTTGTGGTCAGCGCCAGCGGGCATGTTGTCACCAACAATCACGTGATCAATGGCTGCGTCGGCGACATCAGGGGCAATCTCACCGGCGAGGCCGCAATGGTGCTGCGCGTCGTTTCGACCGACGCCAACAATGATCTTGCTCTCCTTCAGGCGCCGTCGCCGACGGCATTCAAGGACTTTGCCCGGATCCGCGACCGCTCGTTTCACTCCGGCGATTCCGTCGTCGCGATCGGCTTTCCCTACCACGGACTGCTCAGCTCGGACTTCACCGTGACGACCGGTATCGTGAGCTCGCTCAGCGGCATGCGCAATGACACGCGTTTTCTGCAAATCAGTGCACCCGTGCAACCCGGCAATAGTGGCGGCCCGCTGTTCGACACCACCGGCCAGATTGTGGGCGTGGTCACCGGCAAGATCCCCGGATTGCGCATCGCCGCTGCGACCGGCGATATTCCCGAGAACATCAACTTCGCCATCAAAACCGGCGCGCTACGCGATTTCCTCGACAATTCCGTGGTGCCCTACCAGACCGCCGAGCCGAAGGGCGAGCTCAAGACCACCGACATCGCCGGCAATGCCCGCGCCTACACGATGCTGATCTCGTGCAATGCGACCGAGCAGGCCGACGCGAAGCGGTAGAACGGCGGCTGGGGGCGTCCCACACGCCGCCATCGTCCCGACGAAAGCCAGGACGACATGGCTGAACGAGGCGGCCTCTCAGCCGTGACAGCACGCCTCCTTCGCCGCCTGCGGTTCGTACTCGTCGCGCAGGCGAACCCAGTCCATCGGATAGGGCAAACCGTCCTCGTGACGGCCGAGCGGCGTAAGGTCGAGGTACTGATAGGCGGCATTCATCATATCGAGGCCGCGGGCGAAGCATGAGTAGGTGTGGAAGATCTCGCCCGCCTCGTTGCGAAAGAACACGCTGATGCCGGGCAGCTCGGGTCCATAGAACGGCGTGGTGCCGAAATTGTACTTCGGCACGCCCTTGTCGATCTGTTCGCGCGTGAACGAGACTTCATAATCGTAGTTGAAGTCGTTGCTTCCCGAGGAGACCCAGTCGAAGGTCCAGCCCATCCGCTTTTTGAACGCGTCGAGCTTGGCAACAGGCGCGAGCGAGATCGCAACCATGCTGGTGTCGCGCGCCGCCAGGTGCGGCACCATGCGCTCGAAACCGTCGGCCCAGAACGAGCAGCTCTTGCAGGCGGCGTCCCAATCGGGTGCGAACATCACGTGCTGCACCACGAGCTGCGGCCGGCCCTTGAAGAGATCGCCGAGCGTCAGCTTGCCGTTCGGTCCGTCGAACACGTAGTTCTTGTCGACCTTGACCCAGGGCAATGCACGGCGCTCCTCGGCCAGACGCTCGCGGGCGGCAGTGAGCTCCTTTTCATGGGCCAGATGAACCTTGCGGGCGGCGATCCATTGCTCGCGCGAGACGATCTGATGTTGCTGCATGGTATCCTCCTCTGATCGGGGTGAGCCGACGAAGGCGTCGAGCTTGTCGAAGAACGAGCTCCAGCCGCGCAAATGATTGTCGCGGGCGGTTTCGTCGAAGAACTGGGCATGATGGAAGACCATCAAGGTGCCGGCGCTGTCCGGCTTCAGCGTGATCGTCACCAGCGATTCGCGTTCCGGCGTCGAATGCCAGGCCCAGGTGAAGACCAGCCGCTCGTTCGGCACGACGTCGCGATAGGTACCGCCGGCCTCGAAATATTCGCCGTCGTCACGGGTGAAGCCGATGCGAAAGCTGCCGCCGGTGCGAACGTCGAGCTCGGCCCGAAGCGTCGCCGGCTTCATGTTCGGCGGCCCGAACCATTGCGCTAGCTGCTCGGCTTGCGTCCAGGCCGCGTAGACCTTTTCCGGCCGCGCGCGGAGCCGGCGCGTGAGCGTGAGGCTTGGACTTTCCTTTGGGCGTTCGGTTGAGCATTCGGCGGCGGCTGCGTTGGCCATGTCTCTTCCTCCACAAAGGCGGCGAGGCGATCGAGATTGTCGGACCAGAATTGGGCGTAGCGATTGAGCCAGTTCATCGCCTGCTCCATCGGCTGCGCGGTGAGCCGGCAGGCGACCGTTCGCCCGGTCTTCTCCCGCACGATCAGACCCGCATCCGTGAGCACGTCGAGATGCTTCATGATCGCCGGCAGCGAGATCGGGAACGGTGCGGCCAGCTCGCTCACCGACAGGGCGTCCTGCTCGCCGAGCCGCGCCAGCAGGGCACGCCGCGTCGGGTCGGATAGCGCCGCAAAGGTCCGGTCCAGCGTCTCGTCCTGATACTTAACCATTAGGTTTAGTATAGCCGCGAACGGTGACGCGTCAAGCGAGAAAGCCCGCACGCGGTTCTGCAAGAGCGCGTGATCAGGCAGCGGTCAGTGGGACGTGGGGCGCGGCTCGTACGGCGCGACGGCCCGCCTGCGGTGCACCCGCGGCTGCGGTTGCAGCGGCTGCAGCTGGCCGTAGCCGAAACGGGGATTGCGATCGCAGAACAGCAGCCGGCCGGAGACGCTGGCCTGACATTGTTCATAGGTGCTGTAGGCGCATTCACCGGGATAGTCATACTCGCCGCCCTGGGCACACCAGGGATAGTCGCGCGCGGCGGCTGGAGGAATGGCGGCGAAACCGGCAAGGACCGTCACGCCGAGCGTCAGCAGCGCCAATCGGATATTGCGCATGATCCAACTCCTCTCCTGCTGGCGTGAGATACGCCACCATCCTCATCAGGTTTGGTCGCGCCAATTTATTCCAGATCGAGTGTAGCGCGCGTAAGAAAAAAGCCCTGCCGGACGGCAGGGCTTCAAGCGCGTTGATCACAAGATATCTACTCGACCTTCAGGCCGGCGAACTCGACGACCTTCTTCCATTTCTCGGTTTCGGCCTTGATCTCCTCACCGAACGCCTCGGGCGTCTGCACCCGCGGCTCGCCGCCGAGCTCGACCAGACGCTTGGTCATGTCGGGCTCCTTCATCAGCGCGTTGACCTCATTGTTGAGCTTGGCGATGATCTCCTTGGGCGTGTTCTTGGGTGCGCCCATACCGAACAACGCGCTGGCCTCATAACCCTTGACGGTCTCGGCGATCGCGGGCACGTCGGGCAATTGCGCAGAGCGTTCCGTGGTGGTGACGCCGATTGCACGCAAGCTGCCGGAACGGATGTGCTGGATGATCGAGGGCATGTTGTCGAAGATCACCTGCACCTGGCCGCCGAGCATGTCGGTGATCGCGGGCGCCGCGCCGCGATACGGCACGTGCTGCATCTTGCAGCCGGTCATGGCCATGAACATCTCGCCGGACAGATGCACCGAGGTGCCGTTGCCGGACGAGGCCATGTTCACCTTGCCGGGATTGGCCTTCACATATTCGATGAACTCGGCGACGGTCTTGGCCGGCACGTCCTTGTTGACCGTCATCACATTCGGCACACGCTGGAACGAGGCGACCGGGGCAATGTCGCGCACGAAGTTGAACTTCAGGTTGGTATAGAGCGAGGCGTTGATGTAGTTGGCCGGGTTGACCAGCTGCAGCGTGTAGCCGTCGGGCTCGGCGTTGACGACCGATTCGGTGGCGATATTGTTGCCGGCGCCCGGCTTGTTCTCGATCACGAATTGCTGGCCTAGCCTTTCCGACAGCCGCTGGCCGATCAGCCGCGCCAGGATGTCGGTGGCCCCGCCCGGCGGATAGCCGACCACCCATTTCACCGGACGGGCCGGATAATCGGCGGCAAGGGCCTTGGACAGCGGGGCGGCTGCAAGCGGACTGGCGGCGAGCAGGCCCAGCGCGGTACGGCGAGTGATCATCTCAAGGGTTCTCCCAGTGTTGTTCTTGAAAGACGGATATCTTGAAAGTGGCGTCGGCGCGGTTGTAACAAAGCTTGCCGCAGGCGGAAAGTGCACGGGGCGCATCACGACGAAAGGATAAGACATGCCGGTCAAGGTTCATGCCCTGGATCATCTCGTGATCAATGTCGCCGATGTCGCAGTGACTGCGGAGTGGTACCGCAGGAATCTCGGCATGGAAGTCAAGGTGTTCGACCCCGGCGGCGGCAAAGCGCCGCGGACTTCGCTCGTATTTGGTGACCAGAAGATCAACGTGCGGCCGCGCGATGGCGATAAGGTGGAGTGGTTCACCGCGGACCACCCGACCGCCGGCAGCGAGGATCTGTGCTTCCTCACCTCCTCCACGCCCGAAGAGGTGATGGCGCATTTGCAGGCGCACGGCGTTGCGATCGAGGAAGGGCCGGGCCCGAGGCAAGGTGCCCGCGGCACGCTGCGCTCGGTCTATTGCCGGGATCCCGACGGCAGCTTGATCGAGATCTCGTCTTACGCGGAATAGGGCGCGCTCGTCGAGAGAGCGAGCGCTGGCTGTTCCATGCCGCCCCGCCGAGTTGCTCCCCGCGCTGTCCAATGGCAGGAAGACGCAATCATCCAAAGACAGCCGCCATCAAGATGCAGGGCTGCACGGGAGGACACATGACCAATCCACAGACCGCCGCCGGGATCATAGGCCCTTTCGACGGGCTCGACGTGCCCTGGCTGCTGAAGCTGCGCGCCGAGGTGCGCCACTCACATCCGTTCCTGATCTGGGCGCCGTTCGATGCGCCGGCGCGGCGCTGGAGCTATGGCGAGTTTCACGAGCGGGTCGGCGCGCTCGCGGCGGGCCTCGCCAAGCGCGGCGTCAAGCCCGGCGAATATGTGCTCATCCATCTCGACAATTGCATCGAGGCGATGCTGGCCTGGTTCGCCTGCGTCGAATTGGGCGCAATCGCGGTGACCACCAACACCCGCTCGGCGCCAGCCGAGATCGCGTACTTCGCCGATCATTGCGGCGCGGCCGCCGCGATCACTCAGCCGTCCTATGCGGAAGTCGTCGCGCAGAATTGCCGCAACATCCGCTGGATGGCGGTGACCTCACACGATGCGGGCACAGCGCCTGCGCAAGCGGTCGCACGCGGCGACAGTTTTGAATCCCTGTTCGCCGACAGTGCCGACCGTCCCAGGCGCGCCCCCGATCCGCTCGCGCCGTGCAGCGTGCAGTACACATCGGGCACGACGTCGCGCCCCAAGGCGGTGCTGTGGACCCACGCCAACACACTGTGGGGCGCCAAGATCAACGCCGCGCATGAAGACCTTCATGCCGGCGACGTGCACCAGACCTACCTGCCGCTGTTCCACACCAACGCGCTGGCCTATTCCATGCTGGCGACGCTGTGGGTCGGCGCCACTTGCGTGATCCAACCGCGCTTCTCCGCCAGCCGGTTCTGGCACGTCGCGCGCGAGCACGGCGCGACCTGGACCTCGACGATTCCGTTCTGCATGAAAGCGCTGCTCGAGCAGGAGATCCCGCACGATCACAAATTCCGCCTGTGGGGCAGCGCGATCAACGAGCCGCCGGCGTTCGCCGCGTTCGGCGTCAAGATCATCGGCTGGTGGGGTATGACCGAGACCATCACCCACGGCATCGTCGGCGAGGTCGACCAGCCCAACATACCCATGTCGATCGGCCGCGCCGCGCCGGAGTACCAGATCCGCATCACCGATGACGACGGCCGGCCGACGGAAGTCGGCGGCACCGGCAATCTCTCGATCAAGGGCATCCCCGGTCTATCGCTGTTCGCCGAATATCTGCACAACGAGAAGGCGACGCGCGAGAGTTTTGACGAGCACGGCTTCTTCCTTACCGGCGACCGTGTCGAACGGCTGGCGAACGGCTACATCAAGTTCGGCGACCGCGCCAAGGACATGCTGAAGGTCGGCGGCGAGAACGTCGCGGCCTCCGAGATCGAGCAGGTGATCGCGCTCGTTCCCGGCGTGCGCGAGGCGGCGGTGGTGGCGAAGACGCATCCGATGCTGGACGAGGTGCCGGTCGTCTTCATCATTCCGCAGGGCGGCGTCGCCGGTGCGGTACGCGATCTGCATGATCGCGTGATGGCGGCCTGCCGCGCCGGCCTCGCCGACTTCAAGGTGCCACGCGAGATCAGGTTCGTGGACGACATGCCGCGCTCGACGCTGGAGAAGGTGGCGAAGGCGGAGCTGCGCAAGATGGTGGAGTGACTTCACCCTCCCCTGGAGGGGAGGGTAAGCAGGCCGCGCGCCTCTGGAATTGCAGCGTCTCGCTTAGAACGATCCCAGCGCCACCGGGCGGAACGCCTGCAACAGCTGCTGGTCGAGCTTGCCGCCCATGCCTTCCATCATCGTGAACGCACGCGAGTGGGTGAATGGCATGCGGTAGGCGCGCTTCTCCACGAGAGCGGCGTAGATGTCGACGATTGTCGTCAGCCGCACGATGTCGCTGATCTGGTTCGACGACAGGCCGTTGGGATAGCCGGAGCCATCGAGGAATTCATGATGATGCAGCACCACGTCGAGCATCTCCGGCGGGAAGCCGCCTTGCGCGGCGAGCGCGTCATAGCCACGGCGGGGATGCTGGCGCACCTCGGTCATCTCCTCGTCGGTGAGCTTGCCGGGCTTGTCGAGCAGTGCGGAGGGAACGAAGGCCTTACCGACGTCGTGCAGCAGCGCGGCGCGAGTCAGGCGGCGCTGGTCGTCCTCGCGCATGCCGAGATGCTGCGCGAAGGCGACGGCAAAGCCGGTGACGAACAGGCAATGCCGATAGCTGCCGACATGGTGACAGCCGACCGTGGTGAGCCATTCGCGCAACGAGGAGTGCTTGATCGCTTTCAGAATCTTGCTCTCGGCGGCAATGACGTCGTCGAAGGTCAGGGGCACGCCGAGCGGAAGCTTCTCGAACATCTTTGCCAGGACGGCATGCGCCGCCTCGACGCCGCGGTTGAGCGTCTTGCCGCGGTCGGTCGCGTCATAGAGGGCGGTGTCCGGGAACGCTGAGCGGATGCGCTGAAGGATGGCGTCCGCCTGCAGCGGGCGCGAGATGGTGTCGGTGGCGCCCAGCGCCCAGGCCTGCATGGTGCCGTGGTGGAGGGCATCGGCGAGTACGAACAGGCGCGGCATCGACCGATAGGCGTCGCCGCGCAGCTTGTTGCGCACCCGCTGCACGCTCTCGGGCGAGCGCAGATTGATGTCGACGACGAGGCCGGAGAGATCCCGCGACGGCCTGTCGGGGATGTCCTGGGTCGTCACCGTCGAGACCTCGCCGACCGCTTTCAGGATGCTGACGAGCTCGCTGCTCTCGTCGCTCCGGTCGGAAGCGAGCAGAAGCCGGCGTTTGGCGGCAGGTTTGGCTGAGGCGTTCATGACTTCCCCAAAAGGGTACCGAGAGCACGTGCGTATTGGCCTTAAGCCTAAGCCGGATCAGGTTCTCTGGCCCTTAAGAGGCGTCCTCAATGGAACCCTGCGCAATTGGAGGCAATTTGAGGAATTTCCGCTGTGGGGCGGCTCCAAACAAAAAAGTCGAAAAACAACCCCATGCACAGTAGCGGGCCATTGAGGAATAAGGGGAATTTTGGGCGCCATAGCCACACCCTCCGCTGTCATCGCCCGGCTTGACAGCGACAGTGTGGAGGCGGCGCCAAAACAAATCCGCCGGAGGTTGCCCTCCGGCGGATCGTCTCAAGCTGTCTTGGCCAGCCTTACGCCTTCATGCTCGCCTTCACGGCTTCGGCCGTGATCGGCAGCGCCCGGACGCGGGCGCCGGAGGCGTTGAAGATGGCATTGCCGATGGCGGGCGCCACCACCGTCACCGCGGGCTCGCCGACGCCAGTTGCCTTCTCGCCGTTGGCGATCACGGCGACGGCGACCTCGGGCGTCTGGCTCATGCGCAAGGGCGTATAGCTGTCGAAATTGGTCTGCTCGATGCCACCGTCCTTGAGTGTCGCCTTCTCGTACATCGCCAGCGACAGGCCCCACAGCGCCGCACCCTCGACCTGGGCGCGGATGTTGTCGGGATGCACCTGGGTGCCGACGTCGGTTGCGACCGTGAGCTTCTTCACCGTCACCTCACCCGATGGCGCCACCGCGACATGGGCGACGCAGGCCGTCCAGCTCGCAGTCGCACGCTCCTGCGACGATACACAGGCCACACCCATGCCCTCGTCTTTCGGCAGCTGCTTGGTGCCATAGCCGGACAGTCCCATCGCGGCGAGCAGCGTGTTGCGCAGCCGCTGCGCGCCGCCGTCGTTCTTGCCGGCGCCATCGAGCAGCGAGATGCGGAACTGCGCGGGGTCTTTGCCCGTGGCCGCCGCGATCTCGTCGATCATGCTTTCGACCGCCCAGAAGGTCCAGCCCGGCGCCACCGAACGGAGCTGGCCGGACGGCGTGGCGTTGTGCGCGAGCTCGTTCTTGATCGCGCGCACATAATGGTTGGGCACGGTGTAGAAGAAGTCGGCCCCATTCACCGTGAAGGAATCGAGCGGGCCCTTCTTGTCGACCGACGGCGTCAGGAAGTCGGGGATTCCCCAGCGCGCGGTCGGCCAGGCCGAGACCACGTCGTGGCTGATCGCAATGAGCTTGCCATCGCCGTCCACGCCGGCCTTGACCTTTTGATAGGTAAGCGGGCGCGAGAAATCCATCGTCATGTCGTTCTCGCGCGAATAGATCACCTTCACCGGCTTGCCGACCGCCTTTGCCGCCTGCACCGCCGGAATCATCATGTCGGCATCGAGACGCCGGCCGAAGCCGCCGCCCAGCCACATCTGGTGCATGACCACGAATTTCGGATCGATCCCGGCTGCACCTGCAGCGATCGCGCCGGAGCGCGTCGCGAACTGGTTGCCGGAATAGATGTGCAGGATGTCGCCCTTGAACTCCGCTGTGGCGTTCATCGGCTCCAGCGGCGCGTGGATGTTGATGCTGGTGGTGTATTCGGCCTCCACCACCTTGGCCGCCGAACCGAGGGCTGCATTGGGATCGCCGTCCTTGACGAAGAACTGGCCGGAATCCTCTAACATCTGAAGCCGCTTGGCTTCATCGAGCAGCGACTGGCTCGACAGCTTGGCGTTCGGACCATTGTCATAGGCGATCTTCAGCGCTTGCGCCGCCTTCTTGGCGTTGGCGTAGGTGCCGGCCACCGCGACGACCCAGCCCGACGTCGTTCCGGTCTTGTCGTCGAGCGTGACGGCCTTGATGAAGCCCGGCACCTTCTTGGCGCCGCTGTCGTCGACCGATGTCACCGTGGCGCCGAAGCGCACCGGAGGCGTGACCACCGCGCCATAGACCATGCCCGGCAACATCACATCGATCCCGTACTTTGCCGTGCCATTGGTCTTTGAGGGGATGTCGAGCTGCGGCACCGACACGCCGATCATGGTGTATTGATCCGGCGTCTTCAGCTTGATCGCCTTCAGCTCATCCGGCGTGAAGGTTTTGGTCGCTTTGCCGCTCTTCACCACATCGGCGAACGACATTTGCTTCTTCGACTTCGGATGCACGATCATGGAATCGCGCACCACGAGCTCCGAGGCCGGCACACCCATGGCGGCAGCCGCGGCTTCCGTTAGTGCCATGCGGCCCGCGGCGCCCGCGCGGCTCATGGCGTCGAAGTTCATCATCGTCGACCAGCTGCCGCCGGTGATCTGCGCGCCCAGTACGGGATCATTGAACTTCGGGTCGTTGGAGGCAAGCGACACGCGCATGTCGCTCCACTTCGCGCCCAGTTCCTCGCAGACGATCTGCGCCATGGTGGAGGCGATATGCTGGCCCATATCGGCCTTGCCGCAGGTCACGGTGACGAGACCGTCCGGCGAGATCGCATACCAGACGCTCGGCTCGAAGTTCGAAGGCGCCGCAAGCGCGTCGCTGATGCCGGGCACGCCGGAATAACCGAGCACGAGACCCGTCGCGGCGGTGCCGACGAGGAAGGAGCGGCGGCTGAGATCGGTCGCCTCTGGGACGACGTTGTTCACGTGCTTATTCATGTGGGCCTCCGTTCGGTGGCCGTGGATGCGGTGCGCATCTCGGACGCGGCCCGCATGATCGCCTTCTGGATCCGCGAATAGGTCATGCAGCGGCAGAGATTGCCATCCATGTGAGCGACGACCTCTTCCTTGGTCGGATTGGGATTCTTCGACAGCAGCGAGGCTGCCTGCATGATCTGCCCGGACTGGCAATAGCCGCATTGCGGCACCTGCTCGGCGATCCACGCCTTCTGCAAGGGATGATCGCCCTTGGCGGAGAGGCCTTCGATGGTGGTGATCTTCTTGCCGGCGACGTCTCCGACCATGGTCTGGCACGAACGCACGGCTTCGCCGTTGACGTGCACGGTGCAGGCACCGCACAGCCCGGCGCCGCAGCCGAACTTGGTGCCGGTCATCTGCAATTGCTCGCGGATCGCCCAGAGGAGCGGCGTGTCGTTCGCCGCATCCACGGACAGACTCCGCCCGTTGATGGTGAGTGTTGGCATAGGCGTCTTCCCCTGCCGGTGCATGAAGCCGCTTACGGCGGCAACTTGTGCGGCGGACGCCCACCGGGCTGGCGTCGACCTTGACGGCGAGCATGATCGCGTTAACGCGCGGAGGCAAATGCAATTTGGAATGGGTCGAAAAAACCAGCTCTGCACTTGCTCGTTGTGCGCCGCGCCAAGGACGCGGTGCAGCCACTGGACACAACAGCAAGCGCATCCGACATGCGAGCCCGTAGGCTTGGTGGCGTCCGAGGATGGCCAAACGGTCACCTACGGCCCGGTCACGCTCGGCACCATTGCTTATCGGGCGGATCAATTAAGAACGCCAAAGCGCTGTGGACCTTGGGGACAACGCTGCGCGTTGCCCCCAGGGTCCACAGCCCCAACAACAGCAGGCCTGAACGAAACGAGAATTGTGTTACCCATGTCGTCGGTTTGAACTGTTACCCATGTCGCCGGTTGCTCAGCGCGAAGCGCCGGATGAGGGGTATCTCTCGGCTCGCGAGACTGTTTGTGAGGGGAGAACCCCTCACCCGGCTTCGCTGCGCGAAGCCACCCTCTCCCACAAGGGGAGAGGGTGCACCGTTATCGCGGCGACGAAACCAGAAACAACAGGGCGGGAGCAATGCCAAGGATCGATCGAGACGGCGTCGGAATCTACTACGAGGTTCATGGTGAGGGGCCGCCGTTGCTGCTCACTCACGGCTATTCATCGACATCGGCGATGTGGCATGGGCAAATCGATGCGCTCGCGAAAAACCACAAGCTCGTGCTGTGGGACATGCGCGGCCACGGCCAGTCCGATTACCCCGATGATCCCGACGCCTACAGTGAAGCACTCACGGTCGGCGACATGGCGGCGATCCTCGATGCTGTCGGCACTGAGCGCGCCATCATCGGGGGTCTCTCGCTCGGCGGCTACATGTCGCTTGCGTTCTATCGCGCCTACCCACAGCGCGCCCGCGCGCTGCTGATCATCGACACTGGCCCGGGCTTCAAGAAAGACGATGCGCGCGAGGCCTGGAACGCGCGCGCGCTTGCCACCGCCGACAGGCTCGACCGCGAAGGCCTTGACGTCCTCAAATCGGCGACGCGCGAGCGCGCCACCGCCAGCCATCGCAACGCCAACGGGCTGGCGCTCGCCGCACGCGGCATGCTGACCCAGCGCGACGCGCGCGTGATCGAGCTATTGCCCGACATCACGGTGCCGTTGCTGATCGTGGTCGGCGCCGACGACACGCCGTTCCTGGCGGCGTCCGACTACATGGCGGCAAAGATCCCCGGCGCACAAAAGGTCGTGATCCCCGCCGCCGGACACGCCGTCAACATCGATCAGCCCGAGGCTTTTGTTGACGCGGTCGCGCCTTTCCTGAAGAACTTGCCGGGATAGGCCGGTCAATCGAGGACGCAAGACCATGATGCGAGGGATCTTCGCGGTGGGCGCAGTCGTGTCGCTGCTGGCGTCGGCGGCGCAGGCCGAGCCGTTCGGCACCGTGCCGCCGCGCCGACCGTTCCTCGCAACCTTGTCGAACAACACGCCGCTCGCCTTCGGCATGGATGCCGAACAGACCGCCCGTGCCCTCGGCCAGCCGCTGCAATATGTGCGCGGGCGTCCTGGCGACGAAATCTATCTTGCTTTGCGCAACATCGGCGGCAGCCGCTTGATCCCCAACCGCCACCGCCTGTTCCTGCAATTCCGTCACGGCCGGCTGGCAGGATGGAAGGAGGATTACGGCGAGAACTGGATGTGGGAGTGAGGTGGACCTCCCCGTGGTGAGGAGCGGCGAAGCCGTGTCTCGAACTAAAGGCCCCGCGGCGACATCTCGGCCTGGCATCCTTCGAGACGCGCTGACGCGCTCCTCAGATGAGGGGAAATAGCTTTCGGATCGAAGACCAACCAAGAAGGACAACCTGCGTGGGACAAGATATCAAGCTGACGGCTTCGGACAATTTCCAGCTGGGCGCCTATCGCGCCGATCCCGCAGGCACCGCGAAGGGCGCGGTGGTGGTGATCCAGGAGATCTTTGGGGTCAATCACCACATCCGCTCGGTCTGCGATCGGCTCGCCAAGGAGGGTTATGTCGCGATCGCGCCGTCGATCTTCGATCGGACCGCGCCGAATTTCCAATCGGGCTACTCGCCCGACGAGATCGCGGAGGCGCGCAAATTCGTCGCCAATCCGGACTGGGCCGCGATGCTGCGCGACACCCAGGCGGCGATCGATGCGGCGCGGGGTGCTGGCCCGGTCGGCATCATCGGCTTTTGCCTTGGCGGCAGCATCGCCTTCCTCGCGGCGACGCGGCTGTCGGGCCTCAAGGCCGCGATCGGCTATTACGGCGGCGCGGTGGTGCGCTTCGCGGACGAGACGCCGAAGGTGCCGACGCAGCTGCATTTCGGCGAGAAGGATGCCGGCATTTCCTTGACCGACGTCGACGCCATCAAGGCGAAGCGGCCCGATGTCGAAGTCTTCGTCTATCCGGGCGCGCAGCATGGCTTCCATTGCGACGAGCGGGCAAGCTACGACAAGGCCAGCGCCGACATCGCCTGGCCGCGCAGCATGGATTTTTTCGCAAAGCATTTGAAGTAGAGCACAGCATTTCTCTCTCCGTCATCCCGGGGCGCGCGGAGCGCGAGCCCGGTATCCATTGTGCGTCAGGGTTAGTGGAAGAATGGATTTTGCGCTCGCGACGTCGTTGCGCCGCGGACATGACGGAGAGAGCGGAAATCGGGTGGCTGCATCAGGCCGCGCGGCGATAGAGCTGGCCGATCAAGCCAACTCGCTCCGGAGCTTCGCCATGCAGCAAGCCATCACGCACCTCATCCGTCGCAATCCGTTCGGAACCATGGACGTGCCAGAGCCCGATGATTCCGAAGTGAGGAACTATGCCGCGACGGCCACGCTGTCCGGCGATGCCGCGGACGCCAACGCGGCGGCGTGGGCAATAGCCGCTTCGCCCTCCGATCCGCCCGAGGGCTGCTGGCAGAGCCGCTGGAATGGCGGCGCCGATCCGACCATTGCCGGCGATACATCGGACAGATGGAAAGAAGGGCGCGCGGAAATCCGCATCACGGGAGGCCGCATCTACCTGCGCTTCGACTGGGACAACGGCCGCCGGCACGGGCTGATCGATGCGGCGCGGGAGGGCGCGGATCGCCTGGTCGGCAAGTACATCAACCTGACCACGCCGGCGATCACACGGCCATGGGTCGGGCGCGTGGTCGACGATACGCGGATCGACGGGTGTTTTCCGAACGGGCGGCTGGATTTCCGAAGGTGAAATGCGGACGTAGCGCCCCCACTCTCACCTTCGTCAATTCTGGGACGCGCCGACAGGCGCAGACCCGGAAAGATCCATCTTGCCACAGAGTTGGTGGAGGAATGGATTCCGGACTCGCGCTCACGTGCGCCCCGGAATGATGACGGAGATAGTCGGCTGAAACCTAAAACCAGCGCTCGCCGACGAACACGGTGTCACCCGGCGCCAAGGGCGTGCCGAGCGGGACGACGGCGCGCATAGCGCCGCCAGCTTCGGTGTGCGTGACCGTGACCACATCGCGCTTGGCGCGGGGCGAGAAGCCGCCGGCGATGGCGACCGCGCTTTCGACCGTCATATTCGGCACGTAAGGATATTGGCCGGGCGCGAGGACCTCGCCGAGAATGAAGAACGGGCGATAGGCCTCGATCTCCACGGCGACCGAGGGCTCGCGGATATAGCCGTTGCGCAGGCGTGCGGCGATTTCGCCGGCAAGGCCCGCCGTGGTGCGTCCGCGCGCCGGCACCGCGCCGATCAGCGGCATGGTGATGGAGCCGCCGGCATCGATCGCATAGCTGTTGGTGAGACCTTCCTGGCCGTAGACCACGACGCGCAGCTTGTCGCCAGCATCGAGATGGTAGGAAGAGTCATAGCGCACCGGCGCCGCCATGGGCACGGCATAGCCGACCGGCATGGGCGCGGGCGACGAGGCGAAGGAATTGCGCAGCGCGCCGATGGCGCCGCCACCGTCGGCGACGACAACGGGCTGCGGCGCGCCATAGGGCTGGCCGTAGGCCATGGAGTCGAGATCGGGGCGCGGCTGCATCACCGCGACCGGGCCGGCGGTCTGCATGCAGCCGCCAAGGGCAAGCGCCGCGGACGCTGCCAGGGACGCTGCCAAACTCGACCATCGAAACGCGCGTGCAACCGGCACCGGACCCATCCCTCGAAACGAGACAGCTCCAGTCTTGCACCGGTTATGGTTAATAAAGCGTTTCGTACCCTCGCCTGGAGGTTGAGAGCGGGTTCCTGTGGCCATCCTTCGAGACGCCCGCTTTAGGCGGGCGCCTCAGGATAAGGACGGAATGCGTGGCAGCAGTGTCAACGGGCCGTGCTGCTTAGCCTCATCCAGAGGAGACCGCGAAGCGGTCGTCTCGAAGGACGAGGCCTGCGCTCCGGCGTTGCGAGAAGTCATATGCGATGCTCTACCCTCCAGAGGGCGGGTAAGCGCAGCACGCTTCGACCACTTTCAATTACGCGCTCACACCGACTCCAATCGGGCAGGACACGCCGGTGCCCCCTAAGCCGCAATAGCCGGCGGGATTCTTCGCCAGATATTGCTGATGGTAGTCCTCGGCGAAATAGAATGCGCCGGCGGGCGCGATCTCGGTGGTGATGTCGCCGAGACCCTTTGCGGTAAGCGCCTTCTGATAGAGCGCTCTCGATTCCGCGGCGGCCTTCTTCTGCGCGTCGCTGAAGGTGTAGATCGCGCTGCGGTACTGCGTGCCGACATCGTTGCCTTGGCGCATGCCCTGCGTCGGGTTGTGGCTCTCCCAGAATGTCTTCAAGAGCCTGTCGTAGGAGATCTTGTTGGGATCGAACACGACCAGCACCACTTCGGTATGGGCGGTGCGGCCCGAACAGACCTCTTCATAAGTTGGGTTCGGCGTGTGGCCGCCGGCATAGCCGACGGCAGTCACATGGACGCCATCGCCGAGCTCCCAGAACTTGCGCTCGGCGCCCCAGAAGCAGCCGAGGCCGAATACCGCCTGCTCGAGACCGGGGGGATAAGGCGGCTGCAGCTTCGCACCGTTGACGAAATGGGTGGTCGCAGTCGGGATGGCTTGCGCACGGCCCGGCAGCGCCTCAGTTGCGCTCGGCAATGCGGTGGTCTTGCGCATGAACAGCATGATTGGGTCTCCGCAACGAGCCGTCCGGTCCATGAGACAAGCGCTCAGGCGGCGAGCTCGCGATCAGTGGGGAATATAAGCATCTACGCAGCGAGAGGTAGCTCTGTTACGTGGCCCGCGCGCGCTCAATCCCGAGAATAGCCGATCAGCGGTTTCCGGGGGCGGAACAGGATCATCAGCAGGATGCCGAGAACGCCGAGAACGGCGAACACCGGCTGATCCAGCACCAGGCGGATCACCGAGGTCCAGAGCCAAGGCGCCTTGGCCTCGACCCAGGTCCGGAACGCGGTCTGGCTGGCCTGATTGATATCGTTCCAGAACTGGCCGAACCGGGTGAACTTGAGGGTCTGGTCGGCCACCCAGCGGGCGCCGTCATAGACCATGAAGATGAACCCGCCGGCGAGCAGCAACAGCCCAATAAGTCGGAAAAAGCCGCGGATCATGCCTCACCTACGATGGTCGTCCGACCGGACGGCCTTGCGGAACGTCGCCAGCCAATAGCCGGGCGACGGCAGAAATTCAACCTCTTCAGAGCGTTAGGGCCCGCCTCCAGCCCGTTCGCGGCCGCTTTTCCAACTCCCGAAAGCGTTGACGGTGCCGAAGACCCTCTCTATAAGGACGCCAACTGGCGGTGGGCGCAATCCTGCCGCCGCTGTTCTTTGAGCAATTGCAGGCACCTTGAGCTTAAGACTCTTTGGAGCCTCAGAGACGACCGCAAGGCCGTCGCTCATGTTCCGGGAACGGCCCAGCAACCGAACACCCTAAATCCGAGCGTCGATTAAGCGGTCAAGCAGCCGGCGCTACCCGACCAAGACGCGACCGGTACCGCAAAGGACATTGAGACCATGGCCAATACCACTTCCGCCAAGAAAGCGACGCGCAAGATCGCCCGCCGCACCGCCGTCAACAAGTCGCGCCGCACTCAGATGCGCGGTGCCGTGCGCACCGTCGAGGAAGCCATCAAGACCGGCGATCGCGCCGCTGCCGTGAAGGCGCTGGCGAATGCCGAGCCGGCGTTGATGCGTGCCGCGCAGCGCAACATCATTCACAAGAACAACGCCAGCCGCAAAGTCTCGCGCCTCACCGCGCAGATCGCCAAGCTCGCGAAGTAATCGGCGTGATCTGATCGGCCCGACCCGATCAGCACGTCAAACAAAGCCCGGCATCGCGCCGGGCTTTTTTGTTGATTCACGCAAGCAGTGACGCCATTGCTCGATCTTCGCATTGGAAGATCTGGATCGTCTGCACTATTCTTCGTACCGTAATTCTACCTGCAGATGTTCTGCAACAGCGGAAACTTTCACCGCGTTGCAAAAACCCCTGCGCTGCCGGCTTGAATTGAATCCGCGAGTGACGAAAGTTCTACACACCGTAGATTCACAGGAACGCACGTCGGCGTGGAGTTACCCTGCAAAACGAGACTCAAAAAACGATGTCTCGCTAATCACTTATCGACATAGTGATCGCAAGCGTTTGGAAAAATCGCCGGCACGTCAGGGGCGTGACGAATTTGTAAAAAAATATTGGCGGTGGCGGAGAATTTGTCACATGAGGCGCGGCGTTCTCGATTCTGTGCACGAATCCAAAAACTTGCTTCGCAGCCTGTGAACAACTCGGGCGCGCCATTAACGCAGATCAAGTTTTTTGATGCCTCAAGTGTGAATCAATTCGATTGCGAGTCTTTCCGCTTAGTGTATTCCTTAAGTCGTCAGCGGCGCCCACGATCTTCAGACCAGCGCGGTTTAGGAAACGGGGCGAGCGTGCAAATCGGCGGCGATGTGCACGTAGGCGACGCTTCAACAAGCGATGTCGGTTCAAAACCCATAGCAATATGGGAATGGTAGTTTTTTGTCTGAATGTCTCCAAGTGGGATCTTCCCGCCTCGCGCCAAGCGCTCACGAGAGACATCGCAAGGCTACCCCGGCTCGCAAGGCGGCGAAGTCGAGCGGACGAGTATAGACGGGCAGGGCATCCGCGACTGGGGCTTTCAGGTGCGGCTGTCTTTCACACGCAGGACCTTGTCGTGAGCAATCACGGCGGGACGGGGAGGTATCATGTCCTACGGATTCAACGCGGTATTGACACAGTGTCCTTCTTTCGGCGATGCCGTCTCCGATCCGTCATACGGCCAGCCTCCCACGTGTGAGAGCGCGCAGAGTACGCGCTGACCTCGCGACCCCTTCATCTCTGACATCGCTGATCGGACGCGGCGTTCTCGCCGGACGGTCGAGCCATGCCTGACGATGGACTCGCTTGAGGTCGTGCCATTCCAGGGATCCCGGCAGGAACCCTGCATGGCGCTCACAACGCAACCTTATCTCTCAAGAGAAGTTTTTCAGACGATGACAATGGAACAGGATCGCTGGTCACGCGTGAAGGGTCGGCTGCGCTCAAGCGTTGGCGAAGACGTTTACACGAGCTGGTTTGCGCGCATGGATCTGGAAGGCGTGCAGGACGAGAGCGTGCGGCTCTCGGTCCCGACCCGCTTCCTGAAGAGCTGGATTCAGGCCCATTACGCCGAGCGCGTGCTGTCGTGCTGGCAGGCCGAGATGCCGGAAGTGCATCGCATCGATCTCACGGTCCGCTCGGCGGTGCGCCCGCTCGCCCAGCCGAAGGAAGCGCCCGCCCCGGTCGAGGCGCGCCGCACGCCGGCGCCGGAGCTGCGCTCGACCGCGACCGCGCCAGTCTCGGCCAATCACGATGCGCTCGGCGGCTCGCCGCTCGATCCGCGCCTGACCTTTGCGAGCTTCGTCGTCGGCCGCTCCAACACGCTGGCGCATGCAGCCGCTCGCCAGGTCGCCGAAGGACGCCGCGGCGACCCCGTGATGTTCAACCCGCTCTACATCCATGCCGGCGTTGGCCTCGGCAAGACGCATCTCCTGCAGGCGGTGACCTGGGCCGGCAATTCCGGCAACGAGCGCAAAGTGCTGTATCTCACTGCGGAGAAATTCATGTACGGCTTCGTCGCCGCGCTGAAGACGCAGACGGCGCTGGCCTTCAAGGAAGCGCTGCGCGGCATCGACGTGCTCGTCATCGACGATCTCCAGTTCCTGCAAGGCAAGTCGACCCAGGCCGAGTTCTGCCACACGCTGAACGCGCTGATCGACGCCGGCCGCCAGGTCGTGATCGCGGCCGACCGTCCGCCGTCCGACCTCGAGAGCCTGGACGATCGCGTCCGCTCGCGGCTCGCCGGCGGCCTCGTGGTCGAGATGGGCTCGCTCGGCGAGGAGCTGCGGCACGGCATTCTCAAGTCACGTGTCGCGGCGGCCCGCGCCCACCATGCAACTTTCGAGGTGCCCGAGGAGGTGCTGCACTATCTGGCGCGCACCATCACCCATAACGGCCGCGACCTCGAAGGCGCGATCAACCGTCTGCTGGCGCACTCGAAACTCAACAACCGCCCGGTGACGCTGGAAATGGCCGAGCACGAGGTGCGCGACCTGGTCCGGCCGCAGGAGCCCAAGCGGATCAAGATCGAGGACATCCAGCGCGTGGTGGCGCGGCAGTATAACGTGAGCCGCTCCGATCTCTTGTCCTCGCGTCGCACCGCCAACGTGGTCCGCCCGCGCCAGGTGGCGATGTATCTCGCCAAGACGCTCACCCTGCGCTCGCTGCCCGAGATCGGCCGCCGCTTCGGCGGACGCGATCACACCACGGTGCTGCATGCGGTGCGCAAGATCGAGGCGCTGGTTTCCAAGGACACCGCGCTGTCCGAGGAAGTGGAATCGCTGAAGCGCCAGCTTCAGGAATAAACGCCTAGAGCTCCCGCCATGCTCCCGCCGCCCCGGCCAGGCCTGGGCGGCGGCTTTCGTTCTGGGCGGTAAATCGTGGGGGAACTGCCTCCGATCCCTTGAATCCGGAGGCCATCCGCGCCACCTTGCGCGACCCTGGCAGCTTTGGTCATATCGGCAGGATGATCCGGCTTTTTGGGGTCTTCGGTGCCGTGGCGCGCGTCCCGCCGCCCGGCCTTCTCATCTTGGGGATCGGGCGAGTAGTGCAATGAAGGTTACGGTTGAACGCGCGCAACTCCTGAAGTCGCTGGGCCATGTCCATCGCGTGGTCGAGCGCCGCAACACGATCCCGATCCTCGGCAACGTGCTGGTTCGCGCCGAGAGCGCGAAATTGTCGCTGAAGGCGACCGACCTCGACCTCGAGGTGACCGAGACGCTGCCGGCGGAGACCGCAACCGCGGGCTCCACCACCGTGCCGGCGCACATGTTCTACGACATCGTGCGCAAGCTGCCGGACGGTTCGCAGATCGTGCTGGAGGCCGACGGCGACCGTGCGGTGCTGGCGATCCGCGCCGGCCGCTCGCGCTTCACGCTGCAGACCCTGCCGGAGAACGACTTTCCGGATCTCGCCGCCGGCGACATGTCGCACTCGTTCTCGCTCGCCGCCAAGGACGTCAAGCGGCTGATCGACCGCACCCAGTTCGCGATCTCGACGGAAGAGACGCGCTACTATCTCAACGGCATCTATCTGCATGCGGCCGGCACGCCTAAGGCCGCGACCCTGCGCGGCGTCGCCACCGACGGCCACCGCCTCGCCCAGCTCGATTTGGTCCAGCCCAAGGGGGCCGAGGGCATGCCCGGCGTGATCGTGCCGCGCAAGACCGTCGGCGAGGTGCAGCGCCTGATCGAGGACACCGAGGCCGAGATGACGATCGAGCTGTCACAGGCCAAGATCCGCTTCACGATCGGCAACGTGGTGCTGACCTCGAAGCTGATCGACGGCACCTTCCCCGACTACGGACGCGTCATCCCGCAAGGCAACGACAAGGAGCTCATCGTCGACAAGAAGGATTTTGAGAACGCGGTCGACCGTGTTTCGACGATTTCGAGCGAGCGCGGGCGAGCGGTAAAACTGTCGCTGTCGGCGGGCAAGCTGGTGCTGTCGGTGACCAATCCGGATTCCGGCAGCGCGACCGAGGAGCTGGAGGTCGAATACGCCTCCGATGCCCTCGATATCGGCTTCAACTCCCGCTACCTGCTCGACATCGCCGCCCAGATCGAAGGCGACGTCGCAACGCTCCGGCTCGCCGACCCCGGCTCGCCCACCCTGGTGCAAGACCGCGACGACAAGAGCGCGCTGTACGTGCTGATGCCGATGCGGGTGTGAGGGAGGTGGCTCTCGGCCCCGAGCAATCCTTCGTGAGCCAGGCGCGATGCGCATTATTGCGCCCTCTCCCCTTGTGGGAGAGGGCAGCTCCGCTGGCGGATATATATTCGATCGGGTGAGGGGTTAGTGCCGCAAGAGCCGTCCCATCGGCCGGTCCCCAAACATCTCCGCGCGTTTGCGAAGAATATGCGGCGCGAGCCGACCGATGCGGAAGGCGCGATGTGGCGGCTGCTCAGGGAGCGACGCCTGTCGGACTTCAAGTTTCGCCGGCAAGTCCCGTTCAAGAATTACATTCTCGACTCGTCTGCTTCGAGAAGCGTCTTGTGATCGAGATCGACGGAAGCCAGCACGTTGAATCGCAACGCGATGCAGCTCGTGAAGCCGCGCTCTCCGCAGAAGGTTTCTCTATAGCGCGCTATTGGAATAATGACGTGCTTCAGCAGTCCGCCTCTGTATTGGAGGACATCCTTGCAAAGCTTGCCGGGCGGTAACATACCCCTCACCCGTCGCCTCACTACGTGAGGCGCCACCCTCTCCTACAAGGGGAGAGGGGAAGAATCCCGTTCACGACGAAGAACTGATGACCCCCTCCCGCATTCATCGCCTGACCCTGACGCATTTTCGCAATTACCGGGCGGCGGGGCTCGAGACGGCGGCTGATATGGTGGCGCTGGTCGGGCCGAACGGGGCGGGCAAGACCAATTGCATCGAGGCGATCTCGTTCCTGTCGCCGGGGCGCGGCCTGCGGCGGGCGAGGCTGGAAGAGGTCGCCGACAACCAGGGCGACGGCTCCTGGGCGGTGTCGGCGCAGGTCGAGGGCGCGCTCGGGCTCGCCACGCTCGGCACCGGCATCGATGCGCCGCGGCCTGACAGCCCCGTGAGCCGGCGCTGCCGTATCGACCGCGAGCCGGTCAATTCCGCCGCTTCGTTCGGCGACCACATCCGCATGGTGTGGCTGACGCCGGCGATGGATGGCCTGTTCATGGGCGCGGCCTCCGAGCGACGTCGCTTCTTCGACCGCCTGGTGCTCGCCATCGACAGCGACCATTCCAGCCGTATCGCGGCGCTGGAGCGTTCCTTGCGTTCGCGCAACCGCCTGCTGGAGACGCGCAATTACGACGACCATTGGTGTGACGCGATCGAGCGCGAGACCGCCGAGCTTGCGGTCGCGGTCGCCGCAACGCGCGGCCAGACCGCGGCACGGCTGACCGGCATGCTCAATACGCGCGCGCAGGCCTCCGCCTTCCCGTCGGCGCACATCGCGCTCGACGGCTGGATGGAGAACGCGCTGCTTAACGAGACCGCGACGTCGGTCGAGGACCGCTACCGCCAGATCCTGCGCGATAACCGTCCGCGCGATGCCATCGCCGGCCGCACCACCGACGGCCCGCATCTCACCGACCTCCAGGTGGTCTATGCGCCAAAGAGCATGCCGGCGCGCGATGCCTCGACCGGTGAGCAGAAGGCGCTGCTGATCGGCCTCGTGCTGGCGCATGCGAGTCTGGTCGCCGAGATGACTGGCATCGCGCCGCTGCTGCTGCTCGACGAAGTCGTCGCGCATCTCGATCCGAACCGCCGCGCGGCGCTGTTCGAGGAGCTGAAGAAGCTCGGCGCGCAGGTCTGGCTGACCGGCGCGGACCCCGCTGCCTTCGCCGAGATCGGCGCCAGCGGCGAAGTCTTTGACGTCGAAAGCGGACGAGTTTCTGCCCGAAGGTAGACCGCCACATTGAACCCCGGCCGTTTCCATCAGCAATTAGCTGCTTGAGGCCGCTAGCGCCGGACCTGCCAGGCCAATACGCCTATAGACTGAGCGTGCCGGGTCATTCAGCCACCACGAACAGTCTCACCCTGCCCCGGCGCTGATGCCGCGCGCGCAGCAGTGTCGCCGGTGCGCCGGAATTGAGAGAGTAAAGCGTCACCGAGCCATTTCGAAGCAACTCCAAGACGCCCCGGAACCACTCCTCCAAGCCGCGAAAACCAGGGCTTCGAGACCCAAAACGCGCCTTCGAATCGCGCTTTTTGCACCGCCGTGAATCGGCTTTCGGAAGCCTTGAAAATCGGTCCAAAAACCCTATCTTCCCAAAGGGTTGCAAGGAGATACTTTGCGCTAGGCGCAAACTCTCTTTCATGGCACAAATAGCCTGCAAATCAGCGCCTTTTGCGCCGCTGATTCGGGCGACATCTCGAAGGCCTCTCATGACAGAACCTGCTCGGCAGCCCGCTGCCGAAAACGAGCTCTCCAACGCGAGCGATTACGGCGCGGAATCGATCCGCGTGCTCAAGGGTCTCGACGCCGTCCGCAAGCGCCCGGGCATGTATATCGGCGACACCGACGACGGCTCGGGCCTGCACCACATGGTCTACGAGGTCGTCGACAACGCGATCGACGAGGCACTCGCGGGCCACGCGACGCGCGTCGACGTCATCCTCAATGCCGATAATTCCGTCACGGTGCGCGACGACGGCCGCGGCATTCCGGTCGACATCCACAAGGGCGAAGGCATCTCGGCGGCCGAGGTCATCATGACCCAGCTCCATGCCGGCGGAAAGTTCGACCAGAATTCCTACAAAGTCTCCGGCGGCCTGCACGGCGTCGGCGTCTCCGTCGTCAACGCGCTGTCCAGCAAGCTCGGCTTGCGGATCTGGCGCGACAACAAGGAGCACTATATCGAGTTCGCCCATGGCGATGCCGTCGCACCGCTCAAGGTCGTCGGCGATGCCCCGGGCAAGCGCGGCACCGAGGTGACGTTCCTCGCCTCGACCGAGACGTTCAAGAACATCGAATATGATTTCGCCACGCTCGAGCACCGGCTGCGCGAGCTCGCCTTCCTCAATTCCGGCGTCAACATCGCCCTCTCCGACATGCGCCACGCGGTCGAGAAGCGCGAGGAGATGCACTATTCCGGCGGCGTCGAGGAGTTCGTCAAATATCTCGACCGCAACAAGAAGGCGATCGTGCCGGCGCCGATTATGGTGCGCGCGGAAGCCAACGGCATCGGCGTCGAGGCCGCGCTGTGGTGGAACGACAGCTACCACGAGAATGTGCTGTGCTTCACCAACAACATCCCGCAGCGTGACGGCGGCACCCATCTGGCCGGTTTCCGCGGCGCGCTGACGCGCCAGGTCAACGGCTATGCCGAGGCCAACGCCAAGAAGGAAAAGATCGCGCTGACCGGCGACGATTGCCGCGAAGGCCTCACCGCCGTGCTGTCGGTGAAGGTGCCCGACCCGAAATTCTCGTCGCAGACCAAGGACAAGCTGGTGTCCTCGGAGGTGCGTCCCGTGGTCGAGAACATCCTCAACGAGGCGCTCCAGGCCTGGTTCGAGGAGCACCCGAGCGAAGCCAAGGTGATCGTCGGCAAGGTGATCCAGGCGGCCGCGGCCCGCGAGGCTGCGCGAAAGGCGCGCGAGCTGACACGCAAGAGCCCGCTGTCGGTCTCCTCGCTGCCCGGCAAGCTCGCCGACTGCCAGGAAAAGGACCCGGCCAAATCCGAACTCTTCATCGTCGAGGGTGACTCGGCAGGCGGCAGCGCCAAGCAGGGCCGCAACCGCGAGTTCCAGGCGGTGCTGCCGCTGCGCGGCAAGATCCTCAACGTCGAACGCGTGCGTCCCGACAAGATGCTGTCGTCGGAGCAGATCGGCACGCTGATCACCGCGCTGGGCACCGGCATCAGCGACGAGTTCTCGATCGAGAAGCTGCGCTATCACAAGATCATCGTGATGACGGACGCCGACGTCGACGGCGCCCACATCCGCACGCTGCTGCTCACCTTCTTCTATCGGCAGATGCGCGACATCATTGACGGCGGCTATCTCTACATCGCCCAGCCGCCGCTCTATAAGGTCTCCAGAGGCAAGTCCGAGCAATATCTGAAGGACGAACGCGCGCTGGAGGATTATCTGATCGACACCGGTCTCGATGATTGCGTCTTCGTTCCCGGAACCGGCGGCGACCGTACGGGCCGCGACCTGCGCTCGCTGGTCGACGACGCCCGCGTGGTCCGCAGTATTTTGCGCAACCTGCACAGCC
This sequence comes from Bradyrhizobium sp. 164, assembly GCF_023073715.1. GTDB lineage: Bacteria > Pseudomonadota > Alphaproteobacteria > Rhizobiales > Xanthobacteraceae > Bradyrhizobium. The sequence goes on from NZ_JADPKA010000018.1 coordinate 261,319, forward strand.
GCTACAACCGCAAGGTCATCGAGCAGGCCGCCATCACTGGCGTGCTGAACAAGGCGATCTACGGCGATCCCGAGAAGGCCGCGGCTGCGGCGCAGTACATCGCAGGCCGGCTGGACAACCAAGCCGAGGAGGTCGAGCGCGGCTGGGTCGGGCAATATGTCGAGGGCCAGGGCTTTCAGTTCGAGCGCACGGTGCGCGGCGTCAAGGAGGCCGCTGTGATCGACGACGCCTTCCTGGGGTCCGCCGAGGCCCGCAAGCTCGACGAGTACACGGTAAAGCTTCAAGACGTTTATGCCCGCCCAGGCAAGCTGCGGCGCAGAGATGTCGAGCACATGGTCTACGGTCCGGTCGATCTGTTCGAGGCCGTCACCGACGCCGGCCGCAAGGGCATCACGCTCCAGCGCTACAAAGGCCTTGGCGAGATGAACCCGGAACAGCTCTGGGAAACGACGCTGAACACCGACGGGCGCTCGCTGCTCCAGGTGAAGGTCAAGGAAGTCGACGAGGCCGACGATATCTTCACCAAGCTGATGGGCGACGTGGTCGAGCCGCGCCGCGACTTTATCCAGGAACATTCGCTCAGCGCGACGATCGATATCTGAGGCGTGCTGCGCTTTGGCGCTCTGCGGGCTCACCTCTCCCCGGCGGGAAAGGTGAACCTGCCCAACCGCCATCGCGACGAAGTGGCATGAACCCCGTTGGCCGGTTCGGCCATTCTCGGCACCGGCGCCATTGCGATCGAGATCTCCTTCGTCGTGATCGGCGCGCTGATCCTGATCGCAATTCTCCATGTGGTCGGCAATATCATCGGCCTGCTTTGAGCCTTTCGGGGCTGACGGACGGACGTCAGCGGCAGCAAGCGCAATTGCTCCCGCACTCAATTCTCTGTAGTTTCCGGCTCGAAAACCACCCCCACCAACAAGACAGCGAGACCCCATTTGGCGCCCATCCAATACATCGTCGAGGGCGGTCACCGGCTCTCGGGCTCGATCGAGCCGTCCGGGAACAAGAACTCGGCGCTGCCGATCATTGCGGCCGCGCTGCTCACCGAACAACCGGTGACGCTTCAGAACGTGCCGCGGATCCGCGACACCGAGACACTGGTCGAGCTGGTCCGCTCGGTCGGCGCCGCGGCGGAGTGGACCGAGCGCAATACGCTGCACATCCACGCCAAGAGCATCCGTGCCGCCGATCTCGACCCGGAGCTGTGCGTGCGCATCCGCGCCTCGATCCTGCTCGCAGGTCCGCTGCTCGCCCGCTGCGGCGAAGTGATGCTGCCGCCGCCCGGCGGTGATGTCATCGGCCGGCGCCGGCTCGACACCCATGTGCTGGCGCTGGAACAGCTCGGTGCCAAGGTGACCGCAACCGACCGGCTCGAATTCCGCGCGCCAAAGCTCGCCGGTGCGGACGTATTTTTGGACGAGCCGAGCGTCACCGCGACCGAGAACGCGTTGGTCGCGGCGGTCGCCGCCGGCGGCGTCACCTATTTGCGTAATGCCGCGTCCGAGCCGCATGTGCAGGACCTCGCCAACTTCCTGGTCGCGCTCGGCGCAAAGATCGAGGGCATTGGCACCAATACCATGGTCGTGCACGGTCAGGCCACGCTGGGCGGTGCGACCTACAGGATCCAGCCCGACCATATCGAGGTCGGCTCGCTCATCGGGCTTGCGGCGGTGACGCGCTCGCCCTTACGCATCACCCGCGCCGGCGTCGAGCATCTGCGCTCGATCCGGATGGGGTTTGAGCGGCTCGGCATCCTCTGCCGCGTCGAGGGCGACGACCTCATCGTGCCCTCGAACCAGACGCTGAAGATCCAGGACGATTTCGGCGGCCACGTGCCCAAGCTGGAGGACCAGCCCTGGCCGGCCTTCCCGGCCGATCTAATGTCGATCGCGATCGTCACCGCCACGCAATGCGAGGGCGTGATCCTGATGTTCGAGAAGATGTTCGAATCGCGGATGTTCTTCGTCGACAAGCTGATCGCGATGGGCGCGCGCATCGTGCTGTGCGATCCGCACCGCGCCATCATCGCCGGTCCTAGCCGCCTGCGCGGCGCATCGATGATCTCGCCCGACATCCGCGCTGGCATGGCCATGCTGCTCGCGGCCGTCTGCGCTGAGGGCACCTCCACCATCAACAACGCCGACCAGATCGAGCGCGGCTACGAGCGCATCGAGGAACGCCTGAACGCGCTGGGCGCGAAGATCAAGCGCGTGCCGGAACGGAAGGGGTGAGTTTTTTCTTCCCTTCTCCCCTTGTGGGAGAAGGTGGCGCGAAGCGCCGGATGAGGGGTTCTATCCGCGAACTAAGCTCTGATTTGAATTCGCGGAGAGAACCCCTCACCGTCTCGCCGCTATCGCGGCGAGCCACCCTCTCCCACAAGGGGAGAGGGGAAAAACGCAGGCCATGTTTTCGACGTGTGGCTGTGCTAAGGACCGGCCATGCTCGACACCGTCCATCATTCGCAGCCGCAAGCCGGCGTGCCGTCAAATCATCTCGCCGTGGAATTCGCCGAGACGCTGCGGTTGGCTGTTCCGCTGATGCTGACCCAGCTCGGGCAGATCGCGATGATCACGACCGATCTCGCGATGATCGGCCGGCTTGGCGAGGACGCCGTGGCCGCGGCGGCGCTCGCGCATACGGTTTATTTCGTCAGCTTCACCTTCGGGCTCGGATTGATGTCGGCGGTGTCGCCGCTCGCCGCGCAGGCGTTTGGCGCCGGCGACGTCAGGCTGATACGCCGCTCCTTGCGCGTCGGGCTGTGGGCCGCGCTGCTGATCTCGCTGCCGATGATGGCCTCGCCGCTTTATGGCGAGCACATCCTGCTCGCGCTCGGGCAAGCGCCGGACTCGGCCGCGCTGGCGCAGCGCTACCTCAACGGATTGGCCTGGGGCATTGCGCCGGCGCTCGGCTTCATCGCGCTGCGCAGCATGATGAGCGCGGTGAACCGGCCGCAGGCGCCGCTGTGGATCACGCTCGCCGCGATCCCCGCCAATGCCGCACTGGTCTATGTCCTGATCCACGGTCTGTTCGGCCTGCCGAAGCTCGGCCTGTTCGGCGCGGGGCTTGCGACCACGCTGGTCAATCTCGGCACCTTCCTCGCCGCGCTCGCCATTGCCGCATGGCGAAAACCGTTCGCGAACTATCAACCGCTCGCCCGACTGTGGCGGATCGACTGGCCCTTGATGCGCCAGCTCATCGCGATCGGCGCGCCGATCTCGTTCGCGCTGCTGATGGAATACGGCCTGTTCTCCTCGGCGGCGCTGCTGATGGGGCTGATCTCGACCACCGCGCTCGCCGCGCATCAGATCGCGCTCCAGGTCACCGCCGTGCTGTTCATGGTGCCGCTCGGCATCGGCATGGCCGCCACCGTACGGGTCGGCCACGCGTTCGGTCGCAACGAGCCGGCCGCAGTGAAACGCGCAGGGCTGGTCGCGGCCGTGCTCGGAATCGTCCTGATCTCCGCGCTGACGGTCGCCATCATCCTCGGCCGCTACCAGCTCGGACGGCTGTTCTTCGGCAGCAGCGAGGCAAGCGCGGCAACCGTCGAACTGACGGCGACACTGCTGGTGGTCGGCGCGACCTTCTTCATCGCCGACGGCCTCCAGACCATCATGGGCGGCGCGCTGCGCGGCATCAACGACACCAAGATGACGCTGCTGTTCGCGGTGATCGGCTATTGGTGCGTCGCCTTCCCGATCGCCTGGCTGCTGGCTTTCAACGCCGCCCTTGGCGCAGTCGGCGTCTGGATCGGTTTCTCGGTCGGGACCTTCGTCTACGCCGGTCTCCTGATCTTGCGCTTCCGCACGCTGACGCGCAGATTGGCGGAATGATCGGGACCGTCCGCGAAGTCACCCCCAATGTCGATGCCGGCACGCTGCTAGCAGGCGCGCAGTTCGTCGACGCGTTTCGCGTCGAGATCGGCGCTGCGACCGTGAATGCCCGTGAGGCCTGCATGCGGATGGTGCTGCACGGGCCGCGCTGGATCGATGTGCTGATTCGCCTGCGCAACATCCTGGTGACGCCGTTCGGGCTGAAAACATCCGGCGAAGGCGCACCGGCACCGCACGGGATGATCGGCCTTTTTCCGGTGCTGAGCGAAACACCGGAGCGGCTGATCGCTGGCTTCAACGATCATCATCTCGACTTCCGTATCGTGGTCGATGTTGCCTGCGATGCCGACGGCCGGTGGGTAACATCCACAACGCTGGTGCGGACGCATAATCTCCTGGGCAGGACCTATCTCGGCCTCATCATGCCCTTTCACAAGCTCGTGGTCCGCAGCATGATGGGACGGATCGTGACGCGCTAGCTTCACTCCGCCAACCGCGCCGGCTTGTCGGCCGCCGCTTCCGACCATTCGCCGACGACGCGATCGAGGTCGCAGAGGTTCTGGTGCATCTGCTCCAGCGAGAACCCGAGCGCGAAGAAGCGCTCGGCGGTGTCGCTGGGCTGGCCGCGGATCAGACCGTCGTGACGAACGGCGGCGACGGCCTCGGCGTAGTGCTGGAGCGCGACGTGAACGGGATGGATCGGCGGCGCACCGGCGCCCTCCCGCAAGGCTGCGGCGGCCGAGCGCAGGAAACGCGCGATCACCGTCGAGACCTCCGTCAGCGGGGCTGCGAGCCGCGTCTGCACTTCGGCTGGCAGCGGCACCACGGTGGCGCGGCCGATCATCACGACGTCATGCCGTAACCGCAGGATGGTTCGCAGCAAGGGACCGGTGTCCGGCCCGCTCGACAGGCGCGCGGCGCGCTCTCGCTCGGCTTCGGCGCCAATCGCGTTGAGGCTGACCATGGCAGCGCCGATGCCGTCCTGGATCCGGTGCAGCGCATCGTTGTCGCGCCCGCGCGTGAGGCCCGCGAGCAGCTCGGTAAAGGCATCGGCGATCAGCTCGAGCAGTTTTGCTGCGCTGGCGCGGATCTGCCGCACCGCGCGCGACGGCAGCAGCAGAAACGAAACGAGCAGCCCCGTGATGGCGCCGACCGCGACCTCGCTGACGCGATCGATCGCCGAGGTCATGGGATCGGAGTGATGCATGGTCGGAACCAGAAGCACGATCACGGCCGTGACCGTCGCGGCGCTGAGGCTCGGATTGATCGCGGCGATGAAGGCGAGCGGGGCGACCGAGAGCACCAGAAGCCCCAACAGGCCCGCTTCGCTGGAGTACGGGATCAGCATCGCGATGGCGCCGCCATAGATGGCGCCGCCGATGGTACCGAGCATGTAGTCGCGCGTCGCCTTCAGCGAGCGGCCGACGCTCATCTGGGTCACGATCAGCGAGGTCAGCACTGCCCAGAGCGGCAAGAGCAGATGCAGCGCGGTGGCGATGGCATAGGCCGCGACGGCCGCCACGGTGACCCGGATCGCCAGCCCCAGTTGCGTCCGTCGCGCCCGGATCTGGTCGAACAGCTCTCTTACGCGTGTCATCGTCAACGTCCCGGTCAGATCCTCTTGAGCCAGGCAAAAGCATGGCTGATGCCCGCCCCGGCATGGCCGCTTGAAAGGCGAAATCAGCCCGCCTAACTTGCCGGCCAAAACGAGGAAACACGATGGCCCACGAAACCGCAACGCTCGCCGCTTATGTCTTCAATCTGAAATACCAGGATATTCCGGCGGAGGTGCTGGATCGCGCCAAAGTGCTGACGCTGGATTTCCTCGGCAGCGCCATCCGCGCCCGCAACGAGGCGGAATCGACCCCGTCGATGCTGAAGACGCTAGAAGCCCTCGCGCTCGACACCAAGGGCGAGGCCACCGTATTCGGCGACAGCAAGACCTGGACGCCAGCGGTGGCGGCCCTGCTCAACGGCGCGTTGGGACATTCGCTCGATTTCGACGACACCCACGCCGATTCCTCGCTGCATCCGAGCGCTCCGGTGGTGCCGGCCGCCTTCGCGGTCGGCGAGATGGTCGGCGCGTCGGGCCGCGACGTGCTGACGGCGATCGTCGCGGGCTATGAGGTCTGCTGCCGGCTCGGCAATGCGCTCGATTCGACCTCGCATTATGCGCGCGGCTTCCATCCGACTGCGACCGCCGGCACCTATGGTGCGGCCGCGGCCGCCGCAAAACTGTTCGGCCTCTCCGAGCAACAGATCATCGCCGCCTTCGGCGTCTCGGGCAGCCAGGCCGCCGGATCGCTGCAATTCCTGGTCAACGGCGCCTGGAACAAGCGCTACCAGGTCGGCGCCGCCGCAATGAACGGCGTCATCGCCGCGACACTGGCGCGCAACGATTTCGTCGGCGCGACGGAATCGGTCGAGGGCAGGCACGGCCTGCTCGCCGGCTACACTGACGACGCGCATCCGGGCAAGGCGGTCGCCGAGCTCGGCAAGAGCTACGAGACCATGAAGATCGGCGTCAAACCCTATCCGAGCTGCCGCTACACCCATGCCGCGATCGACGCGCTGATCGCGATGCGGCGCGAGCACAATCTGACGCCGGACCAGGTCAAGCGCGTCGAGATCGGCCTGCATCGCAACGGCATCACGCTGACCGGCGATGCCGCCACCAAGCGGCATCCGACCTCGATCGTCGGCGGTCAGTTCTCGATGTTCTTCACCGGCGCGCTCGCGCTGGACCAGGGCTCATTTGGTTGGGACGACTACAGCCGCCTGGGCGATGCCGCCATCGACGCGCTCGCCGACAGGTTCGACGTCGTGCAGGACGACCGGCTCGAAATCGGCCGCACCCATCCGTTCGGCGCCCGCGTCAGCATCACGACGGACGATGGCGTGCATGAGCGACTGTATGCCGACCCGTCGGGCGAACCGAATTCGTTTCCCGACACGCAGGCGATGCAGCAGAAGTTTTTGACGCTGGCGCGGCCCGTGCTGAACGCACGGGCGGAGAAGTTTGCGGATGCGATCATGACGCTGGAGCGGTTCGACCGGGTGGCGAAGGCGACCGAGCTGGGGAGGTCGTAAGCTCTCGCCACACGAACGCTGCACCCTCTCCCCTTGTGGGAGAGGGTGGCTCGCCGCGACGGCGGCGAGACGGGTGAGGGGTCTGCCTCCGCAAACTCTTCAGCAGTTGAACTCGCGGATGCAGACCCCTCATCCGGCGCTTCGCGCCACCTTCTCCCACAAGGGGAGAAGGAAGAAAAGGCGGCACTTCGCTCTGCTTTCATCAATTCATCCCGGCTACCTTCCCTTCTCGCGCGTTGCGTCCACCACGTCGCGCACGAGGTCGAACACGCGATCCGCTTCTGGCGGCCAGTTCGGCGAACGTCCGAGCCGCACGATGACCAGCCGCTCCGAGGGGATCACGATGGTGTACTGCCCAATCGTGCCCTTGGCGAAAAAAGGCATCGCGCGGCCAGCCGCGCTCGATGCGAAACTTCGCGCCGAAACTGTCGCCCAGGTTGGTCCAGAAGCCGGCGCCGATGCCGACCCAGGCCTTCGGCGTGGGCGAGGACGAATAGCTCACCCAGCCCTCGGGCAGGATGCGCTGGCCGCCGGCGATGCCGTCATTGAGATAGAACTGGCCGAAGCGCGCCCAGTCCCGCGCCGATGCCAGCATCTCGCTCGAGCCCTCGATTGTACCGGCACCGTCGAGCTGGAGCGTGACATGGCGCATGCCGAGCGGGACGAACAATTCGCGGCGCGCGAAGCGCAGTGCATCTGCGGGAGTTCCACCGGCCGCGTTGCGGATCAGATGCGAGAGCAGCATGGTGTTGCCGTCGTGATAATTCCACGCCGCGCCCGGCGTGGTTGCCAGCGGCATCCTCGCGGCATAGGCCGCCATGTCGCCTTCGACGAACTTCATGCGGTTGACCGGCTCGAAGGCGGAGCCGAGCGAGGCCTGCAACGAACTGCCGAGCGCGAGCCCTGCGGTGTGGCGCAGCAATTGATCCACGCTGATGGCATGGCGCGGATCATCCGGATCGTTCCAGGCGACGACCGGCGCAGGTCCGTCGAGCTTCAGCTTGCCCTGGCGCACCAGTACGCCCGTGAGCGCCGATATCACCGATTTGGTCATGGAGAAGCCGAGCAGCGGCGTCTCCGGTCCGATACCGTCGGCGTAACGCTCGGCGATGACGCGGCCCGCTTTCACCACGACGACCGCCCGGGTGCGGCGATAGGGCGGCTGCGCCGGCTCGGCAAAGGCGCGGTCGAGCGCGGCAGCAACCTCGGGACTTTGCGGCGGCACGATCGCGGGGCCGGCGATCTCTGGAAGCAGCGCGGGCTGCCTGTCGTCCAGCGGCGGCATGACTTCGGCGAGCGGCTCGCCATGCGCGAGCGTGCAGCCGAGCCCCTCGCGATAGACGGCATGGCTGCGGCCGAGGCCAAACAGTGTCACCGTAACGTCCTTGCGCACGCGATCGATCCGGTAGTCCATCGCCCAGCTGATCAGGCCGGTCCCGGGCATCGCATCGTTGGTTTCGGTGAAGGTGCGCCGCGGATCGAGGTCGGAGACGAAGGTCTCAGAGCACAGGATGCCGGCGACAAAGCCGGTGGCGACCTTCGGCACGTCGCGGGCGCGCGCAGCACCGAGCGCGAGGCCGGCACAGGCGATGGTGGTGAGGAGGACGATGTTGTGGCGGCAGGTCACGGGCTGTCTCCGGCTTGGGGGCGTGTGCCGGAGACGAAGCAGGAGGCGTGGGAGGACTGCTCGCCGGATTTGGAAAACGACCTCGCCGGAATTGCGCATGGGCTGGCCGATTTTGAAATAAGTGAGCTATTTCAGAATTATAGGGAATGCTGCGGCAACGGCGCTCAGTCCCCTCGCCCTGCTTGCGGGGAGAGGCGAAGAGCCCATCACGCCGGGCTGGCCTTGAGCCGCCGATATTCCGTCGGGGTCACGCCGGTCACCGCCTTGAAGGCGCGGTTGAAGGGACCGAGTGACTGGAAGCCGGCATCCATGGCGATGGTGATGACGGGGACCTCGGCCTGGGCGGGATCGGCGAGCGCGGCCTTGGCTTCCTCGATCCGATGATTATTCAGGAATACATTGAAGTTGCGATAGCCGAGCCGCTGGTTGATCAGCCGGCGCAGCCGGTATTCGGGAATTTTCAGCCGGTTCGCCAGCGCGCCGATTGTGACGTTCTCCTGGCGATAGATCCGCTCGTCCGCCATCAGCCGCATCAGGGCATCGATGAGCTTCTGGTCGGAGGCTTGCTCTGCCGCTGGGGATTGGCTCAAAATAATCGGCCGCGCTGTTTCAGCGGCAAGAGGAAACAGGCCGGCGCCATCGACGCGCATCATCGCATAGGCGATGGCCGCAACGATGCAGGCGAGCACGCCCGCATTGACCGTGTCGGCGATATCGCCAACCTCCGTGCCGGCCACGCCAATCTGGAGCAGCGCGTTCACCCCGCCATAGAGCGCGGCCGCGCAGACGATAAAGACGCGAACGCGGCGACGGCGCTCGACCAGATCGGTCGACCACGAATTGATCGTCTGCACCACCGCGAGCGCAATGAAACCGAGCACGATCAGATTGACAATGGTGACGGCGAGCCGAACGCTTCCGCCCGCTACGATCCAGAGACAGTTAGCGAAGCTGAACGCGGTCACCAGTCCCCAGATCAATCCGTGCCACCAGCGCAGGCGAAACTCGTCGTCGAACAGCGCGCGCGTGAACAGCCAGAACACCACGATGTTGCCCGTCGACAATGCAATCAGCGGCGCATGCGAGGCCGGCGCCAGCGACGACACGCCGACCGAATAGCTCGCCGCATGCGCGGCCGATCCAAGCGCGAAGGCCGCGCCAAGCCGGGCCGCGAGGACGTTGCGGAAATCCGCGACGAGCGAGGCCCCAAGCACAAGCAGCAGCGCCACGGACGCGGCGCAAAAGGCTAGTTCTGTTGCGGTAAATGTCATCGGCGATGCGACGGTCGCGGTTGAAATCAGGCGAACATCTTTCGTCAGGCATATTTTTTCAAGGACCATTCGCACCACAATTGTCATCGGCCGGCTTGCCGTCTTCGCTCCAGCTTCGCCGGCCGAGCATTGCTGTGGGCCCGGCGCAGCGTTGCGGAGACGGGACCGGGCGATCCTGTACTCCGAGACGGTTGCGATTCAACCGAAAGGCTGCAGCGCACTGGATGCCCCGCCTTCGCGGGGCATGACAGCAGGCTCTGACGCGACGGCGATGCGAAATCGTGCTACGATCGCGCCGAAGAAAGTCAAAAGGAGCCCACCCATGAGCTGGCAACCCTCCAATGATCCCGTGCTCGGCGATCCCATGTCCTGCGATGCGCTCGATCTCGTCATCGTGCCGCGCACGCGCGATCTCGGCGACGGATTCGCGGTGCGGCGCGCATTGCCGCATGGCAAGCGGCAGATGGTCGGGCCCTTCATCTTCTTCGATCATTTTGGGCCGGTGCAGTTCGTCTCCGGCAAGGGCATGGACGTGCGGCCGCATCCGCACATCGGGCTTGCCACCGTCACCTATCTGTTCGACGGCGCGATCATGCATCGCGACAGCGAAGGCAATGTCCAGGAGATCGCGCCTGGCGCGATGAACCTCATGACCGCAGGGCGCGGCATCGCCCATTCCGAGCGCACGCCCGACGCGCAGCGCGCCTCGGGTCAGAAGATGCTCGGCTTGCAAAGCTGGATCGCACTGCCGGCCGGATCTGAAGAGATCGCGCCGTCATTCCAGCACTATGCCGCCGGCGACCTGCCGATGGTCTCCGAGCGCGACTTCACCGCGCGGGTGATCGCGGGCTCCTCATTCGGCATCGCCTCGCCTGTTACGATGGTGTCGCCCTGGTTCTACACCGAGGTCACGGCGGCAGCGGGCGCGAGCGTGCCGCTCGATCCCGATCACGAGGAACGCGCGATCTACGTGGTCGACGGCGAGGTCGAGATCGCGAACGAGCGCTACGAGGGGCCGCGGCTCTTAATCTTCCGCCCCGGCGACCGCATTACGGTGAAGGCCCTGAAGGCCACGCGGATGATGTTTCTGGGCGGCGATGCACTGGAGGGCCCGCGCCATATCTGGTGGAATTTCGTCTCCTCCAGCAAGGAGCGGATCGAGCAGGCCAAGCAGGACTGGAAAACCGGCCGCTTCGCCGCAGTTCCGCAGGAACATGAGTTCATTCCGCTGCCGGAATAGGCTATCCCGGTTTCCGGCCGCGCTGTCAGCCGCGGCCGGATTCCTTGTGCGAAGGCTTTGCCGATGACCACCATGCTCTCAAGCGACCTGCCGCTCCCCAAGATCGGACGCGGCAAGGTGCGCGACATCTACGCCGTCGACGACGACCGTCTGCTGCTCGTCACCACCGACCGCATCAGCGCCTTCGACGTCGTGATGGGCGAGACCATCCCGATGAAGGGCGCGGTGCTGACTCAAATCAGCGCGTTCTGGTTCAACGAATTGGAGGGCGTGGTGCCGCATCACATGATCAGCGCCGACACCGACGCGATCATCTCGGCCGTGCCGGCCTTGATGCCCCACCGCGCCGAGATTCTCGGTCGCGCCATGCTGTGCAAGCGCACCACCGTGTTCCCGATCGAATGCGTGATCCGCGGTTATCTCTCGGGCTCGGCCTGGAAGGAATATGCCACGAGCGGCACGCTGGCCGGCGAGAAGCTGAAGACGGGGCTCGTCGAGAGCGAGAAGCTGGAGCCTGCCATCTTCAGCCCGGCAACCAAGGCCGAGAGCGGCCATGACGAGAACATCACCATCGCGAGGATGCGCGCGGTGGTCGGCGACGAGGTTGCCTACACGCTGGAGAGCATGACGCGCGCGATCTACACGCTCGGCGAGGAGCTGGCCCGCGAGCAGGGCATCATCATCGCCGACACCAAGTTCGAGTTCGGCCGCGACAAGGACGGCCGCATCATCCTGATCGACGAAGTCATGACGCCGGATTCCTCGCGCTTCTGGGCGCTCGATACCTACAAGCCCGGCCAGCCGCAGGCGAGCTTCGACAAGCAACCCTTGCGCGACTATCTCGACGTCGAGCGCCGCGCCGGCCGCTGGAACGGCGACGCCCCACCGCCCCCGCTGCCGGCGAGCGTGGTGGAGGCGACCAGCAAGCGATATCTGGAAGCGTATCGGCGCGTGACGGGGAAAGAGCTGAAGATTTAGGCGGGACTGTTACCGCAGCTCCGTCATTGCTGTGCATGTTCACTAATTCGCTGATTGGATCGCTCCAGCGGAGGACGATCCGATGCGCGACAACAGCTATGACCGGACGATTGAGCGCAA
>NZ_JADPKA010000111.1 GCF_023073715.1 Bradyrhizobium sp. 164
AACGGCGGTACGGCGGTCAACGTCACCTTCGGCGACGGCACCAACGGAACGGTCAAGACCCTCGATCAACTCAACACCGCGCTTCAGGCCAACAACCTGTCTGCCACGATCGACGCCAACGGCCTGCTGACGATCTCGACCACCAACGACTACGCGTCCTCGACGCTTGGCTCGACGACTGCGGGTGGTGCGATCGGCGGAACGCTGACCTCGTCGCTGACGTTCTCGACGGCTTCCACCCCGGTCGCGGACACCGTTGCCCAGACGGCCCGTGCCAATCTGGTCAATCAGTACAACAACATCCTGAACCAGATCGACTCGACCGCGCAGGACTCCTCGTTCAACGGTGTCAACCTGCTCAACGGCGATCAGCTCAAGCTGGTGTTCGACGAGACCGCCAAGTCGAGCTTGAGCATCACCGGCGTGACCTACAACTCCAAGGGTCTGGGCCTCGCCGCGCTGACCAGCGGTGTCGACTTCATCGACAACGCTGCCACCAACAAGGTGCTGACCAACCTGAACAACGCGTCGAGCACGCTGCGTTCGGAGGCTTCCGCGCTCGGTTCGAACCTGACGATCGTGCAGGTGCGTCAGGACTTCAACAAGAACCTGATCAACGTGCTGCAGACCGGTTCGTCCAACCTGACCCTGGCCGACACCAACGTCGAGGCAGCGAACAGCCAGGCACTGTCGACCCGCCAGTCGATCGCGGTCTCCGCGCTGTCGCTGGCCAACCAGTCGCAGCAGAGCGTGCTCCAACTGCTCCGCTAACAAGCGGAAGACATCCCAAGCAAGATCTGGCGGCGGGGCTTCGGCCCCGCCGCTTTCCTTTTTGCGTCAACGTTTGCAGCCCCTTGGATGACGCTCGAAAAGTAACCCGCGGTTATGGTTAATGGAGCGTAAGGGTGGAAAATCGCCAACAAATTCAGTCGGGCTTCCGGTCCTGCCGGCGCTCACCGCGGTTCTTATGGTGAACCGGCGCTTAGGTCGGCGCGTCTCGTTTCACCCTTTGTTAGCCATGTCGCGGCACGCTGTTCCCGTCACTCGATCCGAAGCGATCGAACGAAGACGCGTAAACCAGAAGGGTAAGAGTTATGTCCGGTATTGTTCTCTCTGCGTCGGTTCGTCAGAACCTGCTCTCTCTCCAGTCCACCGCCGATCTGCTCGCCACCACACAGAACCGTCTGTCGACCGGCAAGAGCGTCAACTCGGCTCTCGACAATCCCACCAACTTCTTCACGGCACAGTCGCTCGACAACCGCGCCAGCGACATCAACAATCTGCTCGACGGCATCGCCAACGGCGTGCAGGTGCTG
>NZ_JADPKA010000092.1 GCF_023073715.1 Bradyrhizobium sp. 164
AACGGCGGTACGGCGGTCAACGTCACCTTCGGCGACGGCACCAACGGAACGGTCAAGACGCTCGATCAACTCAACACCGCGCTTCAGGCCAACAACCTGTCTGCCACGATCGACGCCAACGGCCTGCTGACGATCTCGACCACCAACGACTACGCGTCCTCGACGCTTGGCTCGACGACTGCGGGTGGTGCGATCGGCGGAACGCTGACCTCGTCGCTGACGTTCTCGACGGCTTCCACCCCGGTCGCGGACACCGTTGCCCAGACGGCCCGTGCCAATCTGGTCAATCAGTACAACAACATCCTGAACCAGATCGACACGACCGCGCAGGACTCCTCGTTCAACGGTGTCAACCTGCTCAACGGCGATCAGCTCAAGCTGGTGTTCGACGAGACCGGCAAGTCGAGCCTGAACATCACCGGCGTGACCTACAATTCCAAGGGTCTGGGCCTCGCCGCGTTGACAAACGGCGTCGACTTCATCGACAACGCTGCCACCAACAAGGTGCTGACCAACCTGAACAACGCGTCGAGCACGCTGCGTTCGGAAGCTTCCGCGCTCGGTTCGAACCTTTCGGTGGTGCAGGTGCGTCAGGACTTCAACAAGAGCCTGATCAACGTGCTGCAGACCGGTTCGTCCAACCTGACCCTGGCCGACACCAATACTGAAGCGGCGAACAGCCAGGCGCTGTCGACCCGGCAGTCGATCGCGGTCTCCGCGCTGTCGCTGGCCAACCAGTCGCAGCAGAGCGTGCTCCAACTGCTCCGCTAATCGCGCACGACATCGCAGGCAAGATCTGGCGGCGGGGCTTCGGCCCCGCCGTTTCCTTTATGCGGTTGTATGAAGACGTCGTGCAGTGAGACGTAGACGGGCATTCGAATGCAGCCAATTGCTCACTCTGAGTTATGGTTGACAAGTAGCAAACACATCGCCACTGCACGAAAAAGCACCATCTTATCATGACGATACACGAGGGCGTGATCCGGATACGATCGCGCATATGGTGAATCCGCACAAGGACTGCAGCGACACGCTTCATGCTTTGTTAGCCCCAAAAGTTCACCCTCCCGGCATCGATTAATCCTAATCGAAGTTTGTTGCGTTGCGTACCAGAAGGGTAACACTCAATGTCCGGTATCGTCCTCTCCTCGTCGGTTCGTCAGAACCTGCTCTCTCTCCAGTCCACCGCCGATCTGCTCGCCACCACACAGAGCCGTCTGTCGACCGGCAAGAGCGTCAACTCGGCTCTGGACAATCCCACCAACTTCTTCACGGCACAGTCGCTCGACAACCGCGCCAGCGACATCAACAA
>NZ_JADPKA010000064.1 GCF_023073715.1 Bradyrhizobium sp. 164
CGCGCTCTTGTGTCTGGGAAATCTGCCAGAATGTGCAAACGGGCGGTTCTCGCAAAACCGCCCGTTGCTGGATCTGAGCCCGGTCGCGCTCAAAGGCCGTGAGCCTGTCGGGGAGCGAGGGACAGATCCGGTGGTCTTCCTCAACCCGAACAGTTGCATGGGCTTCGAGCCCGGACCGAGCAAGGAAGGGATTGGATGATGGCACAAAACGATCTTGTTGTCGCCGGTATCGACGTGGCCAAGGACAAGGTGGATGTGTGTATTCGATCATTGTCGCAACGGCGGACGTTCGCGAGCACGGCAGAGGGACGGCGAATGCTGATCCGTTGGCTTCGCAAGTACAAGATCACTAAAGCAGCGATGGAAGCGTCCGGCGGCTATGAGCGAGAGTGGGTCAAGGCGCTGCGCGAGGCCGATATCGGAACCCTGATTGTCGATCCGAAGCGGGTGCGCAACTTCGCAAGATCGGCCGGGCAACTTGCCAAGAACGATCCGATCGATGCGGAGATGATTGCCTGGTTCGCCGAGACTTTCATCGAGGCAAGAGGCCAAGCCTATGATGCAGCACGTGAGGAACTGGCGCAGATGGTGACTGCGCGCCAAACTCTGATTGAAGTGCGGACCAGCCTGCATAACAGGGGGGAGCATTCCACACCTGACGTTGTACAGAAAATGCAGAGTCGCCTGCTGAAGCAAATCTCCTTGGAAATTACCAAGCTCGAAGCAGCGATCGCGGCCCTGATCAAGGCCACGCCGCGTTTTGCCGAACTCGCCGAGATCATCGAGAGCGTGCCGGGTCTTGCCGAGGGCACGTCCGCCGGGCTGATCGGGGGGATGCCGGAGTTAGGCCAGATAAGCAACAATGTTGCCGCGGCCTTGCTGGGTGCTGCGCCTTACGACGACGACAGCGGCAAGCGTCGGGGTGTTCGTCATATCCAGGGCGGGCGGCGCAAGGTCCGCAATCTCTTTTACATGGCGTGCATGGGAGCCGCGACACGGCACAACCCGGTACTCAAGGCCTTCTACGATCGCCTGATCGCCAAAGGCAAAGAGCCGAAGGTTGCGCTCACCGCCTGCATGCGCAAGCTGATTGTGATCCTCAACGTCATGATCGCGCGCGGAGAAAAATGGGACGCCGGCCGGTACGAAGTGAGCGGCCTCGCTCGGCTTCCGCCGAGCGAATGCCCAGCCTAAAGACCGTTGAGCGGGCGGGGTCAAGGCCGTCAGCCGCCGGAGGCGGGGGCGCGCAGCGCCAGCCTTGAGCCCGCTCGATCACCGGTCTACTTCAACACAGTTGCTCC
>NZ_JADPKA010000113.1 GCF_023073715.1 Bradyrhizobium sp. 164
ACGCTGGCGAAGATCCAGAGAATAAGGCTTGCCCATCCATGCTGGCCTCCCGCCCAGCCAGCATGGTGAATCAGAAACGAACTGATTTGGGAATCCCAAGTCGATTCAACCAAACCCCATCCCGCTTTAGACAGGAGGTTTTCCGATGGCTGAGATCTGATGTTGCCCCGAAAAAGTAGACAGGGTTAAGCTGCTTTTAGCTCCATCCGGATCGGGGCAATATATCCGATGGCGGAATGGAGCCGGACTCGGTTGTAGAAGCCCTCGATGTAAGCGAAGACGTCGCACTGGGCTTCGGCGCGGGTCTTATAGTCGCGATGGTGAACGAGCTCGGTCTTCAGGGTATGGAAGAAGCTTTCCATCGGGGCATTGTCGTAGCAGTCGGCTTTGCGGCTCATTGATGCAGTGATGCCGGCGGCCGACAGGACTGCGCGATAGTCCTGTGAAGCGTATTGCACGCCGCGATCGGAGTGATGAATCAATCCGGGCTCCGGCCGCTGCTGGCGGATCGCCTGGTCAGGGCGGATGAAACGAGCTCGACCTGCATGTGATCGCGCATCGCCCAGCCGACGATTTTGCGGCTGAAGAGGTCCATGACGGCCGCCAGGTAGAGCCAGCCCTCTGCCGTCGGAATGTAGGTGATATCGGCAAGCCAGATCCGGTTCGGAGCCGCAGCTGCAAAGTGACGATCGACGAGATTTGGCGCGATCGGCAGGCCATGGCGGCTGTCGGTGGTCCGAACACGGCGCGGTGGTGCCGTGATGGCGCGGATACCGTGCCGATGCATCAAGCGTTCGATCGGCCGCGACTGACGCCACGTCCCCGCGCCTGCATCGCGGCATGGATTCTCGGGCTGCCATAGCGTCCGCCGCTGTCCTGATGAACCTGTCGGATCGAAGCCAGGAGCGCAGTATTGGTGGTCGTGCGCGTGCTCGCCGGCCGCTCCCGCCAAGCGTAATAGCCGGCCGCCGAGACCCCGAGCACAGCGCACATCAGCCGCACCGGATAGGTATCGCGATGGTCCTCGATGAAGCGGAAGCTCATGTCCGTGTTCCGGCAAAGATCGCGATCGACTTCCTAAGAAACAGCCGGATTGGCGTCTCCCGGAATGGCCTGCAACAGGAAGCCTAGCGATTTGGCCCTCCGCTGAAGGTTGGCGACGACGCGGCTGCGATATTGTTGCTCATATTGGTTGGCACCC
>NZ_JADPKA010000054.1 GCF_023073715.1 Bradyrhizobium sp. 164
GCGGGCTGGTCACCGAGGCCGAGCTCGAGAAGATGAGCGAAGCCCAGATCCACAAGTTCATCTTCGCGCCGGGCTTCTCGACCGCGGCCGCCATCACCTCGGTCTCCGGCCGCGGCGTCGGCATGGACGTGGTGCGCACCAATATCGACCAGATCGGCGGCACCATCGACATCAAGAGCGTGGCCGGCGAAGGCTCCTCCGTCACCATCAAGATCCCGCTGACCTTGGCGATCGTCTCGGCCCTGATCGTCGAGGCCGCCGGCGACCGCTTTGCCATTCCGCAGCTCTCGGTGGTCGAGCTGGTGCGCGCCCGCGCCAATTCCGAGCACCGCATCGAGCGCATCAAGGACACCGCGGTGCTGCGCCTGCGCAACAAGCTCTTGCCGCTGATCCATCTGAAGAAGCTCTTGAAGATCGACGACGGCGCCGCATCCGATCCCGAGAACGGTTTTATCGTGGTCACCCAAGTCGGCAGCCAGACCTTCGGCATCGTCGTCGACGGCGTGTTCCACACCGAAGAGATCGTGGTCAAGCCGATGTCGACCAAGCTGCGTCACATCGACATGTTCTCGGGCAACACCATTTTGGGCGATGGCGCCGTCATCATGATCATCGATCCCAACGGCATTGCCAAGGCGCTCGGCGCCGCCGGCTCCTCGGCCCATGACATGGCCGACGAGAACGGGGCGCATCACATCGGCGCGGGCGAGCAGACCACCTCGCTGCTGGTGTTCCGCGCCGGCTCGTCCCAGCCCAAGGCGGTCCCGCTCGGGCTCGTCACCCGCCTCGAGGAGCTGCCCGCCGACAAGATCGAGTTCAGCAACGGCCGCTACATGGTGCAGTACCGCGAGCAGCTGATGCCGCTGGTCGCCATGGAGGGCGTCACCGTTGCGAGCCAGGGAGCCCAACCGATCCTGGTGTTCGCCGACGACGGCCGCGCCATGGGCCTCGTCGTCGACGAGATCATCGACATCGTCGAGGAACGGCTCAACATCGAGGTCGGCGGCTCCTCCTCGGGCATTCTCGGCTCGGCCGTGATCAAGGGCCAGGCCACCGAGGTGATCGACGTCGGCCACTTCCTGCCGATGGCGTTCGCCGACTGGTTCACCCGCAAGGAGATGAAGCCGTCGCTGCATTCGCAGTCGGTGCTGCTGGTCGACGATTCCGCGTTCTTCCGCAACATGCTGGCGCCGGTGCTCAA
>NZ_JADPKA010000051.1 GCF_023073715.1 Bradyrhizobium sp. 164
CAGGGCTATCGCATGTGGCCGAGGAGCTCAAAAAGAAAGGCATCGTTCCACCCGGCGCGCTTGAGCTTGAGGCGCAAGGAGATGGTGGTGTCAGGGTGAGCCCTGGCCACGTTGAGGGCAAGTCTTCTGAGTACGGCAAGGTTGGCCGGGCCGTTGTCTTTGCGGTTGCGGGCCAGATCCTCGTCGAGGATGACGTCGAGCGGCCAGTGCAGGCCATTTTCGATGGTCCAATGGGTGCGAACGATGCGCAGAACCTCCGTGCGGCTGTAATTTTGGCTCATCAGGAAGTAGCGCTCGACGGTTTTATCCTTGCCGCGCTTGCTGCGGATCCGCGCGACGGCTGTGAGGCCAGGGAAGTTGTGCGTCTTCTCCATGTCCTTGACCGGCACGACAAGCGCACTGCGCTTTTCCTTGCGCCCATGGTCTGCATCGGTGGTCGTAACCGGCTTCTTGCCCTTGCGCGCCGCTGCAGCAATCGCCGCCTTGGCGTCGGCCAGCAGAGCGGGTTGGTTGTCCTTGACCGCCAGCACGTAATCGCCGCCCCGCGCCACGATCTGCTTGGCCATTTCGCGATGACAGTGCAGCGCATCGGCCGTCACGATGCACCCCTTGAGTTGCAGAAGTTCGAGCAATTGCAAGGCACCGGCGGCTTCGTTGTTGTTCGGCGCCAGAACATTGGCCAGTGCCATGCGTGTCTGAGCCGCCCACGCCGTCACCATGACCGGCGGCATGTGGCTTTTGCCGCGCTCGTAGCCACGCCGCAGCGCCTTGCCATCCAGGGCGATCACGCCTTGCGGCCGTGCGATCTTCGCGCCTTCGGCGAAGGCTTCCATAAAGCGCCGGAACGCCGTCTCGAACGCCTTTGGATCGAGCATGCGGAACACACGACTGAACGTGTCGTGGCTCGGCAGCCCATGCTTGAGCACCAGCACGTCCTGCCAAAGATAGGCCTTCAGCCGTGCAAACAGCGCCATGTCTGTGCAACTCGTCGCTCCGCACAACGTCGCCATCAGCGCAATGAACAAAAGCTCTGTCAGATCATGCAGCGCATTGTCCGCCCGCGGGTCGGGCAGATCTTCGAAGCACTCCGAGAATCGATCCATCGGCCGCTCCTTCCAACTCAGGAGCCACCTTCAGAATCGATTTCTGCCCAATTCGCAATGCCTTACAGAGAACGCTCACATGCGATTCCCCTGCCC
>NZ_JADPKA010000001.1 GCF_023073715.1 Bradyrhizobium sp. 164
CGGTCCTCCGGTCGGGCTACGCCCTCCCTTCGGTCCGTCCCCATCGGCGCAGTCTCACCTTGATTGTCGCTGGAGTCTCACCCTGATCGCCGCCGCGCAGCTGAGAGGACGACGTTGGCGGCGTCGCCGGCGCGGCCTTTGAGATAGCAGCGGCCGAGGTGGCCTTCGGCTTTCATGTGCCCGATGATGGGCTCGATGGCGGAGCGGCGTCGCAGCTCGCGCTTGATGCTGCCGAAGACGCCGCGCTTCTGGCCGGAGATGAAGACGCGCCGGGGGCTTTCTGCGTCGTGGCCGCGGTATCCCTTATCGACATAGGCCCGCTCGATCGGACGGCCGGTGAGGGTCTCAGTGCGGTCGATGACATTCCGCAAGGTGTGACCGTCGTAGGGGTTGTCGGGCAGCGACCTGGCATGCAGCACGAACGGGCCGCCGGGAGCACGGCGATTGTTGGTGACGATGGAAGCCTTCACGCCGAACTCGTAGGGGGTTGAGGCCTTGCCCTTGCCGATGCACTCGACCTCCGGGGCATGGAAGGAATACAGCTTCCAGCCGCGCTGGCGCTGCTGCTGTGAGCGGATCTGGCTGGCGCGGCCAAGCGGGAGGGCGAATGCCTCCTCCAGCGCCGGCTGGCCCTCGATCTTGCGACGGATGTCGCGGATGATCCGGCCCAGCCGGCTGCGCAGGAGGCGCAACTGCCGATGATGCCGTCTGAACTGTTTGGCATGGGCGTAGCGGCCCCCCATCATCGCTGCGGCCTTGGCCAGGCGACAATAGGATTGCCGCAGTCTGACCCCGTGCCTCCTCGCCAGGCGGTTCAGCCACCGGATCGCCGCATGCAAGAGCTTGGCATCGGTCGGAAAGCTGATGCCTTCGGCTGCACCATGGTGTCGATCGTGACCCGCTTGAGGTCCTGGCTGCGCAACGCACCGGCCTCGTGCGCCACCCGCACGCTCTCGGCCAGCAGCAGATCCAGCTTGTCGCCGAGCCGCTTGCGCCAATGGCTCAGGTCCGAACGCTCGTGGGGGAAGACGTGCTGGAAGAACTCTTCGCCGGTGAAGAACTGGAAATAGGGGTCGTGGAGCCAACGCTCGCACACGCCCTCATCGGACAGCCCGTAAATGTGCTTGAGCAACAGCAGCCCGATCATGAAGCGGGTCTCGATCCTAGGCCGGCCGTTCTCGCTGTAGAGCGGTGCGATCTCGCCGTCGATCCAGTCCCAATCGATCCTGCCGGCAAGCAGAACCAGCTCGTGCTTCATGTTGATAATCTGGTCCAGCCGCGCCCGGAACAGGTCATTCGAGCCCGCCATCCTATGCTTCTTCGGCCGCATCGTTCGCCCTCCGATGCGTCACAAGAATCACGGTTCGCAAAGAAGGGGAATCTTGAGGGTTCTATGAGGTCGCACGCGCCATCGCGCGCGCAGTTGGCCTTTGCCCCGCGACCTCATAGAACCCTCAAGATTCCCGAATCAATTTTTCAATGATTCGTGGGTGGTCGGCTCACGGAGGGCTGACCATGGCGGGATGGGAAGACGAACTTGAACGCTGGCTGATGCCGTTTTTGACCCGGCTGGGCCATAAGACGCGGCAGCGGATGTGTCCTCTGTATGTTGCGGGACTGATCGGTCCTGGCGATCGCAAGAGCGTTCAGCCGATGGCACAGCGCCTTGCCACAGGCAACTACGACCAGCTGCACCATTTCATTGCGGACGGTGTCTGGGACGCGACGCCGCTGGAGACGGAGCTGCTCAACCAGGCGGACCGACTTGTCGGCGGTAGCGATGCGGTGCTCGTTATTGATGACACCTCACTGCCGAAGAAGGGCGAACGCTCGGTTGGTGTTGCGGCTCAATACGCGTCGGCTCTCGGCAAAACGGCAAATTGCCAAACGCTGGTGTCCTTGACGTTTGCGCGCGGCGAAGTGCCAGTGATAGTCGCGTTACGTCTCTTTCTGCCTGACAGTTGGACAAGCGACGTGTCTCGTTCGAAGCGTGCTCGCGTGCCAGTCGAACACCGAACGCCACGGTCCAAGCAGGAAATTGCTTTGGCCGAGATTGACCGTGCGATGGCAGCCAACGTGCGCTTTGGATGTGTGCTGGCTGATGCAGGATACGGACTTAGCGCACCATTTCGACAAGGGCTAACAGAGCGCGGGCGGGCTTGGGCTGTCGGCATCCCTCGGCACCTCAAGGTGTATCCGGTCGATGTGAAGCTCACTTGGCCGATCACCAAAGTCCGCGGGAAACCACGAAAGCACCACGTGCCCGATATCTTATCGATTGCGGCAGAACAAATGCTGGCCAGCGCCAAATGGAAAGCCGTGAGCTGGCGCAGCGGGACCAAAGGTCGGCTGAAAGCCCGATTTGCTGCTCTCCGCGTCCGCACCGCCAACGGCCCTCCGCAGCGGATTTGGGATAAGGGTCAGCAGCATCTCCCGGGCGACGAAGCTTGGCTCATTGGCGAGCAACGTGCCTCAGGGGAGAAGAAATACTATCTTGCCAATCTCCCTGCGGCGGCGCATCTGCGCACACTTGCCGCCACCATCAAGGCAAGATGGATTTGTGAGCAGGCGCATCAGCAGTTGAAGGAGGAGCTCGGACTTGATCACTTCGAAGGGCGATCATGGCAGGGTCTTCATCGCCACGTCCTGATGACAATGATTGCCTACACCTTCCTGCAGCATCGTCGCCTCGCACACGCGGGGCGGAAAAAAAAGAATCAACGGACCTCCGCCTCAGCCAACCATGCCCGCCGTACGTCACGCCAACGTCGATCTCATCCTTCGGCCGCCGTCTCAGCGGTGCCCATACTGCCGAAAACAAATCCTTGAAAAACACTGGCGCAGTAGTGCTAAGCTGCGCCTTCCTTATCGGGAGCTGCAGGCGCTTGCAGTGCTGTGAACCAACTGTCGAAGAGCGTTGGTGCGGGAAATCCGCACGCCACATTCTGTGGGAACCGGGGGCGGGCGACCGCCTCCGGTGACCCGGTGCTGGAGGAGAAATCGCTCCGGCCTACTCACCCCACGGTGCCGGTCCTGGCCAAGGGCAAGACCCGGACCGGCCGGATTTGGACCTATCTATGGACGGTCCCCGCTTTGCAAGGCATTTGCTTTATTCCGGCTAACGATCGTTTACAGCTATCTATCCGGCTTTATGGCAAACCCACGAGCCTCGATGAGATCCGCGGATCGGCGCCCAATTAGGTTGCGAGCTCTGAAGCTCGATAGGTCCAACGGGCTTGGCCGACCCCGGTCCGACCGGTTGCCATCACTCCGCTTTTGCCCTCGCAAACGGAACGCGTTCCAGTTATACGTGCGCGCGGTACTCTTCACCATTGGCCATGATCGCCCAAGCGATCCGTGCAGTCTTGTGAGCGAGCGCGACCGTAACGACGTTGAAGGGACGCCTGCCGAGCATCTCGGCGCGGCGAGCATCCCGCGTGGCATCACGGAAAGGATCGGCTCAGCCGAATTTTGAAACCGGGCGTTTGCTATCTCAGGCACTTGCTTGTCATCGGAGCACGTAGTGTCGTTCGGTACCCAAAGGCTGTTCCCGGCTTGGAGGCGTTTGGATCGAAGCCTTGCCTGAACGGCGCCCTCCCATGGTCGTCGCTATCGCCGTTGCCAACAAGTTGGCCCTGAGAGTCTCGGCGATGATGAGGGGAGGGGAAATACTATCGGCCTGACCTCGCGGCCTGACTTTCCGCTTATGTTGGCCACCTTCTGATGTCAGGGCAAATGGCAGCATGATGCGCACCGGCGGAGCTGGGGATCGAGCAAGCCCGAAGAGCTCAAGCGCAACAAGTGCGCCCCGTTGATGAGGCCTCAATCCGCGATCTCCATTAATGAACGCACCCGACCGATATCAAAAGTGCAGCTGAAATCCCTTGCATACGCGGGGCCGTCTATACACGAAGCTTTCCATGAAGACTTTCTGCCTCGGCTTGCCCGGCGCTTAGACGAACGCGGCTCTGTCGAACGGCACGCCAGCTTGCGCCGCGAGGTGCTGAAGGCACGCGCCCACGCACCTATCTTGCGGCAGCAGCTTACGGACTGGGACATGAAGCAACACCCGGTCCCTACCCTCAGTAGATTCGAATAGACTCCACTCTTACAACGGTAGCCGCCTAGGCGCTGACTCGCGACGCGCCCCCTAGTGTTCAAAAAGGGCCGTCAGCCGGTATGCAACTCGAATACGTGTACGCGGTTCGGCGTCGCCAACTTTGAGCACCAACGATCATCGGCAAAGCAAAGACCCTTCCCTATCGGCCGGTCTTGTCGTGCGAAAGCTTCACCTATTTCGTTCAGACGCAGAATTTAGGCTAGACGACGGGCCACATCGGAGGAATGCGGCTTGTGGGGCTGTTAATATCTCGAGTGGCTAGATTAGTGGCCGGCCATGCAGATCCCCGACATCGACGGAGCACTGTTTCCGATCCCTGTTGGCCCTAGCAAGATTTCATTCCTACTCTTCCCCTATCGCAAATGACTCAGATGACAGAGCTCTCACCCGTACTTTCAGCAATCGATCAGCATCACATCGACAAACGGCGCTACCCTCATGGCGTCGCTTTCATGGACGGGCAGTACCTGCCGATGTCCGAGGCCAAGATCTCTGTGCTGGATTGGGGTCTGTTGCACTCGGACGCGACGTACGACACAGTGCACGTCTGGAACGGGCGGTTTTTCCGATTGGATCTGCATCTTGACCGTTTTCTGGCGGGCGTCGAAAGTCTTCGAATGAAGCAGCCTTACGACCGCGCCAAAATCGCGTCGATCCTCAAGCAGTGCGTCGCCTTGTCGGGCCATAAATCGGCTTACGTTGAAATGATCTGCACGCGCGGTTCATCGCCGACATTCAGCCGCGATCCCCGTCTAGCAGAGAACCGCTTTATCGCATTTGCAGTGCCTTATGGCTCAGTTGCCAACAAGGAACAATTGGAAAGAGGCTTGCGCGTCGCGATCAGCGAGACAGTCCGCATCCCGCCAAACTCAGTCGATCCCACGATCAAGAACTATCATTGGCTGGATCTCGTAAAGGGTCTTTTCGACGCCTACGACAAAGGCGCCGAGACGGCGCTGATCCTGGATGCGAATGGGCATATCGCGGAAGGCCCGGGCTTCAACGTGTTCCTTGTAAAGGATGGATCGTTGAGAACGCCGGCTTTTGGCGTGTTGCCCGGTATCACGCGTCGAACCGTGTTCGATCTTTGTGCTGAGATTGGGCTCGCCGCCACTGCTGGTGATATCAGTCGTGACGATATCAAGAAAGCTGACGAGGTGTTCATTACCTCCACTGCCGGCGGCATTATGCCAGTGACGCGCATCGACGACACGACGATCTCCAAAGGCCAGGTAGGGTCCATCACCCGCCGGCTCACGGATCTCTATTGGCAAAAGCACACGGATCCCGCATGGTCGACTGCTATCATTTACCCATGATCGGAAATGAACCATGCGCTCGCAATTTGGTCAGCGACTTCGTGACAATCTCGGTGTGCTATCATCGCGAAGACTCCTGAAAGTGGAACAAGAGATCGCCTCGCCACAGTCTACGCATATTCACCTACGCGCTCTTGGCGAGCGCGATCTCTTGAACATGTGCGCCAACAATTATCTCGGACTGGCCAATCACCCAGTCCTGGTGCGAGCCGCGCATGCAGGTCTCGAACGGCATGGCTTTGGAATGTCGTCCGTGCGATTCATTTGTGGGACGCACTCAGTTCATCGAGCGCTTGAGAGCAGGCTTTCCCGCTATCTTCGGACGGAAGACACCATCCTATTCGGTTCGTGCTTCGATGCGAACACCGGGCTGTTTGAGGCGCTGCTCGACGCTGACGATGCGGTAATCAGCGACAGCCTGAATCATGCAAGCATAATAGATGGCATTCGACTCTGCAAAGCAAAGCGCTTTCGCTATGCCAACAATGATATGAACGGACTAGAGCACGCTCTACGCGAGGCAAGTCAGTACCGAACAGTGCTCGTTGTGACCGATGGCGTATTTTCCATGGATGGCGCTGCCGCGAATCTTCCAGGCATCTGCGAGCTAACAAAACGTTACGGCGCCTTGGTCATGGTCGACGACTCTCATGCTGTGGGGTTTATCGGACCAGAAGGGCGTGGAACGCCAGCGCTGTACGGGCTCGAAGATCAGATTGACATTCTTACCGGGACGCTCGGCAAAGCACTTGGCGGCGCATCTGGAGGTTATGTATCAGGCCGTGGTGAGATGATTTCCTGGTTGCGACAGCGTGCGCGTCCATATCTCTTTTCGAACTCACTGATGCCCGCGATCTGCGAGGCTTCATTGACCGCAATCGACTTGGCAGAAAGTGCAGACGATCTCAGGCAGAATCTCTCTGCTCGCACTGGTCAGCTACGACAAGGATTGAGCGGTCTGGGATTTCAAGTTTTGGGCAACGATCACCCAATTGTGCCCGTGATGACTGGGGACGCGGCAGTGGCGGTTCAGATTGCTGAATTCTTGCGTGCGCATGGCATTCTCGTCGTTCCGTTCTCGTATCCTGTTGTCCCGGAAGGCGCTGCGCGGATCCGCATGCAGGTAAGTGCCGCCCACAGTGCGGACGACATCGAAAGAGTAATTGCAGCATTCCGATCAGCAAAGTCGGACCTTAACAAGCCAACTGTCACACGCGAGCTCTAAGCTCCTTAGCTAGGAGTTCCAACATCAGTCATCCGCAAGAGATCAATTCACGGCGGGGGCGCAAGATCGCTTCTCCGGCATGGCCCAAATATATTGACGCGGGACCGTAAGGTCAGCTACGCGGTAAGCGCTTAGCCGGAGCCCTTGGTTCGGGATCGGGATAGCTGTGCGAAGAAGCCTCCGGGTTGGACGGAGGTTTGAGATGGGATTGGACAGCAAAAAGGACGTCCATTTAGACGGCCCGTCGGCGGGGTCGGTGAGCCGGTTGGAAGTTCTTGAAGGACCGTCGGGGCGCCGCGTGCGTTCGGAAGCGGAGAGAGCTCGGATCGTCGCCGAGAGTCTGTTGCCCGGTGCCCAGGTGGCCGAGGTGGCGCGCAAGCACGGAGCGACGCGCTGGCAGATCTACGATTGGCGACGGCGGCTTCGGCAACGAGGCGTGTTGCCGCCGTGCGAGACGTCGCATCCGACATTCGCGCCGCTGGTCGTGGAAGGTGCGTTGGAGGAGCGTCAGGTTCCGGCGATCAAGCTTGAGATTGCGATCGGTGATGTCGTTCTGCGGACGGATACGGCCATAGATGGCGAGCAGCTGTCCCGGGTGATCCGCGCGGTGCGAGCGTCACGATGATCGCGGTCGGTGCAGATCTGAAGATTTACGTTGCAACGCGGCCGATCGACTTCCGCTGTGGCCACGATGGGCTTGCGGCGAAGGTGCAGGAGATGCTTCGTCTCGATCCGTTCAGCGGGGCAGCCTTCGTGTTCCGATCGAAACGAGCGGACCGAATCAAGATTTTGGTGTGGGACCGAACGGGCCTGGTGTTGGTTCACAAGCGCCTCGAAGGTTGCAAGTTCGTTAGGCCAACGATCGCGGACGGCGTGATGCGGATGTCGCCGGCGATGTTCGCGGCCTTGTTCGAGGGGCTGGATTGGAGGTTGGTCCGCCCGGAAGAAGCACGGCGCCCGCAGGTCGCTGGATAAGTGCGGCAGAATGACTCGGCAGCTATTTTGAGCGTGGCACGCGCGGCGGCGATGTGCTCGAAATAGCACATGAGCATCGCGGCGCTACGCGGCGAAAACGAACGCCTCAAGGCGCTTTTGGCGCAAACGCAGGCGGCCTTGAGCGAGCATCAGGGGGCGCTGGCGGCGTCGGAGGAAGCGCGGCGTCGGCTGGAGATCATTCTCGGCGAATTGCGACGCGAGAAGTTCGGCGCGAAGTCCGAGAAGCTGCGGCCAGATCAGTATCACTTGCCGCTGGAAGACGTGGAGATCGCGCAAGGCATCCTGGACGCGGCGCAGGAGAGAGCCGAGACTGTGATCAATGGCCGATCGCGGAACGTGCCGGATCAAGGTCCTCATCGCAATCGCGGCTGCTTGCCTGCCCATTTGCCGCGGGTGGAACGGATCATCGAGCCTGCGAGCACGCTCTGTCCGTGCGGTTGCGGTGCCATGGCGAAGATCGGCGAGGACGTCAGCAAACGGCTCGACGTGATCCCGGCGCAATGGCGGGTGTTGGTCACGCGCCGCCCGAAATACATCTGTCGCCGCTGCGCGGGCCCCGTCGTGCAGGCGCACGCACCGGAGCACGTCGTGCCCGGCGGGCTGCCGACCGAAGCGGCCATCGCGCACGTGATCGTCTCCAAATTTGGCGATCATACGCCATTTTACCGTCAGGCCGAGATCTATGCGCGCCAGGGTATCCGGCTTGATCGGGCGACGCTGGGCAACTGGTCCGGCCGCGCCTGCTTCCATCTTCAGCCCATCGCGGACCACATGCGCCACCACCTGGCCATGGCGGATCGGCTGTTCATGGATGAGACCAAGGCGCCGGTACTCGATCCGGGGCGCGGCCAAACGAAGAAGGGCTACTTCTGGGCGATCGCCTCAGACGACCGCGGCCACAGCGGCCCAAGTCCGCCGATCGTGCTGTTCCGATATGCCCCCGGTCGCAGCGGTGCCTTCGCTGAGCAGTTCCTGGATGGCTTTTGCGGACGCTTCCTGCAATGCGATGCCTATGACGGTTATGACCGGCTGACCGAAGTCGTTCGACCGCAAGGGCCGTGGACGCTCGTGCATTGCTGGAGCCATTTGCGCCGGCGCTTCGTCAAATTGGTGCGCAACAGCAAGTCTCCGATCGCCGAGGCCGCCGTCCGGCAGATCGCGCAGCTTTACGCCATCGAAGCCATGGTGCGCGGCTCGTCGCCGGACATCCGGTTGGCCGCGCGCAAGGAGCACTCGCTGCCCCTCATTGCGGCTTTAAAACCGTGGTTTGAGAAGCAGCTTTCCATGATCTCCAGCGGCTCAACGCTCGCCGAGGACATCCGCTATGCGCTCAATCACTGGCAGGGGTTGACCCGCTTCCTCGAAGACGGGCGTCTCGAACTCGACACCAACCCGGTCGAGAACGCCATCCGGCCGGTCTGCCTAACCAGAAAAAATGCGCTCTTCGCGGGCCATGAAATCGGGGCAGAAAACTGGGCCATGCTGGCGTCGATAGTCGCTACCTGCAAGCTCAACAGCGTCAACCCGGCTGCCTACATCGCTGAAACACTCGAGGCGATCATCGACGGTCATCCCCATAGCAAGATCGATGATCTCATGCCGTGGCGATTCCGCAAAACGTCAAGCCAGCCTCAATAGGGTCACGGCTAAGCGCTTACGCTACGCGTAGAAATCGAACGCGCCACCTGATTGCACTCTGTCATTAAAGCGCAACTTTGTTCACTGATCCAAGCTAGCCGCATTCTATCTGCTATAGCTTGCCAAGCCTTTAGTTGGCGAGATGAATCGAGACAAACCGGGTGATTCAGATAGCCAGCACTGTCTCAACCAGATTCACCCAATAGCCGATGCCATATGGCAACGCTTCATCGTTGAAGTCATATGCCGGGTTGTGCACACCGGCAGTCGGCCCATTTCCAATGAAAATCATAGCGCCCGGCCGCGCCTCCAGCATGTAGGCGAAGTCCTCGGCCCCCATACGCGGTTTGATGTTCTCGTCCACAGAAGCGGCCCCGACCAGACTGCGTGCCGCCCTGATCGCCAGATTGGTCTCCTCGGTGTGGTTGAAGGTCACCGGAACCGATCGACGGTATTTGAACTCGATATCCGCGCCAAATCCGCGCGCGATGCCCTGGGCTGCCGCCATGATCTGGTGTTCGGCAAAGTCTCGCAGCTCCGGAACATGAGTTCTGACGGTGCCGGCCATTTCGACTTGATCGGCAATGACGTTGTAGGCGTTGGCGGCATTCAATTTGGTCACTGAGATGACCAGCGAGTTGATCGGATTCGTGTTGCGTGAGACCAACGTTTGCAAGCCGACGATGATCTGTGCGGCAATCACGACTGGATCGATGGTCTCATGCGGCTTGGCCGCATGGCCGCCCCGACCCTTCACGACAATGTCAAAATCGTCTTGCGAGGCCATGATCGGTCCATCGCAAATGCTGAACTTGCCGATTTCGGTGCCCGGCGCGTTGTGCATCCCAAAGACTTTGGAGATGCTGAAACGGCCCATGATTCCTTCCAGGAGCATCTTCAGGCCGCCGGAGGGAAGTTCCACTTCTTCTGCCGGCTGAAAAATCAAGGCCACGCAGCCTTTGAAATTGCGCGTCCTGGCAAGATATTTCGCCGCCCCCAGCAACATGGCCGTATGACCATCATGCCCGCATGCGTGCATTTTACCAGGCACCTTCGAGGACCACGGCTTGTTTGAGGCCTCGAGGATCGGCAGCGCATCCATGTCGGCCCTCAACCCAATGGTGGGACCGTCTCCACCCTTCCCTTGAATCAATGCAACGATGCCGGTTTCAGCTATCCCCGTTTCGATGTGATTGATACCGAACGAGGCGAGCTTCTCGGCCACGAACCTCGCCGTATTGTGCACCTGAAAGTCGAGCTCGGGATTTTCGTGAAGATAGCGGCGCCACGAGGTTACCTCTCCCTGCAAATCACGAAACTGATCAACACTATGCATGTCAGACCTTAAAATCCAAATCCATTATCGACACAGCGCCGCTCGAGCGTGCGGCGGAGTTCGGTGCGCACGCGTGAAGCGGCCCGGCGCAATTTTTGCTGCTGTCGCTCGCATTCTGACCTTTTCGCAATGGAGTACGCCATAAGCAAAATGTAGAGACGTCATGGCAGGAGCGCCGCATCTATTTGGCACAGACCGTGTCGGCTTCTGCACTCTACTCGTGAACTCCAATTGCCACAGTCTCGTAGACCGGCTCGCTGATATACCACACTTTCGTGCCGCCATTGAGACGCAGGCCTAAAACGCCAATGAGACATCATGGCCGCTTCAGGCTTACGGCGAGAGCTCGGCATGCCCTTCCTTTCTGCTACGTTCCATCTTCTTATTTGTTATATGGCCACCACTGGCATTTTTCGCGGAGCACGAGAAGTGAGCAACTGCGAGCCAGTTTCGGTTACGACAACCACCTCTTCATGCAGCATCAGCTTCGGTAATCCGTCGAAATATGAGGGGTATGAGGTGCTCGGTTCAATATTAATGATCATGCCTGGCTTTAGTATTGTCTTGTCGTCCGGTTGGACCGACGGTAACTCCGGCATCCATAAGCCCATGGAGTGTCCCATTCGGCCAATGTTGGTGGCTTTACCGCGATTGTTTGAGCCATTTAGTACGGCTGACATTGCGCTCCAGACATCACAGATCGGAATGCCAGGCTTAGCGGCGGCAATTCCCGCTTCGGTGGCATCCCAAACAACCTGATACGCATCCTGCGTGTGCGGATCAGGCGCACCGAAAGCAAAGTGTCGATCGAAATCGCTCCAATAAAAGTCGAACAGGCAGCCGGCATCAATAAACAGCACGTCTCCATCCGACAGAATTTTGTCGGTCGGAACACCGTAAGGACGCGTATATCCCCCGCGGCCAGAAACACCCACTATCTTGCTTGTCTTCTCGACACCGCGACTGAAACATTCGAATTCGAACTGGCGACATGCCTCGCGTTCGGTCATTCCAAGGCGCAGCTTTGTTGCCAGCCCTTCAAATGCGTCCGACACAAGGCCGCATACGGTTCGAATTCTGCCGACTTCAAGCGGAGACTTGACCATTCGCAGGGGCGTGAAAATCGGATCCGATGCGTCGACGAACGTTCGAGGCTTGATCGCATCCGCAGCACGCAAGAAATCTCCTGCGGGGAAGCCAAGCCTACTCTCCGCACCAAGCTCTACGCCGATTTTGGCGTCCTCTGGCAGTAGCTCACGCAACACTCCGGCAAGCGCGGACACACCCTCATCTTTCGGATTTGGGCTAGGCCAACTCCGGCAATTTTTTACCCAGGTTGTGTCTTTATAAAACTGGTCGATTCCCTCTGGGACGACTGCAACGGGGTTACCTGACGAAAGAATGAGAAGAAATCGCGGCCGGGTTGTCTGCTGCGGTGTGGTGCTAGGCTCACCAATGAAATATCGCAGATTGTGTTCGCACGTCGCTAGAACCGCGTCAATGGCATGCTCCTTCATCAAACGCCGCGCACGCTCGACCCGGCCTTCGTATTCGATCCGGGGAAACGGATCATACTGAATGGTCCTAATCGAACCCATCCCCACATCGTTCATCGCTCTTCTCCAGAGAAACACAAGACGACCGACAGTTTAGATGCCGGTTCGACAGCAGATGGCTGCCTTCGCGCGCTCATTCGACAATATCCTTCGGAAGAGCCGCGCGCAGTTTTTTATGCGAAAGCATCGGAACACCGAGTTCCTCTGCGAGCAGGCGAGCAACTCCCTTGAAAGGCGCTTTTAGCTTGTCGTGGTACACGATGCTCTGGATTCCGCCTACAATCGAATGCACGCAAGCTCTTAGATCGACCAAACGACTTTCCTGGTCATAGCCATCCGACACTAGCCAGTGGTTTGGTAGGACGTGACTTGCCGCGATCGGGGGTCGATCGCGCGACTGCAATACCGCGTTCGTGAAGCTCGGCTCGAAATGAACGCCTCCGACGCAGAGCACGGAGTGTACCGGCTCCTCAATGCGATCGAAAATTTGCAGTAGCGATCGCGCCAGCACTCGAGCCGCAACAGGATTTGCCCAATCTTCGGGCGAGCTCCCGATCTCGACATCGACAGCCGACGGTCGCAGGTCAGCGAGACGGGTACCAGCATCACCAGCCTTGACGCCCGACCAATGAGTCGCTTCCAGGTAAGTGCGAAAGGAGTCAAGACCGGAAGTGACCCGCTCGGTTTCGATCCCTAGAAGAAGCCCCCGCGTAATCCTGGGGTCGACCGCGCTGAACGTCCCCGTGCCCAGATCGCCGGTCGTTTGAACCGAGAAGATCGCGTTTGGCGCATTGGCGCCCTCGTGCCAATTCACGATGCCAATAACGCAAGCATCACCGAAGCGTTCATTCAAGATTGGCGCGTACCGCGCATAGTCGTTACTTACGACCTCGTTCGTGGCCACGATCGAAATTCTGGCGTCATGCAAGCCAGCGACTTCGAGGACGGAGTGCCCATCGACTTCGAAACGTGGAACAAGAGCGCATTCCGCCTTGAGAGCATCCAGAACGTGCCCCGCGACCGGGTCCCTTTCCCGATCGACGCAGAACACAAAGACGGCATGTCTCATCGAGGTCCTCCGCCGAGTTCAAAGCAGATCGAGAGCACAGGACGTATCTTCAACTTGGCGCCATCGTCTTTTCGACTTTCTCGGAAAACACTCTGCTCTTTGAACCGAATTCCGCGTTTGCATGGCGAGAGCGGGCGCGCGGGAGGCGATTGAGTCAAGGCCGAATAGCATCAAATGGACGCCACTCGCGAACTGTGTCCTGTTATGGGCTGGCCTGTTTGGCGGAGCAGCGAGCGAAAATCGCGCGAATTGAAAATCGCGACAGCGGATCGCCGGACCAGCAGCAGCGAACTTAACCTGCCTGAGCGACGAACAAGAGCGAATCCTGCCCCCATACACCAGAGACGTCGAGGCAAGTGGGGTGTAGAGCCCGTCATTGAGCAGAGCGACCGCCTCAGGCGTGCAGGCTTCCATTTTGGCTCGACTAAAGAGATGCATGAAAGGCACAGCTTCGTAGGGTCCAACACCACCGAATATTTATTAGAGCGTCGCCACGCAAATATTATGCGTTCTTTTGAGGACCCCGCAGTATTTCTGCGCTTGCCGCCGATACTCGCTTGAAACCACTGGGACATTCGGCAAATGCAATCATCAGAAGCGAGTGCAGCATAGTATTGGGCGAAAGACCACCTGCTAATCTGGGTGGGAAAACATCTCGTCGTCGCTTATGCCGCCATTTTTGAGGTCTGGCGATTCATCACGGCTTGACAGGTAGTGAGTACGTCTGAGAGTGTTATCGTGTCTGATGATGGTGTGCGGGAGAGCGCGATAAGCCTGCAAAGGCGTATCACCGCCGACGGAGCAACTCCCCAAGGAAACTCTCAGGCCCAGGACCGCACACCGAGGACGATCTGGAGAGAGGTGCCGGTCAGCACCCACCGAAGGGGACCGTGATCCACGAGGATTGCGGACAAAGCTCTCAGGTGCACGGACAGATTTGGGGACGGAGACGTGGCGAAAGCCATTTCACCGTTCATTTAATCCTGTCTTGGAGCACACGATGAGCACGATCATCATAATCGGGTCCGGTATTACCGGAGTTACAACTGCCTATGCCCTGGCCCGCCGCGGCTATTCGGTTACAGTCTTTGATCGCCAGCGCTATCCGGCGATGGACACTTCGTTTGCGAACGGCGGCCAATTATCGGCAAGCAATGCCGAGGTCTGGAATAACGTCGCAACGATCGTAAAAGGGTTGAAGTGGATGCTGCGCAAAGACGCACCATTGTTGCTGAACCCAAGCCCCAGTTTTCACAAATATAGTTGGCTGGCAGAGTTCGTAAGCCAGATTCGAAACTACCGCCACAACACGATCGAAACGACGAAGCTGGCGATAGCCGCTCGCAGGCATCTTTTTGAGCTAGCAGATCGGGAGAGCATCGATTTCGACTTGGAGCGGCGAGGCATTTTACACGTTTATTCGAGCAAGCCCGACTTCGATGCGGCCTCTCGCGTGAATCAGTTGCTGCTCAAGGGCGGATTGGATCGCCGTCCCGTGACGCCCTCTGAAATGCTTACAATAGAGCCAGCTCTGCGCGATCAGTATTATGGTGGCTTCTTTACCCCGTCTGACGCAACCGGCGACATTCACAAGTTCACGCGCGGCCTCGCTGCGGCTTGCGAGCGAGGGGGCGTACGCTTCGTCTTTGAGGCAGAGATCTGCGGCATGCGGTCCGACCGAGACGGTGTGGTCGTACACTGGAAACGAGGTTCGCTGAAGGAAGAAATCAATGCCGAACGCGCAGTGGTCTGCGCTGGAGTCGGCAGCCGCCGCATTGCTTCAATGCTGGGGGACAACATAAACATTTATCCCGTCAAGGGGTACTCCATCACGGTAGAGCTGCGAGACGAAACGAGCCAAAAGGCTGCGCCTCGTGTCAGCCTGCTCGACGAGGCTACCAAAATCGTGACCAGCCGGTTAGGAGAAGATCGGTTCCGGGTCGCGGGGACCGCCGAGTTTAATGGCGAAAACCGCGACATCCGCTGGGACCGAATTAGGCCCCTGGTACGCTGGGTAGAGCGATCGTTTCCGGATGTGTGCACCGCGCAGGTGGTGCCATGGGCGGGCTTGCGTCCTATGACACCTAGCATGATGCCGAGGGTTGGCCGAGGCAAACGCGCGAATGTGTTCTACAACACCGGCCATGGTCATCTCGGCTGGACATTATCCGCTGTTACAGCTGAAATGATCGCTGATGTCATTACGACAGACGGCAGCAACACTCGGCTGAGCGCATCCGTGCCCTGATCCTGTTGAGTGGGTTCTGGTCCATGCTCCCGCCGAAATCGGGGCGGGAGCATGTCGCTTGAAAGCGCCAAGCGGATTTTGCAGTCGCTCTCGGTGATACGACCTTCAGTGCCGGGCGACTTGCTTCCCGCAATTGATTATTCAGGTAAAACCCGTGTGAACCACTTGGCACCGTTCCTTCCGAAAGCCTTTCGTATGACTCTGTTGTTGCTACTGTTCCCGAATTGACGCCGACCAAGTGGGGTCATGAGCGATGTTCGTTGCTTAGCAG
Organism: Bradyrhizobium sp. 164; assembly: GCF_023073715.1. GTDB lineage: Bacteria > Pseudomonadota > Alphaproteobacteria > Rhizobiales > Xanthobacteraceae > Bradyrhizobium. Next base: position 15,779 of record NZ_JADPKA010000001.1, read on the forward strand.
GTCGCACGCCGTACACACCGTGAAGTACCGTCGCAATTAAGGGCAGGAAGCCACCTTTGCGCGGCCCGGATCGGGCGCACCAAAGCCGTTCCGCGCCGCTCACCCGAGCGTAAAACCAACCCGATCCAACGACTCTTCGTCTCAGAAACTGAGATGCATCGCTAAGCTCAACATCTTCCCGACTCCCAAGCGCTGCGGAGCGACACCAACTGCTGTTCGCCCAGCTGACGCTCATCGTCGTGACGTCTGCGTCACGGGACGAAGGGCGTTTCGAAGCGCATTTTGAAAGCCATGCAGCATATTTCTTGTAATTGCCGTTAGATCGACGATACTGATGTCGCAAAGATGTTTTTCGACGAGATTTCCCTGACGGAAGATGTTTTTCTGCGGAGGACGCCGCACCTTTGCAGAATATCATCTTTAGCGTGGAGCCTGTTATGCGATACGACCGAATCGACGCTCGCATCCTGGAGATCGTGCAAAAGAATAACCGTCTTACATCCGAGACGATCGGCGAACTGGCCGGGCTTTCGGCTACCGCCTGTCAACGCAGGCTAAAGAGGCTTCGCTCGGACGGCATCATCGAGGCGGACGTTTCGATTGTTTCGGCCAAGGCGGTTGGAAGACCTATTCAGATGCTTGTGCTGGTGATATTGGAGCGGGAGCGCTCGGACATAATCGACAGATTCAAAAAGGCGATCAAATCATCCGTTGAAGTCGTCAATGGGTTTTACGTTACAGGCGATGCTGACTTTGTCCTATACATAACCGCACGCACCATGGACGACTATGAGCTGTTCACGCGGCGATTTTTTCGTGAAAACCCCGATATCAAGGGGTTCAAGACCATGGTGGTCATGGATCGGGTAAAAACCGGATTTGCTATTCCAATTGAGGCTCCGTCCGAGGATTGAAGAAAGTGTCTCACCACCAGATCCGGCTTACCTGCTCCATCACCATGTTGGGCAAGGTCTCGCGGTACCGGCTACGAAACGAGCCCAGGTCTTCGCGCATTGGTGCGCAACTTTCGACTGAGTGGCGTCCCCTCCAGGCTAGCAACACCAACTGGTCATCGGGGCGCTTCGTGGCGCGAGCGAGCTGAATGACTCTGTCGATGAACTTGCAAACGCTCACCGACGAGAGACGGCGGCTTGGCCAGCACAGCTCGATAGCGCCCTTTTTTGTCGCTCGGTGCAAGTAAAACGCTGCAAGTTTCCGGCGATAATGTGCTCTATGCGGCTACGCGCGATGGAATTTCCAGGCAGTTTCAAAGTATGGCTCCGTCTATATGCGTTCACATCGATGCTAACCCTTACGCTGGCGAAAAATAGAACAGATCTAAGAAGATCGGCTGCGCTTCAGCTGCGGCGCCAATGACGCCGCGGCTCGCTCGGCCGAGTCTGTCGCGGGAAATCAACTTTTGGGATCAATATATGACCAAAAGGATAACACCTCTGGCTCAGTTGAGTGACATCTGGCCTTCGCTGGGGGCATTTTGCAGGGAGTGATTAGGGAATGAGCCGTGTCGTTGGAGCGCGCAGTTGCAGGCCAAGAGCAAGGTTCACTCGTCAGGATCGGCATAGGGCGAGGCTGAACTCTTGGAGTGAAGCTGACTCTTTTCAGGTTTCTCATACATCTAAGCAGCACAAATCGAATGACCGGGCCCGCCGGTTTGCCACCACCCCGTCGTCACCCTCATTCTTCGAACCATCCGGGGTAAGGCAGCAAGCTAGATGACTCCTTCCAAGCCTCGAACGATTAGCACTGAAGGTATCACCGCGCCATTCCGCCACCTCACCTTTCGGCGCATCTGGCTCGCAAGTCTGCTTACGAACCTGGGCGCCCTGATCCGGACCGTCGGCGCAGCGTGGGCGATGACTCAGATGACAACGTCGGCGGACAAAGTTGCACTCGTCCAGACCGCGTTTTTGCTACCGGTTACGCTGATTTCGATGCCTGCAGGCGCAATTGCGGACATGTATGATCGGCGGATCGTGATGCTTGTCGCGCTCGGCATGTCGCTAGCTGGTGCGACCGCGCTGACGACACTTACCTGGCTCGGGCTGGTCACGCCAGACTTGTTGCTGATACTGTGTTTCGTAATCGGCAGCGGCGTGGCTCTGATGGATCCTGCCTGGCAATCCTCAGTTAGCGAGCAAGTGCCGGCGGAAGCACTTCCAGCTGCGGTCGCGCTGAACAGTATTAGCTACAACATCGCGCGCAGCGTGGGACCGGCGATCGGCGGGATGGTGGTTGCGACAGCCGGCGCAGTAGCTTCGTTTGCCCTAAATGCATTGCTATATCTGCCATTGCTTGTTGTACTGTTCTTGTGGAAGCGAATTTCCGAACCGTCATATCTTCCCCCCGAAAAACTAAACCGCGCCATCGTTTCTGGGATCCGCTACATCGCTAACTCGCCCTCGATCAAAATTGTGCTGATTCGTTCCATGATCACCGGCGTGATCGGAGGTGCCATCATCGCGCTAATGCCGCTGATCGCCCGTGATCTCCTTGGAGGCGGTGCACAGATCTATGGGATAGCTCTCAGCGCGTTCGGACTTGGCGCGGTAATTGGAGCGCTATATGTACCCCAAGTACGGAAGCGCCTGAGCGGTGAAGCAGCAATTCGCGCCTGCGCACTGTCAATGGGTGGGGCGCTCCTCGCAGTGGCGTTGAGCCACGAGCTGATTCTAACATCGGCCGCTCTTGTCCTTACGGGGGCCGTATGGATGATCTCCTGGGCCCTCTTCAACATTGGCGTGCAGCTGTCGGCGCCGCGCTGGGTTGCGGGACGCTCGCTCGCAGCCTACCAAGCAGCAAGCTCAGGAGGCATTGCTGTCGGTAGCTGGGGCTGGGGTCGTTTGACCGATGCTGCCGGTGTCGAGACGGCGCTTTTGATATCAGCAGTGCTGATGTTAATTTCTCCACTATTGGGGCTCTGGCTCCGTATGCCTCGCATTAACCTGCGAAGCGAGGATGCTGAAGCGCTCGCGCATCCTGATGTTCGGCTTGCGCTAACCCATCGCAGTGGACCGGTTGTGATTGAAATCGAATACCGCGTGGCACAAGAGAATGCGCGGGCCTTTCACAACGTGATGCAAGATGTGCAGCTGTTCCGAAAGCGGAATGGTGCGTATGGCTGGTCGATTGCTCGCGATATCGCTGATCCTGAACTGTGGACAGAGCGCTACCATTGCCCGACGTGGCTTGATTATCTACGTCAACGCAACCGCTCGACGCATTCAGAACGCGCGCTAGATCGTCAAGCGGCGTCCTTTCACGTCGGTCCAGAGCCCGTGCGTATCCGGCGCATGCTAGAGCGCCCCTTTGGCTCCGTTCGGTGGAAGGACGATGTACCCGACCGTACCGCCAACGAGTCCTTGCTCGGTGATTATAACCGGAATCGAACGTAGTAACTGTCAAAACCTGATGTGACGGATGGAGCATCGCGCAGCCTCTTTGACAGCAGTCCAGAGCTGCCGCACTGGACCGAGAGCGGTTCCGATGACGGCATCTGCTGCAAGTACCTCCTCATTCCGTCGAACCCGCTTCATCGGCACGCCGAGTGTACTCAGCCGCGCCTCGCTTAGCCGGCCCAGCATATGGAGCAAGTGGCGCTTGTGGCAAACGAACTTCCGCTTCGTCACAAGATGTTGCAGGATAGGAGGAAACGGAGGACGGATATCAAACCCGATCTGCTAAATACGCTGGGTTTCTTGCGGGTCGCGCCAATCGATTCCGGACAACAGGTAGCTCATCTGCGCCGGCGAGATCGTCACTGCTTCGCCCGCAACCGAAGGCCAGATGAACCGCCCTCTCTCGAGTCTTTTGGTGACAGGCATGCTCCTTGGCCATCGTGCCAGATCACCTTCACAAGATCGCTTCGGCGACCGCGGAAGACGAACAGATGACCGCTGAGCGGGTCCTTGCACCTCCTGCACTTGGAGTGCCAACGACGGAAAGCCTCGGCGCATGTCCGTGTAGCCTGTCGCGAGCCACACTCGCGCGCCCGTCGGAACCGGGATCATCGGCGGACCAAAGCATCGAGAACGCGACGTAGCGCATCTCCATCAACATCGCCATCGACCCGGATGCGGTGCCCGCTACCAAGATCAATTTCGATGATGCCCTGGCTCTTCCGTCGACGCACCGCCGTCGTCAATGGCGCTTCGGCCACCTCCAGCTGCGGCACAGACGGCCCAATCTCGACCGGCACGAACGGCGCTATACTCACTTCACCGTGCTTGCAAAGCTCTTTGCGCCACCTGAACAGCTGGCCTACATGAAGGCCAGCCGTGCGAGCCACCTCGGAAACACTGGCTCCGGGCTCGAGCGATGCTGCAACAAGCCGTTCCTTCTCATCCTGCGACCACCGACGCCGACGCTCGACCGATGTGATCACCTCCGCCCTCGAAATCGTCAGCTTCTCCTAGGATTACCCCTAGGACCTGCAGCGTTCGCGTCCGTCAAACAAGGCGGCACTCAGCGGAGCGATACGGACAGTTGCGGCTTCGCAGAGATAGGTTCGCAGCAGTCGATCGCTCCAGCGTGAGATTCTGCCGTTCTGATCGATCTTGCCGGACTGGTTGCGTCGAGGCGTAAGCCCCAGATAAGCCCCAACGGCCGACGCACATCGAAGGCGTGAAGGATCGTCGACCGTGTGCCTGAACGCCAGGGCGGTTACGACGCCCACGCCCGGGACCGTCATCAGGCGCCGCGTCGTTTCATCCGCGTTTGCGAGCCGACGAATCTCTTCGTCAAATCTGCTTTGCTGCGCGCAGACCTGATCATGGACCAGCAAGAGAGGAACGCAGGTGGTGATTATCACCCGACAAGTCGTTGACCTGCTTCCGAAATTGAAGGCCTATAGCTCTTGAGAACAGCAGGCCGTACTCTTTGAGGATGCTGCGGACCTGGTTTTCGATGTCCCTTCGAATTCCGACCAGGCGCGCCACCGAACGGCCCGGGTCCTTTAGCTCTCTTCGCTCTTGACCTTCACTTCTCGGTACCAGCCGGCCCTAACCAGCTCGGCTAGTCCTCGGGCGTCATTTTGATTGCTTTTATTCAAGCGGCTCGAGAGTACGGCATGTGCGTGGCGGGCATTGACACAGAAGACAGGAAGATCAAGGCGTCGGAGCTCGTGCCAAAGTCAGCTCGTCATCGCTCCAGTCTCAAAACCGATACGCTCGGCATTTGGCGCACGTTTGCGAAGTAGCTCGGTCAATGCACAAGGTTCGGATTTGGCCTTGCCTTCGAACGTTATTCGCCCACTTTCGTCGATTACGCAGACTGAAGTTTCCTTTTGTGAGACATCCAACCCGACGTATTGCTTCATGGTAGCGCTCCGAATCGGTTGATTGGGAGAGCTCTACGATAGCGGGAGCTCCCTGGCTCACGAGCGCCGATCGCAATTACGTCATCGTTTGCAGAATTTGCCCCCCCGTATTGCCTCATCTGCAGATGTTACCCTGATGGCGCCATTGCCGATGACGATCCGATGCCGATTGATCGGCCGCGCCAAGTGGCTTTCCCGGCTTGTTCGACAAGAGGGGCTGTGGGCGGGTCGGCCCTGCATAGCCCGAGCCGTCCACAACCCCGGGCAATGGGGCTGCGGTCGTGGCGTCGTCGAGTGGGCCCCGAGCAACCAGCTGTTCGGCAACCTTCCGTCTGAGCTCGCCTCAGCAGACGCTGCACGATCGAATGCTATCTCGTCCCAAACTCCTCGGCGTATTTTTCGCTCAGCCGGCAGACAATCGCGAGCGCAATCAGCTGCGGTTGCTTGGCGAGCCAACCCTCAATCACAGCGATATGGCGATCAAGCTTGGACGCATGCGAACCCTCGTCTTATAGGGCCGATGGGTGCGCCGGTGCGTGGCACGCGGCTCGCCGACCGTCGCCGTCTTGCCGAGCCTCTTCGCGAAGGTCGCTGCGGTCCTGTCCGGCACGGCGATCGACGCGATTACCGAGTTCGTCCTGAGTTGCACGAATCTCGGCCAATAGCCCGACCGGATTGAGCGAGCGATACTGATTGCGCAGCCGTTTCTTCGCGGCCGCAGTCACCTTGGATGCGCCAATGCACGCTCATAGGGCGTCGACGGGGGATGATAGCGCTTGATCACTTTAGCCCCTTCGCTGGAAGAAGTTGACGTAAAGCCGTGCCGCCGAATAGAGTCGGCCCATCACGCGCGCTGTCTCGACGCCATCGAAGCGGCCGTGGCCCATGAGGCGGCGAACGTTCACGAGTGCGTGGCCCGTCTGGATCGCGCTCTCGCGACCGGCGGCCTCACATGCAGCGGAAAGTTCTCAACATGCATCTCGATCGTGAGCAACGTAGCGTGTTGAGTTTGTCCGCCTCCCCGCTTGCCCTATCCTGAGCGAGCTTGACTGCAGATCAATGCAAGTTCATTCGACGCTTACCCTCCTTGTTGCAGGCCTGGTGCCGAGACGGATCAAATCAGCGGGTCCCGCAAAATGCTGGCACACTGATTGCCTCCATTGCCGCCTGCACTCCAGCGTGTCAGAACTATCGCGCCTATTCGATGCAGAAGCCCTTCGTTGCCGGCGTACCCTGACGATCATTGGCTGCGCTTACGCGGGTTGAGCCTGCCAGAGACAACGCTCATCTGCGTCAGAGTCTGAAACGTGATCGGCATGCTGATCTACTGGCTCAGCGCTGGGCGAGGTCAGAGCGATTCCTTGCGGACGAGCCAGAGCCGGCGCAGTAACCAGGGCCTGATAGGCAGGTAGAACGGCCCGAATGCTATGGCCCAGTGGAGAGGATCAATGCCTGCAAATTGAGAGATCAAGAGCCGATGTGCAGTGACTTGGGAACCCTCATTCTTAGTAGGTGGACCTTCCGTTTCGATCGCCCTACACCGTAAATGCACACCTTGGCAGTGCAAAGTGCAGCGCAAGTACCAAGCCCTGCACGCCGACGGTTTCCTCGGGGGATCTGATCCTAAACGAGGTCTGCCAATCGGCCTGCCACCCGGCTTGCGATGTGTCTCGCTTCTTTGTCGCTGGCTTCGGCATGGGGACACTGGCGCCGTTCGCGAGGGAGGGACTGTCGGTCGATGACGACGTGCGAGGTTTTCTGCTGCTCTGCCTTGATATGGGCCCGGTTGCCGCGATGCTTTTGGCGGGTTTGTTGAGTGCGGCTACGGCAGTAAACCGCTCATCCCGATCGATGGGTTCAGCCTTGCACACTCATCCTGCGTTGGCTGGTGATTGCCGGGGCGCCCATGAGTAAGCCCTTATACGAGGCAAGGTTCGCGGTCCTCGGTCGGGCTTTTGTAAGTTCCCGACGTGTGGGAGAACTCTGAGAATGAATAAATCACACCCGATGAGTTCACAGGATCTGCCTTGTTCTGTGATTCCCGACGGCAAGGTCTTGGAAATAACTACGACCACGGGCTGCGTGGTCGGATGTTCTTATTGTCCACAGGACAAGTTCGCCGCCCGACAAAGAGCCGTATCTCACGCAAAGTATCTTCTGTTGAAGATTTCAAGAAATGCCTGGCGCGCGTACCAGCAGCTGTCGACCTCAGCTTTTCGGGATACTCGGAGCCCTGGCTCAATCCGGATTGTACCGAAATGGTTGAGCATGCCCACGCATCTGGCCATGGCATCCGGATTTCCACGAGCCTCGTAGGAATGAACGGGCGGGATCTACGACACCTGCAAGCGCTGGATTTCCGAGTCTTTCTAGTACATGTTTTTGAGGACGGCACCTATATGAACAGTGGCCTAGTCGGGCGCAAGTATGTCGATTTGATGCGTCAACTGATCGACGCAGAGGTCTCATCCTTGCTATTCATGGTTCTGGGGGAAATCCATCCTAACCTTGTCTAAGGATCTGTTCAAAGGGCCGACTTTTTGCGAGATTGTCGATCGCATGAACGGAAAGGATGGTTTTCTGGTTTGCCGGCTATGTGAATTTGCTCAATCAATAGCATAAAGGTGCCCGGGTCGGATTGCTGGGCGCGTCTTCGAGGCGCCAGCTGTATTTACGCGATCGCAGCGAAAGGCGAGCGAGAACGGAAGCGAGGGAGGAAGACGAGCTGCTTCGCGCGACACTGGATCAGATCATCAACCTGAAGCACGATTTGGTGTAGCTTAGCGGCAAGATGGACTGAACTCGGTCGATCGCGAGGTCGCACCCGCTCTACAGCGAGGAGCGTAGACCCGGGATCGGAAGCCGGTTCGTGATCGGGCTGTTGCTGCTCAACACATTTGCAGCCTCTCCGACGAAGGGACTGCAGCCACTGGATCTACGAACTTCACCGCTATTAAGTCTCCAGCACGTTCCCGAACGAGCGTTGGCCCCTGCCCCATTGGCGCAAGCGGCTCGGCGACGACCTGGAACTGCTGCTGGCCGACAGCCTGGGGGTGAGGCAGGAGGCGGCGCGCTACGCAATCAGGACCTGAAGCGAGTCACCGTCGACACCACGGTGCAGCCGAAGGCCATCAGCTTGCCGACTGACGCCAGGCTGCTGCATGCGGCGATCCGTGCCTGGTGAGACGGCACGGCGTCGGGCTTCGGCAATCTTGCGGAGCCGTTACGCTTATGCCAAGCAGTTCAAGCGGCATCAGCGGCAGTTGCGCATCCTGTGCAGCCGGCCCGGCCGGATCACTCTCCGCCCCAAGATCGAAGGTCAGCGGCTTTGGAGAAGGGGTCTGCACTTCCCCTTGGACGGGCCAGTCACCGCCGCAGCAGCAGCGCCACGGCGAATGGAAGCTCTATTCCTTCCATGCCCCGGAGGTGGATTGCATCGGCAAGGCCGCCGCCCTACGAGCTCCGTGAAGTCCTATATCGTCATCAACAACCGCCGGACTCCCGCCGGCCTGTTCGTCCTGTATGCAGGTCGCTGCCCGATAATCCCTAGGGCGCTCACACCTTGCGGGCCTTCATTGACCACCCCTAGGCGTTCACGGGCTGTCCTATCGAGCGGGCCTATGTCGGCAAAGATACCGCGGCCACGCCGCAAAAACTCCCGTCGCGTCTTCGTCTCCGGCGAGGCGCGGCGTCGTCCATCCATTAGGCGCGAGCTGCGCCGCCGCTCCGCAATCGAGCCCATCATCGGGATATGCCGGCTGAAGGTCACATCGGACACTGCTATCTCAAGGGACGCGCTGGAGATTCCGCCAACGTCATCCTCTTCGACGTCGGACACAACTTCTGCCGCATCTTCTTGGCTGAGGGTTCATTGGTGCCTCATCCTGACCGCACTCATAGCGGCCGCCAATAATTCGTCGAAGCTAGAATCAGTTTCTTAATGAACGATTAAGTAGAAGTTCGATTCACCCATCTGACGCGGTGGTCCTTCTGGCTTGCAGGCCTCGAATTGCCTGAACTCGGGTCAACGTCGATCCCGGCTGGTTTACAGTCCGAATCATCGGATCGATAAGGAACAGCAAGAGTTACCGCCCGGGTGGTTGGTGGTTCTTGCCTGCTTGGCTACCCGACACGCAAGAGCACGACGTTGGTTCATTTAAGAGCAAGACTGCAGCACTACCTGAGGCGGAATGGCTGGCAGCCCTTCACAAACGAAAAACGTAGCGATCCGCTGACGTCTCGGACACGTGTGTTCGGAACAAAGCTTACTCCCCTTCGCTCCCGACGTCCTTATGATCTCGAGCCGGATCAGGTCGTGCCAACTCCGTTAACGACTTGTTGAACGGGCTCGTCGAACCGGTAGTGCGTGGCCTGCCGTTCGAACAGCCATCGATAGATGCCGCCCGCCCGAGTCAGGGAGCCGTGGTTGCCCTGCTCCACGATCTCACCGCGATCGAACACCAGAATGCGCTCGAAGTTGCGTACCGTCGATAGCCTGTGCGCAATCACGATCGAAGTGCGTCCGTTCATCAACCGTTCCATCGCCTGCTGGATCAGCCCCTCCGAGACCGAATCGAGGCTCGAGGTGGCCTCGTCCAGAATCAACACCGGCGCGTCCGCTAGGAACGCCCGCGCCAGCGCGACCCGCTGCCGCTCACCGCCCGACAGCTTTACACCGCGCTCTCCGACCAGCGTGCCATACCCTTTCGGCAGCCGCAGGATGAAGTCATGCGCATTGGCGAGCCGCGCCGCCTGCTCGATCGCGGCCATGTCGGCCTCGGGCCGGCCGTAGGCGATGTTCTCAGCCAGCGTGCGGTGAAACAGGATCGGCTCCTGCTGCACAACCGCTATCTGGCTACGCAGCGATTGCTGTGTCGCTTTGGCAATATCTTGGCCGTCGATCAGGATCCTGCCGCCGGAGAGGTTATAGAGCCGTTGCACCAACTTGATAAACGTAGTCTTGCCCGAACCGGAACGGCCGACAAGTCCAACGCGTTCGCCGGCGCGGATGTCGATCGACAGGCCATCGTACAAAGGCGCGCGGTTACCCCCATAGTGAAAAGTCACATCCTCGAATGTAATCCTTCCACCTCGCATTTCGATCGGTTTGGCACCGGGTGCATCGATGATGCCCATCTGCTCTCGATTGATAGTAACAAGTTTCGTCATGTCGTTCACAGAACGCTGCAGATTGTTGATGTGCATGCCGACCTCACGCAAATAGGCGTGGATGACATAATAGCTCGTCAGCATATAGGTGGCGTCGCCCGCCGAGGCCCGCCCGGCTATCCGCAGCAGGATAGCGCCGCCGATTACCAAACAGCGAAAGCACAAAAGCATCACGTGCTGCACGATAAAAGAGCCGTTCCCACGCTGCCACGTGCGCAACACCCGTGCCTGCCATTGCTTGATGACACCATTGAAACGCGCATCCTCGCGCATCTCTGCGCCGAATGATTTCACCACGGCGTTGCAGGTGAGCGCGTCCGCCAGTGTGCCGCCTACCTTGGTATCCCAGGCATTGGCTTCTTGTGCCGATGGCGCGATATAGCCGATCGTCATCACTATCGTAATCGCGCCATAGATGACCGCGCCGAGTGCGATCACGCCGCCGAGCCCTGGCCAGTGCAGACTTAACAGGATCATTGAGCCCACGAGCACCGCGAGCGATGGCCATAATGCCATCAGAATGGTGGCATTGAGCAGGTCGAGCGCAGACATGCCACGCGTGATCTTGCGAACGGTCGAGCCGGCAAAGGAATTGGCGTGCCAATCAGTCGAGAAGCGCTGCACCCGCATGAAGGCTTCGCATGTTGCATCGGCGATCGTCTTCAGCGTGAACGGCACAATCGCCTTCAGGCCAACAAACCGTAGGATCAGCGAGATGAGACCCAGGGCGACGATGCTGCCGAATGCAACCAGCGCCGCATGCCGCGCGGCCAGATCGTTCGGACCCGACGTTAATGCGTCAACGAGATGGCCCGAATAAAGCGGCATGAACAGGTCGGCGATCGGTGCGCCTAAGAAACCGACGAGAACGAACGTGAGGCGGACAGGCTGCTTCAGCCAGTGCTGGAATACAAACGGCATGACCTCGCGGATCGCGGCGGGTCGTTGGTCATCGTAAACATTCATGACGCGATCCGGCCGCACTCACAGCGCGAGCGGCTCCATCTGGATTGGCGCACGATGAGTCATTGAAACAATCGGTTGTTGGATGCTTTGGAACAGCTCGACGACGGGCTTTATCAACGCCGGCGATTAACGGCACGGCCGAAAATCCTGCAAGGACAGCGGGAGTAGGCGCGCGATGGTTGAATAAGACACGATGAGGCGGATCGTCGCCGATTCGAGGAATGAGGCGCCGTTTGCACATGGATCGGGCGCAACCTGCAAGATGGGAACTGCGTGAGCACATCCATCTCAATGGTCGTCGGCGCGTGATATCGCCGCCGCAGCAACCTCGTTTGTGGCAGATCTTGCCATCTTGCAAGAGCCCAGAGGTATCGCTGACGTTACGATCGATTGACGGACCGTAGGACTTACGGCCGTACTGGCCGCCGACGAGCACGCAATTTGATCTTTCGCTCCAACTCCATAGTCCTGGCGGAATGTTCACTGCAGGCCCAAGATCCGCTGGTTTGGCGGCACCACTTCCAACGAGCGCAATCCTTGTGGCAAGCCAAGAATGAACTTCTGATCGCATCCTAACCTTTACTAGGTGCACATTACCGACTTGCACACACGTCCATCAATGAAACAGGTGCGACATGGCTGCTTTAGGCTTATAGCGCCGAGCCACGCGCAACCGACGCCCTTAAACAGTCTGATCCTGTTACGTCGTTTTCGACGCCATTTCTGGCGAGCGCTCGATGTGAGGTCGAGCAAGAGATTGGTCTTGCCTGTGTTCTTGCGTGCACAATGTCGCGTACGCAAACAATTCGTGTCATGTCGAGACAAGCCGCGCGTTCCTTTCAGATGGGACGCCCTGTGCACGCGCCCGAATAATTCCAGCGGAACAGATCTACTCGGTCTGGCCATTGCCTCGTTCTTGCTCCAGCACCACTATGCAACGAGGTGCAGCCGAACTGCATTTTTCGCAGCCGGCTGCAGCACATAACGATGCAATTGACGGTTCGAATGTTCGCAAGCCGAACAACTGCAACAGAGCATCAACCCTCTTACGCCGCCATCGCTGTCTTTGAGTAGCAACAGCCGTGCCAGCTTCTCGGCAAACGTGTTAAGCTGTTGTTTGGGATCGGAAACCGGACGCCGCTCGGGTGACAGCTAGTGCTTAGAGCGCGACAGTCGTCATACTTGCCGTTAGGAACCAAACAGGATCTGCGGTCATCTGCGCCAGAAAGAATGCCTTACGACCCTGTCGAGCACGGCTGAGCTTGAACGCCCGCAAGCTCAAATGCGTGTGGATGATCATGCCCTCCCTTTGTCGCGAAGCCAGCGTAGCAGGTCGTTGATGCTGGGGCTACTCAACACTAATTCGGCTTACAACAGCAGCCCAGAAATGCCGTTCTGCTTGAGCTCCATAGCGGAAAACAAGAGCGTCGCTCCCTATGATCTTGTTTGATGTCCGCAGCACTTCCCAGACGTCGCAACTGCGACGGAGGTGGGCAATTCCTCCTTTGCTCGTGAACTCGAAGGCCGCACGCGTTGGATCTGGTTCGCGCCAAGAAAGACCAGATGCTCGTGCGTTCCGATCGGGTCCTCACTGCGCTTCTAAGAGGAGGCGCTCAGGTGGGCCGAGAACTAATCCGCGATGAAGAACGTGGCCGCGCGCGATGGAGCACTTCCAGCTGGCTATTTGCGCTCCGGTGACGCCGCCAAAAAAGCCCCCGGCTTCGAACAAGATGGGTCATAGTCGGAATCTCCAAAACAATCACAAGCTCACGCCAGGATTGCAGCTGTGGTCTCGCAGCTAAGAAAACGCTGACATACGCCACGCACGAGAGTATCTTTTTGACTTAATCGGGGGCCGGCTTCATCATGGCTTCGACCTCTGCCCGAAAAGCCTGGCGCGACGCGTCACGCGAGTAGAACATGGCCGCCCGGATAGACCGCGAGCTTGACGCGCGGCGCCGACGCAAAGGCGGGCAATTGGTCGAGCACAATCTGCGAGCCGAAATAGGGCGTTGCGAGATCGAACAGGCCGTGCCCGACCAGTATGGTCATCTTCGCGTCTGTTGCGAGGATCTCGCGCAGCTCCGACACCGACTGCGCGGGACCGCGGCCGAAATCCCAGGCCTGCCCGACCGCACCGTTGATTAGCTCATGGGAGCCGTCCGGCCGCCAGTCAGCTTGCGCGTGAGGAGATCGACGGCGGTACTGGTCAGTGGCGCCAGAAGCGCCTCCCCTGAGGGATCGCCGAAGCGAGAGCTGTTAGAATCCGGATAGGGATCAAGGCCACGCACGGAAGCATCGAAGCGGCCGGTCACCTTGCCGTTCTTGCGGTCGAGCTCGCGGCGGAATTCGGCGACATCGAAGCGGCCCGCGAGCCGGCGGCTCACCGCCTGGTCTATTCCCGTTAGCGTGGCGACCTTGTCGGCCAGCCGCGTGGCCGCCTCCTTCTCCGCGATGCCCTTGACCAGGTCGGTCAAGAACTCGCCGCGTGCGTAAGCTTCGACCTCGACGAGATCGGCCCGCTTCACCGGTCCCTTCCCTTCGCGTGCGATTGCGACATAGCTCGGCAGCTTTGCGACGTATTGAAGAAGACTCGTGCCGCCGAAGTCGCGGAAGTCGAACACCGGTGAAATCATGATCAGGCCCTTGACGCCGACACCTTGCTGCTTCTGCAACTGGCGCACCACCTTTGGCCCGCGAATACCACCATAGCTTTCGCCCGCGACATACTTTGGCGACAACGATCGGTCGTGCTTCTCGAGCCAGCGGCGGATCACCAGAGCGGGCGCGCTGACATCGCCGTCTACGGAAAAGAACCGCTGGCGGACATCCTCGCCGCTCGCGACGAAGCGGCTATAGCCGGTCCCGACCGGATCGATAAAGACGAGGTCGGTGAAATCGAGCCAGGTTTCCGCATTGGGCTTCACCTCCGCAGAGGTCGATGGTGTGACCTCGTCGGCATTGATCGGCAGCCGCCACGGACCGGCATTGCCGAGCTGCAGCCAGGCCGACGATGCACCAGGCCCGCCGTTGAAGAAGAACGTGACGGGGCGTGTGGCGCGGTCGCCACCGTCGAGCTGATAGGAGGTGTATGCGATGTCGGCCTGCGGCTCGCCCTTGTCGTCGAACAGGCGGATGGAACCTGCGGTCGCCGTGAATGCGAGCGTCCGCCCGGGCTGCTCGAGCGTTTGCCTGGTGGTGGAGTCCGGCGGAAGGCGGTGCTGCTCGGCCGCTGACGGCGTGCCAGGTGTTTGGCCGCCGCGCGCGCTGGGACTGCCCTTCTGGTCGGCCAGCGTTGTGGCCTCGGGGCGCGAGGGCGGATTGTCGGCCCAAGCGCTCCCGATCACGCCACAGGCAAACAGAGCCAGCGCAAGAGAGGCGCGGCGCAGCGCAGTCCAATCGAATTGCATCGAGTCTCCTCCCGTCCCGGCCGCACTTTTGTACGACCACCGTGTCTCCCAAGAAGGCCCAACGACTTACCTGACAATCGAGGACCACCAAACCTACCAAGTCCGGTAGTATTCACCCCATGGCGATCAGCAGCAGCGCCAGTGAGGAGGCGGTGCTTGAAAAAGCCAATCATTTTTCGACGAGCAAACGGATGCCTTAAGAGCGTCTAACGCGCGCTGCATCCTGCATCGGAACAACTGAATCTCGCCGCATAGATGCGTTTCGTGCACTCGGCTATAGCCGCTTAGGCGGTGGCTTCTGGGACAAATCTGGAGCGATGTAGCACGGCAAGCGGCAAGGCGAACAAACTCAACAAGCTACATTGCTCACGACTGAGATGCATGTTGAACTATGCGCTGCATACGAGGGCGCCATTGCGCGATCCAACGCGACACCACTCGTGAGCGCGCATTGTGTTGCCCCAGCTTGATGCACGCTCAGGAAGCAGATTGGGAAACCTGCCCTGATCGCTCCTGCCGGATGATCTTCGACGTGAGTTGGGCGCGAATTCCATCGCTTTAGCGTACGGCTGACGCCACGAATTCCTAATCTCCCAGAGGATTGGCGTTTCAATCCGCAACTGGAACGAAACGGGATAAGGGATCAAAAAAGCTCCGCGCCAGCATAATTTCCGCCAGCATAGGTAAGGAGGCGCTCGCAAAGAATGGTGGATTCAGGCAATTGGGTTTTCAGACCTTGTCCAGGTTTATGTCGCAAATGCGAAGGGCGATCGACAAACCAGCTAAATGCTGGGATTGATTGGCAAGAAAAAGGGCCGCTCGAATGACAAGCGGCCCAAGTCTAGGGAGGAAACGCCCAAGGAGGACGGCGGTCGCGCGAGGCGCTACCGCACTGCAACAATACACGACCGCACTGCACACGCAAGGGACTTTTTCGCCGGCGTTCGCTTTGTTTGCGGCGAGTGGGTTGATCGCGGCGAAATCAGATTGCGAGGTCAGGCCGATTTTGCCAGGGGCTCGGCTATGCTCTGTCAGCCTTGCATTCTGCGGCATTGCTCCGCCGAACTGGCACCACAGCCACTGGCGAGAGACTGATGCTCAGTAGGAGCTTCCCAGAAAACGTTTGGGACACCAAATTAGGCCAGTTCTGATCCAAGCTTTCTGCCGGCAAAAGAAACCGGAAGGCATAGCCCTCATCACTTTCGATCCAGGCGGGTGGTCGCCTCGTCCAAGGCGGCATGTCGCGTCACGAACTCCGGTGCACTCTCGAGTGAGCGGGGCGAGCATGTCCCGTCGTGGGGCGATGTGCCGCAATCACTTCGCCCCACGCTAGTGGGCGGACTGAAGATCAGATCGCATGCATCAAGCGCGTCGAAGGTCAGACGTACCCGGACAATCGGAGCTGCACGCAACGTTGTCTCAGAGGCAGTATTGCCGTTGCAAATAACGCCGACTAAGCCTTTCTGGACGAAGAAACCATCACTACAGCGTTTCTGTTCTAGGAACGGGGTGCCATGGGGCGACCACTCTAGCGGTCTTCCGGCCAGGGACGTCAAGCCACTACTTCCGGTAGTTGAACAGTTTCGCAACATCATCTTGAACTCGCTCAAGAACATGGAATTCGAGTCTGTCGAGTGATAAGGGTTTCTCGTCAAGATCATTTCGCCACACTCCGGCCCGCTCAGCTTGTCACTGTCCATGGTCGATCATTCGAGTGGCTCGACATCCGCACCGACACAGTCGCCCAGTTGCGCGATCCGGTGACGCTCGAACGAGCGTGGGTGCCACTGGCCACGATCACCGTTCCGGTGCGGCCAGACTGGGCGCGGACACATCCCGCAGTCAGTGAGGCCAATCGCCCACTTTCTATTTTTTTCCATCGCTTCCGTCGTCGGAAGCAATCAGCTGATACGATCGCGCTCCAGGATCGTGGGTGACATGGCTGGTACATCCAGACCCGGTTCGAGAACGGCGCGACGAGCTCGTACGTCCCCTGTATCGGAGCTCTGCGGACCATTAAGGAGGCCAGCGCTTTCAATTGCGTGAAATGTCCCTCGATCACCTGCAGGATGGCACTGAACGTAAGCTCGGCGACTGTATCTGCGGGATCAAAAAGCTGTACTGGCTGATGAAATAGCCTTTGGCACCGACCATCTCGGATGCGACGAGCACGAGCATGACCGAGGCGCTCGCGAGGCGAATGCCGACGAAGATCGTCGGAAGCGCCGCCGGAAGGATCACTGCGGACAGTTGCTGCGGCGTCGCGCGCATCGTCCGCGCCGACGTGATCCGGAGCCCGAGAGCTCGGCGATGGTTGGAAAGAGGGTGAGCAGCGGGGCATTCATCGGGCAGCTATGTGCCATCGATGCTTGACCCCTACAACCCATCATCGAGGAATGGCTCGCCGCGGCTCCGCACTTGTCTGCGGTCGGGCCGGACTTTGAGATTTGCGATAAATACAATGCGGGTACGAGCGGTGTGACAAGGCATCAGCGCACTGCTCGTGAACGGCTAGACCGCAGCACGCGCAGCGGAGATCACATGATTTGTAAATGGAGCCTGCTCGGCAAGACCAGATGTGCGAACCTGCGCCGTCAATCTTGAGCAGTGACGCGGATGAACTTTTCATAGCATCTTCGCCTGGCTGAGGGTTTTTGGATGCGTCGCCTTGGCCGAAGCCATAGCGGCCACCAATCATTCGCCGAGGCTGAAATAGCTTCTTAACGAACGGCGAAGAAGAGGTTCAATTCAGCACCTGATGCGGCAGCCCCTACTGGCTTGGAGGCAGCCAATTGCCTGATCCCGAGCCAATCGTCGCTGCGGATCAGTCGCGCGGTGGCTCGCCTTTTCGCGCACATATCATGTTGGTTTCCTGTGAGCTCGCCACCCCGACCACGGCTGCCGGATTAACACAGTGGGAGCCCTTCTGAGGCCACATCGTCGGAGAGCTGGTCAACGCCGTCTGGCCGATTTGCTTGAGGACCTCAATGGACGTCTCTCCTCGTGACGCAGCTTCAAGGATTCTCGAAGCTACGTGCGTTCGGGTGCCAGTCTCATCAGCCGGGAGTTCTCTGCAAACTTCATTCAGAACTGCACGCAAGAGAGCGGCTCGTTTCGGAGGCGAACATAAGGAGTACCAACAATTTGGATGCGTGTTCCTTACGCGAATCCATTCGAGCTTCAGTGGGGCATCGTCGTCGTGAACGTCGGAAACAACAGGCCAAGGCGTACGCATCAGCTACTCAGCTTCATTGCGCGCAGGAGAGCCTTGGTGACGCTCAATTCAGATCACTTCCTTCTTTGACGATAGACCAGATCATCAGTGGCCACACTAGGCAGCCTTGGCCGTCTGCAGCTTTGGCTTGGAGCGCGCCACGCTGCGAGGACCAGCGATACTGAGGTGTACATCGCCATCGATAGAACGCCTCTCGACTCCATCTCGGTCACTGGATTTTCCGATGACGCAGCGCTGGGCCGCGCGGTTATCCCAGATTACAACGTCGCCTGGTTTCCAGCTCCATCTTACGCTATTCTCGGGCGAGGCGAGGTAAGATTGAAGGCGGTCAAACAGCTTCTGGCTCGCATATCTTTCCAGGCCGACGAAGTTCCTCACGGACTCTCCGAGCACGAGCAAGCGCTCGCCCGTCTGGGGATGGACGCGAACAACCGGACGCGCGTCCTCGCAGATGGTTCCGGTGAAGACATCACCAAATTGCTTTGCATCCATCTCGGCGGAGTGCCTGGTCAAGGTGCAATCATAGGTGCTGCAGTGCACTGCCCAGAGATTGTCGGCCAGCATCCGCAGCGGCTCCGGAAGATCAAGATACGCGGCCGCAGTGCTCGACCAAACTGTGTCACGGTCATCAGGCGGTATCACGACGCCGCGCAGCACCGAGATCTTCGGACATTCGTCACCGAAGCTGACGTCCGTGTGCACCTGGCCCGCATGACCGCTGCGACGATCCGGCTTCATATCTATAGGCGTTACCAGCGAACCAAGCCTGAGGGCAAAGCGATGCTGTTCGAAATCATCGAGATGTCCCTGATCACGGAAGAAGATGACCTTGTGCTCAAGGAGTAACTGGCTAATAGCCCGGACCATCTCGTCTGATAATTCATCTGATAGTCTGACGTTCTTGATCTCGGCACCGAGCCGGGCCGTGGATTTGACGATATCCGCTCGCGGGATAATGTTATCTGTCATGTTGCTCATGCTCATTCTCTCGCTATCGTGATGCGCGAACAAAGCTGCGTGACCACTCGGTCGAGGGACCGACAACAGAAGCCACCCAAGTCGGCCTGGTGATGCACCCTACTCGGTCGCAATGTGTTGCAGCACTCGCCACAAAAGGCTGCAATGCATCTTGGGCTACAGACCACGACCATCGTGTGACCCGCTCTGTCGCGCACAGCTCCGACTCTTGCATCGCCTCTGACCGGAGGACGAGTCGACGGGCAGCGGTGCCGGGATCGACGTGCAACATGATCGATTACCTCGCTCTTACATCGCAATCATACGGTCAACAGATGTCCAGTCCATGAAACGAAACCAGCATTCTTTTCGCCGATAAGAAATGTTCGCTCTGTCCGGGAGCTAAGCTTAAAGATATTTTTGGGAAGGCAACTCTTCACACGTCCGCAACAGGTACATTCGAGCTTATGAGGACGAAGCGGATAATAACTCGCGGTCTCATCAATCAGCGCGACTACGCAGCACTTTTCTACCACAAGTTAAGCACATTTCCATATGCAATTTGCAAGTTAGAAATAGATTTGTTTCGTCGTATTGAATTTAGTAAATATGCGCGACGGCTTCATCCGCCTGTCACATACGGAGCAGGCGCGCAGACCCGAAGCGAGAGATCAATCTTATCCGCGATATCAATTCCCGCTGCGGTTTAACAACGGGCTATATCACTCCTTTTGCGGGATTCCGTTTCAGGAGGATGCCTCAGCGTGAACTGGGACTTGTGTCAATAGCTTGGATATCAACATCGCTGCCAATCTAGAGGATTGAATTAAGTCGCGACTTGACGTGCATCGCTCGCACAAATGTCCGATACGTTGAGCGCCGTGACAAGCCTCTTCTCGGAAAAGCCGAGACGGCCCGCACCGCCAGCCGCGGACGACCTCGGCCAGTGACCCGTGCACGCAACGCACACCAAGGCGTGCTAATTCGTCTCGGCTTCCATTGACGTTCTATTTCGGAATTGATTGTATCTCACAAAATTCTTTTTACGTTCGCCAATGCGCGCCACGACGTGCCAGCTCCACTTCACCACCCTATTTGGTCGTGGAGCCAGGAATGGAAACATCGCGACTTCACAGCTCGACTCGACCTTTAGAAACGAGATGGCCGTTATCGCGACGCGAGTCATTTCGGGTGAGCGGCTTCAGGCCAATCTGTGAATTCCATCTCGAATTGACGAGAACTGACGGGTTTGGTCGTGAATTTTACGGTTCTTCCTGAGAGAGCCGCCAACGATCCGGATGCGAACTTAAACGCCATCTTGCCGGAAGCTGCGATGCCAACAGCCCTGTTGTCCTCCGTGATAGAGGAACCGGTCCCCTCCAACACCTGACCAACCGCAATTCCGTGGAGCGCACGGTAAATGTCGATAGAAGCCAAGTACCCTCCTTTCTCACTGTCCCACTGGCTGACTGACAGTCCCGTAATTCCCGCGTCCTTCAACAGACCATGGGCGACGCGGCAGGTGTATTGAAGGCTGACAATGGTGCGCCCATTCCGATCGCCTGTCGGCTCTCGATCGGCGCCGTCTATGATGCAACCGTAGCGCCGCGTTGAGTCCGCGAGCGCAATCTCATTCAACCCAAGCAGTCCGCAAACAACATAAAGTATCATACAGAGAGAGAGCTGCTTCATTGCCTATGCTCCGCGGATATCCCGCCGTCGTGTTGTACAACCTGACCCTACGGCCGATTCAAGCTCCTCGATTGTTGTTCGGATGGGTGCGCCTCACAGTGACATCGGCATGTTTCCGATTCGAGGCGACCCGGTAGGAAAGCGACTACTCGGTGGAATGAAGCTCAATGCTGCTGGAGAGTACCTCGATCAATTCGACCATAGGGATCAACGACGGCTCAGAGAGCAAGATCGGCCGCCAGCATGTGAAGACGGCGATGCGGCGGATTGGGATAGACGCTCTATCGCCATCCGCGCGCCACCAGACCCGAGCCCGGCCACAAGATCCATCCATATCTGCTGCGCGTCATGGAGATTACGCGACCGAACCAAGTCCGGCGATGGAAATCACCTACATTCTGACGGCGATTGGCTTCGCCGATCTCGCTGCGGTGTTGGACTGCGCAGCACGTCGCGGTCTGTCGTGGCGACTGTCGATCACCATGAACTTCTGCGTCGAACGCTGGCGTATTCCTTGGCTCGTCCCGGCAAGCCGGACATCTTCAACACGGCTCAGGCTCTCAGTTCACTGGACAGGCCTTTACCGGCGTGCTCGCCGACAACGGTCTTGCGATCAGCATGGACGGAACGGCGCATGGCGAGACAACGTGTTTGTCGAACGGCTCTGGAGCAACGTCAAACACGAGGAGATGTGCCCGCTATGACAGCGTCAGCCGGGCGCGCAGCCCGATCGGCCTATATCTCAACTTCCATAACAGTAGGCGTCCCCATTCCAGTCATGGCGGCAGCACGCCGGACCAAGCCTACTTTACCCGCTGCCATGCCGTATGGCAGCCTAACGCCCCGGCAGCGGTCCCATCTATCGACGCGGAAACAACCCGGACCAGCTCTATTTCACTGGAGGGACATTTCAACGGGGACACTCTGCCCATGCTGCAATTCCCCGATCTGTATAGGTCAGCAACCTGCTCGGTCATGAAAGTCGCCGCGAAAGAGGAAGTGCGCGAATAGCACGATCAACGTCACTTGATCCCCCAACCAGGTCTGCGGTCAACCGAATCAATGCACGGCAGGACCATCGTTCGCCTCACAGAGTCCTTGCGGTTCTCTCCTCCCGGAGACCCGTCAGCCTTTCGAGGAGCAATTGGCAACTAAGGATTTCCAGCTGTCGCGCAAAGCCAAAGAGCTTCGGCTGGAGCGAGAGCAACTCGCCAGAGACAGGCAGCAGGTTGGAATGACATTTCGAAGCCGCCTAGCCGATTGGGCGACCAATGCGCGAACCGCCGCTGATCTCTTCAAGCCCGCGCCTGTGCATGATGGCCAGACTCCCATCTTTCGGGCAAGTCGATCCATATATCAGCAGGACCATGCAAAAGTGAATCTTGATCCGGTACAAAGATATTGTCAGGCACTCGGAGGCCGCGACCAAGGGCGACTCCACTGATTATGAAGGGAAGCTCGATCTGCTTCTGATCTTCAAAGCTGTCCGCGCCAACAATGCGAAGAGATTCCAATTCAAACCGTCGGAATGTGATCAGCGGTCTTGCCGCGTCTATCAGGTCTTGGGCGCAAGATACTCCCCGCGCCGCCTCTTTTCTCAAGTGGTCCAGCGCCAGGAAGAGGGACGAAAGCTCGTCCAGCTCGGAACAATTGAAGTGTCGCAAACGTGACGAAATAGGAACTCCATTCTTGTATCGTACTGTCGGCACAAATCGTATCTCGCAATCAAGAAGCAGATCTGCCACCGCTCGCTTTACGAGAAGAGCCTGTCCAATATCCTTCAAGCCGAAATAACTGCGAGATGGTCGAGCGAAACAGATCCATCGGATGCATCCGGTGATACCTTCCATGAGGAGCCCATGAGGCCCGTTCGCACGCAGCGGATAATCCCCTTGAGACACAAACGTTCGATATCCTGGCGGGAACATCTCCGCGTCCGTCGTCGAAATCACAGCAGAAGCGCCCGCTCCTAGCGCAAGCGCAATGTCATCATCCAAATTGAACTCGTATTCAGGACCCGGGCTGAGCTGGATCTTGTTCGGATAGACCGTGACAATGGCGACATCGTTCTCGACTGCGGCCCTTCTGATCAATTCCGCGTGCCCCTGATGCAATGCACCCAGAGTGTGTACTGTGCCGATCGTTCGACCTCGCCTTGCCATGTCCGCAATGAAGGCCTTGCCAGCTGAAAGAGACGCTAGATGCATATTCCTGCTCCGCTCTTGTTGATTACACAGCAGCTGGGCTGCTCGATCAGACAGGAAGCGTGGTGAGAGCGACCCTCACACTGGCCGCGCAAGAGCGCCTGGGAGCGCCGCCACAGCGGGGCGCATCGTGCTCTTCCATCTTCCTTCTGGGATGACAGCTGGTCTAGATCGCCATGCGCATTTCGGCTTAAATCAGCTCGATCCCTCTCGACCGCGTCTCATTAGCGATGAGAAGTCAGCCAGATACTCTGAAGGTTTGTATTTCTGATCTTCCACCCCCTCCAGAGCGGCCTGGAGCCCAGGACACCTGTCGGCAAAGAACGGCGGTTCAAAAGTCGTTATCTCTGCATCCGAAAAATCAGTCTTTACAAAGCTTGCTTGGAACGGCGTAACTCCCCTCAAGTTGGCCTTGCGGAGGGACGATTGGTTCATTCGAACATATGCGGTACGGGCGGCCTCCAGGTTGCTGCCGGTCATTCCTGCTGCAATATATGACTGAACAAGGTTTGCTCCTTCGAAATTGGCGCGATTCAAGGCCATAGATTGCGGAGGATCACCTGTAATCATTGATCGATAGAGATACGCCTGTGAAAAATCTGCATCATCGAGATCGCAGTCGCGTATAAACGCACAGCGCGCACGAAAGCCGCCCAATCGGGCGTAGCGCATCGTGCTCTCGGTGATCGAAATGGTTTCTCCTGATGCGCGAGATAGATCAGCCCCATCGAGCTGGCAAGAGCGTACAGACACTCCGTTAAGCACCGCGCCGACGAGGTTGGCGCTGGCTAGATTCACAGACAGAAGTCGCGCCTCAGATAGGTCTGCCTCCTCAAGCTCTGCCTTTGCAAGATTTGAGAGGCTGAAATCCGAAAAGGGGGCGGCCAGCGCTTTGGCCAGGATGCGACCGCTTGCCTTTGAAAGCCTGAAATAGGGAAGATGAGCGTTCTCTAGAACAAGACCATCGACCGAAGTGGGGCGCAGGATCGATAGACACTCTCCCCTTGACTGCAGAAGGGAGCTGCCGGTGAGATGCGCCTTGGTCATTGTAACCTGGCTCAAATTGGCAAAATGGAAGGACGAGCGAGGCAGGTAGCATTCATTGATGGTCGATCCTTGCAGTTCGGCGCCATCAAAGACAGCCTGGCTTGCGTCACACTGATAAAAGAGGACGCCACTTAGGACTGCATTGTCGAAACGCGTTCTCCTCATGCTGCATCCGTGGAACAGGCTACCTGTTGCATCGATGAGATTGCGCAAACTTGCATCGTCGAAACTGCAGACCTGAGCGGCAATTGCATGCATATACGCAAAATCGAGCTTGGCTCCGCGGAAACTTGCTCGCTCCAATCCTGGGCAGATAAGGTTGGCCTCGGACAGATCGGCTCCATCCAGCTTCGCTCCGTGAAGTTGCGCACGATTGAGAATGCATCGCCGCAATGGAAATCCGGATAGATCGTGACCGTTAAAGTTCTCGCAGGATAGCTGCAGGCCGATGCCGGTCTTCTTGATAGCTTCCTCGGTTCGCTTTCCCACCGCGGCCAACGCGGACGCGCGATCACTGTTTCGGCTCCAGTAGCGGACAAAGTCACCATCTGCCGAGGATTGGTTTATCGTCGTTGGACGGATTCCCAGCTCCTCGTGCACGCTGAACTGGCTATTGGTATCGGTGGCTTGCGTCACTGTCGACATCTTCCATTCTCGATGACGAGCGCACTTTCTCAGCCTCCCGTGCGGGCGTTATTTTGCATCGCCTGCGTATTTCAGGTAGCCTCGATGTGCGCCCCATAGCGCTCGTTGGATTTCTTTCTGCGACACAGGCATCATCACTCATCAGGGTGTAAATTTCCTGGCCGGCCCTTTGGAATTGTGCCATCACGAGTCGACACCCACATAAGCCTAAGCGAGTTGTGGCAGACGGAGTTGATCTCCCCACGACTTCCCCATTCGGATACTTATCAGTGTGTTGACAGCAGACCGAAGAAGCCGCAACTTGGGGTACCTCCACAATTTCATGCGGTCGTTATTCCTGCATTCGGCCTTTACGACGCACTTCAATAGCAATGTCTGTGCCAGCCCTCACCTATCCTGAATTGACGTTGAATGCGTGTCCAGAAACGGCGCGGCGGACGCCGCCAGAATTTCGTAACTGACAGCACTCGCTTCTCCGTCACAAACCGGACAATGGTTGGCAACGCTCGAGACGGCAAGTCCCGCTTGTTCTCTATGCCTTCGACCGCAAAGCCAATGTCGCTCTCTATGACGATCGAGTAATAGTTGCCTTCGATGCACGTACGCGCATTCTCCAGATGTCGGACCATTGAGCCACAAATCGCCGCCCGCCTTCCGTTCCTCAGTTTTCATCCCGGCGACGCAGTTCCGTCCCGGAAGTTCGCCGACAAAGTCGCGCGATGTACAGGAGGATGGAGTTGGGACTAGCGGTCCACATGAAGGGGCGTGAAATCGCAAGCGCGGAGAAAGCTGCCGCTTTTTTTACGACGTCGGCCGTGCCGGATGGGCGCGTTAGTTGATGAGCGTGAAGAAGCGTTCGACCTGATCGAGGCAGGAGGCATGGGTGGTGTGAAGTGAACGTGCCAGCGCGGACATCGGGCGAGCCAGGTCCTGACCTTGGATGCTTCAGTGGAGTGCTGCCCAGATGGGGGCCAAGTTGGCCGGCACCTTCGTTTCGATGTGCCTTAGAAAGGCCCGCAGCTCCTGGTGACTACGCGGTTCAGCATCTTCTTCCGAACCAAACGGCTTGCCTCGGTATGAAGGCGGAGCGCACACTAAGTAAGTAGCCTCGCATTCCTAAGATTATCACGCCAATAACCGTGATTCACGCCATCAAGTGACGGCTCTGAGAGCACGCCTGCTCGCCAGCAGATGGAACCGCAGGACGAGGAGCCCCGCGTAGATGGTTGTCCCGATTGACAAGCCAATCCAGATACCGATTGCACCAAGCCCGATCTTCAAACCAAGCACGTAGCCAAGTGAGAAGCCGATCAGCCAATACGCAATGCCGACGAACAGAAGCGGCACACGGGTGTCCTTCAGTCCGCGCAGACCGCCCGCCGCAATGCTCTGCGCTGCATCAGTGACAAAAAGGCTCGCTGCGACGATAAGGAGCTCTGCAGTCAGTCCGATCGTTGCGTCGGCATCTCCGGCCGATTTGTCCAGAAACAGCTCGGCGATCTCAAAACGCGCGACGATCACCGCAACCGTCAGCAGGGCAGCGATGAGGGTACCGAGCAGTATCGCGGCCAGGCCCGCCCGCTGGATGCCGGAACCGTCGCTGCGGCCGACCGCATGGCCAACGCGCACGGCCACCGCCATGCTGATGCCGAAAGCGATCATGGATGTAATCACGGTGATCTGAAGCGCGATCTGATGAGCAGCGAGTGCACTGGTGCTGATTAGGCCGGCCAGGAGCGCGGCAGCCGACAAAACTCCGTACTGCATCAGGGAGGCGATTGAAATCGGAGTTCCGATCACGATCAGCTGCCGCAAGAAGGGCCAATCGAGTTGCCAGAGATCTGCAAGCACGTGGTAGTCACGGAAAGGACGACGCATTGTGGCAAACCAGAAACCGGCCAGGAACATCGCACAGTTCACCAACGTGCTCGCAAGCGCGGCCCCGAACAGCTCAAGCCGCGGCAGCGCGAGCTTCCCATAGACCAGCAGATACACGAGCAGGGCGTTGAGGGGGATAGCCGCCAGTGTGATCCACAAGATCGGCTCCGGCCGATCGACCGCACTCATGAAATTACGGATGACCTGAAGCCATAGCGCCGGCACCACGCCCAAGGCCAGTCCGAACAGATATTGCTGGGCGAGCCGCGCCGCGTCTGGCGCCTGACCGAAAGCGAGCAATATTTGCTCTCCGCCAAACGCAAACGCGATGATCGGGAACGATAGCATCAGCGCCGCCCACAGCCCCGTGCGCAGTGCGCGCTGTACCAGAGCATGATTCCCGGCGCCATAGGCCTGCGCCGCCAAAGGTGCGATCGGCGCGAGCAGGCCCGCGCCAAAGGTGAAGCTGACGAGATAGAGCGTCACGGCCAGGGCGGCCGCGGCGAGTGCCTCAGGCCCGATGTGCCCGATAAAGGCAAGATCTGTCGTCATCATCGCGACCTGCGCAAGCTGGGTCAACACCATCGGCCACGCGAGCTTCACAATTTCGCTGAGCTCGACAGTGAGGTGTTGGCCAGCCGCTCGTCTCGTCATTGCGTATCGCAAAGCTGATCCTGGTTTTCTTTCGACTATTTTGTTCATGGATTGCTGCTCGATCTGCCTCGTCCGCAAACGAGTTGTTCCGCCGAGAGGGATGCTCTTTCCCGCCCTGAATTCGTGATGGCCTACCGATGCGGAAACCGGCGGCCCGCCTGGGCAGCTGCGCCTCACAGAGGAGGCGCGCGTCGGCTTAGACCTGCCGTTGGGCTTAGGATCTGACGGCTGCTCGCCCGCTGATGAGCAACTTGATCAGTGCCTCCGCAATCGCATCGACTTTTTGGCGCGTGTTAAGCGCAAAGAAGACGCAGCAGGTGGCTGGCACGCCGAACGGTCGGTCATCGGCATCGGACGATCGGTGCCGGCGCGAACCGCGATATTGGTTTGGTCGATCACGGTGACGGAACCGTGCGCGGCATAGGTGAACTGAGAGGCCTTCATCTTGTGAGCCATCACTGCAATTCCTCGAGCATGCGATGCTGAATGACAGCTCCTTTTCAAGGCTCGTGCCAACTACGAGAGCTTGACTTGTAAAGGCTATTTGCTCAAGCGCACGTGTCCTGGGCTCGACAGCATAGTCGCAAATCCCACAGTCGCATCATGGACGAGCCCAAAGCGCTTAGATGCTCGGCAACTTGCACCGCAGGAATCCCAACAGGCGGATGCGGATGTGACAACCTCCCGCTCACCAACGCACGAATAGACTGACTACAACAGCATATGGAAAGACATTGAGGACGAGCTAGGAAGGTCGCGCTTTTCCCACCCTCTCTTTGGCATCTGCAATCCGTTGCATGCGGTACTCGTTCACGCCAGTAATTTCTGAGAGGCCCTTCTTGCCGAAGAAGGGGATGAGGTACTTCCGCGCCCGGCGCTCGTGACCTTTGGGGGCGCTGGTGATCGCACTCGCCAACAAGCTTGCCCGCATCGCCTGTGCCGCCTAAAGGACGCGCCTTCGAGCCTTCAATCGCCAAAGGCCTTGGCCCGATCGTCGAAACGGCGTTCATCACAGAGCATTGAAACGAGCCCATCTATGCCGGCGTCTTCTTAGACGCGGCTGAATGAACGATTGGCCACCCCGCCGCGCGCAAGGCTTGGGACTGCTGCGAGCAAGCGTTGCGTATAGTCGGTGCGCGGATTGAGGAATATCTCGTCCCTGGTGCCGGTCTCGACGACGCGCCCTTGGCGCATGACCATGACGCGGTCGCTGAGCTGGCGGATTACACCGAGATCATGCGAAATGAAGACGTAGCTCATATTGAGATGCGCCTTGAGATCGGTCAGCAGGTCCAGCACTTGCGCCTGAATCAAGACATCGAGAGCCGAGACCGGTTCATCACAGACGATCACAGCGGGCCTTGGAGCGATCGCACGGGCGATCGCAACGCGCTGGCGCTGACCGCCCGAGAGTTCGAGCGGCCGGCGATCCAGCAGGGCTGGGGATAGTCCGACCAGATCAAGAAGCTCGACAACGCGCTCATAGCGCTCGTCTCTGCTCTCCACGTCACTTGCGAGGCTATCGGAAATGATGTGTCCCACAGACCAGCGCGGATCAAAGGAGCTGAGAGGATCCTGGTAAATGACCGAGATGGCCCGGCGCCGCGCCCTGCGGTCGCGTTCGGTGAGCGTGGTCCAGGCCCGACCTTGAAACAGAACGGCGCCTTCATCGGGCGGGTCAAGCGCCAGCGCCAATCGTGCCATCGTTGACTTGCCAGATCCGGACTCCCCGACGACGCCCAGAGTCTCGCCGGATCGCAGCTCAAAGGAGATACCATCGACGGCCGTGCGCAGCACGCCATCTGGTCCTTTGAATCGCTTCACAAGATGTGCCGCGCTGAGCACGACCGAAGGGAATGTTGATGGTGATTGCTCCTGAGACCGTAACGGCGGCCTCGCCGGCCGAGCGGCGGGCAATAACGACCGGCGAGAGCCGCGCGGGCGCGCAGAGGGCACCGCATCTAGAAGCTGGCGGGTATAGGTGTGCTGAGGATCTTGGAAGACCTGGTCTGCCGATCCGTGCTCGACGACCTTGCCTTCATGCATGACCAAGACCTCGTCAGCTATCCGGGAGACAACCGCCAGATCATGGCTGATCAGGAGAAGCGCCTTACCCCGTAACTTGGTCTCTTCCAGCAATCCCAGCACCTGCGCCTGCACGGTGACGTCGAGAGCCGTGGTCGGCTCGTCGGCGATCAGGATGCGTGGATCGAGGGCCAGAGCGGCAGCGATGACCGCGCGTTGGCGCTGGCCACCGGATAGTTGATGCGGCAGCTGCCGGGCTTTGACCGCTGCTTCAGGGACCCCGACGAGCTCAAGGAGTGCGACGACGCGCCGTTCGAGCTCCTCGCTTGATGCAACCGCACGGTGGAGACGCAGTGCTTCGCCAATCTCCTTGCCCACCGGACGTAGCGGGTCGAGCGCGACGAGTGCATCCTGCAGAACGAAGCCGATCTCCTTGCCGCGGACGCGCCGCCAGCTGCGATCATCGAGAGCTGTGAGATCGGTGCCGGCGAAGGTCAGTTGACGCGCATGGACATGAGCCCGGCGGCCGGCAAGACCGACAATGGCGCGCGAAGTCACACTCTTGCCGGAGCCGGACCCTCCGACAATGGCCAGGCAGCGCCCAGCCTGGAGAGAGAATGAGACGCCGCGCACGGCTGTTCCCTCAGGAAGATCCCGCCCGAATGAGACACAGAGTGAATCGACTGTCAGAAGGTTCGCCTGCGGGGGCACTTGTCGATTAGGAACGTGGAGCATTACTTAGATCTTTCCTTCCAGGAGATCCTGCAAATAGCGTCCGACGACAGTCAGGCCGAGAGCAAACGACACCACGGCAATGCCCGGCATGATCTCAAGCCACCATGCGAAGATCACATAGTTTCGCCCAGCATTTAGCAGCGCGCCCCATTCAGGCGCCGGGGGAGCGACGCCGAGACCGAGAAACGCAACACCCGCCGCCCAGACGATCGCTTGCCCAACGCCAAGCGTCATCATCGCCGTGAGCGGGCTCATCGCGTTCGGAATGATATGCCGCCATAGGATACGTGGATAAGGATGGCCGAGGGCCTTGGCAGCCTCCACATAAGGCGCCCCTTTTACAGACAGAACCTGTCCTCTGATCATCCGAGCATAGCCCGGAGCTGTGCCAACTCCGACCGCTATAACGAGGGTCAGCACCGATGGACCGAACAAGCACACGAACAGAAGCGCGAGGAACAGCGTGGGAAGTGCGAACAGCACGTCCAAAAGCCGGCTGAGAACATGGTCGAACGCGCCACCCACAAGGCCGGCAATGATGCCAAAAACCAGCCCAATGCCGATGCTCAGCGCAGTTGCGCCAAGCCCGATGGTGAGTGACTGGCCTGCTCCTTCGACAATTCGGGAGTAAATATCCCGGCCTGATTGGTCCGTTCCGAACCAGTGCGCGAATGAGGGAGCTTGCAATGGTGCCGTCAAATCGATCGCGAGCGGATCGTGCGTCTGCAGCAGACTCGGCGCGATTGCCGCGACAATAAAGAAACCAATAACGATCAGAGCTACGTGAACCCGAAGAGGAATACGACGGAGGATCGCCGACGCCTCTATCAGCTGCGAACACGCGCTCCAGTCACCTACCCTGCTCATGTCATCTTGATCCTGGGATCGACGAATCGGTAGGTGAGATCGACGAGCATATTGGTGACGGTGAACAGGCCGGCGGAGATCAGAATAGCCCCTGAGACGACTGGAACGTCTCGAGAGGACGTCGCAGCGACAAGGACTCCACCAAGGCCTTGACGCGCAAATACCGCCTCAATCAGAATCGCACCGGAAAGAAGCTTTCCGATCGCCCAGCCTGATAAAGTGATGCCGGGCAACGCTGCATGACGCAGGACATGGCGAAACCTGACGCCGAGCTCACCCATACCTCGTGCCCGCGCCGAGATGACAAATGGCTGCTCGAGGACACGCGTGAATTCGCTGCGAACGATTTGCCCGAGGAATCCTGACAACTCTAAAGCCAACGCAATCGTTGGAAGAACGAGCCCGATCGGGGAATTGCCCCCGATGACCGGTACAATGCGAAGCTGCACCGCAAACACAACGAGGAGGATTGTAGCCAGCCAGTAGGGCGGCACTGTCGCCAGGAACACTTGTATTCCGCTGAGCAAGGTTGACCACATGTTGTCTTGGCCGGCGACGAGGACGGTCGTCAGAACCGCGATGACCCATGCCGCAATGAGCGCCGCAACCGCCAGAATGATGGTTGGCCCAATCTGTTCTGCGATGATGTCAAGGACCGGCCGATGCTGCTGGTATGACAAGCCAAGGTCCCCATGCAGGATGCCCCATATGTATTTGCCGTATTGCAGAACGAGTGGCTGATCAAAGCCGTACTTTGCGTTGACCGCCGCGAGCTCTGCTGGAGAGGCCTCTCCAACGTTGCCACTCGCCATGTTGATGATGATCTGGGCACGGTCGCCGGGCATCAGGCATTGAACAAGGAACGTAAAGGTCGCAGCTAGCCACACCACAGTCGCAGCGGACACGAACCTGCCCGCAAGCCAGCCTATCCGAACATGAGCTGCGCTATTCACACGCATCACTTCACGTCGACGAAATGAGCGTCATAAAAGACGGGTTCACCGACCGACCCGCGGTCCAGCCAGACATCCTTCAGCTTTGGGCTGGTTGCCAATGTGACATCGAGCACCGTGAGGCCTAGGACGGCCGCTTTCTCCACGATATTGCGTTCAGCCTGCTGATAAAGCGCCGTCCGCCCGCCGTCGTTGAACTCCTGTTCCGCTGTCTGAACGACATTCCACAGTGCCTCATCCTGGTAGCGCGACGGATTAAAGCGGTTCCGCTCGCCGTTCCGATCAGGCTTCCATGAAATGCGGAAGATCTCTGCGCCGGGTGCAACCCAATAGAGGAGCACGACCTCGTAGTCGTCCGGACCGAGATTCTTCCCGGCAAAGAAATCCGCCTGGTTGGTCGGCTGAAGGCGCACCTCGAATCCGGCAGCTTTCGCCTGCTGCTGGATGACCTGCAATGCCTGCTCGCCGTCTGGCTTTAGAAAAGCGCTCGAATAGGAGATTCGAACGACGAGGGGCTTGCCATTCTTGAGGCGAATGCCGTCCTTGTTGTGTTCAGTCCAACCCGCTTGATCGAGGAGCTGATTGGCCTTTCCAACGTCATACCCATAGGACCGCCCGAGCCCGCTGATATATTCCGGCGAACTCTGGCTGAGCGCTCCATTAGCCTCGAATGGCAAAGCGCCGAGGAAGGACAATTCGACGGCGGCTCTTCGGTCAGCAGCGTATGCAAAAGCCTGGCGGACGCGCACATCGTCAAAGGGGGGCCGTGCCGCATACAACGCCAGGCGTAAAGGGGTGCCGCCTGTTATATGCCGCAAGACGGCGAAGCGGGAGTTGGCGTCCTTCCAGGCAACTGCCGGAATATCATAGACGACATCAGATTCGCCCGTCAGCAGTGAGCCATAGCGGACGGTTTGATCCGCAAGGAACCTCCAGTTGATGCCATCAACGTAAGCCGGCCCCTGGTGCTTGGCGTGACTTGGTGCCGAATTGTAATCCGGGTTGCGGCGAAACACGACGTTCTGCCCGTGATTCCATTTCTCCACGATGAACGGGCCTGACCCGACCGGGCTGCTGCAGTTCACGGCAAGTCCGCGCTTGAGCGCAGTTGGTGACAAAATGCCTTGGGAGGACTGCGCGAAAACGTTGAGCAACGGCTGAAATGGCGTCTTCAGCGTTATCTGCAGCGTGAGAGGGGCAATTGCTGTCGCCGATTCGAAGCTGTCTTCGAGGTAAGGAGCGGCAGTCGGATTGCGACGATCCGGATCATTGCCGAGCCATCCGTTGATGTTCTCGGCAACAGCTTGTGCATCGAGAGGCGTCCCGTCGGTAAACTTGACGTTTGGCTTGATCTCAAAGATGTATACCTTCCTGTCGTCGGAGATTGTCCAAGACGTTGCGAGCCAAGGCACAATCTTTCCATCTTCCCTCCGAGCAACCAGATTGTCGCTATACTGCCGCTGAAGATACCACTGCTGCACCCATCCCCCGAACAGGCAGGGCGGCTCTTGAAAATGCCCGTAGCGAATGATGCCTCCTCGTTTCGGTCCGCCGGCTGACGCCTCTTGGGCAGAGCAGCACGCCATGATCGAGATCTGCAGGAGCGTTGAGACCGCCAACAGGACAGCCGTCGCCTTTTGCTTTCTTCGAGTGCTCGGCTGGATGCCGAGACGCCAAAGGCTCGTGCGTTCGATAACAGACATCTCCAAACTCCGGTGAATGTGGACAAACATTGCGTCACAGAGACGACGGCCTCGCCAACGTCTTGGCAGCAACGTCGTGGTGAGGGATTCCCAGGTGCTCGCGCAGTGTCTCCCCCTGGTATTCCGTGCGAAACAGACCGCGGCTCTGTAGGATCGGCACGACATGATCGACAAACGCCGTCGCGCCGTCTTCCAGCACGTCTGGAATGATGTTGAAGCCGTCGACCGCGCCTGTGCGAAACCATGATTCGATCGAATCGGCGATCTGCTCGGGTGCACCGACGAGCAAGCGATGACCGAACGCTTGAACGCTGCCGATGATCTCGCGAACCGTGCGGCCTTCCCTCGCCAATGCTTCGAACGTGCGGTGATGACCGACCGAGAACGCAACATTGTGAGGATCGGGCAAGAGCTCCTCGGGAATGGGCCGGTCGAGGCTGAGTTTTTCGACCGGCACGTCCATGCTCCGTGCGAGGGCGTCCATCGCGCGCGTCAGATCAAGCAGCGCGTCGATTTCCTTCTTTCGGCGTTGTGCCTCCTCTTCCGTGCCGCCGATGAAGGTGACGAGGCCGGGGAGGATGAGTGGAGTTGCACGGCCGCCAAATTGACGCGAGAGCGCGCGCAGGCGCTCGGACTCCCCGATTGCCGTTTTCAAGTCCCCGGCTGCGGTAAAAACGACATCGGCGCTGCGCGCCGCAAGGCGCACGCCAGGATCCGAGCCTCCAGCCTGGACGATGATGGGATAGCCCTGGCGCGAGCCGGGATGGGTGAGCGGGCCTCGGATTGCGAACGCATTCTTGCTGGGATCGAGCAGCCGGAAATGATCGGTATTGGCGTAAACTCCAGATGCCTGATCAGCGACAATGGTCTCATCCCCCCAGCTCAGCCAAAGAGCACGGACGGTTTCAACGAACTCCTCGGCGCGCTTGTAGCGCTCTTCGCGTCCGATCTGGCGACCACCAAAGTTTGCTACCGTCGCTGGGCTGGATGTCGTAACCGCATTCCAGGCCGCTCGGCCGCCACTAATGACATCGAGCGACTGGAAACGGCGCGCCAGATTGTATGGTTCATTGTAGGTCGTCGACGCCGTTGCGATCAGCCCGATGCGCGTTGTCTCCCGCGCGATTACGGAAAGCACAAGCATCGGCTCAAGCCCATTGAGTGGCGGCTGCCGAGTGATGTCGAAGGGCACCGCGGGGGTATCCGCTAGAAACACCGCATCCAACAGGCCACGCTCGGCAATCTTCGCAGCACGAACGTAATGCTCGATGTCGAAGAAGGCGCTTGGGTTGGTGCCCGGCCAACGCCACGCTGCGGAGTGACCGCCCGCGCCGTGAAGATTGAGGCCAAGATGAAGCGTGCGGATGACGGAAGACATAGGCACTCCCAAATGCGGCGACCTCGAAGCTGCCGGCAACGCCTTCAATGACAAATTGATGTTGGTCACGCTGTTCGGCTACTGACCTCGCCCCCTGGCGGAGGCTTGGCCAGAGTGCGCCCGAAAGGGCCGCGAGCGACCACGCTTCGAGACAGCAACCTCATAGGCAAGACTTGGGCATTGCGCTGGCCAATACTCGGCCGCTCGGCACGGCGGACGGCATCAGGTGAAGCCAGAATGATCCTGATTGTGGTGTTGATCTGGCTCCGCAGCGGCGCGCTTCGTTCGGGTTTCCACTCAAGGGCTCGCAGCAACAGTCTGCGGGACGCACATGCGCGAGAGATGATGACCAATTGCGTGCGCAAGGCCGTGCTTCCCAATTGCATCGCAAATTGCATCAAACAGTGTCCTTGGATGCCGCAGCCCACGAAAGCGTAGCTCGTTATAGGACACGTGTAGCTGTGCCGAGCATATGAACGCAATAGTTGAGTATTTCAATCTACTGCCGCCACTTGGTATCCTTTTCTTAAGACGAGGTCTTGTTCGATTCATTTGAATGCATTGGCCACATGGTCAAGTTGCGCGAAATCCGCTGATGCTGTGACCTACGTTTTTTCGGACCTTGCTTCGAGCGTAACGGCAGGATCGATGCACAAACTTGTGATGGTGAGACGTGCATTTGAGTCGACAGTGTGGAGCAGAACGTTGACGCTGGCGAATAGTTGCAACCGTGGGCAGTATGGATCCGACGGCAACATCAAATAATGCGATTGAATGCGCTTCTTTTTGCGATGTATTGCGTGAGAACTGGCAGCACTATCGGACCCTCGTAGCTCGCAATGCGTTCCGTATCTTTATTCGGTCCTGCGCACCGCGGTGTCTGACGTGGCCACGTTTTTGCCCGCCCAGAGGTGGCGACATGCTCCGCGCAGGCCAGAGAGCGCGTGACGCCCACAGCCCAGTGCGCTGATCACCCATGAAAACCCAGCGTGACGCCGCGCTGCTAGGCCCACAGATCAAGTCAAAATCGCGCGACACGACCTCGCTGCCTCGGACGCGGATCGTCGCCAATCCCACTTCCTTCCAGGCGGCTTCCGGGATCGCCACGACGTTGCTGCCGCGGAAGGTGAACCGGGGCTGCAAGGTCGGCGAGAAGCAATACTATCCGGGCAACTTCTTCTCAGTTGGTGCCATCGGCCTGCGCATCGAGGAGTCGCCAAATACGTCCAGATGCTGGTCGTCATAGAAAGTCAGCACCAACTCATTCGGCGCGGCGTGCCCGGCATCTGGGTCTAAGACCGGCTCTTTCATGTAAGCTCACGCGGCGAGTTCGCTGAAACCGAAAACAATAGAACGGTTATAGCCAGTGGTTTGATGGCCCACCGAATGGCTGCTTTAGCGCATGAAAGCTCGTGCGCTTTTGGCCTGGAATGTGCGGCGGATCCGCGTTGATCTCGGTATTCCGCAGGAGCAATTGGCTTACGATGCGGACATTGACCGCTCATACATGGGCGCTGTTGAGAGGCAAGATGCGAATCCAACAATCGATCTGCTCGATCGGATCGCTAAATCGCTTGGCGTCCATTTATCTGAGTTCTTTATCCAACCGCCCAGAGGAGCAACGTCCCATAAGCATTTCGCAAAGGTCGCAAGCCGGCTCGTCCACGTCACAAGAAGAAATAGCGCTCTGCTCGCGTGAGTTCGCTAAAACAATGTAATTTGCTGGACAGGAATTTCGAAAGCTGCGGAAGCGCAAAGGCTTCACGCAGGAGATATTCGCATACGCCTTCGGCAACAATACTTCAGCGGGTTGGAGTGTCGACGCAATCCCACTGTGTGACTCTGTTCGCGCCTTTCTTCCGCTTGAATCAATATTGATTGTCTCTTCTGATGTTGGCTCACCTTTTGAAATTAGTTATCGGCCAAAGTGTGTGCGTTCCGTGGAATTGGCGCCGGTGGGCACGTACCTAAGGAATCGGCAACGCGCATGATGCGGCTGATTCGCTGCGGGCCGCGGCATCCGCGGGCGAAGAACCACCGCCATCCGAACCAATTGGCCAAGAACCGGCCGAGACATTCGTCGTGGCTCGGAGCGAGCCGCTC
The DNA here is from genome assembly GCF_023073715.1 of Bradyrhizobium sp. 164. Taxonomy (GTDB): domain Bacteria; phylum Pseudomonadota; class Alphaproteobacteria; order Rhizobiales; family Xanthobacteraceae; genus Bradyrhizobium. Next base: position 52,735 of record NZ_JADPKA010000001.1, read on the forward strand.
GAGCATTTAGTCAAGAAAACGGATAACGATCAGAAATCGTGACACGAACCTGGCTCTTGGTCCGTTCTGGGCGCGCCACCCCTTTCTGCGTGTTGGCTAGCTTGTCGTATTCATCGGCGACTTTCAGGAGCCTGTCCCTGGGTTGGCCGGGGCCGAGCGAATCCGCCTTGATTCGCGTTTGCTTGCGCACGAGCTCGCCAGAGTTGCGGATCGTAGATTGGTCTGTATGGTGTCATATAGATGAGGATGCATTTCCAAGATCAAGGAAGTGCGACGGCTGACCTCCGTATCATTACGTAGGCTGCGATCCGTAAGGACCAGAGACCCAGTCCTCCTGAATGCTGAGTACGCGGCAACGGACGAGCCCAGCCTTCCCGGATTACTTGGCGCGTCTTTATCGAAACGTCGGTGAGGGCGAGTGCGAGCTCCGCGATGCTGCGCCGGTGATAACCGTGGATCGATAGCCTCCTACGTGAAGGTGCGCCAGAACGGACTTTTCACAGGTTCGGTGATCATCGCGGTGGGTCACGGCGAGAGAAACGTTGAGCGCGCCTCGTCGGCCGGGAAACTGCCGCGAGCATTATAATTTTTGAAAAGCGGGCGGTGCAGTGCCTCGGCCTTCTTTAGGGGCCCATGCTCGGCCAGAACGCCGCTCGAGAGCCAAGAGCTTTCATCGCACCGTGAGTTCCCAAATAATCCGGACGTGGCCCTCTGGAATCGAGGGGCGGAAAATATGCATATTCCTGACGCGCAGCTTACTCCTATTAATCAAATTCAAGACGCGCCCGACATCTCCCTGATCAGAGAAGAGCACATACATCACGCCCTTGTCATTTAGGCGGCGCCGCGCACCTTTGAGAGCCGAGGCCATGACATTGTGATGTTCATCGAAGCAAGAGCGCTCCAGGTCGTCTTTCGCTTTACGATTCCAATAGGGGGCGGCAAAGAGAATGATGTCAAATTTTTCTCCGGAATGCAGCCCAGAATAGGTATCGCTATAGCGCGCCTCGGCTTTGTCCGAGTAACCTAACCTCTCGATGTTTATCTTCGTCGTGAGGACGGCTTGCGGATTTATGTCGAGTGCCACTAGACAGCCTGCGCCGGCACGGAGCGCTGCAAGCCCTAGTACGCCTGATCCGCATCCCAGATCGAGTACTGTCGCGCCAGGTTCGATGTGCCACTTCGACATCAATGCGTCGGGACCGTGACTTAGGCGTGGTGACAAAACACCAGGCAGGACGTGCAGGGGCAGGCCGCTTACTTCCACGTCATGTGGGCGCTCGCATAATCGCAGTTCGGCTAGCATTGCATCTACGTCAGTCGTTTGGCGCCTTACAGATGCGCCTAGCGGGGCATTCATCTAACTCTCCATCTTGTGGTGAAAACAACATCGCGAGACGCCGGCGGCCAGCAGGCCGGTCTGGACGAACTGCTTCAGCGTCCGGCAAGCGGTGAGCTGGGAAGCCGGATAGCCGGCCTCATATCGCTCTCCATCAACCGACTGCCAACGATAGCGCGGCTGTTCCCGCGCCTGCTCTCTCGGAAATGGGCACACGGCTTTAGAGAACATCTCTCTACACGTCTGAATGCACAGCTTCACTCGGTGTTGCTGCCCCTCAATAGCAACGGCCGTGCCAGGAACGCTAAGCGCAGCAAGGGCCTATGATTAGGCTCTGCGGCATGCTGGCATTCGCTCGCCGAGCACCGTGATCTGCCTGTATCAGGCGGTAGCCGTGCCGAGGACCATACATGAAATCGTCCTCTTGCCGCACCATGCGCCAGTGCGAGCTAGAGGAATCCCTCGCGACTTTTCGGCCGAACGTCCGCGTTTGCAGACACGCTGGCGCTCTACTGACATTTGTCACGTTTGGTTTCCGACAGAAGCACGAACTGCGCTCACCTGATCAGTTTTCGCGTTACCCAAAGCTGCCCAGCGCCTGCGGCTCTGGGCATTGACCCGATTCTCGCTTTATGCCTGTCCTCAGCGCCGACTGCTACGTTGTGGCAAAATGTCCGGTGCTGATGCGGTAGTCGCCGCCAATCGCGGCATCCTTGTGCGATGACTAGCCCGTGTCGCGCCAGCGCCATTTCGCGGCGCCCATCACCAGGGACGCCGGACGGTGTTGAGCGATAATGCCGTGTCTCAGTTTGAAATTGAGGGATCAGCCCTTTTCCCAGGCCGCTGCTGCCGCTCTGGCGATCCCAGACCGCTCGCGAGCGGGAAGATGCTTTTCCCGGACCTTCGGCCCTTCTTACCGCCCTTATCATGGCTGGCCGATCGCAACCGGCGATCCTGATGAGCCCACTGGCAAGTCCCAACGATACCGCGGCTGCTCCCCCGCCTATTCTCTCGGAAATGGACACACAGCGTTAGAGAGCGTCTGTCTGACACGTCTGAATGCACAGCCTCAGTCGGTGTTGCTGCCTCTCAATAGCAACGGCCGTGCCAGGAACACTAAGCGCAGCAAGCCTATCATTAGGCTCTGCGGCATGCCGGCACTGGCTCGCCGAGCACCGTGATATGCCTGTATCAGGCGGTAGCCGTGCCGAGGACCATACATAAAATCGTCCTCCTGCCGCACCATTCGCAGCCCGAAGCACCCCTCCCGGCGCAACGTAGGCGACATCCGGCAGACAGCGACCCGCTGTCATATCTCGCTCATTCTTAGCGGGAAAGGTGCCGTTGGACCGGGAATCGCTCACTTCTGTGTTTTCGTCCACAGCATGCCATGGCACCATACATGCTCAACGCCTCCCCACTGGCAGGCCGTTGCGACATTCGGGAAGAAACCGCGTCCATGGTTGTTCGCACTCGTGTTGCAAAGCAGTGGAATACCCGTAAGTTTCTCATATTCGACGAGAAGCTTGGCGACTTTGTGCTGGGACGATCTGGGAATGGTTTGCAATCGCGCAGTTCCGTCCAGATGTACAACGGCGGGGACTTTGTCCCGCCATTCTGCTCGTGTCTGATGATCAAAGAGCATGTAAGGGTCCGGCGTTCCAGGGCTGAAAATGTCCGGGGCACGATCCTCCAAGCATATCGGAGCGACCGGCCGGAAGTGTTCGCGAAGTTTGATATCGTTGAGATGATCCTTCATTCGCGCCGTCGTCGCGGCTGCGAGGATGCTTCTACTACCCAGTGCCCGAGGCCCAAGCTCGGCGCGGTCGGCAAAGAAAATCACCGGCTTGTTGCTGGCGAGAATGGTCGCGAGTTCACTCATGCTACACGGCGCGGCGTCCCATTCGGTCGGCACATCGCTCGGCTGCAGGGCTGGACCGCTATAGACTGACCATTGTAGCGGCACGAAGCCTTTGTCGGCCGCCACTGCCGAGCAAGCGGCACCGATTGCCGATCCGCTGTCATTCGGAAAGGGCGGCACCCAGACAGCATCGAACAGGCCGCTGGCGCGTAGTGCGCTGTTCCATTTTATGTTGAGAGCGCAGCCGCCTGTTATACACAAGTTGCGCGACGGAAAACGTGAGTGGCGCTGCAAAGCACGCGCCATTTCGCGAACGAGCAGACGCTCATGGAAACAATGAAACGATGCAAGCACATCTTCGGGAGCCTTGGACTTCAACCGCTGCGCGCTGGCATCGACGTAATCATGCACAGCTTCAAGCGCAGACTCCGGACTGTCAGGACGGGCGAGCTCTGCATTGGTCCCAAAGTGCTCCTCGTAAAGCTCCTGAAAGACCATGACGATGTTTTCATCAACAGAGCCTAGTGCGATATAGGCCATCAACTTGCCGGCAACACCGAGGTCCCAATTGGTGCGCGTCGCCTGCTTATACGGTCCGAAGTGATAACCTGCGGCCGCATAGGCGTGCCCAATCATTGGGAACAGGCATTCGATGAACTGGGCGCCGCGGAGTTCTACATAATAAAGACGCGGAAAGGTGCCGCCGTCCCACACCAGACAGAACGCGGGTTGTCCTGCTTTCGCAAAGGGACTCGTGCAGTATGCGGCGGCCACATGGCCCGTGACGTGCGGATAGCTCCTGTAAGGAAAGGATTTGCCGCCCAGTAGCAGGCCAGTGCCGTCGCGCGACGTTAGCAGGCCATCGGCATGACTTTCAATATACGGCGCACCTTTGAGAGTAATTGGCGTAGCCCCACTGAGGACCTGGAATTCCGACTCCCCCTCTCCCCACCAGCCGTCGAGGACGAACTGATCAACATCCGACGCATCCAGCCCCTGCTCCGCTAAGGCGACGACAACTGCATCGAGATTGTCAATGCTTTGATATCGCGGATTGTTGTCCCGCTTCTCCTGCTCGACACAAAAAGCAAGCCGTCCGTCCTCGATAAGAGCGATTGATCCGTCATGCGTCAGCTTGATACCGCAGATGCGCATAGTGCCTCCATGTTAGCCCCAGACAATTCGATTAATTTGAAGACCGTCTTCGCTGCGGAAGCAGCGAGCAAGCAGACGCACTCGAACGATCAACGCTTCGTCAGCGCTTCCCGGACCATCTCTGCATCAGCGGCATGACGCCAAGCGTTCGAGCGGTATCACACGCAGATCCGAGTACCAGATGCCCGCCTGGCGTGAGCGTGCGCATCTAGGTTGCGGATGCGCATTTCAGCCAGGTCATGACCTAAGACGGGACTTCCAAGACCATCAGGTCGCCCCGTCCCGATCGAGATCGGATTTCGGATCACGACTTATATTTTGCCCTCATTCTCAGTGGCCGACGTCATCTCGATGGCTGGTTGCAACTAAGGCGCCTCCCATTCTGCGTTCTCGCCCGTAGCCACAGCATGATTTGGGCCAGTGCAAACCAGAGGAATCTGGTCGCAATTTCTCGGCCGAATGTCTCGTGTGCAGACACCCTGGCAATTTACTTACATTCGGCACGTGTGGTTTCGGACAGAAGCAGGGACTACGATTACCGATTCAGTTTTCGAGCTTCCGAAAAATGCGGAAGCGTGCGGCCCCGAGGCCTTGAACGGCCTTGGCAAGGCCTGCCCTCAGCGCCGGCCCCTGCGTTGTGGCATAATGTCCTCCCCAATCATCATTGGCGCGCGTCCTCGGATTGCGAAATCAACCACGTGAGGGGAATCGCCGTACCCGTCAAGCGATGCGACTAGAAACTCCCGGAGCGCCTTACGCACCTCCGGATCCAGGTCCTTCGAAGGCGGAACGGCAGCTCGATCCAATCCGTCTTCAACCCCATAGGTTGCAGCAGCCTGCCCCGGGTGGAGGTGACGTAAATCGTGGTATGGATTTATCGCTCTTTCACTTGTTTTCATGCGATCGACAACGCATGTACGATCATCGTAAGGGCGTCGCCGGTTACCTCCGACCATGCCATTCGCCAGTGGTGCGGAACGACGAAGCTTCGAGGCTAATAGAAACAACGCATGCGATACTCGTGGCTTCGCCCTTGGGTAGGACAACTAGAGCCCAGGATTCGACACGCGATCCGGCGGCGGCAGATCATGAACCGAGAATTCAAACGTGCATTGCCGTGAACCCACTCCGATCGCCGCGACGAAGGGAGTCATAAGCTTGAGTGAGAGCCCACCTCTTTTCCTACCGCTTCTTTGCGGAACACTCGCAACGGTCAGCTGGAGCATCGGCAACGTTCTGTCCAAGGCCGCGCTCTGCTGCATCGAACCGCTCTCGCTTCTGACAGCGCAGTTGGCTGTGAGTGCCGCAAGCCTGACCGTACTATCGATCTTCTCAGGTGCGCCGCCTCGCTTGAGCGATTGGCGTGCTGGCCTTGCCGGCATCCTGCAGCCGGCGCTTGCGTCTGGTCTGTCGATCTTCGGACTTTCGATGCTGCCGGCGTCGGTAGAGGCGATGCTGTTCGCAGTTGAACTGCCGATGGTCATACTTCTTGCGTGGTTGATCCTTGGCGAGATCCCTAACCGTGCTATCGTCTTTCTCTCTTTGTTGGCTTTTGCCGGGGTCGGCTTTTTGCAATGGACCTCTGAATCTGCTCCTTCCGCAACGCCGGGACTGGGGGTCGCTCTCGTACTCGCCGGCGTGCTATTCGCCTCACTCTACAGCATAGCGGTCCGTGTGATGTCGCAAAACGTGGATGCGTTGCGCCTTACGACAACGAGCCAGATCGTCGCGTTTGCAGTGGTCGTATTTGCGTGGATTTGCGTTCGCCCATTGCCGACGCTCTCTGTGGTCATCGGCGATATTGTTCCGGTGGCCGGATCCGGATTGCTGCTCTTTTCGATCCCCTTCCTCCTCTACGGGATCGCGCTGCAGCGAATGAGCGCGACAGCCGCCGCTCTGTTGCTACCGCTCGTTCCCGTGCTTACATCCATTTTCGCATCTATCTTCCTTCGGGAAACTCTGACCGCAACACAGTGGCTGGGGGCCGTCGCGGTTCTTGTCTCGGCCCTGGGAATGCCCCTGGCCTTGCGCTCCCAACCCCATGGCTCGCAAATATCACCCCACTCTCCCGTCGGGAGAAAGCCTTGAAGAAGGAGCTGGGCAACGCGCGCGCTGTCAACTCCGGAACGGGCGGTCGAACGTGAGTTATTGCGAGCGCAGTCAATTGCGGCTCCTCGACGAGCCAGCCCTCAATCCTAGTAATGTGCGGGTCGAGCTTGGACGGCCATGCGAACCCTGGTCTTATAAGGCCGACGGCAGCCTCGGTGCGTGGCACGCGCCTCGCCGGCCGTCACCGTGCTGCGGACGGCTTCTTGGCGAACGTCGCTGCGGTTGCCGGCGCGGAGCTCGTGCAAGCGGGTTGCAGGCCGCGCACCTGTCCGGCACGACGATCGACGCAACTGCCAAGTTCCTCGTGGTTTGTGCGAAACTCGGCCATGAGCCCGACCGGATGGAGCGAGCGATACTGATCCACGTAGGCGCCGCTTTACAGCCGCGGTCACCTTGGCATGCGCCAGCGCGCGCTGATAGGGCGTCAACGGAGCATGATAGCGCTTGATTACTTTAGAGCATTTTCCTACCTGACGGAATCGGAAGTGATTCGCTTGCGGCAAATCGTGATTCACTCTGAGGGCTGGTGATGGAGGCCAGCCCCATCGCTAAACCGCTCTCGCCGGACCTTCGCTTTCGCATAATTCGGCTGTGGGCAGTCACTGATCGTCCGGATCGGAGCTTTCCGTCGGATGGTCGAATAGAATCCGGCACGGCGCCGCCGCCTACCGCCGCTCGCCGCGACCCTTACGTCGACGCAGGCGGTCGATGGTTGCAGGGGTGATCGCGAAAACACGATCACGATCTGCCAGGCCAGGCTTCAATCGCCCATGTTGCTCAAGGGCCGGCAGCAAGACCGGAATCATCACGTTGAGCCGCTTGCCGCATACCGATCCAACGCTTCCCATAGCGCCGTCATCGCGTCCTTGATCGTCGCGCCACATCTACGTCTGCGCTCTCCCGGTGCCTTGACCTGTCAGGCCCGACCGCCTCGTGTTGCCGGAGTGCGGGCCTGCGAGGGCCTCACCACCCTCCTCGATCAACGCACGCAGCTTCGCCGCGCAGCGGTACCTCTAATTTGAAATAGCTGACGAGCGGCACCTCTCGTGCAAGCCGAACAAGAACGGCACCGTCAGCGTCACGCCGCTGAGCGATGCGTCTTGGACCATGATCGCAATAGGGGCTGCTTCTAGTCAAATCTTCTCAGCCTCGATGAGTCCATCAAGAACGTTCAATGATTCGAACAGATAGTAGGATCCGAAGATCGTCTCTGCATTGTTGGCCGAGTCCTGAGCGCGTGCATCGCGACGCTTGTTGAAACAGGCGCCGACCAACATTCCGGGCGGGCGGGGATCGTCCGGCTTTGTTGGCGTCAGATAGGTCTCGATCAGGGCCCTTGCCGTCCGTTCGCCTGCCTCACGATATCTGACGCGCAGTGCCGCCGTCGGCGCGAGCCGCGCCAGCTTTAGCAGCGCCGAGCACGTGATTGCAGTTGCCGCCGTGTCCGTCTCCGTGTTGGGAATGTCAGGATCATCAAAGTCCCAGAACGCGACCATGCTCGCTGGCACGTGCGAAAGCCACCAGTCCGCTCCCGCCATCAACTGCTCCATCCAGCGCGTCTCATGAGGATGGTGAGCAAGCGCGATCGCCGCATAGACGAGCCCCCAAGCTTGCGCCCTGCCCCAGACACTCGTGTCGCTGAATCCCTTGTGGGTGAAATGGCGGACTATCTTGCCGGTGGACGGATTTAGCTCACTCGACTGAACGATTGAGCCATCGGAGCGCATATGAATGTCGAGCACGCGCGTGGTATGGCGCGCCGCAATGCCAGCGTATGAGGAATCGCCTGTCCTTGCGGCGGCCCAATACAGAAGCGGGACCGCCTGCAGAGAGTCGATGCTGCTGAACGAATTGCCAACATCTTCCGATTCCTCCGCATCGCGGCCTAGCGGAATGAGGCCAAGCCGGCAATCGAATTGCGTCTTGAGCGAGGTTGCGGCATCCAGTGCCAGGAGAGCTGCGTCCTTGTCTTGACACAGGACGTCGCCAAGAGCGACCCCATAGTAGAACCCAAAGCCCTTGAACGCGGTTTGCAGCTGCGCGCGCGGCTTCAAGCGGCTGCTCCAGAACCGAGCTCCATCGAGGTATTTCGCCTCGCCAGATCGCCGCGCGAGCAGCCACAACATACCCGGCCATGCGCCACCCGTCCAATCGCCGTCCGGCGTGGTCGTCCATTTGCCGGTCGAGCTGTCTGCCCAATGCGGAAACTCTATTTTCATCGCGGCAAGCATCTGATCGACTCGTGCTTGCATCAGGTCTATTGCGTGTGCCCAGCGCGACTTGCTCATATCCGATACTCCTTTGCCACTTGCCGAAATCCCAGGGCATCGTTCCCGGTGCTAACCGTCCAATGTCCGACCGATTTCGCTTCGGCCGAGCCGATGGCTTAAGCGGGTCAGGAGCACGCAGCCGCGTTCTCGAGCTATCGCTCCTGATCACGAGCAAACGCTCAAGGGCCTATCCGCCTCAGCCCGATCGTCACGCGCATGACCAGTGTGTACATGCGCTCTAGCATGCCTGCCGTGATGCGCGTTGGGAGCGTCATCAAGCGGCGCGCGAGGACGTAAAGGCGCCGACCGCCCCCTTCCTGGAAAGGTCTTCAAGTTGGTGGTCGTCGTAGCCGAGCTCTTTGAGGATTTCCTCGGTCTGAGCCCCAAGTTTCTGAGGCGGCAGTCGGACTTCGGGCAGCTTGCCATCATAGCGCACGGGATGGCTGACGAGCGTGATCGGCGCGCCCGTCGCCCCGCGGACGACCTGGAAGTTCTTGTTGTGCACGACCTGCGGATCGGTCACGACATCTGCATAGTCATTGACCGCGGCGTGCCAAATTCCGTGGTCCTCGAACAATGCGATGCATTCGGCCGTCGTGCGCTTTGCGACATTTGCGGCGATCGCAGCGGATGCCTCGTCGCGTCGGCGATACGCCTCCTTGTCTGGAACGCGCTGATCGGCCGGAACATCGAGCGCCTCCGACACTGTGCTGAGAGATCCAAGAGAAATCGCCATATGACCGTCACGCGTCGGATAAATGCCGTAAGGCGCACCGTAGTACCAACCGGAGATCGGTCCCGGCTGACGGACATCGTCAGGCCGCTCGCCGTTGAGGTAACAAGTAAAGGATTCCATCTGCAGATCGAGTGCAGCAGACAACAGGCTGACATCAACCCGGCACCCCTGTCCGGTGCGCGTTTTCCTCACAAGCGCGGCCAGAATGCCAGCCGCAAACAACGCAGCACCATGGTGATCGACCGCTGAAACACCTACGGCCCTTGGACCCTGCTCGCGGCTTCCAGTAATCGTGGCCAGCCCCGATATTGCCTGCACCAGTAGATCCTGACCGGGACGGTAGACGTAGGGCCCATCGGGGCCGTAGCCTGAGGCCGCAGCATAGATAATTTGCGGATTGATCTTCTTGGCGTCCTCGTAGCCGAGGCCAAGCTTGTCGAGAACGCCGGGGCGGAAGTTTTCAGTCATGACATCCGAGGTCGCAACCAACTTCCTGGCAATCTCAATGGCTTCAGGTTTCTTCAGGTCGAGCGTGAGACTTCGCTTGTTGCGGTTCCCGGTGAGCAGCAGCATGGACTGCCCATCGACCCGCTTGTCTGCTCCGCCCCATTTCCTCTGAAAGGCGCCATCTGGTGGCTCGACGGCAATGACGTCCGCCCCGAGATCGGCGAGAAACTGCGCAGCCACGGGGCCCATCAGGAAGTGATTGAAGCTCAGGACGCGAACGCCCTTCAAAAGATCGACCATGGTCTCGCTTTCAGTTTTCTTGGATCAGAGGTGTTCTATTTTGGCTTGGCCTCTGAAATCGATTTCAGAAATAAGCATCATGATGTGCAGAGTCAAGCAAAATGGGCGGCCTGCCAACTCAGCGCCTGCCCATGTACCAGAGTTCCACTGGATAAGACGGATCGGGCGTATACAGAGCTTGAGAACGCTGGCTGTCCAATGTTCTAACGTGGATCGGACTCATGCCATTGACTGAGCGACCAGACCGGATGGATAAAAAACCAACAATCGAGCCCAAAGGACGCCAGCAACCGCGCGTGAAGATCGAAGATGTCGCGCGAAAGGCCAATGTGTCCCCTGCGACCGTGTCGCGCGTCCTCAATCATCCCGAAATCGTGAGACCGGAGCTCCGGGACAAGGTGATGCGGCACATCACCGACCTGTCCTACACGCGAGACAGCGCGGCGAGAGCCTTGAAGTCGGGACGCATGCGCACCATTGGAGTCATCGTTCCGACGCTGGCGCTCGGCATCTTTGCCGAAGGAGTTGAGGCGCTGCAGAACCGCCTCAGCGAAAGCGGCTATACGCTCTTCATCGCGAATTCCCAATATGATCAGCGCCGCGAACTTCAGGAACTGCAGAGCCTCATCGAGCGCGGCATCGATGGAATTGTACTGGTCGGAGGCTCCCATGGACGTGAACTGAGGGCTCTGATTGAACAAGCCGGTGTGCCTGTGATCACGACCTATGTTTCGAAGGCAGTTGGCGGCATTCCCGCGATCGGAATCGATAACGAAAGAGCCACGCGCGAGATGACCGAGTATCTGTTGCGGCTTGGACACGTCCGTTTCGGCGCGATCGCCAATGTTGTTGCTGCGTCCAACGACCGATCCCGCGCGAGGCTCGAGGGCATTCAGCGCGCTCTTTCGGACGCCGGCCTCCCGCTCAGGCCCACCCAGATCATTAAGGCCGACTATTCGCTTGCCCAGGGTCGCAGCGCTCTTCGTCAGCTCCTCACCGACCACCCCGACACGACGGCGGTGATCTGCACCACCGACACCCTTGCCATCGGTGCAATGGCAGAGGCCCGCAAAATTGGGGTCGCCGTGCCAGCTACGCTTTCCATCACAGGATTTGACGATGTGGAGCTGGCGGCGCAGATGGACCCGCCGCTCACAACAGTCAGTGTTCCGGCAGCTGAAATTGGCCGAGGAGCCGCCGATTATCTCATCAATGCGATCGCTGGAAGCCCACTTCCCAGGAGTGTCCTGTTGCCCTATCGACTGGTCATGCGGTCATCGACCGGGCCGCCGAGATCTAGCGAACGCCCACCGCGTCGCAGGCGCAGCCCGGGCTGAAGCTGCCGACGCGCTGTCACTGAAATCGATTTCTCCTGCGCTCCTCCAAGGTTCGGGCTGCCACGCTGCGCGACCATATCACCGGTGGTGGCACAAGTGGACGTGGCTGAACATGCCGCGGCCGTGCTGCCCGCCAAGCGCTGGAGCGAGAGAAAGGAGAGCAACTCACACGACGTTTTCCCCTTCTCAGTGCTCGCGCTCGGTGTGAACGGAGTGAACAGGCCCATGGTGGTGAATGGCGCCGAGTTCGTGCAGCTTATGATGCAGACGATGATGTGCAAGCTCCAAGGCAGCTCGCAGGCGCGAGTGCCGCGCTTCGTCAGTCCTGGGAGCGAGCGTATCCATATAGGCGATCGATCCCTCGATTTGTGCAAGAATCGACACCGCGTCCGCAGTGGCAAAGACCGGTTTGTCGCCGACTTTGACATACACCGCACTGGTGTGGGCCGCGATGTCGGCCTCGCGCCCCGCCACACTGCCTCGAACGCGTATTGCGATCCAACAGGACTCGGTGATGCGCAACGCGAGCTGGCTGTTGCACGACAACTCGCTACATCGAACTTCATCGATGACGATGCCATTGCGGATCACCTCCACCCGTGTTGGCGCGACGCTGACCGATGCGACCCGCCAGTCGATTGTGATGGTGCCACCCGAAGGGGGAAGCGCGATCGCGCTCCCGGGGCGACGTCCTTCCACTATCACCTCAACGAGCGGCCCGACTGTGATGAACGTGTCTCCGCTGCGTACGGCATCCATCCAGTTGCGATACGTGAAATCGCGCGCACCTAGCTGCACATAGGTCCGCGAGCCTCCGAGGAGCGCGGCAGCGTCCATCTTGTCGGAGCCGGCGACCAGTGGCAGATGGTAACCGATGTTGAGGTAACGGTACCAGTCAGCCAGACCAAATGCGCTGATCTGCGCAGTCCGCGGGTTGAACGACATCATTTCAATGGCATCGACCAGGCCGAGCACGATGTCCGCCGCCCGCTCGGCTTGCGGGTTGGGAGCATGCGGCATCACGACAAGGCCCCCTTGCTGGCGGCAGCGCTCCGCCCAATCGGCCATGGTCGCTTCCAGAGGATCGCCGATCGAAGCCTCGTTGGGTCCGCCGCAAGACAGGGGGCTGATAATCTCGCCTTCGTAGCCGAGAAGCGATATGTGTCCTAGGACTTGCATACGGTTCTCTGTGCCGACGCGAACAAGGAACTCTCCGTCCCCGCCGAAGTGCTTTGCCCCGAGCGTCGTGCGCCCGTCGAAATCGGCCACGTTGGTGAATAACTCGCCCCATTGTGCCGCGAGCAGGTTGACGACGTTGACCCCCTCCGCCTTGCCCTCTAGCAGGGCTGTGTGCGGGCTCAGGAAATGGACGTGAGTATCGGAGCTGACCCAGCCCTGTTCGCGCCAGCGCAGCACCCTGTCCAGCTCGAAGGTGAGTTCCTCCGTGGTCGCGGTGACTTGGACGATACGGCGTAGGGGCCGCACCTCGAAGCCTCTGCTGATCTCCACGAACACGGGCCCGATCGGCAAGTCCGCCTCGCAGCTGCCATCCACATAGGCGTACTGGTTCAGCCCGTTCGTAAACTCCCCGGCGAAGTCTTCGAATCTTCCGGTATTGACCTTGCGGTGGTGCCCCTTGGGCGGCAGATACTCCCCATCCGCGCCATGCACATGCAGGCGCGCGGCGACACGCACGCCGTTGCCCTTCTCTACGATGCGGATTTTGACGGGCCTTGTTGCCGGCGCGATGGGCACCACCTCCAGCGAGGTGTCTCCTGCGTTCCCGGCAGCTTCCAGCGACCGAAGATCGGCAAGGTGCAAGCGGCCGTCGTCGGAGCGTAGGTACAGCCTTGCGTCGGGATGGGCGGAGTACTCGACGATGACCTCGTCCTCGGAACGCACCGGCTGCACGTCGTGCTTGTCACCGAGCCAGTCCGATCTCGCGTAGTCAAGCGCCGCGCGGGCGGAGATCACCGTGCCGAGATCCATGCCGATCTGTTCGCCCCGATGATCGACGTCGAGCTCGCCAAGTTTATTCAGATGCACTCCGGGCGGTAGCCGCATCTTCAGCTTGCGACGAGCCTGGAGGCGCAGGGGATGCTGGGTGAGCCTTGTCGTGGTCACCGCAAAGACAAGAGAAACTTCTTGCTCCGCTCGCAAGCTTAGCGCGGTGAGCTCCTTCTCCGGATATGGATTTTGGAGCGCATAAAGCCACAAGTTCTCCCCTTGTCGATCCATGCGCCCCGATTCGGTGCGGGTCTCGCCATGGAAGAAGCTCGCGCCCGCCGTTCTGCCGAGTGCGCAGTTTTCGCCGGTGCTTGCGTGCACGATGGGCCCCCGTAATGGCAGCGCCGCGAACGGGCTCGCGCTCCAGGAGATATGGTTCTGCTGGACCGCGAACCGCCGTAGCACCGGCACGTCGGCCTCGGTGCTGTCGACGTATCGGAGCACGTATGTCGACACCCGATCGCCGAGCGAATTGCCCTCCACAGGCAGCGTTGCCGGCCCGATCTCCCCGAAGCCTTGAGGGCTTACGGGTGGGCGGTCCGCGACCACTTGCACAAAGAGCACGTAGCTGGCCAATGTGGGCGGCAGCGCGATCACCACAGGAAGCCCCCCGGGACGCAAGGCCAGCACATCCGCTCCGGCGTTGGCGCCGAATAGAAACGGGATGCCTCGATACGTCTGCGGTCCTCGAAGCGAATCGATCCAGCCGGTGTCGCCTGGGCGGCTGCCGAACCCCTCATCGAGTTCCAGGCGACCGGCGTTGAAATATCGCTGCAAGTCGACGGGCGCGAAGTGCGGCGACGATGGCGTTTTCATTCGATGGACTCCAGTTCATGGACGTCGTCGCCCATAAGCGGCCCTGGATGCGATGAGGACTGCTCACGTGTCCCGCTGCTGGCGAAGGCGCTCGTCCCAATCCCATGCTCTTGCCCAGCATCAAGAGATACTCGCCGGTCGACATGCTTTGCGTCTGATAAGGAAGGCTTTGCCTCTGCTGGGTGGCGCAAGCGGCAGGCAGAAGGCGTTCAGTCACCGATGTAGACGCGGCCACGCCTTTTGGCGAAGTGGTAGACCACCACGCTTAAGAGCGCTATCAACGATCCGTAGACAGGAAACATCCAGGCCATGTGCTCGCGTTGCAACCACACAAGAAGATACGGTGAGGTCCCGCCAAACAATGAGACGCCGAGCGCGTAACCGAGCGCTACGCCCGTGGTGCGCACGGCACGCGGCATCAGGGTGGTAGCGATGAAGTTATAGAGGGCCATGTTGAACCCCACGATGGCTCCGCCGAACACCGTGACAAGGAAGAACGTGGAGATGCCCTTCTCCGAATAAAGCAGCGTCAGGAAAAAGCATGGGATGAGCAGTAGGCGCAGCAGCGTGAACGCACGCGAGGGGCGCACCTTGTCGGCGAAGGCGCCAACAAGGGGGGCGGCCAACATCCAGATCAAGACCATCAGCGTCATAATTCCGTATACAGAGGTGCTATTCTCCTTGAACACTGTGTTCGCCATATTGGGCAGACCGGTGTTCCAGGCATAGTTGGCGATCTGCACCGATCCGATCACCAGGATGACCGCAAGCAGGGATAGCCGCACGCTCCAGAGCGTCTTCCACACACCGCCGGTGGTTTCCTGAATCCGCGACGACTCATCCTCGCGATGCATAACCCGATGGATCAAGGTCTCCGGTACCGACGTGCGCAGATAAATGATCAGTAGGCCCAGCACCCCGCCGACCGCAAAGGGTACGCGCCAGGCCCACTCGCGCATCGCTTCGGGGGCAACCGATGCGCTCACCAGAAACGCAACCAGGCTGGATCCAAGGTTGCCTAGCTGAATGAAAGTGCCACCGATCAGCCCCAGATAACGCCCCTCCTCTCCGGGCGGCGCCAGTTCAATTGCGATTGCATTGGCGACACCCGCCTCGGCCCCGGTAGCAAGCCCCTGAATAAGGCGCATGATAAGCAGCGCCACAGCCGCCGTGACGCCGATGTCCCGGTAGGTCGGCAATAGAGAGATCAGCAGCGAGCAAACCGCCATCGCCGTCACCGAGATCATCATCACTCGCTTGTGGCTAATGCGATCTGCGACTGGGCCAAGCAAAGCCGCTCCCAGTGGCCGCGCGCAGAAGCCCGCCCCGTACACGGCTAGCCCCGCAAGCAGCGAGGTCGTGGGATCATCGGAAGGAAAGAAGTGCGGCGAGAGAAACGCCGCCATCACGCCGTAGACGTTCCAGTCGTACCACTCCAGCGCTACGCCCCCTCCGAGGCCGACGGTCATCCGTCTGTTCGCAATCTGATTATCAAGCTGAACAGATACGGCACTGGGTTGAGCAATAATGTTCATGTGTCCTCGAGCTCAGTCAATGGCGTTAATGATGCCGCGGTCAAGCAAGGGCGAGCAGCCGCTCGCTGGCTCTACTGCGCGGAGTGCGGCGCTATCTAAGATAAACGCGACTTGAGCGGGCCGGCTCGTAGCGGTGAAGGCGCAGGCGCCAACGGGTACGCGGCATGCCGCCGATAAGGCCGTCTTGGTTCGCGATTCGCAAGGTGCGGCCGCACGACCGGCTCTTGCATGACCTTAGTCAAAGAGATCGCGAGCGGCGATTCCGATCTGTGCAGCTGCCCAAGAGCAGACGCCACCGAACGCGCTGCGTACAAAACGCGCGCGAGCCCGTGTCCCATTCCCATGGTTTCCATCCCTCCTGTCGCCAAAGCGCACTCGTGAAGAAGCTGTTGTTCTTGTTGGACGGCGCCGCGCTACCACGCCGTCATCTCGCTAAGAAAAATCGCAGTTCTGAAATCGATTTCATAAACGTAGGCGCTCTAGATTCCGGAGTCAAGCGCGGAAAATGCTGCCCCTGAACCTTCTCTCCGTCTGACCAGCAATTTCTTTCTTGAGCAGCCAGAAACAGCTCGAAGCCTGGTCAGTCGGATTGACTATAATGAAGCATGTTTTGCGTGGAAAACGATTTCAGTATATTGGCTGCCTTTCTGACTTCTTTCAGGAGACACCCTCAATGACCGGCAAGCCCGATCTCATCCTCTCGACCTCTCCCAGGGCCCATGTGCGCGTTGTGACGCTGAACAGGACGTCGAAACGAAACGCCTTAAGCAACGACCTGATCGCGCAGCTTGGCGCGAGCTTGCGGGACGCTGCGCTCAATGAGGATGTTCGTTGCGTCGTCCTTTGCGGGCACGAAGCCTTCTTCTCTGCCGGAGCCGATATTAAGGAGATGCAGCAGCGCGGGTTTGAGGCAATCGACAATCCCGCGCGACGTTCTGCGTGGCGGGACATCGCCAATTTTCCAAAGCCTCTTATCGCCGCGGTTGAGGGAATTTGCTTCGGTGGCGGTCACGAATTGGCCTTGGTCGCCGACATCGCCATAGCAGGCGAAGGAGCGCGGTTTGCACAGCCTGAAATCAACATCGGGATTTTGCCAGGCGACGGCGCAACCCAGCGTCTGACGCGCGTGGCAGGCAAATCTCTGGCCATGCTGATGATACTGACTGGCCAATCCATTTCTGCCCGTGCGGCGATGCAGGCCGGCCTTGTCGCTGAAGTCGTCGAAAGCGGCCAGGCACAGGCGCGAGCGCTCGAGATCGCCGAACTGATCGCCCAAAAGCCGCCGCGTTCGACTGAGCTCGCCAAGGTGGCCGTTCTCGCCGCCTTTCAGACCACCCTGGACGCCGGGCTCGAATTCGAGCGCCAGGCAATTCGATGCGCATTCAACACTGCTGACCAGCAGGAAGGAATGAACGCGTTCTTCGAGAAGCGATCGCCAAACTATCGTGGAAATTAGCCGTCGCGATCCCCAGCCTTCGCTGCTGCCGGCGCTCCACATGTGCCGGTACTGGCCCACGATGCACCCGATTAAGCACTCCTTCGGATCGACCAGGCCAACGCTGCGATCTAGAATTCTGTCGTGCCCACCCTTCGAGCACCAATGTACATTGAACTTGCGGTGGCGCCTGTCAGGGACCATCTCGGCCGGTGCGCCCGGGCCTTCCTGCGCAAAGGTCAAAGCCCCTCTCGGTCGAAGTGGACCAAAGGTGTGGATTGACTAGGCTAGGTTCTGCGATCGACAGAAAGTCGCTTGATCCCGCTGTGGACTCTTAGGTTGGCTGGGGAACCTGGACGCTCAGGACCCCCAGCAAAAATTCAACGAATTCAACAAACGCTTGATCTAAAACAGCTTTTCATGCTTAGCGGTTACGAGTAGTGGTTACGAGTCACGGTTACGAGGACTCGAATGTCGATCGCCACTAACATCCAAAAACGTCCTGTCGCACGTCCTATTACGTCCGCGTCGGCGTGCCGCTGAAGCTCCAGCCGGTGCCTAAGCGGAAAGAGATTTGGCAGTCACTTAAGACGAGCGACCCCAGGCAGGCGCGTGACAGAGCGGCGCCTGTGATCGCGTCATTCCGTGCTCGCTTCGCTGACATGGAGCAGCGCCGGGAGCCCTCCCCGGCCGATCTCCAGACGGCGGTGTGGTCCCACTATGAAACCGGGCTGGACCACGACGGCCGGTCGCGCGCGGCGTTGCCGACAGTCGCGGCGTTGCGTGAGGTAACCGACAAGCTCGCAACCGATATCGAGGCGGGCCGCGTGCTCTGGTCCAGCGACCCGATGGTGCAGCTTAACGCGACCATTGATCTGATCGTCATGAGGGACGCGGCGAAGCTCGACCGGGAGCGGCGGGCGATCCAGCTTGCCGAGCTACGCAAGCACCTCGCCACCGGTGAGACGGCCTTAATCGAATGGAAGGCTGATGAGGTGATCCAAAGCGAACGGCTGCTGGTCGTCAAGGCTCGCCGGCCTACCGCGATCTATGCCAGCGATTGCAGCGCGCACAAATCGAGGTTCTGGAGCGTGCCGCCGAACGCGATGCCGGCAACTGGTCCGGTGTGCCCTCTGATCCGATCGTCGTGCCCGCCGATCTCACTCAGGGCAAACGGGTTGCCGCACCGGGCGAAACGCTGATGGAGCTTTACGACAAGTTCAAGACTGAGCGGCTTGGAGACGCGCGGCCGGATACTTGGGATCAGAACCGCAAGATTGTGAAGCTGTTCGCCGAATTCGTCGGCGAGGCGTCGCACGTCTCGGTGATCACGCGCAAAGCCGTCCGCAACTGGAAACAAGAGCTGGCCCGCTGGCCGGTGAAGGCGGCGGACAGCAAGGCATTCGAGGGAATGTCATTCCGTAAGGTAATTGAGGCGAACGAGACGGTCAAAAAGCCGACGATTAGCCAAAACTCGATCAACAAATATTTGGCGGCGCTCGGCAGTTTCGCACGATGGCTCTTGCAAAACGAGTATATCGACGATGACGTGATGAGCGCAATGTATCTGTCGATCGACAAGCGACGGAAGAACCGCTTCCCGTTCACCGTCGATCAGCTCAAGACGATCTTCAACTCGCCGCTGTTCGGCACGTGCCGAGGCGATGGCGCCGAGAGCAAACCGGGCAATGTGGCGGTGCGAGACTGGCGATATTGGATTCCGCTGATCGCGATCTATTCCGGTGCTCGCCTGGGCGAGCTTTGCCAGTTGCTGACGTCAGACGTGCGCCAACTTCATGGCGTGTGGATATTTCACATTACTGAGGTTGGCGGCGAGGATGAAAGCTCGACCAAGTCCACCAAGACGGACGGGTCAATGCGTGTGGTGCCGGTCCACTCCAGGCTGATCGAGTTGGGTTTCCTTGACTACCATGCAGGCGTGGCCGCACGCGGCGAGCAGCGATTGTTTTCCGAAGTCGATCGCGACAAGCGCGGCTATTTCGGTGAGGCCTCGAAATTCTTCAATGCCTACTTCAAAGCTGTCGGCGTGAAGGTGGACAGGCGCGTTAACTTTCATAGCTTCCGCCACAACGTCACCGACGCCTTCCGCGCGGCGGGTTACCTGGATGAGCAGCATGGCATACTGCCGGGGCATGCAAAGGCCAGCACCACGGGGCGGTATGGCGTATTGCCGGAAGGACCTCTGCGGGATCGCATGGCGATGATCGAGTCGATTCACTATAGCTTTTCGTGAGAATGGCGCGGCTTATTTGCTCGCCCCAGGCTGCTCCTTGTCTACAATCGGCATATTTAGTCCGTCCCTGTGTTGGCGCTTCGGATACTGCCACTCCGGCAATTTCAAGTCTTCGGGTATCAGTAGCTCGCCTATCATGGGAGGCTGCTTGCTTGGCTGCGATCGCAAGTGCTGCTTGCGGCTCTCGAGGCGCGCAACTTCCAAAGCCAATACCTTTTCGATCTGGATGGGAAATACGTATTTACTTACGTATGGCTTCGGATCAGTTCCGAGTTGGCCAGCATGCGCCAGCTCCAAAATCCTATAGTGCGCGCAAACGCGTGACAAATATGGCTGGATCTTCGCATCAGCCATTTTCGCATTGTCTAGAATAAACTTGCGCATGTTCCCCGCATTGGTCACCAACTCGCCGACGAGCGCTTTCTGATCTGTTGGGAGAGACTCCAGCCAACTCTTGTCGAACAACTTTTCAATTAACAAGAAAGTGGATGAATCCTGCTGCCGGCTGCGCAGGTCTCTGGATAGCAACGCGTTTGTGCCAGACATCTGACTGTATGGGCCATAGAAGCGATCCAGCTTATCCTGAATCTCCTTTACTTCGAGCTCATTTGCCTTTTGCCAGATCGTAGCTTCATTGTTGAGCTGGGACACGCGAAGCGTCTTCGTCGTCATTACGGCGCTAACAATGAGGGCAACGATGCCGACCGCTGCACTGCCCAACGGAGAAATAACAGTCGCGTAGTCTTTTGCCGTCCAAACGTCCGCGGCGGACGCGGTCGTGCTGGCAACCACTTGTATGAATGCACCGCCCGTGGACATGATCACTCCGTCGAAGCCGTTTGGTCGATAAAACATCCGCAGCCACCATAATCTGAATCCTCGCTTGACGAGGCGTGTTCCGACGTTGCGCGCATTCTGAAAGCGCGCAACGTGAGCGGCCGCTTTTTATTGCCATGCCGTCGATCCGCGAGGATAGATACGTCCTTCCCAAGGTATTCTCTGATCTCTTGCTCTTTCTGCTCGTGATAAGAATACACGTCGGGCAGCGTCTGCAACAGCAGGCGATAGTGCGCGTGCCCCGCTTTGATGCAAAACCCGAAGCAATTGTTGTGGCTGAAGCCAAGCGCGTATAAGCGAGGCGGCGCGATCCTTTCGGCTCGCATCCATTCGATGACGTCCCACTTGGCTAGCCAGGGCTCCGAACACAGCGGAGCCTCATACGTCCACCCCTCCAGGGCGCGTCTTGGCCTCAGACCTCCACCACGTCCGTCATCGAAGCGGTGCGCCTCCGTGAAGTCTATTCCTACGTAGCAAACGGTATCGCGGGGATCACAATTTTCTACAAGCCATCTGTCAGCAGCGCGACGTTTAAGAATTTTGCTGCACGGATCGAGTCTACTATTGCCTAAGAACCGCTCGTCAAAAAACACCTCCCAGATGTCCCGACCATCCTTCAACCAAACAAGTTGAGGGATAGTCGCAACTGCTTCCGTGCTCAAACGCTCCAAGTATCTTTTCCACTTTGGCCGATCCCTGAAGTCCGGAAACTCTGAGTATGATGGAACCTTCATTCTCCCCGAGAGGGAGATTCCGAAGACATTGGCCGCGCCTTCGATCAAAAATCGATAGGCATCCGGGTCTTCCATCAAAGTGTCAGTAAACAAAAGTTGCAGGCGGTCGAGGCCAACACGTTCGGCCACTCGCTTAGCGGCAGCCCAAGAGCCTGCGCCAGCGCTGAACATTACCACGTGCTGCATTCCAGAATCCCCCCGCGCAATCTAAGCGCGAGGACGATTCTGAGCAATAGGGCGGTGCCCAAAAGCAAGAGAGCGCGGTGTGATCCGCGCCCTCTTTTCCGGTCACTTGAGCTTCGCCGCCTGCGTCAACTCGCGGGCTAGCATTCGGGCGATGACCAATGGTGGCGAGCCGCCGACCTGGGTCGCTTTGGTCCCAAATTCGGTGGCGACGCGCACCATGCCGGAACGGATTTCGTAACTGCCGGTGCGGCGATCGTCGTCGTAGGTGAAGCTGGTCATGCTGCTTGCTTCAAGAATTCGTGCGGCATCAGCACGCCTTCGCCGCGGCACCACGCTTCGACGGTATCGATATTGCCGGTTGCAGTGATGTCGCCTTCCTTATTGACCAATGCGTATTTCGCACCGGAATGGAATTCACTCTCGCGCGCGGTGAGAGTGCAAAGGCTTTGACCGGTCGCACGCTTGTAGCGACGGCGGGCAGCGGAATATGTGATAGGCTTAAAGGGATCGATAGGCATTCACTTCTCTCCGTATCAGTAGATGAGTTTCTCCCCTGACAACTCAGCCGGCGGTTTGTGCCGCCGGCTGTGTCACTGATAGAGGAGAAGCGAACGGAGGTGTTCGCTTATCGGCCCCTATAGTCAGCGCGATATGGGACTTCGCACACTCTTCAGTGCGACATATTGTCCGCATGCTCTAGCGCGTCAATGATCAGGTCGCCGCGAATCTCGAGCGGCCAGATGTCTCCGGTCATGCCGAGCACAAGCTTGATCTCGTTCTCGCGGCATTCGCCGGCGGCCCGGCTCCCCTCGCTGAAGAGATTGCGGCTGTCGATCTCATTCAGAGCCGTGAAGAGATCGTTGTAGGCGGAGGTCGGAATGAACGTTCCAGATGCAGCGGACAAGATCAGCCCCATGGTTGGTGTGATGCACGCTGCCATGAGACTCATGTTCCTAAAGTGGCGTCAAGCCGTTGCTTCATCTAAAGATTGTAAGTCAGCACTGACTTACAATGGCAAGCAGGGTCCAGCGATCCACAGCTGAGCTCAAGTAACAGTTGTAGCAAGTTGATCCATCCCTCATTATTTTTCCCCAAGGGGCCGATAATCACCGGGGAAGTGAAGTGGAAAGAATTAATCCGTTTTCCTTTTACGATTTTGGAAAAACCATACAGACGCTGATCGAGCTATCAGGTGAGCTTCCGTCACAGCGGGTATTTTGGCCCTTGTGGCAGGCTAAGGTAAAGATGGAGGGCCTCCTCGGTGGGCAGCCAATCCCCATCGGCATAACCGACGGAAAAGCAAGAGAGGCGTATTTGCGCATGAATTCGCTCTGGGATGAACGATTTCAGACGAAGGATGCTGAAGGTAAGTCTTCCCTGCGATTTCCCGATGAGAAGGATCCCCCGATTAAGGAATGGGAGCTTAATTGGATACGATCCGCAGTCAGTGAGTTTGAGACTGTTTTTGCCGAAGAGATGCGAGAAACCGCCACATACTTCGTGCCTCGTCGTGGCATCTATCATACGCCAGCATTGGTTGATGCTGCCGACAATACCTTTCCCGCTGACTTGCAGCCCCACATCCCACAGAAGGCAAAAGACGATTGGAAAGCGGCTGGCCGGTGCTTGGCGTTCAATCTTCTTTCCGCCTCGGGCTTCCACGTTGCTCGCGCTGTGGAGGCTTGCCTTGAAGTCTATTATCAGTTGTTCAGCGGTAGGGCTGGCGCAACGCTGCACGGTTGGAAGGATTACATCAGCGCCCTGGAGAAGATCGCCGAAAAGGAACCTACTCCCTGCCCGTCTAAAAAGACGCTCACTGAATTGGATCAGATGAGAGAGGACTACCGCAATCCGATCGTTCATCCCCGGGTCGTGTTAACCGAAGGCGACGCCAGAATGCTGTTCGCAAACGGAGAGAGCCTGATCATAGCGATGGCGCAGGAGATTGCCGAAGCGGGGAAGGGTGTTCAGCACCCCCTCCAGCTTGAGGGAGGTAGTAACACTAAAGCGCCGGACATCCCCGAGGCGGCGGTCACAGCCGGCGCATAGAGGCATAGTCAGAGGAGAAAAGGTTTGCCGAAGTTCACCACCTTCAACGGCTACACCAACATTTTCGCCGACAAAGACGGCCGCCGATATCCCAGCGGCATCGTTCACCCTTCGGCGGAAGCTGCAATAGCAGCCCAATCAGCCACCCAGACTGTGGGAACCCCTATAGGCGTTGCGCAGATTATTTGGGATGAACCGGACGACGCTCCGTGGAAGCCTTGGATGAAAAAGACATGATCTCCCTAATCTCGCTGTAGGTCCATCTCGCGTCCTGTTGCAGCGGCCGGGTGACCGTGAAGGCTGGGCCGATCTTCGCTGACACACGCCGCAGGTTGCGCGTGGCGTAGGTTGCCCAGCCATCATCGCGCAAAGGCTTGATGTCGATCTGAAACTGTTTACCCCGCCCCGGCCATTCACCCCAGGCCCTTCGCATAGCTTCCTTTAGAAACTCGTTCTCGGTGACGCCAGCGAAGGCGCCATGGATATGCAGGCGTCCATCCCAATCACGATCAATGCAAAACCAGTAAGGCAACCGAACGCCAGCCCGGGCGAGTTGGTTGTCAAAAGACCGCTTCAGTGACTCAAGGAAGCCTTGTGGATGAGTCAGGGCCTTCTCCCGCGCCTTCTGAGTCAGGTTGAAGGTGAACGCATAAGCGGGCTTGTCTGAGATCTGGAGGGCCGCTGTCGCGGCCACGGCTTTGACTACGTCACCGGTAAGAGCCCACACGGGTATGTTGTCGTTGGAGGGTGTTACGGAGCTGCCGATACGAAGATTAGAGGGTGTGGGGTGTGCAACTGAAGTCTCTTCGGCCAGCATGTGAGCCGGAACGCGGAAAGCGGCTATTTTTTCGAGGATTTTCTTGTCTTTGAAGGCGGATTGCCGAACCCGCTTGGGGACTTTTTTCGACCGTTTTTGAGGCCGGTTGTCCTGCGAAATGGCAACGGTCCCGCTATATAGATGGTGATCTTCGGACGTTCTCTTAAGCAACGGCACGTTCGGGTCCTCCAGAAAGCCATCCGGGTTCGCCGCCGGGTGGCTTTCGCATTTCAGGTTGGGTTCAGTGAAGAGATATAGCGGGCGAATTCAGGATCACGCGCTGTTTCGTCACCGGAGGACTCCACCAGGACGCCGCTGGGTGCGGAGTTCCTGAGCGATCATGGTGCGAACCTGATGCTCAATAGAGCGCGACGTTCTCCCCGGTGCGTTGGTGGTCCTGGTCCGACATGCCGGGGGTGCCCTGGACTGTGACGCTGATCGACGGCGCGATGACATTTGAGGGCGCGATCATGGGCGCGGCCCCGCTGCCGGCGCCGCCGACAAGCCCGCCATCGGCAAACCGGGGGATGCGATCGCTGTTGATCGCCTCCAGGACCGCGCGATGCTTCGCCACGGCGGAGGCGCGGACCACGAATTCACCATTGCTGAGCCGCGCCGGAATGCTGTCCGACGTGCCCGTTCCTGATCCCGCGATGTAGCCGCCGACGCCTTGGTAACCGGTGCGGTGCCGCCGACTAGCCCGCCGTCTGCAAAGCCAAGGCCTCCAGACAGAGTTCGCATCAGCGGCTGCACGATCAGCATCTTGATCATGGCCTCTTCCAGGGCGCGGACGATCGCCCGGGACATGTCCGCGAACCCGGCCGATACGCTCTTTGTGCCGTCCAGGATGTCCGCGAGGCCGGTCGTAAGGCTGCTGCTCATGGTGCTGCCGATCGAGCGCATGGCCTCATTGGTCCGCATGGCCGACGCCTCAACCGAGTTCAGGGCGGTCCCTACGTCCGAATAGAGGCCCCTAAGCTGTTCGGCGATCTGCACGTCTTGAGGATCTAGGAGTGAGGTCTGCCGGCCGCGCCGGATTGACTGCGCCACGGTGGCCTTTTCAATGGCCTCGGTGGCAGCGCCATAGGCGGCGGTCACCTCTTCGATCCGTTGGCGCTGCTCAGCCGTAACGACGCCTTCGCCCGTGCCGGCGGCGGCGTTGGCCTGCATGGCAACGGTTTCGGTGCGCGTCACTGGCAGACTGCTCGCAATCAATAAGAGATATGAGAGCTTTGACTATTCCCACTTTCGCCATATCGAACGGACCATCCGCTGGATAGCCTAAACCCATGATGACTGCGCTCGATCTTGTATGTGAACTGGTCTCGCGCAATTCGCTTGTAGACGCGATCTATCTATTCAAACCAATCGCCTCGCCACCAATCCAAGAGAACGCTGCGCTCAGCGAAGACGAGCGGATCTTGGTAGCGGATGCATTGGATTTGAGAGCAAGCACATGCCTACCCTTCTGGGAGTGCCTCCTACAACTCATCAGCGTTAGGGATGTTGCAGCCCAGACGCTACTCACCCTCGCGAAAAGGCACAATCGACAAAGCGATACTGCGGAGCTTATACCGAGAGAAAGAGTCACTGTGGAAGGGCTCGTTGCGCTTGTTGATTCCCTAGCCCGCGGCACGACCCTCGCTCTCTCATCGAGGGTGCGATGTTTCAGATGGAGTAAAGCGACACATTCCAATGCTTGACTTCCACTGTAGAGAGTCGGCTCACAATGACTTGCTTATCCGGCAAATAGCCGAAGCATTGGAGATGAAGGGCTATCTCGCCCACTCTGGGCAATCGTATCACTTCTACGGTGCGCAGCTGATGAGTGAGGATGAACTGATCCAGTTCTTGTCAAAATCTCTGCTGTACTGCCCCGTAATAGATCGGGCGTGGATCGCCCATCAGTTGATTGAGCGGGCATGTGGCCTAAGGATATCGCCTGGAAAGAATTACACAGGCTACCCAACGATCTTTGCGCAGGTTTAAAGGGGCAATCTTTACGGCTAGACGCCGAAGACGGCCAAGTTGGCTTGGCAACGCAATAGGGGGCGGGAATGGCTAAGAGAATAAGGGCGCGGGTTCAGGAGACCCGGCATGTTCGTCCGCACAACGATCTCGACAGCGCGGCCTTCTATTTTCAGAACATCATCAAGGACAAGCTGGCGTCGAATACGCGCGATGCACTATTCTTTGACTGCATGGCGTGCTCCACCATGATCGCGTTCGCCTTTGAGGCCTACCTCAATTTCTTCGGAGCCGAGCTGATCAAACCATGGCACGAGCGCCAGGCCATCAATGACAAGATCAAGCAGGTGTTTTCGGCGCTAAAGCTGGCGCCCGACTGGTCGGTGAGACCGTTTAGCAGCATGAAAGCATTGAAAGAGCTGCGGGACGTGTTCGCACACGCCAAGCCGCAGACCTTCGAAATGGACAAGATCGTTGAAGCGGAGATCGGAGCGCTGGACGGGAAGCGCTATGACATAGGACCTGAATGGGAGAAAACCTGCACCCCTGACATCGTCCTTGCGGCCTACGAGGACCTGGAGGCGGCTTGGAGGGTGATGTTCGAGAACTCGGGGCTGACCGTTTTCCAAGCCATGGACCACGGCGAAGGCGGCCTGACCTTCATCGAGCATGTGGAAGAAACGCCTACTACTTCCGATCGGTGATTTCCGCGGCGTAACCAAACGTCATAGTGAACTTTGTCAGTGTCACCTCGTCGTCAGTCCAGACGCACCTCTGGCCATCTTTCCAACCGCTAATCCAGGTTACGCCGAACCCCTCAATGACCCGCATGCTACGCGTATGGAATTAGGGTCGAGCACAATGCAGCACCGGGGCCATTTCATCGTTTGCCAATCAAGAAGGCGTTTGGGCTTTTAAGCCACAGCTCTTTCATTTCCTCGGGCATCCAGCGGGGCATCGAACTCCTGCCCGTCCATATCAGATTGCGATCTTTTCTTGCTACGATCGTTCTCGCGGTCCAAGCGTCGAAACTCCCGCGCCATCAGCTCATCGTGAGGCTTGCGAGCATTTTGGTATACACGATGCGTGGCTTCGAGCGTGTACTTCATATCGTTCAGGCCGA
This sequence comes from Bradyrhizobium sp. 164, assembly GCF_023073715.1. Lineage (GTDB taxonomy): Bacteria > Pseudomonadota > Alphaproteobacteria > Rhizobiales > Xanthobacteraceae > Bradyrhizobium. The sequence continues at coordinate 80,050 of NZ_JADPKA010000001.1, forward strand.
GGTCCATGAAGTCAAAGATGACCTTGCGGCCCCCTTCACCGGCGGCGGTGTCCGCGGATTCTGCTTTTTCGTGTAAGGAGTCATCTGCTCTACCGTGGCCAATCTTTCGCGGTGAGCTTTTGGCGAGCTACATGGTTTGGCCGGTTAGTCAGGTTAACGATGAGCGCGATAGCAGCCGTCGTAAATGCGCCCCGCGTGCTTACCGCCACATCAGCATAGGGCTTTGCTCGGTAGGTCAAGGACGAACACAAGCCCTGGATCTTTTTGTCGTCAAACGACATCTTGACTTGGTGGGCGAATTCATTCCTGATCTTTCTTATCAACTCACATTCTTGGCATTCAGTTTCCGACAGCAAGCCAAGGGCTCGGACGGCCGCGATTCGAGCAGAGAAGGACGATAGGGGCGCGTTAGACCGCGAAAGCAATTTGTTGGCCGACGCCTTGTTGACAAGAAACGCCGCCAATATTCGCTGCAGAAGGTCATCGATAAAAGCTGCTGCGGCTAGCGCGGCACCACGCTCGGTTTCCTTGTTGAAGTCGTCGAGAAATTCCCCAAATCCATGAAGGTGGGGATACTTTTCTTCGAGCGCGAGAACCCTTTTTCTCACGCGCCTGACAGCGTCAAGCCGGTTCTCCTTTTCCGCTTCAGTCACGAACTCAATGTCTCCAGATAAGGCCGATAACTGCGAGGCCGAAGCCCATGCACCACTGCCAGTACTTCAGCCAGAACTCGGCCACAACGTGTGCGGCCTTCGAAGTCCAGTGCCTTTTGTAGGCCCCCTGCAGGATGAAAACCAAACCGTTGGGGTCATTGCGCGGCGGCACATACTCCCCGTCCCACCAGCGTTTCAGCAATTGCTCCATGCGAATCACTCCGTTTTTTAGACGGAGACCATCTATCATCCTCGGATTCACCGAAGCGCAAGCTTGAGAGTCCTATCCACCGATGAAACATTGCGGTTGAGGGAAAAGGGCAAAAATGCCGATTTTGCTTGACCTCGCAGGCTTGACGCCGAATCACAAATCACGACCCATGGGCAAACGGAGCGCGTCCATGAGCAAGCTGACGTATGGGATCTACATGACACTCGGGATAGCTGTTGGAGCCTTAGTCGGCTCCGGTTTGGGCTGAGAGCCTGTTGTGGCTTCGTCCCGCCTGCGGCCGATGAGTTATCAAGCCCCGCCTTCGGCGCTTTTCCCGGCCTGCCCAAGCCCTATGGGCGTTAAGGCGGCTCGGCACAGACACGGGCGGTGCGGCTGATATTGAGGATGGGCCCCTGCACCACCCCATGAAGCCAAGTAGAAGGAAGGCTCCATTTCGGATACGCTGTCTCCGACTATGCGCACCCTGCTGCATTCCAGTGCCTCCTACTCCCGACGGCGGAGCGGCTAAGAGCTTAATTGGTCTCGGGTGCGCGAGAGATATCGTGGCTTTGCAAACCAAAGGTCGAGGACGAATTCTCTGACTTCAAAGACGTTCCGCATTTTAGGATATCCCGCTCGGCCTTTAGCTTGGCGACCTCACGGCGCAGCCGCTCGATCTCTCGCTGCTCGGGCTTCATTTGCCCGTGGCCGGGAAAGGCCTGCACCGGATCGGAGCCGAACTCTTTCACCCATTTGCGCAGTACGTTCTCATGAACATCCAGGTCGCGCCCGGCCTGCGCCACCGACACCCCGCGCTCCCTAACCAGCTTGACCGCCTCGATCTTGAACTCGCGACTGAACTTCCGTCTCTTCATCGCCCACCTCCGGCTTCATGAAACACCAAATCCTGGTGTCCATCAAACCGGCAGCAGCTCAAACATATATCTGTCGAACATTGCGAACACAGCTGACGGCCGCATCGGCGTGCGAGTGTACCTCGGAGAGAAAGTTGCTGAAGCTGCTCTGCCCCAGCTGCTTGCTCATCGTTCCGCCGTCGAAGCCGAGATCGGCCATAAATTGCAGTGGAATCCAAATCCCGAGAATGATGACAAGATCATCTCGCTTTTTCGCGAGGCAGACCTTTATGAACGGGAGAAGTGGCCGGAGTACATCGACCGGCTAGTTAATGAGGTCGACAAGTTTAGGAAAGCCTTCGGCCCCCGAGTAAGAAATCTGAACCTGGCCCAGGAGATCGAGGTCGGCCAAGCCGATGCTCAGCCCTCCGTCTAGGATTTGAACGACATGGGAACGTCAGTAAAGGAAGGCTTTACTGTTTCTTGAGATTGCGGCGCTCATGATCTCGGTTGTGTGGCTCGGGGCGGCAGTGGTCCGGCTCGAAAATTATCGCTACGCCAACTTTATTGGCGCCTGTTCGCAGTTCAATATCAAGGATGCTCGGGAGGGAATCGACCGTGAGGCGTGCCTTGATAGTGCGAAAACTCGTACGAATTCGGCTTGGCACCTCGCTTACGGTCTGAAGATTTTGTGAGGTGGTGGATGGTGGCGTCAGCAGCTTTCCCTGGAAATCGGCACGCGCGGCCAAAGTAGAATCCAAGAGGATGAATGGTCCAAGAATCGCTTCAATTGTTGACTGACCTGGATGACATCCGTGATGCTTTCTCGGTTTGGCGAAATGCTATGGAGCAGCACGGCGAGAGGCTCGCTAGCGTTTGGTGGCTTCCGACTGGAAAGATCTACTTCCGCATAAATGGGAATGATATCAACCTCGGTTTAGATCCTACTGGTGATCATTGGACTGTCGAGCTGAACGAGCCCGAGCAAGGAACAGAAAATCCCTTGTCCGGCGTGGCGCGAGATTCAGCCGGGCAACGTTATCTACTTAGACAAGGCACGCTGCACAAGAATGCCCAATCTGCTCGCATAGAGAGCCCTGACTTCGAAGAACGAACTGGCCTTCAGCCCGCTGCGATAACGATAGAAGGCAAGCCAGCAAAACGGGCCTGGTTCATAGTGACGGCGCTTGACCGCCCGGCAGCGGAAATCTGTCAGAACACGGCGGGCTTTGTAGATCGGTGCAGTCTCGCTAGGAACCCCGATGCTGCGGCGACGGCAAAGCAGGACGCCAAGCGCCTCGTCGAGTTATTCGGTCCGCCCGAGAAAGGCGGCAAGATCGTGGGGCAACCTACGGTTAGCCGCAAAGAGCGATGGCGCATCCACGGCGAGGTCTGGCAGAAGCTGAAGGGCCTCTTCTACGCGGATGGCCGTGAACTGGTCAAACCCCTGCACGCTTACGGCTACGAGGTTGATGGTGTAGTCGAAACCCAAGCTGGGAAGCTGCTGCTTGAGATTAAAACCGGTGTCGCGGCGGCAGACGTTTACGAGGGCATAGGTCAGCTAACCCTTTATCCCAGGTTGTTGCCGCGGCTTTCCGGTCACCGTCGGATTCTGCTTCTTCCAGGCTCACCTAGCGATCCGCTCGTTGCAGCGGTCGGCGAATGCGGGGTTGAGCTTCATTGCTACAAATTTCACCAGGACGGCGCGAAGGTGGATGTCTTCTTCTCCCCGCAGTTTCTCAAGCTGTGTGATCTCGCCCCCTAGCGGTGTGTCCACCCGTTGCGAGCTCAGGCACACGCCAAGCCAACCCCGACAAATCCACCGGGGTTTCTATCGGTGTCATCATCTTCGCGGCCGGCTTGAACGAGAACCCCTCGCATGTGCCCTACGCTCTCCTTGCAGTTGGCGTGGCCCGGAGAACTTCAGGGACAAGTCGTGCTTCCCGATACATAGCTCCGAGTTAGAGTGAGGCGTTCTCCCATCTCAGTAAACTCAAATTGTCGCAGAGCCACTCTCGGAACAACCGAAGCTGATCCGTCGTTCACCGACACTCTCAATTGATTTCGGTGGGAGGCATTCACCGGTTAAGGCTCGCATTGCTTCATTGCCACTGTCGACCCTCTTACGGACGAACGTCGAGAATAGCTTTCCGCATCTAAACCAAACTTCGAGCGATGCCCCATCGGCCCGCCTGCAAAATCGAACGTCCAAATTCTCGGCGGGTGTCGGAGGCTGAAGTTTGTCAATTTTGCTAGCACAAGCCGTGGCCATGACAGGAGCAGCATCCTTCATCGACATATTCGGCTTGAGCCCGAAAACCTCCCACTCCTTCCCTGAAGCCCCTTGAGACAGCCAGAACGGACAGTAAGGGAGCAAGTAACGTGACTAGTCGCATTGCAAAACTCCGGATCGGTCTGGCGGCGGCACTCATCCGGCCGCGCATTGAATTTCAGCTATTAGGGAGGAGGCGTTAGGGGCAAGCGTTTGCGGGCATCGTTGGGGTACGCCGTTTCCCCCGCTAGAAAACAACCAAATAAGCAAATGCTCAAGACAACGCCGGGAATGTGGCTGGGGAACCTAGATTCGAACCAAGACAAACAGCGTCAAAACCTGTTACTCGTCCCCATAATCAAGACATTCCAAAAAACTCGGTCGCGTTCTCGCAAAGGATCCTGACCGCCAATCGTTCGGCGTTGCGGGATCGAAAGTAACCGCTCGCAATTTTCTCGTCCAGAACTTCGCCAACCAATTGGCGCGCGCTTTGAATCGCCGCGAACGTCTCCTCAACGTGGAGGCAATCTCCTCCGAGCATCAATCGCGATTCATCCGGCAAGACTTCAATGGCCTCGTGCAGCGCGAGCTTGAAATGAGATGGGCTCAACAGAAAAGACCAACACAAATCTAACCAAACATTTCGGTACACAAACGCCATTCCCAATAAATCCCGGCTCCAGGGATAGGCCAAATGCATCAAGAGAAAACGGGTCCGAGGATGACGCTCAATCAGGGGGGCAATCCGCAAGGGATGTGAACCGCTTATGATCGCGGTCCCGAGGTGAGTTTGAACGGGTAGATCCGCCTCGGCTGCGAGTTGACAGAACAAGTCGACAACAAAGTCGCTGAAAGCCTTGCGCGCTCCAGGGGACGGCGACATTTGCCCCCACGCCTGCCGAGCCAGCTCTTCGTTCGGTTCATCAAAGCTTAGATCCCGGTCATAGGCGAGCGCGTTCTTGAGCGCAATCTGATTGCGCCCGGCGCATCCGGCTACGAGCTCGCGGATCGCGGCGCAATAATCGTCGAAGGTTTTCACCTCCATGCCGAGACGTCCAAGCAACGTATGTCCGGAATTTCCATTGTGATCGCGAGATTCAGCATGCCAGCCTAAGGCAAATGCGTTGATGCGCAGGACGGCGTCGTATCTGTCGCCAAGGACCGGGCGCGGGTCGAGCAATGGGTCGAGAAAAGGGTCCGTTACGATCCTCTTGATGGCGGCGCGCCCAATGACTTCGCTTGGCCATTTCGGATCCTTGTGGCGTAAGCGTACTGAAGCGTCTACCGCCTCCCAGTTTTCACGCGTAATTCCGTTGTCAGCAACGCCGTAAAGGTCAGCAATTCCACCCACGAGGTTACGGACGAATGCGTTTGAGCCGCTCTTCTCCAAGAATGGCGCAAGGGCCTCCCAAGTGGTCGGCTCAGTTGCAGCAGATATCATACTGCTAGTCGCCTTAGGTTCGGATGGCAGGACATAGTTTGTCCAAGCCGCATAGCTCTGTTGAAACAGTTTCAGCAGGTTTACGTCGCGGCTGAGGGCGACCTCGGGCATGTGATGTTCATGCACATCGACGACTTCGCACGCATTAACAAATTGGTTAATTCCATCAGACATTGTCCGTCCCGCACAGTCGTTGTATGGAAGTCGATGAAGCCGCTTCTCCGCCCGCGCGATGAGAGCCGGGGCGATGCTCCTATGGCGCCAGATACGCCAAAAGACGGGGGTCGCCGCGCAACTGCTGCGATGGCCCCGACAGCGCGACGCGGCCGCGATCGAGCACATACGTATGATCCGCTACGCGCATTGCGAGATCGAGGTGTTGCTCGACGATGATGACGGCGATGTCCCTGGCAAGCTCGCTCAAGCGCTCGGTGATCTCCTCGACAACGCCGATCCAGACACCCTCGGTCGGCTCATCCAGCAACAGCAGCTTTGGCTTTCCCAGCATCGCGCGCGCGATCGCCAGCATCTTGCGCTCGCCGCCGGACAGCGTTCCGGCCGGCTGATCCAGGCGCTGGCCGAGTTTCGGAAACATTCCCATTACCCGATCTACGGCCGATGTATCGCGGTGGAAAACCGATCCGACCGCGAGATTGTCGCGCACCGAGAGGCGCGCAAACACCGAATGCTCCTGCGGCACGTAGCCAATGCCGGCGCGCACCCGCTCGTCGGTCCGGCAACGCTTGATGTCGCGGCCATCGAATTGCACCTCGCCCTTCCAGATCGGCAGCTCGCCGACGATGGCCTTCATGAGCGTGCTTTTTCCGGCGCCGTTGCGACCGAGGATAGCCACACCACCGCGCAAGGGAATGGCGATATTGACGCCAAACAGGACCTGGCTGCGTCTATAGCCAACGTCGAGATACTTGATATCGAGGAATTCAGGCACGGCGCAGATAAATCTCCTGGACGTTTTTGTTGGCCTGGATTTGCGCAACGGTACCTGACGCCAGGACCTTGCCCTGATCAAGCACCGTCAGGCGGTCGCAAATGTCGCGGATGAAATCCAGGTCGTGTTCGACGATGATAAGCGAGCAATGCTGTTTAATCGGCTGCAGCAATTCGCCGGTGACGCGACGCTCCTCGAGACTCATGCCGCCGGTCGGCTCGTCCAAGAGCAGAAGGCGCGGATGGCCTGCGAGCGCCATCGCGATCTCCAGCCATTGCTGCTGGCCGTGCGATAACGCAGCCGCAGCATCAAAGGCTCGATCGGCAAGGCGGAATTGGTCAAGCATCATCATGACCTTATCGTGCAGTCGTCCTCGAGTACGCGAGAACACCAGATCGAGCAGCGAGGATTGGGCCTGCAGCGCGAGGAGGATGTTGTCGTACAGCGTCAGCGCCGGTAGTACGGAGGTGATCTGGAATTTCAGACTCATACCCGCCCTTGCACGCTCTGTCGGTGTGAACGCGGTGATGTCGGTGTTGGCGAAACTCACCTTTCCTTGTGTCGGTACTTCCGCCCCGGCCAGGCACTTCATCAACGTGCTTTTGCCGGAGCCGTTCGGGCCGATGAGGCCATGAAACTCGTTTTCGTCAACTGTGAGCGCGGCACCGTCCAGCGCGGTGAGCTTGCCGAAGACCTTGGATATTCCGGCGGCTTCAAGAAGCGGCATTACGTATCTCTTTCGGGCTCGGGCCGAAGGTACCGACACGCTCCCGCTCACCGAGCACCAGGCTGATCAGGCCGAGCGGCCGGAACAGGATGACGAGCAGTAGCAAGACGCCGAGAATGATTGGCCAGATGTCGCGATAGTTGTCGGAGAGCCAGAAACTAAGGCCCTCGACGATTGCGGTGCCGATCACGGCACCAATCAATGTCCCAGAGCCGCCGAACAGGACGTAGAGCACGACCTGGGTCGACATCACGACCCCCAGCATGGTGGTCCAGACGAAGCCCTCATGGAACGCATAAAGGCTTCCGGCAATGCCTGCGATCGCGCCACCTATTGCGAAAATGATTGCCTTCAGGTGTTGAACTTTGTAGCCGAAGAATGCGATGCGCTGTTCGTTCTCCCGCAATCCCGCCAGCGCAAGCCCGAACTGCGAGCGCAACAGAAAGCGCGACGATAGGTAAACCAGTATCAGAATGACCAGCGCCAAGTAATAGAAAGCCGGTCCCTCGCTCAGTGCATACGATCCGATGCTCATCGATTGGATCGAAGGGATTCCGTTCTGACCACCAAGGTAATAAGAACCGCCCGCCAGCCGGTCGGCCGCGTAAGCTCCGGTCATGGTGCCGAGCGAGACGAAGACGATGCTGGAGGCGTGGCGGCCGAGCAGCAGGAAACCGGCCAGCAGCAACGCAGCAACGAAGCCGATCAGAGTACCGAGCGGAATTACGGCAAAGATCGACGCCACGTTGAAATCCCGTGAAAGCAGTGCCACGCCATAGCCGGCCATGCCGAAGAACAACGATTGCCCTAAGCTCAAGATCCCGGCATAGCCCCACACCAAGTCGAACGACAATGCGAAGAGGCACAGAATAAGCACCCGCGTCGCATACACCGTGATGTAGTCCTGCAGCAGCAACGGCGCGACCGCGGCGATGATCAGCACCGCCACTTCAATAACTGGAAGCACCTCTTGGCGGCCGGCGTTTGCAGACGCACTGATAGTGAGGGTCTGCGACGGTTCGATCACGCAGGACGCTGCACGGGTTCCGGTGCTGGTCGACGATACCTGAGACATTCAGCACTCCTTCGGGTCGACCAGGCCGGCGCTACGGGCTACGATCTCGTATTGGCCGCCCTTCGCCACACCGATGTACATGTTCATCTTACAGTGGCGCTTGCCGGGCACCATCTCCGCCGGCCCGCCCGGACCTTCCTCGATCTTGGCGTGATCCAGGGCAGCAGCTACCGCGACCCGGTCAATCGTGCCAGCTTCCTTTACCGCAGCTTCCCACAGCTTCAGTCCTCGATAAGTGCCAGTGGCGGCGCTGCCTGCCGAGAACCGGAACTTGGCAGGAAACTGTTCGTCGTACGCCGCCTGAATCTTGGCGCTCACCGGATCCTCGGATGTCAAAGCCTTGTAGTAGTCAAGGCTGCTTGCGAGACCTTCAATCTCATTGGCCTGGTTCATTACAAGTGTGTTCTCGTCATAGTAGACGCAGCCCAGCCGCCCGCCGTTCTTGGAGAAGCCCGCTCCATAGAGCTGCTTGAAGAAAGGGCTGACGCCGGGAGGGACGATGGTGTTGAACACCACGTCCACCTTGTTGGAGATGATGCGGCTCACCGTGGAGGAGAAATCGATCTGGTCGAGCGGATAGTACTCCTCGAAGATCACCTCGCCGCCATTGCTCTCGATCACCTTGCGCGCATAGGCATTGATCGTTTGCGGCCAGATATAGTTGGAGCTCGGCATCGCGAAACGTTTGCCGCCATTCTTGATTAACCAGGGAATGAACTGGTCGCAATTCTGAGCCGGTACCGGCCCGGTGCAGAACAGATTGGGCATGCACTCTTTGCCCTCGTAGCCCTCCGGATAGATGTAGAGCGTCTTGCCACGAGAGATGATGACGTCCTTTATGGCATTGCGCATCGAGCTTGAAATGCCTCCGAGCACCAGGTCGACCTTGTCTCGCTGGATCAACTTGCGGACGTTGCCGACTGCGACCGACTCGTTGGAGGCCGTGTCCTCGATAAGGAGCTCGATCGGACGCCCCAGTAGACCGCCTTTGTCATTGATCTCCTTGACGATCATGCGAGCGACATTAGCGTCGGTATTGCCGGCAAAGCCGAGTGAACCGGTAAGATCAGTGGCGATACCGACTCTGATCGGGCCTTCCGCGGCGTTGGCCCAGGCCGGGCGGATCACCCAGCTGCCCGGGCCGATTGCAATAGCGGCAGAGGCGAAGGCGAAATTGCGAAGAAAACGGCGGCGGCTGAGTTGTTGGCTGGCGTTGATCATCAGTTAAACCCCTCTTCCCGAGACCAGGCCTTGCGGCCGGACCTTAATGAAAATGATGGCGAGCACGAAAACCAGAACGTCGGCGATCACCGGCGACATCAGCCAGGGCAGCGCGGCACTGAACGTGCCGATTGCGCTGGCGCCGGCGACAGGGCCGGCAAAGGACCCGACCCCGCCTACCATCACGGCGACGAACCCTTGAATAACGAAGCGGATGCCTAGATCGGCGAACAGCGAAAAGAGCGGTACGATCAGCGCGCCGGCCAGACCCGCGAGTGCCGCACCAAACGCAAAGGTCACGCTGTAAATCATGCCGGTGGAGATGCCTGAGGCCCGCGCCAGCGACGGGTTCTCCAGCGAGGCGCGGACCCGCAGGCCTAAGGAGGTGTAGGCGATCAGCGCATAGCTGGCGGCCATCACGAGCACGGTCATGACAACGATCACGCAGCGCCAAGTGGCGAAATGCAGCGTGCCGATGGTGATGGACCCACCGACCGGCTCCGGCACCGAGAGATATAAGCCGCCAGTCAGGCCGCGCACGACCTCACGAATAATTAACCCGAGCGCGTAGGTGCCGAGCATGGCGACGATCGGCGCCGCGTAGAACCGTCGCACCACGAGTCTTTCCAATGCGAGCCCGAGCGCGCCGACCGCAATAGGCGCGGCGAGCATGCCTAGCGCGACCGGCAAACCGATGCTGTGCACGAGATAGGTGATGTAGGCACCGAGCAGGACGAACTCGCCCTGTGCGAAGTTGAAGATGCCCATCATGCTGGCAATGATTCCGAGACCGAGCACGACCAGCACCACGATGGCGCCGAAGCTCAAGACTTCGAACGCGGCGATAAACAGCGTATCCATGTCGCTACGTCACATTCCTCGGACTTGCGAGCGCATCCTCCGGTCCAGATTGATCGACGGCGTGAGCTGCGGTTGGCATGCAAAGGGCTGGTGACACGAGGCGCTCCTGAAAGGTTTCATCCCGGCACCTGAAGGTGCGGCCGATGGTGCGTTTCTTAAGATGGCTCGCCGATCGACGTTTTATTCACGATATGCAGGGCGAGTTCGCCTAGCAGGAGCGCAACGCAATCTGAGTAATATGGGGTAATGCGGCATTGATAAGCGGCATTGTGCTTGCGGTAGCGGAGCTCTCGACGAGCAAGCAACTGTCGCCATATCACCTACGTAATGTGCGTGCTGCAAGATGGCTCAGTCATTGAGGTGGTCGACAACGTGCCGATGCTGGAGCAATTGTTGCGCGGGGTGCCTGGCGCGACGCCTGGTCGCCGCAAGGTCGCCGAGCCTGACTGCTTCATTGTTTGGTGCCCGCGAGCTCAAGCGCAAGCATGTGACCTTCGGGTTGCAGGCGCGCCCGTCCTTGCCCCAAAATGATTGAAAGACAGCGGAAAATAGCCTCCCAGGCTCAGCCTACGACAAGAAAGTTGCAAGGACGTTTCTGAAGACAACACGTTTGTGCTGGCCTCGCCGAACCGCCTACAACAGTCTCGGTGTGGGCACGACGCAGCTCTACGACAAAACCGTGAGCTACAATCATTAGCGCCATAGGGAGTTTGAGCTCAGCAACCGCGAGTTTGCTTTTCGCATGAGGCAACGCTTCCCGAAGTCACTGACGAAGGAGTTCCTGCTCGTAGATCTCGTCAACAACATCGATCAGCTTGCCGAGGCCTAGGATGAAGTGCTCAAGCGCCGCGGCGGAGCGAACCGCCGAGTCCGACCAGAAGCGTTTGCGTCGTGCGGTGAGCGCATACGGAAGTGAACGCGCCAAGAAGTTCTTTGAAGGTTCGCTGAGGGGCAACGAACTACATGCCGCGTGATTTCCTCCACAAACATCCGCAGTTGGCGGATCTAATTCGGATTGTGGCGGACGGAGGGCATTGCTCCGGCCCTGGTTGAAAAGGACTACTGGATCATGCACTGCCTTTACGGGCTTGACGAACTTGGCTTCACATTTCAGCTCAAAGGCGGGACTCGCTTTCCAAGGGTCACAAGATCATCGCCCAAGACAGCGACATCCTGATCGGACTCCCTGGCCAGGATGTGAACGTCGCCAAGAACCAGACGCCTGGGCAGCCGTCACCGCTTTCGTAGCCGCGTCCACGTTCTTGCTCAACTGCTGCGGCGGCTGAAGCGTTTTTGTTTGGTGTTGTTAGAGATCGTGGCTCACTGCGGAATAACAAAGCGCGAGATGATATGCAGCCCAGACGAGCTTTGGATATCCCAAAGAGTTGCGTCTGTTCTAACGCCGAGAGTGCCACCTCGCTCAGAGATGAGTTCTGTATGACGGGGCGTCCGAAGGCGTCGTTCAGAGCGATCTCTGCTTGCCACTGATGTCTGGATCATGTCTTTCGCGACCCCAGCGAATACATGCCGCCACGCACCTGAACTTCACCGTCAAGCTCTAGAAGCCGCAGCCTTTTGCCCCTGATGAGCCGACAGCAGGATGCTGTTCACGGCGCGGTATGCGAAGACGATGGCCGGACCGATCGTGATGCCTGCTCCGGGATAGATTCCACGCATTGGCGAGGTCATGTCATTGCCGCAAGCATAGAGACCCATGATCGGCCTGCCATTTTCGTCCAGGACCTTGCCGTCAGTATCAGTTGCCAATCCAGTCGCTGTTCCGAGCGTTGCCGGCACGATCGGCAGCGCGACAAATGGGGCGTTTCTGATTGCTCCAAGATTTGGATTTTTCATTCCCACGGCAGGATCGCCCTGCGTGCGGTTGAAAACCGATTCTCCACGTTTGAAAAGCGGATCGCGCCCCTCGGCGGCGTGGGCGTTATGTTCCTCGATCGTCTTTTGAAGCTCAGCAGGGTCTAGCCCCAACCGGTTCGCAAGCTCTTCAATCGTTTTCCCCACCTTGATGTATCCGAGGCTTGCATATTTGTCGATGCTCAAGGTCCAGGGCCAGGGGAGCAAATGTCCCATGCCTCTTAAGCGGACGAAGTCGTGATCGCAGATGAAGTAGAATCGCTTGTCTGCCGGATATCCACCTTTGAAAATTGCCAGGCAGATGTCGTGGTACGAATTGGATTCATTGACGAAGCGCTTGCCATTTGGCCCCACAGCAATGACGCCCGGGCGGCCACGGTCGAGCCAGCCGTACGGGACAATTTGCGAGCAGCTGCCGCTCTTCAGGATCGACACGGGCGTCCAGAAGCCGGCAGAGGCCACATCATTGTCAATTGCAGCTCCGCGCCTGGTCGCAAGCCTAATGCCATCTCCCGTGGCATCGGGATGGGCCAGCGTGTCGTCATGCTGGTGAGGGCCGCTTAGCTCGGCTCTCAATTGCGCGTTATGAGCAAAACCGCCCGTTGCCAGGATCACCGCATGCGAGGCGCACACGCGAACCTCAGAATCGATCAGCTTGACGACTGCCCCCGTGACGCGCCCCTCTTCCAAGATGAGGTCTATAACAGGCGAGGCCGGCCAAATCTCTACGTCGTATTTGCGCAGGCTCGCGAGCAACCGCGCGATCAAGGCATTGCCTCCGCTGAGCTCGGTGCCACGCCTGTAACTTAGGCGGTCCCTTACGTAGCGACTGAGGCGACGCAAGACATGCTTGAGCGAAGCAAACGATTGGAACGGGTTCAGAAAGCTTCTCACCTCGCCGGACGAGATCATCATCCCGCCGAGCACAACACGAATAGGGTCGCCTATCAGATCAAAATCGCTGCCTAGAAGCCTTCCATCATAGGGTGCAGGGCTGAGCGCCCGGCCCTTGTCAACCCCGCCGACCTGGCTCGAGTGATAATCGGGCACAGACGCCAGCGTGAACTTGACCTCTGTCCCGTTCTCAAGTGCTGTGAGCGCAGTTGGACCGTCCTCAAGATAGGCCTCAACAAAGCCTGCCCGATAATGGATGCCAAGTTCATGCTGCAGGTAGGTCTTTGCTTTCGCAAGCGAGTCATCGATTTCAGCAGACCGCGCGTGGGGCGAACAAGGAACCCAGATCATGCCGTTCGACAGCGCCGTGGTGCCGCCGATTCGCGGAGATTTTTCACATACCGTAACTCGCAATCCGGCCTTTGCCGCATAGAGCGCCGCTGATAGTCCGGCCGCACCGCTACCGACCACGAGTACATCGGTCTCCCAATCATGATCCAGCCTGTTCCCTCGGGGGAATGTGATTGTCTTATCGTTGCCTGATCGGCCGATCGGCTTATCCATTCCAGCCTCGCTGCAAGATTTCCGATGAACGTCAGTGATGTCGCGGGAGCGGGACAGCTTTGAATTCCCCTGCCGCGGCCTTCACCGCCCGTTCGATGGGAATTCTTTCGATGGAGGAGGCGCCAACGAAGCCGATACACTGAGTCGACCGGTAGACCTCGATCGTGTCCTGCGGCTCGGCGATCGCCCCGCCATGACAAAGCAGGATGACATCGGAGCGAACGGTTCGTGCCGCCGTGTTGATGTCGTTAATGCGCCTGATCGCCTCTTGAATTGACTGCCCATCCTCATGGCCCATGAGCCCGCCACGGGTTGCCCCGACATGGGGGACGATGCAGTCGGCACCTGCACTCGTCATGGCTTTGGCGTCTTCGGCGCGTGCGACATAGGCCAGCGAGAAGATGTTCTTCTTGCGGGCAGTCGCAATCATCTCGACCTCTCGCTCGAAGCCGAGCCCAACGCGGCCTCGGCGCTCACGCCATTTTTCACCCATGGTGGAGATGGTCGGATAGTTGATGACGCCGGAGAAGCCGGCCGCCCAGAACTTGTCGAGAAGCGCGTCAAGGTCGAGCCGGAGAGGATCCCACGCCTCGACGCCACCCACGACAGGCACGGAAGAGACGACATTGCGGATTTCGGCCGCAAGCTCGAGCGTGCGCGCGTTGGAATCGCCGATTCGGCTCGTGGGAAGCCCCATAAGGCGCGACAGCCCGGTGCTGTAGACCACCAGCATGTCGGCCCCTCCGAGGACGGCACATTTCGCGACCAGGCCGCAGCTGCTTCCGGCCGCAAGGACCGCTTTTCGTTCTTCGATCTGGCTTGCGATCCTGGACAGGATTTCATTGCGCTCAAACATTCGCATTACAATCAGCCTCCGTGCCCAATTGTTTGAGGATCCAGCTCGCGGCGGCCTCGGCAAATTCGGGATCGTTGATGTGGCAGTTCAGTTCGCGGACCGCGATCTTCGGGGCAAGATTGTCCTTCAGCGCGTCCAGCCAAGCCCTGTCGGCCTCGGGATTGCAAAAAATGCCGCCTTCGCGGTCGTAATCGGAAACGCCATTCGCGGGCCAAAGGACGATGGTAGGCCCCTCTGCCCGCGACAGCCGCTCGGCCGTGAGCCGGCCGATGCTCGCGTTCTCGGAAGGCGTTGTGCGCATGAGCGTTGTGTAGGCCGTATGGGAGTAGAACTGGCGGCCGCGAAATTGATCAGGAATGCTCGAGCGCGGACCAAAATTGACCATATCGACCGCGCCAGGTGCGATCACTTGCGGGATCAATTGCTGCGACGCTGCTTTGAGCCGATCGGGTCCAGCGCTGGCGGCCCCCCCAAAGAGTTCGTCAGCGAGCTCTGTTGTGGTCAGATCAATGACTGCGTCGAATTCACCGGCCGCGATCAGCTGCTCCATTTTGCGCCCGCCGGCCCCGTTGGCAGGAAAGACAATCGCGTCTACCCCGGCCTCGGCAAGGCGCGCCATGCACTGATTTGCCGCGGGCGTCGTTACGCCGAAGGCTGTGATCGCGACAATCTTTCTTTTGTGCGCACCTTGAGCGGGCGCATAGTGCATGGCTGCAATGGCTCGCCCTGCATTCTGCAGCACCCGATCGGTAAAGGCATTGATTCCGAAAAGATCGACGAGCGTCGGATAGATGATGATGTCGTTGTGGATCGCCAATTCTGCGAGCAGGGCTGGCCTTGCGCTGCTGACCAGCAACTTGGGAAAGCCATAAGGCAAATCGGATACGATCTCCCCGAAAGCCGCGCTACCTTTTCCACCTGCAACGCCAACGATCGCACTGATCGCGCCTGATTGCAGGAGGCCAGCAACCTTCTTGCGCGTGCTTGCGGCTATCTCTTTCAAGAGTTCGGCAGGCGAAGAGACGCGAGCACTGTCAGCATCCTGTTTGTCCCCGGCAATCAAGTTGGATGTACCGATGTCGATCAGGAGGATCTTGCGGCCGCACTCTTTGATGGTACCTGCAAGGTAAGACGCTTCGGCGCCCTTAGTATCCAGGGTCGCCACGATCGCGACCGCGCCCGCCAGCTCGGACGGGTTACCGTCCCGGATCGACCCCTGGTCGTCCGTGCAATGGTGAGACACGATCTTCCTCCCGGACCATTCTTAACAACAGGTGGTCTAGACCGGGCTGAAACCGCTAATAAGATGAGTAAAAGGGGCAATTGGGTAAGATTGGGTAGAGGCGGTGAAAGCGTTTGCCAGCCACTTGTCAGCCTGCGCTTCTGCTCAACATCGCGCGGGGCATCCACAGCCAGTCCCGTCGGTGATGACCATGACCGACATGTTGATGACGATGTACTGCCGCCGATGGTGATGATCGAGAAGAACCATGATCGATCCGACTACACCGCTGCCCCATCCTTCAGCGCATGGGCTTTTGTCTGCGGCGTCAAGAATTCGGCGAAGGTATTGGCCACATCCTCCAGCGGTCCGGGATCGACCGCGACCGTGGTGAATGCTGCCCATTGATCCTTTGCCGGCGTCCTCGGTGGAAGCCGGGGTCCGGCACATTGGGGCCGCATCGAGGCACTCGGACTTGCGCCGTTCGAAAGTCGCCTTGATTGGCGCGCCAGCAGTCCTCCTCGAATTTATGTAAGCGGATCAAGATCCAGACGACATAGACGTATTTCAAGGGGCTGTTGGCGAAGCCTAGCGCGTTGAGGGCTTTTTTTCGCTATAACAGTCTCTCAGGTAGGAGCGCAGCTTGGGTGCGGGAAAATCTAGGAGCAACGGCAGATCGGCTCCTTCACGCCGGGCTCGACCGCGTCGCCACTCGCGATGTCGATCATGGCGCGAACGCGCGCGTTGTCGACCGTGGCATGACTCCTGAGGAAAGCGCGCGCTCTGCCGCCAGCCTTGCAAGGCCCCGCAGCACGCATCGCCGCGAGATGGTCCGCGAGCCCCGGCGGGGACTTGGGGATGTCTTCTTTATGCAGAACGTAGCAACGCGAGTTTCGGCGCGAGGACTTGCCGGCGCTCGACATGATATGCCGCCAACGCAAGGGAACCGCGACGTAACGCTCACCTGCCTACACGCGGATGACGCCGCAAACATGAGGATCACACGAAACCACTCGTCCGCAAGTTCGATCAGTTGCCGCATCACGTCGCGATCCGGCGGGATGATTCGCCGCGCGGCTTGCGATGGCTTCGACGTCCTTCGGCCTTGAAGGCGAAAAGATCCTGGTACATTGTGACCGCGCCGATCCGATGACACTGCCGAACGGCTAAAAAATGCCGCTGCTGGATCTCTCCAACAGCGGCTCAAGTTTTAGGGAGAAAGCAGACGAACCGGTCTGCCAGCGGATCCCGTCGCATTCGGTAAGAAGTCGGCTAACGTTCGGCGCCACGTTGTCCCGTCGGGCTTCGGTTCTCTTCGGAGCTAGCCTGCCAAATATTTCGGCATTGACACGTGTTCGTTGAAAAGGACTTCACCCTTCCCGAATTGCCAACAACAAGTAGTGTAGACGGGCTGAAATCACGTATAAGATCAGTAAACGTTCAAACGGGTAAGATTGAGTAGAAACGGTGAAGGCGACAGCGATCGGCAAGCTTGTTTCGCACCTTTCGGGTACAGCCAAGGGCGCCTGCATGGAAATCTATGCGCCCTCTTTGCGCAGCCTTCCAGAAGGCTCCAAACTCGTCATGGCAACCTTGCCTGTCATTGACTGGAACGACTGCCTTTCGCGAGACCTGCGCAGTCTCCACAAAGAAGCATCCGCTGATGTCTATGCGGGGCTCGTCATGATCGATCCCTTCTCGTGCTGGGAGGATCTTGCCGATTTGTTGAAAGCTGCCGGGATCACGGGGGTCATAAACTTCCCACCTGCATCCCTCATTGACCGGTCGACGGCAGGCAGGCCGGTTGATACCGGACAGGAGCTCGAACTTCGACGGATGGAATGGTTTGCGAGCCTCGGATTCAAGACCTTGTTCACCGCCGGTGATGATTCCCAGATCACAGCGGCAGAGCGGCGACTTGGCTCGCATCTTTTCGGTATCATCCATTTTCCGGAAGAAGCTCTCAACCACGCAATTGGCGATGAGATGGAGCTGGTAAGCTTTAAGGACCAGGCATCGTCGTTGCCGAAGTACACGCTCCTGGAGGGCACCGGTTCGAAGCCTCAGGGACGAAAGACGTGAGGACCGGAAGGACGTGAGGAGCAGTAGCCTATTCCAATATCCGCAGCTTCTTGATCTTGTTGTAGAGGGTTTTTCTTGAAAGCCCCAGCGAGCGGGCGGTCTTTCCGCGGTGAAGCCTGTTGCGTTTCAAACCGTCGATGATCCACTCGCGTTCGGAAAGTGCACTTATGGGCTTAGCGGGTGACGACGCGTTCAAAAGGGGCTTTAGGACATCAGCTGTAATGTGGGTACCTGGCAGCATTACCAGCTGGTTGACGATCTGGCGTAATTCTCTCAAGTTACCCGGCCAATAATGGCCGGCGAGCGCCAGGAATGCAGAATTTTCTATCCCGAGCGTTTGCGCGTTCGAAACTCCCTTCGCCTCCACCGTGAAATGTTGAATGAGCTGCGGAAGGTCCTCCAGCCGGTTTGGCAAAGCGGGTAGTTCTATGTCGAGCCCAGCAAAGAAGGCAAGAAGGCGGGGACATAGAACACTTTCCAAGCTTGCTCCGCGAGCCACCGTTACGGTTGCGATGATCCGGGCGTTTGACCTTACAAGGGATGCGCCGTTCAGCGGCGTGAAGGTACCTGTCTCGAGATAGTCGGCAAGACGCTCTTGCCCATCTCGCGACAGCTGATCGACATGCGTCAGCAAGAGCGCAGAATCGCTTGCGCCTTCCAGGAGCGACAGTTGGCGTCTCCTGTTCTCATCGGCCTCGGCGCCGAACAGCGCACCGATCATATCGATTGCGAGGCCCCGACGACAATGAAACAGCGCCGCGTTCACGTGCTTCCGGTCGCTAAAGGAATGAACGAGGCTTGCTATTCTCCGCTTCCCTGATCCCGCCTCGCCCCAAACGAGCACAGGGTTGGGACTAGCACCAAGGCGTCTTGCGGTCTCCAGGGTGCGCTTCATGACTGAGGACTGTGCGATCACCCCATGTCTGAACCCACTTAACTGAAGCTGGCGCTCCAGGAGATCGACCTTCTCCCGCAACAAGTGAATGGTCTTGAACCCCGACGTCACCTCGAGGACTGACATTTCCAGTGGGACACGGTCGAGCGAAGAGCCGCCGATAAAGCCCTGGACACCCGTTTCGCGACAGATCTCCAAGAGTTCGTCAGGCTTGGTTATTGGCCCGCCGCCAAGCAGGCAGATAGCGTTTCTGTCAATCGATTGAGCCACACGCGCAACGGCGCTGGCACGCGCGGCAAGCTCCGCGAGGCTGATCGATGGGGCAGATCCGGTTTCGATGCTCCGGTTGAGATTGAAGTTGATGCAGATGGCTTCAGTGCCCGCTTCAACCATGCGCCTTGCCTCGGATTGGGTGCGCGTATAGGCGATCGTCATCAGGCCGCGTTTTGCCGCCTTCACCAAGAGCTCGATTTCCCGCTCGTAGCCAAGGCCGCATTTCTCAAGCAGTGACCTCCTGTAGTCATCGATATGGATGACAGATGGGAAGTTGGTGACCCCCGAAAAGCCCCATCTGATGATGCGCTCAAGCCACCGGTCGATATCGAGCTGCGGATCGAAGGTGCAGGCTCCAAAAAACACCGGCAATTTCGTGCTAGGCAGGATCTCGGTCCTGCCGAAGCCGGCCACGAATTCATTGCAATTGCGTATTGGAAGAATCGAGGCTGGTGACGATCCGCCCATCGCCCGAAAACGACCAGCATTAAGCGCGAGCACGAAATCTGCGCCCGCGCGTTCGGCCGCTCTTGCGGTCATGCCCGATCCGATTCCCGCTCCCAGCACAAACGAACGGGAGTTCCGGAAGAACTGCCTGATCCCGCCGCCCCTTACCTGGTCCGCCCGCGTGTGCATACCGGCCCCGCTTTTTGCACGGCAGGTCCAATAACTAGCCCCAATTTGCGGGCGCGTGCAACCGTCGCAGCGCCTTTCCGTTCGCCATGAAGAGATGGCAGTCCACAGGCGAGGCTGCAAGACGAACCTTGCCAAGCCCCCTGGGGGGCTCGGCCTTTGGCGCCTTTGCAACCACTGTTTCATTTCCAGCGTTGCCGTAGATGTATGTGACGCTGCCAAGATGCTCGACAAAATCGACGTCGAGTTCGATTGCGATCTCCTTCCTCACCGCCGAAGACGGAGAGAAATCATCAGGCCGAATTCCGAGCGTGATCGGCTTGCCGACGAGCAATTGATCCGGCTGGACGGGCACGGAGACCGTCGTCCCCGCGTCCAGTTTGACGTCCAGGCCCGCCTCGTGTGCAGCCTCGATGTGGCCGTTGAGAAAATTCATCTTGGGCGAGCCAATGAATCCCGCCACAAATCGGGACGCAGGATTGTGATAAAGATCATGCGGGCTTCCGACTTGCTCAATATTGCCGTCCTTGAGCACGACAATCTTGTCGGCCATCGTCATGGCCTCGACCTGGTCGTGCGTCACATAGATCATGGTGTTTCCAAGCTGCCTGTGCAGCTTGGCAATCTGGACCCGCATCTGCACCCGCAATTCCGTGTCAAGGTTCGACAGCGGCTCATCGAACAGGAACACCTTGGGTTCCCGTACAATCGCGCGCCCAATGGCCACCCGCTGGCGCTGTCCCCCTGAAAGTTGTCGAGGTTTACGATCTAACAGATGATTGATCTGCAACAGCGATGCCGTCTCAACGACTTTGGTATCAATCTCGGCCCTCGCAGCCTTGGCCATCCTTAGGGGAAAGGCGAGGTTCTCTCGCACCGTCATGTGCGGATAGAGAGCGTAGCTCTGAAATACCATGCCGAGGTTACGGTCGGCCGCGTCAACATTGTTGACGACCTCATTGTCGATCAAGAGCCGACCACCGCTGATGCGCTCCAACCCTCCGATCATTCGTAGCAGCGTCGACTTGCCCGAGCCCGATGGTCCAACGAAGACGGCGAATTCGCCATGATCGATGGCCAGGTCGATGTTCCGCAGGATCTGGATGGTCCCGAACGCTTTACTCACGCCTTCCAAACGAACATCGGCCATCACGCTCTCCTCTGTCGCGAGCTTCCAACCAGCGCCGGCGCCACCTCGATCTCCGCCAGACTGGATACGACGAAATCGGGCGGCATCAGTGATGAATCCTCTCGAGGCGGAACGCCGGTGGTCACCAGCACGGTCAGCAACCCTGCACGGCTCCCGGCTTGAATATCCGTCGGAATCTGGTCGCCAATCAGCAATGTGGCACTGCGAGCGGTGCCCAGGCGCGCAAGTGCCGTCTCAATCATGTGCGGCTCGGGCTTACCAACGATCAGGGGCTCAACTTTCGTGACAGCAGCCACGGCCATGATCGTCGCGCCAGCTCCTGGCTCGAAACCTCCTGCGGTCGGCAAGAGGAGATCGGGGTTGGTACCGATGAACACCGCTCCGTCCAAAATCGCTTCCACCGCAATCCGCATCTTTTCATGCGTGATCTGACGGTCCAGCCCCATGACGACGGCATCAGGTTTCCGATCGGTGACCTCGAGCCCCATGTCGGCGATAGCCTTCACGAGGGATGGCGCGCCGATGACAAATACACGCGCAAGGTCCTGGTATTTCGCGCGGAGGAGTTCGGCAGTGGTGACAGCACTCGTAACAACGTTTGTCGGCGCAATGGCAAGGCCAAACGCCTCCAGTTTGCGGACGACGTCCTCTGGCGTGTGCGTTGAATTGTTTGTCACGAAGCAGAACGGCAGTCCCGCCGCCTGCCATCGTCCAAATACCTGGATAGCATCGGCAATCGCAGCACTCCCGCGATAGACCACGCCATCCAGATCCGAAATGATGCCTTCTATTGGCGGCCAGTTGATGCGAAAGCCCGTGTTAGCCATTCATCAGCATCCCGCCATTCACGTGAACGATCTGCCCGGTCATATAGGAAGCTGCAGGACTTGCCAGAAAGACGGCAAGACCTGCGATATCCTCCGGCACCCCGACCCGCCCCAAGGGAATCCGGCCGCTGTGGCGAGCTTCGGTCTCCTCACGCGGACGTCCATGCATCGGCGTATCGATGATTCCGGGCGCGATTGCGTTCACATTGATGTTGAGGGGCGCGCATTCATAGGCAAGCAGTTTGGTAACGTCGTGAACGATTGCCTTCGACAAGCAATAGTCGGCGCCACCGGCCTGGTAGTTGAAGACTGCCCCCTGTGAGGACAGTGAGGAACCGACGTTGACGATGCGGCCACCCCTCGCTTGCATGAAGCGCTCGATCGCTAATTTCGAGCATCGCAGAACAGCAACCGAGTTGATCTGGATGGTGCGCTCGATCGTCGCGGCACTGCCTTTTAGGAGCGGCTGGGCAGACTTGATGCCGGCATTGTTGACCAGCACATCGAGCCGGCCAAAGTTCTTGGCAATCTCATCGAGGACCCGGGCGACGTCCTCCTCGCGAGTGACATCCATTGCCATCGGCAGGACGCCGTTGCCATAGCGCAAGCTTGCCAAAGTGTCTCTGAGGTTTGCAAGGTTGGTGTCAGTGGCAAGGACGTTCGCCCCTCCTGCCCTAAATGCATTCACAATGGCAGACCCGATGCCGCCGCCGGCTCCGGTCACGAGCACCGTTCTACCTAAAACTGAGAACTGTTCAGTCATTCCAACTCCAAGATCGTTTGTGACTTCAGAAACTCGTCAACCGCCTCCGCGCTCGGCATGGAGCTTTGAGCGCCGCGCTGTGTCACACAAAGCGAGGCCACGGCCAGCGCCTTCCTCACTGCTTCCCTTAACGGCAGCCGCTGGGCGAGTGATGCGGCGAACGCTCCGTTGAAAGCATCTCCCGCGGCCGTGGTATCAATCACCTTGACGGGAAAGGCCCGAAGCGCAAAAGACGTTTCCGCATCGGCATAGTATACGCCTTGTGCACCCAGGGTGATCAGCGCGGCACTCGGCCCGAGATCAACAAGCCTCATGGCTGCGTGCGCGGCGCTGTTGAAGTCGTACACCTCGATCCCCGTCAGCTCAAAAGCTTCGGCCTGGTTCGGCGTCACGAAATCAACACTTCGCCAGGCCGCCGATGAAAGCCCCGGCCGCACCGGCGCCGGGTTGAAGATGAGCTTAAATTCCTTCTCGCATTTCATTTCGAAGAGCCGATTGAGCGCTCCGATCGGCATGCCCATTTCGGCGACCACGATCGCATCGTGCTCTATGAATTGCGCCGCGCCCTCGATCATATCTGGCGTCACGTTCAGATTGGCGCCAGGGTCGATGACAATCATATTGGAGCCGTCGTCACCGACCATAACCATGGCCGAACCAGAGATCTCGCCCGCACAGATCTTGATGGCATCCGCGCGAACACCGGCCTCGCGCAGCGACTGCAACAGGGAGTGCCCGGCTTCGTCATCGCCAAGACGCGTGTAGAAGTGTGGCTTGAGCCCGAGCCGGGCAGCGGCAACGGCCTGATTGGCGGCCTTCCCTCCAGGGTTGCGGGTCAATGTGCCCATCAGGCTTTCACCCGCCGTTGGCAGTCGCTCGACACTGAAGCAGAGATCGATATTTGTCGTTCCAAAGAACATCAATGGCCTGACACTCATTTTACGGCACCGAAGGTGAGGCCACGTTCGAGGTGACGCTGGCCGATAACGATCAAAATGACGGGAATGATCATTGTCAGGACCAACCCTGCGGCCATGACAGGGTAGAACTGCACGCCGGGGTTGAGCAGCTTGAGAAGAGCCACCGTCACCGGCGCCTTGGTCGAGCTGAGGATGAGACCGAGCGCGAAGTTGTGCCAGGCAAGCAGAAAGATGAGCAACGAGGCACCGATCAGGCCGGGCTTCAAGAGCGGCAGCACGATATGCAACATGACCCGGAAAGGTCTCGCGCCATCCATCGCGGCTGCCTCCTCGATATCCTTTGGGATGTCTTCAATGTAGGAGCGGCTCAGCCAAACCATCATCGGCAGTGTGACGACCTGATAGACCCAGATCATGCCGAGATAGGTGTCATAAAGTCCGACCGTCTGGAAAACGCTGAAGAGCGGGATGACGACCAGAAACACCGGGGCAAAGCGAAATCCAAGAATGAAGAAGGCGATATCTTCCTTGAAGGGTATATCCCGCCTCGCCAGAACGTACGCCGCAGGAACTCCCACAGCTAAGGAGACGAGAACGGAGCCGAGCGCTATCACGACACTGTTCGTGATCGGTGTCAGGAAATCGACTTTGATGGTTCCGTAGCTGGTCGCCCCCGCCTTCGCCACATCGAACAAGACACGAAAGTTGTCCAATGTCGGCGAGAACACGAAACTCGGCGGCCAGGCCATGACCTCGGCCTGCTGCTTCAACGACATCGTCACGATCCAGACAAGTGGAAAGGCCAGGATCAATGCGCACAGTGAGACGAGCAGGTTCAGGACCAGATTGGTGGCAGTCGAACGTCTGAAGCGCATGTGTTGCCTTTTCAGCTGACGCGCTGCCGAACGAAGCGCCACAGCTTAACCATGGCGAACGTCCCGACCAGCACGATCATCCAATTGACCACCATAACTGCGGCCCCACGCCCGAAGGCGAGATTCTGGAACGCTGTAATGTAGGCGCGCACTGAAAGCACGGCGGTACTGTTGCCGGGCCCTCCTTGCGTTGTGCCGAAGATGATGTCGAATTGATTGAGGGATTCGATCAACCGAAACACCGCGGCGATCAGAATGTAGGGAGCGATAAGCGGCAGCTCGATGTGCAGGAAGATTGCCCATCCCTTCGCGCCATTGACGCGCGCCGCCTCCCTGATCTCATCATTTATACCCTGCAGGCCGGCAAAAATGATCAACGCGAAGAACGGCGTATAGGTCCAAACGTCGATCAGGACGAGCGAGAACATTGCGGTCGCAGGGTCTGAAATCCAAGCAAAACGGCTGATGCCGGCAAGGGACAGCAGATAGTTCATGATCCCGCTTTGCGGGTCCATCATCGTCGTCCACATGAGCGCGACGCTCATTGGGGGTAGGACGAGAGGCAGGAGAATGACGGGCCTCATCAGGCGCGCAAGGAAGACTTCCGTGGCGAACAGCTTGGCAAGTGCGAGACCGAGCGCGGCTTGCACAAATACCGCCGATCCGGCGTAAACAACGGTCGCGCGGACGCTGTTCCAGAAATCGGCTGTCTTGATCAGGGCTGCGTAATTGTCGAGGCCGATGAAGCGGACCAGCGGCCGCCCAAACTTGAGGTCAGTCAACGATTGAAACACGCCATAGAAGAACAGGAAAAGAAATCCGAGCAATATGATGATAGCAGGAGCGATCGCAGCAATGCTCCGCCAGTCGAGACGCGCCTCCTCTATGCCCCTTGCCGCCTCATGTTTTGACGGGGCAAGTTGGCTGGTCGAAGACTGCAGTGTCGCGATCACGTCGGATCCTCGAAGGTCCATCTCATTGACCTTTAACGTGTGAAGAGGCGGCAATTACGACTGCCGCCCCTTGCTTATGCTTCACATAGAGGAACGGATCTCTGATGCGAGGTCAGCCAAGGTTGTCTTTACATCGGCTCCATTGACCATCTTCTGCATGGCAACCGCCCAAGCATTCATTGCTTCGGCAAAGCCTACTCGGGGCGTAAAGGCCAATGCAGCCCTCTCCTGCACGCTCTTGAACGTGTCGACGAAGTTGTTGAATTCAGGCTTGGCAGCATATTCGAGCCAAGCCTTGTCGGCCCAGGTGGAGGCGCGCGGAGGGTTGACGAGCTTGCCGGCAACGGCACCATTCAGCTCGACCTGCTTTGACGTTGCCCATTGGATGAACAGCCAGGCCGCACCCTTCTTCTGGGAAGAAGCGTTCATCGCAAGCGACCAGATCCAGATGTTGGATTCGAAGTTCTTGCTGTTCGGAGCACGCAAGGAGGGTGCGAAGGCGATCTTCCCCGAGGCTGGCTTGCCGGCCACGTCGTTCCAGAACCCGAACATGTTGGAATCGATCGCCATCGCGGTTCGTCCTGAGTTGATACCATCGACCACTTGGTACCAGTTGTCGTTGGCAAAGGACGGAGCCGCACATTTCCTGATCATGTCGACATAGTCCTTGTGGAACGCGATCGACTCTGGCGACTCCAGACCTGTCTCGAGCTTGCCATCCTTGATGAGGAAATCATGTACGCCGTAGGATTTGGCAATCGAGATGGCGGCGGTGTGGATGCTGCTCCAAAAGCGGACGCCGCGCACGCCCAACGGGGTAATCGCGCCGTCCGCAG
This sequence comes from Bradyrhizobium sp. 164, assembly GCF_023073715.1. GTDB lineage: Bacteria > Pseudomonadota > Alphaproteobacteria > Rhizobiales > Xanthobacteraceae > Bradyrhizobium. Next base: position 105,929 of record NZ_JADPKA010000001.1, read on the forward strand.
CCTTCAGCTTTTCGCACGCCGCGGACATCTCTGGCGGGGTCGTCGGAACCTTGAGGCCGTACTTGTCGAGGATGTCCTTACGGTAGAACAGCTGGATGTTCTCAAAACCATGCGGGATCGCCCAAACCTGCCCGCTTCCGGGCTCGATCTGGCCCTCCTTGACTTTCCAGGTCAGGGCATCCCGCAGCGCAGGGAAGAAGTCCTTGTAATCATAGCCTGCAGCGGTGAGTTTTGGATCGTTCAGATATCGATCGAGCGGCTCAAGCAACTGGCCCGGCGCGAGATCCCAAGCGGGCTGAATCCCCGTGCCCACGACGTCCCAGCTTGGTGACTTCGTGCTCAGTTGGATCGTCAGCTTATTCCAATATGCGTCGTCCGGATAAAGCTCCGGCGTCACCTTGATGCCGGTGAGCTTCTCGAACTCAGGCAGCTGGGCTGCGACCGCGTCGGCGTACGGATGAATGTCGTAGGCCCAGACGATCGATGCACCTTCGAACTGCCGCCAGTTGATGTCGTCCGCCTTGGCGTGGGTAGACGTCATGGCCGACGCGACCAAAAGCGTGCAGCATATAAGAGCTTTTCTGACAAAATCGGCAGAATGGCCGCAACCAGCGGCGAGCTTCCTTGGCATGATCCCCTCCGATGGGCTCTTTGGCCCGTAAACCACGCGCCCTCCTCATCCGAAAGGCCGCAGTGGCGGGAACGCTAGCGGTCATTCTTCCGTCGTAACCGGCTTTTCGAACTCAGGTTGGGTAAAATTGAGTAAGGTCAAAAAGTGGATGATTCAGCACAGAATCGCGGATTGGACGCCGGGCCAGACGGGTATTGAAGTTAGAGGCATGGAAGCAGTGATGCTGCACATTTATTCAGCGCATGCAAAACGGCAGGCTAATGATCAGCTTGCCGCGCAGCGTATGCCGGTTCGGCTCGAGCGTCTATGATGACTTCCACTGAACTGCTCAAGAGCACTGAGCGCAAGGCTCGTCAGAGGTTGGGTTGATCGTGCAAATCAATTCCTCGAGTTGCGCTCAAGCAGCCTTCGCGGAGGTCCTGGCCCTAAACAGGCCCTCCCATTGAACGCGAGGACCCGTTTCGATCTACGGGCTCCGCAACCCCATAGAGCGAAGCGTTTCCTTCAACGCGTGATCGATCGTCGATAATTTGACTAAGCCTCAGCAGCAGCAGTTCATTCAACGAGTTTATATGGCATTGAAGGTTCTCGCGCACGCGCCGGTCATCAACGCTCCCAGTCATGCTCTCAATGGTCCTGAGACATTCGCGCAAACTCTCGATGCTCCGTCGCAATGTTTGACAGTGTCTCCTGGTCTCTGAGATCTGGTTTCTCTCCTCGAACGGAACAGTGATGATGTTTGCGCCCGCAACTTCGGACGAAGTCTCAGCTGTATCCATTTGATTCCTTCATTTCGGATTGTGCTGCCCGTTGATCTTCCTTCAGGACGGTGGAAGCGCCTACTAGGCAGCTTTAGGGTACGCGAACCATCATCAGGAACTTCTCGACTCGGGTCTTCAGTCGCCGCTGTCGTTGGACAGCCTCTGTGCCGAGACAAGCAGCTGGCTTAAAGCCGAACAGGCGTCCGTTGCGCCGCGTTTGACGTCGGCAATGCATGCCACTGCCGCCTTACGCTCCTGCTGCACGTTTCGGGAAATGCCTTTGCGTGGCTGGCTACCCCCTGCTCTCAACTGCAGACGGGATCGCCATGAGATTTCCGAGACCCGGCTTATGATCCCGCCGATCTTCTGGATTGCGAGGGAACCTACGGCCGAGTGCATATCATCGATTTGTGGACTGATCTCGCCAGTCTCAAGCCGTCCGCAACCGACGAAGCCATTTATGGTCGGCTTCCCGCCGCTCCCTGAACCGGTCGACGCATTTCTTGGAGCAAAGTGCCGTTCGCCAGCTGTAGTAGCGTACGAGCCCAAACCTTCGACCGCACATTGCGCAGAACTTTACTGAACCGTGCTGGGAACGATAAGAGCTATCGTGCATTCTCGCCTCCTGTCGGCGTTACGTGGGTGCCTCCTGCATCTTCTTCACCGCAGCACTGACCTACGGGACGACAATGCCAAGCCTCTCGGCGCACGATTGGCGCAAGAGTCTGAGTGCGCCCTCCTTGGCGACCGGAACATTCAATTTGAGTGCTTCGCCGTGACTGCTGAACCTAACGATACCTGAATCTTAATTGATGCAACAAACAGGGTCTTGACTGTGAAATCCTGCGCTCTGACCCGCATTCTCGGCGCAAATCAACAGATCGAGCCAGTAGGGCGCGTATAGCTGCATCGCCTGGCGCAGGGTGCGCCAGTCTTTTTTAACTGGCGAGATCCGATATCCCCTGGCTATGAGGTCGGTGAGATGTAGATTTTAGATTTTGAAGGCTGCTTTGGCGAAGCCGAAGCGCCTGCCTTCGTCAGAAAAGCATGCGGAGCAGATCGAATCCCGCCTTGGGAGCCCCCGCCTGCATTCGATGAGACAGAGGCAAGATGGGCGAGATTGCCAACGGCGATTATGTTTGAAATCATCGCAGCGGAATGACGCTTTGAACGCGGTCTGCAGCGTGTCCGTGGTTAGGGAAGAAAACCAGCGCAATCGCCCGAGCCAACAGGACTCAGATCGGACCGGCGTCGAACTCGCCATCCGCCTGCAGCACCGTGACACCCCACTCCGCGACGCCCTCGAGAATGGCCCGGTCGAGAGCCGCAGGACCGCGGTCACCTGGCGGGCCGGGGTGCACGATGAGACAACGCACGCCACGCCAGACATCGTCCGGGATCGGCCGTTTCAAGAACGGCGCGATAACGAGGTGGGGCGGATACAGCGCAACACTTCGCGGGTCACGTCGGGATGGATATCGAGCTCGACCGAGATCTCATGGCTACGCTCGCAGAGTTCGACATGCAGCCGCTGCGTCAGGTTGTTCAAGGAATGCGACAAAAGCAGAATGCGCATCCTGAGCCTCAACAGATCCGAGGTAATTGTTCGCCCGACAGCCAGTCGACGATCCTTCCGCCGCCAAAGCTCGTCGCCATCTGCACGAAATGGTGGTCGTCTGCCACGGCCTCGCCGATCTCGGCGGCATCACGGCCGAACGGATGCACCCGCATCGCCGCAAGCACGGCTGCTGCAACCTCGGGCGCCACGATCGCTGCCAGCTTGCCTTCGTTGGCGACGTAGAGCGGATCGAGCCCGAGCAGTTCGCAGGCCGCAGCAACACCTGGCTTCACCGGGATCGCCGCCTCCTGAAGTCGGAAGCCGAGGCCGGACTGCTGGGCGATCTCGTTCAGCGTCGCGGCGAGCCCACCGCGGGTGGGATCGCGCATCAAACGGATGCCCTTGCCGCCGGCCGCCAGCATGCTCGCCACGAAATCATGCAACGACGCGGAATCCGAGACGATCTCGGTCTCAAAAGCGAGGTTCTGGCGTTTGGACATGATGGCGACGCCATGGTCCCCGAGCGTTCCAGAGATCAGGACACGATCGCCGACGCGGGCATTCCCAGCAGAGAGGTCGAGCCCGGCAGGCACGACACCGACCCCGGCTGTCGAGATGAACAGGCCGTCGGCCTTGCCGCGCTCGACGACCTTCGTGTCACCGGTGATGATGTAGACGCCCGCGGCTCGCGCAGCCTCGCCCATGGAATCCGCAATCATCTTCAGGTCGGAGAAACGAAAACCTTCCTCGATGATAAAGCTCGCTGAGAGATAGAGGGGCCGCGCGCCGGCCATGGCGATGTCGTTGACCGTGCCATGCACGGCGAGCGAGCCGATATTGCCGCCCGGAAAGAACAGCGGCGAGACCACATAGCCGTCGGTCGTCATCACCATGCGCCCGGCGCCGACATCGAACGCAGACTGGTCGTTGCCGCACGCCAGCCATTCATTGCCGAAGGCCTCGTGGAACAGGCCCGAGATCAGTTGCGACATCGCGCGGCCACCGGATCCGTGGGACAGGTCGACGCAGCCGTTCCTTATGTCGAGCTTGCGCTGATCGGCTTTCATGACGCCCGCCGTTGCTGATGATCGCGGAAGCGGCCGTAAGTCCAGTGTGCCGCACATGCACCCTCGGACGAGACCATGCAGGACCCCATCGGCGTCTCCGGCGTGCACACCGTGCCGAACAGCTGGCAGTCAACCGGCTTCTTCACGCCGCGCAGGATGGCGCCGCATTCACAGGCCGGATTGTCGGCAACGCGAAGCTCGTTCATGTCGAAGCGGACCTCGGCGTCGTATTTGGCGTACGCCCGCTTCAGCTTGAGCCCGCTATAAGGCACTAGGCCGAGACCGCGCCACTCGAACTGATCGCGCAGCTCGAAGATGTCGGAGACCTCCTCCTTGGCGCGCAGATTGCCGTCACGGGTCACTGCGCGGCTATACTGGTTCTCCACCTCATGCCGGTGCTCGTTGACCTGCCGCACCAGCATCAGGATCGCCTGCATCATGTCGAGCGGCTCGAAGCCCGCGATCACCACCGGCTTGCCGAATTCTTCGGCAAAGAACTCGTAAGGCTCGGTGCCGATGATGGTCGAGACATGGCCCGGCCCGACGAAGCCGTCGATCTCGACGCGGCCGATATTGCGGATATCGGGGCTTTCCAGGATGTTCTGCATCGCCGGCGGCGTCAGCACATGATTGCAGAACACGCTGAAGTTCTTGAGCTGCTTCTTCTCAGCGAGCCGGATCATCACGGCGGTCGGCGGCGTCGTGGTCTCGAAGCCGATGGCGAAGAACACGACGGCGCGGCCGGGAATTTCTTCCGCAACACGGATTGCATCAATCGTGGAATAAACCATACGGACGTCGCCGCCGCGCGCCTTCGCCTTCAGCAGCGAGCCACCCTGCGAGCCCGGCACCCGCATCAGGTCGCCGTAGACGCAAAGGATCACGTCCGGCCGCTCGGCGAGCCGGATCGCCATGTCGATGCGTCCCGCTGGCAAGACGCAGACAGGGCAGCCGGGGCCGTGGATCATCCGCACGTTCTTCGGCAGCATGTCCTCCAGCCCGTAGCGGGAGATTGCATGCGTGTGGCCGCCGCAAAATTCCATGAAACGATAGGATTTTTCCGGATCGGCCTCCGAGCGAATCGCCTTCGCCAATCCCAGCGCGATCTCCTTGTCGCGAAACTCGTCGGCATATTTCATTGCGCGGCCTCCCGGCTTTCGGCGCCGATTTCACGCAACAGCCCCAGCGTCCGCTGCGCCTCCTCCGGATCGATCTTGGTCAGGGCGTAGCCCACATGGATGATCACGTAGTCGCCGACGGCGAGGTTTTCGATCAGCGCCACCGAGATCTCCTTGCTGACGCCATCGATCGAGACTACGGCCATGTCGTCGGGCAGGAGCTTTGTGACCTCAGCAGGTATCGCGAGACACATCAGGCGTTTCCTTCCGGGCCTTGCTGTTCGAGGAGTTGGAGCGCGGCGACCCAGGCCTGCCCGAGGCTAAGGCCGCCGTCATTGGACGGCACCTGGCGAGGTAGCAACGGCGAGAGCCCGGCGGCGACGCAGCCGCGCCCGATCTCGCTTGCGAGGATCGCGTTGAGGAAGCAGCCACCGCTCAGGATGACGGTCGTTACGCTGGTCTCCAGTGCCGTGCGCGCGATCCAGTCGATGCAGGCGGCGGCGAAGGTGCCATGGAAGAGGTCGGCCCCATCGACCGGATCGACCGCAAGGCGCTCGAGCAAGGGGAAAAGAGACAGCACGCCATTCTCGATCGTCCAGCCGTCCTCCGCGAGGCGCGGTGTGCGGACACGCGCTTCCAGCTTCATTGCGGCTTCGCCCTCGTAACTCTGCACCGGACAGAGACCAAGCAGCGCCGCCGCCGCGTCAAACAGCCGGCCGGCGCTGGTCGTCGTCGCCAGGCCGGGCTGGTCGAGCATAGCGCAGAGACGCGCAGCCTGCGGCTGCATCGCAAAGCGCTTCGCAATCGCGTCGCCGCGCCGCAAGGCGTGCAGCACGCTCGCGGCCATGCGCCACGGCTCGCGCGTCGCGCGATCGCCACCGGGCATCTTCATCGGCGCCAGATGTCCGAGCCGCCGGAAGCGTGCACCATCGCACGAGAGCAACTCGCCGCCCCAATTGCCACCGTCGCTGCCGTAGCCGAAGCCGTCGAGCACCAGCGCCAACGCTGGCCCTGCGACGCCATGTTCCGCCATCACGGATGCCGCATGGGCATGGTGATGCTGGACCGCGATCAGCCGCCTCCCGCTGGCTTCGGCGAAACGGGTCGAGGCCATGTTCGGATGCAGGTCATGGGCGATGACGACCGGCTCGATGTCCAGCGTCGAGAGCAGGTGATCCACCGTCTCCTCGAAAAAGCGAATGCCTTCCGCGGTGTCGAGATCGCCGATGTGCTGGGAGACGAAGGCTTCGTTGTCGCGGATGACGGTGACCGTCGACTTCAGCGCGCCGCCGACCGCAAGCACCGACGGGACGGACTTCGCGAGCCTAATCGGCTCGGGAATATAGCCGCGGGCGCGGCGGATGAACTGCGCTCGGCCCGCGACCACCGACACGACAGAGTCGTCCGCGCGGGTGACGATGTCGCGGTCATGCGTGACGATCAGGTCGGCGATGCCGGCAAGCCGCCGTTTGGCCTCGTCATTGACGATCACCAGCGGCTCGCCGCCAGGATTGGCGCTGGTTGCCACGATCGCCCAACTTGCGCCGTCCGCTCGCGGATGCGCCGAATTGAGCGCCTTCAGCACAAGATGATGCAGCGGCGCGACGGGCAGCATGACGCCGATCCGCGACAGCTCCGGCGCAATCGCGGGCGGGAGCATATCGCGGGATCTCATCAGCACGATGGGCCGCGGCGAGGATTCCAGCAGCGCGAGCCCGACCCCATCGATTTCAGCGATCTCGCCGACCACATCCGTCGAACCGACCATCACGGCGAACGGCTTCTGATTGCGATGCTTCCGGCGCCGCAGACGCCACACAGCCGCATCTTCACGGGCATTGCACAGCAATTGATATCCGCCGAGCCCCTTGATCGCGACGATCCTTCCATCAGCGATCGCAGTGGCGATCTGCTTGGTATCATGACTGATCCTTGGCCCACAGCGCGGGCAGGCAATTGCTTCGGCGTGGAAGCGACGGCTCGCCGGATCGGCATAGTCTGCTGCGCAGGCCGTGCACATCGCGAAGCGTCTCATCGCGGTGGTACGGCGGTCATAGGGCAGCCGCTCGGCGATGGTGTAGCGCGGGCCGCAATGGGTGCAATTGACGAAAGGATAGAGATGGAAGCGGCTCGCCGGATCAAACAGCTCGCTCAGACACTGCGGACAGGTCGCGGCATCGGCGGCGATCCGGGTCGAGACCTTGCCCTGCTCACTGACGCGGATGTGGAACTCGTCGCTTTCGGTGATGCCGACCGGTTGCACGGAAATCTCGTCTATCCGAGCCAGTGGCGGTTTTTCCAGCGGCAGCGCATCGACAAAATCGGCGGCGCGGTCGCCCTCGACCTCGATCACCACGCCACCGGGATCATTGGCAACGAAGCCGCCGAGCCGATAGCGCGCGGCGAGGCCGTAGACGTAGGGACGAAAGCCCACGCCCTGCACGGCGCCGCGCACATGCAGGCGCAGCCGTGTTCGGTCTCGCGCCATGGCCTCGCCGCTCATGCTGATCCCGACACGGCCATCTCGGTCGGCTTCATCTGTGCAATCCGCTTGCGAATCCAGGCATAGAATGCCGGAAAACCCTCACCGGAGCGCGCCGACACCGTCGAAACCTCAATCTTCGGACTGACCCGGCGCGCATATTCGATCGTCCTTGCAAGATCGAAGTCGAGTACGGGCGCAAGATCGATCTTGTTGATCAGCATCAGAGAGGAGGCTGCGAACATGTCCGGATATTTCAGCGGCTTGTCCTCGCCTTCCGTGGTCGAGAACACCACGATCTTGCAGGCCTCGCCGAGATCGAACGCCGCGGGACAGACGAGATTACCGACGTTCTCGATGAAGAGGATGCCGCCGTTAAGCCAGGGCAAGCGGTTATAGGCTTCGCCGACCATGGCGGCATCGAGATGGCAGCCCTTGCCGGTATTGATTTGGATCGCCGGCACGCCGGTCGAGCGGATCCGTTCGGCATCGTTGGAGGTCTGTTGATCGCCTTCGATCACGCCAATCGGAAAGCTGTCCTTCAGCTCTGACACGGCACGAACCAGAAGCGAGGTTTTTCCGGCGCCGGGGCTCGAGACCAGGTTGAAGACGAGCACGTCGTCGGTTCGGAAGCGCGCGCGGTTGTCGGCGGCGAGCCGATTGTTCTTGCAGAGAATGTCGCGATCGACCTGGATGATGCGGTCGCTGCTCATGCCGGCGATCTGCTGGCCTGCCGGATTGGCGCTGCAATCGACCAGCCCGCTATCACCGGGCGCGTGATCATGATGATGGTGATGGTCGTGGCTGTGCCCATGATGATGCGAATGATCGTGCTCATGGGAATGATCATGGGAATGATCATGGGTGTGTTCGATGGACGCTTTGGCATCACTGCAACCGCATACCGTGCACATCAATCGACCTCCAGCTCCCTCACGCGCATCTCTTCGCCGCCGGTCGCCTGCAATTGATAGCTGCCGCAGGACGGACATGGCTCATAGCGCTGCTTGATCTCGACGCCTTTGGAGCAGGCCATGCACCAGGCCGCCCCCGGCGTCTCGACGATCTCGAGCCTTGCCCCTTGCGCAATGGTGGGCGCGGCGACGGCCTCGAAGCAGAACTTCATCGCCTCAGGCGCAACATGGCTGAGCGCACCGATCTCCAGGCACACGACGTTCACCCTAGCGAAGGCGCGCTTGCGCGACTCCTCCTGGATAATCTCGATGATTCCTTCGCACAGCGCTATCTCATGCATGGCCGATCTCGCGGAAGCTGAGGCTGAAGCCGACGCACGGATCGAACGAGCTGACGAGCGTGCGGACCGCATGCAGCCCCTGCCGGCCCCCGGCGAGAACGGATCCCTGGAGGCTGCGAACCAACGGCCCGCGGGCATGGAAATTCCACTCCGTCGGGGCCAAGAATTCGAAGCGGACGATGCGGTCTTCATCGTCGAGCTCGACGGCATGATACAGCCGGCCCCGCGCGCATTCGACGGCACCCGCGCCTCTGCCGGTCCCCAGCCGGTAGCTCTGGAGGACGGCGTCCTCGACTGTCCCATCGTCCGCCTCTAGGAAGGCGCAGAGCCGCGCCACTTCCGCGATCCGCGCCTTCAGACGCTCGGCGGGCCCCGCGCCCGGCGGCAGGATCGGCTCACGCCCAACCCGCCGTGCCCAGACGCCGGTCTCCGGAATCCGGCCATGGAGATCAGGCGCATCGGAGAATATCGCGCCATCGGCAAGCAGCCGCATAACGATTTCGAGATCGTCGGCTGCCGACAGGAATGACTCTTCGACCACCGGCGGCAGCAAGGCATGCCCATCGAAATTCGCAAGATGTACCGCCAGCGCGCTGCCGGCCCCGGGGGTTTGCTCCTCGCTCGCGATCCCGAGCGCGGCGAGCGATGCCCTGATCTTCGCCACCGCCTCACGGCGCGAGACCGCCTCCCCGCGCTCGGCGATGCTGCCACCCAGAACGGCCGTGGCCTCCATCATGGCACGAACGGCTGCGGCGCCGGCGCCGTCAAGCGTGAGACGGCCAACGAACAGGCCGCGCAACAATTCGGTCAGGCGTTCGGCGACGACAGCGACGACGCGACCGTGCTCGATCTCGAGACTGGCATGCTCGCCCCGCGCCGCCTCGACCGCGGACAGGAAAGCTACCTGATGCGCCATTGAGCACAGGGAGAACAGACGCGACAGCACCGACGGCAGTGACGAGGCCGGCTTTCCCGCGAACAAGCGCGTCAACGGCGGCCGGCTGCGCGGCCGGATCGCGACGTCGGCAATCGTGCCGCCGGCGAGCCACACCGTGATGTCGATCTCGTTGCGGAAGGCCAGACTCATCCGCACCGCTCCGTCAGAACACCGCGCAGGAAGTTACGCCGATCGATCGGGCTTGTTGCGGGCTCGCGACGACGGACCGCCTCCTCGCTGTCGGCCGGCAGCATCAGCTCGGCGAGGGTCGCTTCGGCCGTCGCCCGCGCCGCGACCATGTCCGCGAACTGGAACATCGGCGAGAACAGCGAGCAGCTCGCGATCAGGCCCATTTGTCCGACCTCGCTGAGAGTGAATTCGATATCGCCCGCAGGGAAGCGGATTCGCAGGCTCGGGCCCGACGTATCCCGCGCGATCGCGCTCGCCGGCATCACCACGTTCATGAACCAGGGCGTGACCATGATGCCGGTGGTCGTGCCGTTGAACCAGCGGAAACCGACCGCTTCGACGCCGAGCGCGTCGTTGTAGATCGGCAGATCGCGCATCGCGCGCTCGCCGATCTCCCGATAGCTTCCTGCCAAGAGCTCGCCCCACGCGTCGGCGTCGGCGGCGCTGGCAGGAATTTGCGCATCAGCCGTCATGACTCGATCGCCATGAACTTGGATTTTGGAGAGTCGCAGTTCGGGCAGCGCCAGTCTTCCGGCAACGCCGCGAACGGAGTGCGGGGTTCGATCTGTGCCACCCCGTCGCCATCAGTGGGGTCATAGATCGTCCAGCAGATGCCGCATTCCAGCCGCGTGACATCGGCGACGTCCTGGCGCTTCTCGAACCCGCTCATTTGAAATAGGTCTCGATGATCTCCTGAAGCCGCTCAGCCGAGTCCTCGAAGTCCTCGTCAGCCGCAATCGCCACCGTCGGCACGCCGCCGACCTCCAGCGTATCGAGGATGATGGCGTCCGTGGCGTTGAAGAACTGCACCGACCAGACATTGCGGATGCCCGTGGAGAGCACCCGGCAGCTACCATAGCCGCGAGAAACCAGTTGGATCGGCCCGTTCTTGATCGTGTCCTGGAGAAAACTCATGTCGACCGGGCTCATCGGCAGCAGCGTGAAATTGATGATCTGCGAGCGGATGCCAGGCCGCCATGCGAGCGCCCGCTCGCGGATTTCCGCAAGCACCGGCAGCACGTTCATGGCACCTTCGGGGGCCTGCCCGATCTCGAAATCCGCAGCCGTGAGATCGGCAGCCGCGCGCTTCACGATCTCCGGGATCGGCCCGACCTCGAGATATTCGTGATTGGCGTCGAGCCGCACGCGCCAGATCCCGGCCAGCACAGATTCCTGGATCTGCGCCAATGATCCATCGGGCAGCGCAACGAGGGCGGCCACTTCGCCCTCGCCCATCACGTCGACAATCAGCTTGCGCTCGAGATCGTTGAGATCGGCAAGCCGGAACAGTTGCGTCGGCATGTCGGCCTTCTGGCTCGCGATCGCTGCGGCCACCTTCGACAACAGCTCGACGGCGTTCGGGCAGATCCTGGCGAGTTCCGCGCTGTCGAGCGTGGCAAGCTTGGCCAAGGCTCCGGGGGCGGTCAGGCTGCCGCTCGTCGCGTTCAGGTTCTCATCGCCGATCGGAAACACGTTGATCGGCTGCTCCGCCCCCTCGGGCGCAGTCCAGAAGCCCGCTTTCATAGTTCGACACCTTGGCGGTGTTGGGGAACGACGGTTGTCATGACAACGCCGCGCGTGCCGCGCGGACGGTCGATCAGCTTGGTGATGCGGTCGACATAGATCGACCAGTCCTGGATCTTCGCGATCAGCCCGAGTGTCTCGCCCTTGGCGACGAAGATCAGCGTCGGCTGCACGCGTACGCCAAAACGCTGGCCGAGTTCGCTCTCGGCACCGCAGGCGATCACCGCGGCACGCAACCGCCCCTTGAATGCCTCGATCAGCTCCGGCAGCACGACCGCGACGTCGGTCGCCTCCGGAAAACGCGCGGGGTCTCCTGCCGACAGCAACACGGCGATGGCGCGGGCCTCGTCGGTCGTATTCAGAAAACGATCGACCGTCGCAGCATCCACCTCCGGCAAGCCACGCCGCGCCAGTTCCTGCCTTCCCTGCTGCAATTTCATCAGACCTCCCCTGACAAGCTTATGATTCTGCTGGGAATAGGGATCAGCAAGGTACGTGCCAAGGACGGTTATCACCTTTCCTAATTTATCTAGTTGATTTGAATCATATATTTCCACGACAGAAGATGCATCAATCCCAGGACGGAAAGCTAATTTCCATATCGGATGAATGAACCTAGCAGATAGAAATTTATCTTCCAGCGAGGACGCGGGCTCTCGCGGAGCGGGCTGCCGCCCTAATCAAGCCGGAGATGCTCGGGCAGTTGCGGCTCGCGGTCAATGAGGTCGGCGAAGAAGCGATCGCAATCCTCGCCATTGATCGCCGCGCACAGACCGTCGATCGCGGCGCCGATCAGGCGCGCCTCGGCCTCATGCAGAAGCCGAACCGCGGTGTCGATAAGGACCAGCACCCTGGCACCGGCCGGCGGGTCCGAGAGCAGCAGCATCGAAACGCGCCGCTGCTCGCCTCGGAACTCGCACAGCGCCGATATCCCGTCAGTCTCAACGATCGTCATCGGCAAGCCGAGGCACATGGCGGATCTCCGATGGTGCAGCCGGTCAGGCCGGCCGCCCCCTCATCTCGTAATGCTGATGATCGATGTCGTTGGCGAGCAGCCGCTCCGATTCTGCCAACGGCGCGGTGCGCGGCATCACCTCGACGCCCCATTCGGCCAGGATCTCGCAACCAAGCTCGAGCGCCGGCGCGATCTGATCGCGCACCGGCTTTGTCAGCGGGCCACCCCAATCCTCGAGGTCGAGCGGCTGGCAGCCGATCAATACGAGATGTCGCGGACAACGGCCAAGCAGGTCGGCCGCGCTGATGACCTCCTGGAAGCCGGTCTGGTGCAAGCTCATCTTCTTGGCGCCGGTGAAACGCGGCACCTCGTCGTCGCGAACGAGCTTCAACTGCCCGGGCTCGAGCCCATAGTCGATCGCGTCGAACACGATCAAACGATCCGCATCCTCCAGGTAGTTCACGAGGTAGAGCCCCTGCGTGCCGCCGTCGAGAATGGTGACGTTGTCGGGCACGGCGTAGCGGCGGTGGAATTTCTCCACCGCGCGCACGCCAAAGCCTTCGTCGGCCCACAGGATGTTGCCGATGCCGAGCACCAGGATGCGGTTTGCTTGCGAAGATGTCGGCATCGGTATCATTCCAGTTTCTCAGTCGCGGAATTGCCGCTCGCCGGAGATCATCGAGGAGACGATGCTCTGGCGCGACATGATGTCCTCACGGACCGCGGCGTAGATGTGCACCATCACGAACACGACCAGCGCCCACATGCCGAGATGATGCCAGGTGTGAACGTCCTGGCTGTTCGGCCAAATCGCGAACACCCAGCCGAACAGCTTGTGCTGCCAACTGTCGATACCCGCACCTTCCGAATAGAGCGCAAAGCCGGTAACGATCATGAACGCCACGAACAGCGTGAAGCCCGTGAACATCGCGGTCCGCGCCAGCGGGTTGTGGCCGACATACATCTTCGGCTCGCGGTCCAGGAACGCATACCAGCGGATTTCATGCAGCACTTCCTTCCAGAAGTGCTTGCGATGCACCGGCAGATAGAAAATCTGCCGGGAATAGTGATTTCCGACGAAGGCCCACAGAATGCGGGCAAGGAAGAACACCGCCAGCACCTGCCCCGCCGCGAAATGGGCAAAGCGGATATAGCCCATCACGAAGTTCGCCGAGGCCTCCCCCTCGACCGACGGCAATGGCGTTCCGATCAGATAACCGGTCACCATCAGCACGATGATCGAGAACGCGTTCACCCAATGGCAGATCCGCACCGGCGCTTCGTAGACATAGACGGCGGGACGGCAGACCCCATGTTCGCCGGCCGCATCGGCCGCTATCGCGGAGAGGTCCGGCTCGGCTTCCGCCGGACGTGCAGCTACATCCATCATGGCGTTTCCCCCTGCTTCACCTGACCTTGACGCTGGCCATTTCCTGGCCGTCCGGACTCATGACATGCGTGGAGCAGGCCAGGCACGGATCGAAGGAATGGATCGTGCGCAGGATCTCCAAAGGCTGCTCGGGATTGACCATCGGGGTGTTCATCAGCGAGGCCTCGAATGCACCGATGTTCCCTTGCGGATCGCGCGGTGAGCCGTTCCAGGTGGTCGGCACCACGCACTGGTAATTGTCGATCTTGGTTTCCTTGATCTTGATCCAGTGCGCGAGTGCGCCGCGCGGCGCCTCGGTGAAGCCAAAACCCTTGGCCTCCTTCGGCCAGCTCTCCGGCTTCCACTTGTCGACGTTCGCGGTCGAGCTGTCGCCGGCCTTGATGTTGGCGACGAGCTTGTCCTGGAAGTAACGCATTTGTCGTCCGGCCCAGACCGACTCCAGCGCGCGCGCCGCCGTCCGACCGAGCGTCGAGAACAGCGCCGATAGCGGAAGGTCCATATCCTTCAGGAACTTGTCGATAGGATCCTTGAACTCGGCCTTGTTCTGCGCATAGCCCACCACCCAACGCGCCAGCGGGCCGACCTCCATGGCGTGACCCCGCCAGCGCGGCGCCTTGATCCATGAATATTTTCCGCCCTCATCGAGCTGCTCGATCGCGGTCTTGGTACCTTTCGCATTGGGCCCCAGCACGTAGTTCGGCTCGGTTACGCCGTCCCAGGGATGCAGTCCCTTGGTTTCGTCGGGATATTTGTACCAGGAGTGAACCACGAACTCCTGGATCTCATCGGGGTTGGCATGATCGACGGGAAGCACCTCCGAGAGATTGCCGTTTATGATGGCGCCCCGCGGCAGCTTCAGGCTCTTGGAGGAGTAGTCGTTGGCGTGTTCCGGCACGTCGCCATAAGAGAGTACGCTCTTGCCGGAAAGACCGCCGCCGTAGAGCCAGTCCTTGTAGAACGAACCGATCGCCGCCACGTCGGGCAGGTAGACCTGCTCGTTGAACTCGATCAGGCGATCGATGATCGACGAGATCAGGTTCAGGCGCTCGATGTTGATGGCACCGACCGCGCCCGTGCCGTCGACGTTGATCGGAGAGGGCACGCCGCCCACGAGCCAGTTCGGATGCGGATTCTTGCCGCCGAAGATGGTTTGGATCTTGACGATCTCCTTCTGGAAATCGAGCGCCTCCAGATAGTGCGCGACCGCCATCAGATTGGCCTCAGGCGGCAGCTTGTAGGCCTTGCTGCCCCAATAGCCGTTCTTGAAGGGCCCCAACTGCCCCGACTCGAAAAACTTCTTGAGACGAGTTTGCAGGTCCTTGAAGTAACCTGGCGACGACAGCGGCCAGCTCGAGATCGACTGCGCGAGCGTCGAGGTTGCCCGCGGGTCGGCCGAAAGCGCGCAGACCAAATCGACCCAATCCAGCGCGTGCAGGTGATAGAAGTGAACGACGTGGTCGTGCACCTGCAAGGCAAGCTGCATCAGATTGCGGATCGAATTGGCGTTCTCCGGAATGGTGATCCCGAGCGCGTTCTCGACCGCGCGCACCGACGTCAGCGCGTGCGTGCCGGTGCAGACGCCGCAGATCCGTTCCGTGAACGCCCAGGCGTCGCGGGGATCGCGATCCTTCAGGATCACCTCGATCCCACGCCACATCGTGCCGCTGGAGACTGCGTTTCGGATGACGTTATCGGCGTCGACATTGACCTCGACGCGCATGTGACCTTCGATACGGGTCACCGGATCGACGACGATGCGCTTGCCGGAATTGTCGCGATTGAAGCCGTTGGGAGTCTGGATACCCATGATTTTGTTACTCTTGGATCTCTTTGGCGCTTAGCTGGTGTGGTGCGCGTCTTCGCTCTTGCCGGCGAGCCGCTTCACCGCGGTCACCGCTGCATGCGCGGCGACTGCCGCACCGACGGCTCCGGCCGCCACCATGCCGATCTGGTCGGCGTTCTTCTCGATGCCGAACTGCTTGATGTTGGTGAGACGGTCGTAGAACGAACCCTTGTCCCAGAATCCGTCTTCCGAGCAGCCGATGCAGCCATGGCCCGACTGGATCGGGAAAGAGACGCCGCCATTCCAGCGCACGGTCGAGCAGGCGTTGTAGGTGGTCGGGCCCTTGCAGCCCATCTTGTAGAGACAATAGCCCTTGCGCGCCGCCTCGTCGTCCCACTCCTCGACGAACTGGCCGGCGTCGAAATGCGACCGCCGGTAGCACTTGTCGTGGATACGCTGCGAGTAAAACATCTTCGGCCGGCCCTGACGATCGAGCTCGGGCAATTTGCCGAAAGTGGTGATGAAGGTGATGACGCCGGTCATCACTTCAGCGATCGGGGGGCATCCCGGCACCTTGATGATCGGCTTGTTGGCGATGACCTTGTCGATGGGCGTCGCCTGCGTCGGATTGGGCTTGGCCGCCTGCACGCAGCCCCACGAGGCGCAAGCGCCCCAGGCGATGATCGCCATCGCATCCTCCGCCACCATCTTCAACTTCTCGACGAACGGCTTGCCGCCGTGGATGCAGAACATGCCGCCTTCGTTCAGCGGCGGATTGCCTTCCACCGCGAGAATGTATTGCCCTTTGTGCTTGGCGCGGGTCTCTTCGAGGATCGCCTCCGCCTGGTGGCCTGCGGCCGCCATGATGGTGCCGTCATAGTCGAGCGAGATCATCGAGAGCACGGCATCCTTCACCAGCGGGTGCGCGGAACGAATGAAGCTCTCGGAACAGCAGGTGCATTCGAGGCCGTGCATCCAGATCACCGGCACGCGCGGCTTGGTCTCGAGCGCGTTCGCGATGCGGCTCGCCCCCAGGGGCCCGAGGCCGAGACTCGTCGCAGTCAGGCTGCAAAATTTGTGAAAGCTCCGACGCGTGATACCTTGTCGCCTGATCACGCTGTAAAACGTTTCCGTCGCCGCGCCCATGAATCGTCCCGCCTCGGCTTTGACTTGTCTATGACGCCAAGGACAGCAAGAAGCAGGCCAAGCACCGGGAGCGTAAGGAAAGTAGAGTGATACCAAATTGTTGCAGATTTGAATTGCTCGAATTGCGGTGCGCGCGCATGCCCCGACCGAGAAAACGGAAACAATTCGATTTCAGGCGACAACGAAGTTTCCGTCCCCGCGCGAGAGACCACTCAATGCGCGGTGTACGCCATCCAGGGATCGAACGAGCGCACGACGTGCTGGATGGCGACCGAGCGTGCGCCGGCGCCGCCGACATCAGTGCCGATCAGCGCCTGCTCCAGCGGGCCGCCGACATCGGCCGGCTGGAAGGCCAGACTATGCGGCCATTTCCCGGCGAAGATACCCATAGGTTCGAGCAGCCGCGCCCGCCGGCAACACATCGCGTGCCGCAGGCCGCGCGTCGCTGCGAAACGGTCCCGTGTCTCCTCATGCCAGGAGTGCGCGGCACAGGCCTCGCGAGCGAAGTCCGGCATGAAGAAGATGTAGAAGTGCGTGAGATGATCGCCGGCCTTCTCCGCCTCATGCGCGAGATTGGTGGCGAGAATCCCGTTCGGCGCGACCTCGGCCGCCATCGCATCGCGAAGAGCGACAGCCGCGGCGACCGACTGCGAGACCGAGCAGATGCCGCAGATCCGCGGCGCCAGCGCCCGCGCTTCGATGGGCGGACGCGCCTCCAGGATCTGCTCGAAGCCGCCACGGCGGCGCCGTCACCTACGCGCGCATGGCCCGCCCACTCTCGACATCGAGGCCAACTTCGAGATCGCCCTCGACGCGTTGAGGGGACCATCGTGAAGCGCGTCATGGCGTGCGCTTGGCCGTCGGGCGGCCGGGCAGCACGACAGCGGTCGCATTCAGCCGCACCCGCCGCGGCGTCGCCGACTTCGACAGGGCCGCGAGCGCCACGAACGAGGTCTTGGGCATGTCGGTCGGAAGTCCGACCGGAATGCCGGCAAGCTTTGCGGATGTCTCTCTCCACAGTGAAACGCGAAGCGACTTGCTCCGGCGGACCTCCCTCGGTACATCTGGTGCGTACGCGCGATGTTGGAAAGACAATCAATCTTCGACTTGCTTTTTGACGCGACAGATCTTCTTCAACGGAACCACGTGCCCGAGCTGGCTTATCGGCCCGATATGTGCAGTTTTCGCTTCGCTGGCGAGTACGCCTGAATTCCAACAGCGCAAAGCGAAGGCGCCTCCGAACAGACACGTGGACAAACGTTGGAATGGCTCATCGCCCACTTGGATGAATTTCAAGCAGGGCGAGGGCCGGCGCGACTCCGGTTCGCACTCCACGCCCGTGCTGCCGTCCGCAAGCCCTGTCCTGACGCCTCAGTGAGCAAACAGAGCGCAGCGGCTATACTCAACATACGAGAGGCGGTGATCGGCTTTCGAGCGGGCGCTAACGAATAACTAGGCCAAAGGGGCGACACCTTATGCTCTTAAGAAGTTGGAACGCGGCCCTGGGCCTCAGCGGGGTCAATGCCTAGATCTTGTGATCTGCGGCAGCCGCTTTATCGGCAAGGTCCTCGCGAACCGACGCACTATGTCGCCGCGGGGCAGTGTCTAGCGCACCCTCAACGCGCCCCTCGCCGGCACATATCGCCGCGGCTTAGCCCAGAGTATAGTATGCAGAGACGTGGCTTGCCCCATCAATGCTTGCCTGTAGAGACCGTTCGGGCCTCGGCTGATCCGAACTCCTCTTCAATCGCGGGACACACCAACTGCACGTCCGGCTCGAAGACGAAGCCGCGTAGCACAAGCGTCATTTCAGCTTGATCTGGACGTCACCACGTCAGAATGCCTTCGGCAATGCCGAAGCACGACTTTCCGGTCGCGTTAGTGTCGAGATCGCAGCAATGACCAGAACAAAAATTTAGCTGTCGGTGAAGCTCCACTGTCACGGGTCCTAGTCATTGTATTCGTTTTGGGCACAGCTGAGCCACTGACCGCCACCTCAAAACTAAACATCGTTACCGTCTTGATGGACCATCAGGAGGCTGGGACATGCTGGGCCCTCATCGTTTGATTCTAAGTTTTCAGGATTTTGCGCCATGTCATATCCACCCCCTCAAACCAAGCTGCATGCTGTGCTGAAAGGTGCTCTGGAGGATGCTGTCCGGATGGTGCCTGAAGCAAAGCGGACGTCTTCATTGAAGGCTTGCCTCGCCGAGAAGGTTCTAACTCTGGCCGCGCGGGGCGAGAGCAATCCAACGATCCTAACTCGTCTCGCCGTGCTGACAGTGCAGAAATCCTGCCATGGCTGTTACGGATGTGAAAGGTGGTAGTCGCACGGGGGAGCCCGCGAGGCGCGAATTGATTAATTTGAACTGGAAGGCCGGGCTTTCTGGCGTCACAGTAGCGCGGTTGGCGATACGCTTTTCGCTGACGTGATGGGAGACTCGTTCACTATGTCATAGCGTCCGCGTGACCCAGTAGCGGCCACCCACGCCGAGGCCAAACTTAACGCATATAAAATATGACAGAACTTCCTTCGATCTGTAAAGCGCCACTGCCTCGCTTCGGGAATGTCGTTTTCGCGACACATGAGCGTGCATTTGAAACACGACCGCGTCGGAATCGAACACAACACACATTTGCCGAATACCGGAGTGCACATGCAGGGAGGACCAGACTTTGATGACGGAAACGGTCGCCTTGATCACGCAGGCGAATACTACCCAAGAGCCTAAGTACTGTTCGCTCGAAACGTCGGCTGGTTTTGCGACGTGATATCCGCGAAGATCCGCAGCATCCCACACAATGGCGCTCGCGTCGGTGTAGATGGGCTCCGTCGCAGAGATGGACCCGCGAGGGCCATCGCCGCAATCCTTTAGTCGAGCTTCGCTGGGATCGCTCCAACCGCAATTTAAACTTGCGTAGGCGGACGCGAGCGCGAAAAGGCCCCTGGGAGAAGCGCGCGATCGAAGTCCTCGAGGATGGTGCTCGCAGGTACAGCTGGTTATGATCGGCGGAAAGAGTTGCTGTGCAACGCTCCAGCAGCAGCCGTCACCTGTAGCGGGCAAGATCAACGCATGAACAGCACCTCTTCACCAGTCAATGCGATCGCAGCCGAGCTTGGCCGCCTCGATCCCGCATACGCGCCGACGCCACTCCTGAACCTTCCGACGCTTGCGGAGCGGCTCGGAGTGGCGCAGGTGCTAGCGAAAGACGAGGGCCGCCGCATGCTCGGCAGCTTCAAGTCGCTTGGTGGCACCTATGCCGGGTTGCGCGCGCTCGCCCGGGCCTCGCGCATGCAGTTGGCCGACCTTCTCGCGGCCCGACCTAAGGGGCAGCCGACCCTGGTCTGCGCCAGTGACGGTAATCACGGGCTCGCGGTAGCTGCCGCCGCGCGCTTTGCCGGGGCGCCCGCCCGCGTGTTCCTGCACGAGGGCGTGCCGAACGCGCGCGCGCGCCGCATCGAGAATCAGGGTGCCGAGATCGTCTGGGTGCCGGGCACCTACGACAATGCAGTTGATGCGGCCGCAGCCGCGGCCTGCCAGGGCGCCGGCATTCTTGTCGCCGACACGACCGACGATCCGAACGATCCCATCGTTTGCGACGTCATGGCGGGATACGGCGTTACGGCGGCGGAAATCCGCGATCAAGTAGACTTCGCCGGCCATGGGCGTCCGACACACGTCTTTATACAAGCTGGTGTCGGCGGACTCGCCGCTGCCATCGCCGAGGGCCTCTCGGGCTGGCTGGCACCTCCGGGATGCATCGTGACGGTCGAGCCGGAAACCGCCGCGTGTCTTGCGCCCGCGCTCGCGGCCGGTCACCCGATTCGGGTGATGGGCGATCTCCGAACATCCGCGGAGATGCTCTCCTGCGGCCAGGCGAGTGCGCCCGCCGTTGCGGTGCTCAGGCGTCACGGCGCTCGGGCCATCACCGTGCCCGAGGCGGAATTGGTGGATGCTGTTCGCGTACTCTCCGCCCATGATGGCCTCGCCACCACGCCGTCCGGTGCAGCGGGCCTGGCGGGTGCTATGGCTGCGCTCGCAGACCCGAGCCATACAAGCGATCTCGGACTCGACCGGTCGAGCCGCATTCTCGTCCTCCTCACCGAATGCGCCTGGGAGGACCGAACGTGAGCACCGCGATCTTCGCTCCTAGTTCGACTTGCATCCTCTCAGTGAGGCCATGTCTGGCAGGCTCGAGGCTTCATGATTAGATCATCGGCGGTCCGTCTCCGGCTCCGGAACCAGCGGCGCGCCCCCGACGGAAACCGGCCCTTCTGGTTTAGGCGGGCGAGTGGCTCTTGTAGTCGGCTTTGATGCGGCCTGGGCTGCCGGCGGACGAATATCTGCAGGAAGAGGCGCAGCAATGTTCTGCAGAGACTCAATTCTTGAGGTCAGGGCTGCGATTTGATCTAACATCCGTTTCAAATCGGCTTGCTGCGCATCGATGTTGCGGTTAAGCGCTGAAATCTCCTCGCTCACCTCCTGTTGCCCCGACCGGATCTCCGAAAGCGCTGCCTTGTCTTCAGGTGACAACGCCGGCATTGGGACGACTTCACGTGCCGTTAACGCCTCGATCATTCGGTCGATATGGGGCCAGTAAAATGCACCCCCAACGCATAGCCCGATGAAGACGGCGATAAATCCAAAAACCCACGGAAGGCGTCTTGATGACTTCTGCAAGACGGGCGGCAACTCCGAACCGTTCGCTTGATCAATCACATTCATCATTCTTTCTCTCGATCTATAATAGCTCTCGTTGCCGAGATAATAGATGACGGTCAAGAGCGTCCATGTGAAAGTAATTGGCATGCGCACAAAGATATCGGGAAAGATCATGCCGCTTCAGCGTCCATCTCGTTCAACAAATCGATGTTTAACCGCGCCAACAGGCACTCGGCGCATTAACGCTGCACAGGCAATGAAAAAACGCACGATACGATCGCGGCCATAGCTCTAAGTACACTCGCGGTGGCGCGGGCTCCTCCGCACAGGCCGCAATCTGCGGGCGCTCTATCGAAAGATAAACAAGCACGCTCGCAGAAGGCGGGCTCAGCTTCTCAGATCAACTCTGCGCCTGAATGGATGGCTTTAGCGCGCTTCACCATCTAAATCCTGCTGGTCCGCCATGGAGCAAACAGGAGAGCCTGCGGCAGCGATCAGGTTGAAATCGGGCGAGAGCCGATCTCGACATACTCGGAGTTTTAATATGCGAGGCCAGACAGCCGCTGGGACAGTCCGACGTCGACGAGGCGTCCGACGACGATCCCGTGCGAATACCGTTCGATGATCTCGTCGACTTCGCATTCGAGTGCAGCCAATGCCTCGCCAAGCAAGGGCACGCCACTGGCACCTCTCGTCCAGGAGAAACCGTCGAAACGCTCTTTGCCTTTGAATCGGCCATTACTGAAGCGTGCGGCAATGTCGCGTTGATCCGCGCCAAGGATATTCGCTCCAAAGGTCCTGTGGCGCGCAATTAGAGAAAACGAGGAGGCTTGCCTGTTGATGTTGACGAGAAGCTGCGGAGGATCGACGCTGAGCGAGGTAACCCGTTGAAGTTTGCGGGGACCCAGCGCGGCCCCTCGATCTTTGTCTGGCTTTTCACAGCCGTGTACGAAAGAAGACATCACCGTGGCGCATGGCGAGCTGTTTCAAAGCGTAATCAGGCGGTTCAACGCGTGGGGAGCGCTGGCATGGTCGTTGCTCTCGCAGCCGGCAACAACGGCGCTGGCCACTCCCCTTCTGGCGCGCGAGGAATGGTGCAATATGAGCTTGGTAAGATCATTGGAAAGTGCGGAAGTTGATGCCTTCTATACGTTCGATGAGGGGCGTCTTGCATCCGTCACGCGCGAATTCACCGAGCATTTCTCAGGACGCGTGCTGTATGCGGTGAAGGCGAATCCGTTGCCCAAAATTCTTCACGCGGTCTCTCGCGCCGGAGTGGCCGGATTCGACGTGGCGTCGCTGGCCGAAGCTCGCCTTGTCCATTCGACTGTTCCCCGGGCCTGTTCATGGTTCATGAATCCCGTGAAATCTCGTCGCGATATCGAACGGACGTTCCGAGATCTGGGGGTTCGCGACTATGTGATCGATTGCGAAGCCGAGCTGCGGAAGCTCCTTGAGGTGCTGCCGTCGCATGATCCGGAAATACGAATCTACGTCCGGTTCAAGTGTAGCGGGACGTGCGCCATCTTAGACTTAAACGGCAAGTTTGGTGTCTCGCCCGCCGAAGCGAGCCGTCTGCTGGGTCTCGTCAACGCGCAATCGCGCTGGACCACGGGCTTGGCCTTTCACCCAGGTTCCCAAACGATCGTTGTCGATCCGTACCTGCATGGCATTCGGGCGGCCGTCGACATTATTGAAGCTGTTTCTCCGGCTCCCACAGCGCTCGATATTGGTGGCGGCTTTCCCGGCCATTATCTGAACGTCCCCTATAAGTCTCCCTTGAGCATGCTCTCCGACATCACGAAACTTGTGCGCGAAACGGATGCACTGAAGCGTGTTGAACTCTTGTGTGAGCCCGGACGAGCACTGGTTCATGATAGCATCTCTTTGTTTTGCCGGGTGATCTTAAGAAAAGACGGGGCGCTCTACTGCGGCGCGGGCATCTACAGCGGGCTCTCACCTGCCCGGCAATATTTTCTGCTCCCCGCCCGTGCTTGGCGTGGGGGACGGCCGATCCAGACTGAGGAGTGGCAGGACTTCATCATCTTCGGCCCAACTTGCGACGGCACGGACAGGCTTGGATTCTCGTATTCACTGCCACGCGATTTGCACGAAGGCGATTGGATTGAATTCCAGAATGTGGGCGCCTATACGCAAATGGCGAGATTCAACGGGTTCTCGGTCGATAAGATCGTGGCTGTAGGGCAGGATGAACTTACCGTGTTGCCCGCCGCGTAGTTGCTCATGAACATACTAATCAGGTGAATTCTAAAGTTCGCCACATAAAGTCTGGTGGGCTTTGTGGTGGCAGAAGTTGGCGATGTCTCGTTTTGTAACCAGAGCGAACTGGCATAGAATGAGCCAGTGCATGGCGAAGCGGTAGGGCCTCGTGACCTCGCAGTGGCAATATCAAGTTAGGTTTGATGTCCGCGATACTGCGGTAGCGGAATCAATACGTCGAAATTTTCGCGATCCGGCACTGAGGCCTCTATTCGATATACTCACGGCGCATGGTGCGGCACCGAAATGTCAGTTCGACGCCTTTGCGGAGTATGTCGCCGCGGCAGAGGAAAACGGCGTCAAAGTTATCCGCTCTATCGGTGGACGAAGGCAACGATCGAAGATCCGAAGAAGAAGGAAAAATATCTGAAATCCTTTACGCTCTACGTGGATGATCAAGAGGTCTATGAAAGGGAGATTGCTGACGCGCTAGAAGCGGACTTGCAGCCGGTCGCCCGTAGCGGGATCATCAGTCAAATATCTAAGTTCGACAGCAATCCTGCCAACAATCCTCAACCGCCAGAACGCTCCCGCGAGTGAGGCTAGCTCGCTATGCGGGTGAGTTGAGACGACCGCTCCTGGGCCCATCGCGACATTTTGCGCTGGGTGTATGGGTACCTCACACCCGTTTTGCCTTTAGTCTAGGCAAAGTTAAGCTAGCCGATCGAGAGATGACGAATCGCGGTCTATAAGAACGGGCGTTATCTGCGCGAGTCTAACAGCGAGCCATTTGACCAAAATCATGAGCGAGGAGCCACGGCTCCCTATGCCGGAATTTACCGGTGCATGGGCTGGCATCGCGAGATCGGCATCGTAGCGGACCACGTCTTACCGCCACAAGGACATCATACGCACGCGGTGCATTTTTCAAGCGTGACCACCCGGTTCGCAGGCTTACTCGGAAATACAAGGAATATTGATTTTGGCGACTGAGTGGGCCTATCTTTTCGACTTTGCAAGCCTAACAGCCTGCATTGAACGCGGCGGCATTTTCGCGGCGAGCTTAGAGCAAGCGCATCAGCTGTCAGCCGTTTCATAATTGCGATGGAATTGGTGGGTAATTCTTTGGAATGCGTGGACTTCTGATCGTTTTTGTGGCGCTTACAATAGTGTTGGCGGCACGCGGCCGACACCAAGATGGCTTTGTGCCGCGGCTGACCGCGTCCATGCCGCCAGTCAACGTGCCCTAGTCTTATGATCGTGCTCGAGTAGCGCGACCATTTGACTTTCCTCTGACAGATCCGGGCAGCCGGCTTTCCCGCAGCCCCCGCTCTTCCGGGGGACAACCCGCGTCATATCCGCGCCTGTGCCCAATGTGAGCGGCGTCTTACCATCCGGCGGTGAGCCAAGCGCATCTGTCGGACGCGCGTTTCTATGAACCAGCCACAGCGAGCTTCACGACAGTCGCTGATGACCGGGCTCATCTTGCATGAGCCTAGGATTTGGGACATTTGCACTCTATGTCACTCGTTCGGACGGGCTTCGGGTACCGAAGCCTGTCGCCGCCCATTTCGATACGTCACATTTTGACGTAAGGTGCGATTCAAGCGCCTTAGATAGCTTGTCGTGTGAGACTTTTCGGACGACTCGGTTGTGTCGCAGGTAATCCGAGGCGCACAGTATGTGTACGATGTCCAACATGAATGCTATCAAGCTCCAAAGCTAAAGACGCGCCCAAAGCACAAGGCAGCATCTTAAGTCTAGCTTTAAGGTCACGTGGCGAATGCAAGTCGATGTGTTCGGCGCCGAAGGTCGGCGGCGATGGAGTTGCGACGAGAAGGTTCGTCATGTCGGATGGACCTTGCAGGCTGGCGAGACGGTCTGCGGCGTCGCGCGCCGGTACGGGGTGGCTCACAGCCTGCTGTTCACCAGGCTTCGACAAGTGCACCAGGGGCGACCGGGCGGAGATTCCGTGCAGCTCTTGTTCCTGTCGAGATCACAACTACGCTGACTCCGGTATTGATCAGCACGCCGCCACCGGCGTCTTCACAGCTCGCCCATCGCTTCAGGATTTAGTTGAACGCCTTGGCCAGGTCATGGCCGCCGGACAGTTTGGCGAGCTGTTTGCGCATATAGACCTATCGCGATGCCGGCATGCCCTTTCGCGCAAACCGGGGCATCGGCGCGCACGCTGTCTGGAGCACGGGCGATCCGCCCAGCAGCGACTTCGGCGCGCAAAGGTGATCTGATACTGGACGAGGTGCCGAACGATCTGCGCTAGCTCTCGCAGCCAGCGTTGCCTGGCCTCGAGTTGCTGAGTATCGGATCATCGATCAAGCGGAGCGATACCTCCAATTCCCGACCTCCGCGTTAGGTTCTAAACGCATCGCAATCTTAGAACGAAATCGGCCGACGATTCTCATTTGAACCGGCACCAGATCGGCGGGCCTTTACCATCTCGAATTTAGGGCAGAGGAATTGAACTGTAGATGACATTAGGTCGAGAGACAGAGCCATACGACTCACTCAGAAGAAGAACGACGCTCGGCGGCAAACTCGAAGAGGTGATTTGGGGCAGCCCCACAGAGATCCCGCGGGCCCAGCCGATTTTCCTGCTACAAACACTTGTTCCCCAAAAAATCGGTCCTATTTCAGCTGGGCCTGCATTGGCACTCGCAGGCAGCGATTGCTAGCAATCGTGAAATTTTCAACGGGTGTAAATGCTTAGGAGATCTGTATGGAATTCCGTCCGCTTCACGACCGGGTCGTGGTCAAGCGCATCGACGCAGAAGAAAAGACCGCTGGCGGCATCATCATTCCGGACACTGCCAAGGAAAAGCCTTCGCAAGGTGAAGTCATCGCCGTCGGCCCCGGAGGCCGCGACGAGAGTGGCAAGCTGATCCCGATCGACGTCCTGGTCGGCGACCGCGTCCTGTTCGGCAAGTGGTCAGGCACCGAGGTCAAGATCGACGGCCAAGAGCTGTTGATCATGAAGGAGAGCGACATCCTGGGCGTTCTCACGGACGCGTCCGCCAAGAAGAAGGCCGCCTAAACCATCGCTCGCACCGCTCATCCTGAGGAGCGCCTGCTGGGCGTCGCCAAGGGTGAGACCAAGTAAAACATTCAGGAAAACCCACATGTCAGCCAAAGAAGTCAAGTTCGGCGTAGACGCCCGCGACCGCATGTTGCGCGGCGTCGAAATTCTCAACAACGCGGTAAAGGTCACGCTCGGCCCCAAGGGCCGCAACGTCGTGCTCGACAAGTCGTTCGGCGCTCCCCGCATCACCAAGGACGGCGTCACCGTCGCCAAGGAGATCGAGCTCGACGACAAGTTCGAGAACATGGGTGCGCAGATGGTGCGCGAAGTCGCCTCCAAGTCCGCCGATGCGGCCGGCGACGGCACCACCACCGCAACGGTGCTTGCCGCTGCGATCGTTCGTGAAGGCGCCAAGTCGGTTGCCGCCGGCATGAACCCGATGGACCTGAAACGTGGTATCGACCTGGCCGTGGAAGCCGTGGTCGCCGACCTCGTCAAGAACTCCAAGAAGGTTACCTCGAACGACGAAATCGCCCAGGTCGGCACCATTTCCGCCAACGGCGACGCCGAGATCGGCAAGTTCCTCTCCGACGCCATGAAGAAGGTCGGCAACGAGGGCGTGATCACCGTCGAGGAAGCCAAGTCGCTCGAGACCGAGCTCGACGTGGTCGAGGGCATGCAGTTCGACCGCGGCTACATCTCGCCCTACTTCGTCACCAACGCGGACAAGATGCGCGTTGAGATGGACGACGCCTATATCCTCATCAACGAGAAGAAGCTCTCCTCGCTGAACGAGCTGCTGCCGCTGCTCGAGGCCGTGGTGCAGACCGGCAAGCCGCTGATCATCGTCGCCGAGGACGTGGAAGGTGAAGCCCTCGCGACCCTGGTCGTGAACCGCCTGCGCGGTGGTCTGAAGGTCGCGGCCGTCAAGGCTCCGGGCTTCGGCGATCGCCGCAAGGCCATGCTGCAGGACATCGCGATCCTGACCGGCGGTCAGGCGATCTCGGAAGACCTCGGCATCAAGCTCGAGAACGTCACGCTCAACATGCTCGGTCGCGCCAAGAAGGTGATGATCGACAAGGAGAACACCACGATCGTCAACGGCGCCGGCAAGAAGGCCGACATCGAGGCGCGCGTGGCCCAGATCAAGGCGCAGATCGAGGAGACCACCTCGGACTACGATCGTGAGAAGCTCCAGGAGCGTCTGGCCAAGCTCGCCGGCGGCGTCGCGGTGATCCGCGTCGGCGGCGCGACCGAGGTCGAGGTGAAGGAGCGCAAGGATCGCGTTGATGACGCGATGCATGCGACCCGCGCCGCGGTCGAGGAAGGCATCGTCCCGGGCGGCGGCGTCGCCCTGCTCCGTGCCTCCGAGCAGCTCAAGGGCCTGCGCACCAAGAACGACGACCAGAAGACCGGCGTCGAGATCGTGCGCAAGGCGCTCTCCGCGCCCGCTCGCCAGATCGCTATCAACGCCGGCGAAGACGGCTCGGTGATCGTCGGCAAGATCCTGGAGAAGGAGCAATACGCCTACGGCTTCGACTCGCAGACGGGCGAGTATGGCAACCTCGTCAGCAAGGGCATCATCGACCCGACCAAGGTGGTCCGCGCCGCGATCCAGAACGCTGCCTCGGTGGCGGCGCTGCTGATCACCACGGAAGCGATGGTCGCCGAGCTGCCGAAGAAGAACACCGGCGCGCCCGCGATGCCCCCGGGCGGCGGCATGGGCGGCATGGACTTCTGATCCAACTCTCTCTAAAATGCGACCCCCGGCAGAAAAATGCCGGGGGGATTTTTTTGCTCGCGACTTTTTCAGTTCGTTGTTCTGATCTAGCGCTATGCGCTCTGCGGAAATGACGATCAGCAGTTGCTAGTCGTTCCGCTTGGGGCTTTGCGAGTCTGCTGGTAGGCATGTCATCGGGAGGACGAGCGGGTGATCGCGGTTCTGCACGGTCTTTCCCTGCGGCCTCAACGTCGGCGGCTGGTCAAGGCGAACACCTGAGAACGCCCGGTCGCGGTAGCCACCCATTGGCGCTACTGACTTAAATAGCATCGGTCCCCGCGCCTATCAATCGCTGTAAACGGATGCGCGAGCTAGGTGGTGGTCCCCGGGAAGAGCGATCCTCATCTCTCGTAATTTGGTCCGATCTGTTGCACCGTCCACAATCAGAAGAAGAACATCGCCAACTCAATCGAGACGGAAGATCTTTCGCCCAACCGCTACAATTTCCCGGTCGGTCGGAGGATTACTTGTCTCGACGTGCAGGGTGAGATCCGGCCTGTTCACTCTCAGGAAGTTCATCAGCTCGGTCTTCTCGGTTCCCGGTCCGATGATCAGCAGATCAGTGCAGCTACTCAGCGCCCGACCTACCCTGACGACAAACGTCGGATCGTCATTCACGGCAGAGCCAGTATGCGCTTTGCAATCAAGACGCTGGGGCGCCAAATGCGCGCGTACGGCCGTCGCGCTGACGCCCGTTAAACCTATGGAGAATATCTTAGCAATGAGGTGGTCGATCCACACGACCGCGTGCGAATGAATCTGAGTTGTCATGTCGCTCATGAATGGATTCCATTGTATTTCGTGATTCACCTGTCCGTCGGAGCGCAAGCCCGCACGCAAATTTCCTGCGGCTGACGATGCCAATCATGGCTCAAGTGATCAGCGTGAACCGACTCGCTACGTTGATGTAGCCGGGAACAGATCGCGTTGACCGTGAGCGCTTTACAGGTCCAAAACCTCATGCCGCACGCTGCCTCTTGACGGCCGTGGGCGGATGCACGCGGCTGTCCTTGGTGGAGGTGAGAATGAAGGGGACTGGGCAGGTCTTGCCCGGGACAAGCTTCTGATAGGGCGAGTAGGCCTCGATCCATCCGCGCTGCTCGCGATGGCGGGATCGCCATCCCGACTTGGTGAATCGAAGCATGTCGAACAGCGCCACCTGCACGATCGCTGCGTTGAAGAGGTCCCGGCGCTGAGTAATCGCGGTGCCCACCAGCAGACCTTCCTGGCTGGCGCCGACCACGCCCAGTCGGCGCGGAGAGGTGACCTCCGGCGGATTAGGTCCTTCGCAAAGGCGATGAAATGATCCCATGTCCGCTGCTTCGTTGCCGCTTGGGCCGACTGCTCGTGCCATCGCGGTCCAAACTCGCTGCCGCGCAGGTCCGCGACGACATATGCATTGCCCTGCTCGGGCCAGCGCCGCCCCACCGCTCCCGCATAGGATGGCAGGAGCGAAGCCTGGAATCCGCCATAACCATTGAGAAGGGCTGCGATCTCCGCTCCGAACCTCGCGTTCTTGGGACGCACCAGAAAGTAGGGAATCCGGGTCCCCTCCAGCGAAGTGGCCTCGAACTGCTCCGCAACATACCTGGACGCGTTGAACTTCGGAGGTGTCGTCCTCAGTATTTCAAGCCATTCGCTCGCCGCGTCGAAGTACCAGAGGGAGGTCGGCCCCGGATAGTTGGAGACGGTGAACAGCACCACGTCCGTTTCTTCGCTAGCGGCAGAGAGGCTGACGTTCTCGTTCGTAGGGAGCGGGATCGGCGTGGCCCGCCAAGTGCCCTGGTCGTACCTGTAGGTGAATGCCTTGCTCTGAACATTGTCAGGGATCGCCAGGATCAACAAGTTCTTGGTGACCGCGAACCCGCTGAGCGCTTGCCGAGGCTCGGGCTCGAAGACGAGCGATGGCATCGCGCGCAGCGGATCTTGCTTCCATTTGTCCAAGCCATATGAGATCATCGAGCCGGCCGCAAAGCGGGTGCTGCCGGACAGTATCCAGTCTTCATTGAGCGTCACGAGCAGGCGGCCACTGACGATGCCGCTGATGTTCGCTTTCTTTGGCAGGTTTAGCTTGATCGGTCCGTTGGGCGCAAAGAGTACATACTCCTGCCCGAAGAAGCTTATGGCGCGCATGGCGCCAGCCGCATGAACTTTGCCTTCATTATCCCGCAGCACGAAGGGCGCCGCCACGGCATCGGTCGGCTCCCCACGGAAGACCTCGCGCGCTCGAACGAGCGGCTGAGCGCGCTTGAGCTCCCTCAAGAGGAAAGGGCAGCCAACCTGCGTCAGGGTCCGTTCTCCCCAATCGCGTGCAGTGAGGACCGTGTGGCGGTCGACCCAGCTGACGGCCTGCTTTCCCTCCAGAAGAGCGAAACCGGTCGTGACGAAGGCGTTGGCGTCCGGGTCGAACTCTCGGACGAGCACAGCGTCCTTACCGCCATCAGAAAATTGGACGAGGCACAGGCGCACTTGGGGCGGCAGGCAGGTAGTGCCTTTAAAGACCCAGCTTTTCTTACCCGCGACCGCCAGCGCGTCAATATCGAGGATGGTCTCCCAGTGCGGGTCCTGGCCGCGATAGCTGTCAAGCGTAGTACGCCGCCAGATGCCGCGCACGTGGTTCTCGTCCTGCGAGAAATTGCTGAGACCCCGCCGTTCCAACGAAACATAGGAAATCCGGTCTTTGGCCTGAAGGATGCTGATGGCCTCCTCATAGAAGCGGCGATTGCGGGGATCTGATTGGAGCGCGCCGAGCGTCTTGTCATTCTCGGCGCGGGCCAAATCCAGTGCGCGTGGCTCTTCGATTTCCTCGAGGCAAAGGAAGGAATCGTCCACCCGGGCCGCAGCGGCCCACTCCTGGGGCACCGCCGTGAAGGACAAACACGTCAGCGAGAGCAACACGGCGGCGAGGAGCGAGTGTTTCATGGGAGTAATCCTGGGCTGGGTGGGCCGCCCGGCTCGCGCGACTTGCGAGCTGGCCGAAAGCGGACAGAAGACGTACATTCGGTTTCGACAGCGGTCATGGGCGGGACTGTGCCCGCCGGTCCGAACGAAGCAAGCAGCGTGCCGCCTGAAAATTGGCGGTTCTCCAGCCGCTCGGTCGCGCCCCTTGGCTCAAACCTGACAATGCAGTGTTAGCTTCGAAAGTATTGTGATGAGCTTTACACTACTCACCGATGGAGCAGAGGTGCCCTGCTCTGGCATTTCACAGACCGGTCCGTAATCGCGCTAGAAACATTTATGGCGCGCCTAACTTGCAACGGCACGTGCTCAAGAAAGGCCCTCGCGCGGAGAATTTGCCGCTGGTTGGTGCAGCGAGCGCGAGCACATGTCAGCACGGCGCGTCATAATGCGGAGGATCCAGTGACAAGCCCGCCGAGACGCCAGTCGTTCTCGCAATTCGCAGGCATTGCACGAAGTGACTCGCACTCCGCGGGATCGATCATAATCATTTGCAAGCGCTACGCACCCTTAGGCCCACATACCCAATCACCTGCGCAGGTTCCGTCGGGTAACAACAAGAACTGGCTCCACCGAATCAAGCACAGGCTCTCGACTTTCGTCAAAATCGTCGGGGCAGCGTCTCTTGATTGTTCATTAAGAGCGGCCACCAATGGTGATCCGCTACTCACCGACCTCCGAGATCGATGGGGCGTGCCAGGGAGAGGTTGGTCTTACCGGCGGGCAACAAAACCCGGCTCGGCCACACCGGGCGGGCCAATTATCAATGCCTTCAGGGTGACTGCCCAGAACGGCATCAACTTCTCCAACGCTCATCAAACCGTGGACAGTTCCGGGTACCCAGTGACGGAATACATCCGCCACAGCCTCAGCCGCGAAGGCAAACTCACGGTGCGGGCCTCAAAGCTGGTGGCCGGGCCGGCCAAGATCATGAACCAGGGGGAATTGGTCTGCGAACTGCGGAACGGCGCGAAGTTCGTCTTGAAATTGGAATGAGGCTTGAGCCGTTCTTAGCCGCGTCGGAATGTGACAGGTATCCCCTTCGGCACGCACCGATGACAACTTCGATCGGGCTACATTACCTGAGGAGCGCTAGTGACCAGGATGCCCAGTTCGTTCGTGCTCACCGCTGCCTGCGCACATCGATGGATTCCGGCGGTAAAGCCGTTCGCGCGCGGCTCCGCGTTCGCTCCACTCATCCTAATCTAAGTGGATCGCATGCCGCCTGAAGAACGGCTGTTTGGGAGGCGGTGACGTTGTCTCGAAATCCTGATCAGGTTGCCGTAACGATCCTTTAGACTCCTTCTCGGAGCCATTTTGGATAACGCTCATCGCGGTGTCATCAAGCGCAACGAGAGGCGCTAGGGCGAACACATCTGCGCAACTGAGTTGGTGCAACTCCATAGGTAAGGCGCTGGGTCAGCGCTGGTTCCGCAGCGGCCGCGACCAGCTCGACAGCCTGCTCGACGAGGCGGCGCGCGCGAACCTGTCGGCGCGTGAGACGCTGATCCTACTGTGCGAGCGCGAGATCGCGCGCAAGGATCATCGCCGCATCGAGATGGCGCTGAAGCTCGCACACTTCCCGGCCGTGAAGGAGCTTGCTGGCTTCGACTTCGAGGCGCAGCCGTCAATCGATCCAAAGCAGATCCGCGATCTTGCCGCGTCACGTTGGATAGCCAACGGAGAGAACGTGCTGCTGCTCGGCCCGCCAGGCGTAGGTAAGACGCACTTGTCGATCGCTCTGGGGCGAGAGGCGATCCTGATACACCGTGCAGTTCACCACTGCGACGACGCTGGTCGCAGGCCTTGCCAAGGCGCACGGCGAGCGACGCCTGGACGAGAAACTGCTCGCGCTGTCGAAGCCAAAGCTGCTCATCGTCGACGAACTCGGCTACTTGCCACTTAAACCTGACGCGGCGCATCTGTTCTTCCAACTGGTGAGCCGGCGCTACGAAACCGGCGCCATGCTGATCACGTCGAACCGCAGCGTTGCTCCTCGGCGACGCCATCCTGGATCGCCTCGTTCACAACGCTCACCGCCTCCAACTCTCCGGAGAAAGCATGCGAAAGCAGAACGGCCGCAACCAAACTCTTGGCGTCAACCCAAACCCCTGAACCAATCACCATGTCGGTCAAAGCCGCTGCTCACCATCAGCAAATGCGCACAGGTGACCTTAGCGGACGACGCGCTGGTGATCGTCCCGGGTCTTCAAATCGGAATGCTGGCCGAGAAAGTCTGCAACCTCGGCCTAGACCGCCTGGGCAAGCAGGACACGCGCCCCATTGCGCAAGACTTCTGTGAGTTGATCGTCGAAGATTCCAGGCTGAATCAGATGGATGACGTTATCGTTGGACAAGGCATATCGCTCCTTCGGTGGAGAAGTGGAGGCCTCAAGCACCCCCACGATATGCCGCCCTTTCCGATTCCCGCCGTCACCAACTTTGGGCGATAGCTCTTTTGGTTCTTCACGGACGACTATCATCTATTGCTCGATCTTTTCCTCCCTATTCCAGGAAAACGTGAATGTCGTTCTGCTTGCCTGATCGCCCCAGAGTGGCCGTGTAGGGCACATCATGAATCCTGATGTGGGTCTGTGGTCGGTCCGGGCTCGGCAGCACGTTATGCCAGTGCATTCCGCGCCGGAGGTTCTCCGGCGCCGGTTGATTGCCGTGTTGCCAACTCGGAGGGACGAATCCTCCTAAGTCTTGCGCTGGCGGCATGTACTGTGGCGCGAAGATCGATGTCCCGAAGCTTTGCTCCCATGATGGTGGCGGATTGACGCTTTGCACTGGCGAATGGGCGGGTAACGACAAATCCTGCCAGAAGTTCGCTGTATTCCAGCTGTCGGCGGGAGGCTGGCCGGCTTGATCCACTCCACGCCAAAACTCTGGCGAATCGACAAATTGCGTTGAGGGTCCCGGTCGATCCGCTATCGATGTCCCGAAGCTTTGCTCCCATGATGGTGGGCTTGGCGGATTGACGCTTTGCACTGGCGAATGGGCGGGTAACGACAAATCCTGCCAGAAGTTCGCTGTGTTCCAGCTATCGGCGGAAGGCTGGCTGGCTTGATCCACTCCACGCCAAAACTCTGGCGAATCGACAAGTTGCGTTGAGGGTCCCGGTCGATCCGCTGCAGCCGCCGCTCGCGCACTGCTGGGAGCGGTCCTCAAACGTCGTTGGAGTTGCTGCCGATCGGCGACGAGGTTGTCGAGGTGCAGCACGGCTGGCGGCCGTCTTTGCGCCAGTCGCCTAACAAGCGCCCGCGTGCCGTCAACCACGAAGACTCCGCAATCCCAACCGTTCCCCTGCCGGGTCATGCGGACAGGCTCCAGACGCGTACCCAGCCTTTGTGCGCCATTTTTGCAAGCTTGTCGTTGTATCCTAGGAAGGAGTCATAGTGATAGGCAACCGGCCGTTCCCGGTCGCTGCGATCAACGAACAGCAGCGACCAATGGGTGCCACGACGATGACGATCCGTAGCACTGGCATCGTTCACTGGCACGAACAGGAAGTCGGCTGTGTCGTTACCGTTCTGATTATGGACGACGCGCTGGAATGCGCTTAGCGCGACGCTCTCGGGGCCCAAGCGCAGATGATAATTGGCTATGAGGGGATCCACGAACCGCGTCCGGGCGGCGAGATCTGGATTGTTCCCCTGCAACTCCTGTTCCAGGAGCTCGTAATCCCTCTGGATATGCTCGTCGCCCAACCAATCCTTGGGGCCAAGCGATAATTCGCTGCGGCCTTGAATCGATGGATCAACCTGCTGCAGCGGCCAGGTTGATCCGAACCCGGTAGGTTGATCCAAGCGGCCCTCCGGACCGGCCGATTCCCGCCCACTTGCCTGCTGAGGGGACAACCCCGACGCCGCGTTCGCCTCAACGACCTGTAGGTACTGCCCAAGCCGCTTGAGACCCACGGAAAATCCTCTGAGGGCTTCGGTGCAGTCTCGGAAGTCTTGGTAATCTATTTTTAACGACCATTTCTGCTGATCACTGCCGTTGAGACGGCTCGCTATGCTCTCCCTACCCCTTGTTTGCAGCCAATCACTAAACCTACGTTGATTTATGGCCATATTCCGGACAGCTTTCCTCTGGGAAGTCGAGTCCTGTCCGAGCTTGCTCAGCTCTTCGTTGGCCAAGCCATCAATCATGCGGGCGTCGTCGGGATAAGGATAAGGATGATGATGCTTCAATTGGGGCTCGGTGCCTAGATACTGCCGAAGCCGATCGAAACTCACGACCACTTTTCCCTCGGCTTTGGTAAAGGCCCTGTAATCCTCCATCAACGACCGTTGCTGCTGATCACTGCCGGTGAGTCGGCTGACTATGTTCCCCCTACCCTCCCTTTGGAGCCAATCACTAAACCTACGTTGTTTGCTGGCCCGTTCCGAGACACCTCTCCTCTGGGAAGTCGAATCCGATCCCAGCTTGTTCAGCTCTTCATTGGCCAGGCCATCAATGAGGTGGGCGTCCTCGGGATAAGGATAATGTATTTGGCGCCCCATCAGGCGCGGCCCGGGCCCGACGGCTTGGAGTTCTTGCTCGTTGGGCGCGAACCTCCTGAAATGAGACAGTGCCGACTTGAGACGGTTATGATTGTCCCCACCGCCCGCCCTGTAATCCGTGATATCAGCGGCTAGTGACTCTGGATCGTTTAAAAGCCGAGAAGCCATCGAACCCCTGTTCTCTGCTCGGAGCCAACGAGCAAACCCCCTAAGAAGCCCTAAATTGGTCCTGAGGGTACCATCGCAAACCCTTCCGTCCCCTCGGCCGGTACTACCGTCGGGGAGAATTTCATATCCTCGGACTGCTTCCGCGAACTGCTCGATGCGGGCCTCGTCTTCGGGATGCATGTCCTGGCCAGCGGGGCGACCACGCTTGGCGAAATCCATCCGAAGCTCTGAAGAGGCCACCTCGGACGTCGAGCCGCCGGACGACTTTTCGCCACCACTTCCTCCGAAGACTTTGCCGAACCCTGACTTAACACGAGAAAACAGTCCACGGCTTTTGCTATCCTTCGTCCGCGCCGCAGGCTGCGGTTCCGATGGCGCTGTGTAGCGCGTGCTACTGAACAACTGGTCACGCAAGCTAGACTGCGAGGCCGTCGCACCCGCGCCAAGGTGAGCGCTAGGAACATCGACACTGTGACGCGTGCTGCTGAACGAGTTGTCCCGCAGGTTGGACCTTGGCCGCATTCGCATCGAACCACCAACGTCCGTACGCTGGATGTTTTCATGCGACCGTGCGGCTGGAGTGTCGGGGGAACTAACCCCGGAACTCTCCTCAGCAGAGCGGAGTTGCAGCTCGCCCAATTGCTGCTCGAAGCCAGCTTGATCTGCAGGGTCAACGTCGGTCTGTTGCCGCTGCAGCTCGGCGTACCAGCGCATCCAATCGTCCGGATTGTTATAGACGGGTTCCACACGACTCTCCCTAGATGAGGTGACTCTTCATAGCTGCCCCGCGGCCACACTCCGGTGCACTGACCACAGAGACCGGATTCAAAAAGCCGGACGTCAAGATTCGCCAAATTGAACAAAAAGGGACCGTTAGTGCCGCTCCGAGCTCGTGCATTACTCACACCTGCCCAGCCTTGGCTGCTGCAGAAGAGCGCCCCGGCTTCCTGGGCAACAGGTAACCGCTCGCCAAACCTCAAAACGATCCAGGAGAACCGAAACCCAAATACTCGCACAATCCAAAAGCCACCTGTTGCCGCCCTCCTTCCGGGCAAGTTCGCATGCGGCACATCGCGATCGAAATTGGGCCGCCCCATTGCTGATGGAAGGCGTCCGGGTTTCGATACTTGCACTGCAAGCTCTGCTTCCTCATCAGTTCTTCAGTTCAACGTCCTCACATTCGCTACAACCAACGAGCCTCTTCTAGTGATTGACGCTTCAGAGCGAAGTCCGCATGTATGATTCAGACTGTACAACCTGACGCTACGTAGACTTCAAGCCCCAGTGCTGTCGCGTCGAGCCTGGTTGGCTTTCATACCCGTTTCAGGATGCGGCAAATCCTCGCAGCTTGGTGATCTACCGCCGCTTCAAGGACCTTAATGCGCCAGGCGCCGCCGCCGATGAATACCAAAGACGTGTTGGCAGCGGCGTAAGCGCGAAGCTTTGGCCGTTCAGGCTTGGAAGTTCCAGGGCATGAAAGTATCGATCTGAGAGATCGGCCAGCGCCGCTTTATCGATGCGAAGTCCCCCGAACATCATACACCGACGCTGACCCAGCATAACGCTGCCGCGGTCGCAGCGATAGACAGCGGGTAGTCACGACTGTAAAAACCCTGACGAGGGCCTTGCAGTTATCCGCAGCATGGCGGCCGGCCGCGGTCCAGGTCTTGCGCATCCGCGCATGCCGGCGCGCAGTGTTCATGAAGCGCTTGTGACTGCCAATAAGACTGCTCGTTTTCCTCGTCATCGGCTTCTCCGCCTGGCTGCTCTTCACGCTCGCAGTCTTCGCGCTGCCCGTCTTCGCAGGCGTGACGATTGGCCTTTGGGCCTTCTACACGGGGGCCGGCGCGCTCGGCGGCATCGTGGTGGCCGTCGTGGCGGGCGGCGCGAGGTTCGGTATAGGCCAACTCGCGCTCGCCTTCGTGACGTCTACTTGGCTCCGGCTCGTGATCACCGTTGTCTATGTCGCGCCCGCCATGTTCGCCGGTTACAACGCGACGCATGGAATCGCCCAGATGGCGAAGGCCTTCGCCCACCTGGCAAATGATCTCGCGATCGTTGGCGCGACTGTCGTTACCCCTACGGCGTTCATCCGCTTTACGGCTATGGTCGCACCCGGACCAGCCGGACGGGATTTGGCGCAGGGCTACCACGTTAGCGGCGGCCATCAGGTGGGACAGATCAGGCGCCCAGAGCACTCGCGATGCTCATCCTCGATACTCGATTGAGAGCGGCCCGAGCGTCGAGGCTCGAATCATCGAGGGGTGGCCGAGCTAACGGAGATTGTTGAGACGCAGTGATCTAGACGGTGACGTCTCACGAACACGCCCGACAACTCAAGTCGTTGGGCGTATTGCTGCGTGTTCCAGCCGATCGTGATCACGGAGTCCAGGGCATCGTGATCACCCATTCCAGAGCATCGTGATCACCATTTCCAGCCGATCGTGATCGCTATTTCCAGCGATGCGATCGGGGCAATTAGGAGGCGCGCGCCGCTGACAGTCTGCCACCCGGGTAGCTTGGTCTTTTGCCTAACCGCAGAGGATCGAGATGCCGACCGAGAGACTGTCCATGCGCCACATCCGTGAAGTTCTACGCCTGCACTACAGCGTCGGCATGTCGCAACGCGCCCTTGCCCGCAGCCTGGGCTTGGCCCAGGGCACGGTCAGCAAGTACCTCAACCGAGCCCGCCGCGCCGGCCTGACCTGGCCACTGCCGCCGGAGCTGGATGACGACGTCCAGCTCGAGAACCGCCTGTTTCCGCCGCCTTCTGATCGGCCCAGCGACGAGCGTCCGCGTCCAGACTGGGCGCTCGTGCATCGCGAGCTACGGCGGAGGAACGTCACGCTGATGCTGTTGTGGGAGGAGTATTGCGACGCAAACTCCGACAGCTTCAACTATGCGCGGTTCTGCGAACGCTACAAGGAGTGGACGGGCCGCCTCAAGCCGACTCTGCGCCAGGTCCATGTCGCCGGCGAGAAGCTGTTCGTCGACTATTCCGGCCATACCATGGAGGTGGTTGACGGGCTCAGCGGCGAGGCGCGCAGCATGCAGATCTTCGTCGCCGAGCTCGGCGCCTCGAACTACACCTATGCCGAGGCCAGCTTCAACCGATCGCTACGACAAGGGATCGCTGTTGATCACGACTCAGGTGCCCGTGTTGCAATGGCACGATGTCATTGCCGAGCCGATGACTTCATGATGCCTCCGTCTTCGAACGCTTGGTACGTCGTATCCGATTGCGCAGCCGACTGATTTGTTCGTCTGAGAGCTCGATCTGTCATGGCTGGCCTTTGGCTAACTGACGACCTGCCAGCATTCCGCGCGAAAGATAATCGAAGATTGTTTGCGGGGTTACTCAAGCTCAGCCGCTGCGCCCTGAATCGAGAAGCTGCCGTCGGGCCAGCGCATCGGATTCTTGTCCACGCCGTTGATTTTGACGGTGGGAATGCCCCAGCGGGTGCGCAACAGCCAGACGTTCTCGCCTTTGAAGGCACAGCCTCGGGCCGCGACAAAGCCCTCCTGATTGAGTATTGCCGCGATCTCGCCATCCATTTTGTGTTCAGCATTCAACTCGACGATCCGTCGCCGCAACCGATCAATGTCGATATAGTTGCGGTAGGTATGAACGCGCCGTTGTACGTGATGCTCGCTGGTTGCGCCGGTCTGCCAGACGATCCTGAGCCACACCTGACCTCGGGTCCGCTTCTGATCAAGAACGACTTCGCGGATGACAAATCGCAGAATGCGCTTGCGATCGGCTGCCGACGTGGTGGCCGCATTCCAAATCCGCGGCAGGTTCTCGCCGAGCGCTTGTAGCCCTGCGCGTTCCGCCGGGCCAATCAGAAGCGGCTCTTGCGCGCGCCAACGCGCATGTTGCTGCTCGACCGTCTCGACGACACGCAGCTTCTCTTCCCAAGCCCGCTCAAGTGAGCGCGCCACAAGACGGTTCTCGGGCTCGACGGCGTCATACTGACGCCGGGCGCGCTCGGCCTCGTAGCGGGCGCGCTCCACGCGAAGCGCCCACTGACGCTCGAGCTGACGATTCTCTTGCTCCGGTTGGCCCGCCGCCGCGAGTGCGATCTCAATCTGATCTGGCACCAGGGCATCGAGGAGCATCCGTTCGACCAGCGCGTCAACCGCCAAGGCCCGGACTTCCTGACATAGTGCACTGCCTAGCTGGTCCCGATCCGAGCGGCAGCAATAGACCGGATAGTCGGCATTCGGGCCCGTGTAGAGCATGCTCATGCGCCGTCCGCAACGGCCGCAGATCGCAATTCCTTGTAACAGGGCTGCCCCCTTGCGCGGTACGCCAGAGTGTCCTGCCTCATAGCGGAAGATGTTATCTGCCAGTCGCCCCTGGTTGGCCATGAACTCCTCCCAGCCGATATAGCCTGGGTGAGCGGCGTGGAGGCAAACCGCCCAATCCCCGATCGCCACCTTGACCGTTCCCGTCAGCGATCCCGGCCGGCATTGGTTCGGATCCTTTTGCCGACGGCCATAAACATACGCCCCAGCATAGGCCGGATTTTGAAGGATACTAAGGAGGGGTGCACTATCTGGCGCACGCCAGACGATCTCGTGTGGAGATGGTCCAAGCAGCGGTCGAACCGGCAAGGATAGTCCGTTCCTGTCCAAGTACCGCATCACACGGCGAGCGCTTTGCAGTTCCCGGAATTTGGCAAACACGAGATGAAGACGGGCCTGCACCTCCTCATCGGGATTGAGAACAATTCTGCCGGCTCGATCATAGGCGAGCCCGGCCGGCAGGGGCAGCCGCAGTTCGCCCCCGCGTTGCCTTCTGGCGTTCCCCTTGGTGAAGGCGCATCCGAAGCTGATGCAGCTCCGCCTCGCTCATGATGCCGGACAAGCCCAACAGCAGGCGGTCGTGGTAGGCGCGCGGATCGTAAAGCCGCTCGCCATCCGCAATGAGCACGCCGAACACCGAGCACAGTTCGAGCAGCTGATGCCAGTCCCGGTTATTGCGGTCCAAGCGAGAAGCGTCGAGGCTCACCACAAGGCCGGCGTTGCCAAGGCCGATCTTGGCAATGAGCTTCTGGAAACCATGACGATCCACAGCGCCAGCACCGGATTTGCCCAGATCCTCGTCAATGACCTGGACGCGCTCCGGCGGCCAGCCCAGACCGATGGCGCGATCGACGAGGCGGTACTGCAGCTGCGTGCTCTCCTGGTGCTGGCGCACCTGGTTCACGGATGACTGCCGCACGTAGACATAGGCCAACTTGGCTCGGTGCGCAGTCGTGAGCCGCTCGTCAGCGACGGTCGAGCTGATCAGCACGGCTCAATCCCCTTCCGGGCGTGCCGGCAACCGCTTGCATTCGCCGCAGCAGCGTGGCGAGGATTTGAGCGATCTGGGTTTGCGTCGCGGTCGATAGATTCGGCCACAGGCGCGGAATGTCGGCCGGGTGGATTTGCCGACGTCGGCAGTGGTCGATACGCAACGCGACCTGGAAGCGGTCGGTGGGTCATCGCGAATCACCTTCTCGTCGAGAAGGCTGAGACTCGCGCTCAAATGTTGCATCAATAGGATCAGCGTACGTGCACTGATGCGCGGCAGATCGGCGGCGTTCAGGCGGGACGTGATCAGCGTCTCGCCAAGATCCGTCGACGCGATCCGAACCGCCCGCGGCCGTCCGTCCGGCAGCGCGACAACGACGTGGGCGGGACCGCGCCCCGACCGCTCCTTCAGCACCTCAAGCCGTTGCCCAAACAGGAAATGATGCGGGTAGACCGGCTCCTGCACCACAGCCATGTGCTGACGATCCGCGGCGACAGCTACCGGCTCCGCGCCAAGCGCAAAAGCGGCCTCGTCAAGACGCCGACCGCCGGTGACGGCCCTCCGGTCGGCTCCGCCTCCCTCCGGCCCGTCACCGGCGGAAACAACCTTCAACCGAGATCACAATCCGGATGGTGGGGGCAGTTCTTCATGACGCAAAGTGGGCAGTTCCGGATGGCGTTTGACACACGGGGCAAGCCCCCACCCCTAGACAGAATGGATAGTGCGTTACGTACGGACCTGGCTACTTCCGGGAAGCCAGGAGCTTGGACAAATTTGTGCGATCATTTCGTTGAAAGGCCTTGAATCGCACGTAACGTCACATGGTACGATCATGAAATGAGATCGCGACCTCTGACAAACGAACGTAAGCTACTCCTAGGGTGTGGGACGATGGCATAACGATCTTGTCGTATTTCGAATTTGCGGCGAACGCTCGCCGTAAATGAGCCGGCGGCAACTCTCCCTTGCCGACGGTCGGGACGATGTGTAGCAGCGTCGCTCCTCCCAGACTGACTTCGCCTGGCTTCCAAAATGAGGCCGGGCCTTTTTTGCCGTCGGGAAGACGTTAGTGCCTTGTCGACGTGCAACTGCTCGATCAGCTCGTCCGGAACCAGGCAAACTTGCGAGGTCGAGTCCGGCAAGACAACACGCGTTACGCCGACATCGGCATGCTGATTGTAAATCGTCAACACATCGCAGCCTTCGGTTCTGGCATACAAAGCAACACTTCCGAGCCATCAAAGACTTGAACGGTTCCGGCCTCTTTTTCCTGTAGACAGGTGATGGCGGTGCGATCCGGGATGTGGGTGCTACCCAGGCGAAACACGTCCTCCATGCAAGCGGGTCGGCGGCTGATCTCGCGCACCCGCCGACTCGACCACAGAGATGCCGTTGCACAAAAGAACTACTGCACAGCACTTGGCTTTGGGACGCAAAAACCAATGCGTTCGTTGTGTGCGCGTCACGATATCCTCTTTAGGTCGGTACGTTGCGGTATTGGTGTTCCTGCGCAAGGCACAGTCTCTGAGCCAGGCAGGCGAGCTTGATTCATCAATGTCGCGACGTGATTTCTATTGGCGATACCGCCAAAGAAAAAGGAGACTCGAATTGAGGTACTACGAACCATCCTGCACCTTCGATCGTCCCCGCGCGGCGCTCCCCAAACCGAGCCGCAAGGTAATAATTAAGCGGTGGAAGGCCGACTCACTGTCAACAGATAAGCGAGCGGAGCCATCGAAAGCGGACCAACCGCTCGCAAGTGACGGAAGTCTCGTTTGAGTTGTTTGTTTGGATATGAATGCACACAATGCCTTTCGATACAGTCCTTATCGCCAACAGAGGCGAGATCGCCGCCCGATCATCAAGACGTTGCGAAAGCTGGGCCTTCGTTCTGCAGTTGTCTACCACGAGGTCGATGCGCGAAGCCCGGCAGTCTTCCATGGCCGACACAGCGATTCTTATCAGCGGTCACACGCCGATCGCGGCTATCTGGACATCGCACAAATTATTGCCGCCGCTCATAAGGCCGGCGCCGGCGCTGTTCGTCCAGGTTATGGATTTCTTTCCGAACAGGCTCAATTCGCCACGGCCGTGATAAAGGCCGGCATTGCGTTCATCGGCCCCGCACCCGAAACTATTGAACTGATGGGCGATAAGATTCGGGCCCGCAGCTTCGTCCAGTCGAGCGGCTTTCCAGTGGTCCCTTCTGCAAATTGAGGAGGACGATCCAGCGACGTTCGTCTCCAGGGCGCGTGCAATTGGAACCCCTTTGCTGGTAAAACCGTCAGGGGGCGCGGCCGGCAAGGGCATGCGGATTGTACGCGACGTCGATGCTCTGGAAGGCGCGATTGAGCAGGCTCGCTCTGAGGGGCAACGGTATTTTGGGGATCACCGGCTTTACGTCGAAAGATACATTGAGAACCCGCGGCATATCGAAGTGCAGGTACTCGGCGACTCTTTTGGGAACATTGTACACCTGTTTGAGCGGGAGTGCTCGGTGCAACGCCGCTTCCAGAAGATCATCGAGGAAGCGCCCTCGCCAGCCCTGTCGCCAGAACTACGGAAACGCGTCTGCGAGACCGCGGTCGGTATCGCACGCGCCGCGGATTATCAAAACGCAGGAACCGTCGAATTCATTTTCGATGCAGGAGAATTCTACTCTCTCGAGATGAATACGCGCCTACAGGTCGAACATCCCGTGACTGAGATGATCAGCGGCATCGATCTTGTCGCCGAACAGGTCTATGCCACCGCGGGCCGAGAACTTGGTTTTGCTCAGTCAGATATCGTTTCGAACGGCCACGCTATCGAGGTAAGGCTGTACGCTGAAGCCCCCGAACCAGGCTATGTTCCGACGTCCGGAAAAGTACTTCTTCTCGAGTATCCGAGCGGGGTACGGATTGACAGCGGCATCACGCAGGGTCAGCCAATCACCACTGCGTTTGATCCCATGCTCGCAGAGATCATCGCGCATTCGCCGACGCGCACATTGGCCACCGCCACGGCCAATCACGCGATTCAGGGGGTCATTCTTCTCGGCTGCGAGACAAACGCTAGCTTCCTCGCCCGCATCCTTGCCGACGAGTCGTTTGTCCGCGGACAGTTTCATACGGGACATCTGGAG
Source organism: Bradyrhizobium sp. 164 (assembly GCF_023073715.1). Taxonomy (GTDB): domain Bacteria; phylum Pseudomonadota; class Alphaproteobacteria; order Rhizobiales; family Xanthobacteraceae; genus Bradyrhizobium. Next base: position 150,483 of record NZ_JADPKA010000001.1, read on the forward strand.
GAAAACCCGCACATTGCCGGTGGTAACTCTGCTACCGGCCTACCGGCATTCTTGGCATCAGCTGCTCTCCTGACCCGACAAGTCCGCGAATCGGCCGATGCCGTGCCCGCGCTTCACGCTTCGCTCGGCCATTAGAGAAATTGAGGTGTATCACTCCGTCGAGGTTGATGGCGTCGATTATCGGTTATGGCTTTCACCCTGCCAATCCGGCTCCTATCATCTTCACTTGCGCGACCAAGTCATTTCCCCGGTCGACGGCGCCGGAGGATTCCTACCCTTTTCAGGCAGAGTTCTTCGCTGATCGCTACTTCGCGGGTCGGATCCTCCGTAACCAATCCATTCTCTCCAAGATGGAAGTACCGCGGGTCGCGATCGCAATGGGTCATTACACAGCGGGAGCGGCCTACGTCTCGGCGCTTAGCGAATTCAACATTATGGTCGAGGATACGGGAGCTATATTTCTCGGTGGCCCTCCAGTCGTGAAAGCTGCTACCGGTGAAGACGTATCGGCACAGCAGCTTGGGGGGCGCCCACACGCATACGAGCGTGTCGGGCACGAGCGATTATTCCGCAAGCTCCGAGATGCACGCCATTGCGATCGCACGTGATATCGTTGCCCGATTCCATCGTCCCGCGAAGACTCCGATTGATCAAGCCGCCCCGGAGCCCCCTGCTTACGACGCATCGGAACTATACGGCATTATTCCAAAGGGCCCTCGAGTGCAGTTCGACATGAGGGAGATCATCGCCCGCATGATCGATGGTAGCCGATTTCACGAATACCAGCCGCGTTTCGGCACGTCCCTGCTGTGCGGTTTCGCGCGGCTTCATGGATATCAAATAGGGATTCTTGCAAATAATGGCGTGCTGCTCAGCGAAAGTGCGCTGAAGGGCGCTCACTTCATCCAACGTATGCGACAAGAACCGGACGCCCCTGCTCTTCCTGCAGAATACGACGGGCTTCATGGTCGGCCGCGAATACGAGCGCCGTGGCATAACGAAAGATGGTGCCAAGCTGATCATGGCCGTCTCGGGGCGTCGGTCCCGAAATTTACAGTCGTTTGCAACAGCTCGCACGGAGCAGGTACCTACGCTATGGTGGGACGTGCTTTCGATCCTCGGTTCGTCTTCACCTGGCCGCAGTCTCAGATCTCTGCGATGGGCGCCGAGCAAGCGGCAGGTGTGCTGAACCACGTTAAGACCAGACAACTGGCCCGTGACGGTGGGCGGCTCGCAGAGCAGGAGCTGGCAGCCATTCGAGGTCCCCTTCTCGACGAGTATCGCTAACTATCCAGCGCCTACTATGCAACCTCCGAAATCTGGGACGACGGAATTCTTGATCCAGTCGATACCCGAAGTGTACTCGCGATCGCGCTGAATGCTCCCATCGAAGCGCCCCATTATGGCGTATTCGGAATGTAGCCGGCAGGAGTCGAACGTCCGTCTCTGTAGATTCTACTCCCTAGCTGGGGTCCAAATCGACGCATCGGCCTGTCCCCGGCATGAGCCAGATTGGTGTCGTCCACATTCCGGGCAGAACTCGAATTCGCGACCTTGGTCAAATTAGACCAGCCCGTTTCTAAGTGGTGCGTTGAATTCGGTGACCACGTTTTCGATCAGGATAACGGGTTGCGCCGAAGTAGGCCGAGCTGGGGTCGCATAGCCCTGATTGGCCGCGCATCGAACCTCGCGTGGGGACTACGCAAATTGCGTAACACTCGAGATGATCTGCTCGTTACACTTCTGGCATTGCGTAGTGTATTGCGAGGCTCCTGCGGGTCGAAGCCATCGACATCTGGAGTTCGCGATGGATGCAAGCGCGGGCTGCCCTGCTGACTCTGATCCACTAACGAACGCGTCAGTCACATTAGATCTAAGGTGCGCCTACTGATGAATTGTTGGGTCCATTCATCATCCGATAACAGTCCTTGGGAGGAGACATGCAAGCCATCATACCGATCTCAGTCAACTATTCCACGACGGGCGGGGTGCAGAAGAAGTTGTCCCGCCATGCTCGACTATCGAACCACCCACCGTCTTGCCGTCCAATCGTCTGATCTGATCTCGAGCAAAGAACACTTGCTCCTTTGTTGAACGCCATGGATAGCTTGATTCCTACGTAGCGTCAGGTTGTAGGATTGCAGAGCCGACTGACGTTCAAGCTGACACCACGCATGCCTCGACAACGCATACGCGGTCCGAGCCGGACCGGTTGCCGAGCTGCATGACCTCATTAACGCCCGTTTCGAATGAGGCCAATTGGAACGACTAAGCACGTGTAGAGCAATGAACGCCCTCAAATCGATCATTAGCAAAGTTGCTACAGGTGCCACGCTGACCCGCGAGGAGACCGCAACGGCCTTTGAAATCATCATGTCGGGCCAGGCGACATCCTCCGAGATCGGAGGATTATTAATGGGGATGCGGGTACGTGGCGAAACCGTAGAAGAAGTCACCGGCGCAGCCTCGGCCATGAGGAGCAAAATGCTCCGGGTCAGTGCGCCCCCCGATCCCGTCGACATCGTTGGTACGGGCGGTGACGCTTCGGGCTCAGTCAACGTGTCGACATGCGCCTCATTCATCGTCGCCGGGGCCGGCGTTCCTGTGGCCAAGCATGGCAACCGCGCCGTGTCCTCACTATCAGGCGCTGCTGACGTCTTGGCCCGCCTCGGTGTGAAGGTCGACCTCCCGCCTGTAGGCGTCGCTCGTTGTGTGCACGAAGCTGGCATCGGCTTCATGCTTGCGCCCATCCGTCATCCGGCTATGCACCACGTTGCCCGAATCCGAGCCGCACTTGGAACCCGCACGATCTTCAATCTAGTCGGCCCGCTCACAAATCCGGCCGGAGTCAAGCGGCAGATCGTCGGCGTGTTTTCGCGGCAATGGGTGCAGCCTTTGGCGCAGGTGTTAAAGAACCTTGGTGCTGAGTCCGTCTGGGTGGTGCATGGCTCAGATGGACTCGATGAGATCACCCTCACCGGGCCGACGTTTGTTGCCGCGCTAGAGAGAGATGCGATCCGCACCTTCGAAGTCACCCCCGAAGAAGCGGGCCTCGCGCGCTGCCATAACGAGGCGCTGAGGGGCGGCAACGCCGATTCCAATGCAATCGCGCTGCAAAGCGTGCTCGACGGCATGCCAAGTCCGTACCGCGATGTTGCTCTTCTCAACGCCGCCGCGGCAATGATCGTGGCCGGCCACGCAAGCAGCTTGAAGGACGGCGTCGCCCTTGGGCACGAATCCCTTAATAGCGGTGCGGCAGCCGCGCGATTGAAACACCTGATCGCGATCTCCAATGCTTGACACGGCCGATGTACGACATTTTTTAACACCAACATCGAAGCTAACGAGCGCGAAGAGATTGCAAGCGCAAAGCGCGAGTTGCCTCTGCCACACGTCGAGGCACTTACCGCGGTTGCGTCACAGACGCAGCAGCCCCGCTTTCGAAGCGACGGGGAGCTGCAGCGCACCCTATGAGAAGTGAAGCGCCGGAGCTGCGCTCTTCGATCATGCCAAACTCTTGCCGCCGGGCTCGGCTTCGATTTGGTCGACGTCTTCACCAACGGCGTTTCCGACGGCGATTTTACAGCGTCGCGTACCGCAAGACTCGACGGCCTCGCCGTGACGGCAAGGGCGCGCATACCCACTATGAGCAGCTCTACATTTCGCTAGTTGAATCGCCTGGGCGGCTATAGCATCGGCTGGAGAAAATATCTACCCGGCGGCAGTAGAGCGCGCGCTTATGGAGCATCCCGATGTCGCAGACTGCGCCGTTGTCGGTCGACCCGATCCGGCGCTGGGATGAGGTGCCGATCGCTTATGTGATCAGGCGGCCGGGGGTTCTGTTTGACGCGGAAGCACTAATGGCGCATGCAGGCTCGCAGCTCGCCCGCTTTAAGGTGCCGCGCGAAATTATTTTCACGGAAGAATTGTCACGAACGGCGTTGGGCAAGATCCAGCATTTCGCGCTGAAGGGGCTTACACGATCAAGCCAGCACAACGACGGCGAATGAAGATTTCGATCGGGTTTGGCATTTCCTTTACCCGCAGGCATGGCCGCTGAGGGCCGCGAGAACCCCACGGGTCACCGCGTCTATGCGAACACGGCAGCTGTGAGTTGTTCATTTTCGGCGCCTTTCGGTCTAATAACGTTGCCCCGAGGTCGCTGATGCCGCGGATCCTCATTATGAATGCCGGTACCGCGCAAATGTCGGGCTCTGATCTGCCGACAACCCAACTTTCGCTTGCCTCCAAGTCGGCTTGGTCTCCGTGTGGTTTGCACAGGGGGAGATGGGGGCCCAATTCCGGTATTGGTAAGTCAAGGATTCGCCGCCTGTTATCTCTGGATGCTCGTGCCGTTTGAAAGGAGAAGCATTAGAACGCGTCATTTAAACCTCAGGCACGGGAGAGAACGCTCCGTGGACGAGAAGGAAAGAGAGCTCAACAGAGCGGCACTCACAAGCCTTCTCGGCCCATGCGCCTCCTTTTCGGTCTGCAGAGCAGACCGCCGAGCTGCACGACGCCAGAGCTGGCATGCTTCGGAATGTCTCTTGAAATGCTGCTGGCGGCATACATTGCCATCCTCTCACCAAATATCGCGATTTACATCTCCTGCGCTTTGAACTTGCGAATCAGATCGCAAATGCCGTTGCAGTCGACGTATGTCGACGGTTCGCACGAGATGTCATCCATGTCTTCACAGGTGCCGCACTCTTCCAGGAAGTTAATAGAGGTGCTGAGCCGGAGCGACGTCGCCAGTTGGGGTACCCGTCCTCACTCAGCCGATATTCCGATCGTCTATCATTTTTGGCCCCTCGACGCCGCCGACGCCCGCGTCAGTTAGAGCTTTGCCCGTGTTGCTGCCGGCGTATTCTGGGACGTGATCGAACTGCCCATGCCGTCTTTGGGAGCGCGATTGTATCAATCTTCCTATCAACCGATAAGTAGCGCGCCATTCGAACCAGTCCGGGTTCAAAAGGAGAGATCGCTCTTGCGAGCCTGCGTTGACGCTCGCCCTTGACGAGTGCTTGCAGCAATCCCGCACCAGCGCCTTGCTGAATAAAGCTTCTGATTATGCCCGGAAAAATTAGCGACCTGTCGATCGCAAGGCGTCTTGAACCTGACCTGACTTGTTCGGCAGTCCGAAACCGCACAACAAGTGCAGCCTCATAGTGTTAGCCTCGGACATTGCTGTTGAGGAGCATGCGCCGAGCCAGATGGAAGTGCTGGAACGCGGCCTCATTTAATCGGACCGCATCGACCCGGGCCGAGAGTGCGAGGATGGTCGTTACCGCTCTCACCGCGTGGAAAGCGATTATGCTTGATCCAAGATGAGGGCGTTAAGGGTCACGGCGAGATTGGTCACCAGCATGCCAGAGACCCCATTGGTAAAATGAAACCGGCTTTGACTCGGTCCAGAACAACTACAGTTTCGAGGCGCTTTATATCTGGATTTTCATTTATCAAGCGTCGGGTGAAATGCTCGTACTCTTCCATGTTATTTGCAGTCACCAACAGGATGAAATCAGCTTGGCCCGTGACGTAAAATCCGCTCATCACCTCCGTCATAGTGCGGATGCCCCGCTTAAAGCGATCAATGATGTCGGCGCGATCGCGCTCGAAGAAAATGAGGACCAGCATAGTCACGTTTCGGCCGATCGCCCTTGGCGAAATGATTGAGACGTCTGATTCTATCACGCCCTCTTTACGTAGGCGCTTTAGTCGGCGCTGAACTCCGGATGCAGATAGGGCAACTTTCGCGCCGAGTTCTTCACTGCTTAGGCGATTGTTGCGTTGAACGAGATCAAGAAGACGAGCATCGATTTTGTCGATTTCCATGGCTGCATTGCGGACTCTCGAGCGCGACCGCCTCCTCCAGGCATGCGAGGTAGTGCCATTGAGCGTCCCGGTCATCTCTAAACCTCCTCCCTAGCACCTCTACCAATGGACGTCTTCAGCCGACAATGCGCGCACTGACGAGTTGAAAGGCTCAAACCTTATCGGGGACAGCCAACCACCGGTTCCGGCCTTGTGCGCGCCCGGTCGGCTTGGTCGCGTTCCCCAATTCCAATAAGCCGCTAAAGCTCTTTTCCTCAAGGCGCTGTTGGTGGAGGTGAATTTGTCTGTACCGCACCTCTCTTGATCCCTGGCAGCTGATTGAATGTAGTCCCTTCGGGAGCGGACATGTGGGCGGCTTAGCGTCACCAATGGAGCGCCATTGGATTGACCTCGCGGGCGAGCTAGTGCGGGGTGACTTTGCTTCAGCTATGTCACGTATTGAAATAACCAAAGCGCGGCATCTCCCGGGCAAGGCGCACCAGAAAGGACATTGTTAACGTCACGCCACTGAGCAGCGCATTCAGGACCAGGATCGAAATCTTGGCTGCATCTGCGATGCCGCCGAAACGATCGAGCACCGAGGGCGCGTCTGCGTTGAGGCTCACGCCGTGGTAGGGCGGCATCAGCATCAGAAGGCTTGCGCCACGCGCGGCCGCATAGCGGACGCGCTCGATTGCAAATTGCGTGCTGAAATGTTTGCATGTGATCATGACCGCCTTGCGACTACCCACATGAGCCAGGGACAAATCAACCAAAATATCGCACTCCTGCTCCGATAACAGGAACTGCTCGGAACAATGAGCCAGAATGCAGATCCATCGGCGCGCTCGTCGATCATGCATTCGAGCACGCGGCGCTGCCTCTCAAGGGCACGAACTCCGGTTTGTGAAAGCCGGTGCGACTGGGAAGAGGCGGCCATAGGCGTATTTCCTTGCATTTGCCATGAGCAGGCGTCCAACAAGCAGATTTTCTTGATGGTCAGATATCTTTGGGCTCGCTCAGGTCATCAAGAACATTCGATGCGCCTCGAACAGATAATAGGATCCGAGAATGGTCCTCGCAGTGTTCGCCGCCTGCAAGAGAGGCCGAACCAATCATCGGGCGTCCAGCCACCGCGAAGACTTCGTAGTTATTGTTCCAGCGGGTCCACCAGAAACTAAAGGCTGCGTTGGTGTAGCTCATGCCATAACCCGCTTTACCTTATCTCTTCCGATGCAGGGCATGAGCAATCCCACGAGATCATTCCGGCTCTGCGGCAGCCTTTGCCAATGAGATCGGAGCGATGGACCTTTGTCCCAGCGGTCGTCCGTGGATACGCGGTGTTTTTCGCTCAGCGTTTTGGAGATGACTCGAACTGTTCTGCTTCGACCTTACGGCCCTGCCCGATCGTGATTATTCCAGATGAGGTCGCATTGGTCGCGGCGACCGAACTCTGAATCTGGGTAATTTTGAGAAAATATCCTTTGTAAGACGCAACCGTCTAATTCAGCTGTCAACTCAGACTTGTCGGTTCTCGCGTATCGCGACGTGAACGGGATGATTCACCTAACATATGCTGATCGGTGTCTTCCGCTTGTACAGCTTTCGAAAAGAAGACGGCGCTAAAGGCTCCGCAGGAAAGAAACGCTAGCGAGCTTTTGTCTCCCTCCCATGGGCTCCTTCCGCGGCCAAGGCATGCTTCTGAGCGACGCTTGTTCTTGTTCAGCTGAGAGAGGGACACGGCGCCCTATTATAGAGATCTTCGACTTGCCGGCCGTCTCAAGGAATCGAGTGCGCTGGCGTCCGCCAGTATCAGTCCCGTATACATTCTTGTCCACTGAACTCCGGCTGGACACTTCGCAATGAAGCTGAGGCATCGGCGATGGTCAGGCGCATCAGGGACAAGACGCTCGAAAGCCGCAGTGCGCGGCGGGACAAGCCGGTGCGCAAAACGCCCGTCTTGGTATCAATCGGACGAGGCCTGTCGATCGGTTATCGGAGGAACGAGACCGCCGGCACGTGGGTGTTTCGCAAAGTCGACGGATCGCGACTATACGCACCCCCGGACACTCGGACCCAACTGTCGACTACAGCGTGGAGTGCAACCGATCTCAGCGTGTGCATTCCGGGGCCCCGATGCAAAACCCACTGTCGACCTCCAAGGTCGCACCGTGCCGTTGTATCTGAATCATGACCGATCCGGAGAACAACCCGCAGTAACTGATCTTAAGCCAGACTCCGTCGTGCCAGCAACGATTGGCCTAATCGTGTCATTGCCGAAAGTCAGGATCACAAGAATTGTAACCGGCAGGCCCTCGCCGATGTCTTCGATCTGCGACAGACTGTACGCGCTAGCGCCACCCGCTCGACCGCATCGGCTGGACAGCCTGCGAACACCTCAATCTTATGGCTCAGCCACGATATCGATGATCTCTTCGCTCATGCCAGCATCACAGCTTCTTGCTTGAAGGTATCAACTGCGGCCCGGGTCAGCCGAAAAACGCCACAACCACGGGACAGTGGGCGATAGGCAGAGCCGGCTCGGGCCTTGAGAACATCAAACCATTGGTCGGGCGTGAGCCTCGCCGGGCGCTCGCTGATCTGGATCACTCTGCCATTCGGGGCGAAGCGGACGTGAATGATGATCTGCGGGTTCATATCGTTCCCGTTTTTTTGACAGGTTTAGAGACCGGTGGGCTGCTCGATCGTGACGTGTTCAGTTTCGCCCCCTTTTGGGTGGACCTCGCGCCGCGACTTGAACTTCGCACCTGCATTGGTGCCGGGTGGTCCGTTCGGCTTGGCGGCGACAATCGCCTGTGTGTTAGGCCTCATACGTTCTTCAGCATTGCCTTGAGTCACGTTTCGGGCCAACAGTCGATGTCGGCAAACTCCGCCCGCGCGTCCGCGAGATTGATGGCATGGAGGGTCTGAGAAACGAATAGGAGGAGGCTGATTACCTCTTGCTCCCGCTCGATAACGAGGGCCTACAGGCCAAGCAGCAGCCCAATCGTGCGCTTGGAACCGCAACGCTATACTTGCGGCCAACATAGACCCCGAAAGCTCGTTCGAGCGTCTCAGTCGTCGACCGACTGGAAATTCGCTGCGAACACAATAGCGCTTCGACGGCAGAGAGTCGGCAACAATGATATAAAGATCCGAGAGCGGAACTGCATTCACCGCCTCGGCGTCATCGAGGCGATTCTCTGCGGGTCCAGTGCCGATCACCGCCCAACATGCCTTCTAGCCAGCACCAACCCAGTCGCTCGCGCCTGGTCGGCCGTAATCTGCATGCAGTGGTCCGATCCATCGATTAGATGCAGGTCAAACTGCGGAAGACGCCGGAATGGCTGCTGCGTCACATCCGATGCATCACATCGAACCAAGGTGAGCTGCGGAAAGCGGCGCCTTAGGTCAGCAACGGCGCTAGTGTCTGTGTTAGCTGTCGCAAGCAGGCGTTCAATTTCGATCAATTGTTCTGTGGCTAGTGCCATTGTGGCTCCTATATGATTGCTGCCAAGTGAGCATCACTGCCAGAAGAGCCGCTCGGGATCCGTGTTCAATTCATCGATCGCCGACGCAAGCCGGTGGAAAATGCTGTAAAATTTCCAGCTTCCTCGCGCATGATTCTTGAAGAACAGTTTCCAGATCCCGCTCACGGCATCGTAATGAAATAGCGCGACATCGATCTGACCGCCATCGTTGTCGATATTGCGCGAGCAGCAGGGACTCTCTATGAGATAGCCAGCCTTTACCGGCGTCACACTCGGAAAGACATAGCGATAATGCTTGCGCGAGATCAAAGCACGTTCGATCCGCTTGCGATCTAGCTCGTTCGGATGCGGGATCAGTCCGACCGGTACCTCTCTCGACACTCTCATTGCGAGAACATCCCCTCAAAGGATTGTGATCTCTTCTTCAAGACAACCAACGACCAGCCGCTCACCAAAATCTACAAGATAGATCGGCACGCTGGCTTCGGTATGCATCGCGACCCGGACGATCTCGCCGATAGCACCGGCGCCGACCAGGATCCCATCAGGCGGCGCGGTGGCAACTGATTCGTCATTGATGAGCTTGACAGCGGTTTTCACGCGCTGGCCCGATCGATATTTTGGAACGCGCGGCTCTGTCATGACACAGCCACTTCCGGCAATGGCAGATCATCCACGCCCTCGTCGACCGGGTCGAGCTCTTTGCGCCCCATGCTGACGCGGTAGCCACTTTCAAGAAATTCGACACCGTAGATATAGAATTTCTGCAGGAACGTGCCGATGGAAACGACATAACCCACGTCGCCCTTCTTGGCCAGAATGTCGCCGATCTCCTTACCGCGAAGGGTACCGTCATTGCGGATGGTACTGCTGGCCCGCACCTTTTCGCCGAAGCTGAACGCGGGCGGCCCGGTTAGCTGGACCACATCACTGTCGCGAACGATCATGTTCATGCACCGCCCCCCTCGCGAACCTGCAGGGCGCACGGAGACGCGAGCAGAGGTGCTCTTCTGAAGCATATTGTCCTCGTCTGCGATGAGACATACCGACTCGTCATCCGCGAGGCGAATCGCCACTTCGTAGCGGGTATGCCGTTCAGGTTCGCGGTTCAGAGCGGTTACCGAATGAGGTGACAGTCGCTGCGCGAACTCGAGGTGCACGGAGGTGTCGGGGTCGTTCACCATGCCAAGCAGCCGCATACGTCGTGCCACCATGCGGCGAAACTCAATGGCCTCATCATTCATCAGCCAGCCAAGCCGGCGCGACTCGATGCGCTGCGTCCCGATCCAACAGCCGCAATAAAATGCAGAGCTTTGCCACCTCCGACGTCTTGGCCCAGCGAGTCTGTCGAAGTCGGAGCGGTAGAGCTCGATCGGGACAGAAGCCAACGTCTCTGCTTCGAGCAGGTGCTTTCGGCCACTCCGTCCAGAGTGATAGAAGAGTCCGGTCTGCTGTTGCTGATCCTCGGCTCCGGGTAGCAGAGCTTCGTCGAGCCGCGTGTGCGCGACCAACGCTCCCTTGCTGCCTGATAGTGGAATGACTTGGTCCATGTTCATGGACAGCTTTCCTCCTCTGACAGGTGGCCCCTTCGACGTTGCAAGGCGGTGCACCTGGCCCGGCGAAGAACAGCCCCGTCAGCACAGCGGCGTGGGTCAAATCGATGACAGCGCTGCTTAGTGGGTGCTCGGCATCGGGGCGCAACTTTGGACCGTTGCGCTCCATGACTTTCTTACGGGCCCCGCGGCGCCGCCTACGCATCGATGTTGGCGATTGATCCTGAGCAATCCATGGCCATGACAGGAAGTTGCAAGTCGACGCCTGCGGAGCCGTCGATGCACACGGCGATACTCGCGACTTTGCAGTGACGGAGCTCGGCATGAAGTTCACGAGCACACCCCTTTAGGCAGGCGCCTGGTAACGCGGCACTGATGTGTCGATGACGTTGGTGTTTTCAACTCGACAGAGAGGGACACACTGCGGCTCGTCAAAATGGACGATGCATTCGGTGCACTTCTTGGATTCAATTACGAAGTTTCCGGCCTTCACCGACATTGCAACATTCGGGCACAAGGGTTCACAAGCCGAGGAACTCGTACATTGCGAGGCGATGATCTTGAATGGCATCGATACAACCTCTTACGCGACCGAGGTCACGGTTCTTGCCGCATCGCGGCGTCGCCGCGCTTGACGTGCCGGATCTCACCGCTCTTGATTTTATGGAGATAGCCCCTGAACCATCCGATCGCCGATTTCTCGACGATCGTGTTCGGATTGATCGATCGGCTCGATCCCAGCATTGATCAGAATGTCTCTTGGGTAGCCACCAATCTTGGCCACGACGGTGCCCGACGAGTTTTGGATGCGAGCGTAAGGATGATGAGCTTCTTCGCTATAGCAGGGATGAGTCCTAACTTTGTCCGAGATTTCGGACGGCAGATCGCCTGGGGCAGCCTGTGACCCATAGCTCCGTTTGCCATTCTTCGAAGAGCTCCAGGAACCCTTATAATCGGCGATGACCCGCATCCCGCCGCTATCCTCAGCATGTTTGACATGTTTTCCGCGTCCGGCAACAGCGTTCATATTCAATTCTCTGCCCAGTGTGCACCTGGCGAACAGCCTGAGCGGCCACAGAACGAGAGTTAGCAACTCTCGTGCCATCTCGGATGGCGATGGCATTCCCCGCCCTGTGAATGAGTTAGCTAGACGTGATCCGCACAGTTGTGCACGCGTCAGCGACAGTTCACACGTCGCAAATGCGACAGGCGTCGCAATTGTGACGGAGATGGCCGCTGGGTTCTCATTGAGCTCGCGTGAATTCTCCCAACCCGCACCCGTCGTTTGCGATGCGACCTCTTCCTACTAGCGGACCGCGGCGAGCAGCCCACTTCGCGCCGCTACTTGGCGCTCAACATCTCTATCGCGTGCGGGAGTCATATCGCGATCGGTGTCAGGTGTTGCTCGATCAGAAAGTAGAGTTCGTTGCGCGAGAGTGCTTGCGGATCGACCAGCGTAATGGACGTCAGCCGAGCGTTTGGTGATCTGCCGCGCATAAATAGCAAAAAGCCGATCATTGAAGAGACAGCCGAAGAAGAGGAAGCTCCGTCCGTTCCGCCTTTCCTTGATGAGGTTGGGAACTGGTGTCTGGATGCCGATTGCAGTCAGAACCTCAACATAATCAGCGTCAGTAATCAGAAAGCTCTTGACCGGCAGCACGCTGCCGTGCGCCTTGCGCAGCACAGTAGGCCAATGGGTCGCCGAGGCATGATCAACCTTTTGGCTCGCCGGATCGTAAATTGGATACCAGCAATCGACGTGGATGCCGGAGCGCGCGATACTTTGCATCTCACCCCATCCGTCGACCGAGTGCCGTCCGCATCGGGCCGTCGTACCAAGAGTCGACTATCACCGGCAGTAAGGATGCTAGATGATGATGCAGTGGTGTCGACTCCACCGGCGGGCGAACGCCTGGACCATCAAAGCCGTCACGGTGGAGCGATGTATGTCGCTCTCGACATTCTGCGCCGGCGCCCAGACATTGCCTTTGGCCTGGCGCGGTAGCGCAACTTTGCTGGAGAAGGCAGAAGGCCTCCTGTGTCATTGGCATATGTGGTCCGATCAACTCGGCGAGGCCAAGTCCGAGATACGGAACAATGCTAGGCTCTCATCCTCACCGCAAGATCGGTAAGAATCACCTTCGCGTCGGCTGCGTTGACAAACTCAATTCGCGGGAGCGCCTTCATCAGTCCGCCCGTCCTCCCCCGCGTCCTGGCATTTATTGTGATCGGCAGCGGCGTGTCGCTCGTCATCTCGGGCAGATCGTCATCCAGCCATTGGCCATTCTGATCCAACCGCGCGAGAGCGTTTCATACTCGGATTCCACGATCGGCTCTTCGAGAGCTTTCTTGCGAACGGCCCGCATCAAGAGAGCGGCGACTCAAGAGTTTCATGAGGTCAATTTTTCTGGACCGCGATGTATACTTGCGTGGTTTAGCATGCTCCCGCGAGTTGGCGCGCAGCTGAGCCACAATGTTTGACAGTACGGAGACGACCTGGTCGACCTCTTCGAGGGTTGTCTCACGCGACAGGGGCAAGCGCACCGCGCCGTGCAGGCTCTTCTCCGGCAAGCCCATGGCGTGCAGGACATGCGACGGCTCGATTGAGCAGGATCCGCAGGCTGATCCGAGCGAAGCGGCAATGCCCACACGATTGAGATGGTGGAGAATTGCGCGCTTTCGAGATGGTCAAAAACGATGTTTGTCCTACTTGGTTGCCGGTTGCTGATATCGCCAAGCGCCATGCAGTCGGAGGTGGCTAAAATCCCCTGCTGGAGGCGGTAGCGCAATGCACCAATGCGAAAGCGCTCCGGCTCGAGCCGAGCCGCCGCAAGCTCTGCGGCTTTTCAAGACCCGACGACCATGCCGGGGATATCCTCGGTTCCGCAGCGGCGCCGCCGTTCCTGTGTGCCGCCCGAGATCAGCGGCCTGAATTTTTTTGTGCCTTGCGCAAATCGAGCGCGCCGATCCCCTTAGGACCGTGCAATTTGAGCCCGGACAGCGACAGCATGTCGATGGCACTGTCCTTCAGGTTGATGGGCAGCTGCCTACGGCTTGCACCGCATCCGTATGAAACAGCGCGCCCGCCTCTCGCGTCACCCGGCTAGAAACTCCACCGGAAAAATCGTGCCGGGTCTCGTTGTTGGCCTACATAACAGACGCGATCGCAGTACGCGGTCCGAGCGCGCATCGAAACGCCCGGATGTCGAGCCGGCCGTATGAATGTAGAGGGATCACGCGCGTCTTAACGGTCGTTGTCGCCAAATTGCTCGACCAGCGCAAGGATGGCGGAATGCTCGACGGAGGTGACGACTTCGTCGCGGCGCTCCTGCGTCGCGAGCGCAGAAAGGAATTTGGTGTTATTGGCCTCGCTCTCGCCGGATGTGAAGACTATTTCGTGATCATGCGCGCTCCCTAACAATCCTTGCACGCTGCGACGCGCCTGCTTCACAGCTCCGCATCCTCTCGGCCAAAGGCATGGGCGGAGGAGGCATTGCCGAACTGTTCGGAGAAGAACGGCGACATGGCTTGTAGGATGGACGGATTGTCCGTGTCGTCGCGTTGTTGTCGAGATAGATCAGCACTTAATCCTCCCTCAATTCGAGCGCCTTGGTTGCGCCGCCACCCGGATCAAGCGAAGGCGGCGAGGCGATCTCAGAAGATCTCGGCGTCAAGCTGGAGAACGTCACGCTCAACATGCTCGGTCGCACCAAGAAGTTGATGATCGACAAGGAGAACACCACGATCGTCAACGGCGCCGGCAGAAGGCCGACGTCGAGGCGCGCGTGGCCCAGATCAAGGCTCAGATCGAGGAGACCACCTCGGACTACGACCTTGAGAAGCTTCAGGAGCGTCTCGCCAAGCTCGGCGGCGTCGCGGTGATCCGCGTTGGCGGCGCGACCGAAGTCGAAGGAGCGCAAGGATCGCGTTGATGACGCGATGCATGCGACCCGCGCGGCTATCGAGCAGGGCATCGTCCTGGGCAGCGCCGTCGCCCTGCTCTGTGCCTCCGAGCAGCCCAAGGGCCTGCGCACTGTTCCAAAAGCATCAGGATCACACCGCTCAGCGGCGCCTTCAAGTCATTCCGGCAGAAAAAAAGCAGAAGAGCTCTTCGCGAGGCACATCAAGGTGGCCAAGGTGGCAAGTCGGCAGTCGAAAAAACTTATGGTCTTTGGCGTCAGAGGCGATACGAGGCCTTAAATTGCTTAAGCTCTACAAGAAGACGAAGGCGAATAGGCTGGAACATAGGAGTATAAGTCCCGCGGCGGTCACCCCCAGGAGGCGGCCGGAAACAAAATCATGCTCGCGCATGAGCGCCCCTAGTTGCGGCCTGAATTGCAACCGGGCCCCTTTCCTGCGCCCGCGCGGTCAGTTCTTATCCTGATTGCGCACATAATTCCGGCTGTTGCGCCTCGAAAATGCATTATTTGAGCACCGCACAAGGCTACTCGGCCGTGTTACGGCACGAATGATCGCTATTGCTTTCGGCTCAGCAAACGGCACCTGAAGAGCGGCGCGACATCCTGCCCGCGATGCGTGTCGTTTGGCCCGGATGTGAGGGGTTCATGTTCGGAGGTAGTTTTTGGTCATGCGTGGGTCTCTAATTTTCCTTGTGGTTTTTGCAATCATCTTGGCGGCGCGCGGGCAGCAGCAAGAACGCTTCGTGTTGCGCCCGACCGCGGCCATGCCGCCGGTCAACGTTCCTTGAGAGCAAGCGCGCGGAACGTGTCGGCGACATGATGATCATTTGGGGGACTTATCTGGTCAATCAGATCCGACGGGCCATCGGCCGGCGGAGATCGTGAGAGTTCAGGTTGGTCTTGCGGCGGCCTCGTTAGCCAGCAGTTACTCTGCGCTTACGCGGAGGCAGCTCAGCCAGTCTTTCGTGCCGAGTTGGCGCAGTGGCACTTAACTCGCGCAGCACAAGCCAAGCTCATGGAGCTGATCGGAGAGAGACCTTTTGCTTCGGCGCGCCTCGGCCGAGCCCTGTCCGGACTGGCAAGACCCTGGGTGATGCTGTTTCGCACAGCAGCTTGCCGTCTGTCAGGAAGGTGACGGCTTTGGGTTGCACCGTGGTATCCACCGTGACCCGCTTGAGATCGCGCCTGCGCAGTGCTCCGGCGTAGTGCGCCACCCTCTGGCTCTCGGCCAGCAGAAGCTCGAGCTTGCACCAAAGCGCGTGCGCCAATGGCTGAGATCCGAGCGCTCATGCGGAAACTCATGCTGGAAAAACGCCTCGCCGGTGAAGTGCTGGAATACGGATCATGGACCCAGCGATCGCACGCGACTTCGTCGGAGAGGTCATAAATGTGCTTGAGCAGCAGCAGCCCAACCACGAAGCGGGTCTCGATCCCAGGGCGGCCCCTTGTCGCTGTACAGCGGTGCAATCTGCGCATCGATCCAATCCCAGTCGACCTTGCCGGCGAGCTGCACCAGCTCGTGCTTCATGTTGATGATCTGGTCGAGCCTGGCACAAAATAGATCGCCTTCTTCGGTCGCTTTCGGCTTCTTCGGTTCGCATCGGCTCCTCCGATGCGGCCATCGAATCCGGCTTTCGCGATTCGACGGAATCTCAAACTGCAAGTTGCAGGCTTCCGATGCTCAAACCTATCAAAGCCTGCAATCCGAAACGCGCCAACGTCCGGAAAACCGATCCTGATCAGCACCTTAGGCGTTGTTCACGGACGACGGTCTAAGAGGGATGCTTCAAGAACGAGGCGGGAGCGAATTGACGTGAGTCAATGCGAACCAAGCGTGTCGGCCATCGATCGCTTTATGCCGAGCGGCATCAGCGCTCAGATACTGTTGCCGGAGAGGCGGCGAGGCTCCCAGGCACTCCGTCCCACTTGGCCGCGCCTGCGCCGTGGCTCCAGCCAACGGCTCACGCGCCGAAACTCGAGGTCCATACATGAATGGCGCACTGCCATCCCGGGATCTTGGATCTGATCGAAGCAACAGCACCTTTCCCTGATATGTGCTGAGATATCAGCACTTCTCGTTCCAGCTCTCCAAATAAAAAGCTCGAACTCCACAACGGCATCGAAAATTCTCCTTCGGCAACCTGATCGTCGGGCGCGGTCTTAATCGCCTAGATAGTCGGTCTAAGAATGCGGTGCGCACGTTCGGCTCTTCGAGGACCGGCGCGGCCCCAGTCGTTCAGGCTGGCACCGACGTAGTTCGACAGAATGGGATCGTGCCGGCACTGGCGATGGCAGCTCAGGAGCTCTCCGGTCCTCTGGCCTGGACTTGGGGCGTGCTAGGGCCCGGCTCCATCAGTTCGAGCACCGCTCGTCCCTTGTCCGTGATGCGCCACCCTCCATTCACACGCTCGACGAGTCGCTGCGAAAAAAGGTCGAGCTCGGGCACGCGGGCGCCCATTCTCTTGGTGCGCGCCGCCCAATCGGGACCGCTCGTGGCCAAAATGGCCATGTCTCGCTTGAGGTCCGGCATCGATGCGAACCCGTCCCGGTAGCTCACAAGGATCTTCAGCACCGTGACTTGGAAGTTCACATTAGCACTATCACTGTTGTCCGCACCTACCGCCACATTGTTGGCGCAGAGCGAAGAGCTTCCATGCCGACCTGCCTAAGGCCGTCCGCCGTGATCTCACCTCTGTTGGCGGCGTCCAAGATCTTGGAAGCGACATGGGCCCGAGTGCCGGTTTCGTTGCGAGGCAGACCCTCGCAAACCTCCTCAAGAACAGCACGCAAAAGCGCAGTGGTCGTTGCGTCCAACACTTGGCGACTCCGCAAGGCGCAAAGAATGGTAGCACGAGGAAGTACGCTGAAACTTTCGAATGAACTACTAGCTGATTCCAAGACTATGAACTTCACCACAGTTGCCGTTGTTTGTTGATTACCTGAAACGTCGCGGCCGTGTCCTCCTCATGGC
This sequence comes from Bradyrhizobium sp. 164, assembly GCF_023073715.1. GTDB lineage: Bacteria > Pseudomonadota > Alphaproteobacteria > Rhizobiales > Xanthobacteraceae > Bradyrhizobium. The sequence continues at coordinate 168,232 of NZ_JADPKA010000001.1, forward strand.
GCATAGTTGTGATGCTCCTGCTCCGCTACGCCAGTGCCGAGGAACCACCTCCGTGATGGAATCCAGCCCCGAAGAGGCTCTTTTTGACGATTTTCATCGCGATGGCTTTGTCCTCGCCGCGTTACATGAACTCTTTCTCGTGGCGGCGCATCTTCAGCATCAATATCGCGCGCTGAGGCTAATTGAGCTCGCTCACCCGATGCTCAACTGCGCGCACGGCCATTCGGGCATTGAACTCCTTAATTCTCGTTGAAGCCAAGGTTTCGTTGGGCCGAGACCACGTTCTGGAAGCGTGTTGCATAGAGATTGATGACAGACCGCAGGGAGGTCGCCTCCTTCATGGGGTCATCGTCGCGCAAATCGGTCACGAATCCCTCAATACGACTGGATGCTGCGAGCTGGCGCTAATGATTGTCGGCATGTTTCTTGATCGATTCTTTGACTGGGCTTGCGCTCGAGTTCGGTTGCAATTTGCCGGATTCCAAGAAGGTTTATGACAACGATACGACATGACCTTTGAATTCGTTGCTGGCATTCGACTCACGTTGCGCCACGCTCCCGTAGAGCGTGCGACAGTGCAGATTGCGCCTGTGATAATGACCCCCTGAAATCCCCGGGAGTGCCAGCTGTTCGAGTAGCCCAACGTGGAATCCGCGACGCGGTGATGATGGCCAACGATCTCTGATCGCGACTTTGTGCATTTTGCCTCTCAAATGACATGTCCGGACGCGCCCGATGCTGGTTCGCACTGTCGCGCAGCTATCCTGCTAAATCGCCGAGCTCAACGTCTCTCTGCCGCTCGTTGACGAGCGCTGACTTATTTTGATTGATCCTGAAATCGAGCTATCGAGGGTACGGACGCGTACACCGAGCGAGTGTTCGAAGGCCTCAATGAACAGTACGCAAGCGAATATTCTCGCGAGAAACGCTTCACGATAGCAGTTGCTGCGAACTTAACGAAATCTGCGCACAAAAACTGCAAGATATGGCTGCGAACGCCTCCAATCCTCCCAGGTAAATGAGTATCCGATATCCGCTTGCACGATCTGACGACGTTTCGTGCAAGATTGGAGTTCCCAGTGAGTTCATTTACTTGCCGAGCTCCTATTCAGTGCCCTTCGGGGCGTTTCCTCCCTGACTCGGCCGCGCGGTGTCTCGCGCGGCCTTTTTTCACGCTCGACGAGATCTGATTGCGCGGATTTGAAAACCTCCAGGAGCAACGCGACGACCCCGACCGCCGCCGCACAACCCACGCAAGGCTCGTCCATCCCGCGCTAGCGTCTGAAGGACCCGTCACTTCTGCGGGAGGGCTGCTACATTGATCGCGCCTGAGTCGGCTCACCTGGCGATCGGCACCTCCGAGCAGGGCAAGCCGCTCTCCAAGGCGCTGGGCGAAGTCGATATCGGTGGCGCCTATGTCGAGTTCTACACCGAAGAGACGCGCCGCATCTATGGCGAACCGATTCCCTCGCCGCGCCGGGATGCAAGGCTGCTTGCGATAGCCACCGATTGGCGTCCAAAAAGCGCCGATAGTTTTCTCTTTTGTAAAACCGCCGTCACAAGGCAGTTTTCTACTACGGCAAGATTAAACCGGGACTGCTGGTTCCGCACCTGTTAGATGCAAACGCGACGTTGTCACGCCCCCTTCCTAGCAAGGAGCGACATCGCCACGGATATTCGTCGTGCAGCCCGAGCTCTAAAAATCGCACAGCATGTCGCAGCGCATGCTGTAATCCCATCTGTGAGGCTTCCTGAAAATGCATGCCGCACGGACATCCCCAGAAGGGACAGCAATCATCAATCTCTAGGTCAGCCCATTTCCACCCACCGAGACCGGGCGCGCTCATAACCGACGATCTGGAAGGCATCAAGCGTTCTTGGCGACGAACTCGCCCCGACCGGCTCGCGCAAGAAAGGGCAGGATGTCGGGCGGCACGATTTCGAACCACTCCCGACGGACGCAGGTTGTGTGGAAGCGCCTCTTCGGCGCTAGCATGTATTGCCTTCTTGTTGCGTAAAAAGTCGAATGATGCTCGAACAACGAAGAGGGTAGAGGGTTGACGCATCCACTCTGTTCGGCTCGAGCCGCGGAATTGATCGAAGTCCTGCTAGGCACGGCTCGCTATTGAGAAAGATGACGACGGTTTGAGCGACACACTCTACATCATTGGCAATGGGTTCGATTTGCATCACGGAATTCAATCGTCTTACAGGGCATTCGGTGAATACCTGAAGGCGGTCGACCACGCGACGTATCAGGTCGTGGAACGCTATTTCGACGTCAACGCGGCGTTTTGGGCCGAGTTCGAGGCACGGCTCGCGCACTTCGATAGTGATACGTTGATCGAGGACGCATCCGATTTCTTAATGCCTTATGGCGCCGAAGAATGGAGCGACGCCTATCACCACGATTACCAGTATGAGATCGAGCAAGTTGTCGATGCGATTTCGAAGACATTGCGAGCGCGTTTTGGAGATTGGATCCGGCAGCTGCGCATCCCAGACGCTCCGCCAATTGAGAACCTGCGGCTTCCGATTGATCCATCAGCCTCCTTCTTGAACTTCAATTATACCAGATCACTGCAGCACCTCTACAACGTGCCGGATCAAAACATCCTGCACATCCACGGAGCGGCGAGCGACCCGGAGGCGCTGCTCGTGCTTGGACACGGCTGGGAGCCCGACGACAATCTTGATCCCTATCGGATTAGCACCGACCCCGAGAATGCTGATACACGTGTCGTGGAAGGCCAAGCCTTGGTTGATTCCTATTTCAAAGAGACATTCAAGCCAACTGAGGAGATCATTCAGAGGTATCAAGCGTTCTTCCGCAAGCTCGCGACGGTTGAGAAAATTCTAGTCATGGGGCACTCCGTCTCGGAGGTCGACTATCCATATTTCCAAGAAGTGATCCGTAACATCGATGCAAGTCGGTCGCGCTGGAAAGTAAGCTACTTCGGTGAGCCGACTGCGGTCCGCAAGCGTGTCGGCGATCTCGGCATTGATGCCCGACTTGTTGAGTACGCGCTTCTTGTTGACTTTTGAGCGAGGCGCGTCAGCGACGGCGCCCACGAGCATCGTCACAGGGCTTCCACGTTTGCCAAATGAGAGGGATTGACAGCTCCTCTCTACCACAGGTTGCCAGATGCCCCTAGCCTTGCAAACCCAGCCAGCCTTTTCATGTAGTGGCTGGGGTCGCGGCGGCGCCGTTGGTGCCGCTTTTGACATGCCCGTTCTGAGCGTGATCAAGCAGCTTTCTCTTGGCGGGCCCGGATGTCGGCGATCCATTTCTCCAGCGCATCGATCTCGGCTTCGATAACGGAAGGTGCAGCCAGCCTTGGGTTGATCTGTCCTGGCTGACTATGGAGCAGAGCCGAACAGCGCCCAAATGATTCACGCATGACACTGCAATCGGTGTCGGTAAGAACCGTAAGCTTGCGGATTCCGCTCGATGTCGCCCATCGTTCCGAGATGATCTCGCCCACTATTCCGATTTGAAGTCGCCCATCCGTTCCGAGACGATCTCGCCCAGTATTCCGGGATGATGTCGCCCGGGTGACGCGGCCTCTTCCGGTTCCCATCCCTTGCTCACCCATCCGACCCTCGACCGCCTCAACGCCCTCGGCCTCCACGGCATGGCCAAGGCCTTCGTCGACATCGAAGCTGCCGGTGAGGCTGGCAGCCTCGGTCACGCCGAATGGCTTGCTCTGCTGCTCGAGCGTGAAGCCTCGCTGCGGCACGACAAACGGCTCGCCACTCGCCTGCGCTACGCCAAGCTGCGCCAGCAGGCGTGCGTCGAGGACATTGACTACCGCACCCGCGCGGCCCCGACCGCCCACTGTTTGCCAAGCTTGTCGAGGGACGCTGGATCGACGACCATGCTAACCTGCTGATCTGCGGCCCGGCCGGCGTCGGCAAGAGCTGGCTCGCCTCGGCGCTCGGCCACAAGGCCTGCCGGGACAATCGCACCGTGCTCTATCAACGTGTTCCGCGGCTGTTCGATGACCTCGCTCTCGCGGCGCGGCGACGGCCGCCATCCACGCCTATCGCGCGGCCTCGACCGTGTCGATCTGCTGATCCTCGATGATTGGGGGCTCGAGCCGCTCGATGCCGGCGCCCGCCACGACCTCTTGGAGATCCTGGAGGATCGCTACGGCCGCCGCTCCACCCTCGTCACCAGCCAACTCCCGGTCGACCAGTGGCACGCGCCGGAAACTTCGCGTCCCCATGGAGTAACAAAGGCCAACTTGGATTTCAGGATCCACTCCGCGAGCAGCCCAAGGTGGATTCGCTACTATGAAGATCCGCAAATAGTTGAAGCGTCCTCCGCGAGCATCAAGAGCGCTGACTGCGCAAGCAGAGGCGAAGCCGACACGCAATTGAATTCTTTGCTGGATTCGATCTTCACAGCCTCAGAACCCAAGAAATCTCCGGTTAGCGTATCTGGCTTTGCCACCATAAAACTCATCAGACGCATTCTTGCATACAGTTCTGTAGAAGTCGTCTGCGTCTTCCGTCGCGTATCCAGCCCCGGCAAAGCATGCTCTCGCGTTTTCCTGTAGAGTATGCCTCACTCCGCTCGCACTATCAAAAACCGCATTCAGACATCCAACAAGTGCCACCACGTCATCCTTTGACAAACGCTCGTCGCCATTCATCATTCTCGCGTGATTGATGCAAACGGCAATGTTGAACGATGTGAACGAGTCGCTTAGACCCGAGCAGTCTTCAAATCCATCTTCGCTATCATTCAGCCTAAAATGAGCAATCGGAAGGTATCTCATTTCTCTGACTTCCCTATGCGAAAAGTCTTTTGGTGATACCAGCTCCATTTCAGAAAGTGCGCTATGCACACGGACGTACGCATCATGAAAAAACGGGCCGATCACGCTGGTGTTTCTCCTGAGCAAGCCCTTTTCCATATCTTCCCGAGCAAATGGCCTCGTCTTGCCTAATTTCTCATTTTCCGCCAGAGACAGCCATCCCTTTTCATGAAGATAAGGCATCAGAACCTTGTGTGCGGTTCCCCACTTGCTCTCATAGGCCCGGCTAACAATCAAAAAGGCTTGGCCCGCGATCAGCTGGGCGTTTTCACCAAGGCGTCTGTCGCTATTGAGGTGGGCTTCCAGTGCCTCGACGGCTTGCTTGGGTGAAAGAGATCTGTCGCTTTCAACTTCTGCAATGAAATGATCCAGCCCTCTCTCAATAAACGGCTTCGTTATCGTCCTCGATGCATAACCGGTCGAGCCGGTTTGTTCATTTCTAACACCTGACAGGGAGTACTTGTTCTTCCTCAGGTATTCTGGTGAACTCGTCAAATCCACGCTGTCCGGCACGATCGTTGGAGCATGTTTCGAGATACCCTCAATTGTCATCCGACCCCCTTTGAGGCATTTGATATTTTTCATGATGGAGATGTGTGCTTGCTCCGTATTTACTAGGTTCTTGATGTGAACCTTGGTGGCAGCACGGTAGTCTATCATGGATGCAAACCTGTTAGCGCCAATGAGTCTAGGGGCTTTGACCTGGCTGGCAATGCGATTCTTCTCTTCATCGGAAAGGCTGCAATAAATTTGAAAGTATTCTTCCGCTTGTTTTTCGGCCTTGGTAAGTCTGGTGTCGCTGCTGAAGCCCCCTTTTCCGTCGTGCAAAGACGTAGTGGAGAGGAAAAAGTCGTTGGCCATCTTGTCATAAAAAAAGACCGCTCCGAGCGCGCCAAAAGCATACTTCATCACGCGAGAGGCCAAGCCCGGCAAGTTGCAGTTTCCGCGTGCTTCCTCTCCGCCACTGGATTTCGAGCGTTGATTGGACCCACGAAGACCAGGAGGGATCTGTCGAGTGGCAAGGCACTTGGTCGGTGGAGTCGTATTCGACTTGGTCGTGCGCGGCCGAACCATCAAGCCCTGTGGTGCGATCTCGGTGCGTGGCGCCGCCCGAAACACCGTTCCGAATTGACTATTTGTGATACGCACTTCCTATCGTCTCCAGTAGGTGAACCCGCTCGCACTGAATTGTCACTTGGCAGTATTAGACTCGGGTTTTGAAGAGAGATCAGATACCGCGATCAGTTTGCATCCGACATGAGGTCTTACTTCAAGCACTTTCCCCACCTGCGCAATCAGCAGGGCACTCACGGCTTCGGCGGCCGAGGCGAGGTGGCCAGAGGAGATGAGGGCGCTGTCATATGGACCGGTGGATCTATCACGAGCAGCTTCAGATCTTCGTGACCGGCAATATCGGGAATCTCGCCCTTGGGCACTACTTTTCGTCCAATCGGTCGCTGGCGGCCGGCTCTTGCCCGTTGGGGCCGATGGTCGGAGCCGTCGTCCGCGGCGGCGCCCAAAGGCTATCCTGTGTGTGTTTCACCGGGTCCGGTAAAGCCTCAAAGACTCCCCTCGCATAGGCGCCCCCTCAGCTCCGTGCGGGCGGGATTGACCTTGTCGTAGGCGATCACTGCAGCGGCGCGAAGTTGGCTTTTGTCCAACTCTCGAAGGTAGTCCGCCGACCAGTGGTGGATCGTATACGCTTCAAGTTTGTCCATCATCGACCGCCAGCGCCTGATACGCTCCTCTCGCGGCATGTTGACCGCCTGCCAAATTGCCTCCCTGATTTCTTCAGGACGGTTCGGATCCACCAGCAGCGCCTCCTTGTCGTTGAAGTCTTCGGCCGCACCCGCGAACTTCGAGAGCACCAGAACGCCGGGGTCCTTTGGATTCTGCACAGCAACATATTCTTTCGCGACGAGATTCATGCCGTCCCGCAACGGCGTCACGACGCCAACACGCGCAGCGCGGTAAAGACGCGCAAGTGCCGACTGGCTGAACGATTCGTTAATGTAGTGGATCGGGCTCCACTCGTCCGTGCCGTGCTCGGCATTGACTTGGTTGATCCGGCTCTCTACCTCGTTTCTATACCTCTGATACTCTTCAGCGTCGGCACGCGATGGAGGCGCGATCTGCAACAGCGAGATGCTGCGCGGCTCGGCCTTCACCAAAAGCTGATTGAACCCTTCGACCTTTTGGTCGATGCCCTTCGTGTAGTCGAGCCGATCGACGCCGATCGCAAACGTGGTGCCCTCGACGCTTTTCAGAAGGGACGAAACTTTCTCCTGCTCTGCGGGAGACAAGTCTGCAGCCAGGTATTCTGCGAACCGCTTCGGATCGATACCGATTGGGAACTTTTGACATCGCGTCTGGCCCCGCTCCGAGATCACAACGCCATCCTTGCTCTCCAGCGCGAGATGGGAACGCAGACAAGCGAGGAAGTTATTCACGTCTCGGTTCGTCTGAAAACCCAACAGATCGTACTCCAACATCGACTTCATCAGTTCGCGATGATTGGACACGAGCTTGATCATGTCAGGGGCGGGCCATGGCGTATGCAGGAAAAAGCCGGTCGGCCCTTCGATGCCGAGCTTACGCAGATCGGCCGCGAGAGGAAATAAATGATAGTCGTGCACCCAGAATGCGTCCCTATCCTGCAAGCCAAACGCCGCGCGCGCGATAAAGTCGTTCATCTCTCGATAGCTGCGGTACCCCTCTTGCGTGCTCGACATCCGGTCGGACAGGGAGTGCAATGCCGGCCACAACGTCGAGTTCGAATAATCTCGATAGTAGCCGGGATAGTGCTCAACCGGAAGATCGAGCTTGGCCACATGACCTTTGCCAACCTTCTCGAGCGGCAGGGGCTTCTCAGTCCCCTCGCCGCGGATATCCGAGGAGAACATCCAGATGGCCCCGGAACATTCCAAGACTGGCTCGAGGCCGGCTGCAAGTCCGCCGGTCTGGGGTATATTGGGATCGAAGCGAGCGCCGCGGTTCGAAATGACGACCAGCTTCATTATTGGTGGCCGGCCGACCAAATCGAGACGATCGTTAAGGTCGTTCGAGATAACAGGTTGGGAAGGACCTCCGCTGGCTTGTTGCTCTAGCTGCAGTGGGATTTCGCTCAGGCGTTGATCACACGCCCCCTGGCCTATCGCTTCAGGTTGCTGAGCGGCGTGTAATGTAGCATCGGGGCTCAATGTCGCCGCTTTGAGCGCACCATGGACTCGATCCATTTCGTAGCTCCGTTGATGATGTTTCAGTTTGATGCGGTTCGCGGATCTGCCTCCAGTTATTTCTCAGCCCCACTTATTTCTACCTCTTAGGACTAGCAGGTTTAGTTCTCGGGAAGGTGACCACGTGTCGAGCCAAATAGCCGCATCGGCGCTTGCATCCAGGATGATGGCGGCAAGATTGAGCCAGCCCTCAGCGGTCGGAATGTAGGTAATGTCGGCGAGCCAGACCCGATCCGGCGCGGCAGCGGTGAAGTTGCTGGCGATGAGGTTCGGGGCAATCGGCAGGCCATGGCGGCTGTCGGTCGTGCGAACCCGGCGCGGCGGCGCCATGATGGCGCGGATGCCATGCCGGTGCATCAAGCGTTCGATCCGCCCACGGCTGGCGCCGCTGCCTTGGGCTCGCAGCACCGCATGGACCCGCGGGCTGCCGTAACGCTGGCCGCTGTCCTGATGAACCTGCCTGATCGCGGTCAGGAGAGCGGCATTGGCGGTCGCGCGCTCGCTCACCGGGCGCTCTCGCCAAGCGTAGTACCGCCGGCGAGACCTCGAGCACGGCACACATCAGCCGCACCGGATAGGCGTCGCGATGGTCCTCGATGAAACGGAAGCTCATGTCCGGGGTCCGGCAAAGATTGCGATCGACTTCCTAAGAAACAGCCGGATTGGCGTCGCCCGGAATGGCCTGCAACACGAAGCCTAGCGATTTCGCCCGGCGCTGTAGGTTGGCGAGGACGCGGCTACGATATTGCTGCTCATATTGGTCGGCACCAGGATCCCTGTAGCTCATGCCGTGCCGGAGTGTGTTGTAGAATAAAACCGCAATCTTGCGAGCGGTCGCCGTCACGGCCTTCGATTTACCCGCACGTGAGGACAGCCGACGATAGAATGCTCCCAGCGCTGTCTCGCTCCGCCCCACGGTTGTGGCTGCCAACCGCAACAGCGCAGCTGCGGGACTTGAGGATCTCCGTGTGCGCGAGGACAGCACCTTGCCACCGGAGATCTTGTTGCCGGGTGCGAGGCAGAGCCAGGAAGTGAAGTGTTTGGCGCTCGGCCATGCGCTTAAATCCGTGCCGCACTCGCCGATGAGCTTCAATGCGAGCGACGGACCCAACCCATGGATCTCAGTCAAATCGACGCCGAGCACGCCGTACAGTGCAGTCCTGACATCGAAGGTGGGGGTGTTGACCTGCTTGGTCTTTACGCGTGGCTTGGCTAGCTTTCTGACCGGTCTTGCTCCTTTGGTGTTCAATGCACTGATCAGGACTTCGAGCTTGCGATCACAGTCGAGCATCTTTGCCTGGTAAACGTCGTAGAGTTCCAGTGATTGAGTCAACGCGAAGACATGTTCGTGGCGGTCAGCCGCATAAGCCGTCGCCAGCACGACGCGGTTGCGCACCCCTGTAGCAGCGTCCAGAAAACGCTTGATCTCTTCGGCACTAAGCACGAGCGGAAGCTTGTCGGGCTTCTGGCCACCGATGATCCGCTCGAATGCCTCCGTCTGCCCGAGTGTGACGCCGTAGAAGAAGCGCAGCGCGCAGGCCACCTGATTGATGTGGGACCACGAACGCTTTTGGCCGATGAGGTGCAGTTGGTAGGCACGGACCTGCTCGAAACTCAACCGGTCCGGGGCGTCGCCGAAATGGCGGCTAAACTTTGCGATCGCATAGATATAGGATTGCTGAGTCGACGGCGACAGATTGCGGACCGTCATATCCTCGATCATGCGCTGCCGAAGAGGGCTCATCGTAGCCATCTGGGTCTCCTGTCTTGAGAGGGGTGCGAAGACCAACATCCTCTCAGACAGGACACCTTAGTTCACCAGGCTTGCTCCCACTCCCGCGTAGCGGGTTCGTTCAATCCTGGACGACATCGATCGGAATCCGCATTCACAAGCGCTTGGCGCTTATCGAATTCCAGCGGCTCAGGTAATACTGCTCGCAGCCTTGCCGGGTCGGTGCGGGTACGTAATAGTACGCTTGAAGAACCTCATTCAGTCGATCCTTCACGCCACCTCATTCCGCCCTGTGCACACCTCAACCTTGTGGGGATTGGCGGTTATAGTCGTATCTCGGTCGTCAGCAGTCCGTCATACTTCTTCTTCCAGTTGAAGTAGGTCGATTGGCTGATCCCGGACTTGCGGCAGATCTCCGCCACCGCAATCCCGTCACAGCCCTGCTCCAGGATGAACGCCTTCTGGGCGTCCGAAAAACTCGAGGCCTTCGTCGTCCTTCGCTCCTGCCAACCGGGAATCGATACGAAAACTCTAGCCAAAATGGTCCAGTTTGCCCGCCTCCGATCAAAAGATGGACGGACAGATGAAGCGAGCAAGGTTCACGGGAGAGCAGATTACGGTATTGAAGGGGCATGAGGCTGGGACGAAGACAGCCGACCTCTTGCAAGCAGGGTGTTTCCGACGCGACCATCTACATTGGAACGCCAAATTCGGTGGCGTGGACGCTTCCGAAGCGAAGCGGCTGAGGCCTTGGAAGAGGAGAACACGAAGCTGAAGAGGCTTCTGGCCGACCAGATGCTCGATGCGGCCGCGCTTTGCGAGCTCCTTTCAAAAAAATGGTAGGGCCCCCCGCCAAGCGCGCTGTGGTCGTATCTGCAGGCCGTCATAAGCCCCCCCGATCCGCGAGCCAGCTCGATCGTGGGGGCGGACCGGAGGATAATCCGCTATGGCTCCGGGCCCCATCGGCAACAGTGCCGCCAATGCCCGAGCCCGATGCACGGGCTGCTCGAACCCGTCGGCCAGAGCAGCTAGGCGCGCCTCAAGCTCGGGCGAAATCTCTCCAATCCCTGGTCCAAGGCATTCTAGGGCGACGATACGATCTTTGGGTTTGTCAAGCCTCTCGGCAAGTGTGATCAGGCGGCCTTGGAATCCGGGCGCTAACCATGCGACGCGAGCTCCCAGCGCCAATACCGCGGCGCGCTTCCAGCCGCAGCCGTTCAGTCCTTCCACCAGAATGCCGAGGCGCTCCTGAAGGGGTGCCGGAAGCCCCTGAATGTTCGCTCTCCACGCGTAGAGAACCAAGATGCGATCTTGAGGTGAGTCAAGCCGCTCGGCAAGGACGACGAGGCGTCGCTGAAGGGGCCCGGCAAGGCACTGAATGCTCTCTCCAAACCCCTGAAGAGCCGCAAGGCCAGCTTCAGACGGGCCAAGCCGCTCAGCAAGGAGGACGAGACGCTCCTGCAGCGGGAGCGCAAGAGTTTCTTGGTGTGCTCCGAGACTCGCCAAGGCTTCAGCACGATAATGTGGGTCGTCAATTCTTTCGCATAGCGTAATGAGCCGCTCCTGGAGTAGGGGCGTCAGAGCCGCCAGGCCTATTCCTAGGCTGCTCAAGGCCCGGGTGCGATTTCTTGGATGATTAAATGTTTCGGCGATGACAACGAGCCGCTGTTGGAGCGCGGTCGCCAACCCTGCCATGCCGTGTCCAAAGCCGGCCAGAGCTAGGATGCGGTGCCTTGGCTCGATCAACTGCTCGGTGAGCTCAACGAGGCGTTGCTGGAGCGCCGGTGCAAGCCGTGCTAGGGCGCTTCCCAGAATTCGGATGGCCCAAGCCACGTCGATGGGCTCGAAGCCGTCCACCATGGCGACAAGGCGCTCCTGCAGCTGAGGCGCTAGCCGGTCTATACACTCTGCGAGGGCCATCAAGGCCTTAGCGCGCTCCGATGAACCGCTTAGTCCCACGACGAGCATGATAAGGCGCGCCTGAAGTGCAGGCGCGAGCTTATCCATGCGCGGCCCGAAGCCGCACAGCGCCTCAGCACGATCGGATGTGTCTAACGCCCCCACGAGGTCGACTAGACGCTCCTGGAGTGCGGGCGCGAGCTTATCAATGCGCCGCCCGAAGCCGCACAGCGCCTTAACACGATCGGACGTGTCTAATTCTTCCACGAGGTCGACCAGACGCTCCTGGAGCGCGGGGGCAAGCTGTCCCGCGCCTGGCCCTAGGATCTCCAAAGCCTTGCCGAGGTCCTCTGGCAGGACGCACTCATCTGCGAACACAACCAGAAGCTCCTGAAGCGCGGGCGTAAGTCGTTCCGCATGTTCTACCAGGCCCTCCATAACCTGTAGCCGCCTCCTATCACCAAGGTCCTTTGCGAGCACAACGAGGCGCTCCTGCAGCGCGGGTGCAAGCTCTCCTATGTACGCACCTAGGGCGTGGAGGAGACAGGCACGATGCGCTGGGTGGGCAATCCCCTCGGCCAGGGCGACAAGACGTTCTTGGAGTGCTGGCGCAAGCTCCTTGAGGCACCTTCCGAGGGTTCTCACCGCCAACCCGCGATGCTCGGGGGCGTTTAGCCCTTCGGCGAGCGCCACGAGGTGCTCCTGCTGCGTCAATGTCAGAAAATTGATGTTGATCGCGAGTGATTGGACTACACCATGCATCAATAGCTCGGCAAACCGGCCCGCGATGCCCGGGGCGGGAGTCACTATTCTGTCCCAGACAGCCTGAACCCGAATAGCTATCCGGGTCATCTTGTGACGATCAGAATCGTAGAGCCTGGGGACATCAGTTCGCAGATCGCGGGTCGTTTGCGACAGACTCACCAGATCGGTTAGCCTCAGCTGCTCAACTAGAATTTTGAGTAAATCCGGCGGCAAATGGAGCAAATCCGGTGGTGGTGGAATAAAGTCCGGCGGTGCACCAAGGTCACCGATGATGCGAAGGTTGTTGCGAGATAATGGTGCGCTTGATCCCAAAGGTTCAGCGGGCCAGTGCTCCACAACGGCAAGTGATCTATTTACTGCTTCAAGGCTGCCAATTGGCGCCGTGTGCGAGTCGTCCGCGCTCTCAGCTTCGTGGGCGCCAAACCCCAGGATCGGCTCCTTGCCAAGCTCCCTTATAGCTCTCACAATTCACCTTCTATAGACCAGCGAATATTTGGCTTCGATTCAGCTCTAAGAGCGAGGCAGGTCTGGGGCGCTGCACTTATCGAACCCCCGCATTGTGGCTCTGCCATACTTGGTAGATAGTGATGCACTGCGTCAAATAGATCTTCGCTCTGAGATCATATCTTAGGATTATGGCTGGCGATTCCAGATGCGTGTTCGCTGTCAGGCCTTGCGAGACTATCGGCAAGCAAAGCGTGATGCGCCACGAAGACGTTAGCGCGCGTTAGGCCTCACCTCGATCAGGATCGGGGCCCGAGTCCCGACAGGCTTGCGGCGAGCCCGCAGGGTGAGCCTTTCCTCGCGATAAAGTCGGTAGATCCGATTGATCCCCTAGGCGGTGTGGACTCTAAGGATTCCTTTTAGGAGCAAATCAGATTCAAAGCTGCTTTTCGGGAGGCAGTCTTGGGTGTGATGGATCGGCTGGTGTTGAGCGACGCGGCTTGGGAGCGGATGGCGCCGCTGATCATAGGTCGGCCTGACCAGAAGGGCTCGACTGGGCGCGACAATCGGATGTTCGTGGAAGGTGTGCTGTGGATCGCTCGTACGGGCTCTCCCTGGCGTGATCTTCCGGAGGTGTTTGGGGACTGGAACAGCGTGTTCCGGCGCTTCAGCCGATGGAGTGCCAAAGGCGTCTGGTGGCGGATCTTCGAGGCGATGTCCGACGATCCGGACTTCGAATACCTGATTGTCGATCCCACCATTGTTCGAGCCCATCAGCATGCTGCCGGGGCCAAAAAAGGGGGTCTGAAGATCAGGCGATTGGCCGTTCGCGCGGCGGCCTGAGCACCAAGATACATATGGCCGTTCGCGGCTTGGGATGTCCTGTACGGTTCACGATCACCGCAGGCCAGAAGGGCGATGCACCGCAAGCCGCCGAATTGATCGAGGGATTGCCTGCCGAGGTTTTCATGGCCGATACAGCTTATGACGCCGATCACCTGCGCCAAGCCATCGCAGCAAAGGATTCGAAAAAACCACACGAAACTACCTCGCCGTCGTCACCCTCGCAGCCATCGTCTTATGGATGCGATAAGTGTCCACACCGCCTAGGGCTCCCCGTCGCATTCTGCGTGGCCGACTGTAGCGATGCTCGCAAACCGACGACAGTAATTTAGCTAGACAGTTCTTTCGGCAGATGGAATTCTCACAAAACTCCGCTTCGGATATTCCATAGTATTTATGCAAATCGCGAAACTAATTGCAAGCAATCGTTTGCGTATAAACGACTAGCGCTATCAAACGCAGTACGGCGAATCCGGGTCGTCATTCGCCAGGGCGACTCAGCCGCCGTACAGGCACGCGGAAAGAACAACATTCTCCTTGTCATTTCCCTCGAAGAGGAGCTTCTTGAAATCCAAAAAAGTTCCTTCCGAGCAAGCGCAACCCTCTCGAGCGACACGACCACCATTGCTTTGAGATCGAGAGTGTCCCTGGTCGGTCGATGCTCATCGTTGCTCAAGAGCAGAGATCACCCACTTCGTTGAACAGAATTTCGGCATGACGGCCTCGGAGTCCGAGGTAAGCCACCTGTACGCGCCCCTTCGATTGACCAGTGGGGATTGGTTCTGACACCTTCGGGTATCGCAACGACCTTACAGACTTCGCGCGCGCTCGACTAGTTGCTCCATCTTACCATCGACGGTGAGCGACCGCGCCAACATGAAGGTGCTGAGCTTTCCCGGCAGCTGCACCGCGACCACCGGCAATGCCCCGGAGGTCAGGCGATGGAAAATCGAATAGCGTGTCTCAGGCTCCGTCGCCACTCGCCGCCCCTGCAGGCACACAACCAAAAGCTGCATTAGCTCCGCATTACCCTGCGGCGGTCTGGGCTCATGGTCCATCGCCCGCAGCACATCATGCGTGTCGAAGACGGATGCCGGATGTTGCGCCTGGATCCTCGCTGCGTCCTGCGCCCATAAACGAGTCCAGCGCGTCGACGGGATCGTCCGCCTCGATATGCGCGATCAGGTTCCAGCTCCTATTGGAAAGATCGCTTTTGATGAGATCGCGCGTGCTGTACAAGATCTCCTTGGTCTTGCGCTCAGCTCGTCCCGCCGTACGAGCAAATCGATTTTGCTTCGCTCGACATACTGCCGCCTGAACAACGTTTCCAGGACCGCACGGGCGTTCAGCACTTGATAGATCGACAAAGCCGGGCAGCGGCTCGCGAACGGCCCACGAGTCCGCTCGGCCTCGCTTGCGTTGAGATGCGCCTCGATCTTGCGCTCCACGACGGGTTGGATGTCGTTCAGCAGGTTCAGAGCCTGTCTGCGGTGCGAGCGCAGGTGCGGGCTGCGCGCCAGCGGCAGCAGGGCAGCGCAAAGATTGCCCGTGGTTTCGAGGTTATTCTCCGCGGCAAAACCAAGGGCACGATGCAATTCCCTAAGGCGATCCAGCCCTGTTGGTGCGAGCAAACCGAGGTCCTCAAACAGCCCGACCTTCGCCAGCTCCTTGAAAATGATGGCGATGCTCAGAACGTTGGCTTGCTCCAGCCGATCATCGGCATAGTGCAGGTAATGAGCCAGCCGATGTAAGCTATTCTTCAGCAGGGCTGTCTCCGCGCGTCTCCACCCTGCTGCACCAAACCTGCGAAAGAACCCTTGATCGTTGCCCCTTATCGCCCTGGAGTTGAACGATCTCTGCTTCTCGCGGTAAACGCTAAATCCGCTCGTGCGTTACTGCCGGCCAGCAAAGGCTGCGGGTCGGCGGTGAGGGTGTCGAGATGCGCCGTTCCCCTTCACTCATTGGTGCCGGCGCCTGGATGGCTTCCACGACGCCGCCCCCTAATCGCAGCCGTTGTGATGATCATCGTGCATGCGCTGCGCGGTCGGAGACATGCTGATGGCGGTCCCGGAAGTACCGGCGGAATGTGATATCTCTGCAGCCGGCGGACCGCCTTCTATGTCACTGCACAGGAAAGCGAAGAGTTCCTTCACGCAAATGCGGGCGTACTTCTTGGCTTTTTGAAAGGGCGGGACGAGCGGCAACCTGATATCGGCCTTTTGGTAGAACGGACTGCGCTCTTCGTACAGCTGGTTAACCTTCTGCTCGACGTCGGCACCTTGCAGCAGCGGCCGGGTGGTGTCCCACTTGAGGCGCCTGCGGAGCTCTTTCAGCTCGGTGTCGAGCCAGATCGACCTCGCCTTATCAAGGATCAGGGCCTGATTGGATTCCTTGCCAAAGCAGCCGCCGCCGGTTGCGATGACGATGGGCCCTCTCTCCAGCTGCTTGGCGAGCTCTTTGGTCTCCAGGTCCCTGAAGTGCGCCTCGCCGCGGCCAGGGTCGGCGAACATCTCCATCAGATTGCCGTGCTCGGCGACGATACGCTTATCGATGTCGACAAACTCCACCCCCAACTCCTTGGCAAGCTGGTCGCCGATGGTCGACTTGCCGCTCGCCGGCATGCCGACGAGCACCACCGGCCGCGTACCGAGGGCCGCGAGGATCTCGCCGGCTTGCGGCGAGCGAGGAGCGGTCGCAATCTGTTGTCTTCCGACGGTGCGCCACCTGGAGGTCCCTGCCGCCCTCGACCTGTTTTCTCCTGACGAGCAAAAGTGTAATATGTCCCAGGTACCACGGGGAATGGGGACCAGCTCGCATTCGCTCTGCGCGCGCTCGGCCCGGTAACTGGCCGGCGTATGGAACGCGACCTCGAAGCGATAGTTCTGCGCGGTTCTGAACGCCGTGTGAACGCCGCGCGTCCATCCTGATGAACCAGTTGGTGGTCTCGACCTCGCTGCAGTCCCGCTCCTCGAAGGCCAGTGCCGCCTTCCTGAAGGCGCGCGTAAAAGCCTCCTCCGGGATCTCGAAGACATGGCGCATGGTATGGGTGACCAGTTGGGCCTCCGGCGCCGCGCTCACGCTCTGGCCGGTCAACTCGTCGGCTATCCAGACCTGCCCGCGCGACCGTTGGTCGAGATGCGGCACCTTCACCTCGATGCCGTCCTGCCGCAAAAGCTCGGCAACCGCGTGCACAGTTTCGGTAATCGCGCTTTCTTGCGCTTCGGCGGGGGCGGCTTCGAGCCTGGCGCGCTCCAGGGCCCGTTCGCTGCTCAGCGTTATCCTGCTGGCGGGGTCGTCGTCGGCCGAGATTGCTAAGGCGCTGGGCAGGATGCGCTGTTCGACGGCGAGTCTGATCGAGGCCTCCATGACCGAGGCCGCCAGCGTGGGGTTGTCCTTCAGAACCGCCAGGCTGCCATCGGCGTCGAACCGGCCCTGGTGGAGCTTTGCCACTTGCGTCTTGACATAGGGCGCCGGCTTGAAGCCCGGCCTCTGCTCCAAGAGCCGCTGCAATTCGGTGGCTTTTTGCATGAACACCCGCGCACCGGTATCGGACTTGTAGGCGTCCGTGCCGACCTTGATGCCGACGCTCAACAGATTGATGGCGCTTTCATGCAGATCGTCCGGGTTGTAGCCGTCGGGCCGCGGATCGATGCGCGGCTGGTAGTGGTTGAGCAGGAAGTCGATGCGCTTCCTGGCGTCAGCGGTTGCCGGATAGGATTCGCTGAGTTTCGGGAAGAGCGCGCCGGCGTCGGCGCTGACGGCAGGCTTCGCGCTGGTTGAGGTCACGGATCGCGCTAACTGCTGCTTGACGTCCGACTGCTCATGAGCCGGCTCGCTATTGAGCTGCAGGTTCCAGTCCTGGAGCTCGGCCACTAGCAAGGCGGCCAGTTCGCAGGCCACCGGATGCCTGGCGGCCTTGCTGTCTTCCCTCGCCCTGGCGATGAGCTCCTGGAGGGTCAGGCCATCCGGTCGATCTTCCTGCAACAGTGCGCGGATGTCGGCCTTGAGCTCATGATGAATGCCCTCGTAGGTGCCGAAGATGGCACGCTCGGCAAACCAGCGTTGCGCCTCCAGCGGCTGCGCCAGCACGTTGCGCTGCAGGCAGCTGTAGGTCTCCAGCGCCAGCCCGGTGGCCGACAGGATCTGCTTGGACCGGCTGAACTGGTAGCCGCCTTTCTCAATGGCCGGCGTGTGCGACTTCGGCGGCTTCATCGAGGCGATGCCGCGCGCCTGCAGCTGCGCGTCGAACTGGCGCACATGCTCGTAAAGGCGAGGCCGGTCGCCGATGATGACGACGGTGTCGCCGTCAAAATCGCCGTCGAGCTTTTTTTGTTCGGCGCTCGGAACCGCAACCAAAGAGCCGAGCGCGAACACCTCCGTCGCCTGCAGGATGCCGACGCACTCGAGCGCGGTGTCGGCCTTGACCCGGTCCTTTTCCTCCAGCCAGCGCGAATGGCACTTTACGTCCTCGGCAGACATCACCACCCCGCGCTCGGCGAAGTCCGCCGCCCACATTTCGTCGGGCACAACGATCAAGATGCCTTTGGCAAAGAAGGTCGGATCGTCGGCGGTAAGCCCAGCCCGCGACCTGTGCGCGACATTGAAGCTGTATTGGAAGGCCACGCACCGATCCAGGAACGCCGCGGTCCGATCGCCATCGCGCGCCGACCTGATCCGGTCGGCGGCGAACGGGCGCAGGTTGGGCTTGTCATAGGGGGAGCGTCCGACAAGCACGCCAGCGTCACGGGTCAAGGTCTTGCTCTTGCCGGTCGGCACATGCAGGCATTCGTCGCTGGACGGCACGGCGATAGCGCCCGAACCCTCGATATGCCCGCCCGTGACCGTCCGGAACAGCTCCTCGGCGGTGAGGCTTTGATGGGTTTCGAGCCAAGCCAGAGCCTTCTCGCGGGTCTCCTGTGCCACTTCGACGCTGCGCGGATAATGTTGCAGCGCCGAGGGCGGTACCGCCGATTGCCTATTATCGGCATAGGCAGGCATCCGCTCGGGAGCGCCGTGGCGAGCCCGGGCAATGGCCGGCATGCGCTCGGCCAGTGAGGCCCTGATGAAGCCGCAGCCGTCATGCGGCCGCAAGGCGATCTCGCCGTCTCGCCCCTCGAACCGGAAAGGATGCGCTGCGCCTGCGGGGCGGTCGGGCAGAAGGGACAGCTTGAAGCACCCTTCCAGCGCATAATCATGCGGGCCAACGTCGGGGATGCCCGGCGGCGCGGCAAATCCGCGGCGCTGGGTATAGTAATAGGCTTCCTTGAACGGCGCCCAGGCCCGCGACAGCTGCTCAAAGGCCGTACCTGGAGCCGTCTCGGCATAGGGGATCGCCAAAAGCTTGCCGCCTGGGGCCTCTTCGGCCGCGACGGGCAGGTGAGAGGCAAGCTGGTTCAGGCTCTTTTGCCGCGGCTTCAGTTTGCTGCCGCCGAACAGGTCCATGCGGTAGGGCACGCCCTCCACGGCGAACGTGCTTGTCAGCTCGAAGTCAGTCGGAGGTTTCTTTAGCTGCACCGCCACCACCTTCACCGCGCCCGAGGTCAAGCGGTGGAAAACAGAATAGCGCAACTCGGCGTCGCCGGCCAGCGGCCGGCCTTGCATGTCGACCACCGGCAGCCGCATCAGTCCGGCATCGCCTTGCGGCGGTCTCGGCTCGTGGTCCATGGCCTGAAGGACCCGATGGACATCGAAGCTGGCGGCTGCATGCTGGGCCTGGACCTTCGATGCGTTCTGCGCCATGAAGGTGTCGAGCGCTTCGAGCGGCTCCTTCGCCTCGATCTCGGCGATCACGTTCCAGCTCATGTAGGAAAGGTCGGCCTCGATAAGGGCGCGGGCACTGTCCAAGATCTGCCTGGTCTTGCCGTGCAGCTCTTCCCGCCTGGCCTGCAAGAGCTCGTCGCCGTCGACATAGGGCCGCCGGTAGAGCGTCTCCAGCACCGCCCGGGTCTTGAGCACCTGATAGATCGAAAGCCCCAGGCAGCGGCTTGCATTGGCGCCGCTGGTGCGCTCGGCCTGGCCTGGCTTGAGATGGGCATCGATCTTGTGTTCGACCACCGGCTGGATGGCGTTGAGCAGGTTCAGCGCCGACCTGCGGTGCCAGCGCAACACCGGCTTCGGGCTGCGAGCCAGTGGCAGCAGGGAGGCGCAAAGATTGCCCATCGTCTCGAGGTTGTTGTCGAGCTTAAACCCGGGAGCGGCACGTAACACCTCGAGCCTGTCCAGCCCCGGCTGTGCCAGCGCACCGAGATCGTCCAACAATTGCGCCTTGCCCAACGCCTTGAATATACTCGCGATGGAATGGACATCGGCCTGCTGCAGCCGATCCTCGGCATATTGGAGGTAGTGCGCCAGCTGATGCAGCCGGTCCTTCAGCAAGGCGGGTTCGGCGACTTCGCCGGCGGTCTCTCCCCCCTGGATACCCCCGCGACAGACCGTTGGCGATCCTAGCTAGCGCAGGCGTGCTGAAAGTGCTGAAGCGACGGCCCTTGGAGCTGAGCTCGCCGGCGATGGCAACGATCGCCTCGCGTGCTTTTTCTTCTTCCGGCCACTTGCCGAAACCGTTCACCAGATTGGCCAATTCTTGATCCGAGAATCCGTCGAGATTGCCGGCCCGGGCAACCACCGCGCCGGCGATGGCAACCGTCGCTTCACGCGTCTCCTGCTGGTCCGGCCATCTGCTGAAGCCGTTCACCAGGGCCGCCAAGGCCTGCGGATCAAAATGGGAGAGCTTGCCGCTACGCACCTCACCAGCGATTGCGACTGTGGCCTTGCGACAATCCGGCTCGTCCGGCCACTTGCTGAAACCGTTCACCAAGTTCGTCAGGTGCTGCGGTTCAAAATGGGAGAGCTCGCCGGGACGCACCTCACCAGCGATTGCGACTGTGGCCTTACGACAACCGGGCTCGTCGGGCCAGTTGCTGAAACTGTTCACCAGGTTCGCCAAGCGCTGCGGTTCAAAATGGGAGAGCTCGCCGGGACGCACCTCACCGGCGATTGCGATTGAGGCCTCACGACAACCGGGCTCGTCAGGCCACTTGCTGAAATCGTTTACCAGATACGCCAGCTCCTGCGGCTTGCAGTCGGATAGGTTGCGGGAAAGCATCTCACGGGCGATCGCAGCTCCCGCCTGTCGACAGGAGCGTTCTTTCGGCCACTTGCTGAAGCTGTCTACCAGTAATGACAGATCTTGACCGTTCGGCTCCTCAAGCACCCTGTTTTCGCTGCAATACGACTTGGCGACTTTCGTCGTTGCTTCGCGGCCTTTAGTCGAGCCTGGGTGACGGCCAAATGAGAATGCGAAGAGCGAAAGCGCCCTCGGCTTCACCTTCTTGATTAGCTGGTAATCAAGCCGCGATACCTGTTCTGCCACGGCCTTACAAGCGCGTTGAATGGCCTGCAGCGCTTTACGAAGCTTTGCTTCAAGATCTACACGTCTATGTCGCTTCAAGTCTGCAAGGTGCAGGTTGTATGCGCCCACCTCCATGGTGCGCTGCATTGCCAGTCCAGCCCTCTGTTTGGACGCGGATTGCTTCTGTGATGAGACCGCGCCTGATTGCGAGCTTCTGCCTCCTCCATCGATTCGCCATTGTTCATCGCCTGAACGCGATGAGCTTGCGCCCCCACATTGTACGCCGCGCTCCGACACTGAGAAAGGATCACCCCGCCTCCCACCGGCTGCCCATTGTGCAGCCGCGTGGATTTGATGTGAGCCACCGGAGCGATTGGCAAGCCCGTCACGGAAGACATCACTAGGACAAGACGCTGCGCGAGCAGAGGCCTTCTGAGGCCCCGCGTGCATCCGCCCCACGACAGAAGGATAGCTTTGGCTACCTTCTCCATCGCGCAGAGCGGGGTCAGGGCGAGACGCGCTCGCTCCACGGGTACCGTCGGCTTCAAAGCCTGAAATGTGCAGCTTCCCTATTCGGCCAATGCCCGTCATGATAGCCCGCGATCAAATGGTCCGTGAGCTATGTATCGAGTCACAGTTCCCAATCGTAGTTTCGCAATACATTCGTGTCGCCCTGCCAAGGAGAGAGCCGAACAACGACGGAGCTTCTAATTCCGGTACTTCCTTCCATCGAGCGCTTCTGCAGTTACAGTGCCCAGTAAAAGACAACGCTTTGCGAACTTCTGGTTCAGGACACTACCACTCTAGCCGCGACCAGCTGCGGTGCACCATCAAGCCCTGTGATGCGATCCCGGTGCGTTGCACCGCCTGAAACACCGTTCCCGATTGACTATTTGTGATACCCACTTTCTATCACCTCTTACGCAAACCACCTGCCACTGAATTGTCACTCGGCAACCGATAGGACCCCAGCCTTGAATCGAGATCAAGGTGTCGTCATCAGCTCGCGTCCTGCAAGAGGTCTCGTTTGAAGCACTTTTCGCACCTGCGCAACCAGCAAGGCGCTCACGGCTTCGGCGGCGGGACCGAGGTCGCCAGAAGAGATGAGGCAAGCTGTCATATGGACCGGTGGATCTATCGCGAAGGGCCTCAAATCTTCGTCGCCTGGAATATCGGGAATTTCGCCCTTGGGCAGGATCGCATTTGCGAGACCCGCCCTGACCAAAGAGAGCGCACTGGCGAAGGTGTCGACTTCTGCGATGCAGTTCGGCATCACGCCGGCCGCTTCAAACGTCCGATCTAATACATCGCGAATTGTGCTTGGGCGCGTCGGCAATACAAGAGGGAGTTCGGCCAATTCCTCAACCGAAATGGCGCGAGCGGCTTCCCCTGTATCGGGAGGACGTACCAGATGGAGTCGCTGTTGAAAGAGTGACTGGCGAGTAACACCTGAAGTGGGTTCATCCTCAAGCACAGCGCAGATATCAAGCGCGCGTGATACGATGAGCGGCTTCATCTGAAGAGAGTCACCCGCAACAAGATGAAGGCGCACTTTTGGAAGCACTGTCCGGCTGGCTTCCATCAGGAGGCGGGCGAACGAAGCGGCGAGCGCGGAGGACATGCCGAGCCTTACAACACCCTCCGGTTCTCCTGCCTTAGAGCGGATGATGCTGCGCAGTTGGTCAACCTGCTGAAGAATGGACGTGGCCTCACGATAAAAGACCTTGCCCTCGCGGGTCGGGCGAATGCCGCGAACGCTACGGTGCAGCAGCGCGACGCCAAGCTCGGCTTCCAAGGCAGCCATCTGCTGACTCAGGGCCGGCTGCGCCACGTGGATTGTCGCCGCTGCTTGGCAAAAACTACCAGCATCCACGATGCCCGTGAAATATCGGAGATGACGTAGTTGCATAAAGCTGGAAGACATAGCAGCCTAGAATCGTTCGTAGCTCAGGCGATATTCCGGATAATACCATTCAGCGCTTCGTGAACCGCTTTGATAACGGTCGAATTCAGACTCAAGAGTGTAGTGTGTGTGTTCATTGAGAGCTGAAGCTTGAGCTGATCCATGGTGTCGTCCGGGTTCATGGTCGCCACGTGACTTCTTAGGCTGCGTTCCGATGCCGCAACAGATCTGCCAAGGGAGCCGCTTATAGTCCTAAAATCCACCTTACCTCTCCAAGCCAGAGGATAGACCGCCGTGGTGGCGCATCCATGTTAAATTAACAACGTCTGTTGCGGCATCTATTGCGTCAAGCAATGTGCACAACGCGTCGAAATGATGCCGCGTGACGCCGCCATCCATGTCACGTTTCAACGATTGTCTCCAACTCTCGAACTCTCTCTCGACGGCGGATAACTCCGCGCCGTCGACGTCATCTACCAGCTGTTTCTGCAGCTCAAGATTGACTAGATGCTCGCTCACAGTTGATCCTCCTCTGCTATCCATTCCGGCTTGTTCGGGTAGGGAACGTGCACGTCGGCCTCTCCGACACGCACAAGCATTCCGTCACGATCGATGACAATGATCTTGCCGAAATGATCGATATTGTCGCCGACTTTCAGGCGTGTTCCGTTCTGAACTACGATAAACGGAGACCGGCCGAGGTTCACGCCTCTCGCTATCGGCAACACCACTGGCGAACAGTGTGCCTCGAGCCGAATGTGAGGCGCGAACTTCTTCTCGAAGTGGGAGGCAACGGTCTTCCATTCGCTATAGGCACTTGGGGTAAGCGTCCCAGAAACGAGGATGACGTCTGGCTTCACCACGATGCGAATGGAACGACGGAGTTCCGCTGTCGTCGCTGTCTCTAGAAAGGTTCGTGCGCGGTCCGGCGTTGCGATTGTGTCATCAATTGTGCGGACTCCGGGAACATCCTGCTGCAGGTGACGAAGGGCCGCTTTGACGGTTGCATCACTCGAGCCATATCCGGCTATCGATATCTCTCCGGCGCTTCCCACGCGAATACTCCCCTCGATGCCGAATGCCTGCATTACCGTGGTTGACAGGTCGATGATCTTTGCATCAGACGGGGCGGTGGCCGTCGCCGGTTTCGGTGTTACCTCTGCAGTTAGCCCGACGTCGCGCAGGGCTGATTTGATCCTTGTAACCTCTCCAGGTCGCAAGTCGCCGTCGATGATCAGGTTATCGTCGGAAAGCGCGATGCTGACGTCGCGTCCGACATTCAAATCGCGAAGGACGTTCCTGGCAATCTTGATCGCGTCAGCATCCGGAACGGCGGCCGGGGTGAAAGAGGACGCAACCCACCCCACCCCGGCACAAGCTCCATAGACGATGACCAGAAGGCCGCAAGCGGCCGCGCCAAGCCGAAATGGCCGAGGCATCGAGTTCACCACAAGACGAGTTTCTCGCCCCCTGGGCGCCGCTCCTTCGAGACCTGGGGGGGCATGCTCGGCGTGCAACCTTCTGCGCTCGACCGAGGAGTCCATATCGGGAAAGCTACCATCAGTTGGGCCGATACTGAAAATCGTCCGCCCAACCTGAACCGGAGTGAGTGGATCGAGGGTCGTCGGGCACTCTGTTGGACAATCACTACCGCCGATGAGCACACCCGGTGCCAGTGCGGTGATCTGGATTCGCCCTGCCTCGACGGCGATGCGAAGATGTGAGGCAATCAGTTCCGGATCTGCGAAGGTAAGGTCGTCAGCGTCGTCGCTGCCGATTAGCCAGACTCCTTCGCTGAGCGATGTCTCGGCCCCCTTGTTGGGGCCAGACAGGATCCGTAAGATCAGTTGGCCCTGATCACCCGTCAGAACATCTTGCGCTACGTTCGCGTTTCTCATTGCAGCGATATCCGTCCCAATGGCTGTATGGAGATTTCGGGGGGAAGCTCCTGATAGGATAGCACTGGCAGTCCGTAGAAGTCGGTTTCGATGACCTTGCGTAGGTACCGACGTATATCCATCGAAGTCAGCAGCACCGGCTTGTGCGGCTGCTGGTTAAGGTCGCCGATAGCTTCTCGTATTGCGTCAATGATCTGACCTGTTGTTCGCGCGTCAAGGGCGAGATAACTGCCGGCGGAAGTCTGCCGAATGGCATTTCGCAGCGTATCTTCCACTTCTGGCGTGAGAAGGTAGGCCGGCAGCAGGTTCATGCCGATACAATACGGAATGCAGATTTGCCTCCTCAGCGCACAGCGCACATGCTCGGTCAGCAGGACAACGTCTCTTTCGTTCTGTGCCCGTTCGACCAGTGCGGCGAGGATGGTGCGCATGTTACGCAGTGAAACCTCCTCCGCGATCAGTCGTTGAAAGACCTCTGCAATCTTCTGCAGAGGGGCTGAGCGGAGTACTTCCTTTACGAGTTCCGGCGACCACACCTCGATGCGATTCAAAAGAGTTTTTGTTTCCTGGATGCCGACAAACTCGGCAGCATGCCTGCGCAGGATTTGACCGGTTTGGTAGCTAAGTATCTGCACCGATTCCAGGAAACGGATGCTGGCAGCTCGTAATGATTCGCGATGTATGGCGTCCACCCAGACCGTCTCGATCTGAGAAAGGAAAGATTTGTCCAGAACATACGGAATGCCCACAAGATCGAGGTTCTCAGGAGTATCGCGCGCCAAAAGATGTTGCGACCGCAGTCGCCCTTCGCCGCATGGTATTTCATTTACCATGATGACATACGCTCCATCCTTGCAGGTGTCGTTCACCCGCACACTGATCGCTGGAAGAGGGACCCCGAGCTCAAGAAGGAGCGCGTGCCGTTCTGCATCCAATGCTTTCGTTAGCAGATCAGGAGGGATGGCCGCCTGAATGTCGTGACCAATGTCGATCATCAGCGGCACAGTGAACGTGATGCCATTGTCGTCGGCTCCATCAGCCCCGGCGGTCGGCTCGTCCGAGGCCCTTAAGCGCGCTCCCCCTGTCACCGAGTAGCGACGCATTGCCGGTGTGGCCAGCCGCCGATTACGCTGTAATTGCCAGCCACCACCTCCGACTACAACCGCGAGGATCATGAAGATTCCCGTCGGAAAGCCAGGGACGAACGAAAAGAGGAAGAGAATGAATGACCCGACAATCAGCGCACGCGGTTGTGCGATAACCTCGTTGCCGATTTCGTTACCCAGATCCACACCGTTATCTTCGTCACTAACCCTCGTAACGATAAATCCCGCTGTAATCGCCGTGAAGAGAGCCGGTATCTGACCGACGAGCCCGTCTCCGATGGTCAGGATCGCATAGACCTCAAGCGCCTCGTACAATCCCATCTGCTTTTGAAACGAACCAATTGCGATTCCACCTATGATATTCACGGCAATACTGATCAGCCCTGCGATGGCGTCACCCTTGAGAAACTTCATGGCGCCGTCCAGGGCACCGTACAGCTGGCTCTCGCGCTCAATCGCAACGCGTCGTCGACTTGCTTCTCGGATATCTATACTGCCGGCACGCAAGTCCCCGTCAACGCTCATTTGCTTGCCCGGCATGGAATCCAGAGAAAACCGTGCAGCAACCTCCGCCACACGCTCAGATCCCTTGGTGATGACGACAAACTGAACGATTGTCATGATCAAAAAAGTCACCGCGCCCACCACGAGATTGCCAGCTACGACGAAGTCCCCGAAGGTCTTGATGATTTGGCCGGCGTCCGCATGAAGCAAGATAGTGCGTGTCGCGGCGATGCCAAGCGACAGCCGAAATAGTGTCGTCACCAGGAGCACTGACGGAAAGGAGACGAACGCAAGGGGGGATTTAATATAGACCGCGACCATCAGCAGGAGTGCCGAGATTCCCAGGTTGACGGCCTGTAGAACATCCATGAGAACCGGCGGCAGTGGAATGATCATCATGAAGATGATCGTGATCAGTAGCGCCACCAGAACAATATCATTACGGCCGGACGCGACCGTTCCAACTCTGTCAAGAAACTTCACACTAACCACTCGCGCTGGATCCTCTGTTGGTGCGTGTCCGGCATTAGCGACGGGACGAACCGCAGAAAGGATCCCGCCTCGGCCCTGATGCTTGCTCAGATATCTTGACTAATACCCGTGGCATTCGAAATCGCCGCTCGCCGTTCCCTGACAATGGTAGAAACCGCCTTACATGGGTCGGCGCCCCCCAATGTTCAGCGTTTGGCGGTACGACGCGCCCGGGCGTTGAGATCCATTTGTCAGTCGCAGCTGGCATCCTCAGCACGCAGCTCAGTTGCGATTCCCCGGGCGGCCTTGTTCTTGAGAGATTCGCTGAGCTTACGAAGTAAGCTAGCGTACCGTATGCACGTGGAATTCTCAGGCTTCGGGACCGTCCTAAGCATCGCTCCGAATCGACGTTTGCAATCTCCCCATGGTCGTGTTCGAAACAGTGTTGTGGCGGGAACCGATCAATAGTGTTCGCGCCCTCAGAGCGATTGGAGATGCACGGGGCATCCAGCGTCAATACCATCGGCTCCCCGAGCAAATAAGGATCGTCCAACTGATACCACCGTTTTGCCGGAGCATGACGCCGTCTCCTAAGTCTCGATTGATCTTGTCACGCCGACAAGCCGCAGCGGCGGTGTAGGAAGCTCGTTTCAAGATCAGTTTAACCTTGTCCGAAGGTAGCAAATGTCATGCCGGCCCGTTCTTGGACCAGGAGACCTTTCTTCAGCGGGAATGCAGGCGTGCCCGCCGTCTAATCAGCGGAATTTAGATGCTGTTCATCCGTCACCCGACGTAGGTCACGTTATTGTCGATCACCCATGACTAGACAAAGATAGCGTTCCACGTTGCGCGTGATTGAAAATGCGTGTCAAGGCGACGAAGTGGCCTGCGCGGTGGGGTGGCAAGTATGAAGCTGTTGTGGCGCGGGCAGTGCCGCGCACCCAGACTGTGCACTTTATTACCCTTCACGAGTGCGACCGAACGCAACGTGTTCGGCCACACAAGTTTTTGCCGCGCCGGACTCAATCGGATCGAGCGCCTCAACGATGAAATCAAGCGGCGGACCGAGATGGTCGGGCTTTTCCAAACGAAGGCGCCATCGTTCGCCTGGTCTGTGCA
Source organism: Bradyrhizobium sp. 164 (assembly GCF_023073715.1). GTDB lineage: Bacteria > Pseudomonadota > Alphaproteobacteria > Rhizobiales > Xanthobacteraceae > Bradyrhizobium. The sequence goes on from NZ_JADPKA010000001.1 coordinate 196,323, forward strand.
ATCCTGAGCGAACAACCGACACGGGCTGAGCTTTCCGGCGAAGCGATGCACTCACCATCGGCGGCAGCGGCACGATAGTGCGCTCAATACCTGACGTTGGATGTTATTACGTCTGTGAGCGATAAGCCATATGCCGATCGAAGGAGAGACCCGATGCGCACCGGACGCTCGAAGACGATGCTGACGATGCGCGGCGATGAAGGCACACAGCTCGCGGCCATAAGACCGGCGATTCCGTCCTCCAGAAACTCGCACGACTTTGTTGACGAATTTCTACTTGAGGACCTGATCGGCGTGAGCGACCAAGGCATCGTGATCGAGTGCAACAGGGGTCTGGCCGCGCCCCCCTGAGATGATCCGCCAATCTGAGAAGGACTCTCGTGCAATCACGCGCTGTGTTCCGTCCTATTTTTAGGCGTGCAACAGCGGCCTGGACCGCTGCTTGGATGAGCTTTTGATCCTCGGGAGCGGCCTGAGGAAGAGTCCTCCGGACGCGAGTTGCGGATATTGCGCCGACTACGTATGCGGTCTGGCGCTGCTCTGATTGCGGCTGTTGGTTGCTGTGCTGCAAGTGTGGAGAGACGTGCGATGATGGACTAAGCAGCGGAGAGGGGTCGTAAGCTGGGTAATTTGGCGGATTGGAGCTCGATGCCTCGAACTCCCCACTCCGAAAGAGCTTGGCTGATTTGCACTGTCAGCTCGCGAGTGGGCTGACGGTACGCCTCGGCAAACGTTTGCGGTGTTCCAACTTGCGCCCGGCAACGGAGCTAGATGATCCGCCGCGTTCGAACGTTTCGCCGCAGCAAAGCTTGGCGGGGATTTGGAGGAGAGATCCTCCAATGGTTGCCGGTACTCACGAAGCGCCATCAGAGCCGGGCCAAGCTTTATCTTTTCGAACTCTGGTGCAGTCTGCATAGCGTGAGCGGCCAACGCGCTGTGATCGAATGCAGCGATCGTTTGCCCTCGCGATGCGAGGTCCTGCGACAATCTGCGAAGAACCCGAGCATAGCACTCTGCGGTTCCCGGTTCCCATCTCCGGCGCCTAGCAGCTTGCTTGATCGCCTCGTCAATGCGCATCTCGTCATGCTCCGAGGGGAGTACTCGCCTGAGAGGAGGTGGAGCACCGGGCTCACGATGATGACGCAGCCAGTGCAGCGCGGACCTCATGTGCTTGTCACTCGCGAAGAACAGTTTGACGCAATCGACCAGCGCGTCGTGTTTGAAAGCAGCAATCCTTATGCCGACCGCCCACGGCTAGCCGGCGATAAAGCTGCTCCTTCGCCATCAGGAATGCTGACGACGATTGACGATGATCGGTTACATGAACGCAATTGCCAGTTTTGCCACCCAGTTCGGCGAGAACTTCGCAAGCTCAGCGGATGGACTCGGTGGGGTCTGGTCGCTGATATCGCAGACTTCTTACAGGGGCGCTCCTAAACTTCTAAGTCCACCAACCACAACCGACTGCACCCGCACCCTTGGGTGGTCCGCTCCTTAGATCCACAGATCAGAGATCCCTCTCCTTCAGCGGCGCGACTTTCCAGGCACGCACCAAATTGTCGCATTTCTCGAGCTCCCGATATGCCTTACGTGCGGCGTTGTGGGCTTCCTCACGCGCCTGCTTGGCTTGTTCGCTTTCCGACAGTGCCTCATCAAGGCGCCGCTCAAGCAGCCGTTCGTGCTCGCGCAGTGAGATCACCTTCGCCTTCGCCTCCTCAAGATCGTTGAGAGCGACCTTTTTTCCGATCAGCGAACCGTATATCTCGCATTCCAGACGAGGCCGTTCTTGCCGCCATGTGCGAAGGATTGTCCTTGCCCCTTCGATAGCGGCATCGGATTTCTCGATGGCTGACTGCCGCACTCGTAGAGTCTCATCGGCCCGGCGGCGCCGCAATTTCCTCAACTCAAGCAATTGATGTACGGCCTCGGGAGTTATTCCAGGCACGTGGCAAGCTCATGAAGCATTGCGTCGAAGCTAATTTGTTCATATCTCGGCTGTCGCAGGAAGGTCCTTATGTTCTCTATCTTGGCGATTGCGGCATCAGCGTGCGGATCGGCACCTTCTTTGTATTCGCCGACCCGTATCAATAGCTCCACCTCCTGGTATTTAGCTAGCAGCGCCCGCAGCTGACCTGCTAACTTCTCATGCCGCGACGACACGATAGTGCTCATGACACGACTGACGCTTGCCAGAACATCGATAGCAGGATAGTGGTTTGACATCGCCAAGGTGCGTGAGAGCACAATGTGGCCATCCAGGATGGAACGGATTTCATCGGCCAAGGGGTCGGTGAGGTCATCGCCCTCAACGAGCACAGTGTAAAACGCGGTTATCGATCCGCGCTCGTTGTTGCCGGCGCGTTCAACGAGCTGCGGCAATTTTGCAAAGACCGAAGGCGGGAAACCTCGCAGGGTGGCCGGTTCGCCGGCCGCCAAACCAATCTGCCTCTGTGCGCGCGCAAAGCGCGTAACCGAATCCATGAGAAGCAGCACACGCTGTCCCCGATCTCGATACCATTCTGCGATCGCCGTCGCCACGTAGGCGGCCTTCACCCTTTCCATCGCGGAACGATCGGAGGTCGCAACGACAAGAACTGATCTACGTCGGCCTTTTGAGCCGAGATCATGTTCGATGAACTCCTTCACCTCTCGGCCACGCTCGCCAATCAGCGCTATCACTGTCACGTCGACCGCCGCGCTACGCACCAGCATCGACAGTAGTGTGCTCTTGCCGCCGCCCGCTGCGGCAAAGATGCCCATGCGCTGTCCTTCCCCGCACGTCAAAAGACCATCGATCGCCCGTATGCCGACTGGAAGAGCGCGATCAATTGTGCGCCGGGTCAAGGGACCCGGTGCCTCGCTTTGGACTGGCACGCGGGTTTCTGGAAGCAGGGGCCCATGAGTGGATGTGTCGAGAGGGCGGCCGAGACCGTCAAGCACCCGGCCAAGCAGGTTCCAGCCCGCGGGCACGGTGAGGGGCTCTCCCATCGGGATCACCTCAGTGAGGGTAGAGAGTCCCTGTATTTCGCCAAGCGGTGTTAGAATGGCGATGTCGTGCTGGAAACCGATGACTTCCGCGGACAATTCGCAGTTGTTCTCGGGATTGCGGAGCGTGCACAGGTCGCCTATGCGGGCGCCAGGTGCGGTTGCACGGATGATTGTCCCGACGATTTGAAGGACTCGGCCGCGGACGCTCATTGCCGACGTCTGCGCCACCACCGTGTGAGCAAGCTGGAACAAGCGATCGATTCCGTCGTGCGAAGAATGAATGGCGGTGACTGCCGTTGGCTGCTCGGGTCGCTCGGAAATCACGTTGCAGAGGCCTTTAGGCTGCTGCGCAGGCCGGCTTCGATCGCCGCTAATTGGCTTTCGATCGTGGCGTCGACCAGTCCAGCATCAGTCTCAAGGATGCATCCGGCATCTTTGACGCGCGGATCAGAAATCAGTTCGACGACGGCGCGCGACGTCGCCGTCGAGAGCAGTTCGTTCAATTCTCTGCGAACCGTCTCGACATGCGCCGGTGCCACGCGTAAGCGGACGAGGGAGCTATGACCCGTGAATTTCAGGCTACTCAAAGCGATCTGCACCGCCGCATCATCCGGCGCGATGGTATCGATTAGCCGACGTGCGATCTGTAGGCCCATGTCGACAATCCGCTCTTGATTCTCCTCCATGATCCGCAGAGACGCCACGGCGATCGCGGTCAAACGTTGTTCGATGGTCGCTTGCGCCGCTATCAGCGCGGCTTCCTTGGCTGCCGTCTCGATCATCCCTGCGTTTTCGCGTGCCTCATCCACCAGCGCGTCCGCATCGCGTCGCGCCTGAGCGAGCAATTGCTCCGCGTCGACGATCGTCTGTGCGTTTTCCGCCGGCAGGACCCGCCCTCGGCCCAGGATGCGGACCCTGCCAGACGTCAGTTGAACCAATGCGACCATGTTGGCATCTTTTTGCGGGCCAGGCGCCGCATCGCACGAAAGCCATCTTCGCCAGCACTGTCGTCACGGCAGGCGTCCGCCACCACCATCCAGATCGCTGCAGGTCGGCGCAATCGTAGTCGGGCGCGCAGCCCATGTGGGATGGCGCCTATCGCAAGGCCGAACATCGCCGCACCGCGGTAGAGGAATGCATTAGGCCCAGCCGGCATCTCGGAAGCGCTAACCGCGGACATCAGTTCGGCGGTCGGTCGCGGTAGCAAGGCCGCATGCGAAACGAATGCCAAAGCCTCTTCTCCGAGAACGGCGCGTGCCGCCAAAACATCGGCTGTCCGAAGAAGGCCGATGAGGCTGGACACGCCGGTCCAAGCTCCAGCGAAGCTGATAAGGCGTGCAGCGTCCGGCGTCGGCAGAAATGCGAGCCGGCTTCGTGGTGCGATGCCGGCCGAAATAATCGCCGACGCTTCACCACCTTGGCCACGAAGCAGCCAACGTCCAAGCTTGACGCGAATAAACGGGTCGGACTGAGCAAGGTCCAGAGGCATCCATTCGGGCCAATCGGTTGCTATTGTATCATCGAAATCGGCCGCAGGATCGGCGATGCAGCGCATCATCGCTCCCGCCCACGACGTATCAAGCCATTCATCCTGGATTGTTGCTGAGCTCATTGCGAGCACAGTCGGATTGTTCGCTTCGCCGAAGTTCATGACGCTGCCATACCGTTCCTATCGCTAAAGCGCCGCCGCCATATGAGACAGACGAGCACTGCGTTGCCAATCAGCGATGCCGCCATGCCGCCGACGAGGCCGATCAAGAGGCGCGATGAGTCGCCACGTTCGAACGCTCCGGCAGTCATTTCCGTTCGGCGAAGCGTGGTATTGTCCTGATTTGCCTCCACAAGGGCAACTGAGACCCGATCATAGGACAGGCCCTTCAAGCTATTTGCGACCAGCTCCTTGATCTTCGGCACGACCTGATCGATCGAGGCACCAGGCTTGTAACGGACGAGCACAGCGGCAGTTGGCGGGGCGGGTGGACTACGATCGTCACTCGCGCTTTCCGGCAACACCGCGTGGACTCGGGCATTGAGCACGCCGTCGATACTGGACAGAGTCTGCGAAAGCTCCTGTGTGACGCCATAAATGTAGCGCACACGCTCTTCTGTGTCCGATGAGATCATCCGGTCCTTCTTGAAGAGAGTGCCCATATCGGCGAAATGATCGCGAGGCCAGCCGGCGCTGTCCAACACAGCCATGGCACGCGGCACGTCTTCTGTTGGCACCACGAGCGAGGTCGTGCCGCCGGTTTCGGCCGTCCGTTCCGCGTGGATGCCTTGCCGCATAAGCAATGCAAGCATTTCATTCGCCTCGCGCGCTGAAAGGTTGCGATAGAGCTCAATCTTCGATCCGCAGCCGACCAGCGTGAATAGCACCAGAAGTGCCACCGCCCGCTTCAATACAAACACCACGCTCCGCGTCACCGTGGCTCATTGGCCGCTCAGGAAAGTGTTAAGAGTGTGGGTCGCCTTCCCAACCACCTTGGTCACGATGTCGTATTGCAGGCCCATAGCTGACAGCTGGACCTGCGCATCGAGCCATTCAGCCGAGCGGATGCTCCCCGCGTTCATAGCTTCGGCGGCCCTGTGCACGCCTTGCATGGATTCTGCAAAACCGGCGCTCAGTTTTTCCATGCCACTGAGGATATCATCGGATAGGCGAGGAACGCGCGCCGCCCCCCCTCCCTCCTCCGTCAGCTCGCCTCCAGCCATGATCAGCGGTTCGTCAGCTCGCTGCGATGGCACAGGCGGCTCGAGTGCGGCTCGAAACGCCTCGACGGATTCAGCCGATACTTTCGATGTGACTGGCATCTCGACCGCCAAAAAGGCTGGCCCTGTTTGCGGGAGGATACTACCTACGCTGCTCATTAGATGTCCTTTCCTGCGGTATGGGCTGGCTAGGTCTGGCCCAAGGCTGTGAGGAACCCCTCGAGGCCGGGCTGGCCGCTTGGCAGGCTCCTGAGCACAGTATCGCGTTCGCTTAGACGTCCATTAAGCCCAAGAGCCAGCGCCTGAAACGCCATCCCATATGCATCATTCGCCTTGGCAAGAGGATCGAGGCGTTCCAGCGCTGCTGCAACATCGCCTGCCGTCAGATCTGCAACCGCATAAGCAATGACACACTCCCGGCTGCCCGGCGCAATGACCTCAAGTCCCTTCGCAATCCGCCTCGCCCTCACCACGTCGTTCGTGACACAAGCCAAGAACGCCGCCTCGGTGAGACGTCGCAGCAGGCCGGAGCGACTGTCGGGTGTCGCACAAGTCGACAACAAAGACATACATACCGAATCCCTGTCCCTAACCGAGCCATGTGTCGTTTGGCGATCATCCATGTCATGTCCTGCCACCGACCTCCGCCGGGAAAACATCGCGCCTGAGCTCCGAAAGTGCGCACGCTCGCAACACGTGCCGCGACCAAGCACTCATTTCGCCACCACATAACGAGACCGTCTGCCGAGTGGCGTTGCGCGCTGCAAGCGATCTATTCTCATAATGATCTAATTCGGCGTCTCGCTCGGCGCCAATACAATACGGGCATGGAGTCATAACGGTAGCCTATGGATAGTGGCGCCCTCCGCCAGCCGCTCGGTCCGGCACGAAGTGTGAGCTGCTCGCGGCGTTTCGTCCAAGGCGACTGCAGAACCAAATCCGCCGTCAATGCGATCCTCATCGTTACCTGCTTAAGGCCAAAAATGCGTGCTACACGGCGACGAGTTCTTGCCGAACGGCTGTTTAACGCAACGACACGTACTTCAGGGCTAGCCCGCCGTCTCAAGCGCTCGCACCGAGACGCACCGATCCATACCGGGCGCCTATGCCTCCATAGCGATCAAGTATTTTGCGCCATGCGCCGCCTCTAGTAGTGACGTGCGGAGGCGTTGATCCAACCGGGACACGGGGGAATGCCATTAGGCCAGTTGCGGGAAAGTTCTCGTCGTGAGGAGAAAGGGGATTCTGGCACATCTTATCATCGGCAGCAGACGATGCCTGTCGGTGGCCTTGAGCGCTCGTTGCTGAGAGCAGGTCGTTGCCCCTTTGAGCGGGGCTGGTGGCGCAAGCGGTTTCGAATCCTGCAAGCGCTACAGTGCGTTGCCAAGGAGACCGTCTGGGAGGAGCAATGAACCTCGATAACACGATGGAGGCTGCGCGACAGACCATCGCACAGATGGATAGTCTCTTGACGCGGGCTCGCGAACAACTTGGCCGTAGTGCTTGCCCGTTGGGCGACACCACTATGAGTGCCGCTTCAATTTCTGCATTTGTCGCCGATCAGGACGAAGCGTTTCAAAGGGCGTATGCGGACGAGCAGGCGGCGCTCAGTCACATCCTGCCAGCCCCCCAATCAATGTCGCATGTTCCAAGCACCAAGCCGTCTCAACGGAGTGTGACATGATGAGGATGGCGGACGGTGAGCTATTGAATGGTGGTGATGCGACAGACACCGAGCGGCTGGCACAGCTCGCCATCGACTTCGTGGCAGGGCCCGCGGACCTAGCTAGCGTCATTGGGATCACGGACGATGAGCTTGAGGCCCTATATGTATTTGGCCATCGCTACTATTCTTGCGGCAAGTACGAAGAGGCGCGGAATTTCTTTCGCTTCTTGTGCCTACACCGGCACATCGACGCACGATTCTGGTTTGGTCTGGCTGCTAGTAGTCAGATGCTTGGGGACCCAGAGAACGCCATGCACGCCTATCGGCTGGCCAGGCTCCTGGATAGTGAGAACCCGCAGATCCCGCTTCGAGCTGCGGAATGCTTCATCAAACTAAATCATCCCACAGCGGCCATCACCGCACTCGAAAATGCCTTGGCGCTGAGTGTCGGAAGGCCCGAACACAAGGCTTTGGCCGGGCGTGGGCTGATGATGCTTAATCGCCTCAAATCCCAACTAGGGTCCAGCCATGGATAGAGTGAACATGAGGGCTTTGACGAGCAAAACACTCCCTGAAGTCGGGTCGCTGCCATTCAGTGCCTCCGCCACCGGTCTGTCGGGCAATGACCGCAAGACCGACGCCAACCTGTTGCTGCAACCGGTTTCCGGAGAGGCTGTCGCGTCAGGTTCGATTCCAAGCTTACCAGCACCACGTGCATTCGATGCGATTGACCTCCTTACCACGTTTCTGGCTCTGAAGACCAAGATGACGGATGGACAGGTCGCAGCCGGAATAGAAGACGCGCGACACTGGGGAGAGCAGCAAAGGCAGTTGCACGAGAAAACCGCTAAAAGCATCATTGAAGCGGCAAAAAGATTGGCAGAAGCAAAGAAGAGCTCCGGCATCATGAAGTTCTTCGGATGGCTGGCGGTCGGATTGACGGTCCTGGCTGCCGTCGCCACCGGCGGAACTCTTGCAGTCATGGCGGCGGCAGTGAGCGTTGGAGTGGCGAGTCTCATCGAGACGGGCGTCATCGATAGGATGACCGCGGCAATTGTGAAGAGTCTCGAGAAAGACGGAATCGAGGGCGGCAAGGCCAAAACCTCGGGCGCGCTCATCACGATTGGCATCATATTTGCTATCTCGGTGCTAACGGTCGGCGCCGGCTTCGTTAATGGAGCTGCGAGTGGATTGCGGATCACCGCCTTGATACCGTCTAGCTCTGTCAAGGCTGTTCAGATAGGCCAGAGAGTTTCGACGGCGGCTCGAGTCGGCGAGGCAGTGGCATCGCTGGGCCAGGCTGGCGCCGGTATCGCCAATGGCATCCAACAGAAGGAGGCAACGGACGCCCAAGCGGAAACGTTGGACATTAGCAAGTGCATTGCAAGATTGAGAGCACTGCAAAACGATGAAATGGACTTCATCAAGCAGTTGCTTCTCGACAGGACGATGATCACACAGAGGGTTGCCGAGGCGATTGAGAGGCAGAGTGACTCCAACGCCAATCTCGTAAGGCACTTCGCCTGACAGGCTGCGTGGGGCCACTTATCGAACTTGAGGAATGTAGCGATGGTATTTGCGATCGAGCGTGAAACGACCGTTGGCGGGTGCGACCTGTTGGATCCTGCCTCGCATCAACAACTTCCGCGCGTGCTGAGCTCTGCTACGGTCCGCGGCAGAAACGCGCCAGAAGGCGAGATCACTCGCCCTCTTACAGATCCGGTTGAGGGGGCGCGGGGTTGGGGATCGGTTGGTGTACCGAATTTCGCGGACGTTGTGATCCACGAGAAGCTTTCCAACATCCAGGTCAAGCTGAAGGACTTTGCTACGGGGAACGACATATCAGCAGTCGCCGCGCTCATCGTTCGGCTCAATGCGGAGTTCCGCAAGGCGGCGAGGTCGGACCGGTCGGCTGCGCTTAACGTCGAGATCGCTGCGCAGGAAGCTGCAGCCAAGGCGCTTCGTAATTCAGGACTATGCCAGTTGTTCGGCGCAATAGCCATTTCTGGCGGCGCGATGTTAGGCGCCGGTGTGAACCTCAAGGGTGCTCGCCAGATCCAGGCGCGCTTCGACGAGCTGTACAAGGCCAAGATCCAGACGCCGCTCCCGAAGTCTAGTGTGGAGACGCCCCCGAACAGCCCTTCATGTCGAACGCAGCGCTTAGACAAACCGGAAGGCGGGCCGGAGCTCTACGACACGCCTCATGGCAAAGCGCAATCTACCCGAGCTCCGGAGCGCGAGGCGCGGCCCTCGGAAGACAACATCGAGATGACACGTCTGGATGGGGGCACATCATCGAGCAGAGGCAATACACCTGGCGACCCACTTAGGCTGGACGCGCCCGATAGCACGACGGACCCTCTTGAGTTTACGCGCGCTGTCAAGGCACAGACAGCAGCTCAGCAGGCGGCGATGAGATGGAATGGCATGGGCACAATCGCAACAGAAGCCTTTAAGCTTCCGGGAGCCGGCCTGAACATGGGCGCGACGCACTACCAGGAGGAGAAGGCGAAGCTAGAGGCGGACGGCACCAAGGCGCGGGCGCAGATGGAGGACGAGAGTGAATTCATGGCAAGCTATGAGACGGTGATTCAAGACTTTCTGGGCAAGCTTGCTGAAATTCGTCGTGCCGATACCGAGGCGAGAAGCAAAATCGTCTATATGGCTTGAGTGCAATGCACGTTCGACGACAAACGTCTGAGCTTTGAGAATGGCGTAAGATGATCAATGCAATGTCTGGATACCAGCCGTATGCGTCGGCCAACAGCGTAGGAAATGTTCTCCCGGGTGGCCTCCCTTTGTGCTCGATCATGATGCTGGTTCTGATGGAACGGCATGACATCTACCTGAATCAAGTCCGATCCGAATACGACGATATGCAAGCGCGAAACAATTTGCTGAAGGATATGAATAAGGCATTGGCGGCCCTGCGGGCCAATCGCCCGACCGATGAAAAGACGGCTAAGGACTACGGCACCTTCGTCGATTCGCAGGGCAAGACCCAGGATGTGTTTGAATGGATGCGCCAAAAAGGCATTCCCATCGAGGCAACTGAGGACCAGCAGAAAAGGAGTTTAACTTGGGGCGTAAACCCTAATAGCGATAGGTTCGAACTTATGTTCGACGACGCGCAAAATGGCGGCAAGAGAGGTGTGCAGTCTCAATTCGATGCTGCCATCCAGAATCTTAAGGCATCGATTGACGGTGCCAACAGCGAAGGACAGATGGCGTTGATTTACCTGCAGGGGCTGCTGGATAAGCTCAATCAGGTTGCTGAACTGATGTCCAACCTTCTTTCGAAAGATCAAAAGATCAAGGAGATGATTATTGGCAACTCTCGTTGAGAGACCGCACCAACAAGTAGTGCAAGACGGGGTCGTCATCCCTGTTCTGCCCAACTGTCCTCACAGTCGCAATGAGCGCGGGCGCGGCGCTGGATGGAAAGTTGGATGGATGCGCATTCTTTCGCGGGAACGCTACTTCCTCAATGTCTAACAGGATTTTGCTAACCCTCCTTTGTCTGCTACTCACCCAATGTGCCGGCTCCGACCCGATTGCTGAACGCGGTGTTCTGCTGTCTTCGCCAAGCGTCCGCTGGCATGCGTCGGAGCCCTCCCTCTCGGCGGGGAAACCGCAAGCACGTAGCTTTGAACTGCTGGCACAGCCGCCGACTCGGCCGGTCACCGCCTCGGTGGAGCGGCGGCTGCCGGTCACCTCCGATAGCACTCGCGTGAGCCTCGACTACGCAAATGCCGATATTCGGCAAGTTGTGATTGACGTCGTGGGCGAGATTATGAGCATGCCCGTCATCATCGATCCGGGCGTTGGGGGAAAAATGACACTTCGGACCTCGGGCAAAATCCCGGTGAGTGATGTGCCGCGATTGCTCGACCAAGCGCTAGCACCGTACGGCTACGGACTGGCCGTGGTTGACCGCGGAGTTCGGGTGGGGCGCTTGGTCGACCTCGCCGGCGGAGTACGAAGCGATGTTCAAGTGATTCCCGTTCGCTATGTCGATCCAGCCGACGTCATCAAGATGATCCGACCAAACGTCGAGGAGAGCGTGCGTCTGACACCCGCGCCGGGAGAACAAGGTATTGCCATCAGTGGGCCGCCCGGCTCGGTGAGTTCCGTGCGCGAACTCATCGGTTTACTTGACACCGATGCTATGGCTCACAAATCCTTTGCGCTATATACGCTGGCTCAGGCGAGTCCGGCCGCGGTAGAGCGAGAACTCAGTTTCTTGTTCAACCAGAATGACCAGGGCAGAGTGCGCGTTCGGCTTGCGCCACTCGAGCGGCTGAACGGCATTCTTGTGGTAGCGGACGACCCTGCGGTACTTCAGCAAGTTCGTCGGGTTATCGCCAAGCTGGATAAGACGTCGGCGGCGGCGGCAAACGTTCACGTGCGTCCACTTCGGTACCGAAGGGCTACGGAAGTGGCGCAGGTACTAGCACAAATCTTTGGCGCTCAGCCGCCCAGTGCCATATCTCGCGCGCAGCCCGCGGGAGCGTTTGGAAAGTTGTCAATCGGAAGCGCATCCGATCGATCGAGTTTGCCCCTAAACGTTCCCGGCCTGTCGGACGAAAGATCAGATGCGGCCGCGTCAACAACGCAAGCAAAGGACGATGCGATGGTCTCCGCAGTCAGTCTTGGCCTGTCGGCGCCGGTCCGGATCCAGGCGGATCCCAGCCAAAATGCACTCGTGATCTTAGCAACGCCGAACGACGACAAAATCATCGAAACCGCAGTTCATCGGCTTGACGTCAAGCCGCGGCAGGTCCTGATCCAGGTCATTGTTGCGGAGGTGCGGTTGAGCGATCATTTGCGATACGGTGTCGACTATCTTCTCTCCTCTCTGGATTTGGGTGCCGTTGCACAAGGTGGTTTGTCCTATGTGTTCCCAAATAGGGATGTCAACGTTGTGCTACGCGCGCTAAGTGGCCTCGGGGACGTCAAGGTCGTATCGGCGCCACGTATTCTCACAGTTGACAACCAAACCGCGACAATTGAAGTGGGCGATCAGGTTCCGGTCCTCACGCGATCCTCACAATCCACGCTAAGCCAGAGTTCATCAATCGTGAGCGACGTCGAACTGCGCGACACGGGGGTCATTTTGGCTGTAACACCTCGCATCGGCGCCGGGGGTAGCGTGACGCTCGACACCTTTCAGGAGGTCAGTACGGCGAACAAGAACACACTGACCAACGTCCAATCCCCGGTCATTTCGGTACGTCGCCTCCAAAGCACCGTATCGACACGAAACGGTGATACGATCGCGATCGGCGGTTTGATGCAGGATAGCACCAACCGGATGGATTCTGGGGCTCCCGTGCTGAAGGACATTCCGTTGTTGGGGCCTCTATTCGGCAGCACGGAGCACGCCAAGGACCGAACCGAGCTCTTGGTGTTACTGAATCCTCGGGTGGTTGAGAGTGGCGCCGATGCGCGGGCTTTGACTGAGGAACTGCGGGAGAAGTTCGAATCGCTAGCCCCCGATCTCGGCCGCCACCTGACGCCCCAACGTGGGCGTCGTTCTCACGCCACGGCTTTGGGGGCTTCGGCGCGGTAGGCGCAGGACAGAAACTGTACGATGTCGCGGTTGGGATGTCCGTTGGTGACGTTAATCAGGACGTCAGAGTTACGCAAGCGGATCGACATCGTTAAGCTTGCAGGTCTCGACCAGGGACGCGACGACAGTCCAGTGTTCGGTCCCACCGTCGGATCCGGCAAGCGGCGCGTTTTTGTGGGGGATGTCCCGATCGGTGTTGAACTACGTCAGGCCGACGTTGCCGGAATGAATGTTACGCGGCCCTCGTCACGTGGGCAACTGGCTTGATTGTCTGCGATCGTGGTGAGCTTGAAGGGCCGCACGCAGAGCCGACAATTGCTTATGCGCCTTCAACGTTAGAAGCGCTTGTTGGCCTCGATCATGCCTGCCGCGACCCATCGCAAGGCCACGCGGGCATCCCGCCAGCTTTTGACGTTGCGCGTGGCGCGGCGAATGGTGCCCATCATGTTCTCGGCGATGTTGGTGCAGGCGAGCGATCGACGAAGTTCCTTCGGCAGCTTCAACCGGACTACAGTCAGGATTTCGTCGAGGCCTTCGAGGATGCTGGCCGCTACGCCGGGCCATTGCTGGTCGAGTCGACGCGCGAGATTGCGGATCAATTTTTTCAGCCTTGTCGGCGTCATCGAGCTCCCAAGCCTGGCGTAGCACCCGACGGCTGGCCGCATGGTGCTCTTTCGGCAGGCGTTCCATGATGTTGCGCGCCTTGTGGATCTGGCAGCGCTGGATCGCAGCGGCCGAACCAAAGGTGCGGCGGATCGCCTTCGACAACGCTTTCGCGCCGTCGACGATGAACAGTCTTGGGACCGTTGGGTCGAGCCCGCGCGAGACCAGGTTGTCCAGCAGGGCCTGAACCGTTGCGGCGTTCTCGGTCGCCCCTTCCACCAGCGCCAGCGGATGCTTGTTGCCTTCGCCGTCAACCCCGATCGCGGCGACCAGCACGAGATCGTCGCCAAGATGCAGCCCGTCGATTTGGACCACGAGAAGGTCGAGCGCGGACAGATCGGTAGCCATGAAGTCCGCCAGCCGCGCCGCCGACAGCGCCACAAACCTCCGCGAGGCCGCCGACTTCGAAACCCCCGATCCGGGCGGTGCCGGCACGTCACCCTCGGGCAGCCGGACAGCGCGGCCGAACCGGCGCGTCGACACATTGATCAGCATCAGGTTCATTGCCCAGCGACCGAGCCAATCCTCCTGCGCAGCCGTCCCAGCTCGGGATCGTGACCTCGCGGCCGTCCACGCCCCGGACCCGCGGGCGCTCGACCTCGATCTTGCCGCCGTGGAAGCCGATCCGCCCCCACGTTCGGCCCCAACGGTGCGCCCGCCGCGCCGCGTCGCGACCGTGGCGCGGCCCACAGGCAGCCGTGACATCCGCCTCCATCATTGTGCCGAGCGCCTCGATCCCTGCCGCAAGGCAGAACCGATCGAAGCTCGCCCGCACTTCTGCATACGCTTCGTCCACAGCCCCGGTCGCCGGCGAACCAGCCGGTGTGATATCTCTCGTCATGGCGTTGCTCTCCTTTGTGGAATCAGCACCCCGAGCCTACCGGCTCAAGGTGGGCAACGCCGACCTCTTCAGAAATTCAACAGAACCCGGGACATCCCCTCCAAAACGGCTCGTCATTATAGATACTAGGCAAGAGTTCCAAGGAGAACCAATATCCTGGTTTGCTGCAGATAATTACAATTGGGGTAACGTGGAAAAGCCTGCTGACATTATTCCCGCGAAGGAGACAAAGAAGCTCGCAAAACTACCGACTAAATTTCCTTCTGGTCTGACCATAGAATCCGGGAGTGTCGTAAAGGGAAAGGCTTCTTCGGCGCCTCCAAAGGCTCTCGACTTCGGTAAAGTGAAAATAGAAACGGAAGAGGATTAGTTAAAAGAAAGGGTGCGGCGTATCTGCGCATTCCGACACCAGATCATGCGCGCCCCACCGATGCTGAAATAGAATGAACTTGTATCGGAGTTGCGAAACGTCGCTCATACGGGTGATGTTCATTTGCATGTTCATTGCCGGGGCGGCATGGGGCGTACAACGCTGCTGATGACCCTGGCAGACATGTTGCACAATTCCGACAAAGTGCAATGTGCACAGATCATAGAACGCCAGGTAAGAAGCGGATGCCATTTCCTGGACGGAATGGCTCGCTTTAAAAGCACATCATGAGCATCAGATGTTCGATACATCCAGTTCCGGTATGCCGCCGACCGCGGCTCCCGGCAATAGGATGCCGTGAAATGGACCCCGCGTGGCGGGACCGCTTGAACCGGCTTCTTAGTTGGAAGCTGACCGCTCTATGTTGAAACCCATTCGCGTTGGGAAAGCTAGGTCGCGTTGACGGCTCTAATCCAGAGCATCGCAGCGGCGATGTGTTCGCCGTCAGAGGCTTGTGAGACAAATTGAACGGTTTTGCGGAGGGGTCGGATTTCTGGTTCATCGTAGCCGCCAAGAGCGAAGATGAAGCAGAAATCCGGACCGCGCAAAGCGCCGGCAGAACAAGTGGTAAAGGACATTCGGCGCCAGACACGCGGGCAGTATTCAGCTGAAGAGAAGACCCGGTTGGAAGGGCTGCGGGGCGAGGAGAATATTCCCGAGCTGTGCCGGCGCGAGGGCATTGCCGCCTCAAGGTACTATGGCTGGTCCAAGGAGTTCCTCGAAGGCGGTGAGCGTCGTCTGGCGGAGCGTCTGGATGTGGTGCCGGCGAAGTTCCGTGTGATCGTCACGCGTCGTCCGAAGTACGCCTTCAGGAACGCGGACGGCGTCGTCAGGCGCCGGCGCCGGCCCATATCATTGAAGGAGGCATTCCGACGGAAGCGCGCCTTTCGACTCCGTACGGATCGGACACTTCGCTTCGATTAAGCTCAGCCACCAAAAAGATGGACCACGCCTCATCCGGGATCGCGGATACTCCGGACGAGCGGTCGCACTGCAAGCCATCGTGAACTGATCATAGCCATCCGGTATCCGCTTCGCTTGCAAGCATCATTGCTTTCCACGCACACGAGACGCCGGGACACTAACCGGCCCATCTGTCAAACGGCGCGACTGTTTCCAGTCAAGCCTCTGAATCGAAAATCGAGTCCATCTTAGTCGGCCAGCACTCCAAACATAACATGGCCTGCGTCTCACCAGACAAGCACGCCGCGAAGACCCTTGCCAGTCACGGGACGTCATGCCGATCAGCCGAATGTGTGAGTGACCTCCGAAAATAGCACAGGTCTCTGCTCATTCAAATCGGCCATCGGACGCTGAGCATGTTGTTCCTGAAAGGCATACCGTCATCAGCTGACCCCATATCGAAATTGTATTGGCTTCTGGTCGACCGTGAGTAGATGGAGAGGTGGATGCTACTCCGTTGAGCGGCTGCCTGCTCTTCTCCTAGGAAGTAGGTTCCGACAAATACGATCCTGGAGACGTTGGCCCAGTGAAAACTACTGTTGTGGTTCGGTAAGTCGCCGTGATGGTGAATGAAGTTTCCTGCCGAGCGCGTCAACGCGGCTGCGCCAGGTAACCCATTCCCATAGCGGCCAAACTCAGCGGAGGGAGTTGGATGCAACTAGCGAAAAGGGCTGCGATGTCGTGCATCACGCCACGTGACCGTTCAATTGCGGTGGCGGCCCCGGTGCCGACGTGCGTGCGTACCGGGGATATCGCTTGGTTCTCGCAAATGATCGAAGAGACGAACTTAGACGCTTGCGAGGGATCCGATCGCGCACCCAATTGCAAGGATTTCGACAATGATCCGCATGATCTGGCCGAAAGCGAAAGCGCCACGTCTTCTCCCTTGATTGCCGGTTCAATCATCGGTGCCATGCCGAGCCCTATACAGCGCCGGCTAGCGCCCGAAAAGCTGTCACGATCGGTTGAACTCGCCGAGTTGACCAGGAGGATCACCGAGCGCACTTTGGTCAGCCGCGACTATGCCGGCAATACTGGGGTGCAGATCATGCTGAACCGCGAATTGTTCGGCAATGCGCGTGTAATCGTCAGTTTCCAGCATGATACCCTGAGGGTTTGCATCGAATCCGAGCGGCTTTGGCCTATCCTGCAGGTACATGGCTATCCATTTGCGCGCGATTTGTCCGATCAGCTTGAAATGCGCATCCTGCTGGTCGTCGTCGCCTGCAGCTCAATATTGGACGAACAAGGCAGTAACCGGCGATCTCGCGCATTTGAGACGCTATTCTACTATAAAGTTGAGAAGGGCGCGTGATCGATCTAGCCTGCTATGGCCCACGTGAGGCTGCCGCCGTTTCGCGTCTTGCTACACGTCTGCCAGTCCCCTTCAACATCGCTGGCATCGACGTGGAAGCTGTCATGCCAGGCTCGACACCTCCGCGGCTTCCAGCGGATTACTGCCGGGCTTTGATGCGCCCACGCGGCCACAGGATTCGAGTCGCAATTGACTCGACGCTCCTTCCGGCGGTGGCTGTGCAACATTGGCCGGAAATTACCGCATTGCCTCCAGGTGACGGCCTGCGAGAAATCCTGTTCGACATTATCTTCCGAGATCTCGCGATCCAGGTGGAACAATGGTGTGGGCATCGGCCGATCTGGTCTTCGGCCGAAAGCACTGAAGGGTTTCCGTACGCATTTGAGATTCTTCGCTTGGAGCGTCCAAACGACATCCTCGGGCTGGTCGAATTCGATGGCAGCGGACTGCAATGGATCGCCGACTGCTGCTCTGGGCTTCCGGTCGTATGCGCCGCGCTCGATGATCTGTCCCTTTCTCTCGTTCTGCTGGTCGAGCGCCTCAGCCTTATCTTGACGGATCTGCATCAACTCGCGTCAGGTGACGTCATCCTGCTGGATACCACCCCGGTGGGCAATGACGGCATCATAACTGTTCTCCTATGCCTCTCTGGCGATCCTTGCTTTCGCGCCTCCATCTGCAATGGCCGCCTTACCGTCCTTTCAGCTGTGGACTGTATGATGGATAGACCGGATCCGCTCGCACCGGAAACCTTCGACAGCATTGACCTACCCGTTGATGTGGATGCTGGACGCCTGACCATGTCGCTTAGGCAGCTTCGCGAATTGGCTATCGGGCAGGTGCTGGATCTTGGTTTTGATGCCACTACCAATATCAGCTTGCGCGTCAATGGCCAGGTCGTCGCAACCGGTGAACTGGTGCGCATCGCCGAACGAACAGGTGTGCGCGTGCTGGACTTGCGATTAGCACGAGCAGAACGATGATGGAGCTGCCTGATCCCACGACGCTGATCTTCCTAATCGCAGCCATTGCGATCGCCCCCTTCGTTGCGATTACCGTCACCTCTTACGTGAAGCTCGTGGTCGTCTTTGGGCTCATTCGCAATGCCCTCGGCGTTCAGAACATTCCGCCGAACATGGCGCTGAATGCGATCGCCATCCTGCTCTCGGCCTACATCATGCAGCCAGTGGCCAAAGGTGCGTATGAAGCAGTGCGCGACAAGCCAATCGCATCCCAAGATCTCCGCGAACTAGGGACAACGATTACGCTAGCTGCTGAGCCCCTTCGCAATTTTCTCCTGAAGAACACGTCGCAACGGGAACGGCAATTCTTCGTCAATGCGACTCGGGGATTGTGGAGCAAGGAGGACGCCGCCGCCATAACGGGCAGCGAATTCATAATCTTGATTCCGACTTTCATCACATCCGAACTGGAGGACGCGTTCAAGATCGGCTTCTTATTGTTTCTGCCCTTTATCGTCATCGATCTCGTCGTTTCGAACATCCTTCTGGCAATGGGCATGATGATGGTTTCGCCAATGACCATATCCTTGCCATTCAAGCTGTTCCTGTTCGTTGCCGTGAACGGGTGGCAGCGCCTAATTCATGGCCTCATCTTTTCCTACACGGGAGCAGCACCATGAATACCGCCACACTCACCAACATCGCCATTGGCGCGCTCAAGCTGACACTTGTCCTGTCGATGCCCACAGTCCTCGTCGCTACGGGCGTCGGACTGATCGTTAGTGTTGTGCAAGCTCTGACCCAAGTTCAGGAGCAGACACTCTCCTTCGCGGCGAAGCTGATATGCGTGAGC
This sequence comes from Bradyrhizobium sp. 164, assembly GCF_023073715.1. Taxonomy (GTDB): domain Bacteria; phylum Pseudomonadota; class Alphaproteobacteria; order Rhizobiales; family Xanthobacteraceae; genus Bradyrhizobium. Next base: position 215,285 of record NZ_JADPKA010000001.1, read on the forward strand.
CTGATACTGGTCGCGACCGCGAATTGGTTCGGCGAACTAAACCGGTATACGGTGAACATCTTCGACCAGATCGCCGGGATCTAGGCTAAGGCTCCAGGGACTTGCTCGATTGCCTCCCACCGCGCGGCACGCAACAGGAGCAATCGCGCCAGCTGGCTGTCCATGGCTCGACCAATCCATGCCATGTCGCCACTTGATCTGGCTCATCTGCATACTTTCCTTGTTGTTCTTGCGCTTGCGATGGCGCGCGTGACAGGGATCATGCTGGTCATGCCCTTTCTGGGACGCGGCATGGTGACAGCGCTAGCGCGCAACGGCGTGATCATGGCATTGGCGCTCCCGATAATGGTGTTTGCTTGGACAACGAGGCCTGCGGATCTCGACATCACACGTCTAACACCGATCCTGGGCCTGGGGCTCAAGGAACTCTTGCTCGGGTGCCTCCTGGGCATGCCAGTTGCCGCTACTATGTGGGGTGTGGAAACCGCGGGCACGTTCATTGACCACCAGAGGGGGGCCACGATGACAAGCCTCTTGAGCCCGGGAAACCTCAATCTGGACTCGCCGCTTGGGACCTTCCTAGCTCAGCTTTACGCTACTTGGCTGTTCGTCAGCGGCGGCTTTTCCAAACTATTAGAAGCGCTCTATCGCTCCCATGACATCTGGCCGCTGTGGAGCTTTCATCCTGCATTTGGTCCGGCCTTCGTCACCGGTATGTTAGATCTTGCAGACCTCGTGATGCTGCTGACATTGCTTCTCGCCGGTCCAGCCATCGTTGCGATGTTTCTCAGCGAGTTGGGCTTGGCTCTGGTCAGCCGGTTCGCGCCGCAACTGGAGGTCTTCTTTCTCGCCATGCCGGTCAAGAGCGCAGTCGCCCTTCTGCTGCTGATTCTATCGCTCACGATTGCTTTGGCCAATGCCGACAAGCATATGCCGTCGCCTTTCGCGATCGTCAATCGCATCGCTAGGTGATTGTCGTGACCGGCAGAAAGACCGAAAAGCCGACCCCCAAGAGGCTGCGGGACTTGCGCAAGAAGGGACAGGTTCCGCACAGTAAGGAAGTCGTGTCGGCGGCCGTGACCCTTGGGTTCTTCGCGCTGTTCTTCGCCTCTTTGCCTGGCCTAGTAGACCGACTTAAGGCAACGATCCTGTTGCCCGTACCGTTTATTGAAGAGGACTTCCTAATTGTCAGCCGACAGCTACTCGAGTTTTATTTCGGTGAAGTACAAAGTATGGTCGCACCTTTCCTCGGCATCGTCCTGGTCCTTGGCGTGGGCGCTAACCTGCTGCAGAACGGGGCGATTTTCTCCCCCGAGGCTGTCACACCGTCGCTGAAAAAGCTGAGCCCCGGTGAGAACGTCAGAAGGATAGTCTCGCTGCAGAATCTCGTCGATCTGGGTAAGGCGATCGTGAAGGTGCTGATACTCGGCCTCGTCATAATGCTTGTGCTGCGCCAAGGTGTGCATGCGCTTGTGTGGACGCCGAGCTGTGGCATATCGTGCCTAAGTGCCGTGACGGGTAACCTGCTGCTCGGGATTGCTGGTTATGTGGGGGCGAGCTATCTTGTGGTGGCAATTGCGGATTTTGCGTTCCAGCGATGGCAGTTCACGAACAAGAATTTGATGTCGCTGGACGAAGTGAAACGAGAAGCTAAGGAAAATGAGGGCGACCCTCTGATCAAAGACCGACGCAGGCGCCTCCATTCGCAATTGTTAGCCAAGGACGCGATTGAGCAGTCGCGTAGAGCGACCGTGTTGATCACCAATCCCACACATATTGCAGTGGCGATCTACTACGATCGGCAGCGCACCCCCCTGCCCATGATCGATGCCATAGGTACCGATCGCTTGGCGCAGCAAATGATTGATGCCGCGGCCGCTGCGGGGGTGCCGGTGATGCCAAACATTCCGCTAGCGCGCGCGCTCCTGAAGGACGGCCTGGTGGATGAGTATATTCCATCGCACCTGATTGTACCTCTCGCGACGGTTCTGCGGGCGCTCGAAAAACTGGCGGCTGAGACCGGTTATCGGTCCTGACTTCAGCTTGATGGTTGCTCGCAGTTTTCAACAGCCCGAAACATGCCGCCGGTGCGACGGATCTGCGGTTCTTGTAGCAGCCATAGGCAAGAGATATTGCTTCATAACGAACATCTATTTGTTCTGGAGATTGCGAGCCTCTATCTTCACGTACGTGGGAAAGGAATGGGCGCCGCCCAATGCGACGGTCCCATCGGCCTCGACGTCTTGCTGCCAAGATGCACGTCGACGCGAGTGGGCTCTCTTGGAGAGCCCCTCGACTCATACATATCAACTTAAGCCGGAATAGTTGATGCTCTTCGCGGTCACTTGAACATTTATTGGCCATAGCAGCGTAGCTATGACAGTGACGGTAGCGAGATGCTTGCGGAAGCCTAGCGTTGCGGGTTGTCACGCGACGAAACTACTTCAGTTTGCCTAGACAGCACTCGACGAGGTGACGCTGCGCGGAGAGATGTTTGTCGACTGGGTGCTTCAGCGACCGAAAGGCGATCGTTAGGAAGAACGGCTCGCGCGCCTTTGTCGGCGGCAGCCCGGATGATGATCGTCGTGCAGCAATACGAGGACTCATCCAGTTTGTCGCTTTGCAGGAGGTGGATCATGAAGGGTATTGACGAACGCGGCAAGGCGCCGATCGTGGCATATGACACTGACGAAGTTGACAGCGCGGACGATTCTCCCACTCGGCCAGCGATTGACCTCGAAGGAGCCGGCCCATCCCATTCTGCCGTGGAGCAGACACGTTCTGACCCTCACGGATCAAATGCTGGTGCACTGCCTGTTGAGGGACGCGGCCCTCATCTGACGCTGGACGTACTCGGTGTGATTGCCGAGCAGCTCAGCCCGATCGATCTGTTGATGACGTCGCGGGCAGGTCGCCAACTGCGTGATGCCGCCCAGCTATCTCCGGAGCTTCACGAAACGCGCCAGAGAGCTATCCGGGTTCAATCCGTCTGGGACAGGGTGACGACGCCTCGCCCAGGCATCGCGGATCGCTTTGGTGCGCTGATAAATTCCGGTGCGATCCGAACGCTCGCGCCCAACGTCAATTGCCTGACCAGGGGGCAGCAGGAGCACCTCGTTGCACTCGCCGAAGGGCTTAACGACCCCGAGCAGCGCGTCTCCGTCATAGAGGACCTCGGGGCACGCTAGGAAGAGCTTGCGCCCACGCTCCAAGGGCGCCTCGTTGCCCTCGCCGAGCAGCTTAACGCTCCCGAGCATCGCGTCTCGGCCTTGTTGGGCCTCGGAGCGCGCGCAGGACAGCTTACGCGCGCACAGCAGGAGCGCCTTGTTGCCCTCGCCAAGGGGCTTGACGGCCCCGAGCATCGCGTTTCCGCCATCGAGGGCCTCGTGGAACACATCGGAGACTTTGCGTCCACGCTGCAAGAGCGCCTCGTTGTCCTCGCCGAGGGACTTCCGGAGCATCGCGTCTCGGCCGTGTGGAGCCTCGGATCAGGCGTGGCAAGGCTTTCGCCCGCCCTCCATGAGCGCCTCGTCGTCCTCACCGAGGGGCTTGACGACCCCGAGCATCGCGCCCAAGCCCTGGCGAGCCTCACGGGCGTCGGAGAGCTGACGCGGCGCCATCACGCCGTGGAACTTCCCCAATTCGATGATCACCCGCAAAGTATGGCCGGCGCGCCCGCCGCAGGCTGCACGGCGGTGCTGAAGCCAACCAGCATGACGCCGCTCTCGGCGCTTGCGCCCGCGTCCCTCGCTGAGAAGGCCGGCGTGCCCAAAGGTGTCTTCAACGTCATCACCGGAGATCCGCGACCGATCGGCGAAGTTTTGTGCGAGCACGCGGGCGTCCGCTTTGTCGGCTTCGGCGGCTCGAGCGAGGTCGGCAAGATCCTCTACCGTCGGCCTGAAGAAGCTCGGTCTCGGCGTGGGCGGTAAGGCGCCTTACGTGGTGTTCCACGACCCGATATCGATGCCGCCATCGAAGGCGCCATCGTCTCCAAATACCGCAACATGGGCTAGACCTGCGTCTGCGCCAACCGCCTCTACGCACAGGCAGGCATCTATAAGGATTCGTGCGGAAGCTCTCAAGGTCGCGGCGATAAAGATCCGCGAGGCTGCGGTTCGTGCCAGCACACTGTCCATGAGCGGCGCGATCGCGACGGTTGTGCTCAGTTTCATAATTCGCTCTTGACAGCCGCAGCTCTGGTTTTGGCGGGCGCCGTATGGACGTGGACGCTATTCGACATTGGCGTGCAGCTCTACGCCCCGCGCTGGTTGCGGGCCAATCCGTTGCGCTTGGTAGGCTGCGTTCTCTGGGGGCCTCGCAGTTGGCAGTTTGGGCTGAGGGCGCCTCACCGATGCCATCGCTTTCGACATCACGCTGCTCGTCTCTGCCGGACTGATGCTGCTCTTGCCGCTGCTTGGGCGCTGGCTGCGCATGCCGACCATCACCGAGCGCGGGATGACGCCGACATTCTTGCGATCCTAAGGTGCGGCTCACGCTGACCACCGGAACGGCCCACTGGTAATTGAGCTCGACTATCGCGTGGCCTCAGAAAATGAGCGAGCGTTCCACAACCTCATGCAGGACGTGCAGCTCTACCGGCAACGCAACGGCGCCTATGGTTGGTCAATTGCGCGTGATATCGCCGCCCCCGAGCTGTGGACCGAGTGCTAGACTGGCCGACATGACTCGATATTTGCGCCAACGCAACCAGTCGGAGCGCGCATTAGGCGAGAATGCCATGGCTTTTCATATCGGGCCTGAGCCCCTGCGTATCCGTCGTATGCTGGAGCGTCCGCTTGGGTCGGTACGCTGGAAAAATAATGTGTTCGACCGCGCCGCGAGTGAGCTCTAGCTGCTGGTTGAGCGCGCGGCGCAGGCACTAGCTGTCATCCGTTCCATCGCACCCGCATTCAAAGACCTCGGGCACGTTGACGCCCTTGCGCTTGGTTAAGCCTTCGCGGTCAATCAAGTTGGGTAGAGGACTTCCATCTCCGAGCTGTCGCTCATACTCGGCACACAAAAAGGGCCACTCTGATGAGCGGCCCAAGTCTGCGACGAAACGTCCCGTAGGGGACCTCTAGGATCAGGCCGCGGCCTGTTCGATCGGCGAGAAGGGAAGGCCAAGGCTCTCGGCGACAGCCTTATAGGTTAGCCGGCCCCGATAGACATTTAGGCCTGCGCGCAGATGCGGATTTTCGAGCACAGCTGCAAATCCTTTACTGGCGAGAGCCAAACCAAAAGGCAGCGTAGCGTTGTTGAGTGCCTGGCTTGAGGTGAGCGGCACAGCTCCCGGCATGTTTGCGACACAATAGTGGATAACGCCATCCACCTCATAGGTTGGATCGGCATGTGTCGTGGCCCGCGATGTCTCGAAACATCCGCCCTGATCGATCGCTACGTCCACGATCACGGAGCCTTTGCGCATCGAACTCAACATACCGCGGCTGACCAGTTTCGGCGCGCTCGCGCCAGGAACGAGGACGGCACCAATGACAACATCCGCCGCAAATACCTCTTCTTCAACGGCCTCAATCGTCGAGAATCTGGTACGTACTCGCCCTTCGAACAGCTCATCCAGTTCGCGAAGCCTGGGAATCGAACGGTCGAGGATCGTGACCTCAGCACCCAAGCCTGCCGCCATCCGTGCAGCGTGAGTGCCGACGACGCCCCCGCCGATCACCACAATGCGAGCGGGTGGCACGCCCGGTACCCCGCCGATCAGCAGTCCCCGCCCGCCCGCGTACCGCTTCAGCGCCGCACCCGCGGCTTCAATCGCAAGTCTTCCCGCAACCTCGCTCATAGGGGCAAGCAGTGGAAGGCCACCGTGCGCGTCGGTCACAGTTTCATAGGCAATTGCGGTGCAGCCAGACTTCATGAGGCCCTTCGCCTGGTCCGGATCCGGAGCCAAATGCAGATAAGTGAAGAGGATCTGGTTTTCTCGAAGCTGCGTCCATTCGGAGGGCTGTGGCTCTTTGACTTTCACGATCATTTCGCTCGACGCGAATACCTCGCGAGCAGAGGTCGCAATCGTCGCGCCAGCCTTGCGGTAGTTATCATCTGTCGCGCCAATCCCGGCGCCGGCGTTGCTCTCGACCAATACGCTGTGGCCAGCTGCAACGTATTCGCGGACGGCCCCAGGCGTCAGGCCGACGCGGTATTCGTGCGTCTTAATTTCCTTGAGAATACCGACCTTCATTTGCAATCTCCTTGGTGAGCAGTTCGTTGTAATCGGAAGAGCGGTACAAACCTGCGAGGCGAGAAGCCAAATAGCGCAGTAATCCGGCGATCTGCCCCGCCTGCTTGCAGGATTTCGAACAGACGACCGAAGACCGCCGAGTTGGCAGGGATGCTACCACAGGGCGGCAAGACCTGATGCGGCCCCGGCGCCAAACCGGGCATTCGTGATCAGGATTGATCTACGCCGGACTGGATCGACTTCTTCGTTGTTTGCCTCATTCGCAACGATGCTCGATACGCTAAGACGAGTGGCGCTTGCGAGGGTGACCCGCGGGTTCATCAAAGATGGATCGGATTTTTCAAAGGTTTGCGGAACGATTGACCGAAAGCACGCATCAAGACGCAGCTCAGCAGAGCATGGCTGAGGTCGCCGCTGCGCTCAAGCTGTCGTGCTTCGCATATCTAGCTCTTCCCATGAGCCGGGCAGTGCTCCCAACGTGATCTCGACATATCCCCTCCTGGACCGCCATCTATCTGCAGCGTGGCTACGAATCCGTCGATCCGGGGTGCGTCGGGCAATGCGCCAGCCTAATCCGTTCCGATGGGGGCTTGGATTTGAGGCGCGAAATCGGTCGGAGTCCGAACGCGCTTTGTTCGAAGAAGCCGAAAAATTTGGGATTTGCTGCAGGTTTACATTCTATCCACGATGACAAGGGCGCAATCGCCGCGCTGAGCTTTGCAAGTGACGAGCGTCGAACTGGTTTCGAGCGCGCGCTTGTCGAGCACGCCCAGAGCCTGCGATTAATCGCAACGTTTTTACATGAGCATGCAAAACGCTTCTGGACGATCGATCGCATGATCGGCGGCGTGGTGCTGTCTCCTCGCGAGTACCAGTGTCTCGAATGGTCCGCGCGCGGTAATTCGGCTGGGGAGATCGGGATCATTCTCGGCATCGCAGAGCCAACCGCGGGATTTCACCTGGACAACGCCCGTGCAAAGCTGGTGTCAGCTCGCTTCGTCAAGCGATCGTGCGGTTGACCGAATCAAAATCTCGAAAATGAAACACCGGCCTTCCATAAACACCTGTGGAACTGCACAGGATGCGCTTGCCTAGGCCTTCTGCTTAGTTGCCGAAACGAAGCAGGGAGGCAAAAATGATGCAGCTCATCACGAAGTCGACAAGTTTGACGTCCTTGAGCGGTGGATCCTCGGGAGCCGGACGAATTCAAGGTTGCGTCCGGCTTTTGCCTTCGACCGGTCCAACCATGCTGGGGGACATCTTCCCGATCCTGCTGGACGGCCAGCCGGCGCCACGAAGCGATCGGATCTGGGGGAGCAGCCGATTCGCGCTCGATGTTCCCGCGGATGCGCCGAAGGCGAGCGGCGGACTTGCTGCTGCCAGTTACGAGCTGTTTGCGGGTATGATTGAATTCGGCCTTTCCATTGAATTGATCGAAATCGTCGTCGTGACCGACGCCCGCATGGAGCGCTTTCTTCGCCGGGCCGGATGGCCCCTTGGCAGGGTGGGAAAACTCGGGGAATTCGTCCACGATCTCGCCGAGATGCACCGGCTGCGCTAGCGCGTTTTCGAGCAACGCCTGGATTGGACCGTCGAGGTCAGCGGCAGCACCTATGTCGGACTCGAGCACGAGGCTTATTCCTGTCTTCATGCTGATCAGCCTTTTGATGATGCCGTGACTGACGAGCAACATCAGGAATTCCTGCAGGGCCGGGTCTCATTGCCGGCGTGCCGATAGGCAGAAAACTCGAAACGACTCGCACCCGCGCCATTGCGCAGCTTTCGGTAGACAAGGTCCGCCAAATTCGCCTCTCCGAGCGCTATTCCTCGCCTTCGATCGGTCGCTGACGCGCGCGGCGCGCTTTCCGGAAGCTCCTGTCGGCCGCCATGAACCGGGCCAGCATGGGCGCGATAAGCTTGGCCGGATCTCCGATCGGCTGAGCGGTCTCCTGTGCAAGGATCTGGGCATATGCCACGAGATCCCTGTGCACGCTCGCGGGCAGTTCATGCGTAATCTTGATCGGCTTGTCGTCTTCGATTGCTCCGATCTTAAGCTTTGTCATCGTCCTCAGCCTCTATACGGTTCGAGCATCAGGTCACGGTTGACGATCACCCGTACCCGAAATCCCGGACGGATCGTCAAAGTCGGCTGTATGTTGAGATTGCGGCGGACAACCTGCTGGCCTGTTTGATTGATCGAATCCCCAGCTCCACGGCGGAGGGCGGCAATGAGATCGTTGTTGGTATTGCCGTTATCCGCCCCGGAATTCACCTCCGTGCCGACGGAAAGCAGCGTCGAAAGAGCGGCCGCCCCCAACAGTTCCTTCCAATGATTGTCGACCTCGTCCTCAAGACCAGAGAAGCCTGCCGCATCTGCACCGGGCTGCCGTTCCAGAACAATCGACCTCCCATTCGGCATGATAAGGCGCGTCCAGACCAGGAGCACGCGCGACTGCCCAAATGCGACCTGGCTATCGTAGCTCCCGATCAGCTTTGCTCCCTGGGGGATAAGGCGAGCTCGCCCGGTAGGAGAATCGTACACCGACTCTGTGACTTGCGCCGTGATCTGGCCAGGCAGGTCGGAGCGGATTCCTGTGATGAGAGCGGCCGGAATGACCGTTCCGGCCTGAACGACAAAAGGCGAAGCCGGCCTCACAAGGCGATCGGAGCTTGTCGTCCGACGATCGACCGTTGCACTGACGAAGGCAAGCTTTCGGTCTTGGCCATTCTGAGCAAATGCTTCGTCGGATGATGGCACGCCGCTCGAACGGGCTTCGCTCGATGAAGTGGCGGGGGCTTGTGGCCGGACATTGGTGCTGGCAAATACCTTGCTGGTCCGTGCCGCCTCGCTCTCCTGATTGACACGCTGCTGTTCGGCATCAATACCGAGCGAGCTGGATGTCGAAGATCCCTGTGCTGCGACGATCGGCCGACCGAGATCACCGGGCAAAGGCGGCCCCAGGCGCGGCACGTCCTTCGGGATCTCGGTGTAATCCTTCGGTAAGGTCGCGAGCTGATCGGCGACGTTATGGTGGTCAGTCGCGTAAAGCTCCTCGGGTGCTGAAGTACCTGACCGTTTCTCGTGCAGCGCCCAGAGCACCGCGCCAGTGATCAGCGCGAGCACAAGGGCGCTGCCGCCGATAAGGACTTTCCGCGAGAGGCGCGCAACTTTTGGCCGATCCGGCCGGAGCCGCAGGGTTTCGGCAATCTCTTCCGGTGGCTTGCCCCGAGGCGCTTCCTTAGGTGTATCGATCGCCTGGTCCGTATCGTTCAAAGCGACCTCCCGTCGGTTCGCACGATCCTGACCTTCTGCTGGTGCTCCTCCCCCAGCCTCAGTTCCGCGGCCGCGAACAGCCGGTCAACAATCAGCACATTTCCGTAAGCGCGGTAGTTGACGATCTCGGTTTTGCCGTCGGGCCCGATCAAGAAGAGCGGCGGCATCTCGCCCTGACTGACGCCGGGGGAGAATTCAATGTAGGTTTTTCGGCCGTCATCATAAGCGTTGACGGGACGCCAAGGCGGGCTGTCGCCCTCGATGGCGTAGCGGTAGCGGCGCGCCGGCAGGTCCGGAATAAAGGGTGCCGGCGGTAAAGCTTGAGCTCGCCCGCCAGGATCCGGCGGATAGAACCAGGCGACCGAGGGCATATAGGGCTTTTCGTTGGCGCGAAGCTCGATCAGGTAAGTCCGGCGATCAGTATTGACGACGAGGTTGGTCTCGATCGAGGGACGGGTTGGCTTGACCATGATGTGAACGCGGCGGGCGACGCCGCTGCCACTCTCGGTGTCGCCGACCACCCAGCGGACGGTATCGCCTGCGGCGAGCGGTCCTGAGCCGATCAGCTGCTCACCGGACTCGAGCGCAATGTCCGTAATTTGCCCCGGCGCGGCATAGATCTGGTAGAGCGCGCCCGGACTATAGGAAAACACTTGCACCGCATTGTAGTAGCCGGCTTTGCGAGGCTGCACGCGTGCAGCGTCATTTGCGATTTCGATGCGCTCGACAGGCTCCTCGGCCTCCGCGCTCTTGCCGCCTCGTGCAGCCTTCCAGGTCGGTGGCACATGTAGCGGTCGCGGGCGATCATCGGCAAGCGCCGGCAAGTCCGGTGCCGGCGGGAGCTCGTTGTCGTAGCTGATTTGCGGCGGCCTGAAGGTCGTGCAGCCGCCGAGCGTCGAGACACAGACCAGAAGAGCCAGAGGCAAGCACGGCCGCGCTTTTCGTGACACAAAAACAAGACCTGACGGCATGTTAGCCGAGCTCCTTTGACCAGTTGATAGCGTTGACGTAGATGCCAAGGGGATTTTTGCGTAGGCGATCCAGATCGCGAGGCATTTCCACGACGATGGTAAGGATGGCAGTCCACCGTTCCGTTGCGGCAAGTTGGCCGTTATCGTAGCGGCGCTCGATCCAGGCGAGGCGAAAGCTCTCAGGCGAGGCTCGGATGACGCTCGAGACCTCGATCGCGATTTGAGACTTTCCGAGCTTAGCGAAGGGGTCGTTGTTGCGGGCATAGTCGTTGAGCGCGGCGGCGCCGCGATCGGTCGTGAAGTCGTAGGCACGCAGCCAGTTCTCGCGGAGGACAATCGCGTCCATCGGCAAGCCGCGGACGTGCTCGATGAAGCGCGCCAGGTGAAACGCTATTTGAGGGTCCGTCGGCTGGTAGGCAGCATTTGCAGGGGCAAGTGCTTTCGCTTCACCCAATTGATCGACCTCAACCACCCAGGGCGTGATCGTGCCATGGGCTGATTGCCAGACCAGAGCTCCAGCAAAGCCCGCGGAGAGGAACAGGCAGCCGAATGCCATGAGCCGCCAGTTCTTGGCCTGGACTCGTGCTGCACCAATGCGGTCATCCCAGACTTGAGCTGCGCGTTGATAGGGCGTGACCGGCTCCGGCGTGCGGCCGTAGTGAACGGCCGATCGTTTGAACATTTGTCTGACCTCAAGGCATGGTTGGAAATGGATTTTGGAGAGACAGCGAACTCAGCGATTGTCTTGTGAGAGGTCCACCGATGCGCCGCTCCCGCCGTGATCGCCTGACCGAACCGCGTGCGTGGCCGCTGATGCTCCCTGTTGGATGGTCTGCGCACGCTTCATACGCCGAACCCAGGCTGGCGGGCTGTCGGGGGCGGCCGAGGAGCCCCCCTCCTCCTGACCGACATGACCAGTCGCTCGCCCAAGGCCGGCTGCGAGCGAACGCAAGGGACTTGCCGCGCCTGGCGCGCTCGCCTCGACGCCGGAGCTTCCCGCCCGCAACATGTTCGTCGCGCCACTTGCAATCGCGCTTCCACCGCGCAGCGAGCCCGCAATCGCGCCGGCGGCAAGACCTGCAGCGCCGGCGGCAGCGCCAGCTCCTGCCGCGATCACCCCACCGGCAGCGAGGCCCGTGCCGACGGCGGTGCCTGCGCCAAGCTGCGGACCTCCGGAGACGATGCCATTGGCGATACCGGGGCCGAAGATGCCAAGGCCCAAGAGGGCGAGCGCGCCCAGGACAAGTGCCATCGCATTCTCGATGGTCGGCTGGTTGCCGCCAAAGCCGCTCGTGAACTGCGAGAACAAGGTCGACCCGATGCCCACGATGACGGCAAGGACCAGAACCTTGACCCCCGATGAGATGACATTGCCCAGCACCCGTTCAGCCGCAAAAGCGGTCTTGCCGAACAGGCCGAAGGGGATCAGGACGAACCCGGCAAGTGTCGTCAGCTTGAATTCGATGAGGGTCACGAACAGCTGGATCGCCAGGATAAAGAACGCGAGCAGCACCACGGTCCAAGCAAACAGCAGGACCACGATTTGCACGAAATTCTCAAAGAAGCTGACATAGCCCATCAGCCCAGAGATGGAGTCCAGGATTGGCCGGCCTGCATCAAGGCCTACCTGCGCAATGCGGCCCGGCCTTAGGAAATCTGCTGACGAAAGGCTTGTCCCTGAGGCTTTCAGACCTAACCCCGCAAAACTTTCGAAGACGATCCGGGCGAGGTTATTCCAATTGCCAATCAGGTAAGCAAAGACGCCGACAAACAAGGTTTTCTTGACCAGCCGGGCGATGATGTCCTCGTCCGTTCCGAATGACCAGAACAGGCCAGCCAGGGTGATGTCGATTGCAGCCAGCGTTGTGGCGACATATCCGACTTCGCCCCCGACCAGACCGAATCCGGAATCGATGTAGCGGGTGAAAGCTTCCAGAAACTGGTCGATGACGCCCGTGCCGCCCATGGCTCACTCCCTTTGGCTCGGAATGGAGGGAAAGCCGGACGGGAGGCGACCTTCGTCTTTACGCGGGACTGGAGAGGGGAATGGCGCCGCGCCGGTCCGGCTATGCGAACCATCAATTGACCTGCTTCCGCCTAAGAACTGATTGCGCTGCTCGGCCCAGATCTTCTGGCATTCAGGCAGAGCGTCTTTCTGCTCGTAGGTGACGGTACGGCATTGCTCGAGCTTTGCTGCGGTCAAATCCGGTTTTGAGGCTAGAGAGACGGAAGACTGGGTCGCGCTCTCGTCGGTGCGCAGGCGAATGGCGCAGGCGGCAACCAACAGGACAGCAAGACCAGCTGCTGCCGCGACAGGTAGTCGTTCAAATCGTATTTTCATGATCAGTGGAACATCTGCACGGTTGTCGGTTGATAGTTTTGGTCCGGATTGAGAAAGCGCCGCAGCTGCTCCCTACCCTGCTCCTGCGCTGCAGCCCGTTGGGCGGATTCGAGCGTCTGTGCGCGACCTTGCGCGGCAACAGTCGCCGTAAGGTCCGCAAGCTGCTGGGCTTGCAGCGCAAGAAGCTGGTTGCCGGCCTGACTTGCCTGGAGCGCACCCGCTGCGCCCTGGCTCGCCGTCACGAGGGCGGACATCTGGATGCGGTTGGCGTCGAGATTGCCGACAACGCTCGCTTGGACCCTCATGGCGTCCTGCAGCCCGGCAACTGAGTTCTGCCAGCGTGTTTGGGCATTTGCGACCAGGAGCCCATCGGACATGCTCGCCGATGCCGGCGCATAGGTGGTGGAAAACGCGCGATCGATCTGCTGGACGTCGTAGGCAATCCGCTGCGCCTGCGAGAGTAGCTGCTGGGTGCGTTGAATCGACTTCTCGAGCTGTTGCAAGGATGAATAAGGCAGGCTCGCCAGGTTCTTCGCCTGATTGATCAGCATCTGCGCTTGGTTCTGGAGCGAAGTGATCTGATTGTTGATCTGCTGCAGCTCACGCGCGGCCGTCAGCACATTCTGAACGTAGTTGTTGGGATCGAACACGATCCACTGCGCCTTCGCTTCGCGGGGCGCTTGGATCATGGTCATGGCGATGATACTTGCTGCCAGAAGCGGGCGGATACAGCTCATCAGAGCGCTCCTTGTTTGGCGAACTGCGGAATGAGATTGCAGGCCCAGCCGAGGTCGCGCGCCTTGAGCCAGCCCGTGACGAACTCGTCCCTTCCGTGCTCGGCAAGCACCCGATCAATCAAAGCCTGGTCGGCTTTGGACGAGGCGGCCGCGAAGGCGAGCGCGATTTCGCCAAGTCCGAGCTCGAACAGGCGGTTGCCGCGGCGCGATTGGCAGTAGTAGTCCCGCTTCGGAGTGGCGCGGGCGAGGATCTCGATCTGCCGGTCGTTCAGCCCAAAGCGACGGTAAATCGCCTTGATCTGCGGCTCGATGGCGCGATCGTTTGGCAGAAGGATGCGGGTCGGGCAGCTCTCGATGATGGCAGGCGCGATTTTGGAGCCATCGATATCGGCAAGCGATTGGGTCGCAAACACGACCGAGGCGTTCTTTTTGCGGAGGGTTTTGAGCCACTCGCGGAGCTTGCCGGCAAAATCGGCGTCATCGAGCACAAGCCAGCCTTCGTCGATGATGAGCAGTGTCGGACGGCCGTCAAAGCGGTCCTCGATCCGGTGAAACAGATAGGCCAGAACTGCGGGCGCGACAGAGGTCCCAATCAATCCGTCGGTCTCGAACACCTGGACGGAGGCTTCACCCAGCCGTTCATATTCGCCGTCGAGCAACAGGGCGTATGGACCACCGAGGCAGTAGGGCTGCAGCGCGCGCTTGAGAGCGTTGGACTGCAGAAGAACGGAGAACCCAGTCAGAGTCCGCTCCTTAACTGGTGCCGAGGCGAGTGAGTTCAACGCCGACCAGACATGATCCTTGGTCTCAGGGGTGACTTCGATCCGCTCGCGCGTCAGGATCGATGCGATCCAGTCGGATGCCCAGCCTCGCTCGCCGACATCGTCGATGCCCGCAAGCGGCTGGAGCGAGACGAATTCTGAGGATTCCAGGGCGCCGCCGAGATCATGCCAGTCGCCCCCCGTGGCGATGGCCGATGCGCGGATCGAGCCTCCGAAGTCGAACGCAAAGATCTGCGCCTCGCGATAGCGGCGGAACTGCAGCGCCATGAGCGCGAGCAGCACCGACTTACCGGCGCCCGTCGGCCCGATGACCATAGTGTGGCCGACATCTCCGACATGCAGCGAAAACCGGAATGGCGTGGAACCCTCAGTCTTACCGAAGAACAATGGGGGCGCGTTGAGGTGGTGATCCCTCACCTCTCCGGCCCATACGGCAGATTGCGGGATCATATGGGCGAGGTTCAGGGTCGAGACCGGCGGCTGGCGGACGTTTGCGTAAGTTTGTCCCGGCAGGCTGCCGAGCCAGGCTTCGACGGCATTGACCGTCTCGGCCATGCAGGTGAAGTCGCGGCCTTGGACGACCTTTTCGGCGAGGCGGAGCTTTTCGTCGGCTGCGCGAGGATCCCCGTCCCAGACCGTGACCGTTGCCGTAACGAAGACCTGTGCGATCTGATCCGAGCCCAATTCCTGGAGCGCACTGTCGGCGTCCATCGCCTTGTTGTGGGCATCGGTATCCAGAAGCGCGGAGGCCTCGTTCGTCATCACCTCCTTCAGGATCGCCGCGGTCGACTTGCGCTTGGCAAACCATTGCCGCCTGATCCTGGTGAGGAGCTTTGTGGCATCTGTCTTGTCGAGCATGATCGCCCGCGTGGACCAGCGATACGGGAATGCCAGCCGGTTCAGGTCGTCGAGAATTCCGGGCGTGGTCGCGGTTGGAAAGCCCACGAGCGTCAGAACGCGCAGATGCGCCTCGCCCAGCATGGGCTCGAGACCTCCTGTCAGGGATTGATCGGCAAGCAACGCATCGAGATACATCGGAATTTCTGGCACGCGCACGCGATGCCGTTTGGTCGAGACCGTCGAATGCAGGTAGGTCAGCGTTTGCTCGTCATCGAGCCAGCCACATTCCGGCATGAAACCCTCGACGAGCTGCAGGACGCGGCCGGTCCGGTCGACAAAGCCGGCAAGCACCTCGCGCGCATCCGCTCCCGCAGCGCGATGGCTGCCCTCGTACAGCAGGCGCTCCGCCACGGCCGCACTCTCTGCCGGAGGCAGATAGAGGAAAGTCAGATAGTAGCTCGACTCATAGTGGCTGCCGGCCTCCTCGAACTGCGCTTTCCGCTCCGCATCCACCAGCGCCGAGGCGACGTCCGGGAATGTATCCGGCGGATAGCGTCCTGCCGAATGCCGTTGCGCCTCGACGAAGACGGCCCACCCCGATCCGAGGCGACGGAGCGCATTGTTGAGGCGGCCTGCGACAGCAACAAGCTCGGCCGGCACTGAGCTGTCGAGATCCGGCCCTCTGAACCGGGCCGTTCGCTGAAAGGATCCATCCTTGTTGAGAATGACGCCCTCATCGACCAGGGCCGCCCAAGGCAGGAAGTCGGCAAGGCGCGTGTTTGAACGGCGATATTCGGCAAGATTCATCATAGGCAACTCTAGGACCTGAGGTGGCTTGGAATACGGACGTGCCGGCGCACGACTTCCACGAAATCGGGATCGCGTTTTGCGGCCCAGATGGCGGCCATGTGGCCGACGAACCAGAGGAGGAGGCCGGCAACCCACAGGCGCAGCCCAAGACCGAGTGCCGCCGCTAACGTGCCGTTGGCGATCGCCACGGCGCGCGGCGCACCGCCCATCAGGATAGGCTCGGTGAGCGCACGATGCACGGGCGCGATAAAGCCTGCGACAGGCTCCTCCATTAGATCACCACGCCGCCGCCGAAGGAGAAGAAAGACAGAAAGAAGCTTGATGCCGCAAAGGCGATGGACAGACCGAACACGATCTGAACCAGGCGACGAAAGCCACCAGACGTGTCGCCAAATGCGAGCGAGAGCCCGGTGACAATGATGATGATGACCGCAATAATCTTGGCGACGGGACCCTCGACCGATTGCAAAATCTGGTTGAGCGGTTGCTCCCACGGCATATTTGAGCCAGCGGCGCACGCCGGGATACTGCTCAGCCAAAGGGTCACAATTGCCGTGGCCGGAATGCTGGCGCGGCGGAGAGATGAAGGCATCGTCATGATCGGTCTCCAATTGCAGAAAGGCTGTAATCGCCTGATGCTTCTATGCCGGTAACGCGGGCGAGCTCGCTCAAGCGGCGTTCGGCGCCGCGGCCGCTGAGCACCGCGATTACGTTGATTGTTTCGGCGATAAGCGGCCGGGGGACTGTGACGACAGCTTCCTGGACTAGCTGCTCGAGTCGGCGTAGCGCCCCGAGCGCCGTTCCGGCATGGATCGTGCCGATTCCGCCCGGATGTCCGGTGCTCCAGGCCTTGAGCAAATCGAGCGCCTCGGCTCCGCGCACCTCACCAATGGGAATTCGATCGGGGCGCAGACGAAGCGACGAACGGACCAGGTCGGAGAGCGAGATCAAGCCATCCTTCGTGCGGAGCGCCACGAGGTTTGGCGCCAAGCACTGAAGCTCGCGCGTATCTTCGATGAGAACGACACGGTCAGTCGTTTTAGCCACCTCGGCGAGAAGGGCATTGGTCAGTGTCGTCTTGCCGGTCGAGGTGCCGCCGGCGACCAGAATGTTCTTGCGCGCGCAAACTGCATCCCTCAATGCACTGGCCTGATCCGGCGTCATAATGCCGACTGCGACGTAATCCTCGAGGCTGAACACGGCGACCGCCGGCTTTCGGATCGCAAATGTTGGCGCGGCCACGACCGGCGGCAGCAGCCCCTCGAATCGCTCCCCCGTCTCGGGCAGCTCGGCAGAAATCCGTGGGCTCCCGGGATGAACCTCGGCACCCACGTAGTGAGCCACCACGCGGATGATTCGCTCTCCGTCAGAAGGGGATATATTCTTGCCAGTATCCGTAAGGCCGCTCGACAGTCGGTCGATCCACAGTCGGCCGTCGGGATTGAGCATCACCTCGACGATTGCCGGATCTTCCAAGAACCATGCGATGGCGGGCCCCAACGCGGTACGCAGCATACGCGCTCCGCGCAAGTTCGCTTCTGAATCAAAAGAATGGATCGCCACGATTTGCCCCAAGCTGCTGAGGCCGCTTCGGCGCCCTCATCTGAAGGCAAATAAAAGATAGGTCGTGTCTTACCGCAACAAAGGGAATATGCCGTTCGAAGTCTAGCGTAGAAAAAGGAACATTTGAAAAGAGCGCCGGCTTGACGCGCCGACCCCTCGACGGCGAGGCGAGAAATCGAACCACTGTCGCTGCCGCGCGTAGGCACGATTGAGCTCCCGCTTTTGGAGGACGCTCAAACCCGGGATAATGAACCACATCAGCCGGCGGGCTGCCGCAGGTACCAATGCCGACGCTGGTCTGGTGCACCACCGTGAGCGTAATGACCCTGCACCATTCCCCCTGGAATCAGGCCGGCCCTGTACTGCACGACGATTGCCCCCCAGAATGCAGATATTCAAAGAGTGATTTCTAGTCCGCAATGGCCGAGCTGAGATCGCAGGTCTACTTGAGCTGCGCGTGTAGCGAGACATGGTCGAGTTCGCCTTCCCACCACGACACAAACACCGCGGCAATACCGTTTCCGATAATGTTGGTAAGCGCGCGCACCTCGCTCATGAACTTGTCGATCGAGAATACGATCGCAATGCCCGGGACGAGGTCAGGACTGACCACGGTCAATGTTGCGGCCAGTGTGACGAACCCGGCACCGGTAACACCACTTGCGCCCTTCGAGGTGAGCATCGCCACAACCAGTATCGTGAGCTGCTGGCCGAAGTCGAGATCGACCCCGAGCGCCTGCGCGATGAACAAGGTCGCCAACGTCATGTAAATGTTCGTCCCATCCAAATTGAAAGAGTATCCTGTCGGCACCACCAGGCCAACGACCGGCTTGGAACAGCCCAGCCGTTCGAGTTTTTCCATCAACTGCGGCAGCGCGCTTTCGGACGACGACGTTCCGAGGACGATCAGCAGCTCATCCTTGATGTAAACGATGAACTTTAGAATAGAAAAACCGACCAAGTGCGCAACCAGACCAAGCACAATGATCACGAAGAGCCCGGCTGTCACGTAGAACAGCGCAACCAAGCCGATGAGTTTACCGAGCGCGGACGGTCCGAATTCGCCGATAGTGTAGGCCATGGCGCCGAACGCCCCGATTGGCGCTGCCTTCATCACGATCCTAATGACACCAAACACCGCGTGTGCAGCATCGTCGACCAGACTGCGCATCCGCTCACCCCGCTCGCCAAGCGCCATCAGCGAGAACCCGAATAGGATGGCAAACAGCAGCACCTGTAGCACGTCGCCTCGGGCCAGAGCGCCAACTACGCTATCCGGAATAATATTAAGGAGGAAATCGACCGCCTTCTGCCCTTCCGCTCTTTTGACGTAGTTGGCTACCGCCGCGGCATCAGCCCTGGGAGCCAGCCCATGGCCGGCCTGAACGAGATTGCCCATCACGAGACCCAGGATCAGCGCGAAGGTTGAAACGATCTCGAAGTAAAGCAGCGCCTTGACGCCGACTCGGCCGACCTTTCGTGCATCCTGAACATGCGCAATTCCGGACACAACAGTGCAGAAGATGATCGGCGCGATCACCATTTTGATCAGCTTGATGAATCCGTCACCAAGCGCTTTGACCCAGCTGTTCGTCCCCACAGCAGGCCACAACCAACCAACGAGAACGCCAATCAGGATCGCGATGAGTACCTGGACATAAAGAACATTGTACCAGGGGCCGGATGGCTGGAACAGGGCGGCGGCTTTGACAGAGCGGCGCTGGCGGTGATTGTGCATCACGCTCGCCCCGGCGCCGTGGTACCAAAGAGGGGTGACAATGAAGGCACGGCTTGGCTCAGTGTTACCTTAGCGCGGCGCGCACAGGGCACTGACCGCTTTAAACGACCCCGTCCGTTGCCAGGGTTTGCCGCCTCTCCCGAATGGGCTCGTGGCCAACGCGAAACGAAGTTCTGAATCCCTTCTGAAACCAGCCATAAAAACTTGAGAAAGCTTCCTTGAGAGTTGGAATGCATCAACGTCACCACCCATTTCAATCTTTTTTGGTTGTTCGAAGATGCCACCAGCATCTTATAAGACGCCACCTTTAGCAGCCCGCGACCACTCTTCACCTGGACAGGCATTCTCGCCGCTATCGCACCGGATCGCGACGTACGTTGAAGAAACATTCATCGTAGAGAAGTTGTGGTGGTGCGGCTCGCCTGCGTTCACCCCTCACTCATCCTATCCTCGCCTCAGGTGAATGCCCCGACATCCCCAAAGGCATCGACGTCGATCGCAAAACCACAAGGGCCGAGAAGACATGGCCAGCAGCATTGCTCACGCTGCCTCCCTTGGCGATCCCGGTTGCGGCTTTTCGGGAGCTGTGTTTTGCGGTGTCGAACCACACTCCTCGTAACAGAGCTTCTCACTCCTGTAGCTCGCCAAGGCCTGGAGTGAGCACTGCACGAGATCCCGTTTCGCTACATCCGAGGCAGGCGCTGCATCCAGCCATTTCAGCGCCACCTCGACCAATTCGATCGCGCGATCCCTGTTACCGGTCTCGTAATAGTACCGAGCGACCGCCCCGTACGAGAGAAACTTCGCGCCCTCGCTGCCTTGGGGCGGATTCGCCGCCAGGATGTGTTCGGAGAGGTCCTTGCCCATGGCAAAGCGCTCGGCATGTGGAAAACCGGAGTAGTCTTTCGCGGGGTCGAAGAGCTGGCGGATGGCCACGCTCATCCAAACCACGGATTTCTTGTCGATCGCATCGCGAACCAATTGGCGCAATACCGCCAGGCCGGCCCGCATGTCGCGTATTTTGTGAAGCAACAATTCCGCATGAAGCCCACGAAAGGTGACCTCGTCCGGCATCGCAGCGAGTGCCTCCTCAACCCCTGAAAGGGCTGCCGCCCAATCCTTACTGTTCATGGCGGCTTCAAGTCTGGCAAAGATCGGCTCCACCAGCGCTCGCTTCTGCGATAGTTCGCGCTTTCTGCGTCGACCCTTGGTTATCCTCTCCGCATCCAGGGCTTGGGCTTCGTCGCTCACTGCCCAGGAGCCGTCAAGAACTTTGGGCAACGCGTTATCGAATTGCGTCGGATGGCCGATAAAGGCGAAGCGGCCGTCACGATCGATCACGAATGACGAGGGAATCCCGACAGAAAAGCTGGGATCCATCCAAAGCTTGTTCATTTCGCCGGCGTAGTCGAATGCGATCGCGAAGTTCAGATTTGGCAAGCTCTTCGTCAACCAAGCGTCCAAGCTGGCTCGCGCTTCATCTGCCGTCGAAGCTTGTTCGTGAGCCGCGATGCCCACCACCTCAACTCCGCTGCTCCTGTATTTGCTTTGCAGGATCACCAAATTCTGCATCGAGGCGATACATGGTCCGCACCACGTCGCCCAAAACTCGATAATGTATACTTTCCCAGGTTCGAACGTTGTAACGGGCTGGCCACGTAGCCAGTCCTCAACTTTGATGGAGGGAGCCGGCGAACCGACTCTCAGCACATTCTCCGCACCGACTTGCCTTGCGCTCTCAGTCACACTGGTCATTGCTCAAATTCGCTTTACCTGGCTCTGCGGAAAACAACAGCAAGTCGCATGCCAGCCAGCGCTCATTGATATTACGCATTTTTCGTATCTTTCCTGTCGACCTTGTGACGCATGTCGCATATCCGACCAGCTGTTTGGAGCTTCTCAGGCAATCAGTCGGCCGGACGTTCTTGACGCGCCTGTAGACCGGCGAGGCGGGTCAGGCAGAGGGCCGACTTCACCACTCCACATCTTGATCGGTTTTCAGGATAACCATTTCGGCGATCGGGATAATGACGTGAACTGACCTGCTTTGGCCCGTCGACTTGCGCTTGAGGGCGATCTCAGATTTCCAAATCAACTCTTTGAGCCGAGGGGCGATGAACCAGACCAGGGCGACCAGCTGCAGCACAACATTGATACTGAACGCCGTCTGATACGCGATTGAGGGGTAGTGTCCGTCCTTTGCCGGCCATTGCGCGAGAATTAACCCCGTCCCGTACTGGACGAGGAAAGCCCACCCGAAATGCAGAACGTTGAGCACGCCGTTCGCGCGCGCGATCAGTTGGGCCGGAAAGTAATCTCCGATGATCGCGTAGCTGAGCACGATTGCTGATCCGACCACCGCCACAATGATCCACGACGGTAGCGACGGAAATGGCGGATGCAATATCAGCGCGAGTTCGGCTGCAATGAACACAGCAGCTATGATTGCGAGCAACGTTTCAATGTTCTTGCCATGCCGACGCAGCGAATCGGCGACCACGCCGAGCAGCAATGCGCCAATGCTTAGGGCTATCGCCATGACGAGCAATTGTGTGACAAGGCTTGTTCGATCCAACCCTTCCACATCGTTCAGCCAGGACGCTGCCC
Organism: Bradyrhizobium sp. 164; assembly: GCF_023073715.1. Lineage (GTDB taxonomy): Bacteria > Pseudomonadota > Alphaproteobacteria > Rhizobiales > Xanthobacteraceae > Bradyrhizobium. The sequence goes on from NZ_JADPKA010000001.1 coordinate 237,144, forward strand.
ACAAGGACTGCAGGGCCCACGCGGACCCAATACATGTTGAAGAAATCGGCGCAATTCTCCAGAACCGCCCATCCGTATAGACGGTCTTCAGGCTGACCGTTCCTGGAGGGCTCTTCGCAGTTGCCTCATGCTCTGGAACCAAAAAATAGATCGAAGCGGCCGCGGAGGCACTGGATGCGGCAAGCAGCTCAAATAGACCGCGCCAGCCTATCCAATTAAGCAATGCCTCGGCTGGTGCGGTTGCCGTTACCGCGCCCAGTGCACCCAGCATGATCATACAGCCGTTGATGAGCGCCACGCGCTCTCTCGGAAACCAGAGCACGACTGTTTTCAGGCCAGACATGAGGGAAGCTGCGGTGCCAAATGCTATCATCGCGCGAGCAACCAGAAGCGACAGAAATCCACTCGATAATCCGAAAAGCGCAGCGCCTGCTGCAGCCAGCAGCAAGAGCGCACCCTGGACTCGGCGCGGACCGAAGCGATCCAAGAGCATGCCCATCGGAATCTGGCTGCCGGTAACGACCAGAAAGTAGATCGAGCCCAACAGCCCCAAATCGGCCGTACCAAGCTCCAATTCAGACGCGAGGCGGCCACAAATTAGCGTGTTGATCATCCGAAACAGGTAGGAAAGATAATATCCCGCGGCAAAGGGAAGGAACACGCAAGAGATGATCCGCCAGCTCCAACCCCGGTTGACCGGCTTCTCGCCTGATATCAGCCCAGCGGCATCGCTGCGCGTGTTGCTCGGAACGCGGCCACTGGCTTTAACACAAGGCGTTGGCAGCTGTCGAAAGTTGATATTGCTGCCGCCCTCCTCGGCGACAGCACACGCCTCTGAGTTTTCACCTACGACGGCCACACAGTGGGGTTCTTCTTCAGCTGGCGCTCGTCGAACGGCGCGTGACGCTCCGCCTCCCATTTCAGACCCGGATCGGCTGGAATTTCCCGAGCGATCAATTGCCTCCTGCAGCAAGGGGCGGCCAAACCGTACGCGACGATCGACCTGCTCGGCAAACGCCTTGAAGCGCTCGAGCCCGAGTACGCACGCCTCGTCCTGCTTGGATGGCGGCATCGGCGGCGTCAGCGTGAGGTGGTATCGCACATGGAGAGCCACTATTTCCGCGATCATCGCGATGTCCGTCCGCAGACTGAGCACCTGCTCATTCGTTCGCTCGATCGCCTCGAAAACAAGGCCCTCTATAGGCGGCGCCGGATCCAGGAAGCGCTCAAGAGCCGCCTCGATGGCGACGCTCTTGCCCATACCAGCGCGCTCAGTCGCGGCTTGGAGTCGCTGAAAAATGCACTCAGAAAGTTGAATCGGTATCTTTCTGGTCTGCTGAGCATCGCTTGGACTCGGCTGCGCGTCTACCTCAGCTTCATTCCGACTTGAGGTCGGTTCTCCCCGGCGCTCGCCGCTAATCTGCATACTCCAGCTTCCTTCTCTCTGCGACTGCACACCGCCCGCGCTTGCACGCGCGTGGTTTGTATGTTCGGTCGAACGGATGAATCGCGCTGCGATGACGCACGACAAAAGCGTCGAGACCGCATGCCGCTTCAACCGCGGGGACATTCTGGTCGCAGTCTGGCGTACCGAAAGAAAGAAACGGCGGACTCTCAAAGACCAGCGCCAGACGTCTCGTAGCCTCTTGTCCCTCTAGACTGTCAGGTCGCCGACAGACGAGCGATTTCGCGGACGGTGCGTGCACCCTTACTTGAAATCGAAAAAGTCACCGATCCAAAAAAGAGGCGCAGGCGCAATCTAGACATCGCCCTCGCGCCCCCGACGTCGCGAACGACCCCCGCGGACGCACCGGCGTTGTTCCCTATGGGGTGAGGCGCCTCATAAGAAGCGCACCAGCTCATGCGCGCGACCACAATACACCTGCGCCTCACCGATTTCCGGCATGCATCACCAGCGTGCGATAGGACTTACAACCGTTCGCGTGCCGCGCGTCCAGCCCAGCTCACGGCCGTTGAAACGTATCTGCTGGCCCGGTGCGACCACTCACTTCTCGGGGCCTTAGGGGAATGGTCGGCCGCACTGGCAGGCGGCTAAATCGCGTAGCGGGTCCCCCTCGCTACGGCAGACGTAGCGCTCGTTGTGCCCGTCCTCGCCAGCCAGGAGATCCATCGCTCCCTCCGCACGCCGGGCGTTGCTTCCGCATCTGATGGAGGACTGTCATGTGAATTGTCCCTGCCGACAGCGAGCTTACTCGCGCCAGATCGGCTGTTACAGCACGTCGCAGCACATTCCGCGCAAGGCCACTGCTCGCCCGCCTTGACGTCGGAGCGGCCGATGTACTTAAGTGCATCCTGGTAGCGTTGAGTTGGGGCACACCATGGATGTTGAGTTCTACAGCTTTGCATAGCGGGCGCGCGATCTGGCCGGTAAGGCCGACCCGTTCACGCGAAAGCGGCTTCTGGTGCTGCCCGCGAAATACGATGCCAAGCTCGGCAAGCCTTCGTCGGCCAGCCGCAATCTTCAACGCACGCTACCGCTGCCCCGCACCGTGCCAGCCGTGAGCGCCATCTCCGATGCCGGCGAGGCTTGACGAAGACCGCCGGCAGCGGCAGCAAACATCACCGCTCCAGGGCGCTGGATTTTCCAGGGACGGTACACGAACTACATCGGGAAAGGATGCGCACCCAAGCCGGAGTGAGCCCCCGGATCTCACCAGTCGACCGCCCTCACCGCACTTCGGAAGCACTGCGGCCGCCGAGCAGCTTGCCGGTGTAGGCATTCACGAAATAGACCGAGGAGCATGCCAGACAAACGACCGGCAGATGAGTGTCGGGACCGATCTGCTCCAGTGCCGTCAGCAGGTGCTGCACGTTCATGCCCGGCGTGGGCACCTGAAAAGTACTCTTTGCTCCATCCGGCCAGCATAGGGCTGGATACTGCGCCCTGAAACTGCGGTTGTTTACTGAGAGCGTGCCGGCGCCTCCTGGAGCACCGTGCGGCGGCAGTTATGAATCTTCATCGCGTCTGGAGGCTGGGTCGAGGACACCATTTTGCGTATTCTTTGGCCCAGCGCTCAAGCCGCGCGGCTGGCTCCGCATCGTTGAGCGCAAGAGTGGGCACCTTCTCGGCAAGTAATCTGGTTTTATCGTCCTCCATGGAATTCCTACCCCGAATGGGGCTCGTGTTGCGCAGAATGCTGGATGCCCTTGCATACAACTCACCGTCGCTTGACTCCGCGTTCACCTTCGCCAGCTTCCCCGGCGAGGATTGCCTGGACCTGATCTCCCCCGCCGTTGGACGCCACTCGGAAAGACCTGCCGTGACGAGCGTCTCGAGCTGACGATGTGGCCTTTGCGATATGAGCGGATCCTCATTGAGGCAACATCCAGATCTCGAGGCGGGGCGCTGCAAGGATGGGCGATGCGGCGGTCAGCGTAACAGTTCGAACACCTGAAGCGTACTTGCCGCTGCAGTGACGAGGTGCGCTGTAGGCTGAAGGCCTCGGCGAGGCTCCGCAGCTGGGCATTTCTCCAATAGAGAATCGGTCTGGATCATGCGAGCGGCCCGCATGGCCCTGCTGCAAACTAGTTCCTTCTACCTGTATCTCCGGCCGTTCGGGTCGAAGCGGGATGCACCAATCTCCTCCGGCCCTGGCGGGCAGGACCATTAACTCTCAAGCGGCGTCAGAGCGCGGGCCTCGCGGTGAAGGCCGGGAGTCGCCACGCTCCTGGGGGGAATAATCCGTTCATGGACGTGCGGAGAAGGTGTCCGGTCAATCAGGAGGCTGATCAGTTCAGGGCGACTGTAGTGACCGCTTGCGTCCATCACTCTCTTGCGCCCGTCGATTTCGATGAAGTCGAGATCTGCAATCACATCTCCTTCACCTTCCTTCAGGGGCTCGCCTATCAATTGACCATCGGGGGCAACGATAGCGGTGAAGCAACCGCCCGAAATCGGTGCGATAGCAGCGCCCGTGTCGTTGGCAATTTGGGCTTGTTGGTCGGCGTTGAGCCATGCGGTTGCGCTGACGACGAAGCAGGCCGACTCAAGGGCATGCTGTCGGGTGCTCACTTCCGTTTGCTGGGAGAAGAGGGGGCCGAAGATCGAACCGGGGTACATCGCGGAGTGGATCTGCTCGCCATCGGCAATTAAGGCGTATCTGGCCAGCGGGAGATAATGTTCCCAGCACGCAAGCTGGCCGATCCGGCCAACCGCGCTGTCTACGGCGCGAAGGCCGGCACCGTCGCCCTGGCCCCACACCATCCGCTCATGATAGGTAGGGGTGATCTTGCGGCGACGCTGGATCAGCGTGCCGTCCGCATCGAACAGGAGTTGAGTGTTGTAGATTGATCCTCCGTCCCGCTCGTTGGCGCCGACTGAAACGACCATTTGGGCGTCCTTGGCGGCATCGCCGATCGCATGCGTCTCCGCAGAGGGTACCGTAAGGGATTGCTCAAGCAGCCTCTGATGCTCATTGGCAAGCGTGAAGGGCGGCTGGACGAACGAGAAATACGGGTAGTAGGGAATGATGGTCTCGGGGAACGTGGCGAAACGCACCCCCTTCTTGCCCAATTCGCGAATCTTTTTGGTGATCTTCTCGACTGTCCCCTCTCGGCTGTACAACACGGGGCTGATCTGTACGGCGGCTGCCTTGACGATGTTTCTCATTCTCTTCTTCTCATTGTGAGTATTCGAGCGCTGCACTGGACTGGTGTAGAGGACGACAGATGACTGTCACGGGAGGCTCTTCGAGCACAGCGGCAAGGCTTGTCGGATTCAGGGCTGTGTGCGTCTGCCATCGACAGGCGCGTCGATGCCGGTGATGTAGGATGCGTCGCAGAAAGCGAGGAAGCTCACGCGCCGCGATCTTCCGTGGCTTGCCGAAGTGTTTCGCGGCTATCTGCTCGAGCAGGACCGATCCGCGGTCTTGCACGCTGACCTCGGAAATGCCGATTTTCCTAAACAGCGGGGTTTCAATGACGCCCGAGCTCTCGGCGTTTACGTGAACGCTTCGGCGGATCAGTTGGTCGCCAAGCGCTCGCGTCAAGTTGCACAGTGCGGCCTTGGATGCGGATACGGCCGATGTTCCCGCGATTCCGACCTGATCGGACAAAGAAGCCGTGAAGCCGATCGCGTTTAGATTGCGCGCGCGAGGCAACGCGTTGTGGACGTTGAAATAGGGTCTAGGGAAATTGACGCTTAAGACGTCAAAGCTCTGCTGCGTTGTTTCCGCGAGCGAGCCGGGTTTCGCGATTTCGGCATTGGCATCGAAATGGGCTATAATAGTTTCGCGCATTCCTTGGAAGCGGGATAGCCAGCGCGAAAAGCGGCAATAGCCAAGCCTCGCTGTCCAGATAGCTGCGCAATGCCCTGCAGGACTGTGGCTCATGACGCGTTTTCCGCATCGCTTGGGTTATGCGTTGAGGGATAAGACTTTCTACCTACTGTGTCGGTAGTCGCGTCGGCTACTGCCGTAGTCGAATCATGCGCCATCATGTAGTACGTGGCGAAGTGGCCGCTCTTGCTGGCGATCTTACCATTCTTGCGAGTGACGTTGCCTTTCTCACGTTTGGTAATCAGCTTCATCTTGCACCGCTTGGCGATCAGGGGCATCGGGACAAGCTTCCATCCCGTGGCCTTGCGCAACTCTGCTTGTGTAACGCCGCCTTGTCGTGAGGCGAGAGAGCGGATCAGATTGGATTTGGTGTGAGGATGCTTGGCCATCGTCGCCATCCGGGGGAATTGGGCCTCATTCAAACGGCTCCAAGCCAATGGGCTTCTCGTGGCGCAGCTGTCCCTTCCATCGAAAGGGGACGATTTAGTTCCGTTCCTTTGGAATTGTGGAAACATATTGCAGACGATCTCAGGCGTTGCCCGATCGCAATCTGACGTAAACGATACCGTCGCACCAGCTTGCTGAAGTGTGGGGCAGTGCAAGTTCTCGCATTTTTCGACAGGATGTTCGCATAGTAAGACCTTACAACGTGGATTGCTAACACAGAGGACCTGCGATGCAATTCGCTAAAACTGGTAGGCCAACTATTCAGAAGACCTTCCGAAACTCTGGAAGGCTTCCGCTTGTCAAGCAAGCAGCGTTACTCCAGTGAGCGGCAGCTCGATGGAGACCGGGCAAGTCTCAACTCGCTTCAGATTTCAGCATTCATGTCATGCGGCCTGCTACCTTCAGATATCTGCCGTCGGGACCGATCTAACGCGCTCGCTCCGTTCGATTTGGCTCTATCGTTGTTTGCGGCCGAAATGTACTCGGCGCGAGCACCCTCGCAAATTCCCTTGTAGTCCTGCATCGCCCGCCCGCTTACTCTGGAATTGCGGGGTTCGAATCGAAGCTCACCTCTTTCAGAACGGTTGATCCGCTGGAAAGCCTTCGGCCAAGCGCTTCAACGAATCGATCATAACGTTCGGCGCCTTTGGCGCGAGCGGCTGGACTGGATTGTTCTGGTAATGCCGGCACCGATGTCAACCAGAAGCGAATGAACAGGGCGAGCGTCTCGAGCGTGATGTTGCCATTGCGTTCGAGACGCTCGAGCAGCCGTGCGGTCCGATCCAGCCGCTTGGCAATAGCCGCCTCGCGTCGGTCGGAATCGTCAGGCGAAAGAAATGACGTGATCGCGGCCTCTGCGACCAGCGACTTGGGTTGGCCACGACGCTCCGCGAAGACATCAAGGGTTCTGAATGTCTCCGGATCAAGGTAGACACTGAGCTGAATCTTTTTCACCGATTTGCCCACTCAGAGGTCCATGCCATCGTCAGGGTCGAGGCTGGTCGCGCGCGCTAATCCCTGCATTGCGCGGCTAAGCGCTTGTGCCTGGACAGCATCTGCGTCGGGCTCATCGGGACCAGCATCGAACTCATGTTCCGCGAGCGGTGCCTTGATTTCGATCTCCTCGTGCTGCGGCAATTCTGGCTCGCGCCGCAGCCCTCCATTCGGATCGCCACGCTTTTGCTGCCGAGGCGCAAGCAGTTCGGTCGAGGGCGCAGGGGTTGGGTGCCCTGACCAGTCTTCATTTGGGCGCGAGGACAAGAGAATTGTTCCTGTTTCAGCGGGCTTGACGATTCGCTTCTGAAATTGCGGGTCCTCATAGTAACGAACCTTAGTGGCACGCAGCGGATGGAGGCCCGACACCATCACAATCGCCTCTTTCGATGAGAGCTGCATGACTTCGCCGGGCGTCAGGAGCGGACGGGACGTCTCTTGGCGGCTCACCATCAAGTGTCCAAGCCAAGGGCTTAAGCGATGCCCGGCATAGTTTTTCATGGCGCGCAGTTCGGTTGCGGTCCCCAGAGCATCCGAGACGCGCTTAGCGGTGCGCTCGTCATTTGTGGAGAAGGCGATCCGGATGTGACAATTGTCGAGAATCGCGTGGTTCGGCCCATAGGCACGTTCTAATTGATTCAAGCTCTGAGTGATCAGGAAACTGCGAATGCCATAGCCCGCCATGAAGGCAAGCTGGCTCTCGAAAAAATCGAGGCGGCCAAGGGCTGCAAACTCATCGAGCATCAGTAGGAGCTTTTGACGGCGCCGGTCGGGATCCAGGCTCTCGGTCAGGCGCCGTCCGATCTGGTTGAGGATGAGCCGCATCAGGGGTTTGGTGCGGACGATGTCGGATGGCGGCACGACGAGATAGAGTGAAACGGGCTTCTGTCTGTCGACGAGATCGCGAATGCGCCAATCGCTCCGCGCGGTGACCTTAGCGACGACCGGATCGCGATAAAGGCCCAAGAAGCTCATGGTGGTCGACAGCACGCCCGACCGCTCGTTTTCGCTCTTGTTGAGCAGCTCTCGCGCAGCTGAAGCGACGACGGGATGAACGTGATCACCAAGATGGGGAGTCGCAAGCATCGCATTCAGCGTGGCCACGATCGGGCGGCACGGGTCCGAAAGAAATCTGGCAACCCCGGCAAGTGTCTTGTCAGCTTCAGCGTAGAGGACATGCAGGATAGCGCCGACGAGCAGAGAATGGCTGGTTTTTTCCCAATGATTGCGCCGCTCGAGCGCCCCTTCGGGATCGACTAGGATATCCGCGACATTTTGCGCGTCTCGTACTTCGCAATCACCACGGCGAATCTCAAGAAGGGGATTGTAGGCCGCGCTTGCTGCGTTGGTCGGGTCGAACAAGAGTACATCTCCAAGGTGCGCGCGCCACCCCGAGGTCAACTGGAAATTCTCGCCCTTGATATCGTGGACGATCACCGAACGCGGCCAGGTCAAAAGAGTCGGAACGACAAGGCCGACTCCCTTGCCCGAACGGGTAGGCGCAAAGCAGAGCACGTGCTCAGGCCCATCATGGCGAAGATATCGACCATCGAAACGCCCGAGCACAAGGCCATCGTTGCCTAGCAACCCCGCCCGTTTGACTTCGCGCGTATCGGCCCAACGCGCTGATCCGTAAGTCGTGACATCGCGAGCCTCATGCGCGCGCAAGACCGAAAGCATCATTGCTGCGGCGACTGCCGCGATCCCACCGCTCCCGGCAATGGCGCCCCCCTGGAGGAATATCGTGGGCGCGTAAGCGTCGAATTCAAACCACCAGATGAAGAAGGCAAACGGCTGGTAGACGGACCAGGTGCCTAATCTGAACCAGGCCGGTCCAAGCTGCGGCTGGAACGCAAGCTGACAAGCAGTCCATTCGGTCGCGGCCCACACGAAGGTGAACGCGATTAGGCAAACCAGGATCAGCTGATGCCAGATGATTTTTGTCGCAGACATGGCCTGCCGATATCGACACAATCGACCTGTTGGCTACAATCAGAGGCTTATGCTTCTCGTAGTCGCGCGCGCCCTGGCGAAGGGATCGGCGGGTCAGATTGGCAAGCCGCGTTTGGGCCCAAAAAGATCCCTCGCGTGGAACAGGCCGCCTCAAAGCACCGTCCCAAGCAGCTTCGCGTGATAGGCGCTTGGATGATGAGACAATCAACTCGTACCGTGCTGCCGCTCGAGGCGAACCGGCCGGCCTTCGCGAAGCGAGGCTCCGGGTTATAGATGTCCGGAAGGCTAGCTCGCGTCTGGCCTAAGCTCTCCGTAAGTGCGCGCGATCAAGAGAGGTGCGGCGTGCCACAACGCGTTATCGACGAGGTGAGCGTTCCCGGATTAAATCGGCGGGAGGCGGGGGTCCTGGAGTACAAGAATCATGCGGGGAGCGTCCCCGGCAGGAGCTTATTTCCGATGGGACGACACTGCCGGGCCGACGGTCATCTAGATACTCCCGCACATCGTGTCGAGCGAGTCCTCCTCCAGCCGGTCGACTGTTGATGCCTTGGCCAGCCAGATGCTCGGATGTTGTACGTCAGCTGTTGCGGTCTCTCTGGGAGCCGGGACAGGCGAACTGGCGTTTGCCAAATCTTCATTGCGCGAATCGGGTTGCCCTTCGGCTATCCGCTGTCAAAGCCAGCTTGCGGGCTCGGAGCTCTCCGATTGCTCGCCGGCCTGCCTACGCGGATAACCTCGCGCGAATGCCTCCGGATCAAAATCGAGCAGGTTGAAATCGCTATTCGCCCGCTCGATGACACGCCCACAACTGAGTCCAGCAAACTGGACTCTGGTGGTCGGTGGGCGAAGCGCCGGAGTCTTCTGCAGAGCATCTGGCCATCGGCATCCGAGACCAGCACGCAAGGAAGTATCGTCACCGCCATCATGCCACAGCCAGACACCTTCCGATCACTTAAAGATCGAAGGCCCCATGCCGTTTCCGCTACACGGGATGGCCATCTAGATTCGAAGGGTTCTGCTGTGCGATTTAGCCGTTGAGAGTCTCAGCGACCTAAGGGTGAACGGCGCATTTTTCCACACAGCTGGGTCCAGTCGATGATCGAGCGCCACCAAGGTCGAGCGAACCCGGAGGCGATGAAGAGATAGTTCCAGAACGGTGGACCCTCCATTCGCTATTCGCTGCTCACTATCGCTCCTCTCCCATTTTTCCGCCTTGACAGTCGACGCGAGGCAACCAAGTCTTTCCTGCCCTGCAATTGGGCGCAGTGCAGCGCCATCGCCTCAGGTCAAAGCGATAGGCCGCGCTTGCGACCGAAGTCCCAGTCGACGCTGCCTGGACCGGCGATGCCGCTGACCTGTTTTCCCAACTCCCGCTCGAGCGAAGGCGACCAGGGCACAAGCTGAAACCCGAGGCCGTTGTCGATCATCGCGAAGCGCCCCGAGGCCAGTGACAGGCGTCGACGATAAACCCCCGAAATCTGCTCACCTACATCAGATGACGAGTGCGGAAGCCCCGTTTCCTTCATGAGACGTCGTGTGACGACGTCGAGTTCGCGATCGCGGAGGGTTTCGATCAGGTTGCGGCTTAGCCGGACCTTGTTACCATCGCGCTGGGCGAGCCCTTGGTCGGCCAAAACATCGATGCGCCGTTCAAGTGCTGCACGAACCTCCGCGCCAAACGCATTGCGCGAGAGCTCGGCAGGATTTCGCGCAACGAGCTGCCGGTCTAGCCACGTTGCACCATCCGCCGCGACCTGCTGGTCCAGGACGAGCTCCGAGCGAACCGCGAGCGCAATCCGTGTGCGACCACGGGCGTCCGCAAACCGGCGCAGTTCCACAATCCCACCGATCGGCCCATCGCCGGCCGCCTCAACGTCAGGAAGCTTCACGTGATGCACGCGCCCGTCAATCCCATCGACGATTGCAAAAGCTGTGCCCTTCAGCTCGTCATCAAGCCCGCGCGCGATGAGACGGCCAACGATCGGTTCGCCTTGAGTTTCGCCCTCCAGTGCCCAGGATGCGGGGGTGCGGCTGGCGCCGTCTCGCGTGAGGGTTTTGTGCAGCCGCTTGATGATGTCATCGCGCTCACCCAGCGCGCGCAACCTCGCCTCCGCATCGGCGGCCAGAACCCAGACCGCGGGGCCGGCAGGTTCCGCCAAGCCGAGCCGCTCGAGCGTCCGCATCCGCCCGATGCGAATTTCCCGCAATGGATCGCGCTCGGCATCCCGCTCGAACCTAAAATCGATAACGCCGTCCGCCATCCCCGCTTCCCGGGCAAGCGTCCGATCGAGCCTGGTCCAGCGTTCGGCTGTCGTGTCCGCCTCAAGGCTCTGGCGGATCTCGAGCTCCGAACGAGGGCCAAGTTCGCGCGTGACAAGGTCGCTGGCGCGGGCGCGTAAGCCCATAGCGATATAATCGCGGCTGATGACGAGGTCGGCACCGTCATCGGTACGGCCCCGCACGAGGATGTGAATGTGCGGATGCTCGGTATTCCAATGGTCGACCGCGACCCAGTCAAGCCGTGTGCCAAGGTCGCGCGAGGCTTGGTCCATCAGCTCCCGAGTGAAGCTACGCAGGCTGGCAAGTTCACCAGCATCATCAGGCGAGACGATGAACCTAAAATGATGGCGGTCACCCTCGCAACGCGTGACGAACGCGCGACCGTCCGCAACATCCCCCGCAGCGTCGAATAGTTTGCCGGGAGCGCCGTCGCGAGTGACTCCGTCGCGCTGCAGGTAACCGATATGGCCGCGCAACGCGCCCGGCGAACGCATCCGCCGTACCACCCGCGCCTTGACCATAGCGCCGCGGCCGCGGGCGTTGAGGAGCCGTGAAGCAGCGATGCTCGCGGCGCGGCCGCGTCCAAACTTACGGCCGTGGCCATCCTTGCCTTGCGAGAGGCCCCCGGCCTTCTGAGCGGCTGTGAGTACCTGCGCCAGAAACGGCTTTGTCCGGGGCGCGCGCGTGGAACGGATACGGCCGGGACGGATCCGAAGATCATCGTCGCGCGTCATTCCGGCCGCCGCAAGGCATCGAAAACCGTGTAAGAACAGCGCCTTGGGGAAAGCTGAACTTTGCTCCTAGTCGCCGCAATGTTTAGTGGATCATTGAAATCCGTACACTTTCTCGCACAACCGACCGGCCGCACCTTGCGGCTTTTATCCTGCCCTCGGCGGTCGGCTCCCCCCGCTCTCTGCCGGCCATTCTCAAACATGCGAGAACCTTCGAGGCCTTGCGACCAAATCCGATTGCTATCATGGAGACTGCACCTTGATTGATCGATGCCAAAACAGCCCCCTCGCGCGAGGTACAAGTGCACGGGCAACAGCTTTAGGCGCTGCCTTCGACGGATTCATTGTGCGCACTCCTGATGCAAAGTTGTCGGCAGCGGACGAGCTGCCAGATCGCTCAACAAAAACTGGAGCTTGCTGCCACAGCACGACGCGTCTGGCGGCCGAACCACGGCTGTTGCGTTGCTCAACTCCGATCAATGCTGCGAGTCTGGCTACATATGTTTGCGTTTCTTCTGGAAGCGATCGACCTGTCGTCAAATGCTCGTCATACCGCTTCGGTCCCGCATTGTAGGCTGCAAGAAACCCTCCCGATCCGAACCGGTCGAGCATCTCGCGAATGTACGCTGCCCCAGCTATAATATTGTCGTGCGGATCAAACGGATCGATACCGAGATCGTGACGAGCGCTCAGTTCGACCCAGGTCGCGGGCATGATTTGCATCAGCCCGAGCGCTCCTCGAGGCGATATTGCGTGCGCATTACCGCCACTTTCGACCTGCATCACGGCATCGATCCAACGCTCCGGGATCGCGAACCGGTGGGAGGCTTCGGTCACGAACGCGGCGTATGCAATGCTACGAGGCAGGGTTATGGAGTGCGCAGCTGGTGCCCGCGATGCGACCTCCGCTCTGGCGCTCGAGGTCGGTCCGAACGTCAGCAGAACTTCCAAAAAGCAAGCAGTGGCCCCACATCGCATTGTGCGGACTGCCGCCAAGTATAAAGTTTCTCCCAGCCGGCCTTGAGGCCGCCTGATCCTGGGGCAATTCGCGCCGATTCTCAAGAAGCTGGCCGAGACGGAGCAACGATGTTGCGAACGGCCGTATGGAGAAATGACAAGCCAACAGGGGAGAGCCGGCATTGTCACTTCTCTCTGGTCCACACCGGGAGCGCTCGCCCAATGACGGCCGATCTCGGCAGGGGTCCGAAATATCGGCCGTCTAGTGAGTCCGCCGACTGCCAGTTCATGAGAAACACTTCGCCCTCAGCAATGACCCGGCAACCCTGCCAGACCGGCAACGGACGGCCGCGACGATCGCGCTCGCTTGCCTCACCCACGTGTATGCTGTCGACGATGATTGCGAGGCCCGTTCTGCAGACGGTTTGGCCGGGCAACGCCAGCACACGCTTGAGCATTGGAAGGCCGCTTGGCAAATAGCCGTTGAGATCGAGAAAAGTCGCGAGCGGGTCTGGAGTTCGAACCGCCACGAGCTCAGTAACGTGCAATGGTCCGGCCTCTTGCAGGCGATAGACTCCGATCGGCACGCTGTCCGAGGCATTCCAGATGTACAATGGTGAGGTGTTGTTGACTGGCCAGAGCGCGAGCATTGTGGCCCCACACATCGCAAGAATGTTCCCCAACCGTCCCATCAGAGTGCCAACCTACGCCGATGGAGCCACGCTTGGTGGCGTGCACGGGTATAAGCTCGTGGCTTTTCGTTGACAGAAAGTCGGTTGTGGGCGTGATGCCAATACTCGGGGGCCGCATCGGCAGGATCGATGCCCAGTGACTCTACGGAGCCGATCAACTGGAGAACGCGTTCGACCTTTGGCCAACCAGCTAATCGCAGCAGGCTTTCGCCGCCGGGACTGACCCAAGGCACGGTTGAGTATCGCTGGCCTGGCGCGACCGCGCGTAAAATGTCGATCCGAGACAGGACGGTTCCGAAGTCGTTGGACGTCCAGCGCACGAACGCGAAGATTTTGCCGGGCAAAAACGAGAGAATGCGCCGGTGATGATCAACGATCTTCTCTGATGCAGGTTTACCGAACCGGATTCGATTTTCGATGCGCTTCTCGAGCCACAAGAGCTCAACAGTTGTGAGGTCGCTCACCTGACTGCTCCATATTGTTGAGAGGGATTTGGACGCGCCGAGAATGGCTATCACCGACGCATCGTGCGAGGAGCCTTTGCGTCGGTAGGACGGCTGTAATGACGCTTGCATGGATCGGTTGCTTCGCGATAATCCGGGAACGGAACGGGCGGCGCGTTCCGGCGGAGAATGATGGTAGAGAGGAACGACGGAATTTATGCAGGGCTCGACGTGTCGCTCCAGGCAACGAATGTTTGCGTGGTGGACGGCGACGGCAACGTCGTCCAGGAAGCGACACTCAAGACCGATCCGGACGCGATCGAGCTGTTCTTGGTGGAATGCGGAATCCACGGCCTGGAAGCGTTCTCGTACAGCGCCTGGCTGTTCACGGCGCTTTCCGAAAAGGGCCTCCCCGTGATCTGCATCGAGACCTGGCATGCCAAGGCGGCGCTGAACGCGATGCTGAACAAGACCGATCGGAACAATGCCAAGGGCATCGCGCAGATGATGCGGACCGGTTGGTTCCGCGCAGTCCATGTCAAATCGGAAGGCGCGCAAACGCTGCGGGCGCTGCTGGTCGGGCGCAAGGCGCTGCTCGGCAAGGTGCTCGACATGGAGAACATGATCCGCGGCCTGTTGCGCCCGCTCGGCCTCAAGGTCGGCGAGATCTCGGTCGGACATTTTGACGCGCGGGTACGCGAGATCACGGCCGGGAAGAAGGAATTGGAGGCGATCGTCACGCCATTGCTCGACGCTAGAAGCGCGATGCGGCTGCAGCTGGCCAAGCTGCAACGCTTGGCGCTGGCGGCGGCGCGCCGCGACAGCGCGGTGCGGCGGATGATGACCCTGCCCGGCGTCGGCGCACTCGTGGCGCTGACGTTCCGCGCCACCGTCGACGATCCGGCGCGCTTCAGGAGGTCGACCAATGTCGGCGCGCATTTTGGTTTGACGCCGCCGCGCTACCAATCCGGGCAGACCGACCGCATCGGGCGCATCTCCAAATGCGGCGATGAGCTGACGCGGGCGATGCTCTACGAGGCGGCGATCGCGATCCTGACGCGCATTCCGAAGAACTTTAAGCTGCGGCTGTGGGGCCTGCGGCTCGCCAGGAAGAAGGGTTTGAAGCGCGCGGCAACAGCCGTGGCGCGCGCCCTCGCTGTGCTGCTGCACAAGATCTGGAGCGATGGCACGACGTTCCGGTTTGGCGCCGGCGGCAAGCGCGGCCGGGTCGCTGCGGCGATGTAGGGGCCTTCGCGACCCGGCCGCTTCCACGCGCGCCTTCTCCTTCCGCCACGGCGGAGCAGCGTCTCCCGAGGAGACGGGGATTTGGGTGAGATCGCAACTTTTCTTGCCGGCGGCTTCATGACGACGTTTGAAGCCATCACGCACGGCGCTGGTTAGCCTGACCGCCCTTTCCTCAGATTCCGGCTTGTGGTGGCCGTCGTGCCAACCACGGATGTTAGCAAGTTCTCCTCGACGAGCGAGTGGCTGCAAAAGGATGTGACGCGCATCAGGCGATGATGTTGACGTCAGCGATCGCGCAGATTTGCGCGCGATCGCGTGCGCGCGCGTGCGTTGGAGGAAAGAATCGCATTGCGGAGAAGTTTTGCGCGTGAGAGAGTGAGCACATGAGGCATCCTCGTTGCACGCCCGGCCGACTTGTTCACAACGTACTGATTCACGACAAGAAGGAAGATTGCCGTCGCAGTGTTTTAGGTGCGATTTCAGTCCCCGGTAGCACGCGGATGGGGTGCCCGATGGCACGAGTCTTCCAGTCCCTGATAACACGAGCGAATTCACAGCTTATCCCCTGCAGGGCTGATAAGGCCAAGCTTTCGCAATGGCCGCGTAGGCGGGTCGATCTGGACGGGTGCGAAATTCAATCGTTCTTCGCCATTCAGGTCGTGTGTGATAGCCAGCCGATAGCTCGGCAAGGTCTGATGATGCACGATTTGGCCCGGTCGTCGGCGAAGTGCTTCAGCGGCGTGAGGCTCCCGGACTTGGCATGCAAGTGCATGAGCCCGCTATGCTGATGACCCCCGTGCTTGCGGATGAGGCGATAGAGCCAACGTTCCAGTCCACCGGTCAGATCGAAATACGCGCGATCAATGGTCAGCACGAGCGATTCGTTTAGAACGCCCGTGTAGAACCAATCGGGTAAGATCAACTCAATCGCACGGGCATGCCCGTGTACATCGCTTGTGTGTTTCCATTCGTTCCTCCAGGAGAAGCGATGCCGCGATCGTTCTGTCGGTTGTCGGATTGAGGTCATGACGCTGGCTGATTGCAATCGGTCGAGCGCAGCCTTGAGGCGGTCGTAGTCGCGTACGCTGGTGCCGCGGCCGACGAAGGTCAGGATGTCATAGGGGGTGGTGGACATCAGGCGCGAGGTTTTCAACCCGGCCTCACGGGCATCGACAATCTGTGAGGCAGCCAAATCAGAACGTCCGCGTCCCAGATCGTGCTCCAGGCCATGTTCCGGCACCGCTTCGACACGGATGGTGATGGTGCCTGAGCGGAAGTCGATCGGGACGATCCGCTTGGACTTTGCTAGCGAAAAGAACGGATACGCCATCAAGTCTTGCGCGTCCCGTGCAGCGAGATTGCCCGGAAGCGCGCGAAACAGATCGAGTTGGTCGCGCTCTGACCGCCGCCTCCCGCCTGCAGTTGAGTTGCTGTCGGGCATAGGTCAGCGCCGCTCCTTGCCCGCGTACGGAATCGGCGTGTGCCGTTTCGCGGGCAGGACTGTGCCTGCGCCAGGATCGCTGGTGGACGTTTTGGCGCCGCGGTCAACCCACGCCGTCAGGTCTTCGAGCGCATACACAACGCGGCCGCCCAGCTTCCGATACGTCGGGCCTGTGCCATAGGTGCGGTGCTTTTCGAGGGTGCGACCGGACAGTCCGAGAAAGCGCGCCGCCTCGGGCGTCCGCAGGTATCGCGGCGGCAAGCCGGCGTTCGGATCGGGCATTTGCGAGGCTCCGTGGTCGTCTGGAGCGCGACCGGGTTCGGTCGCGCGTCGACGGTCACCATGACGGAGTAGGAGTGCTCAGGGGATGCCGAAGATGGACCGATGATTTTCGGCACCCCTGCTCTACTCCCTGCGAGATGGGGGATGCAGTAATGCGCGATAGCCGCCGCGCATCAGAGCCAAGCCGGCCTGCACCAGGCGGATGGTCCGGCTGCGCAGCTCATGGGTTTTCCAGCCGCGTTCAGGGATGCATTTTCGGCCGAACAGCACTTCGGCGATGACGCGATAAGAAGCGCCAAGTGCCCATCGAGTGCGCACAGCGAAGGCCAATCGTTCGCGTCGCTGCGCCGAAAGCTGATAAAATGGGGGTCCTGGGGCGCGGCCGGTGATAGCGCGCCACAACCGACGTGAAGCGTGCACGCGGATCTCCGAGGCGTCCGGCTTTACTCAGCAATACATCAGCGATTTAGAGCGTGGCCGGCGCAATCCCACGATAGTGACGCTGTTCGAACTCGCGAGCACATTAAGCCTTAGCCACGTCGATCTCGTGTTGCCTGATGAGGAATTCTGCAAAGAGCGAACCAAGACGCCGAAGCAAAAATGAAAGGACTTCAGCTTGACGCTTGTTTCGGTTGCCCGGCAGTTGCTGCATGACTTGAACACGAAGCTCCGCCTAGGGTGTAGCCTTCGCCGCCTTCGTCATCGAAACAGGTTCGCGTATATCGGCGCGTCGAGGAGGATAGTCAAGCTCGTGTGAGAGGTATTCGCGCGCTTCCTTCGGAGCGCGTTGACCACACTGCGCCTATCTCGCGACTATACTGCGCACCAAAGAGCAAGCTTATGAGCCGTTAACCGGCAATTCTTCTATGATGACCGGAAATTAAGGCTTCAAGACCATGGTCACAATAGGCTGCCTAAAGGCGGGCTTTACCATTCCAACACAGCGTCCGCCCAAGGATTGATCAACGAGTGCTAAGCGCTCGGCCGGCGCTATAATTCACAAGCGTCGACCTCCTCGTCGGGGAGTTTCTCAGCGTCCAGCTCCAGCCTGTTTTTCGCCTCTTCCAGCTCCCGTGTGACTAGCACGTAGTCTTCGAACGTGCTCGAGGCGCTGATCTGCGTGTCGATCAACAGCCGCAGCTCGTGCCTGAACTGATACTTGCTGACGATCATTCGCCTTTCCTACTATTGCTGGGTTCAGGTACGAGATCCAACTTTTCGAGCTGGCGCGTCGAACAGTTTGCGCTACTTCGGCGTCGCTCAGAGACTCACGAGCGCTCCGACTTTCCGCCCCCGACGCTGTTTACGACGTTGCGTAAAACGATTTCAGAAAGCTGCACTACCTGCCGCTTGAGAAACACAACCAGCTGTGTGAGACGAAGAATTTCTTGTTTGCAGCGCTCTAGCTCGCGCTCTTCGTCTGTCATCGTCGATGCTTCATGGCGATTTGTACTTGTCGTCATGGTTCATATGCCCTCCTTCTGCGAGACGAATCTATTTCGTTCTGCGAACTTTTTTTCGAACACGAATTGCGCCGGCTTGCCTTGATCCCCATCGACAAACCCCTTCGCCACCAATAGCTCGCGGGCCATCGCGCACCAAGCCGGGGCTGCCACAGATCATGATGCGGTCATGCTGCGGCTCCAGTTCCGGCAGTTCGATCTCCGCGAACAGCTTGCCTGAAATGATCAGATCGGTGGCCCGGCCGCGGTTACAGAAGGAATCGCGCGTCACGGTCGGATAGTAGATCAGCTGGTAGCGCACGAAGTCGCCGACCAGTTCGCCGCACGGCAGTTTTTCCGTGATCATCTCGCCATAGGCGAGCTCGGCGACGCGGCGGCAGCCATGCAGCAGCACGACATTCTCGAATCGCAAATAGGTTTCAGGATCTTTGATAACGCTCAGGAACGGCGCAAGCCCGGTGCCGGTGCCGATAAGATACAGATTGCGCCCGTCCCCGAGATTATCGATGACCAGCGTCCCCGTCGCCGTGCGGCTGACGATGATCTCGTCACCCTCCTTCAGATGCTGCAGACGCGAGGTTAAGGGACCATCCGGTGCCTTGATCGAGAGGAATTCCAACCGGTTCTCGTAATGAGCGCTGGCGAGGCTGTAGGCCCGCAGCAGCGGCTTCTCGTCGACCTTGCGCCCGATCATCGTGAATTCACCGCTACGGAAGCAGAACGACGGATTCCGGGTCGTGGTGAAGCTGAAGAGATTGTCCGTCCAGTGATGGACGCTCAGTACTTTTTCCTGGCTGAACTTGCTCATCTCACCGTCCCGGCGGCGATCAATCCGCAGGCGCTGCCCATTCACGTAGATTATCCAATCTCTTTACTCTTCCGCCCGCCGGCCTCCCCAAATAAACTTTTTGCCCAGTTCACGCGGGCCGGTAGGCTAGCTTTGCCAGCTCACTCTCGGCCGAGTGGCCGTGCCCCTTCTCGAGCCGCCGCAATGGCAGATTTGGGCGCATTTGCTCCGACAAACATAGTACATTGCGAACAAACAATCTCGTTTCGCACGTGAGTGTGGTGTCTCGGCTTCAGTGGAGCGCTTCGTACAAAACACCTGTTCCATCTCGCCTGGACCTTGCGCTCGGTTCCAACGCTACTGGAACGCGAACTCCAACGAGGATCGACGCTCCGACATTCGCCGAGATATCAATCCCCTGAACATGCTTCCTACGACCGTGTGATTGCTGAAGCAGACTGTAACAACTCTGCGATTCTGCTTAATGCAATGAGGCGCGTGTTCACGGCTAAATCCTGCATCTTGGCCACCTTCTTCGATGGATTTCACGCCGCACATGGTCCCGAACTTTCCCGGACAGCGGCCTTGTCATGACGGCACATGCTCGGTCCGATGCAGACAGCCGCGTGCTTTCAGCCTCCCCTCAAGCAAGGACTAAAGCCGAAGCACAAGAGACATGGGCACGGACTTCAAGGTCTGCATCGAGCGGCAGTTCGGCGGAATAGAAGGTCCTGTCCTGGACAAGATCGCAACATCACATTGTGTTTGTCGGGGCATTGTACCGGCAGAAGCGTTCGATGAATGGAAGGATGTGATCGGCGGACTTCCTCCATCGGGACGGTTTGGGATGGGCGTTGTGTCGATCAATAACGAAGTGATGTCTGCCCGGAGGGCGGCGACGCTGCGCCCGCCTGATCTTTTTATCCGGGAGGAGAACGAAGAAAGGCCCGACCTAGTTGAGCCATGACGAACTGGTCGGGGTCAGGTGCACGTGCCAGCGCTGTCTTTTAGCCATCCATCGTTGGATCAGTGCGGACTTAGTCGTCCGTGAAGAACCTCCAAGCGGTTGATCAAGAATCAGTTTTCGGGGCGAGAAGGTCTTTGGGATTGCAAACTTTCGGGCTTTGACGGCCCAAAAGCTTGCAGTTTCATTTTTGAGGATTCCGTCGAATCACGAGTCGTGATTCCGTCGTCGCATCGGAGGGAGCGATGCGACCAAAGGAACGACGCGGGACGGGACAAACCGATCTTCTGCGCTCGCGGCTGGACGCGATCATCGATATGGGG
>NZ_JADPKA010000090.1 GCF_023073715.1 Bradyrhizobium sp. 164
GTCGTCGCATCGGAGGGAGCGATGCGACCAAAGGAACGACGCGGGACGGGACAAACCGATCTTCTGCGCTCGCGGCTGGACGCGATCATCGATATGGGGCACCCGCTGGTGAAGCTGGCGGGGACAATCGACTGGTCGTTCCTGGAGCAGCGGTTCGGGGCGGTCTACGAGGACAAGCCGGGCCGGCCGCCATTGCCGACGCGGCTGATGGCGGGGCTGGCGATCCTCAAGCACACCTACGACCTCTCCGACGAGGTCCTGTGCGAGCGCTGGGTGGAGAACCCCTATTACCAGTTCTTCTGCGGCGAGGAGTTCTTCCAGCACCGATTGGTGTTCGATCGCTCTTCGCTGACGCGCTGGCGCCAGCGGATGGGCGAGGAGAAGCTGCAGGCTTTGCTGCAGGAGAGCCTTTCGGTTGCCACCAAGACCGAGGCGCTCAAGCCGTCCGATCTCAATCGCGTCATCGTCGACACGACGGTGCAGCCCAAGAACGTGATGTTCCCCACCGATGCGCGGCTGCTGAACCGCGCCCGCGAGATCCTGGTGCGGCTGGCCAAGAGGTACGGCGTCAAGCTGCGCCAGTCCTATGCCAGGGTGGGCAAGTTCGCGCTGATCAAGCATCAGCGCTATGCCCACGCCAAGCAGTTCAAGCGTGCCAACAGGGCCTTGAAGAAGCTCAAGACCTATCTCGGCCGCATTATCCGCGACATCGGCCGCAAACTCGGGGGCAACGCCGACTTGCTTGCCGGGATCGTGCTGGAGCGCATGCTGGCGCGGGCGCGACGCGTGCTGGAGCAGAAGCAGCACCGGCGTGGACCCAAGGTCTATTCGCTGCACGCGCCCGAGGTGGAGTGCATCGGCAAGGGCAAGGCCCACCGGCCTTACGAGTTCGGCGTCAAAGTCTCGGTTGCAACGTCGCTGGCGCACGCCAAAGGCGGTCAGTTCGTGACCCACGTGAAGGCGCCGCCCGGCAACCCCTATGACGGGCATACGCTCGCAACCGTGATCCCGGATATGGAAGCCCTCATCGGCAATACCCTCGAGCGCCTCCTCGCCGACAAGGGCTATCGCGGCCACAATGCCCCACCCGATTACAAGTTCAGGGTGTTCACGTCAGGGCAGAAGCGGCGGGTGACGCCACAGATCACGCGCGAGCTGCGAAGGCGGTCCGCCGTCGAACCGGTCATCGG
>NZ_JADPKA010000049.1 GCF_023073715.1 Bradyrhizobium sp. 164
GACATTCTGGCCGGCCACTTTCAATCGACGCGTGAGCGCACGATTGCCACCGACGGACCTATTCTAGTGCTCCACGATACGACCGAGTTCAGTTATCAAAGAGAGAACTCAGACGCGATCGGGATCACCAAGAGCATAAACAGTGGGCGCGACAAGGCGGGCCGCCTGAGGTCGCACACGGTTTGCGGCATCCTGATGCACTCGAGCCTGGCGGTGACAACCGAAGGGCTGCCGCTTGGACTGACGGCGGTCAAATTCTGGACCCGGAAGAAATTCAAGGGGACTGCCGCGCTTAAGAAGAAGATCAATCCGACGCGCATTCCCATCGAGAAGAAGGAGAGCATTCGGTGGCTGGACAATGTCCGTCAATCCACAGAGCTGCTGGGCGATCCGGGACGGTGCATCCATATCGGTGATCGCGAGAGCGACATCTATGAGCTGTTCTGCGCGGCCCGGGAAGCTGGAACGCATTTTGTGATTAGGACTTGCGTTAACCGTTTGGCCGGAGATGGAAATCACACGATCGCCGACGAAATGGACGAGGTTGCCGTCAAAGGACGGCATCGCCTCAACGTCAGAAACAACAACGGCGATCCCGATGAAGCCGTCCTCGAGATCAGATATCGCAAGCTTCGCGTCCTGCCGCCGATCGGAAAGCAGAAGCGCTATCCAGCGCTGACCCTGACGGTGATCCATGCCGAAGAACGCGTGACGCCGAAGAATAGAAAGAAAATCGAGTGGAAGCTGATCACAAATCTACCTGTTAGCTCCCGCACCGACGCCATTGAGAAGCTCGAATGGTATGCTTTGAGATGGAAGATCGAGGTGTTCCACAAGATCCTCAAATCAGGCTGCAAAGCTGAGGAGTCAAAGCTCAGGACCGCCCAGCGTCTGACCAATCTGATCTCGCTCTTTTGCATCCTGAGTTGGCGGGTCTTTTGGATGACGATGCTCAACCGTTCGGCTCCAGACGCGCCGCCAACCCTCGCGTTGACCGCGACTGAAATCGGCGTGCTCGATCGCCTCGTTAACAACAGACCAAAAGCAAGACGGAAAACGCTCTCGCACTATTTGATCAAAGTCGCCCGGCTCGGCGGTTATCTCGCCCGCGCCAGCGATCCGCCACCCGGCAATACCGTCATGTGGCGCGGGCTGTCACGCCTCACCGACATAGCGCTAGGTGTC
>NZ_JADPKA010000008.1 GCF_023073715.1 Bradyrhizobium sp. 164
AACCACAGACCCCATCAGGCCTTGGCAGGACAAACTCCCAAGGCCTTCGCCGCTACCAAGACCACCGCGATCCAATCAGCGAATTATTGAACATCGACAGCAATGACAGTGAAATCGCGTCAAAGTACCCCGAAGATCGCCAGCGCCAGCACGGCCTGGGCGAGGAAGCCGACGGTGAATGCGAGCGTGCGGAAGATCGGGATCCCGATGGCGTAGACAATGATATGTGCGACGCGCGACCAGAAATACACCGCGCAGGCGAGCACCGTCCATTTCGTCGAATAGTCGATTGCGTTGAGGATCAGCACCAGCGGCGCGAAGATCACGAGGTTTTCGACCGCGTTGTCGTGCGCGAACATCAACCGGTTGGCCCAATCCGCCTGCGGCTTGTCGTTGCGCGACGGATTGGCCATCGCACCGCTGAGCCCGCGAACCTGGCAGCGGTTGATGATGTAGGGGATCCAGAGCACTCCGGTCAGGATCACCGTCAGTGTCAGCCAGAACAATTCGCGCGTCATGGTCCGGTCCCTTCTGTCGTCGCTGTGGTGAGAGCGAGTCTATACGAAAGCGCGGACGATTCCGCTATGCGCGAACCCTGACATAGCTGCCGGGCGCATCCTCGATCGGCGGGAACGTCTCGCTGCCGACCGGACGCGCCGGGACCTCCTCCGGATCCAGCTCGCCGAGCCATTGGCGCCAGTCCGGCCACCATGAGCCCTTGTGCTCCACCGCGCCCTTCATCCACTCGGCGACGCTGACGTCCTTGATGTTGTCGTTGGTCCAGTACTGATACTTGTTCGAGGCCGGCGGATTGACCACGCCGGCGATGTGGCCCGAGCCCGACAGCACGTATTTCACCGGGCCGCCAAAGAACTGCGAACCGTACAGCACCGATTCCGCCGGTGCGATGTGATCCTCGCGGGTGGCGAGATTGTAGACGGGGACCTTGACCTTGGAGAGATCGAGCAGGGTATTGTCGAGCACCATCGTGCCGGTCGAGAACCGATTTTCCAGATAACAGTTGCGCAAATAATAGGAATGGTTGGCCTGGGTCATCCGTGTCGCGTCCGAATTCCAGTGCAACAGGTCGAAAGCACTCGGCTGCTGGCCCTTCAGATAGTTGCTGACGACATAGGACCAGATCAAATCGTTGGAGCGCAGCATGTTGAAGGCCATCGCCATCTTCGAGCCTTCGAGCACGCCGGCCGCCTTCATGTCCTGCTCGAGGGCTGCGATCTGCTCCTCGTCGACGAACACGAGGAGATCGCCGGCATGGGTGAAGTCGACCTGGGCCGCGAAGAACGTCGCCGATGCAACGCGCTGGCGGCGTTTCTCGGCGAGCCAGGCCAGCGTGGTCGCGAGCATCGTGCCGCCGACACAATAGCCGGCAGTGTGTACCTTCATCTCGCCGGTGATCTTCTCGATCACGTCCATCGCCGCGAGCGGGCCTTCCTTCATGTAGTCTTCCCAGCCCTTGTTGCCGAGCCGCTTGTCGGGATTGACCCATGAGATCACGAACACGGTGATGCCCTGGTCGACGCACCACTTGATGTAGGATTTCTCCGGCTTGAGATCGAGGATGTAGAACTTGTTGATCCAGGGCGGCACGATCAGGAGCGGGGTGCGTAGCACTTTCTCGGTGGTCGGCGCATACTGGATCAGCTGCATCATTTCGTTCTGGTAGATCACCTTGCCCGGCGTCGTCGCCATGTTGACGCCGACGACGAGATTGTCCGGATTGGACTGGCGGATCTTCAACATGCCTTTGCCGGCCGCGATGTCCTCGGCCAACATCGTCAGGCCGCGCGCGAGGTTATCGCCGGACGTGGCAAGTGTCTCGCGCAGCACCTCCGGATTGGTCAGCACGAAGTTGGACGGCGACAGCGCGTTGGTGACCTGCTGGACGTAGAACTCGGCCTTGCGGCGGGTATGCGGATCGAGCCCTTCGGCAGCGCGCACCAGCTCCTGCGCCCATTTGGTCGTGAGCAGATAGAGCTGCATGACGAAATCGAAGAACTGGTTCGACTTCCATTCGGGATCGGCAAAGCGCTTGTCGCGCGGCGAGGGCGTGATCGCGGGCGGGGCGTCCTGGCCCGCCATGCGGCGAACCGCCGAGCCCCAGAGGTCGAGATAGTCCTTGGCGAGCTTGGTCTGGAGATCGGAGGAGCGGGACGTGTCCGACAGCCAGTATTCGGCGACCGAGGTGAAGGTCCTGACGATCTCGGCAAGCTCGGGCGGCGGGCGATCCTGCACCTCGCCGGTCTCGCGCGGTTTGAGGTAGGCAGCGAGCGCCTTGCCACCGCTCTCCATCGCCCGCGCGACATTCATCGCGAAAGCTTCGGCATCGAACTTCGTCTCGAACGGGGTGCCGGATTTGGGCGTGTCGGTTGTGACGGTACTCATGCGCAGAACAGTAACGATTCATTCTGTATTCGTCACCGCGAAGCTCGCATGTTTGGCGTTAAACACTCTCGAAGATGTGTTGCAGCGCGACAAATTTTCTTGGTTCCGTCACAATCGAGCCGCAACCGCTCGGCTTGGTAGCGCCGGGTGGTTTTCTCGCTCATACCATTTTGGGCAGCCATGGTTTGAGCTTGGGCGCGGTCTTGGGTAAGTTGCCCTGGGGGCCGTGCTTCGGGACGAGTAGGGGATTTCCCAAGTGTTGGTGTTATGGGACCTGCAAAAGACGCTGCCGATCTGTGGCGCGCTGTTGATCGCGGCGCTTGCCTTGGGCGGCTGCTCAAGCCAGCTCGCGGATATGACGCCCGCGGATGCGCAGGCGCATCCCAGGGAGCCCGGCAGCTATCTGCCGGTGCATGATCTGCCGCCGGATCGCGATCAGGCGACCATCCCGCCGGACCAGCGCGCCAAGATCGAGGCCGAGCTTGCCGCGGCGCGCGATCGTCAAGCTCTGGCCGCCAAGGACGCCAAGTGAGCAAATGAGGCGGTGCAAGGTAATCGCTGGCGCCCCCGTCTTGCCGTGCTAAAAGACCTCAGTTCAGCCAATAGTCAGGGCGAACGACCTCAGCCGCCATCGTCGATGATTGCTCTAAGTGTTTGATTTCGAGTAATTTTCGTGAAGGGACTGGGCGCGTTTCCGAACGGCCGTCATGGCCTGTCGATTCTGTCCTGACCGGTTGCCCGGAGCCCAGAGAGCCATGGAAGAGTTTTACCGCATCCGCCGCCTGCCGCCTTACGTGTTCGAACAGGTCAACCGGGCCAAGGCGGCCGCGCGGAACGCCGGCGCCGACATCATCGACCTCGGCATGGGCAATCCGGACCTGCCGGCGCCGCCGCACGTGCTTGAGAAGCTCAAGGAGACTCTTGGCAAGCCGCGCACCGACCGCTACTCGGCCTCACGCGGCATTCCGGGGCTGCGCCGGGCGCAAGCTGCCTACTACGCCCGCCGCTTCGGCGTGAAGCTCAATCCCGATACCCAGGTTGTCGCGACGCTCGGCTCCAAGGAAGGCTTTGCCAACGTGGCGCAGGCCATCACCGCGCCGGGCGACGTCATCCTCTGTCCGAACCCGAGCTATCCGATTCACGCCTTCGGCTTTTTGATGGCGGGCGGGGTGATCCGCTCGGTGCCTTCCGAGCCGACGCCGCAATTCTTCGAGGCGGCCGAGCGGGCGATCATCCATTCGATCCCCAAGCCGCTGGCGCTCGTCGTCTGCTACCCCTCGAACCCGACGGCCTATGTCGCGAGCCTCGACTTCTACAAGGACCTCGTCGCGTTCGCGAAGAAGCACGAGATCCTGATCCTGTCCGATCTCGCTTATGCCGAAGTCTATTTCGACGAGAGCAACCCGCCGCCCTCGGTGCTCCAGGTGCCCGGCGCGATGGACGTCGCCGTCGAGTTCACCTCGATGTCGAAGACCTATTCGATGGCCGGCTGGCGCATGGGCTTTGCGGTCGGCAATGAGCGCGTGATCGCGGCGCTCGCCCGCGTCAAATCCTATCTCGATTACGGCGCGTTCACGCCGGTCCAGGTCGCGGCGACCGCCGCATTGAACGGCCCGGACGATTGCATCAAGGAGATGCGCGACACTTACCGCAAGCGCCGCGACGCGCTGGTGGAATCGTTCGGCCGCGCCGGCTGGGAGATTCCGCCGCCGGAGGCCTCGATGTTCGCCTGGGTGCCGCTGCCAGAGGCCTTCCGCAGCATCGGCAGCATGCAGTTCGCGACCCTGATGGTGGAGAAATCCGGCGTCGCGGTCTCGCCCGGCGTCGGCTTTGGCGAGCATGGTGAAGGATATGTCCGCATCGCCATGGTGGAAAACGAGCAACGGATCAGGCAGGCCGCGCGCGGCGTGCGCCGCTTCCTTGAAAGCGGCGTCGAAACGTTGCACAACGTGGTTCCGCTCGCCAATCGGCGCTAATTCTCTTCTGCAGGTTTTCTGAACTATCATGGTCGCACCCCTGAAAGTGGGCATAGCGGGGCTCGGCACCGTGGGTGCCGAAGTCGTCCGTTTGATCGAAACGCAAGCGCGCGTGCTCACGGGACGCAGCGGCCGGGGCATCCGCGTCGTTGCCGTCACCGCGCGCTCGAAGGCGAAGAAGCGCGGCGTCGACTTGCGCGGCGTCGAATGGGCGAGGGATCCAATGGCGCTTGCCACCCATGCCGAGGTCGATTGCTTCGTCGAACTGATGGGCGGCGCCGGCGATCCCGCGCTGTCGGCGGTGGAAGCCGCGCTCAATGCCGGCAAGTCGGTTGTCACCGCCAACAAGGCGCTGCTCGCCAAGCATGGCCTCAAGCTCGCCAAGGCGGCTGAAAAGCACGGCGGCGCGCTGAATTTCGAGGCAGCGGTCGGCGCCGCTATCCCTGTCATCAAGACGTTACGCGAGGGGCTCGCTGGAACCGGCGTCAACCGCGTCTATGGCATCCTCAACGGCACCTGCAATTACATCCTGACCCGGATGGAGCAGGAGGGCCTGTCCTTTGCCGAATGCCTGAAGGACGCGCAGCGGCTCGGCTATGCCGAGGCCGATCCGTCCTTCGACGTCGACGGCCACGACACCGCGCAAAAACTCGCCATTCTGGCCAGCCTGGCCTTCGGCACGAAAGTTGCTCAAAGCGCGGTGTATGTCGAAGGCATCTCATCCATCGCGCCGGAAGACCTGCGCGCGGCGGCCGATCTCGGCTACCGCGTCAAGCTGCTCGGCGTTGCGGTTCGCACCGCCAAGGGCATCGAGCAGCGCGTGCATCCGACCATGGTGCCAAAATCCTCCTCGATCGCGCAGGTGATGGGTGTCACCAATGCGGTCACGATCGATGGCGAGGGGATTCCGCCGATCACGCTGGTCGGCCCCGGCGCAGGCGGTGCCGCGACCGCATCCGCCGTTGTCGCCGACATCGCCGACGTTGCGCGCGGCATTCGTGCCAATCCGTTCGGACGGCCGATTTCGCACTTGCGCGACACCAAGAAGGCGCCCATGGAGCGGCATGAGGGCGGTTATTACATCCGCCTGCTCGCCCGCGATTTCCCCGGCACTGCGGCCGCGATCGCCACGCGGCTTGCAGAACAGAAGATTTCGATCGAATCGATCGTGCAGCGTCATCCCAATGGCGGCGCTGCTCCCAGCGACGGCAAGACAGTCCCCGTGCCGGTCATCCTGATCACTTATGCGACCCATGAGGACGCCGTGCGCCGCGCGCTCGCCGCAGTCCAGCGCGACAAGGTGATCAGCGGAAGGCCGCAGGTGATCCGGATCGAGAAGAACTGACACGGTTCGAACGAACTGTGGGTGTTACGAGTTGATGCGGACGGAGATGTCCGTCCAAAACCGTTTCGAAGGAGTGAGCCGATGTCGACCCATATTTCAGTCCCGCCGCAAGCGTTGCTCGAGCGCATCCTCACGCTGGAGATCGTGCGGGTGACGGAGCGGGCGGCGGTGTCCTCGGCGCGGCTGCGCGGGCACGGCAACGAGAAGCAGGCTGACCAGGCTGCTGTCGACGCCATGCGCCGCGAGCTCAACAAGCTGCCGATCGAAGGCACTATCGTGATCGGCGAAGGTGAACGTGACGAGGCACCGATGCTCTTCATCGGCGAGAAGGTCGGCATGAATGCCGGTCCCCAGGTCGATATCGCGGTCGATCCGCTCGAAGGCACCACGCTATGCGCCAAGAACATGCCGGGCTCGATCGCCACAATGGCGATGGCCGACGGCGGCACGCTGCTGCATGCCCCCGACGTCTACATGCAGAAGCTCGCGATCGGACCCGGCTACGACAAGGGCGTCGTCGATCTCGATGCCTCGCCGGCTGATAACGTCCGCCGCCTCGCCAAGGCCAAGGGCGTCAAGCCTGATGGCATCACCGTTCTCGTGCTCGATCGTCCGCGCCATGCCGACATCATTGCGAGCGTGCGTTCGACCGGCGCCGCCGTGCGCCTGATCACCGACGGCGACGTCGCCGGCGTGATCCATTGCGCCGACCCCGACAACACCGGCGTCGACATGTATCTCGGCACCGGCGGTGCGCCGGAAGGCGTGCTCGCCGCCGTGGCGCTGCGCTGCATCGGCGGTCAGATGCAGTGCCGCCTCATCCTCGACTCCGAAGAGAAGCGCGAGCGCGCCGCCAAGATGGGCGTCAACGATCCCAAGATGATCTACGGCATCGAGGACATGGCGCGCGGCGACTGCCTGTTTGCCGCCACCGGCGTCACCACGGGCTCGCTGCTCTCGGGCGTCAAATTCCGCAAGGACGGCGTGATCGAGACCGAGACGGTGGTGATGCGCTCCGTCACCGGCACCGTGCGCTACATCAAGGCCGAGCACCGCGAGCTGGCCAAGTTCCATCTGGATTGATCCAGGCAACACCACTGTCGTCGTTCCGGGGCGACGGGACCGCGCAACGCGCGGCCCGCGAGCCCGGAATCCATCGGGCGACAGTCTCCGACGCGCAATGGGTTCCGGGTTCGATGCTGCGCATCGCCCCGGAATGACGATAAGAAAAAGAGGGGAAGCGCCATGTCCGATCTCTCCGCCGTCAAAGCCCTCGTCTTCGACGTGTTCGGTACCGTCGTGGACTGGCGCACCAGCCTGATCACCGATTTCATGTGGTGGGGCAAGCAGCGCGGCATCAGCGCTGATTGGACCGCGCTCGTCGATGGCTGGCGCGGCATGTACATGGCCTCGATGGACGACGTGCGCAAACATCCCGAGCGCGGCTACGTCATGCTCGACGATCTGCACCGCCGCTCGCTGGAAAAGCTGGTCGATCAATTCTCGATCAAGGGCCTCACCGAAGCCGATCTCGACTATCTCACCAAAGGCTGGCACCGCCTGCATCCCTGGCCCGACAGCGTCGGCGGTCTGACCCGGCTGAAGACCAAATTCGTGATCTCGCCGCTGTCGAACGGCAATGTCGCCCTGCTCACCAACATGGCGAAGTTTGCAGGGCTGCCCTGGGACCTCATCATGTCCGCCGAGCTGTTCGAGCACTACAAGCCTGATCCCGAGACCTATCTCGGCGCCGCGCGCCTGCTCTGCCTCAAGCCGCAAAAGGTGATGATGGTCGCGGCCCACAATGGCGATCTTGCGGCTGCGCAGAAGAACGGATTGAAGACCGCGTTCGTGGCGCGGCCGACCGAGTACGGACCGTTGCAGAAGGTCGACTTCGAGGCGACCGGCAATTGGGACATCGTCGCAAAGGATTTTGGCGGGATCGCCGACAAGCTCGGGTGCTAGCGACGTTCTTGATAGCTTGTACGCGGCAACGCCGGTCCGGGCAGCGCGCGCCGCCCGGACCTGATTTCGAAACTACAAGGTCATCTTCATCGGCTCCGGATAGTAGTGGAAGCCTTCGCCTGTCTTGGCGACATGGCCGTAGCCCGGCCAGGCGAAGTGATAGGACATCACGGGGGTCTTGTTTGCCGCAAGCATCGTCAGCAGCTTGACGCGCGAGTCTGCCGCCTGCTTCGGGTCGGTGTCGTAGGAGAACTCCATCCTCGGCCGCTCCAGCAGCAGCACCGAATGGTGCGAGAGATCGCCGAGGAAGGCGAACGATTTGCCCGCCGAGGAGACCATGAAGATGGTGTGGCCGACAGTGTGACCGGGCGCGGCGACCGCCTGCACGCCCGGCAAAAATTCCTGGCCGTCCTTGAAAAACACGATGCGGTCGCGGACCGGCAGCAGGTTCTTGCGGGCGTGGAGGACGAAGTCCTTGGCCGGGCTGCCGAGCTTGCCCTCATCGGTCCAGAAGTCGAAATCGGACTGGGAGATGTAGACCTGCGCGTTCGGAAACAACGGTTTGCCGCCCTCGTCCACGATGCCCCCGATGTGGTCGATATGGGCGTGCGAGCACACCACGGCGTCGATGTCCTCCGGCTTGATTCCGGCCTCGGTCATGCTCTTCTGCTGCCGTCCGGTGCTGGCGCCGAACATTTTTGAGCTGCCCATGCCGGTATCGAACAGGATGAGCTTGTCGCCGGTGTTCACGATCGGCGAGTTCTGCTCGAGCACGACATTGTCCGGCGACAGGAAATTGTCGGCCAGCATCTTCTTGACCTCTTCCTTGGGAACGCCGGTGAAGGTCCCGGAGGGATCGCCGAGCGGCAGCGGCCCATCGGATACGACGGTCACCTCGGCATCGCCGAGAATGAAGCGATGCCAGTAGGGCGTCTGGGTGCCGAGCTTGGGTGCCCGGGCCATCGCGCTGCTGCCGAGCAGCGCGCTGGCGCCAAGGCCGGCCCCGAGTGCGAGAAGGGATCGACGTGAGACATCGATTGTCATGCGTTTCCTCCGCTTTTTTGACCTGCGCGATTGTTGGCGCGGTGTGACCGGCCCCGGTCGACCATGAGGCCGGAGGTCGGCGGAAGGCATGCTGCGCCGGTTGCGATGAGCTAGCAAGTGGAATTGGTCCGCGGATGCATGCCGGGCAGGGACACGGCGTGCGGAGCACGTTCCGCAAAAACAAAGCCCCGCGGAATTGCGCCTTACGCAATTCTCAGCGTGAGGTCATTGCCGTCCGTTTCGGCAAAGCCGGCCTGTAAGACCTCTTCGCGCTTATGGCGCAGATGCGCACGCAGGATGTGGGCGAGGCCGGCGCCGTCGCGGCGCTGGAGCGCATTGAGGATTGCCTCGTGCTCCTTGACGGCGAGCGCCCAGCGCTGCGGCGTCATCGGCGTGACGTAGCGCGCGCGGCGGATCCGCGCTGTCACCGAGGTGTAAAGGCTCGCGAGCACCGGGTTTCCGGCCGCGTTGACGATGGCTTCGTGAATTGCGCGGTTGCCGCGATAGTACTGGATCAGGTCACCCTCGCGATAATGCTGCACCATGTCCGCATGCGCGGTGGCGATCGCGTCGATCTCGGCGTCCGTGATGCGCTCGCAGGCAAGCTCGCCGGCAAGGGCTTCGAGGCCCTGGCAGACCTCGAACAGGTCGCGCATGTCCTGGTCGGTCAGCTTCGCCGCGCGCGAGCCGCGATGCGGCAGCAGCTGCACGAGGCCTTCGGCGGCCAGCACCTTGAGCGCCTCGCGCAGCGGCGTGCGCGAGATCTCCAGCCGCTCGCACAGCTCGCGCTCCGGAATGCGCGCCCCTGGCGGGATTTCACCGTCGAGCAGGATGGCGCGAATGCGGCCGACGACTTCTTCGTGAAGCATGGTCTGAAACTCTATTTGCATGCAAAAATGGGCCTACAAACGGAAAATTGCAAGTTCCTGCTTGAAAATTCCAATTTTTGCATTCAAAATTGTAGAAAAGCAGAAAGGGTGTGGGGAATGGACCTGCAAGTGGAGGCACAAGAGCTCGTCTTCGAGCGCCAGGACGGCATCGGGCGGATCACCTTTAACCGCCCGCAGGCCCGCAACGCCTTCACGTTTGCCATGTACGAGCGGCTCGCTGCGATTTGCGAGGAGGCTGACCGCGACCCTGCGATCAAGGTGCTGGTGCTGCGCGGGGCTGGCGACAAGGCGTTCGCCTCGGGCACCGACATCAACCAGTTCCGCGAATTCAAGACGCCGCAGGACGCCATCGATTACGAGAACCGCATCGATCGCGTGCTCACAACGCTGGAGCAGTGCCGTGTGCCGACGATCGCGGCGATCAACGGGTTCTGTACCGGAGGCGGGGCCGGCATCGCTGCGGCCTGCGACCTCCGCATCGGCACCAAGACCGCCAAGATCGGTTTCCCCATCGCCCGCACGCTCGGCAATTGCCTGTCGATGTCCAATGTCAGCCGTCTCGCCGCGCTCATCGGCGCCGCGCGCGTCAAGGATCTGATCTTCACCGCGCGCCTGGTCGATGCCACCGAGGCCGCGAGCATCGGGCTGCTTGGCGAGGTCGTGGACGATCTTGCCGCGCTCGATCGGCGCACTGACGAGGTCGCTCGGCTGCTCGCCAGTCATGCGCCGCTGACGCTGAATGCGACCAAGCAGGCGGTGACGCGCCTGCAAAGACGGCTGACGCGGGACGAGGGCGAAGACCTCATCCTGATGTGCTACACGAGCCAGGATTTTCGCGAAGGGCTCGATGCTTTCCTCAACAAGCGCGCGCCGCAATGGCGCGGCCAATAGGACGGGCCCATGCAGAGCGATCGATCGCAATCCACCTCCCGCCGTTCGGGACCGCTCGCCGGTCTCAAGGTCATCGATCTCACCCATGTCATGGCCGGGCCGACCTGCACCTTGATGCTCGCCGACATGGGCGCCGACGTCATCAAGATCGAGAAATGGCCCAATGGCGACGATACCCGCCATTCGGTGCCGCCGAAGATCGGCGATGAGGCGGCCTCCTTCCTGATGATGAACCGCAACAAGCGCGGCATCGTGCTGGATCTGAAGACCGACGGTGGCAAGCAGGTGCTTCGGCGGTTGATCGCGAGCGCCGACGTGCTGGTGGAGAACTTTGCGCCCGGCGCGATGGAGCGTCTCGGTTTCGGCTACGAGGCACTGCACGCGGAATTTCCCGCGCTGATCTACTGCTCGCTGTCGGGCTTCGGCCGCACCGGCCCGTACAAGCACCGCCGCGGCTTCGATCTGGTCGCGCAGGCCATGAGCGGCATCATGAGCTTTACCGGCGAACGCCCCGACGGTCCGCCCGTCAAATGCGGCCCGCCACTGTCCGACATCACCGCCGGTCTGCTGGCGAGCATGGGCATCCTCGCGGCCTATACGCACCGTCTCAAGACCGGCGAAGGACAGTGGGTGGAGACATCGCTCTATGAAGCGGCCCTGGTGCAGACCTATTGGCAGTCCACCATCGCGCTGGCCGCGGGCACGGCACCGCGCGCGATGGGCTCGGCCCATCCGCTCAATGCGCCCTATCAGGCGTTCGAAGCCTCGGATGGCTGGCTCGTCGTCGGCGGCGCCAACAAGAAGCATTGGCTGTTGATGCTGGAAGCACTCGGCGCCAGCGAACTCGCCGCCGATCCGCGCTTCGTCACCGGCTCCGACCGTATGGCGCATCTGAAGGAGCTGGAAGCCGTCTTGAGCGAACGCTTCCGCACCAAATCGCGCGCGCATTGGCTTGCGGCGCTGGACGAGAAGGGCGTGCCGTGCGGCCCCGTGCACGACATGCTGGAAGCGCTCAGCGATCCGCAGACGCTGGCGCGCGAGATGGTCGTCGAGGTCGAGCACTCCACGCTCGGCCCCGTAAAGACGATCGGGCTTCCCATCAAGTTTTCGGAGACCCCAGGCAAAGTTCGCTCAGGCGCGCCGGTCTATGGTGAGCACACAAGTGAGGTGCTGGCCGAGCACGGGTTCGACCAGAAGCAGATCGAAGCGCTCGAAAAAGAAGGCGCAATCGTGCTGGCCTCAGCAAGTCGCGAGGAACGCGTCGCCTGAGCGGACGTCGATAAGACAACAACAAAAGACAAAAATCAGCTGGAGGAACATCATGGGTCGGACGTCAACACTTC
Organism: Bradyrhizobium sp. 164; assembly: GCF_023073715.1. Lineage (GTDB taxonomy): Bacteria > Pseudomonadota > Alphaproteobacteria > Rhizobiales > Xanthobacteraceae > Bradyrhizobium. The sequence continues at coordinate 11,858 of NZ_JADPKA010000008.1, forward strand.
TGCTCCCCGCGGCCGCGATCGTGCTCGCCGGCACGATGCCGGCGCTCGCCGCCTGGCAACCGCAAAAGCCGATCGAGTTCGTCGCCACGGCCGGGCCGGGTGGCGGCACTGACAATCTCGCGCGCGCGGTCCAGAACATCATCACCAAGTACAAGCTGACAGACCAGCCGATCGTCGTCGTCAACAAGGGCGGCGGCAGCGGCGCCGAAGGTTATGTCTACGGCAAGGCCTCCGCGGGCGATCCCCACAAGGTGATCTTCGGCACCTCCAACGCCTGGCAGCAGCCGCTCGTCTCCAAGGTCGCCTTCAACTACACCGATCTCACCCCGATCGCGGCGATGGCGCAGGATGAGTTCCTGCTCTGGGTCAAGCAGGACGCGCCCTACAAAACCGCGGGCGATTATCTGAAGGCGGCCGCATCGGGCGAATTCAAGATGGGCGGCGCGCAATCCAAGGACACCGACGAGGTGTTGACGCGCATGATCGAGAAGGCCGGCAAGGTCAAGCTGACCTACATCCCTTTCAAGAGCGGCGCCGAGACCGCTGTGCAGCTCGCCGGCGGACATCTCGATTCCCACGTCAACAATCCCAGCGAGAGCCTCGGGCAATGGCGCGGCGGTACGCAGCGCCCGCTCTGCGTTTTCAGCCCGAAACGGCTGCCGCAGGGTCCGAAGGTCACCGCAACCGAAGGCTGGAGCGACGTTCCGACCTGCGTCGAGCAGGGCCTCGACATCAGGCAGTATGAGCAGCCGCGCACGGTGTGGCTGCCCGGCAAGGTCACGCCGGACCAGGCGGCGTTCTATGTCGACCTGATGAAGAAGGTGCAGGCAACGCCGGAATGGAAGGACTACATCGAGAAGACCTCACAGGTCGACACCTTCCTGACCGGCGCCGAGTTCGAAAAATTCATCAAGGAGGACCTCGAGCACGTCAAGCAGGTCGCGGGCGAGCAGGGCTGGCTCGTCAAGTGAGGCGGCGGGCAGGTCGCCTGCGGCCATCCTTCGAGACGCCCGCCTGCGGCGGGCCCGCAGGGTGAGGTCGCGCGCCGTGGCAAGATATCCAACCCTCATGGTGAGGAGCCCGCCAAAGCGGGCGTCTCGAACCATGCAGGCCGAGCTCGTTCAGCAGGCCTCACCGCCGTCACATGGGATAGCTCAGAGGTAACAGACCATGATCTCCCGCCGCGCGCTTGAACTTGCGACCGCAGTCCTCACCGGGACCTTCGGTGTGGCAGTCGTCATCTCCAGCCTCGACAACGGCATCGGCTGGTCGAGCGCCGGGGTGGACGCCGGCACGTTTCCGTTCCTGACCGGGGTCATCATCGTGATCGGGAGCCTCTACAATCTGGTGCGGGGCGTGCTACCGGCCGCGACACTGGCAAATGTCCCCATCGCCATCACGTCCCTCGAGCTGCGCAGGCTCGCCGGCCTGTTCGTGCCGGCTGCGATTTTTGTTGCCGCGATCCCGCTGGCCGGGATGTACGTCGCTTCAGCATTGTACGTTTTCGCAGTGCTGGCGATCCCCAAGTATCAATCCGTGCCGCGTGCGCTCGCGATGGCGGGGGCGACGGCACTCGCGCTCTACGTCGTGTTCGAGCGCATGTTCCAGGTCAGCCTGCCGCATGGCGCGCTCGCCGCCGCGTTCGGGTTCTGATGGAGAGGTCCGATGGATAATCTCGCAGAGCTCCTGCACGGCTTCACCATCGCGGTCACCGCGCCACATCTGCTGCTCATGGTAATCGGCGTGCTGCTCGGCATTCTCGTCGGCGTGCTGCCGGGGCTGGGCGCGCCAAACGGAGTATCGCTGCTTTTGCCGATGACCTTCGGTATGCAGCCGGTCTCGGCCATCATCCTGCTCTCCAGCATGTATTGGGGGGCGCTGTTCGGCGGCTCCGTGACCTCGATCCTGTTCAACATTCCCGGCGAGCCGTCCTCGGTCGCGACCACGTTCGACGGCTACCCGATGGCGCGCGACGGCCGGCCAACGACGGCGCTCGCCACCGCCTTCGGTTCGGCGGCGTTCGGCGCGCTGATCGGCGTCATCCTGATCACCTTCCTTGCATCCTGGGTGGCCCAGGTTGCGCTCGCGTTCGGGCCGGCCGAGTATTTTGCGGTCTATTTCCTGGCCTTTGCCAGCTTCGTCGGCATGGGCGGTGCGGCGCCGATCAAGACCGTCGTGGCGCTGGCGATCGGCTTTGCGATCGCTGCCATCGGCATCGACACGGTGTCCGGCAGCGTGCGCCTCACCATGGGGGTCGATGAACTCGTCAAGGGCGTGAGCTTCGTCGTCGCCGTGATGGGTCTGTTCGGCATCGGCGAGCTCTTGGTTGCAGTCGAAGAGGAGTTTCACGCGCGCGCGGTCTCCTCGAAGATCGACTGGCGTGAGGTGTTCCGCGCGGTCGGCCGCCTGCCGCGGCATGGTATTGCCCTGTTGCGCAGCGCCGCGATCGGATGCTGGATGGGGATTACGCCGGGCGGCCCGACCGCGGCCTCCTTCATGAGCTACGGCATCGCGCGCCGCTTCTCGCGCCGCGGCCGATATTTCGGCACCGGCGAGGTCGAAGGCATCATCTCGCCGGAGACGGCCGACCATGCCGCCGGCACCAGCGCGCTGCTGCCGATGCTCTCGCTAGGCATTCCCGGCTCGGCGACCGCGGCGGTCATGATGGGCGGGCTGATGATCTGGGGCCTCAATCCCGGGCCGATGCTGTTCGTCGACAGTAAGGATTTCGTCTGGGGCCTGATCGCCTCGATGTATGTCGGCAACATCGTCGCCGTCGCGCTGGTGCTGCTCACCGTTCCGGTCTTCGCGGCCTTGATGCGGATTCCGTTTGTGGTGATCGCGCCCCTGATCGTGATCATCTGCGTCGTCGGCGCCTATTCGGTGTCGAACTCCTATCTCGACGTCGTCATGATGCTTGGCTTCGGGATCGTCGGCTATCTCTTCAAGAAGCTGTTCTATCCGCTGGCGCCGCTCGTGCTCGCGATCGTCATCGGCGACAAGGCCGAGGACGCGTTCCGGCAGTCGATGTTGATCTCCAAGGGATCGCTCGGGATATTCTTTGCAAACAAGCTGGTGACATGCCTGATCGTTGCCGGCATCGCATTGTTGCTGCTTCCGCTCGTGCTGCAGCTCACGCGGCTCTGGCGCAAACCCGCGCCGTCTACCGATCGGACGACAGCTGAGGAAAAGGTGATCATATGACCGCAAAGCCGCTCATTGCATTGGCAATGGGAGATCCCGCCGGCATCAGCCCGGAGCTGACGGCGAAGCTCGCGGTGCAGGATGACGTCCGCGCCCGCAGCCGGATCGTCGTCATCGGTGACCGCCGCATCTTCGACGAAGGCGCGCGCGTCGCCGGCGTGAAGTCGGAGCTGACCATGGTAGAGCAGGGCGCCGACCTTGGCGCGGCGCAGGGCGAGACGCTGTTTGTCGATCTCCGCCACCTCGACCCCAGGGAGGTCGAGCCGAAGACCGCGACGCTTGCCGGCGGAAAATTCGCGCTGACCAATTATCGGCACGCGCTCGAACTCGGCCGTGACGGAAGTGTCGATGCCGTCTGCTTTACCCCCTTCAACAAGCAGGCGATGCGCCTTGCCCGCGCCGAATACGACGACGAGATCGCGTTCTCCGCCGAGGTGGTCGGGCTCAAGACCGCGGCAAGCGAGTTCAACGTGCTGGACCGGCTCTGGAACGCGCGGGTCACCTCCCATATCCCTCTCAAGGACGTCGCTGCAAAGCTGTCCAGCGAGCGCATCCATCGCGCGCTCAAGCTGACCGATTCCTGTATGCGCAATGCCGGTTTCGCGCGGCCCCGCATCGCGGTCGCTGGTCTCAATCCGCATGCCGGCGACGGCGGCAATTTCGGCCGTGAGGAAATTGACATCATCTCGCCCGTAGTCGCGGCCGCCCAGCGCGAGGGTATCGCCGCGGAGGGACCGTTCCCCGCCGACACGGTGTTCCTGCGCGCCAAGGGCGGTGCCTTCGATGCGGTGCTGACGATGTATCACGACCAAGGTCAGATCGCGATGAAGCTGATGGGTTTTGATCGCGGTGTCACCTTGCTCGGTGGTTTCCCTTTCCCGATCTGCACGCCCGCGCACGGCACCGCCTATGATATCGCCGGGCAGGGCATCGCATCGGTTGGCGCTAGCCGCGCCGCTGTGCTGCTCGCATCGGAGATGGCCGCGCGTCGCGCCGCCTGATGGCGCGCGCCAGGGGAGCCCGCTCATGAAGTTCGTACGCGCAAAGCCTGCGAGTTTCGGGAAAAAGTGGAAACTTCCGGCGTGGTAATGAGTTGCGTCCCATGAACGTCTCCATCTGGGAGCTGGAACATGGTCGACTACGACCCGCTACGAACGGCCGTGGATACTGCTTGGTCCGTCTACCGCGCCCGGCATCGTCACGTCGATGCCGCGGATGGTCGTCGCTGTCTGCTCGAGCGTCATCTACAAGGGAGGCGGGAAGCGCGCGAGAGTGGCGGTGATGCCCAGGACCTTACGGCATCTGGCCTTGCCTATCTCGAGCGGCTTCACGATGACGAATGCTAGGGCTGGTGGAGGAACTGGCCTGCTGCCTGGCGGCCGCGACCGCAAGGCCGAATTGGACCTTGCTCGCGATTTCGAACCTTCTGGCGGCATTGATCGTGCTGATCGTGCGCTTGGCAGTTTAGCACATGCGTATCGCTCAGCTCGCTCCCCTGGCCGAAAGCGTTCCTCCGAAGCTCTACGGCGGCACCGAGCGGGTAGTAGCTTGGCTGGTGGATGAGCTGGTGCAGCTCGGCCACGACGTCACGCTGTTTGCGAGCGGCGATTCCCGGACGGCCGGCAGACTCTATCCGGTTTGGTCCCGTGCGTTGCGTCTCGGGCGGAAGGGCGCCGATCCGAGTGCAGCTTGCGCGATGCTGCTGGAAGCGATCGCGAAGCGAGCGAGGGATTTCGATGTGATCCACGCGCATATCGATTGGCTGCATCTGCCGTTGCTCAGTCGCCTGGGCGTGCCGTTCCTGACGACCATGCACGGCCGCCTCGACTTGCCTGGGTTGCCCGACGTGGTTCGGCAATTCCCCGAAGCAGCGCTCGTGTCGATTTCCGACCGTCAGCGCCTGCCGCTTCAAAATGCGAAATGGATTAGAACGATCCAGCACGGGATGCCGTCCGACCTGCTTCGCCCATGCTACGAGCAGGGATCCTACCTTGCATTTCTTGGCCGCCTGACGAAAGACAAAGGTCCGGAGGAGGCCATCCGCATCGCGCATCAAACCCGTATGCCCCTGCGCATCGCCGCGAAGATCCCGCGCGCCGAGACCGCCTATTTCAAGAAACATGTCGAGCCCCATATTGACGACGAGAAGATCAAGCTTGTCGGCGAAGTCGATAATGACAGAAAACAGCAGTTCCTTGGTCGAGCCGCCGCTCTGTTGTTCCCGATCGATTGGCCGGAGCCCTTCGGGCTGGTCATGATCGAAGCAATGGCCTGCGGAACTCCCGTGATCGCCTACCGCTCAGGCGCCGTCCCTGAGGTCATCGAGCACGGCCTGACTGGTCTCATCGTCGAGAACGAGGAGCAAGCCGTTCAGGCGGTCGGCGAGGTGGGCAAGTTGGATCGAAGGCAGGTGCGCGCACGGTTCGAGGAGCGTTTCTCGGCGCGCCGGATGGCGCGAGAGTACGAAGGCGAGTACAGCAAGCTGGTTGCCGCCGCGGCTTGAGAATTCGATAGGCGCGACGGGCTCCGGTTGACGCGGCGTCTCGCCTGCTGCCCCGGGGCGTTACTTCGCGATAGGCGTCACGAGCTCCTTGTCTGCTGTATCCACGACGAAGACGGCCAGCAGCTTCGCAGGCTCGGAATCGCTGGCATTCGCGCTTATGGCGTGGCGGTCGCCGGGTTTCTCGAAAAAATTCTCTCCCTTGCGATAGACCTTCGCGGGCTCGTCATTGACTTGACTGCGGATTGCTCCTTCCAGGATGGTCGCATAGATAAACGCGGAGCGCGGGTGCATGTGCGCCGGTGAGGAGCCTCCCGGACCATATTCGACCAGCACGCCCTTCATGCTCTTGCCGGGGACGTTGGGCAGGGCCTGGTCGAACACCACGGTTACTTTGGCCAATGGTGCTGCCGTCTCGGCTGCATGGGCCGTCAGGAAAGACGCGGCGTAAACCGCCGTTGCGATCAGCAATCTGCGCATGGGATTCCCTTCATTGTCATTTCCGTCGTGATTGAGGCTGACGGAGCTTCAGAGACTCGCGAGCCATGTTGCGAGCGGTGTTTTCCCGAGCCGCGCCTCGCCAAGCGGATTCAGCGATGTGTCGTCAATGAGAGCGCCGTAATAGGGCGCCTTTGGGTCTCCCACCACAGGTCGGACATCGCCGGACGCCTTCAGGCGCCGCGCGATGAATTCATTGAAGGGGGCCTTCTCGGGTCCAGCAATGTCGATCGTGCCGTTGAGCGGCCGGCCCGTTGCGATCTCCGCGAGACAATCGACCACATCGTCGGACGCGATCGGTTGAAACTGCGCCGATGGAACGACAATCCTGCCGCCCGTCACAGCCGTTTCGGCAATGGCGCCGAGGAATTCAAAGAACTGGGTGGCGCGCACGATCGAGTAGGGGACCGAAGAGGATTTGATGACGGTCTCCTGGGCGAGCTTGGCACGGAAATAGGCGTTGTCGGGCGACCGCTCGGTGCCGACGATGGAGAGCGCCACATGATGTTTCACGGCCGCTGCGGCTTCTGCCGCGACGAGATTCTTGCTCGAACGCTGGAAGAAATCGAGCACGGCGGTCGGCTCCCAGGACGGCGCGTTGGCGACGTCGACGACAACATCGGCGCCGGCCAGCACCGCAGCGAGACCTTCCCCGGTCACGGCGTTCACGCCTGATCTTGGCGAGGCTGCCACCGCCTCGTGGCCCTGCTGCTTGAGCTTCGCCACCAGTTTAGATCCGATCAATCCGGTCCCGCCGATCACGACGATCTTCATGGCACGTCTCCTCGGTGTTTCGGAGCGCGGGAAAAAGGCCAATTCCTGCTCTCGCGCTTACGTGCATCACGATCCAACGCCTGTTCTATCGGAGCAATCGGCAGGCCCTTGCCTGGAACGCGCCTGACTTGCCGAAAAATGCTCCAGAGAGATCGTTACGATACGACACAATTCGTCTGGGAGCATTCCCTTAAATCTCGGAGATCAGTGGCCGCTCAGCACCAGCGTCTTCACCGGCAACAGCAGCGCTTGAATGCGCAACAGAAGGGCATGTACAAGCCCCGTGGCATCGACGACATGCAGAGCAGATCCCTTGAGCGCGCCGGTCTTTGGGTCTGCAATCGCATCGTGGTTGCTCGTATAGGCATTGACGATGCAGGTCGAGCCTGGCGTGACGCCCTCGAGCCCGCCCTTATAGAGCGGTTCCAAAAATGCCAGGATCGTGCCCGGCTGCCGAAGATTTTGCGGATCGATGAGCTGTTCGCCCGAGCGGAATTGACCGGCGGCGATATAGTCCTGAACGCCCGTGATGACGAGCGGAATGATGACCCAGGGCTTCGAGATGCAAGTCGCTTCTGCGAGCATGCCGGGTCGTATGACCTGGGCTTCAATCTGGCCGAAGCCAGCCTGCAATACGCGCCGGCCCGCGCCCTCTGGGATCAAGAGGCCGGCGGGCCGCATCATCTGATTGACGACATCGCCAGTGCGCAGAAGGAATTGCTCCACTCGCCCATCGACCCCCGCCCGAATGGAAGTCTTGTCGAGGTCCACCTGCGCCTCTGCCATCGCGGCCTCTGCGCTCGCCTTCTCAGCCGGCAGAAGCGTTGAGATCCGCAGCGCCGAAGCCTCCCTGGCGGCACTGGCGGAATCGATGCCCGCCTGCCGCTGATCGACGGCGACCTGGAGTTTCTCGATGTCACGCTGCGGCACGATCCCAGGATTGCGCCGCTGCAATTCGCTCTTGGTGTCGAGCTCGTCCCTCGCTTGCTGCCAGGCCGCCCTCGCTTCTGCGATCTGGGCTTCCGCCTTGACCACATCGGCCCGCGCGCTGATCAGCGAGGCATCGATCTCGGCGACCTTTCGTTTTGTCGTCTCGAGCGCCGCCTGCTGCTTGGCGCTGTCCAGCCGGAAGAGGACGTCGCCCTTCTTCACAGGCGCGCTGTAATCGACGTTCACTTCGGCGACGCGGCCGGCCACTTCGGGCAGGATCGGCACGGTGCGGAAGTAGAGCGCCGCGGACGTGGTCGAGGGATGATAGTAGAAGATCATGGTGATCAGCGCGACGGTCAGCATCAGGCAGCCGGTAATGCCCCACCTCAGCTCAAACCAGACCGAGTAGAGGGTGATCTCCTTGCCGAACCGCTTACCTTGCCGATAGCGCCGATAGAGGTAGTCCGGAAGGATCGTCACGAGCGAGCAGAGCAGGAGCTCAAGCATGACCTTGGACTCCCTCGTTCGACGCACTCTTCGTGCCGGAATTGCCGGTCAGCTCGGTTTCGGATGCTGATTGCGACGTCTGCGGCGCTGCATCGGCGATCCGCTCCACCGAGCCGGCGATGGTGCGCAGCGGCGTCGAGAAGTCCGGCAGGTCGATCATCGCGAGCAGGAGGCCCGCGATCCAGAAGATGTGCATGTGCGTGAACAGCGAGATGAGGCCGAGCACGGCGACGATCTCGAATTGCAGCTTCTGCGATCGGTGCGCCATGCGCTCCGGAAGGCTGTGCAGCTTCCAATAGAGCGTGCCCACCCACAACACGACGACGATGAGGAAGATGGCCATGACGACCATCAGGGCGTCCGATCCATCAGGTCCAGGCACGAAGAATGGCAGATGATGAGGCGCTGCCGCATGCATTTGTTCGCTCAAGCTCGTCCCCCTGCCAGAAGAAGCCTGAGAGCCCAGAGCGAGGCTCGTACTTTGCCCAGCATTGTTTCCCAAGACGGGAACTGGAGCAAGGATCGTGTCGAGACTGCCGTTGCGTTCGGTGTGTACTAGATCGCCGCGTCCAACGAAATGTTCCTGAGACGGCCGCTGTCGGACAAGGACAAATATGCCGTGTTGGCACCCTTGGCGATCGTCACAGATTGCTCCTGTTTTGCCCGACGTGTCAAAGAGTTTTGGCGAGTGCAAAAACTATTAGGGAAGACAGCCCTTTGGCTACTGTGCATGGGGTTGTTTTCGCGAGTTTTGATAAAAGGGGCTATTCGCCGCCTTTGCGGGGCGCCTCACGCCCCGCAGATGATCACGCCGTACCAGCCGAGCCCACGATAGGTCTCATAGCCCGGGGTGGCATGGAAGGCGACCAGCGCACCGGTGCGGTCGTGGTAGAAGCCGGAGCGCTGGCCGTTCAGCGCGATCGAGATGCGCTCGCTGAGGATGCCCTGGCCGTCGGAGGCGGCAATCACGCGAAGGTTCGAATCGACCAGCAGTACGCGGGCCTTGTCGCTGTCGCCGACGCGCACGCCCTTGACGATGGCGCGGGCCTGCGCCTCCCAGTCGAAATGAATGGCGAGCACGCCGATCGGCCCCCCGTTGGCCTGGCCGCCGCTGCGGACGCTGGCGCAATAGGTCGCGACCTGGGCGTTGCCGAGCAGCGGCTGGTTCTCGACGTCACCGGCGACATAGTCGTCGCCGGAGCGCAAGGATTGCGCCTCGCGAAACCATTTGGTGTGGGCGACGTTCTGGCCGACGACGCGAAAGCGGTCGGCGCGGCCATTGGCGATGACGTTGCCGTCGAGATCGCAAAGCCAGAGGTCGAGGTAGACGGTGTAGGCCCCGAGGATCACGCCGAGGCGCTGCGAGGCGTGGTTTACAGCTGCCGCGGCCGGCGAGGCCGCGCAATCGACCACGGCGGAGTCGGTCGCCCACCAACGCACGTCGCAGGTGCGCTCATAGAGGTTGCGGTCGATCAGCTCGATAGCGTTGAGCGACAGATCGACCATGCGCTCGCCGCGCGAGCGCTGGCTCATGCGGTCGATCGAGGCGACGAGGTCGCCGGTTCGTTTGGTCAACTGTGTCTCGAACTCGCGGGCGATGGTCTCGACCTGCTGGCCGACGCCACGCACCTCCTGCGCCACGACCGCAAAGCCCGCGCCCTGCGCACCGGCGCGCGAGCTCTCGATCAGCGCGTTCAGCGCCAGCATCTTCATCTGATTGGTGATTTGCTGGATCGCCTTGGTCTTGTCGACCGCGATCTGGTTGACCTCCGCAGTCAGGCGGTTGATCAGCACGGAGATGTCGGAATCATTATCGGCGGGTTCGGTGGCGGTGATCGGCTTGGCTTTCAGACCCAGCGCAGCAGACATCGGGGAGCTTCCCTTGGCAATGAGGTCTGACCTGCAATGAACCCGGAAAAAATTACAGATCGAATGGGAATCTTCTTCGAGGACTCCACCTAACGCCCGCTTAATTTGCGGTTCCCTGGAATGCCCAAATGATAGTCAGTTCCGCGCCGCAAAAAGGCAATCCACCGCTTTGTGCGGCGCAGGCATTGCATATCTGGAGCGATTCCGGGCCAATCGTTCCTGCCGACAAATCTGCTGCCACCCGTCCGGGCTCCTCAATCAATCAACATTCATGACCCCGCCCGCAACTGCCTTGCCTGTCGAAGCGCCCCAGGCGTTCCTGGGGGTGACGCGCTCGCTCACCGACAAGCTCTGGCGCGACCGGCTCGACGCGCGCGGCGCGGCCAAGGCTCTTGCGATCGTGCAACGTCACCAATTGCCGGAACTGCTGGCGCGGGTGCTGGCCGGCCGCGGCGTCGATATCGACACCGTGCCGGACTTCCTCGATCCGACCATCCGAAAACTGCTGCCGGACCCGTTCACGGTGACGGAGATGGAAGCTGCCGCGCAGCGGATCGCGGATGCCGCGGGGAAGGGCGAAAGGGTCGCGATCTTCGGCGATTACGACGTCGACGGCGCCACTTCGGCGGCGCTGCTGGCCTGGCATCTGCGCCATTGCGGGCTCGATCCGCTGATCCACATTCCGGACCGGATCTTTGAGGGGTACGGCCCCAACACCGAAGCGGTGCGCGCGCTGGCGGCAAAGGGCGCCACGCTGCTCGTCACCGTCGATTGTGGCACCACCAGTATCGAGCCCTTGGCCGAGGCGAAGCGCCTCGGCATGTCCGTTGTCGTGATCGACCACCACCAATGCGGCCTCGATCTCCCCGAGGTCGATGCGCTGGTCAATCCGAACCGCCCCGACGATCTCTCGGGCCTCGGACATCTCGCCGCCGTCGGCCTCGTGCTGGTGACGCTGGTCGCCGTCAATCGCGAGCTGCGCCAGCGCGGTTTCTGGGGCGCCGAGATGCCTGAGCCCGATCTGCTCGGCATGCTGCATCACGTCGCACTCGGCACCGTCGCCGACGTTGCGCCGCTGATCGGGCTCAACCGCGCCTTCGTCGCAAAAGGGCTGATCGCGATGCGGCGGCGCGACCATGTCGGTCATACCGCGCTGATGGACGTGGCGCGGCTCAATGGTCCGCCGGAGGCCTGGCATCTCGGCTTCATGCTGGGGCCGCGCGTCAATGCCGGCGGTCGGATCGGTCGGGCCGATCTCGGCGTGCGCCTTTTGCTCGAAGGTGACAGCGTCGAGGCCGCACGCATCGCCGCCGAGCTCGACCGCCTCAACAGTGAGCGCCGCGTCATCGAGCAGGCGGCCGAAGCGCAGGCGGAAGCCGAGGCGCTTGCCTCGATCGGGCTGGAAGACAAGCTCGGCGTCATCGTCACGGCCTCCGAAGGCTGGCATCCCGGCGTCGTCGGCCTCGTCGCCTCACGCCTGAAGGAGAAGTTTTCCCGGCCTGCTTTTGCCATCGCGCTCGAGCCCGGCGGCATCGGCACCGGCTCGGGCCGCTCGATCGCCGGCGTCGATCTCGGCAAGGCGGTGCGGCAAGCGGTTACTGACGGCATTCTGCTCAAGGGCGGCGGCCACGCGATGGCTGCGGGCGTCACGCTGCGCAGGGAGAAGCTCGCCGAATTCCGCGCCTATCTGGAGAGCGCGCTGGCGCGCGACGTCGCGGAGGCGCGGCACGTCAACGAGCTCTATGTCGACGGCGCAGTCTCCGCGCGCGCAGTGGCGCCGGAGCTTGCGACGACTCTCAATCGCGCCGGCCCGTTCGGCAGCGGCAATCCGGAAGTCGTGCTGGCCCTGCCGGCGCATCAGCTCGTCTATGCCGATGAGGTCGGCCAGGCGCACTTGAGGCTGCGCTTCAAGTCCGGTGACGGCGCCATCGTCAACGGCATCGCGTTCCGTTCGGTCGGCCAGAAGCTCGGCAATGCGCTGCTCGCCAACCGTGGTCAGCAATTGCATGTCGCGGGATCTTTGTCGGTCGATCGCTACCAGGGCGTCGAGCGTGTGCAATTCCGCGTCGTCGACGTCGCGCTACCGGACCAGGGGCCATCCGTGATTAGATAGCGCGCGAGCCGGACCCGAAAGGCCTCGTGAGCGCACAGTGCGACGCGGTTTTCGGCAAGATTATGCGAAAAAATAGATCGCTCAAACAACAAAAAAATAGATCGCTCAAACAACAAAAAAGGGAGTGAACATGGCAGGGCAGGTTGAGGGCAAGGTCGCGCTGGTGACGGGCGGCGCCTCCGGCATTGGCGAGGCCATCGTCGAGCTGTTCGCGCGCGAGGGCGCCACCGTCATTGCGACAGACATCGACGAGCTGCGCGGCCCAGAGCTTGCCAACCGGATTACAAGAGCCGGCGGCAAGGCGATCTTCCTGGCGCAGGATGTCACCAGCGAGGAACGCTGGATCGAGGTCGTCACCGAGGTCGCAAAGCGCTACGGCCGGCTGGACATCATGGTCTCCAATGCCGGCATCGGCATCTCCGTGCCCTCCATCGTCGACATGACGCTGGCCGACTGGCGCAAGCAGAACGCCATCAACCTCGATGGCGTGTTCCTCTCTGTTAAGCATTGCCTGCCCTTGATGCGCAAGACCGGCGGCGGCTCGATCGTGATGATGTCTTCACTGGCGGGCCTGCGCGGTGCCCCCGGGCTGTCGGCCTATTCGGCCACCAAGGGCGGAGTGCGGCTGTTTGCGAAATCGATCGCGATGGAATGCGCGGCCGCTGGCGACGGCATCCGCGTCAACTCGGTGCATCCCGGCATCATCGACACGCCGATCTGGGGCAAGATCCCGACCGGCGCGACCGGTGCCGGCCAGAACGCGCCGATCGATCCAGAAGAGCGCGCCAAGGTCGTCACGCCGCTCGGCCGTGCCGGCCAGGCTGCGGAGATCGCTTCTGGCGTGCTGTATCTGGCCTCCGATGCCTCGCGCTACGTCACCGGCAGCGAACTCATCATCGACGGCGGCATGAATGCCGGCGGCGTGCCGCGGCGCGCATGAGCCGCGCAGGGCAGGGCGGCGCCGGCAGGGGCTGACGCGCAGGCGCAGCCCCTGTACAACGCGGCCAGCTCCGACCGACATAGGTGTCCTTCCATGGCGCATAGTCTTCACGCTTCCTCTCCCGCGCCCCATCGTTCGAACCGGCCGGACCTCGCCACCGAGGCGATCCGCACCGCGCGCGAGGATCTTGCCGCCTGCTTCCGCATGGCCGCGCGCAACGGTTTTGAGGAAGGCATCTGCAATCATTTCTCGGCCGTGGTGCCGGGACATGACGATCTCTTCCTGGTCAATCCGTACGGCTACGCCTTCCGCGAGCTGACCGCGTCAAAGCTGCTGATCTGCGACTTCCACGGCAACGTGCTCGACGGCGAGGGCGTGCCCGAGGCGACGGCCTTCTACATCCATGCCGAGATGCACAAGCGCCTGCCGCGCGCCAAGGTCGCTTTCCACACCCACATGCCCTATGCGACGGCGCTCTCAATGACCGAGGGCGAGCCTCTGATCTGGGCCGGCCAGACTGCGCTGAAATTCTACGGCCGTACCGCGGTGGACCGCGACTATAACGGCCTTGCCCTCGACAACCGCGAGGGCGCGCGCATCGCCTCCGCCGTCGGCGATGCGGATATCGTTTTCATGAAGAACCACGGCGTGATGGTACTGGCCCCGACCATCGCCGAGGCCTGGGACGATCTCTATTACCTCGAACGCGCAGCCGAGGTGCAGGTGCTGGCGATGTCGACCGGACGAAAGGTGCTGCCGATCGATCCCGCTGTTGCCGCCGAAACCTACAGGCAGATGCGCGAAGGCGATTCCGAATCCGCGCGGCTGCATCTCGCCGCGATCCGCCGCCAGCTCGACGCGGAAGAACCGCAGTATAGGCACTGAGCCGCTTACAATCCCTGCCGCAGTCTCGCCAGCACCTTCAGCCCGCCATAGCCGTCCGCCGGCGTGATTCCTGCGCGCTGCTGAAAATCCTTGACCGCCTTCATCGTGTCGTTGCCGACGCGGCCGTCGGTGCCGCCGGTATCGAAGCCGGCCTTGGTCAGGCGCGTCTGCATCTCCTGCACCTCGGCAAGCGTCAGCGCGCGCTCGGAGCCGGGAAAGGGCTGGATGAAGGGGGGCGCGCCCAGACAGCGGTCGCCGAGATGGCAGATCGCCAGCGCGTAGTTCATGGAAGGGTTGTAGCTCTTCACCGAGTAGAAATTCGGTCCGAGCAGGAAGCTCGGCCCGCCCGTAACAGGCGTCCACAGCTGCGCCGACGCATTCGGTTGCGGGAATGGCTGGCCGTCGGCGCGGGTGACACCGGCCGCTTGCCACGCCGCATAGGTGCGGCTGCCGCTGATGTTGCCGGGCGCGCGCACTTCGTAGCCCCAATGCTCGCCGCGATGCCACTTGCCGCGATTGACGAGATATTTTGCGGTCGAGCCCAGCGCGTCATCGGGCTTGCCGAAGGGCGAGACCTTGCCGTCGCCGTCATAGTCGATGCCGACATTGAGCCAGACTTCCGGCATCCATTGCGAATGGCCCATCGCACCGGCCCAGGATCCCTGCATCTGCTCCGGCGTGCTCCAGCCCTTGTTGACGATGCGCAGTGCGTTGATCAGCTCGGTCTCCCAATAGGCCTTGCGCCGCGGTTCGTTCCAGGCGAGCGCGGCGAGTGAGGGAAACACCGGGGTCATATGGTTCTGCTGCACCAGGGGATCGCCATAGGCGGACTCGACGCCCCACAGCGCCAGCAGCGTGCCGCGCTCGACGCCGAAATCGCGCTCGATGCGCGCGAACAGCGCTTCGTTGTTTTTCAGCGCGATCTTTCCGTTGATGATGCGCCAGTCCGAGACGCGGCGGTTGATGTATTGCCAGACCTGCTCGTGGAATTCCGGCTGGTTGCGCATCTGCTTGAACACGCTCATGTCCGGCTCGACCCGCGCCATCGCGCGCTGCCAGGTCGCTGCCGAAATGCCCTTGGCCAATGCCCGCGCGCGAAAGGCTTCGCGCCATTCATCGAAGCCTGGAGGCGCGGCGAGGGCGCGTTTTGGGAATGCAAGCAACGCCGCTGCACCGAACGTCGATTGCAGCAGGGCGCGGCGAGTTGGATGGGAGGAGGAATCAGCGTGCGTCATGGGCACATTCTAGCCTGAAACATGGCGTGCGTGAGTCGGTTCCCGGAACAGATGCTGCGGCTGATCTTGCGCGGCGGGATCAATCGTTCCGTCGGAACAAATTGTCGCAGTCTCGCATTCCCCTTGCGACAACGAGGAGGAGAAGATGAGGAAATATCTGTTTGCCGCCGCCATGGCTACCGCCGTCGCGCTGCCCGCATTCGCGGACGAGGTCGGCGTTCACGTCGGGCCGGCCGGGGCCGGTGTGACGGTTGGTCAGTCCCATGAATATCGCGAGCGAGACCGAGATCGCGACCGCACCACGGTCATCAAAGAGCGTGAACCCGCCGACCGCACCACGGTGATCAAGAAGGAAGATGAATTCGGCAATCGCGAGAAGACTGTGATTCATCACGACAACGATTGACGGAGCATGGGCCTCGGCCTGCGGCCGGGGCCCGCACTCGGCGAATAGAATCGGGGTGGAATGAAGATACACGCACACGCGGAAAGCCATGTCGTCGAACTCGACGACGGATCGCAATGGCAGATCTTTCCCGGCGATCTTGCGACCACGCTGAGCTGGAAGCCCGAAACTGATCTGCACCTGGAGCCGAGCCGCGACCGGGTGAGTTCGCATGTGCTGGTCAATGCCGCGGACCGAACCCGCGTGCGGGTGATTGCCGCAGGCGAGACTTGGCCCGACGGCGAGGTCAAGAACGCGTTGAAGGGCGGCTAATCCTCCTGCAACTCGGCCGCGACCCCGGCGAGCCAGCGCCGGATCGTCGTTTCCGTCTTGCTGTCCAAACCCAGAGCGAGGCGCTTCTCCAATTCGAGCACACGTTGCCGGCAAGCCTTTAGCAGCGTCGCGCCCCGCGGCGTCAGCGTCCATTGCTGAATGCGGCCATGGACCGGATGCGGCGTCATTGCGATGGCGCCGTCGCGTTCGAGGTTGCGGATGATGACGCCGACCGTCTGGGGGGTCAGAAAGGTGAGGCGGGCAACGTCGGCGCCGGACAGGCCGGGATAGGCGTTGAGCATGGTCAGCACCGCGAATTGCGGCGAGGTCACGCCGAGATCGGCGAGGGTGCGCTCCATTTTCAGCCGCACCGCGGCGTGGGCCTGGCGCAGCAGATAGCCGAGATAGCCTTGCTCGCCGCGCTTGCCTTCGCCGGGAGCGGGTACACGCACGGCGACGTCGCCGGCGGGCGCCGTGCGCGCGGTTTTCGATCTTGTGATGGCAGCGGTCTTGTGTGACATATAAGAGCTCTTATAAGATATAAGCACGCTTACAATAATACGAGGTGAACGGCAATGTCACAGGCCCGCAGCGAATACGAGGATTTCAAGCGCCTCGCGCCCGATGTTTATGATCTGGTGCTGGCGCTGGGTCAGCTTGCAACCAAGGCCGGTCTCGACAAGCAGCTCATCGAACTCGTCAAGCTGCGCGCCTCGCAGATCAACGGCTGTGCCTTCTGCGTGCAGCATCACGTCCTTCTGTCGGAACGGATCGGGGTTTCCACCGACAAGCTCCATCTGGTCGCGGTCTGGCGCGAGGCGCCGATCTTTTCCGCGCGCGAGCGCGCGGCGCTGGCCTGGACGGAGGCCTTGACGATGCTTCCCGGTGGCGTCAGCGAGGAGGTCTATTCGGAGGCAAAGCGCGAATTCTCCGAAACCGAGCTGACCTACCTGACCTCGGCGGTTGCCTCGATCAACGTCTGGAATCGGTTTGGTGCGGCGTATCGCTGGACGCCGGCCAAGCGGCCTGTGGCCACGAATGCCGCGGCATCCTGATCGCAGCGCGGGGACGTCAGCATGACAGCAATGAGTTTGGCCGCTGCGCAGCGCCCGATAGCATCTCGTTCAATGGCGATCGCCGCCCTCGGCGGGCTCGCCTGCGCACTCGCAATCGGCAAGGCGCTGCCGGTGACGATCGACACTGTGTCAGGCGCGCTGGCGCCGCTCTGCGCCACGGCTGCGGAGGGTTCGCCGCTCGATAAGGTCGAGCCGATCGGGTCCTACGCGCTGCCGAACGTCCCGGGCAAGCGCGTCACCATCGTACGTGTGTCCTACGGTCCGGGCGGGTTTTCGCGGCCGCATCGTCACGCGGGCTCTGTGACGGCCTACATCACCAAGGGCGAGATCCGCTCGCAACTCGGCGGCGGCCCGATCGAGACGTTCGGCGTCGGCGAGTCCTTCTTCGAGCCGCCGGGCTCGACACATCTCGTCTCCGCCAATGCCAGTACAACAGAGCCGGCGGAATTGATCGCGGTGTTCGTGGCGGATGAGGGCGCGCAGTTGACGACGTTCTTGGAGTAGCTGGCACTCCTAGCCCGCGACCGCCTTTGTTCAGGTTGGCTGCGATCGCCTCAACCGTTTCCACAGGGGTGAGAGACCGTATTCGACTGCCGGAATCGCAAGTGCGCCGACAAGCAGTCCGAGTACGCCTGAGATGGCTGCTTCGACCGACCATTCGATGATGCCGGCAACGGATGGAAGGACATGTGCGGCAGCCTCGGTTGCGACATGGATCGTGCGGCCGACCTCGGGTGGGCCATATTTCTCAATGCCGTGCAGGATGATGCCGCCGCCGACCCAGATCATGGCGGCGGTGCCGATGGTGCTTAGCACCGCCAGGAAGGTGGGCATACCGCGGACGAGCGCGCGTCCAAGTAAGCGGATCGCGCCGCCAGTGACGGAGGCGCTGTCATAGCGGGCAAGGGCCATGCCGACATCGTCCGCCTTCACGATCAGGGCTACCACACCGTAGACCCCGGCAGTGATACAGACGCCAACCAGCGCAAGCACCAGCGCCTGCGTCCAGATGCTCCCCGCCGGGAGGGCTGCCAGCGTGATCGCCATGATCTCCGCCGACAGGATGAAATCTGTCTTGATGGCGCTCGCGACCTTCTCGTCCTCGACCGACCGGGCATTCAGCGCAATCGGCTGGAGCTGAGCCTCGTGGTGGCGCGCATGATGCGGCATCATGGCCTCGAGCACCTTCTCGGCACCCTCGTAGCAGAGAAAGGCTCCGCCCAGCATGAGCAGCGGCGTGACCGCGGCAGGAAGGAAATAGCCAAGCAGCAGGGCAAGGGGAAGCAGAAGCAGCAACTTATTGCGTAGCGATCCGACCGCAATCTTAGCGACGATCGGCAGTTCGCGTTTCGAGGCAAAACCGATGACGAAGTTAGGCGTGACCGCCGCGTCATCGATGACCACGCCAGCCGCCTTTGTGCCCGCTTTGGCAGCCTGACTCGCCACATCGTCGAGCGAGGCTGCTGCCGCCTTTGCAATCGCCGCGATATCGTCGAGAAGACCGATCAGTCCGACACTCATAAACCCTTTCCCTTCTTCGTTCGAGCCGGCGGTGTGCGCGACGACACGCTCTTGCTCCGCCTGGGCTTGGAACGAGCAAGTCCTCAATTCTCCTCGCCGCTCGAGCCCTCGCGCAGGTCCTGCTTGATCACATCTTCCGGCAGCGCGTGTGCCACGGGCTGCGGAGTGCCTGCGACCTCCGGGCCGATCTCGCGGCCGCGGGCGCGGATCAGGCGCTCATAGGCCGAGACCAGCGTGACGTAGGGACTGACCCAGATCCAACCGTCGCGGGTGAACACCTGCACGTCGAAATGCAAATGCATCGAGGTGCCGGCGGGATGGTCGAGATAGTTCGAGATCACCCCGATCTTCTCGCCTTCGGTGACGATGCGGCCATTGAGCACGCCATCGGCGTTCAGCGCCTGCGGGTTCATGTGCATGTAGCGGAAGCGGATGTGCTCGGTGCGGCTGTTGACTTGCAGCGTCACAGCCTGGTCCTTGGCAGAGCGGATCACGATCGCGTCGCGGACGGCGACGACACCGCGCCGCTTGGGATCGCAGGGCTCGCGGCCGTCGCCGGGCGGCGGGCAATCGGCGGCGCGAATATCCTCGCCCTGGTGACCATATCCGCCGGCGCACTGCCAGACCTCGAAACTGCGGGACTCGCAGAAATTGTCGCGCCAGGGATAGGCGGTCGGGCTGTCGCTCCTGTCACGCCTGCCATGGGATTGCGAGCGCACGAAGGCCGGCGCCTTTTCGAGCGGAAAGCGGATCTGTGCATAGGCCATCACGTCGGGATGGCCGCCTTGCTTGCGATAGCCCGTATTCGGGATGATATCGCCGCTCGGTCGATAGCTGAAATCTGCCGAGCGTCCGGCCGGACGATCGAGGACGTTAGAGGCAACGTCCATCAGAGGCCGCATCCGTTGCCCGCCCGCGATCCGGAGCGCCTTCAGGAAGCGTTCTGCGACCGGATAGGCTTCCTTGCAGGCGAGCCGCCGCGGCTTGGCGATGCTGTCAAGGCACTGGATCGACACCACATAGGCAACGCCGAAACGGGTGAAGGCATAGCGCAGATAGCCTTCCCGGATGAACCTGCGCAGGTCTGGATAGGTTGCTGCGAGGGGTTTGACCGGCTCGCCCTTGCCGCCAGAGGGATCGGCGATGTCATAGACGAGCGCCGAGCCCGTGATCTGCACCTCAACCGGCCTTGCGTACACCCGGCTCGGCATGCCGTCGCCGGCGCCAGGCTCGAACGAGAACGTCGCGCTGTAGCCGGCGGGGCCGGCGTCGAACATGTCGACGGGATTGAATTCAGCCTGGTAGCGCGACAGCGCGAGCATAGCCGGCGCGCCGTTGCGCTGCGCCTCGAGATACGCGGCGGCGTCGAACGGTAGCAGCACCGGCACGGGGCTGCGGGCGATGCCAGTGAAGAATTGCGAGGAGACCGCGTTGAGCTGAACCAACGCGGGTATTGCGCGCGGATCATGGCGCGGCACCGAACGGCGGGGCGCGACAATGAAATCGTCCGCGACCCGCCGACGACTATTGATCTCGGCGCGGAACTGGTCGAGCGCTGCGCGCCAATCGACGCGCAGGGCCGTGAGCGAGGGGCTGCGAAATTCTTCCGCAGCAAGCGGGGTGGCAATGAGGAGCGAAAGCGACGCCAGGAGTTGCGAGACGAAGCGGAAAGCTTTCCCAACCACTGTCTCGCCCCCCGGCGGCACCTGTTGCGATCGCTCTGTTCCCCGTTAGTCCTTGGCGCGTTCGGCGTAGGAGCCGTCTTCGGTCATCACCACGACGCGGGTGCCGACGGTGATGTGCGGCGGCACGGTGGTGCGCACGCCGTTGGAGAGCACCGCGGGCTTGTAGGAGGAGGAGGCAGTCTGGCCCTTGGTCACCGGCTCGGTCTCGACCACTTCCAGCGTCACGCGCTGCGGCAGCGCGATCGAGACCGGGTTGGTGTCGTGCATGGACAGCTTGACCGTCATGCTCTCCTGAAGATAGGCAGCAGCGTCGCCGACGACATCCTTGGAGACCTGGACCTGGTCGTAAGTCTCCGGGTTCATGAAATGGTAGCCGTCACCGTCCTCATAGAGGTAGGTGTAGTTGCGCTCTTCGATCGTGGCCTTTTCGACCTGGTCGGTCGTCTTGTAGCGTTCGGAGATCTTTACCCCGTCCGAGATTCGGCGCATTTCGATCTGGCTGACCGGGGTGCCCTTGCCGGGATGGATGTTCTCGGCGCTGACGACGACATAAAGCTTGCCGTCTTGCTCGATCACGTTGCCCTTGCGAATAGAACTGGCGATGACTCTCAAAGCTGTATTTCCTGCTTGCTTGGCCCGGCACCGGCCAGGACGTGGTCGAATGGATGGGGGACTTGGGGCCTCAAATCGGACCTCGGCGCCCGTTTCGGGCCGCAACATACTGATTTTGCCGTTGGATGCCAGCATTTTGCTGTTCCGAGGGGCAATCGGCTAATGGCTGGGGACAAGCCGATTTCGCCGTTCTGGTCGCCCGGGCGGCACCGCGACCGACAGCCTTTCCTCCAGGCCAGGGGGGCCATTACCGCGGCTCTCCGGGAATTTTTCGCCGAGCAGGGCTTCGTCGAGGTCGAAACCTCCGTCCTCCAGATCTCGCCCGGCAATGAGACCCATCTGCACGCGCCCCGGACCGAGATCATGCGGCCGGACGGCAGCCGCGCGAGCCGTTACCTGCGAACCTCGCCGGAATTCGCCTGCAAGAAGCTGCTGGCGGCGGGCGAGACGCGGATTTTCGAGTTTGCCCGTGTGTTCCGAGACCGCGAGCGCGGCGACCTGCACCTGCCCGAATTCACCATGCTGGAATGGTACCGCGCAGGCGCCCCCTATGACGCCATCATGGCGGACACCGTCGTGGTCATTGCCCGTGCGGCGCGGGCGACCGGCATCGGAACCTTCTCGTTCCGAGGCCGGACCGCCGATCCCTTCGCCGAGCCGGAGCTTGTGACGGTCGCGGGGGCGTTCGAGCGGTTCGCCGGCATCGACCTGCTGTCGACAATCTCGGGCGGCGAGGGTAACCGTGCCGCGCTCGCCGAGGCGGCCGGTGCCAAGGTCCGTGTGGCCGAGGACGACACCTGGTCCGACATCTTCAGCAAGGTTCTGGTTGAGCATGTCGAGCCGCATCTGGGGCAGGGCCGTTTGACCATTCTGTTCGAATACCCATCTCCAGAGGCGGCGCTGGCGCGGGTGAAGCTTGATGATCCGCGGCTTGCGGAACGGTTCGAGGTCTATGCTTGCGGCGTCGAGCTTGCGAACGGCTTTGGCGAACTCACCGACGCCGAGGAGCAGCGCAAGCGCTTCGCGGAATCGATGACGGAGAAGCAGCGCCGCTACGGAGAGGCCTATCCGCTGGATGAGGACTTTCTGGCCGCGGTCGCTGCGATGCCGGAGGCGAGCGGCGTCGCGCTCGGCTTCGACCGGCTGGTCATGCTGGCGAGCGGCGCATCGCGAATTGATCAGGTGGTGTGGACACCGCCTGCGGGTGAGGCATGACGAAGACCAATCTTGCACGCACTTTGCGCGAGTCGGCTGAGCTCGTCGCCGAAGGCCTGGCGCCCGCAGCGACGCTGCCGGCGCTGGAGCGCGTTGCCGCGCGCTATGCGGTGGCGATTACGCCGGCGCTGGTCGAACTGATTGACACCGGCAATCCCGACGATCCCATCGCACGGCAGTTCGTTCCGACCGCGGCCGAGCTGGACGCACAGCCGGGCGAGAACGCCGATCCGATCGGCGATCATCCGCACTCGCCGGTTCCCGGAATCGTGCACCGCTATCCGGATCGCGTGCTGTTCAAGTTGGTTCACGTCTGTGCGGTCTATTGCCGCTTCTGCTTCCGCCGCGAGATGGTCGGGCCCGGTAAGGAAACCGCACTCTCGGACAGCGCCTATCGCGCAGCGATCGACTACATCCGCGCGCATGGCGAGATCTGGGAAGTCATCCTCACCGGCGGCGATCCGCTGATGCTGTCGCCGCGTCGCATGAGCGAGATCATGGCCGATCTGGCGGGAATCGATCACGTCAGGATCATCCGTCTTCATACTCGCGTGCCCGTGGCCGATCCCGCGCGCATCAGCGAGGAGATGATCGCCGCGCTCAAGGTCGAGGGAGCGACCACCTGGGTCGCGTTGCACGCCAACCATGCGCGGGAACTGACCGGAACGGCGCGCGCCGCCTGCGCGCGGCTCGTCGATGCCGGCATTCCCATGGTGAGCCAGTCCGTGCTTTTGCGCGGCGTCAACGACGACGTCGCTGCTCTATCGGATTTGATGCGAGCTTTCGTCGAATGCCGGATCAAACCCTATTACCTGCATCATGGCGATCTCGCGCCGGGCACTGCGCATCTGCGAACCACGCTGGCGCAGGGACAGGAGTTGATGCGGCAGTTGCGTGGGCGGGTGTCAGGGCTGTGTCAGCCTGATTATGTCGTCGATATTCCCGGCGGCGCCGGCAAGTCGCCGGTCGGGCCGAATTATGTGGTGGTGGCACAAAATACCGCAGGCGATGCGGGTGAAGCGGGAGCCGAAACGCGCTATCGTATCATGGACTATTGCGGCGACGTTCATCTCTATCCGCCGGAAACATGAGCGGTGCTGGAGCGTGCGTCGGTTTGAGAATGGAGAAGCGGACATGAAAAAGATCATGGTGGCAGCATCGCTCGTGGTCTTGCTCGGTGGCGCGGCGGTTGCACAGACCGGCGGCTCCAAGGGCTCGACATCGGGCGGCGCCACCTCTGGAACGGTGTTGCCGGCACCCGTCGGTCACCGCCAGCCGCGCGCGGCTGACGTGCCGAGCGAAAAAAATCTGAGCGACGCCAATGATCCCTTGAGCAAGGAAAACCAGGCGCTCGACAAGAAGATCAAGAGCATCTGCCGGGGCTGCTAGGAACCGCACCTCTCCCCGGCGGGGAGAGGTGAAGAATTGAGCCCGCGACTGACACTTCGCCTCGTCACGTCCTAAGCTGATCGCTCGTGCAGACCAGCGCGCTGGGTGTTGCGGCGGATCTCGACTGCATCGGCGAGCTGCTCAAGCACGGCGGCCGTGGTCGTCCAGTCAATGCAGCCGTCGGTGATGCTCTGTCCATAGGCAAGCGGCTTGCCGGGCACCACATCCTGACGGCCGGCGACCAGATTACTCTCGATCATCACGCCCATGATGCGGTTCTCGCCGCTTGAGATCTGGCCGGCAATATCGGTCATCACCAGCGGCTGGTTCTCCGGCTTTTTGCTCGAATTGGCGTGGCTTGCATCGATCATCACGAGCGGCGCAACGCCGGACTTGGTCAGCTCGTTGCAGGTGGCCGCGACGCTTGCCGCGTCATAGTTCGGCTTGCTGCCGCCGCGCAGGATGATGTGGCAGTCCTCGTTGCCCGCGGTCGAGGCGATCGCCGAGCGGCCGAGCTTGGTCACCGCCATGAAATGATGCGGATGCGAGGCCGACTTCACCGCGTCCGCGGCGATCCGCACGTTGCCGTCGGTGCCGTTCTTGAAGCCGACTGGGCAGGACAGCCCCGACGCCAGTTCGCGATGGATCTGGCTCTCGGTCGTACGCGCGCCGATCGCAGCCCATGACACCAGGTCGGCGATGTATTGCGGCGTCGTCATGTCCAGGAATTCGGTGCCGGCGGGCAGGCCGAGATTGTTCACCGCCGACAGCACGTTGCGCGCCAGACGCAGGCCCTTGTTGATGTCGAAGCTGCCGTCGAGATCGGGATCGTTGATCAGGCCCTTCCAGCCGACCGTGGTGCGCGGCTTCTCGAAATAGACCCGCATCACAATCTCGAGCTGGTCGGCGAGGTCTTCGCGTACGCGTACGAGGCGCTCGGCGTAGTCGAGCGCGGCCCTGGGATCATGCACTGAGCACGGGCCAACCACGACCAGCAGGCGGTCGTCTTGGCCGTTGAGGATCGCATGGATGGCATTGCGCGCTGCCATCACCACGCGCGTCGCGGTGAGCGTGCGCGGGACCTCCCGCATCACCTCTTCCGGCGTGTTCAGCTCTTTCAGTTCGCGGATACGAAGATCGTCGGTCGTGCTCAGCACGGCGGGCTCCTGTCTGTTAAGAACCTGCCGGCCAATAAAAAAGCCGCCAGGTCTGGCGGCTTGTTCGGACGTTTGCTGCAATGTGTCAGATTGAGCGCGATCCTCCCGCCGCCAGCGAGCTGTCGTAGCTAAAGTACCAAAAATAGCTGGTGGCGACGGTGATCATGGCAGGCCATATAGCGCGGCGCTGGCGGGTTGTCACCCCCAAAACAGAACACGGCGCAACGAGCGTCTCAGGTGTTGCTCTTGCGTGCCGCCAGGGCCATGCCGATCAGGGTGGCGCCGCCGAACAGCAGGTTGATACCGACCAGGACGCCGATCGCCCATTCCGCCGAGCTTGGCAGTCCGGCGATCACCATAAAGGAGATCGCGATGTCGACGAGGCCCGAGATCAGGAGCCATGACCAGCGGCTGCTTAGCTCGCGACGGTGCTCCAGTGCGTACATGATGGTGGTGACGCCTTCGGCGAGAAAATAGGCACCGAGCACGATGGTCAGCGTCAGCACCGCTTGGATCGGCCGCGCCAGCAGAATTCCGCCGGCGAGCACCGCCAGCGCGGCCGAGATCAGCGACCACCAGAACCCCGGCGTGCTGCGCGCCCAGTAGGTCGCGATCAATCCGCCGATGCCGCTGATCAGGAACATCCAGCCGAGGAAGATCGCGGTCGCAAGGCTCGCGAGGGGCGGCAGGATCAGCGCGGCAATGCCGAGAACGGCGAGGAGGATGCCTTCGAACAGAAAGGCCTTCCAATGCGCCTTCACCGCCCGGCTCATCGCCGATTGCATCCGTGAGAACTCCTCGGGCGATGTCATCAGCAGGCTCCGGGACGAGAGGGCTGGGCTCAATCTACTAGTTGCGTGTCGCGCTGGCCATCCCGCGAGGGTTATCCCCCGCCGGGCGCCGAGGAAAAGCCTTCGGCGCTGGTGCGGATGCGGTTGCGGCCGAGAATGTAGATCGCCGTCGTGACAATCAGAAGTGCAAGACCGAGCAGGATCGAGGTGAGGCCGATCGGGATCAGCGCCAGCGTCAGATTGCGCTCGGGATTGATCAGCCAGTGATGGAGCGAGGTCAGCACGAAGGCGAGGCCGAGGAAGCCGACGCCGCCGCCGGCAAGCAGCAGCGCCCACATCCGGCGCAGCTGGCTGAGCCGCTCGCGGGCGACGTCGGTCCGGGGCGCGTGATGGCGCGCGACCCGCCGGACCAGCCGGATGGCGAACGCGATCGAGCTGAAGCCGATCAACAGGCTCGCCGCGCCCAGCCACATCCGCAGCGTCGGGTCCAGATCCGGCATGCGCTGGAGAGTCAGCAGCGGAAAATCGAACGCCGAATGCAGCGCGAGTGGGCCGGCGAAGATCAGCAGGCGGCTGGACAGGCGGGCCCAGTCGCGATGATGGCGGTTGGCTCCGAGCGCCGTGCCGGCACGGGCAATGGTGAGGTAGGCGCCTGCGATGATGCCAAGCGCGCCGTGGAACGGCACCGTCAGCACGCTGCGCAGGGCGGCCAGCGAGCGCCACATCTCGGCATGCTGCACGAGATACGCAAGGTTCTCGTAAGCGGCAAAGCCGAGGCCGACTGCGGCACCATAGACCACGGTGTCCATCGGATTGGCGAAGGTCCGCCGCTTGGTCGAGGAGACCAGCACGATGGCGATCACCTTGACGGCTTCCTCCGGCAGCGCGACGCCGAAGACCGAATGCATGGCGAGCGCCGCCCAGGGATCGTCGGGCGCTGCGACCATCCTGGCGAAGGGCGCGCGGGCGAGGCCCAGCAGCGAGATGCTGGCCGCCCCGAGCAGGAAGGCGGTCCAGACCTGGGCGGGCGGGCCCGGGCGCTCCTCGGCGGCGATGACAAGCCACAGCATCAGCAGCGCAGGCGCGACGGCGGCAGTTCCGATGACAGTGGGTAGCGCTTCAATCAGGTACATCGGCGCCGAAAATAGGTTCCCTTGATGAGCTTATCTACATTCACCGGTGCGACCATGTGTCATGCGCTCGCTGCCGGCTCGCTTAACGAGCGCGACAGCCAGCGTTCATCAGGGCGCCCAACGCCAAATGTGAGCATCATCAATTGCATGGCAAAGCCAGCTCGTCACCTGTCGCAGCGCGCCCCGTCGTTGGATCTGATTGGTAAGTCAGATCAAGCGAATGGGTGGGTTTCTTCGCTCAATGGGTGGTGAACGGCGATGGCCCGCTGGGGGCGATATCGAAGGCTCCGAGATGGAATTCCGCGCCAACGGAATCGTCCGGCTCGGCCGGTTGCGCCAGCAGCGTGAAGGCGGCCTGCGGGTATTGCTTCCAGATTTCGAGATCGCCGGCGGTGATGGTGAGCCAGCCGAAGGTATACATGTAGCGTCCGGGCTCGGTGACCCGGCCAACCCTGTCCCAAGTGATCTTATCAACTGTGACTTTATCAATCGTGATCTTGTCGACTGCCATTCGGTCCCCCGATCGCAAGTCTGCAAATGTGACATCCGGATCGGCAAAAACTGATCCTGCAATGGGGCCGCGATAGGGCAGCGATCTGCCCGGCTTCTCAGGCCGACTGGAGCATGGGCGTGCGGACAATCAGCCGGACGAGGTCGTCCCGGGACTGCTTCTCGGCGAACTTGACCGCAAAGCCGTGGTGGAATTTGCGGATCACGCGCCCGACGCAGGCGCCGACCGCAAGCGGGGTTCCAATCGGCGGGTCGTATTCGCAGGAGATCGCGACGCCTGCGGTGGAGACGTCGATGATGAAGCACGAATGGGTGCTGCCGTTGGCAAGCGTCAGGAACGTGTGCGGGACTTGCGGAACGAAACGCGCGTCTTGCCGCAGCTCCTGGACGCTGGCGTCCTTCTGTTTTTTCTCGAGTCAGGTTAGCTTTTCGGACATCCAGGCGCGCCGCGCCCGCGTCATCTCGAGCTCCATCAGGAAGCCCGACTTCAGCGTCGCGCTGATCGTGCACTGGAATTCGCCGAAATCCTGGAAGTAGGAGGTCAAGCGCTCGCCGACTTTTCCGACCACCGGTACGTCGACGATCATGCGGAAGGGCGAGACGCGCTTAGTGCGGCAGGCGAAGCTGCGCAGCTTGCCTTCGCAATCATACCAGCGCGGCAGCGAGTAGCTGCCGTTCAAGGTGACTTCCACTGCACGCTGCCTCAGGAACTCTGCAACAGACATGAACGCCAACCGGGGTTTCAGGGTGATTTCCGTAGTTCGACGGTAGCGGCCAAATTCTAAGCAAACGATACCGTCGCGCAGGAGCAGGGGTAAATTTCCGGTAAATGCGCGGATCGGTCGGACATTGGGCTGATGACGTGCAGGCGGCGTGCCATCAGGCGCGCCTTGCCCCGAAATGGCAGGCTGAAGAGGCGGGAGCTCGATAGAGCGTGGCGCTCCCTAGCGGAATCGAACCGCTCTCTCCACCGTGAAAGGGTGGCGTCCTAACCGATAGACGAAGGGAGCAAACGCAGGGCCCCGCCGCTTTCCGCGGCACGGCCGCTGGCCGGCCGAACAGTGCCCGGCGGCTTGCAGCGCGCGAACGTATAGTGGCCTTTGCGCTCCCGGGCAAGCCGTTCGGGAACGCTCTTTTGCTCCCGGTGGATAGCGCCGAGGCGGGATGATCAGGGGGCGAATTCAACGGTTTCTTAGGGTTCCCTGAGTAGCGCTGGAGTGGGAGATTTTTCCGATGCCACCGCCCAAGAAGCGCTCAGAGCGCAAGCTGCTGTCGCGGCACGCCTGGATCACGCTCGACGGCGGATTCGCGGCGCGGCATTGCCTGGTCCAGGACATCTCGGATACGGGCGCGAAGATCACGATGGACGAGGATGCGAGCCAGCTTCCCGGGGTGATCCGGTTGGCCTTCGCGCGCGATGCGCGGACCGGGCGAAGCTGCCAGGTGGTCTGGCGCCGCGGCAAGTCGGCCGGCATCAAATTCCTCTGACATCGCTGCGCGCCGATCCGGTGGCGCGCACGGCCCGTCCGGGCTACAAGGCGGCCATGCGCATGCCGCTCCTCATCCTGATCTCGTTTGCTGCCGTGTCCGCGAACGCAGCGGAGAGCCTGCGCCTGCCGCCCGCCGAGCGGCCACAGGCGGGCAAGGAGACCGGCAAGATCCTGCCGCTGAAGGGCACGGACGGTGCAGGAAAGGCCGGCTCCTGCGCCTCCTATGGCCCGCGCTTCGTCATGGTCGAGGGCACCGGGACCTGCGTGAAGGTCGGCGGCTCGGTCAGCGTCGACACCAGCATCCGGCGCTAAAGGCCCATGTCGGCGGACCTGTTGCGGCTCGATATCCTCGTCCCCGTGCTGATGTACTGCGCGCTGCTGTGGTGGGTCGGCCGTGGCCTCAGCTGGACCGCACGGCTCGCCACCGCGGCGGTGACGCTGATGCTGATCATCTGCGTGCTGCTGGTCGAGCGCGGCTGGCTCTAGGGCCCAACAAAATATGCGAAAACAACCCCATGCACAGTAGCCATCAAGTGCTGCCGTGACGCCGGGCGCTTGCGCCGCGACGACGATTCCTCGCGCGATCATCGCAACTTACGCCGCGTCAGCGGTCACGACATCGGCGGTGCGACGAATTGCGCAAATCCGGGCCGCTTGCCGAGCTCGGCGAGCCAGCGCGTGAGGTGCGGCTGCGCCGGACGGCTGATGCCTTCGACGCCGAGCCAGCGCCGCGCATAGGACCCGATCGCGATGTCGGCGAGCGTGAACGCATCACCCTCGATGAAACGGCGCGAGGCGAGCAGGCCGTCGGCGATGGCCCAAACCTCGGCAGCGGCATCGGCATCGCGCTGCACCTGGAGCATGTCGCGCTCGGCGGGCGCGGCGCGAACGATGCCCCAGAACACCGGGCGGTCGACCGGCTGCACCGTCGACAGCGTCCAGTCGAGCCAACGGTCGACCGAGGCGCGCAGCTTCGGCGGCTCCGGGTAGATCGGCGTGCTGCGCCCATGCGCGAGGCAGAGATAGCGCATGATCGAATTGGACTCCCACAGCGCGAAATCGCCCTCGACCAGCGTCGGAATCCGCGCATTGGGATTCATCGCCAGATACCCGGCCTCGCGGGTCTTGCCGTATTGCATGCCGGCATCGATGCGCTCGTAGGGCAGGCCGAGCTCGGTGAGGCACCACAGCACCTTCTGCACGTTGACCGAGTTGGCGCGGCCCCAAATCGTCAGTTTGGTGTCAGGCATGAGGCGTCTCCCGCGGCGTTGTCGTTTGCGCGGGTGATAGCGGAATTCGCCTCATCGAGCGATGCGCGATTGCGCCGAGCCCATCATGCAAAAAGCTCCGCCCGGGGCGGAGCCTTCATTGCAAATTCAACGCGACGCTCAGCGGCCGAAGAACAGCCACAACAGAATGATCACCGGAATCGGCACGCCAAGCATCCACAGCAACAGCCCTCTCGCCATCGCATCCTCCTCCAATCGGCTTCGTTGGGAAGAGAACGACGGGCGAGAGGGCTTGTTCCTGCTGGGTCTTACCAATGACCGGTATTCGGCATCGATGCCCAAGGCTCCTGCGGCGGCTTCGGTTCGCCCTTCTGCAACAGCTCGATCGAGTGCAGGTCGGGCGAGCGGACGAAGGCCATGTTGCCGTCGCGCGGCGGCCGGTTGATGGTGACGCCGGCCTTCATCAGGTTCTCGCAGGTGGCGTAGATGTCGTCGACCTCATAAGCGAGATGGCCGAAGAAGCGATCCTCGCCGTACTTCTCCTCGTCCCAATTCCAGGTGAGCTCGACCAGCGGCGCGCCGCGCGTTTGCGGCTGCTTCTTCAGGCCTTCAAGATCGTCCGCCGAGCACAGGAACACCAGCGTGAAGCGCCCCTTGTCGTTCTCGATCCGCCGCACCTCCTTCAAGCCAAGCGCATCCTGGTAAAACTTGAGCGCGACATCGAGATTGCGCACGCGCAGCATGGTGTGGAGGTATCGCATGGTTGTTGCTCCCTGGACGTATGGAGGGTCTTTGCTTTGGGCCGGGACGGCGGGGCTAGGAGGTAGCAGGAAAATCGGAGGAGGGGCAGGGGGCGGGCGCACGTGTGCGTGAGCGGAATACAGCTGGTGAACTACACCAACCAACGTGAACCGAAGGGGGCGATCGGGATCGCTTGTTGTAGTCGCCTTCGATCTCCTGTAGCCCGCTGGCCAAGACCTTCGGACACGCCCGTCAGAGTCGAGCCGAAGTTCTACGCTGACGTGGAGTATCGCGACATCACATCCGAAGGGTTGTTGCGCGCCAGCTCATTCGAGGGGCTGAGCAAAGGAACGCGCCGTTCCTATCTGCGTTTTAGCTTCCACAGTGTAAGTAGAGTACCGGCCGTGAAACCGGATCGCGTGAGGGTAGCCGTCTGCGCAAGGCACTGGCAGAACTAAGTGAGGACGAACGTGACGTGTTGCTTTATCTCGCCGACCTCGGCACTGCAGCATGTCTCTCTGGCCTGATCGTCAGCATCATCAAGTTCATAGGCGATCAGTTTTGACAAGCCCGACTGCCCCGTCTGCTTCGGCATGGAGCCACCACGGGAAAGTCCACTAGCGAACTACGCCTGCCGCATCGTCCTCGTTCGGCAAGAGCCAATCAATCGCAAGTAGGCCGGCCTCAACTACAACGAAGGCGGCAATGCCGCCGAGCAGTCCGAAAAACACAATCGAGAAGGTCGCGAGCAAAATCGCGCAGAACACGTCGGCCAGCACCTTGCAAATGCGTTGCGCCTGGTCCTGCTTGGATGTGAAGTACGGCATCTTGGCTCCTCCAGAATTTGGATCAGCCTAGCCAAAGCGAGCAGCGGTCGTCCATTCCCCATGGACGGCAGGGCCGCCGCGCACTCGCACGCTTGCATCCGTTCTGGGCAGGGGCGACCCAACAAGTGCGGCGCAGGCGGAGGAGCACCTACGCCAGGGCGCGCAATGCGACACCAGTTGCTCAGGCGGCCTTCTCGGCCGCTTTCGCGATGATCTCGACTTCGAAGTAGCCAACGTCACGGAGCTCGGCGGCCTTTTTCTCGGCCGCTTCCCTGGTGTCCCTCTTCAAAATGATCTGCCCGGCACCGTCGCGGGCGCAAACGAAATAGGGCATTTTCGATTCCCAATTTCGTTTGCATCCACACGACCGCAGGTTCCCACAATCATGGGGTCACTCCTCCAACCCGGCCTTTTGCCGCATCTTGTCGATCAGCTCGGAGGCCTCGGCCTTGGTCAGCTCTTCCTCAGGCAGGTTCTGATGGGCCTGCTCGGCGAGGGTCTTGAGGTAGGATTCCTGGGCTCCTGTCATCGGGTCATCCCCGGAAACCCAGTCTTTCGGGTCTTCTGGGTGTTATCGGCCATCACACGTCTCCTTTTTCGTCCAACGTCTGACTCGACTCTTCGTTCCGTTTTTGTTCTCATGGGCCATATTCAAATCGCGGGGTTGAACATGCCGGACCTGGACGCTGTCAGGCTGGAGATCGAACGGATGCGCATCCAGATGGGGAGGCAGAGGAAGGAAATCCTCCAGCTACAGCGGGCGGGTCTCGGGACGGCATCGGCCGAAGCCCTGCTGTCGCGGATGGAGGCGAAGGTTGAAAGTCTCTGTGCCCAGCGGGACGCGCTGAAGAGTGCGCAGCCGCCCCAGACCAAGGGCAGGGTGCTTGGCGGGAGAACGTGGTGAGCAGGCGTTGGTTCGACGACGAGCAAGGGCTCTCGCCCTTCCTGACCGCGCTCGAGGATGTTCGCCGAAAGGCGACGCGGGAGGGGTGGTGCTATCCGCACGTCCAGGCCATCATCGTGGCCATCGACCAGTATGCGGAAGCAGCGACAGGTAACCGCGAGTATTTCCTGAACAAGCCGGTTTCAATTGGCGAGAGCCGGAAGGCCAAGGACAGTCCATGAGCAAGTCAGGAAATGGGCGACGGCTTACGAGGACAGTGCACTCAGTTGGCGGCGCCGAGCCGAGACCGTGTCTTTGCGACATGGACGCGCATGATGCAGGATGCCAATTTTCACAGCTATATTGCGAGGGAGGTTTGCAATGCGACTGGCCCTTTCCATATTTGCTACCGCTTGCTTGATCGGCTCTGCGAGTTCTCAAACGTCGATTTCCAGAACGGAATTGAAGAGAGGTGATCTCACCGGAAAGGACATGGACGTCGTCGTGGTGGTCGTCGAAGTGCCTCCCGGTGAGTCGCTGGCCAAGCACATCTATCCCGGTGAGGAAATCGTCTACGTGCTGCAAGGCGCTACGCTCGATTTGCCGGATGGAAGTCATCGCGAGTTGCCCACAGGGGCTGCGATCATAAACGCGCGCGATGTGCCTCACGCCGGATTCAAGATCGGCGGTGACCGGCCGTTGAAGATGCTGAACGTCTTTGTCGTTGACAAGGGCAAGCCGATGACGGAGTTCATCAAGTAGCAACGCGTTCCTAGGTGCTGCTATGAACCGAAGGCGGGTCGTTGCAGCCTTGGAGGACCAAGGCCGCCCGCGTGGAGCTGAAGGGCGATGCGATCGAGCTAGTGCGTCACTTGGCGTAACCCTGAGAGCGGAGCCAGGCGATCTTGCGGTCGCCGTTGATCCAGTCGTCGGCATCCGCCTTGCTGGTGAATCCGCTGATTTCGCGCTGTTCGCTGTTGGGGTAGTCTGCCAGTATCTTCCAGTCGTTCTCTGAGATCCGGACGGTTTTGAAAGTAACTTTTATTTTTGCCATGCAGCATTATGCAGGAAATGCTTCCAAAAGAGAACCCCATCCTGCAGCTCTCATGCTGGCTTCCTCCTAAGCTTGCTGCAAGGTGCTTCAACGGTGACGGTGCGCGCTGCTGAAGAACCATGCGGCTCGTAGCGAAATCGGCTTCGCTCGCTCGTTCGAGGGTTCACCTCTCCCCAGCGGGCAAGGCCTATGGCAGGTCAAGAAACGTAGCGTTAGCTCGCCCGGAGCCCATCCGTCGAGACGCCCGCTTCCAGCGGGCCTCAGGTCGCTTTGTGGCGAGATATCAGACCGTCACGGTGAGGAGGCCGCCGACGCGGGTGTCTCCGGACAATGCTTTGCATCGCCGAGCGAAAAAGGCCGGCCGAACACCTTCGGCACTACGGGAGAGGTGAACCCTCGGCCCGCACCGATTCAACAAAACCTCCCGCTTCAGGCTGCGATCCGTTGCTCGACGGGGGCCGTCAGGTATTTGAGCACTTCTGCGTGCTCGAGGTCAGGAACCGCGATGGCCGTGTGGCTGTACGTCGCGTGGCTCCGCGAGTTTGCGATCTTGTCCAGGATCCCTTTGCCTTTGACGACGTGGAGGCCCATGCCGTCTCCAGAGGGGAAGATCGCGAGCACGACGTCATAGGCTGCGATGACGGCTCGCAGCGCTTCGGCCTTGTCCTCGGCGACATCGACGAAAATACGCACGTCAGCTGCGAGTTCACGCAGCTCGTTAAAATCCAGCACTGTGGGATACTCCAACGCAACGATACTGATGCGAGATTGGAGGCGTTAGGTTACCGAAGTCTCAACAAGGTGTGCCGAGTCACAAGTTTCACGATGAGGTGACCCGCAGTGCTCTCTCTAAAGCGCATGAATCAGGATGAAGCGTCATCGCGAAGGACATTGTTTGAGCATGATCTTTTCGGACAACCGCTGTACACTTTTCCGGATCTAGCGCTTGGCTTCGTCTTTGCGAAGCCGGGCCTCCGCGCTCTCGTCCACGAGATTCAAGGCGAGGCCGTCATAGCTCAGCTTGAGCCCACGGCCGACGATCCATGTCCAACCATCGCGGTCCTTGGCTGGCTGGGCGTTGAACTGGTCGGAGATCGATTTGACGGCGACGTCCTGCGGCCCCGGATTAGTCAACTCCGCATGGACACGCCAGATCGGATGCCTGACGTCGGCCTCGTCGCTATGGACCGTGACCTTGGCGCCATTGATGTCGCATTCGAGGGTATACGAACCGCGGATCTGGCGGCACAGATAGCGACGTTGACTGACGAGCTTGCTTGTCTCGTCGAATGTCATCCCGGGCGAGAAGCCGAAGATGTCGGATTTTTTCACGAGGGCCAATGACGCAGGCTTCAAAAAGCTCGGCTGGATGGCTACGAGGGCGGCGATTGCAACAACGATCAAGCCGGCGATGACGATAGCGATCTTCATGAGCCCCCACGAGAAACCTCTCGACCATATAGCAGCCGCGGCGTCCTAACAGGCACCCAACAGCGAAAACCCCGCCTGGGGGAAGCGGGGCTTTCTGGTGGGGTGAAGCTTAGGGACTTCAAGAGTAAGACGCGCCAGGGGGCAAATGGTTCAACAAGTACCGGCACATGCCGTGACACCGTTCACCGGCGTCGGGAACCCCAGAGAGCCCCTGCTTGCGTTTTGAGCCTCGATAGGCTCTAAGCCCGTCACTTCATGACCTCTGGCATGAATCAGAAGCGCGCCTCCGCGGGTCCGGCCGCGTCCACAGCAGAGTTATTCGCGCGCATCCCTTTAAAGGAATTCAGAACATGGCGAAGATGACGAAGACCCAATTGATCGATGCAATTGCGGAAGGCACGCAGCTGTCAAAGAACGACGTGAAGTCGGTGATCGAATACATGGCGACGGTCGGCTACAAGGAGCTCAACGAGTCCGGCGAGTTCGTCATTCCCGGCTTCGTCAAGATGTCGGTGGTGAACAAGCCGGCGACCGAAGCCAGGATGGGCATCAATCCCTTCACCAAGGAGCCGATGCAGTTTGCGGCAAAGCCGGCGAGCAAGTCGGTCAAGGCCTCGCCGCTGAAGGTGGCCAAGGACGCCGTCTAAGACCGGAGATGCTTCGCGAAGAATCACGACGGGTCAACCGCTGAAGAAAAAGTGGTGCTCGGCGACGGCAACGCCGAACATCACCACGACGATCAGGAGAAGCCCCAGGGAGCGCCGACTGTTTTGTCCCGGCGCGCCCTGCGGTTTGCCGCAAGCGGGCACACCGAAAGACCGATCGGGATTTCGCTCTCGCAGAACTGGCAGATCATCGGCGCCTCGCGCAAGTCCCGCACGTGGCGCGGGAACTCCGGGACCTAGCGCCGCGTCGCACCAGGGCGCCGGCGCCATCGAATTCGGCCGGACAATGCGACAGAGGAAAACTCGTCCTCACGGCGGTGGCCTGCCGCCCAGCCGCGGCTGAAAAGAAAAACTCCGCGCGTTCGCACGGGGCTCTCTTGGCTGACGGCGTTGGGATTTCAGCGCCTGGCCGCTTGCGCTTGTAACGTAAGGTTGAAAATCCAAATAGCAACCGCGCCGCGAGGACGGGATATGTTCGTCAGGCGGCGCTGCCGTATGACAAGGCGCTGAAATCCCGAGCCTCCTTGGTCTGCACAGCGCGGAGCAGGTTCAAGCCGCCACGCCCTGTGGAATTTCGGGGAGGACTGGACTTTCTGTTCTCATTTTGTTCTAGTTGGTCATCTTCTCTTGGAGGTGATTCATGACCGTCGAGAAACAGCGCGAGGTGATCAGGCTCTGGAACGAGCTCAGAAAGCTCGATGGCCCGGCCGCAGAAGAGCTCCGCATCCAAATCCTGGAATGCTTTTCGGAGAAGGGCAAGGCGAAGCGGGCGGCGTGATTGGATCAGCGAACGCCATCGCTGATTGCCCTTGGAAGCCAACGTGACGGAACGAACCTGTGACGTCAGCGTTCCCGCAGCATGACATGCCCGCAATGCGCCAAGCCGATGACGGCGAACTCACCCAACAGCTTTCGATGCGAGCCGTGCCGTGAGATCGTCATCGTGTTCGCCGTCGTCTCGAAATTCTTACCGCCGAAAATTCTCCCGCCAAGGACTCGTGCGCCGAAGACGTGACGGCGCACGCTTTCACGGATCGTTAGGATTCGCGCCCCGCTGATTTTCCGATTCTGATTCGTTCTTTGCGAACGAAATGGAGTCGGATGCAGAACAAGCCACGCCTTCTGTGTCGATGCGGGACACGTCCGTCACGGCGGGGCTGCGCGGCGGTCGTCCGGTGCGTCCGCCACTCGCAGCCACGCCAAGGCAAGCTATCGGTGCCGCAGCGACCGACCTTACGTGCTCGGACGTTCGCCGCGCGCCTCCTCACCGCCCATTAACGGTTGCTCCGCGCCGATTTCCCGGATTCCGATTCGTTCTTTGCGAACGAAAAGGAGTCGAAGCTGGAACAAAGGAGGTCGGGAGTAGCGGGCCGTGACAGCGCGGACCTTCCGCGCGATGCAGAAGCGGCGCACCAAGATCGCGGCGCAGCGCCTAACGAAAGCTTGGGGGAAAGCAAATAACCCTATTCGGTTAGGTTAAAAGCCCAATCGCGTTGCACTCGCCGCTACTTGGGATAGGTGTCTGGCAACGACAATCAAGAAACGACCTTGCGAGTTTGCAAGAAACGCCTTTGTCCAGAAGCCATTTTGTCATGACACCATTTTCGGAGCCGTTCTTTTATCAAGGCGACCGCCACACCTACCGGCGCGTCGCCATCGTCGGCACGCTCTTCTGTCTCGCTTTCGTGGCCATCAGCTTTTCGCTGCGGCCGCAGGTCGAGGACACGCGTGTCGCGGTCAAGGCGGATCGGCTGATGCGCACGGCAGGGCAGGCGCCGCACGCGAACTAGCGCTTCTCGCCGCAAATCCGATCGTCCGCGGACGTATCCCGGAACATGCCGCCGCGCGTTGCAAGCGCGACGAAACCGGCATAGCCGGACAGGTTGAGCAAGACTTCGAGCCACACGGGCATGTCGGGCCTCATCTGCCTGAAGACGACTCAACGTGTGCGCGAAAATGTTGTTCCGTGCACACAGGAAGTTACGCCGTTCAGAGGCCGGACGAGGGATCGAGCCTTCGGCCGAGGGCCGCAACGGACTCGCTCGACGGCCGTTCCTTGAGGAACTCGGCGATGGCCTGCGCCAGTTCGCGGTCGCTCATTGGCTTCGCCGGCGGGCGCAGCGTGCCGACTCCGAAGCTGCGGACGATCTCCTCGTAGTGCTGATCGTCGGATTTGGGCACGAGCCGGCGGATACGGGCCAGCAAAGCGGATATGGGCATCTCTCCTCCTCGATCGTCCGCCCCGCTGGCAGAAGCTCACCTCTGCTGCCATCTCTCCCGTGAAACTAAAAACCCCGCCAGCATCGCGGAGGATGCTGGCGGGGTCTTCGTGCTGTCGCCTCAACCGGATGGTGAAGGCTTCCGCACTTGCAGAGTTAATCCGCGCAGGCAGCGTTCGTTCCTGCTGGCTCGCTATTTTTTGGACGGCTTGCGGTTCCGCATTGCCGCAACCATCGCAGGCCCTCGCCGTTATCTCCGCGAGACGCGCGAAGGAGGAGATTATGAGGAAGACATTGGCAGTTCTGGCCACCGTCGCAGCCGTCGGCGTAACCGCGGTCGCGGCGCCTGCGCCTGCCGAGGCGCG
This sequence comes from Bradyrhizobium sp. 164, assembly GCF_023073715.1. Classification (GTDB taxonomy): domain Bacteria; phylum Pseudomonadota; class Alphaproteobacteria; order Rhizobiales; family Xanthobacteraceae; genus Bradyrhizobium. The sequence goes on from NZ_JADPKA010000008.1 coordinate 50,024, forward strand.
TGGCCGCGGTATCGGGCCGGGCCTCGCATTCGGCCTTGCCGCCGGCGCAATCACGGCGGGCGCGGTCGCGGCATCGCATCCGTACGGCTATTACGGTCCGGGTTACGGCTATTACGACGGCCCGGGCTACTATTACGGACCGGGTCCTTACGCCTATTACGGCGGCGGACCGTACTATCGGCACCACCACTGGCGCCACTGGTAGCGACTGACAAGCGAAAAGCCCGGAGCAAGGCTCCGGGCTTTTTTTCGTTCGCCTGATGTCACGCTCTACGGCCAGAGCGAGGGACGCTCCGCCTTGCGGGCATTATCGAGCGTCGACACGAAATATTCCTCGCGCTCGCGCTTGAACTTCTCCTGGGTGGCGCGGAAGGCGGCAACACGGGCGGCGATCTCATCGCGTTCGCGGGCTTTGCGTTCTTCATCTTCGGTCATGTCCATCCCCTCTGTTCGCACCTGAACCTGTGTTTTCGACTGACCTCGAGCGCTGCCGCCGCATTGCGTCGTGAGTCGGATTCAACACATCCATTGGGGCTCTCGAATGGGGCGTCAATTGGGAGGAGGCATTGCAGGATTGTGATATGCGAGGGGCGGCAGGAGTTGCCTACTCTGTTTCTCTTCGCTCTTTTTCATCATGTTGGACAAGAGCGTCAACAATCTTGCCGCTTGTGCGCCTTGCAGCTAGCGCAAACACATCGGGAGCAGCGATTGATTGCATTGGATCTTCGCAGCGGCGTCGAACGGCTCGGCGAGATGATCGCCGAAGCGAAGCGAATCGTGCCGTTCACCGGCGCCGGCATCTCGACCGAATGCGGCATCCCCGACTTCCGCTCGCCGGGCGGACTGTGGATGCGCAACCGTCCGATCCCGTTCGACGAGTTCGTGGCGAGCCAAGAGGCGCGCGACGAATCCTGGCGTCGCCGCTTTGCGATGGAGCAGGTCTTCGCAGCTGCAAAGCCGGGCCGCGGCCACCGAGCGCTGGCCTCGCTCTGTCGCGCCGGCAAGGTTCCCGCGATCATCACCCAGAATATCGACAATCTGCACCAGGCCTCGGGGGTGGCGGCCGAGCACGTGATTGAACTTCACGGAAATACTACTTATGCGCGCTGCCTCGGGTGCGGCAAGGTCTACCAGCTCGACTGGGTGAAGCGCCGATTCGACGCGGAGGGCGCTGCGCCCAACTGCACCACGTGCGACGAGCCGGTGAAGACCGCCACGATCTCGTTCGGCCAGATGATGCCCGAGGACGAAATGCAGCGGGCAACCGCGCTGTCGCAGGCCTGCGACCTCTTCATCGCAATCGGTTCCTCGCTGGTGGTGTGGCCGGCGGCAGGCTTTCCGATGTTGGCCAAGGACGCCGGCGCACGTCTGGTGATCATCAACCGCGAGCCGACCGAGCAGGACGACATCGCCGACCTCGTGATCCATCACGACATCGGCGAAACGCTCGGGCCCTTTGCCGGGAATTGAGGCATCAATTTGATTCGCGGCTGTGCAAGCTGTTCATAGGTCCCGGCGAATCTCTTTTTTGTCTATGCCTCGCAACCGGGAGTGTTATCTTTTGAGTCGAAAGATTCGCGTCGCGTCGAATTGAGAACATTCTCTTAAGACGCGTGATTCGAGCGCCGCCAATGTGGCGGGTTGCATGGCAGTGTGGGGTCCGGGGTTATGGGGTCGTCGGACGGATTTGAGTCCAAGAAGGTTGGAGTTCCCGTGGGCGAGCACGGTGGCGGTCGCGACAGCGCGCTCAGCCCCTTCACCGGACTGGGTGAGGGCAGCGGCAATCTGGTCGAGGTTCACGGCGTCATCAAATGGTTCGACGCCTCAAAGGGCTATGGCTTCATCGTTCCCGACAATGGTTGGCCCGACGTGCTCCTGCACGTCACCGTGCTGAGGCGCGACGGCTTTCAGACCGCTTACGAGGGCGCCCGCATCGTCGTCGAGTGCATCCAGCGCGCCAAGGGCTATCAGGCATTCCGCGTGGTCTCGATGGACGAATCCACCGCGATCCATCCGGCGCAGATGCTGCCGCCGCGCACCCACGTCACGGTCACCCCGACCAGCGGCCTGGAGCGGGCTCAGGTCAAATGGTTCAACCGGCTGCGCGGCTTCGGCTTCCTCACCTGCGGCGAGGGCACGCCCGACATCTTCGTGCACATGGAGACGCTGCGCCGATTCGGCATGACTGAACTGCGCCCCGGCCAATATGTGCTGGTTCGGTTCGGGCCCGGCTCCAAGGGCATGATGGCGGCCGAAATCCATCCCGAGACCGGCTCGCCGGGCTTGCAGTCGCACTAAAGGCACCAATTCCCGCAATCGTGAGCAGAGGCGCACCGGCCGACCGGCGCGCCTCTGGCTTTTCCGGCGACCGTTGCGTAAGGACTGTTCCAGTCCCACGCCCCGAGTACTCCCATGAATTCTGATCGAAAGGCCGTCTGGTCCGTTGTGAAGGGCTGGCTTGCCGTCATCCTCGTCGTTGCCGGCATGGTCGCCGCAATCGGATCCGTCCGCGCCGCGAGTTTCCAGCCGCTCGAGATCGTCACCAGAAGCGGCGTGCAGGTGTTCTCGGTCGAGATGGCGACGACCGAGCAGGAGAAGCAGACCGGCCTGATGTATCGCAAGGAACTGGCCGACGGCAAAGGCATGCTGTTCGACTTCAATCCCGAGCAGGAAGTTTCGATGTGGATGAAGAACACCTACGTCTCGCTCGACATGATCTTCATCCGCGCCGACGGCCGCATCCTGCGCATCGCCGAGAACACCGAGCCGCTCTCGACCAAGATCATCTCGTCTCAGGGCCCCGCCCGGGCGGTGCTGGAGGTGGTGGCGGGAACGGCGCAGAAATACGGCATCCGTCCTGGCGACCGGGTCGCCCACCCGCTGTTCGGCAGCAAATAGGCGCCCCGGATCGGCGTCATTGGCGCCTTGCTGGCGAGCCGGGAAGCGTGTATCGACGGGGCGCGCCGGACATTCGGGGTATAGCGCAGCCTGGTAGCGCGGCAGTTTTGGGTACTGCAGGTCGTTGGTTCGAATCCAGCTGCCCCGACCAGTCCCGACGTGCGCCTCAAGCATCCCCAGGCCGACGCCCAAGCCTTATGAGGGCTTCGGGACCGCGTCAGAACAACAGCCAGCTGACGAGGTGCCAAGCAACCCAGGCGAGGGCGCAAATCCAGCCCAGCATGGCGATCCCCGCGAGGCCGAGCCCGCCGAGCGCAAGCAGCGAGCTTCCGGCCTCCGGCGTCTCGACGAGCTTCTCCGGCGTATCGACTTGGCTCCCAGCGTTTCCTCGCCCTGCGGCCTGGCATTCGTTGGTTTCGGCTCGTTCGCGACAGTTCACCGGCCGCGCTCCAGCTCATATGGACGTGCGACGCCTCCGTGCAGGCGGGCGCACGCTGATTGCGGACACCCTCGGACAGGCGGGAAAAAGCTGCAACGCGTGGCGCAGCGATTGGTTGCCCTCGTGTGGGCCGAAAGGCGCGGCGGAAGCTTTGGCGCTCAACCTCGTTGCCGCGCGACTTCGGTGCGACGCCTCAAGCCGTGCGGTCGTCAGAGCGGCGCAGAATTTCCGGACGCTCTTCGAACCTTCTGAGCGCCGCCAAAGACATATTCGTGTTGGGGATTTCAGCGCCCAATGCCTAACGGACGCCGCCGAGCGATGATACTCCGCTTGCGCGGCGTTGCGCTTTTCAGGCATCACTGTTCAGATCTCGTCATCAGCTCGAGGCGTGCCAGCCGAGCGGAAATGGCACGAACGGCCAGACCGTCTGGTTATCGTTGGCGGCTTTCGGCGGCTGCTGGGCGGACGTGTTTACGATCGGGACAGGCGCCGTCGATCGCAGTGCCAAGCGCAGACATGCACATTGCAAATTCATTGTGGTCGCCCCGGCCGGTCAATTGTTTTCAAAATACGTGTCGGGCCAAAAACACGCGCGTCTCAAATCGGCGCGCTCTCAAATCACGCAAGCATTCTAGAAAAGTCGACCGCGGCTTTCAACCAATCTCGCCGTTTGCGCACGAGAAGTAAGGTTGACCGGTTAGGTTAAGGGCGAGCGATTGTTGCGGCCGCCTCAGTGACTGTTATCACATCAAGCACGGCTCGCGATGGGCTGCCGGAAATCCGCGCTCGCACGTGGACGGCAGCGCGCGCATCAGTTGAGTTCTGCGCGGGTGACTTCCGCGCCAGTGAGTTCTGCCATGTCTTTCGATCGCAATTCCAAGACCGCCGGTCCGCAGACGAGCTGGACCGAAATCTGGCATCTCTGGACCGTGATCGTGCCGCGCCGTTCGATCAACGGGCAGCTCGTGTACGGCAAGGTCTGGCGCCGCCATGACGGCCGCGACTGGATCTACAAGAAGTTCACCGAGTTCGACGGCGAAGCGGCGGCCTGACGCGGCTTCGGCCGCCGCGTCACGATCAGGCCGCCTTCGCTGCCGGCTTGGACGGTGGCGGCTTCAAGGGCTTGTCCTGCTTCTTCGACCAGGAGATGTAATAGGCCACCGTCGTCATGATCGCGATGCCGGCGATGCTGACGAAGAGCTGCGCAAGCAGCGAGCCCGAGCTCATCGACAGCTCGAAATGGCCGACGAAGGAGAGGAACACGCCGACGCAGAACACCGCGAGTGACTGCTGGCCGCAGACGATCAGCGGATCGAACACCTTCCACTCTAGGCCCGGCCACTCCTTCGGCACGAAGCGGATCACCAGGATCACGATCACGACGAAGTGGATGAAGCGGTAGGGCGCGAGGTTGGTCTTGTCGTTCGGGTTGAAGGCCGAGAACAGCCACTGCGGGAACATGCCGCCGAAGGTCGGGAAGCGCCCAGCCATAGTCATGATCAGCGCGAAGGCGAGATAGGCGAGGCAGAGGTAGAGCGTGACCGGCGCATTGATCAGCGCCATCGAGCGCCGCGCGCCGCCCATGGCGCACCAGGCCCCGAACACGAACAGCACCTGCCAGCAATACGGGTTGAAGTACCACTGCCCGGCCGGATAGGCCGTCAGATTCCAGCCGAAATGGCGCGCGGCGAGCCACAGCACGATTGACAGCGCCATCGTCACGTCGGGTTTGCGCAGCATGAACCACAGCACCGGCGGGAACAGTCCCATCAGCACGATGTAGAGCGGTAGCACGTCGAGATTGAGCGGCTTGAAGCGCAGAAACAGGCCCTGGCGCAGCGTCTCGGTGGCATTGTCGACGAGGCCGGCGACGTTGAACTCGTTGATCATCTCGGAATCGCCGAAGCGCAGGGCGAGGTAGCTGATCGAGGCGATATAGATCACGAACAGGATGATGTGGGCGACATAGAGCTGCCAGACCCGCTTGGTCAGCCTTGTGGCGCCGACGATGAAGCCGCGCTCCAGCATCATGCGCGCATAGACGAAGGACGCCGTGTAGCCGGAGATGAAGACGAAAAGGTCGGCGGCGTCGGAAAAACCGTAATTGCGCGTCGTGACCCAGTTCACGACGTTGTCGGGGATGTGGTCGAGGAAGATCGCCCAGTTCGCGACGCCGCGAAACAGGTCGAGCCGGAGGTCGCGACCCTTTTCGGGAAGTGTTGCGCTGATGTTCAGGAAGGCCATGCAACGAGAGCTTTCGGAAGGAACAAATACGCTGATGTCGGGGAGGCAATGGCGTCGGGCGGGGTCCCGGCGCGGAAGGCGGGTACGCAATTGTCACGGTGCAGCATAATGACTATACCCGTAAGGTAGGGCACCCGGGAGCCGGAATCACCGAACATTTCTCCAACGGTGTCTCTATACTATCCCCGAGGTTTCCACCAACTGCCACCGTGACGCATCGAAATCGAGCGAAAGACCAAGAGGCCCGGACCACCCATGACCGCACGCATTTTCAAGCCCGCCAAGAACGCGATGCAATCCGGCCGGTCCAAGACGAGGGAATGGCAGCTCGACTACGAGCCGGAGCAGCCGCGTTCGGTCGAGCCGCTGATGGGCTGGACCTCGTCCGGCGACATGAAGCAGCAGATCACCCTGCGCTTCCACTCTAAGGAAGAGGCGGTCGCCTATTGCGAGCGCAAGGGGATCGCCTACCAGGTGATCGAGCCGCAGGAGTCGGTGCGCCGGCCGGTCGCTTATGCCGACAATTTCTCGTTCCGGCGCGGCGAGCCCTGGACGCATTGAGGAGCGGGCGAGACTGCGCCGCGTCCAAACGACGTCAACTCGTCATGCCCGGGCTTGTCCCGGGCATCTACATCTCAGGGGCGCGCGAAAGAACCTAGATGGCCCGGACAGGGCCCGGCCATGAGGCAACCAGTGGCTCTGGCCCTTGGCAGCTATTCCGCCGCGTGCTTCGCTGGTGCGAGGCATGACGAGCTTATGGGCGAGGTGGGGTATGGCGGGGCGTGACCAGCTCGATCGCGTCGATCTGAAGATACTGTCCGAGCTGCAGCAGGACGGGCGGGTTCGCAACAACGAGCTGGCGCTGCGCGTCGGCGTATCCGCGCCCAACTGCCTGCGGCGGCTGAAATCGTTGTTCAGCCGCGGCGTGATCCGGGCGGTGCGCGCTGTCATCGACGAACGGCGGCTCGGCTTTGAGGTGGTGTCGTTCGTGTCGATCCAGCTCGGCAGCCAGGCCCAGCCGGTGCTGGAGGCGTTCGAGAGCTCGATCGCCGCAATCCCGCGCATCCAGCAGTGCTGGCGGATTTCGGGCGACACCGATTATCTCCTTAAATGCGTGGCGCCGAGCGTCGAGAGCATGCGCCAGCAGCTCCTGCATTTCGCCGCGATGCCGAACGTGAAGAACGTCCGCAGCTTTCCGGTGCTGGGTGTCGCGAAGGACGTGCCACTGCCGTTGCAGGAGGTCGCCGTGGCGGCGCCGGCAGGATAGGATCCGAATACTCCGGTCGGACAAATCGGTATTTCATGCAATCCGAATTATAATACATGAGTCAATAACCTAACTGTGACATGTGATTTGCGAAGTCCTGCAATGCGCTCGGCCGTGATTGTCGGTTCCCCGGCGCCGCTTAGATGCAAGGTGTGAACCTCGGCGTGCCTGCCATGCCGAGGACTCTTTTGTGGGACCCTGAAGCAGGAAAGACACCATGACATCGATTTCGAAGACGTTCGTCGCATCCGCTGCGACGCTGTTTGCATCTGCGTTTCTGATGATGACCGCACCCGCAGCACAGGCGGAAGAATACTGCATCACCAACGGCGCCCAGGCCGCTCATGGCTGCGGCTATCCGACGATGGAAGCGTGCCGGGCCGCGGCCGGCGGCATCGGCGGCACGTGCTCGCAGAGCGGCGGAGCGAAAACCTCCAGCGACGCGTTCGCCTTGCAGCCGAAGCAGACGCAGTCGCGCAAGCTTCGGTCGGGCGGACAGACCAATTCGAACTGACGTTGCAATCGAGACTGGTTTGGAGATGTTACGGCCTCCGAGAGTCATCTCGGAGGCCGTCAATTTCATGACGACCACGCAACGCACGCGCTCGCGTGTGCCTCACCGATACCGGCCGCGAAATTCACGCGGGCTCGCGCCGGTCCAGGTACGGAAGGCGCGCGAGAAGCTCTTCTCGTTGCGGAAGCCGGCGATCTCCGCGATGCGCTTGATCGGGGTGCGGCCGCGCATCAGCTCCTGCTTGGCGAGCTCGAACTTCGCCTCTTCCTTGAGATCGCGCAGTGAGGTGGCCTCTTCGCGCAGGCGTCGGTGCATGGTGCGTGTGGACAGCGCGAGCTCGCGCGCGACATCCTCGGCACCGAGGACCCGCCCACGCGCATTGCGGAGCACGCGGCGGACGCGCTCGACCAGCAGGCGGTCGCGCCGATAGGGCAGCACGGTCAGCCGCAACGCGCCTTTGAGCATGTTGTCGAGGTCGACCGCGGTGCGCGTGAGCGGCAGCGAGAGATAGTGCTTGTCGAAGATGATCGCGGCGCGGTCCGCGTCGAAGCGGATAGTCCGACAGAAGATGGTCGGATAGACGGAGACGTGGCCGGGCTCCGGGTACGGGAATTCAGCCGCGCGGAGCGCGATCTGGGAGTCGACCGCCCAACACGAGAAGCCGAGCACGTAGCGGAACAGGGTGACCAGGCAGAACTCGCGGAAGGGCCCGAGGTCACGGAGCTCGCGGATCGACACGACGGCCGTCTCTTCGCCAACCTCGAGATCGAGCAGCACATCCTCGGTCACCAGACGGTGATGCCGGCACCATCGCTTGAGCGCGACCTCCAGCGTCTGTGCGGTGATAGAGGCCCGGCACAGCATGCCGTAGGTGCCCCAAGGCAGCCGCCGCGAGAACCAGCCGAGCGCTTCGTCATCGAGCTCGCGCATGGCATGGCCTGCCACGGCCTCGAACTGGGCGGCGGTGATCCGCCCATCCGGAGAATTGACAAGGTCCAGCGCTACCTGACCCCGGCTCAGCGCCTCCGCTGGATCGCGGCCGTATCGTTCATAAGCGGCGACCACGCCGCGGACGAAGGCGGCAGGGGTCACGGCGCGGCGCGGGATAGCGGTGGCGGCTTGAAAAGGCATCGGAATTCCCTCGGAAAATCCTCGCCAAGTTTGGCGGAAAATGCAACCTTTTCGACCGCAAGAGCGCCTGGGCCCCGCTAGGTTCGGACGCAAAGATACGGAGGAATCGCCTTGAACATCCCGAGCATCGACTTCGATCTGGGCGAAGACATCGGCATGCTGCGCGACACGCTTCGCGCTTTCGTGGAGGCGGAGATCACCCCGCGCGCTGCCGACATCGAGAAAGCCAATCTGTTTCCGGCAGACCTCTGGAAGCGTTTCGGCGACCTCGGCCTGCTCGGCATGACCGCGCCGGAGCAATATGGCGGGTCAAACATGGGCTACCTCGCCCATATCGTCGCCATGGAGGAGATTTCGCGCGGCTCGGCTGCCGTGGGGCTCTCCTACGGCGCCCATTCCAATCTCTGCGTCAACCAGATCCGCCGCAACGGCAACGACACCCAGCGCCAGCGCTATCTGCCGAAGCTGATCTCCGGCGAGCATGTCGGCGCGCTCGCGATGTCGGAGCCCGGCGCCGGCTCCGACGTGGTCTCGATGAAGCTGCGCGCCGACAAGCGCGGCGACCGCTACGTGCTCAACGGCTCCAAGATGTGGATTACCAATGGCGGCGACGCCGACGTGCTCGTCGTCTACGCCAAGACCGATCCGGAGGCCGGTCCGCGCGGCATGACCGCCTTCCTCATCGAGAAAGGCTTCAAGGGATTCACCCACGGCCAGCACCTCGACAAGCTCGGCATGCGCGGCTCCAACACCTACCCCTTGTTCTTCGACGAATGCGAGGTGCCGGAGGAGAACGTGCTCGGCAAGGTGGGCGAGGGCGTCAAGGTGCTGATGTCCGGCCTCGACTATGAGCGCGCGGTACTGTCAGGCGGCCCGCTCGGCATTATGGCGGCCTGCATGGATGCGGTGGTGCCCTACATGCACGAGCGCAAGCAGTTCGGCCAGCCGATCGGCGACTTCCAGCTGATGCAGGGCAAGCTTGCCGACATGTATTCGACCTGGCAGGCCACGCGCGCTTATGTCTATGCGGTGGGGCGCGCCTGTGACCGCGCCGACCACGCGCGCAGCTTGCGCAAGGATGCCGCTGCCGCGATCCTCTATTCCGCGGAGAAGGCGACATGGATGGCGGGCGAGGCGATTCAGGCGCTCGGCGGGGTCGGCTACACCAGTGAATTTCCGGTCGGACGTCTGTGGCGCGACGCCAAACTGTACGAGATCGGCGCCGGCACCTCGGAGGTCCGCCGCATGCTGATCGGCCGCGAGCTGATGGCCGAGACGGCTTGAAACGTTCACCTCATTGGAATCATCATGCCGCTCCATTCCAGCATCGATCCGTCTTCATCAGACTTCGCGCGCAATTCCGAGGCCATGCGCACCCTCGTCGCGGACTTGCGTGAAAAGCTTAGCCAGGTCGCCGGCGGCGGCGGTGAGGCGTCGCGCAACCGCCACACCGCACGCGGCAAGATGCTGGCGCGCCAGCGCGTCGACCTGCTTGTCGATCCCGGGACGTCATTCTTGGAGCTGTCGCCGCTCGCGGCCTATGGCCTCTATGGCGGCGACGTGCATTCGGCGAGCGTCGTCACCGGGGTCGGGCGCATCTCGGGTCGCGAATGCGTGATCGTCGCCAATGATGCCACCATCAAGGGCGGCACCTACTATCCAATGACGGTGAAGAAGCATCTGCGTGCGCAGGACATCGCGCGGCAGAACAACCTTCCTTGCGTCTACATGGTCGATTCCGGCGGTGCCTTCCTGCCGCTCCAGGACGAGATCTTTCCGGATGAGCGGCATTTCGGCCGCATCTTCTACAACCAGGCGCAGATGTCCTCGGCTGGTATCCCGCAGATCGCGATCGTGATGGGCTCCTGCACTGCCGGCGGCGCCTATGTTCCAGCGATGTCGGACGAGAGCATCATCGTTCGCAATCAAGGCACCATCTTCCTCGGCGGTCCGCCACTGGTGAAGGCTGCGACCGGCGAAGTCGTGAGTGCGGAGGAGCTCGGCGGCGCCGACGTGCATTCGCGGCAGTCCGGCGTGACCGACCATTACGCACAGAACGATGCACACGCGATCGGCATCGCCCGGCGCATTGTCGGCACCTTGAAGCCACCGACGCGGCCGAACCTCAACATGCATCCGCCGCGCGAACCGCTGTTTGCGGCGGAGGAGATCTACGGCGTGGTCCCGGTCGACGGCCGCAAGCCATTCGACGTGCGCGACATCATCGCCCGCATCGTCGACGGCTCCGAGTTCGACGAGTTCAAGAAGCTTTACGGCACGACGCTGGTGTGCGGCTTCGCTCATATCTGGGGCTATCCGGTCGGAATTATCGCCAACAACGGCATCCTGTTCAGCGAGAGCTCGCTCAAGGGCGCACATTTCATCGAACTGTGCTGCCAGCGCGGCATCCCGCTGGTTTTCCTGCAGAACATCACGGGCTTCATGGTCGGCAAGAAATACGAGGCCGGCGGCATTGCGCGCGACGGCGCCAAGCTGGTGACGGCGGTTGCGACCGCTTCGGTGCCGAAATTCACCGTCGTGATCGGGGGCTCCTATGGCGCCGGCAATTACGGCATGTGCGGCCGCGCTTACTCGCCGCGCTTCCTGTGGATGTGGCCGAACGCGCGCATCTCGGTAATGGGCGGCGAGCAGGCCTCGATGGTGCTGAGCCAGGTCCGGCGCGACAATATCGAGGCCAAGGGTGATAGCTGGTCCAAGGAAGAGGAAGAGAAATTCCGTAGCCCCATCCGCGCGCAATATGAGAGCCAGGGGCATCCCTATTACGCGACCGCGCGCCTCTGGGACGACGGCGTGATCGATCCGGCCGACACGCGGCTGGTGCTTGGGCTCGGCCTCTCGGCGGCGTCGAATGCGCCGATCGAGCCGACGAAATTCGGCCTGTTCAGGATGTGATGCGATGGACCGCTCAAAGCTCTACCGGCGATTTCGCACGCTCCTGATCGCCAACCGCGGCGAGATCGCCTGCCGCGTCATCCGCACTGCGCGGGCCATGGGCCTGCGCACGGTCGCGGTCTATTCCGAGGCCGATCGCGACGCGATGCATGTCGCGCTCGCCGACGAGGCCGTGCTGCTCGGGCCGGCGCGGGCACGCGACAGCTATCTCAATGTCGAGCGGCTGATCGAGGCCGCGCGCAAGACCGGCGCCGAAGCCGTGCATCCCGGCTACGGCTTCCTATCGGAGAATGCCGAATTCGCGCGGGCCTGCCTCGATGCGGGGCTTGTTTTCGTCGGGCCAACCGCCGAGATGATGAATGCGATGGGCTCGAAATCCGGCTCCAAGGCGCTGATGGAGAAGGCTGGCGTGCCGCTGGTGCCCGGCTATCACGGCGAAGTCCAGGACGAGGCGACGCTTTCGAAGGCTGCGGACAGGATCGGCTTTCCCATCCTGGTGAAGGCGTCGGCCGGCGGCGGCGGCCGCGGTATGAGGATCGTGCGCTCGGCGGCCGAACTCGGGCCCGCGATCATCAGCGCCAAACGCGAAGCCAAGGCTGCGTTCGGCGACGACCGCATGCTGATCGAGAAGTATGTCGACAATCCTCGGCACATCGAGGTGCAGGTGATCGGCGACAGCCACGGCAATCTCTTGTCGCTGTTCGAGCGCGAGTGCACGCTCCAGCGCCGGCACCAGAAGGTGATCGAGGAGGCACCATCGCCGACACTCAATCCTGCCCAGCGCGAGACCGTTTGCGCCGCCGCGCGAAAGGCGGCGGGCGCGGTGAACTATGTCGGGGCGGGTACGATCGAGTTCGTCTCCGACGGCAAGGACGTGTTCTTCATCGAGATGAACACGCGCCTCCAGGTCGAGCATCCCGTGACCGAGCTGATTACGGGCATCGACCTCGTCGAATGGCAGCTGCGCGTCGCCTTCGGCGAGGCGCTGCCTTTGAAGCAGGACGAGATCCGGCTCAACGGCCATGCGGTCGAGGCGCGCGTCTATGCGGAAAATCCAACCAAGAATTTCATGCCATCGGTCGGCAGGATCTCGATCTGGCGTTTGCCGGCCGAGACCGGCGGACTGCGCATCGATGCCGGCTATCGCGAGGGCGACAGCGTGTCGCCGTATTACGATGCGATGCTCGCCAAGATGATTGCCTGGGCGCCGACGCGGGACGTCGCGATCGAGCGGCTCAACCGCGGACTGCAGGAGTCCGACGTCCGCGGCATCGTCACCAACATTCCGTTCCTGTCGGCGCTGATGACGCATCCGAAGGTGCGGACCAATGCGATCGACACCGGCTTCATCGAGCGCGAACTGGCGGTGCTGACACAGGCAGCGCCGGCGCCCGGCGAGCTCGAGCTGTGCGCCGCCGTGGCCGCAATCGTCAATGACGAACGGCAAGCAGCGCAGGCGGATGCGAATTCGCCCTGGCAGACCTTCGGCTGGCAGCCGGTCGGCTGCCGCCAGCGCATTTTCGCCTTTCGCGTCGGCCATGGGCCAGAGCAGAAGATTACGCTGAACTACGGGAGCGGCGCCTCGACGCTGGTGATCGGCGAACGCGAGCTGGCGTTCGCGATTGCCACCAAGGAAGGCGGCTTTGACTTGACGCTGGACGGCGTCAAATCGCAGGTCGCGGCGGTGATCGACGGCCATGAGCTGTATTTGCGCACGCGCAACGGCCGCTTCGACCTGCACTGGGTCGATCCGTTCGGCGGCGAGAGCGAAGAGCATGCCGGCGAGGACAAGATCGCGGCGCCGTTGCCGGGTACCGTCGTCGCCGTGCTGGCGGAGGAGGGCGCCAAGCTCGATAAGGGCGCGCCGATCCTCACGCTCGAAGTGATGAAAATGGAGCAGACGCTGCGCGCGCCCTATGCCGGCGTGCTGAAGTCCGTCAAATGCAAGGTCGGCGACATCGTGCAGGAGGGGATCGAACTCGCTGTGGTCGAGCCTTCGGGAGAGTGAGATGAGCGACCAAATCCGCATCATCGAGATGGGGCCGCGCGACGGCCTCCAGAACGAGAAGACGGTCGTCAGCGTCGGGTCCCGTATCGCCTTCGTCGAGGCGCTGGTCGCGGCTGGCCTCACCACGGTCGAGGTCGGCGCTTTCGTCTCGCCCAAGGCGATCCCGCAGATGGCAAGCTCGGACGCCGTGCTGCGCGGCGTCAGCCATGTGCAGGGCGCCGAATTCCATGTGCTGGTGCCGAACGAGAAGGGCTATGACGCCGCGAGCGCGGCGGGCGCGAAGGTCGTCTCGGTGTTCGCGGCAGCCTCGGAAGGCTTTTCGCGCGCCAACATCAATTGCTCGGTCGCGGAGTCCATCGAGCGGTTCAAGCCGGTGCTCGCGCGCGCCAAAGCCGATGGCGTCAAAGTGCGTGGCTATATCTCCTGCGTGCTGGGCTGCCCGTTCGACGGCGAGATCAAGCCGAAGGCGGTCGCCGATCTTGCCAACTCGCTATGGGAGCTCGGCTGCTACGAGATCTCGCTCGGCGATACAATCGGCGTCGGCACGCCGAGCAAGGCAAGGGAGATGCTGCGCGCAGTTGCCGCCAACATTCCTCCCGCCCATCTCGCAATGCATTTCCACGACACCTACGGCCAAGCCCTCGCCAATCTCTATGCGGGGATGGAGGAGGGCGTCCGCGTCATCGACGCCGCCGCGGGCGGCCTCGGCGGCTGCCCCTACGCCCCCGGAGCGACTGGCAATGTCGCGACCGAGGACGTCGTCTACATGCTCGAAGGTATGGGCATCAAGACCGGTATAGATATGGACCGGCTGCTGGCGGCGACCAACGAGATGAGTGCCGTGCTGGGCAAGCCGCCAGTGAGCCGCGTGGCGTCCGCGCTGAACGCCAAGCGGAGGCGCGCGGCGACTTAAGGCCGCTTACGCCGCCTTCAAGCCCACATCCGGCAGGCGCGGCCGGTTCTTGAGCGCCTTGTCCATCATGGCCTCGACTTCTGTCTTCTCTTGCGGCAGCAGCGCCAGGCGCGGCGGGCGCGTCAGCGCGGTGCCGCGGCCCATGATGTGCTCGCACAGTTTGATACACTGGACGAGGTCCGGGCGTGCATCCAGATGCAACAGCGGCATGAACCATTCGTAGAGCGGCATCGCCTCGGCGTAGCGCCCTGCCTTGGCGAGACGGAACAGGGTCTCGCCCTCGCGCGGGAAGGCGTTCGACATGCCGGAGACCCAGCCAACGGCGCCCATGGCGACGCTCTCGACGATGACGTCGTCAAGGCCCGCGAACAGCACGAAGCGGTCGCCGACCATGTTGCGGGTGTCGATGAACCGTCGCGTGTCGCCGGACGAATCCTTGAAGCAGACGACGGTGTCGACATCGGCGAGCGAGGCCAGGATGTCCGGAGTGACGTCGTTCTTGTAGATTGGCGGGTTGTTGTAGAGCATCACCGGCAGGTCGGTGGCACTGGCAACGGCGCGGAAATGCGCAGCCGTCTCGTGCGGCTTGGACGAATAGACCAGCGCCGGCATCACCATCACACCGTCGATACCGGCGCGCGCGGCTTCCCTGGCGGTCTCGACTGCAAACGCCGTGGTGAATTCGGCGATGCCGCACAGCACGGGCACACGGCCGGCCGCAACCGACTTCGCGGCCTCCATGATCGCGACCTTCTCCTTGCGCTCCAGCGAGGTGTTCTCGCCGACCGAGCCGCAGACGATCAGACCGGAAACGCCGTCGCGGATCAGCCCATCCATGACCTTGGCTGTCGCATCGATATTGAGCGACAGGTCGTCGTTGAATTGCGTGGTGACGGCCGGGAAGACGCCTTCCCAGGAAATGCGGTTCATTGCTTGGCTCCGATTGGAATTGTATCGGCGGATGGTTCGATCCGCCGGGCATTGACGGTGAGGGCGAGAGTGGGATCAGAGCGTCGCGCCGACCTTGCGCAGCTCGGCGAGGACAGGGGCTTTTGGCAGCCAGATCTTGTCGAACTCGGCAATGACGGCCTCGGTGTCCTTGGCGTCAACCTGGCGGATCGGAATCGGCGCGTTCTTGAAATTCTCGATCAGCGCGGGCTCATTGCCGGCGAGCTCGTCGATCTGCACATCCAGCGTCGACCTGATCGTCTTCGTGATCAGCTCGCGGTCGGCCGCGGGGAGCGACTGCCAGACCCGGCCCGAGACGACCGCCGCCATCGGCATGAAGACGGCATTCATCTGGAGGATCACTTTCGACACCTTGTCGAAGCGCTGGTTCCAGGAGAATTCGAGATCGGCCTCGAGGCCGTCGACCTGGCCGTTGGCCATGGCGTCGAACACCTGCGGCGTCGGGATCGGAGTCGGTGCAGCGCCCAGCGAGGAATAGAAATCGCGATAGACCGGCGTCGGATTGATGCGCAGCTTCATGCCGCGAATGTCGGCCAGCGTATTCAGATCCTTGGAGGAGAACACGGCGCGCATGCCGGTGATGCCCCAGCCGAGCCCGATCGTTCCGGTCTCCTGCGGCAGCACTTCGAACAGCTTCACCGCAGCCGGATGCCGCACGAATTTCGCGACCGCAGGCGTCGAGCGGACGATGTAGGGCGCATTGATCGCGGCGATGTGCGGCACGCGCGAGCCGAGCTCGGCGGCCTGGATGAAGCCCATGTCGAGTGCGCCGGATTGCAATTGCTGCATCATCGCGGGCTCGTTGCCGAGCTGCCCGGAGTGGAACACGCTGACGCTCAAGCGGCCGCTCGTGACCGCCTTGAGATCTTCGCCGAATTTGAGGGCGGCCTTGTTCCAGGAATGGCCGTTGGGCGTGATCAGGCCGAGCCGGAATTCCTTGGGTTGGGCGAGCGCCAGCGACGGCGCGAACACCGATGCGGCGGCACTGGCGGCCAGAAAGCGGCGACGTGAAAGCGGCATGGTCGGGCTCCTTTCGGATGGGCCTATTTGACGAGGATCAGCGAGAGTGACGGGTAGAGCGAGAGCAGCACGAGGAGGACGCAGGAGATGACGAAGAAGGGCAGCGTCACCATGAACATCTTGCCCGGCTTGGCACCGGTGACAGCGGCCGCAACGAAGAAGCAAAGTCCGACCGGCGGCGACAGCAGGCCGAGCACGAGATTGATCACCACCACGACGCCGAAATGCCGGGGGTCGATGTGATAGACGTCGGTCGCGACCGGAAGCAGGATCGGCACCGTCATGATCAGGCCGGGAATGCCGTCGATCACCGTGCCGATCACCAGCAGGATGACGTTGCAGATCAGCATGAAGCTGACCGGGTCCTTGGCGGCCGTCTGGATCCAGGCGGCAGTCTCCTGCGGCACTTTGCCGAAGATCAGGACCCAGGAGAACACCGCCGCGGCTGCCACCAGGAACAGCACGATTGCCGAGTAGATGCCGCTGCGCAGCATCATCTGCGGCAGCTGGGAAACTTCGAACTCCTTGGTCCAGAATTTTCCGACCAGTGCTGCTGCGACGGCCCCGACGGCGGCGGATTCGGTCGCGTTGGCGAGGCCGCCGAGAATGGTGCCGACGATGACGATGGGGATCAGCAGCGTCGGAGACGTCCGCAGGATCGTCATGATGCGCTGACGCGGCGTCTGATAGTCCGCACGGGGATAGTTGTAGACATAGCCCATCAGCGCGATGACGAGGCAGAACATCACGGTGAGGATGACGCCAGGCACGATGCCGGCGATCAGCATGTCGCTGACCGAGACCTGCGCGAGCACGCTGTAGACCACGAACATCACCGATGGCGGGATGATCGGGCCGAGCATGCCGCCATAGGCGGTCAGTCCCGCGGCGAAGGTCTTGTCGTAGCCCTTCTTCTCCATCTCCGGCACCATGATCTGGGCCATGATCGCGACCTGCGCAGTCGCAGAGCCCAGGATCGACGAGATGAACATGTTGGCGAGGATATTGACGTAGGCGAGCCCGCCCTTGAACGAGCCGACGAACGCCATCGCCATGTCGACGATGCGCCTTGTGATGCCGCCGCCATTCATGATCTCGCCGATAAGGATGAAGAGCGGAATGGCGATCAGGCCGTAGCTGTCGACGCCGCCGAAAAGCTGGAGCGGGTAAGACTGGAACAGCACGGGATTGCCGGATGCGGCGATGTAGACGAGGCCGGCGAGGCACAGGCAGAGGCCGATCGGCACGCCGACCAGCATGAAAGCCATGAAGGCGGCTGATGTGATCATCAGTTGACCCCGTCCAGCTCGGAGAGCTGAAAGCCTTTTGGCGAGGTGCGCGGGACCAACTCGAGATCTTCCAGCAGATTGGCGAGGCCGTGAATGGTCATCGACACCGCGAAGATCGGCAGCGTCAGGTATAGCATCCAGGTCGGCCAGTTCAGCGTCTGGGTGTGCTCGGTGTAGAGGAAGTTGAAGGTCTCGGCGGCGAGCTTGCGCCCGTCGAAGCCAGCGCGGGCGAGACCAATCGGGTCCATCCAAAGCACGCAGGTGACGATCAGTGCGGCGCCGAACACGACCACGAGGCCGGTCGAGATCACTTTGGCGAGCTTCTGGCGCGGCGCCGAAAGACGCTCCGTCAGCATAGTCACCGCGAAATCGAGCCGCAGCCGGGTCATTGCGGAGGCGCCGATGAAGGTCAGCCAGACCACGCAATAGACGGCGGATTCGTCGATCCAGTAGATCGGGAAATGCGAGTACCGGGTGACGACGTTCACCAGGATCAATCCGGTGAGCAGGTACATGAGGCCCATCAGCGCGAGGCGCTCGACCGCGAGCAGGGCGCTGGACGCGCGGACGATCATGCGTCGAACGCTGAATGCGCGTGTGGGCAGCATCGTCTGTTCGATCATGGAGGCCCAACCTCGAGATTTGTCGTGCTATCGCCAAATGTATAATTTATACATTTAGGCTGCCAAACGGAGATTGCGGCCACTTCGGCGGCAGGACGCGGTTTTGCTGGGCACTGGCTTTTGCTGGACTCTAGCTTTCGCTGAAGCCTTCAACATGCAAGAGAGGGACCGCTTCGGCCGGATGAATCGCGAAGGAAAGGCAGAAGGTCAGATGAAACAGCCTCTGAAGCATCGCACGCTGTCGGCCGCGATCGTCGACCAGCTCAGGCAGGCGATCCTCGACGGCACCTATCCGGCGGGATCGCAGCTGCGCCAAGATGCGCTTGGCGAGGCCTATGGCGTCAGCCGCATCCCGGTGCGGGAGGCGCTGTTTCAGCTGGAGGCGGAAGGGCTGGTGCGCATCGTGCCGCAGAAGGGCGCCATCGTCTCCGAGCTGTCGCTGGACGAGATCAACGACGTGTTCGATTTGCGCCGCATCCTGGAGCCGAGATTGCTGGCGCAGTCGGCGCCACGTTTCACCGTTGATGATTTCGACGGGCTCGACGACATCCACAAGAGTTTTGAGAAGGCGATCAAGGCGCGCAACGTCAGCGAATGGGGGCAGCTCAATGCCGACTTCCACATGGCGCTCTACGTTCATGCGCCGCAGCCGCGCACAAGAGCGATCGTGCTGTCACTGCTCCAGACCAGCGACCGCTACACCCGCTTGCAGCTCTCCAACACCAAGGCGATGGGGATCGCCGAGAAGGAGCACGCGTATCTGATCACGCTCTGCCGCGCACGGAAGGTCGATGAGGCCTGCCGTTTCCTGGAGCGGCACATCGAAGCCGTGCGTAAGGATCTGTTGCAGGTGGTGGCCGGCAGCGCGATCGCGCCGAAGTCACGGCGGAAGGAGAAATCGTAAAGCGAGGAAAAGCGCGCAGCGCCGTGCCCACCATCTGTCCATGATCGCGACAGAAGTGGTGGGCACGCTTCCGCCTTCGCTCCTCGAGCTACGGCAGTTCGGCTAGCTCTACCTGCTCCCGTCCGGCCCCATCACGAGATCCGGCAGCCAGGTCGAGATCTCCGGCACGAGGCACAGCAGCAGGACTGCGAGCATCATCAGCAGCACGAAGGGGAGCGTGCCCCAGATCACCTCGCGCAAGGGAATGTCGGGCGCGACATTGCGGATGACGAAGATGTTGAGGCCAACCGGCGGGTGGATCAGGCCCATCTCCATCACGATGGTCATGACCACGCCGAACCAGATGATGTCGAAATTGGCGGCGCGGAGCGGCGGCAGGATGATCGGCGCCGTCATCAGGATAATCGAGACCGGCGGCAGGAAGAAGCCGAGCACCACGACCATGACGAGGATCGCGAACAGCAGCTCCCAGCGCGGCAGGTGCATCGCGACGATCGATTCGGCGACCGATTGCGAGATGTGCAGATAGCTCATCACGTAGGAATAGAGCAACGACATGCCGATGATCATCATTAGCATGGTCGATTCCCGGATCGTCGACCGCATAATCGGAGCGAGATCGCTCGGTCGCCACACGCTGTAGATCGCTGCGATCAGCGCCAGCGCCAAGAGGCCGCCGAGGCCGGCGGTTTCCGACGGCGTGGCGTAGCCGCCATAGAGCGCGATCATGACGCCGGTGAGCAGCAGCACGAAGGGGATCACCCGCGGCAGCACGCTGAAGCGTTCGGCGAGCGTATACTCGTCGCGCTGCAGGATCGCAGCTTCCGCGCCGCCGTTCTTGTAAATCGCTTCGGCGGCGGCATATTCCTGGCGGAAGCGGATCACGGCATAGGCGCCGAACAGCGAGACCAGCAAGAGGCCGGGCCCGATGCCGGCGAGGAACAGCCGCCCGAGCGACTTTTCGGCGGCGACGGCGAACAGGATCATGGTGATCGAGGGCGGCAGCAGAATGCCGAGCGTGCCGCCGGCAGCGATGATGCCGGCAGCAAAGCCGCCGGAATAGCCGCGCTTGCGCATCTCGGGGATGCCGGCCGAGCCGATCGCCGAGCAGGTCGCGGGCGAGGAGCCCGCCATCGCTGCAAACAGCGCACAGGCGAAGACGTTGGCAACGCCGAGGCCGCCCGGCACCCGATGCAGCCAGGCATGCAGCGCCGAATAGAGATCCTGGCCGGCGCGCGACTTGCCGATCGCGGCACCCTTGAGAATGAAGAGCGGGATCGACAAGAGTGTGATCGAGGCCATTTCCTCGTAGACGTTCTGCGTCACCGTATCGAGCGAAGCGGCGGGCATGTAGATGCCCATGAACACGACTGCGACTGCGCCAAGCGCGAACGCAATCGGCATGCCCGAAAACATCACGAGCAGCGTCGCGATTCCATAGGCGAGGCCGATACCAAAGACGCTCATGGCCGCCGGGCTCCGGTGAAGGGCAGCGCAAGCTGCACGAGGATCTGGATGCAGAGCAGGCTCATGCCGAGTGCCATCAGCGAATAGGGAATGGCGAGGGGCGGCGACCACATCGAGTTGGAGACCTGGCCGTCGACATAGGCTTCATGGGCCAGGGTCCAGGACTTCCAGGCGAAGAAGGCGCAGAACAGGAACGTTGCGGCGTCGACCAGCCAGAGCCGGACCTTGTTCGCGAACGGCGAGAGCAGGCCGACGAAGGCCTCGATGCCGATGTGGCCGCGGTTCTGCTGCACATAGGCCGCCGTCATGAAGGTGGCGCCGACCAGCAGGAACACGGCGGCCTCGTCCTGCCAGTAATTGGCGGCCTTGAACAGCGCGCGGCTGAGCACGCTGTAGCTCAGGATCATACAGGCCGCGACCAGCGCGATCGCGGCGAACACGACGATGATGCTGTTGAGGACGGCGAGGCCGCGATCGATCGCCGCCGCAAGGCCTGTTCTTGCGGCAGCGTTCGGCAGGTCATCACGATCCGGAAGCGGACCGTGGCTCATGCTGCGACGTCGGTGGCGAGCTTGAGCAGGTTCGCAGCGGTCGCGGTCTTGGCGCTGTAGTCCTTCCAGGCGGTGTCGCGGGCGATGTCGCGCCACTTGCCGACGGTCGCGGCGTCGAGCGCCGAGACCTTGGCGCCGGCTTTCTCGTAGACCTTGGCGACCTCGACGTCGTCGTCCTGCGCGCCCTTGCGGCCGAAGGCTTCGAGCTCGGTGCCGACCGCGAGCAGGATGTCCTGATGGTTCTTCGGCAGCTTGTCGAAGATCGCCTTCGACATCATCAGCGGCTCGAGCATGAACCAATAGGAGGTGCCGGCCCCTGATGTCAGCGACTTCGCGACCTCTTCGAGACGGAACGAGATCAGGCTGGTGGACGAGGTGATGCCGGCATCGCAGGCGCCGGTCTGCATCGCCGCATAGATTTCGTTCGATGGCACCGACAGCACCGAGGCACCGGCGGTCTGGAGCACCATGTCCATCTCGCGCGAGCCGCCGCGCACCTTCAGGCCCTTGGCGTCTTCAGGCGCGACGATCGGCTTGGAGCGGCTGGCGACGCCGCCGGCCTGCCAGACCCAGGTGAGCAGAATGATGCCCTTATCGGCGAGGAAGTCGGTCAGCGCCTTTCCGACCGGTTCTTTCTTCCAGCGCAAGCCCTGGTCGTAGGTGGTCACGAGGCCGGGCATCAGGCCGATATTGGTCTCCGGCAGCTCGCCGCCCGCATAAGGCATCGGATAGAGGCTGATGTCGAGCGCGCCCTTGCGCATCGCGGAGAACTGCGCGTTGGTCTTGATCAGCGAGGAGTTCGGATAGATTTCAGCGGCGATGTCGCCATTGCTGCGCTTGGCGACTTCGGCGGCGAACATGCGGCAGAGCCGGTCGCGGAAATCGCCTTTGTCGATGGTGCCACCTGGGAATTGGTGCGAGATCTTCAGCGTGGTGGCGGCCTGCGCCGTCCCGGTGCCGAAGCGAAGAATGGCGGGTGCGGCGACGGCGGTCGCGAGCAGATGACGGCGCGTGAGCATGGTGTGATCCCCTTGGGCGGTTCTTTGCACGGTTCTTGTTTGGCGTGAATTTGGGTCCGGGTTTTCGAGCCCGGCGCGTAGGCCCATCCTAGCCGGTCTTACACCCGATGATCTCTCATCTGATAGTTCGAGACCGAATGCCGCGGCAAGTGCCGGACGTGCTGCGCTGCACACTTCGATCTGCGTGGGACTACGCCAGACGAAGGACGGCAGCGGGCGCGCGGAAATTATCGGCCGGCGCGTAACAACACCACGTGGCAATCCGTCGACAGGACAGCGGCATCCGTCGCTGACAAACACCATCTCGAAGGGAAGACTGCTCATGACCATTCGCACCCGCATCGTGCTCGGCGTTTCGGCTGCCGCCCTGTCGCTTGGCCTCGCGCTGATGCCTGCCGCCTTTGCTCAGGACAAGATGGGCAAGGACGAGGGCATGATGAAGAAGGACACCATGTCCAAGGACGGCATGAAGAAGAATACCATGTCCAAGGACGAGGGCATGAAGAAGGATCACATGTCGAAGGACGGCATGAAGAAAGACGACGGGATGATGAAGAAGAATTGATCATCCGGGTCGTCGCGAAGCGCCTCGCCGAGGCGAAGGCGCGCGCTTCGGATGCCCTCCGCAATCGGCCATCGGGGCGGCGCATTCGCGCGCTCCGGTGGACCATCTCGAAGTGAAGTGAACTGAGGCGTGCCTCAGTTCAATTTGATTTGAACGCTACTTCCGCTTGGCCTTGCGGGCCGCGTAGCGGGCGTCGCGCTTTGCCTTCTGCTCGGCCTCGAGCGCAGCCATCCTTTCGGCCGCCTCCTGAGCCTCGCGTGCAATCCGCGCGGCCTCGGCTGCCTTCGCCTCTTCCTCGCGGCGCTTCTGCTCAGCCTTCTCCGCGTCGCGCGCGGCCTTTGCCTCGGCGCGCTTCGCTGCGAGAGCCTCGCGCTCGGCGCGCTTCGCCGCAACCGCGGGATCATCGGGCCCGGGTTGGGATTTGAATTTGTTCAAAAGATTTTTGCGTGCGTCCTGCGCCGCCTTCTGACGGTCTGCGAAACCGGGTTCCCTGAATCCACTCATCGACCAGCCTTGTCTTCCTCGCTTTCGATCCTAAATCACTGCCTGTTGGTACGTCGGCTGGGCATAGCAGGCGCCACGCGACGCACATGCGTGTACATCGACGCACGTCGCAACGCCACCCAAATCGCAGCCGATCAGGTCAACGAAAAATCGCCCCCCGACGATCTCTCGTAGCCCGGAAAAACTGCCGAATTGTGATGTCCCTCATAAGGGAGCACGCGGAGCGGCGCCTAGCGTCCGCCCCAACGAGACGGAGCACGGGCATGACGATCTTCCGACTGAGCCTGAAGGCGCTCGGAGCTGCCTTCGTGGTGGCGGCGCTGGCCGGCGCCGCGTTGCTGCTAGCCCGTCCGCAGCCGATCGAGAGCGCCGTGTTGGGCGCCGATTGGGAGTGCACCCGGACCGCATTCGTGCTCACCACCTGTGCACCGCGGACGACCCCGGCGGTCGAGACCTCGCGCAAGGATGCAATCCGGCCGACCCGGGGCTGAACTGGATCGGACGATCGGATGTGACGCCACGTCGCAGAGGTGCTAAAGGCGCCTTGCCCGACCGAGTCTGGTAGCCATGTCCAAGCCCGAATCGGGCCCGAAGCCCAAATCCTCTCAAAAGTCCCCATCCGGCGACAACCGGCGCGGCGCGGTCGCCGGCTTGATTATTGCGATCGTGATCCTGGGCGTCGGCTGGTGGCTCGCGCGGGATCTCACGGCCGCCAGCAAGATGCAGGACTGCCTGATGTCAGGGCGGAGCAACTGCAACGTGATCGAGCCGGCGCGCTAGGAGCGGTCCGGCGCGCACCGCTGCAGCTCTTTCGGGCCAAAAATTGCTCTGATCTTAATCATTTTTAACGGGACTTGGCCGATCAAGCAGGTCAGTTATGTCAGCCCGGCGTCAGCTCGGCGTGAGATGAAGCGTTTATCGCGCCAGGAACCACGGCAATTGAGCACGGCAATCGAGAGAGTAGGGGGTCAAACACGCATGAGTGCGTCCAGCCGCATGAAGATCATCATTCCCTTGGTTTCGGCCATGTCGTTGCTCGCGCTGTCGGCGCAGGCGCAGGAGGCCAGACCGCCGAAGGAGGCCGGCCAACAGCCGGCAGGGTCGCGACCCGGCGCGCCGCCCCAGGACAATCAGTCCATGCGCAAGGGGCCTCCGCCGCAGCAGGCGGCCCGGCCCGCGCTGCAGCCTTCCGGTCAGCCTCATGCCGGTCCCGGCTCGCACAATGCCGGCGGCCCGCCCGCGCGCAATTATGCCCGCGGGCCCGCACCGGCGCGCGATTGGGGCGGTCACGCCTATCGCGGCAACCGCGCCTGGGAGGGCGGACGCTGGCGCCACGAGGTCCGCAACGGCCGATCGGGCTGGTGGTGGGATGTCGGCGGCGTCTGGTATTATTATCCGCAGCGCATGGCCGGACCGCCGGCCTACATCTCCGAGGAGTATATCGACGACGTGCCGGTGGCTTATGCGCCGCCGCCGGCGGCGTACGCGCCGCCACCGCCTCCGCCGCCAGCTGATCCCGGTGCAAGCGCGCTGGGCGGCGCCATCGTCGGTGGGGTGCTGGGCGGCCTGCTCTCCGGCAATGCAACCGGAGCTGCCGCAGGCGCGGTTCTCGGCGTGGCGACCGGCGCGATCGCCGGCGCTACGGCCGCCTCGCAACCCGGCTACTATCTGGCTCAGGGCGTTTGCTACTACCGCTATCCCAACGGTCAGTATGTGCAGGCCGATCCCCGCGCATGCTACTGAGTTTTCCCAGCCGGATTTGAAGCGCAGAAGCGGGCTCAGGCCCGCCTCTTTCGTCTGGCGCCCCGCGATAGGCATCACATCCAGCACTGCGCTCGCTGACACTCACGCAAGTCTCGAAAGAAAACGTCGGGATGATTCGCGGGGTGTAGCTCATGCTGGATTCCATCCAGATCAGCATGGCGTGGTGGGACATGATCGTTTGCGGGGGGATCAAGCTCTCGCAGGTACTGCATTAGCTGTTCTAGCGCACCATCGGCGGCGGCTCCCCAGCGGGCAGACCAAATCGCCTTTGCGCTTCAAGATACCAGCCAGTTGAAAAACGCCATCGCGGCCCAGACCAGGCCGCCGATCCATGCCAGCATTACGATGGTGATGGTGCCGAGATAGGCGATCCCGAGCAGGGCGGACCCTTGTCGTTGGGTCGGGACGACCACCTCGGCTGCTGCTTTGTGTGTCATGAGCGGACCATCCTGTCCTCTGCGCTCCTGCAAGCGCTCGCGCCTAGAGAGCGCCAAGTAGTGTTTATCGGAGATGCCGTCCGCAGCCTGTGAGGCAATTCACAGACCAGTCTGAATGACACACCAGTCTGAATGAATCTCGGCCCTGGCGTCACGATGCCTGCATACATCGAAGCGATCGCTCCGGAGTCTCCCGTGACAATTCCGCCGGACGCCGGCGCTGCCCCGCAATGATACGGACGAAATTGCCATGCGCTTGTCCAGATCGGCCGGTTATACGGTCGGCATCATGTGCAGCAAGTACGATCCACAGCACGAGGCCGAGGCCGCGATGAAGCGGGCCGCTGCGTCCGAAGGCGCTGATCGGCAGCGCCTGATCCAGCTGGCCCTGGCTTGGCATCAGCTCGCCCGCGACCGGCGTGAGGAGCGGACGGATTAGCCGCATTCCCGCCGACAGCCCTTTCGTGGCAAGAAAAACCCCGTGCTCGGGGGGACAAGCACGGGGTTCTTCAAAGCCGACCGGGGCTGGTAGGTCGGCACCACCTGTTTCGTCGCATGCAACGTGCCGGTGGTGAACTCGTTCCATGACGCGCAGAAATTTATCGCGCCTTTGCCCAGGGCGACCGGCTTGCGCGGTCCACCTCGGCTCAGATCTCGGAACATTCGATCCGCAGCAGCGTTGGCCGGCCATGACCGACCCCGAATTGCGTGCACAGTCCTTCGAGATCGCCTGGAGATATCTCGACCAATCCGGTCTGCTAACCGGTGAACCCAAGGATTCAGCCCGCTTCATCCTGAACAGGATCGACCGCATGATGCTGCGCGGCGAGCGGCGCAGACTGCTACTGTCAAACGCCGCGATTGATGCCTACCGGCTGCGGCCTCTGCTCGTGACGCTGGATGCATGATCGATACGCCGCCGGGTGCGTCTGGTCGCCTCCACGCGCCCAGGCCCGAACGGCGAAGGCCAGTTGATGGTGACCAACCGCGACATCCGTCAGAGAAGCTTGCACAACTTCGAGGCGCTTCGCAATTCCGCCCGGGCTCACGTCTACGGCAGCGTCGATCGCCAAAAATGCCATGGCGCTGGCGGCAACCCCGGACGTGATGGCGATTCTTGTCCAATCGGATGGCGGCATCACAATAACCTTCGACAGCTCTTTTGCATGCCGGATAGGTAGGGCTCTGCTGTCCGCTGGACAGGCCTGCGCACGCTTTCTTGAAGTGCGATAGATTTGCAAAGTTTGCTGCGTAGCGATGTTGCGCTTGACACGAATCGGCGAACCCCGAAACGGGTCCGTGAACAAAGAAAAAGCCCCCAAAGGGGCTTGCTGTGTTATGCCGCTTCCGTTTTCGGCACGGCGTCGGCGTTCACCGACAGCTTGACGACATCGCCTTCGACGGCGCCGACATATTTCGTGTCGATGTAGTGATGGTGGTCCTTGTGACCTTCGGGACTGTCCTTCCGGGTCAGCTTGATGCGGTTGCCCTCGACGCGGTCGACGGTGCCGACATGGGCGCCGTCCTTGCCGATGATTTTCATGTGCTCTCTGATATCAGCCATATGGTCCTCCTTGCACAGTCTTTAACTGCGAAGAGCGGCCTTCGTTGCAGGCCGCGCGGGCAGATACTGGACCCAACGCAGGGCGCAGACGTTGAATTGCGGATGGCACATGTCCAAGATCCGCATGGAGACGCTTGAGGCCTATCTGGAACGAAAGCATCAGGAACTCAGGCTATTGAATGATTGTCTGAGAAACCGGCTCGATTTGGCACGTCCGCGATCCGTCGACGAGGTCGTCAGGTCCAAATTCCAGATCACTGCGGCGCTGAGAGCGGAGCATGAGCTGCATGAGTGGAAGGCGACGGAGACGGCCTGGTCGCACACGGCCGATCCCGCCAGCGGGCCGTTCCAGTTCAGTTATGACTACCAGCGGGCCGATCTCAGGGTACGCGGTCCTTCGTTCTATGAGCTCGCGTGCGGCTGCACGATCGAGACGATCTATACCGCGTCAGGCATGGCCGCGATCTCCGCTGTGCTCCTCGCTTCCGCACAGATCATCGACAAGGCCGACATCCTGGTGCTCCCGAGCACCTACGGCGAAACGCTGGAGCTGATCCGAAGCTTTGTCCCGCACCTGCAACTCGTCGGCTTGAAGCCCGCGCTGGGCGATGGGTTTGCCCGGGGGAATTCTCCGCAAATCCTGTTGCTCGATTCCTGCTCCTTTGCCGGCGCTTTCGAGGCGGCGCTCCGCAGTGACGGCTCGGGGCTCGATCTCCTCGTCTTCGACACGACCTGTTTCGCCGGCAGATCCGGGCGGATCAGACGCGTCCTGCGATGGGCCCGGCGATACGGAATTCCGCTGGTGCTGGTGCGAAGCCACAACAAGCTCGATTCGCTCGGAGCGGAATATGGCCGGCTCGGCTCGGCGGTTTTCGTCTATGACAAGGAGCACGAGCGGCGGGCAGGGCGCCTTGACTGCAAAGGGCTCGCCGCCGCAACGCGTAACGCGGTGCGGCTGCTCGGCGGCGCGGCGTTGCCGGCACACTTCCCGCCCTTTGCGGGCAGTGCAACCTACTGGGCTCTGACGAAAAGGCGCGTTGCGGCGATCTTGCGCAACGGACGAAGCACGGCCCGATATTTTGCCGCAAGGCTCCCGGCGCTCTCGGCCGAGCTCCATTTCACCCACGGCCTCTACGTTACGCTTCGGAGCAGGCATCCGCTGGACGAGGCGAGCGCGCGACAGGCCGCCGAAGACATGAGCAACGAACTCCGCGCCGAGGGTTTTCCCATCCGTCACGCCGGCAGCTTCGGTTTCGACTTCGCCGCGACCGAGTGGTTTCACGATGCCACTAGGGAACAGTATAGCGTCCGGGTGGCTATTCCCGATCTTCCGACGGAGCTCTGGAATGATCTGGCCGCGGCGATTGCGTCGTGGTGGCGGGCGCATCAGGCCGAGGTTGGAAGATGAACGCCGCTGCGGCGCCGCGGGGGCCGAGCGAGACTAGCCCCCTTTTAGCGTCGGTTGGCGATCCCGGCAGGACTCGAACCTGCAACCCGCGGAGTAGAAATCCGCTACTCTATCCAGTTGAGCTACGGGACCGTCTTCAGCCGCCCCGGTTTTGAGGGCCGGCTGTTCACCTCCATGCCAATAGGAAAATTCTTGCCTTTCGCCAAGTCTGAACCGAACCGTTTTCCTCAGAGCGGCGACAAAGCGGAACGGTGGCGTGTCAGGGTGCCGGGTCGAGCGGCAGCGCGACGGACGATGGATCACATCTCCGGGAACGCTGAATAGCTTCCGGGACACGGGCGCCCCCCGACTGGTCTCTGGTATTGATGCGCCGTCAGGACACGTGCGCGGAGGTATCTTGATCGGTCTCCTCTGAGCTTGCGTTGTCATGGCGAAGCGACGATTTGCACCCTTGGTTCCATCGCCTTGAGTCCGTCACCTTTCCGCGCACTTCATTTTGCCGCCGCGGCGCTCGTCCGCGATTTCCGGGAGTCCCTCATGATCGGTCTGATCCGCGCCGTCACACTCTGCGCCACGCTGGCGCTCGGCCTTGGCGCAGCGCAAGGAGCCGACAAGGCGTTCAAGCGCGACGATCTTGCCGATTCCGCGATCAAGCTGGAAGCCCAGATCAAGAGCGAGGCGGGACCGGTCGCCAAGTCCATTGCGACGCTGCGCACCGACGCCGACGCCGCATTCCGGCGCAACGACTATCGCACCGGCCTTTCGGTGCTCGGGCAGATTGCGGCGATCACGCCGGAGGATACCGGCAACTGGCTGCGGCTCGCCAAGGTCATCTTCCAGATCTCGCCGAAGAGCTCGAGCGAGCAGACGTTCCTCTGGGAGCGTGCGTCGACCGCCGCCTACATCGCCTATATGCGTGCCGGGAATTCGGGCGAGGAGGCCGACGCGCTCGCCGCGCTCGGCAAGTCGCTGGCCGAACGCAAGCTGTGGCGGCCGGCGCTGGATGCGATGCGGCTGTCGCTGGACATGCGCGAGGTCGCCGACGTCCGCGGCCCGTATGAAAAGCTGCGCGATGAGCATGGTTTTCGGCTGCTCGACTATACCGTGGACTCGGATTCGGCGAGCCCGCGCGCCTGCTTCCAGTTCTCTGAGGAGGTGGCCAAGCGGACCGACTTTGCGCCGTTCCTGGCGTTGGCCGGCACCGACAGGCCGGCGCTGTCGGCCGAGGGTAAGCAGCTCTGCGTCGACGGGCTGAAGCATGGCGAGCGCTACAACATCAACCTGCGCGCCGGGCTGCCGTCGGCCGTGAAGGAGGGTCTGCCGAAATCGGCCGAATTCAATGTTTATGTGCGCGACCGGAAACCCTTCGTGCGCTTCACCAGCCGCGCCTATGTACTGCCGAGGACCGGCCAGCGCGGCATTCCCGTGGTCAGCGTCAATACGCCCGCCGTCAGCATCAACGTGTTCAGGATCGGCGACCGCAACCTGATCAACACGGTTGTGGACAGCGACTTCCAGAAGACGTTGTCGAAATATCAGCTCACCGATCTCGGCGACGAGCGCGGTGTCAAGGTCTGGTCCGGCCAGCTCGCGACCGCGACGACGCTGAACCAGGACGTCACCACCGCATTCCCAGTCGATCAGGCGCTCGGCGAGCTTCAGCCTGGCGTGTACGTCATGACCGCCGCGGCCAAGGGGCCAGGCTCCGACGATGATTACCAGCTCGCGACGCAATGGTTCATCGTCTCCGATCTCGGCGTGTCGGCCTATTCCGGCAACGACGGCATCCACGTCTTCGTCAACTCGCTGGCTTCGACCGATCCGGTCGGCAAGGCCGAGGTGCGGCTGGTTGCCCGCAACAACGAGATCTTGGCTAGCCGCAAGACTGACGACAGCGGCCACGTGCTGTTCGAGGCGGGGCTCGCGCGCGGTGAGGGCGGGCTGTCGCCGGCGCTGCTGACCGTAACTGGCGATAACGCCGATTATGCCTTCCTCAGCCTCAAGACGAGCGCCTTCGACCTGTCCGACCGCGGCGTTTCGGGCCGCGCGGTCCCGGCCGGCGCCGACGCCTTCGTCTATGCCGAGCGCGGCGTCTACCGTTCCAGCGAAACCGTCTATCTCACTGCGCTCTTGCGCGACGGGCAGGGCAATGCCGTGACCGGCGGGCCGCTCACGCTAGTGATCGAGCGTCCCGACGGCGTCGAATTCCGCCGCGCCGTGCTGTCCGACCAGGGCGCGGGCGGCCGCACGCTCGCCGTGCCGCTCAACTCGGCCGTCCCGACCGGGACCTGGCGAGCGCGCGCTTTCACCGATCCGAAGGGCGCCTCGGTCGGCGAAACCACCTTCATGGTCGAGGATTACGTCCCCGATCGGATCGAATTCGACTTGTCCGCCAAGGACAAGCTGATCAAAGCTAATGCTCCAGTGGAGCTGAAGGCGGACGGTCATTTCCTCTATGGCGCGCCGGCCTCGGGCCTTCAGCTCGAAGGCGACATGCTGGTCGCGCCTGCGAGCGAGCGTCCGGGCTTTGCCGGCTACCAGTTCGGCGTCAACGACGAGGAGACCACCTCGAACGAGCGCACGCCGCTGGAGAACCTGCCTGAAGCCGACGCCAATGGCGTTGCGACCTTCCCGGTGACGCTGGACAAGCAGCCGGCCTCGACCCGCCCGCAGGAGGCGCAGATCTTCGTCCGCATGGTCGAGACCGGCGGTCGCGCCGTCGAGCGCAAGCTGGTGCTGCCGATCGCGCCAGCGACCGCCATGATCGGCATCAAGCCGCTGTTCGGCGACAAGAACGTCGCCGAGGGCGACAAGGCCGAGTTCGACGTCGTGTTAGTCTCGCCCGAGGGCAAGACGCTCCCCCGCGATGGCCTCCGCTACGAGCTCCTGAAGATAGAGTCGCGCTATCAGTGGTATCGCCAGAATAATTACTGGGAGTACGAGCCGGTCAAGTCGACCTCGCGCGTCGCCGATGGCGATGTCGTGATCGCCGCCGATAAGCCGTCGCGGATTTCGCTGAACCCCCAGCCCGGCCGCTATCGGCTCGATGTGAAGTCGAACGACGCTGACGGCCCGGTGACCTCCGTGCAGTTCGACGTCGGCTGGTACTCCGATGGCAGCGCCGACACACCGGACCTGTTGGAGACCTCGATCGACAAGCCGCAATACGCCTCCGGCGACACCATGACAGTGTCGGTCAATGTGCGCAGCGCCGGCAAGCTGACCATCAACGTGCTCGGCGACCGCCTGCTGACGACGCAGACCATCGACGTCAAGGAAGGCACCGCGCAAGTCAAGCTTCCGATCGGCAAGGACTGGGGCACCGGCGCCTACGTCGTGGCGACGCTGCGCCGTCCGCTCGATGCGGCCGCCCAGCGCATGCCGGGCCGGGCGATCGGCCTGAAATGGTTCGGCATCGACAAGCAGACTCGCACGTTGCAAGTGAAGCTGACGCCGCCGGCGCTGATCCGGCCGAACTCGACGCTGAAAATCCCGGTCAAGCTCGACGGGCTCAATCCGGGCGAGGACGCCAAGGTCGTCATCGCCGCAGTCGACGTCGGCATCCTCAACCTCACCAATTACAAGCCGCCGGCGCCGGATGATTACTATCTCGGCCAGCGTCGCCTCAGCGCCGAGATCCGCGATCTCTACGGGCAACTCATCGATGGGATGTCGGGCACCCGCGGCCAGATCAAGTCCGGCGGCGACGCCGGTGCGGGCGAGCTCCAGGGCTCGCCGCCCACGCAAAAACCGCTGGCCCTGTATTCAGGCATCGTCACGCTCGGCGCTGACGGCACCGCAGAAGTGAGCTTCGTCATTCCGGAGTTCGCCGGCATCGCGCGCGTGATGGCGGTGGCGTGGACCGCCACGAAACTTGGTCGCGCCAGCACCGATGTCGTGATCCGCGATCCCGTGGTGCTGACGGCGACCCTGCCGCGGTTCCTGCTCAATGGTGATCGCGGCACGGTCAATCTGGAGATCGACAATGTCGAGGGCCAGGCCGGCGACTATGTCGTCAACGTGAAGGCGGGCGGCCCGGTGAAGATGACTGGCAATCCCGCCACCACGGTCAAGCTTGCCGCCAAGCAGCGCAACGCGTTCTCGCTGGCGATCGATGCAACGGCCGCGGGGCAGGCGACGCTCGACGTCGACATCAAGGGACCGAACGGCCTTATGCTCGCGCGTCACTATGCGCTCGACGTCAAGGCGGTGACGCAGGTGTTGGCGCGGCGCTCGATCCGTACCCTGGCGAAGGGCGAGAGCCTGACGCTGACCGCGGATATGTTCTCCGATCTCGTGCCGGGCACCGGCAGCGTCTCGGTGTCGGCCAGCCTGTCGACCGCGCTCGATGCGGCGACGATCCTGAAAGCGCTCGACCGCTATCCCTATGGCTGCTCGGAGCAGATCACGAGCCGCGCGATGCCATTGCTCTATGTCAATGACCTCGCCGCCGGGGCGCACCTCGCCATGGATACCGAGGTCGACCAGCGCATCCGCGACGCGATCGAGCGGCTGTTGGCGCGCCAGGGTTCGAACGGCTCGTTCGGCCTGTGGTCGGCCGGGGGCGACGATGCCTGGCTGGATGCCTATGTCACGGACTTCCTGACCCGCGCCCGCGAAAAGGGCTTTGCAGTGCCGGACGCGCTGTTCAAGAACGCGCTCGACCGCATCCGCAACTCCGTCGTCAATGCCGACGAGCCAGAGAAAGACGGCGGCCGGGAGCTCGCCTATGGCCTCTATGTGCTTGCCCGTAATGGCGCAGCTCCGATCGGAGACCTCCGCTATCTCGCCGACACCAAGCTCGCCAACCTTGCGACGCCGATTGCGAAGTCGCAGCTCGCGGCGGCGCTCGCGCTGGTCGGCGATCGTAACCGCGCGGAACGCGTCTATGGCGCCGCACTCGATAGCCTCGCGCCGAAGCCCGCACTCGAGTTCGGCCGCACCGACTACGGTTCGCAGCTCCGTGATGCTGCGGCGCTGGTCTCACTCGCCAGTGAAGGAAACGCGCCGAAGGCGACGCTGACGCAGGCGGTGTCGCGGGTCGAGACCGCGCGCGGGCTTACGCCCTACACCTCCACGCAGGAGAATGCCTGGCTGGTATTGGCGGCGCGCGCGCTCGCCAAGGAGAACCTGTCGATGGAAGTCGACGGCCAGCCGGTGAAGACTGCGCTCTATCGCAGCTACAAGGCGGCGACGCTGGAGGGCAAGCCGCTGAAGATCACCAACACTGGCGATGTGCCGGTGCAGGCGGTGGTCTCGGTGTCGGGCTCGCCCGTGACGCCGGAGCCGGCGGCGTCGAACGGCTTCAAGATCGAGCGCAACTACTTCACTCTCGACGGCAAGCCGGCCGACATCAGCAAGGTCAAGCAGAACCAGCGCTTTGCGGTGGTGCTGAAGATCACCGAGGCCAAGCCCGAGGACGGCCACATCATGGTGTCGGACTATCTGCCGGCGGGCCTCGAGATCGACAATCCGAAGCTGGTCTCGTCCGGCGATAGCGGTACGCTGGACTGGATCGAGGACGGCGAGGAGCCTGAGGATACCGAGTTCCGCGACGACCGCTTCACCGCGGCTATCGACCGCGCCTCGGACTCAAAGTCGGTCTTCACAGTCGCCTATGTCGTGCGCGCAGTCTCGCCGGGCAAATACGTGCTGCCGCAGGCCTATGTCGAGGACATGTATAATCCCTCGCGCTACGGCCGTACCGGGACGGGCACCGTCGAGGTGCGGGCTGCGAAGTGAGCAACGAGGATGAGTGACGCTCTGAACGCGCCAAATTCTCCGCCGTCATGCCCGGGCGCGTCCCGGGCATCTACGGCTTTTGGGGCCGCGGGCAAGAACGTGGATGGCCAGTACAAGCGCGGCGATGACGTAGCCAGCGGCAAGGGCCATCGCGTCCTCTCAGCCGTCGCCCTCACACTCATCCTCGCCATCGTCGGGTTCGTCGCCTGGGTCTACTCCCTCGGTCCGCTGCCACTCGACGAGGCGCGGCAGGTCTCGACCACCATCGTCGACCGCAACGGCAAGCTGCTGCGCGCCTATGCCATGGCCGATGGGCGGTGGCGGCTGCCCGTCGATGCCAGGACGAACGTTGATCCGACCTATCTTAAACTGCTGCTGGCCTATGAGGACCAGCGCTTCTATGCGCATGACGGCATCGACCCGCTGGCGCTGGGCCGGGCCGCATTGCAGCTTGCAACGCGCGGCCACATCGTGTCGGGCGGCTCGACCATTACCATGCAGCTTGCGCGGCTGATGGAGCCGCGGCGACAGCGCTCGCTCTATGCCAAGCTGCGGCAGATGGTTCGCGCGATCGAGATCGAGCGGAGCTTGAGCAAGGACGAGATCCTCGACCTTTATCTCGCGCTCGCGCCTTACGGTGGCAATCTCGAAGGCATCCGCGCCGCGTCGATCGCATATCTCGGCAAAGAGCCGAAGCGTCTGTCGCTGGCCGAGGCCGCGCTGCTGGTCGCACTCCCGCAATCGCCGGAGACGCGCCGGCTTGATCGGCATCCAGAGACAGCCCGCATTGCGCGTGATCGTGTGCTCGACCGCATGGTCTCGGAGCATCAGGTCAGCGCGGAGGATGCAAAGCAGTCCAAGGCCGTTGCCATTCCGAAGCTGCGCAAGCCGATGCCGATCCTGGCGCCGCATGCATCCGACACCGCGCTTTCCACGGCGAAGGACACGCCGGTCATCAGGCTGACGCTGGACGCGAACTTGCAGAAGGTGCTGGAGCCGCTGGCACGTGATCGCGCCATTGCGCTCGGGCCCAACATCTCGGTCGGCATCATCGTGGTCGACAATGAGAGCGGCGACGTGCTCGCCCGTGTCGGCTCGGCCGATTATTTCGACGAGAGTCGGGCAGGGCAAGTCGACATGACTCGCGCTATCCGCTCGCCGGGCTCGACGCTCAAACCTTTCATCTACGGGCTCGCCTTCGAGGATGGCTTCGTGCATCCGGAGAGCCTGATCGACGACCGGCCGGTTCGCTTCGGCTCCTACGCGCCGGAAAATTTCGACATGATGTTCCAGGGCACGGTGCCGGTGAAGAAGGCGCTGCAATTGTCGTTGAACGTGCCCGCCATCGTGCTGCTCGATCGCGTTGGCTCCAGCCGGCTGGCCTCGCGGCTGCGGCAGGCTGGTGGCAATCTCGTGCTGCCCAAGGACGAGGCGCCGGGGCTTGTCATGGGTCTCGGCGGTGTCGGAATCACGCTCCAGGACCTCGTCCAGCTCTATACGGGCTTCGCCCGGCTCGGCACCACCAAGCCGCTGCGCGAGGTCATGACTGACAGGGATGATCGCGAGCCGTTGCGGCTGCTCGATCAGGTCGCGGCCTGGCAGGTCGGCAACGTGCTTCTGGGCACACCGCCGCCCGAGAACGCCGCCCACAACCGGATCGCCTTCAAGACCGGCACCTCCTACGGCTATCGCGATGCTTGGTCGGTCGGGTTCGACGGCCGCATGACCGTCGGCGTCTGGGTCGGCCGGCCCGACGGCGCCCCGGTTCCCGGCCTGATCGGGCGCGTCGCTGCCGCGCCGATCCTGTTCGACGCGTTCGCCCGAACCGGCAAGACGCTCGCTCCGTTGCCGAAGCCGCCCAAGGGAACCCTGGTCGCCAGCAATACCAAGTTGCCGCTGCCGCTGAAGCGGTTCCGTCCCGTTGGGGAATTGGTGCGCACCGGCGGCGAGCAGGCGCTGCACATTCAGTTTCCGCTGAACGGCTCGCGGATCGACGTCGATCGATCGAGTGGTCGGGAGGGCGCGGCGATGCCGGTCAAGGTCGCCGGCGGCGTTCTGCCCATGATCGTCATGGTTAACGGAACCGCGCTTGGCGAGATCGACGGCCGTCGCCAGCGCCTGATCGATCCGCCCGGTCCGGGCTTTGCGCGGCTCACCGTCATCGATGCGACGGGCGCCGCGGACACAGTTGTCATTCGAATTCAATGACCCTGCCTCAAGCGGTTGTGGCGATGGCGGTTTCAGCGTAAGCGGAACCAATGGCCGAGACCTACCCGAGCCCCCGTTTTGGAGCACCCCGCGAGCCGAAAGCGCCCGTGAATCCGGGCAGCGGGCTCGTGCGCATGCTCGATATTGTCACGGCCAGTCACGCCCGTGCAGTCGGCTTTCTGGTGCTGAGTGCGCTGCTGCTGTTCCTGCCGGGC
This sequence comes from Bradyrhizobium sp. 164, assembly GCF_023073715.1. Lineage (GTDB taxonomy): Bacteria > Pseudomonadota > Alphaproteobacteria > Rhizobiales > Xanthobacteraceae > Bradyrhizobium. The sequence goes on from NZ_JADPKA010000008.1 coordinate 86,600, forward strand.
TTCTTCACCATCCCGCCTATTGACCGCGATGAAGCGCGCTTTGCCCAGGCCACCAAGCAGATGGTCGAGAGCGGCGACTATGTCGACATCCGCTTCCAGGAGGATGTCCGCTACAAGAAGCCGGTCGGCATCTACTGGCTGCAATCGGCCGCGGTCGAAACCGCCGCGGCGCTCAAGCTGCCGAAGGCCGAATTGCGCATCTGGGTCTACCGGCTGCCGTCGCTGCTGGGAGCGATCGGCGCCGTGCTCATGACCTATTGGGCCGCACTCGGCTTCGTCACCCGGCGTGCCGCGGTGCTGGCGGCGCTGATGATGTCCGCCTCGGTGCTGCTCGGCGTCGAGGCGCGGCTGGCCAAGACCGACGCGATGCTGCTGCTCTGCGTGGTCGCCGCGATGGGCGCGATGGCGCGGGCCTACCTGTCATGGCAACGCGCCGAGGACGAGACCCATCCGCCCTGGAGCTGGCCGGCGATCTTCTGGAGCGCGCTCGCCATCGGCATCCTGATCAAGGGTCCGCTGATCCTGATGTTCGCGGGCCTCACTATCGTCGCGCTCGCGATCCAGGACCGCGACGCCTCCTGGCTGCGGAAGCTGCGCCCGGTCTGGGGCCTGATGTGGATGCTGGTCCTGGTGCTGCCCTGGTTCGTCGCAATCTTCTGGCGCGCGGGCGAGGCCTTCTTCGCCGATTCCGTCGGCGGCGACATGCTGAGCAAGTTAGGGGCCCAGGAATCCCATGGCGCGCCGCCCGGTCTTTACCTCGCGCTGTTCTGGATCACGTTCTGGCCGGGCGCGCCGCTCGCGGCCATGGCGGCGCCCGCAGTGTGGCGAGCGCGGCGCGAGCCCGGCGCGCAGTTCCTGCTGGCCTGGCTGGTCCCGTCCTGGATCGTGTTCGAGGCCGTACTGACCAAGCTGCCGCATTACGTGCTGCCGCTGTACCCCGCGATCGCGATCCTCACCGCGGGCGCGCTGGAGCGGCGTGTGCTGTCGCGGTCCTGGCTGATGCGCGGCTCGGCCTGGTGGTTCGCGATCCCCGCGGCCGCCTCGATCATCGCCGTGGTCGGCGCCGTGATGCTGACGCGCCAGCCGGCCTTCGTGGCCTGGCCTTTCATCGCGGCGTCGCTGATCTTCGGCCTGTTCGCCTGGTGGCTCTACGACAACAATCGCGCCGAGCGCTCGCTGCTCAACGCGCTGGTCGCCGCGCTCATGTTGGCGGTGACGGTCTACGGAATCGTGCTGCCGTCGCTGACTCCGCTGTTTCCGAGCATCGAGATCGCGCGCGCGCTTCGCAACGTCACCTGCGTGGGACCGAAGGCGGCTGCTGCCGGCTATCACGAGCCGAGCCTGGTGTTCCTGACAGGCACGCAGACGCTGCTCACCGACGGCTCGGGCGCAGCTGACTTTCTGCGGCAGGGCAGCTGTCGCTTCGCCCTGATCGAGCAACGCTCGGAGCGTAGCTTCGTGCAGCGCGCCGAGGCGATCGGGCTGCGCTACAAGGTTGGCACGCGCATCGAGGGCTACAATTTCTCGCAAGGGCGCGCGATCTCGATCTCGATCTTCCGCTCGGAGGGCACCGAATAGATGCGGGCCCCGAACGACATTGGGCCGCCTGCAGGCTATCCCGCGCAATTGCTCGCCGTGTCCTGGCGCGCGCTGGCGCAGCTCGTGCGCACGCCCTCGCATTCGCGCCGCGCCGAGGCCGCCCGGAAGCTGGCGCGGCATTCGCTCTGGCTCAGCGCAGCAGGCGCAGCCCTGGTCATCGTGCTGATGGTCGGGCTCGACCAGACTGAGATCCAACTGATGCCGGCGCGCGGCACGCCAAGCCTCTGGCCGATCCGCATCCTCACCGACTTCGGCAAGGACGAGTATGTGCTGTCTCTCCTGGGCGCTGCGCTGGTGGTCGTGGCCTTCGTCGCGGCAGCACTGCACGGGACCCGCCGCGCGTTGCTGCTCGGCCTCGGCACGCGGCTGCAATTCATGTTTCTGTCGGTTGCCGTGTCGGCGTTCGCTGCCGAGATCCTGAAATATCTCATCGGGCGCGGACGTCCGTTCGTCGGCGGCAAGCCCGATCCGTTCAACTTCGTCCCGTTGGAGGGCACGGGTGCCTACGCCAGCCTGCCGTCGGGCCATGCGGTCGCCGCATTCGCCTTGGCGTTTGCAGTGTCGGCATTGTGGCCGCACCTGCGCGTATTCATGTTCACTTACGCGATCGTGATCCTCTTGACCCGCTTGGTGCTGCTCGCGCATCACCCGAGCGATGTCGTCGCCGGCGCCATGGTCGGCCTGGTCGGTGCCATGGCGGTCCGCTACTGGTTTGCGGCCCGAAAACTAGGCTTTGCCATCCGGGCGGACGGCACCATCGTGCCAATTGCGGGGATGGTCTCCGGCCGCCTCAAAAGGGTTGCCCGCCGGACATCCGGCCCATAAAAGCGGCTGCCTGCCGGACCGCCGGTTCCACGGGGCAGGCCCATTCCAACCCACGAGCCTCGATTTGTCGACGTCCCAGCCTTCGGTTTCCATCGTCGTTCCCGTGCGCAACGAAGCCGAGAACATCGCGCCCTTGATCGAGGAGATCACGGCGGCGCTCGATGGCCGCTGGGCCTATGAGATCATCTATGTCAACGACGGCTCGACGGATGCGACCGGCGAGCGGCTCAGCGCCATGATGAAGCAGCGGGACAATCTGCGTCAGCTCCGCCATGCGAGATCGGGCGGCCAGTCGGCGGCGGTGCGCAGTGGCGTGCGTGCGGCGCGCGGGATGATCGTGGCCACGCTTGACGGAGACGGCCAGAATAATCCGGCGTTTCTGCCGGACCTGATCGCGGCAGTCGAGAAGGGAGCAGGGCGGGTCGGGCTCGCCGCCGGCCAGCGGATCGGGCGCAAGGACACCGGCTTCAAGAAATTTCAGTCGCGCGTGGCGAACGGCATTCGCAACGCGATCCTGAAGGACGGCACGCGCGACACCGGCTGCGGCCTGAAGGCGTTCCGGCGCGACGTCTTCCTGATGCTGCCCTATTTCGACGGGCTGCATCGCTTCCTGCCGGCGCTGGTCCGCCGCGAGGGCTACGACATTGCCTATGTCGACGTGATCGATCGGCCGCGCCGCGCCGGCGTGTCGAATTATGGCTTTTTCGACCGGCTGTGGATCGGCATCATGGATCTCGCAGGCGTGTGGTGGCTGATCCGGCGCAAGAAGCCGACGCCAGATGTGACCGAGGTGAACCCATGATCATCCAATACGGTCAAGCGCTGAGCAACTATCTCTACGACGTCTTCGTCGCCAAGTTCGATTTCTGGCTCGCGTTCGGCCTCGTCGCGCAATTGTTCTTCACCGCGCGCTTCCTGGTGCAGTGGATCGCGAGCGAACGCGCCGGCAACAGCGTGGTGCCGATGGCGTTCTGGTTCTGCTCGATGGGCGGCGGGCTGATGACGCTGGTCTATGGCGTCGTGAAGCGCGAGCCCGTCATCATCCTCGGACAGTCGCTCGCGACCATCATCTACATCAGAAACATCATGCTGATCTGGAAGAACCGCGGCAGCGCCTCGAAGACGCTGGATCGCTGACCGGAGACGCTAGTGCGGCAGCGCCGACGCCGCGCCTGACGCGGGCAGGGCAGCTGCTTCGGCCGCACTCCTCCGATAGGGCTCACCTGCCGCGTCCAGCACGGGGTAGGCGACCGAGCAGATATGCGAGTGGATGCGACGCAGATCACGCAGCACGTCCAGATGCAGCGACGTGGTCTCGATGGTCTCGGGGCGGCCCTTCCGCAGCCGGTCCAGATGGCGCTCGACCGCAGCAAGCTCGGTGTTGCGCAGCGCCGTCTTCTCTACCAGCAGCTTGCGCGCCTCATTGGCGTCGCCCGACATGAAGACGCCGAAGGCGATCCGCAGCGAATCCATCGTGCGCTTGTGGAAAGCGGCGAGCTCCTCAGCCCCTTCGGCCGAGAATTGGAAGCGCCGCTTGATCTTCTTGGTGGCGAGCTCGCTCAGGCTCTTGTCGATGATGTCGCCGATATGCTCGAGGTTGATGGCGAAGGAGATGATCTCCATCGCGCGCCGCCCTTCGCTCTCGTCGAGGCTGCCTCGCATGAGTTTTGTGACGTAGAGCTTGATGGCCTCGTCCAGGCCGTCGACGAGATTGTCCGTCTTCGAGACCTGGTCGACCAGTGCGCGGTCGCCCGTCATCATCGCGGCCATCACCTTGCGCAGCATGACCTCGACGAGATCCCCCATGCGCAAGGTCTCGCGGGCGGCGTCGGCCAGCGCCAGTGACGGTGTCTCCAGTGCGGTCTCGTCGAGATAGCGCGGGCGGGCCGGATCGGCCTCCTTGACGCGATCGGGCAAGAGGCGGGTCAACAGACGCGACATGATATCGAGCAGACCGATGAAGAGGACGGCGGTGCCGGCATTGAAGGCGATGTGGAAGGCCGCCGTCAGCTTGGCGAGATCGGGCTGCCAGGCGTGCATGTGCTCGGCGATCGCGCCGAGGAAGGGCAGGACGAGAGCAATCCCGATCGCGCGGTTGATGAGATTGCCGACCGGCAGGCGGTAGCTCGCGGGATCGTCGCGCCTGGCGCCCTCGAACACCGGATTGATGGCGCTGCCGAGATTGGCCCCGAGCACCAGCGCCAGAGCCGCGGCAGGCGAGATGAACTGCGAATAGGCCAGCGACATGATCAACAGGACGCTGGCGACGCTCGAATGTACAGCCCAGGTGACGAGAGCGGCGATAAAGATGCACAGAATGGGGTCGCCTGTTATGGCCGACATCACGACGCGCACGCCGGGTGCGTTCTCCGCCGGCGCCAACGTGTCGAGCAGGATGTGCAGCGAGAGCAGCATCAGGCCGAGGCCAATGCAGACTCGGCCGATGTCCTTGATCCGGGATCGCGGGCCGGAGCGGAAGGCGACCAGGCCGAGCACGAACAGCACCGGGGCAACGGCTGCGATGTTGAACGACAGCACCTGCACGATCAGCGTCGTGCCGACATTGGCCCCGAGCATGATGGCGAGGGCGGCAGCGAGGCTGACGAGGCCCTCGGCCGCGAACGAACTGGTGATCAGCGCCGTCGCCGTGCTGCTCTGGAGCAGGGCGGTGAGCCCGAGGCCGGCAGCGAAGGCGCTGACGCGGTTGCTCAGCGCCTTGCCGAGCAGGCGCCGAAGGTCGGGACCGAAGGCGCGCAAGATCCCGCTATGGACCATGTGCAGGCCCCACAGCAACAGCGCCACGCCGCCCATGAGATCGAGCAGAACCAACGTTCCCATGCTCCGTGTCCGGATTGGAGTCGATTGGTGAGGCTAGCGCCAAACGTCGGCGGATCAAACCATTTGTTGGCGCGTCGGCGTTAACGTTTACGGCGCGTGCACGTTCCCCCGGCGCGCGATGGCGCGTCCGCCGGCACGATGCCTTGTGAGCAGGCTCACATTGCCGCTTTCAGTGCAGCGAAGCCGCGATCGAGATCGGCCTTGAGATCATCGACGCTCTCGAGCCCGATGTGCAGACGCAGCGTCGGGCCGCCCGGCGCCCATTTGGTCGCGGTGCGATAGCTGTCGCAGTCGAACGGAATCACGAGGCTCTCGAAGCCGCCCCAGGAGAAGCCCATGCCGAACAGTTTGAGCGTGTCGAGCATGGTGTCGACTGCCTTCTGCGGCGCCGGCTTAAGCACGATACTGAACAGGCCGGACGCGCCGGTGAAGTCACGCTTCCAGATCGCATGGCCGGGATCGGTTTCGAGTGCCGGATGCAGCACGCGCGCGACCTCCGCCCGGCTAGCCAGCCAGCGCGCCATGTCGAGTCCCGAACGATGATGCTGCGCCAGCCGCACCGACAGCGTGCGCAGGCCGCGTAGCGCCAGGAAGACGTCGTCGGGGCCGGCGCAGACGCCGAGCAGGCGGATGCCTTCGGCGACCATCGGCCAGGTCTTTGCGTTGGCGGAGATGGTGCCGAACATGATGTCGGAATGGCCGCCGATATATTTTGTGGCCGCCTGCATGCTGATGTCGACGCCCTGTTCAAGCGACCGGTGATAGAGTGGTGTCGCCCAGGTATTGTCGTCGATGACGAGCGCGTCGCGCCCATGCGCGACCTCGGCGATGGCGCGGATATCTGGCATTTCGAACGACTGCGAGCCTGGCGCCTCCACCAGCACCGCGCGGGTGTTGGGCTTGAACAGCTTCTCGATCCCGGCGCCGATCAGCGGATCGAAATAGGTGGTCTCGATGCCATAGCGGGTGAGCATGCCGTTGCAGAAATTGCGCGAGGGCCGATAGACGTTGTCGCAGACCAGGAGATGGTCGCCGGCGTTCAGCACCGAGAGCAGGGTGGTCGAGATCGCCGACAGCCCCGACGGCACGATGCCGACGCCGGCGCATTGCGGCCCCTCCAGCGCCATCAGCGTCTCCTGGAAAGCCTTGGTGGTGGGGGAGCCGTGGCGGCCATAGGTGAACTCGCCGCGATGGGCGTGCAGGTCCTCGGCGGTCGGATAGAGCACGGTCGAGCCGTGAAACACAGGCGGATTGACGAACCCCTTCTGCGCCTTGGTGTCGCGGCCGGAGGTGACCAGCCGGGTCTCGGCATGCTGCTGGGAGGGGTGCGAGGAATCCATGCGTCTGCTTTCAAAACCGCGTTTCCGCCGGGCGCGTCGCGCCCGCGGGGCTGGCCGAAAGGCCGCCGCCGTTAATAACAGAATACAGAAGAGTCCCGTCAACCCCTTGACCCGGCACGCCAGTCGTTCTGTGATGCGCAGGTGCTATTCAGTCGCCGCATGTTGAGGGGCCTGCTGCGACCTTCGATCCATCGCCTGAACGGACTTCGCGTCACAGCCATCCCGGCGGGCGCCTCTTCGGCGGGACGAAGGTATGGCCTCCCGGGATCGGCGGGTGTTCGGCTAGGTTTTCCAGCATGAGTCTTGCAAGACTAGCCTAGGTACGATTAGCCCTGGCAGAGATGACCCCAAAGACAACGTTCCCGACCTTGAGGCGATTTTGAAAGGCCCAAAGCCCATGAAACGCGTAACCCTGGCTCTCACTCTTGCTCTCGCCGCCGGCCTCTCGGCCCAGGCCGCCGATGCGCAAACGCTCAAGACCGTCAAGGACCGGGGCATGCTGTCCTGCGGCGTCAGCCAGGGGCTGCCAGGCTTTTCATCGCCGGACGACAAGGGCAATTGGACGGGGCTCGACGTCGACGTCTGCCGCGCCATCGCCGGAGCGATCTTCAACGATCCGACCAAGGTCAAGTACGTGCCGCTGTCCGCCAAGGACCGCTTCACGGCGCTGCAATCCGGCGAAATCGATGTGCTCTCGCGCAACACCACCTGGACCATCTCGCGCGACACCTCGCTCGGCGCCAACTTCACCGGCGTGACCTATTATGACGGGCAGGGCTTCATGGTGAAGAAGTCGCTCAAGGTGAACTCGGCGCTCGAGCTCAACAGCGCATCGGTCTGCGTGCAGACCGGCACCACCACAGAGCAAAATCTCGCCGACTATTTCAAAGCCAACAACATGAAGTACGAGGTGATCGCGTTCGGCACCAACGACGAAACGGTCAAGGCCTATGAGGCCGGCCGCTGCGACGTCTTCACGACCGACCAATCGGGCCTGTACGCCAATCGCCTCAAGCTCGCCAATCCCAACGACCATATGGTGCTCCCCGAAATCATCTCGAAGGAGCCGCTTGGGCCGATGGTGCGCCACGGCGACGACCAGTGGTTCGACATCGTGAAATGGACGCTGTTTGCGATGATCACAGCCGAAGAGCTCGGCGTGACCTCGAAGAACGTCGACGAGAAAGCGAAGCTGGAAAGCCCGGAGCTGAAGCGCGTGCTCGGCAGCGACGGCAATTTCGGCGAACAGCTCGGCCTGACCAAGGACTGGGTGGTGCGGATCGTGAAGGCGGTCGGCAATTACGGCGAGGTGTTCGACCGCAACGTCGGCGCGGGCTCGCCGCTCGCCATCAACCGCGGTCTCAACAACCTCTGGAACAAGGGCGGTCTCCAGTACGCGCCGCCGATCCGCTGATCATCCTGATCCGCAGCTCGCGGCGATGAGCACCGAGGCCCGTAAACCGTCGCCCCAGATTGCGCTGAAGGTCAGGCGCGTGCTGGGCGGCAAGGCAGGCTGGAACGGCATTGCCGTCCAGTTTGCCTTCGCGGCGATCCTGGGCTGGATCGGCTATGAGATCGTCTCCAATGCTCGCGCCAACCTCGAAAATCAGCACATCGCCGCCGGATTCGGCTTCCTCCGGAACAATGCCGGCTTCGACGTCAATCAGACTCTGATCTCCTACACCGGCTCGGACACGTTCCTGCGCGTGTTCGTGGTCGGGCTTCTGAACACGCTCGTGGTCTCCGTGGTCGGCATCGTCTTCGCCACCGTGATTGGCTTCATCGTCGCGCTGTGCCGGCTGTCGCCGAACTGGCTGTTGTCGCGCGTCGGCGAGATCTATGTCGAGATCATCCGCAACCTGCCGCTGCTGTTCCAGATCCTGTTCTGGTACCTCGCGGTGCTGGCGGCGTTGCCCAATCCGCGGCAGAGCATTTCGCTGCTCGGCATTGCCTTCCTCAGCAACCGGGGCCTTGTCGTTCCCAGCCCGATCGGCCAGAGCGGTCTCGAGCCGTTCCTGGCGATGCTGGCGCTCGGCTTCGTCGCGGCGCTGGCCTTGCGCATCCACGCGCGGCGCGCGCTGTTTCAGGAGGGGCGGATGATCCGGATCTGGCCCTATGTGCTGGGTCTGCTGTTCGGGCTGCCGCTCGCTACCATCTTGGTGTTCGGTTTGCCCTTCACCTTCGAGCTGCCGCAGCTCAAAGGGTTCAATTTCGCCGGTGGCTCGCGCATCATCCCGGAGTTCGTGGCGCTGACCTTGGCGCTATCGACCTATACCGCCGCCTTCATCGCCGAGATCGTGCGCGCCGGCATCCTGTCCGTCCACAAGGGGCAGATGGAGGCGGGGTCCTCGCTAGGCCTGAGCCGCGGCACCACGCTCCGTCTGATCGTCGTGCCGCAGGCCATGCGCGTCATCGTGCCGCCGCTGACCAATCAATACCTCAACCTGACCAAGAATTCTTCGCTTGCCGTCGCGATCGGCTATCCTGACCTGGTGTCGGTATTCGCCGGCACCTCGCTGAGCCAGACCGGACAGGCGATCGAGATCATCGCGATGACGATGGGCGTCTACCTCCTGATCTCACTCGTCACCAGCGCGATCATGAGCGTCTACGGTTGGCGCGTCAGCCGGAGCCTGGACGCATGAGCGATGTGGCGACGTCCGCCTTCGTCCGTCAGGACCTGGTCGCTGAGCGTCCCGCGCCGGTCCAGACCACGGGCTTCATCGGCGTGCTGCGCACCCGCTTGTTCAACTCGCCGACCAACATCCTCCTCACGATCGTGGGCGCCCTGCTGCTCTGGTTCACCATCGTTCCCTCCGTCAAGTTCCTGATGGTCGATGCGGTCTGGACCGGCAAGGATCGCACGGCCTGCCTCACCGAGAACGTCGGTTTTGCGGTCGGCGCCTGCTGGCCTTACATTCAGGCCAAGCTGCCGCAACTGATCTACGGCTTCTATCCCGAGGCCGAGCGCTGGCGGGTCAATCTCACGTTCGTCTTGGCGGTGGTGCTGCTGATGCCGCTGCTCATTCCCAGGCTGCCGGCGAAGAGTTTGAATGCCGGCCTGTTCTTCATCGCCTTTCCGGTGGTCGCATTCTTCCTGCTGCACGGCGGCGGCATCAAGGGATTTGGCCTGAGCTGGACGGTTGGCCTGCTGCAATTGTTCGACGAAAGCATCATCGGCGCCGGGCAGGCGATGCTCAATCTCAGCAAGACGTCAGCGGTCGCACCGCTGCTGTGGGCCGTCGGGAGCCTGATTGTACTGGTCGGCACGGCGATCTCCTGGCTGATCTTTCCGCTCGTCTGGCTGCGTGATCATGTCCAGAGGACGGGGGAGCCGGTCTGGGCCGATTTCGCCACCACGGCCGTGATTGTCTGCTGGATCGCCTTCCTTCTTGGCGGCGGCGTTCGTACCGGCGGGCGGGCTCTGGCATCCAGTATCGCCACCTTCATTGGCATCGCGATCGTCATCAAGCTGATGGGGCTCGATCGTGGTGGGTTGCCGATCGTGTCAACCAACTTGTGGGGTGGCCTTCTGGTGACGCTGGTGGTCTCGGTCACCGGCATTGTGACCTCACTGCCGATCGGCATCGCGCTGGCGCTCGGCCGCCGCTCCACCATTCCGCTGATCCGGATATTCTCGATCGCCTTCATCGAGTTCTGGCGCGGCGTGCCGCTGATCACCGTGCTGTTCTTTGCCACCTACATGCTGCCTTTGTTCCTGCCCGGCAATTTCACCGTCGACGGGCTCGTGCGCGCCCTGATCGGGATTGCTCTGTTCACGGGCGCCTATCAGGCCGAGAACGTCCGCGGCGGGCTGGCCGCGATTCCGCGAGGGCAGGGCGAGGCGGCGGCCGCCCTGGGGCTATCCTGGTGGAAGACGACCTCCCTGATCGTGCTGCCGCAGGCGCTGCGCCATGTCATTCCGAACCTCGTCAACAGCTTCATCTCGCTGTTCAAGGACACCTCGCTGGTGTCGATCGTGGCGCTGTTCGACCTCCTCGGCTCGCTCCGCGCCTCGTTCTCGGATCCGAAATGGTCGACGCCGTCGACCGCGTTTACCGGCTTTGCCTTCGCCGGCATCGTCTACTTCATCTTCTGTTTTGGAATGTCGCGATATTCGCTGTTCGTCGAGCACCGCCTCAACGCTCACCGCCGCACCTGATGGAGCTCACCATGTCCGACCCCATCGTCAAGATTTCCGGCCTCAACAAATGGTACGGCGACTTTCACGTCCTGCGCGACATCGACCTGGAGGTCCGCAAGGGCGAGCGCATCGTGATCTGCGGGCCGTCGGGCTCAGGCAAGTCGACGCTGATCCGCTGCATCAACGCGCTCGAGGAATTCCAGGAGGGCGAGATCGTCGTCGACGGCATCGAGCTCGGGCCGAACCTCAAGCATGTCGACGCGGTGCGACGCGAAGTCGGCATGGTGTTTCAGAGCTTTAATCTGTTTCCGCATCTCACGGTCCTCGACAATTGCACGCTGGCGCCGATCTGGGTGCGCAACATCCCCAAAAGGGATGCCGAGGCGACCGCCATGAAATTCCTGGAGCGCGTCAAGATTCCGCACCAGGCCCACAAGTTTCCCGGCCAGATGTCGGGCGGCCAGCAGCAGCGCGTCGCGATCGCTCGTGCGCTGACCATGAACCCGAAGGTGATGCTGTTCGACGAGCCGACCTCGGCGCTCGACCCCGAAATGGTCAAGGAGGTGCTCGACACCATGGTCGATCTCGCCGAGGAGGGCATGACCATGCTGGTCGTAACCCACGAGATGGGCTTTGCCCGCGAGGTCGCCAACCGCGTGGTGTTCATGGACGCCGGCCAGATCATCGAGGCCAACACGCCGAACGAGTTCTTCGCGGCCCCGCAGCACGCCCGCACCAAGCTTTTCCTGAGCCAGATCCTGCGCTGACCCCGGGGAATCCCGGGGGCGTCCTCGGCAGCTGACCGGCAGGCCCCGGCCGCGAATCAGTTAGACTCCTTTCCGGGCAATCCTCCGGAGAGACACCTTGCAGAGCAGCGGCGGCGCGCGCGCATTCCAGAACGCGCGATTGCAGAAGAAATTGATGAAGCAGGCGGACGCCATCCTCTCCGCCGCGGCCGCCGCCTATGGCCAGGGCAGATATGCCGAGACCGAGGCGCTCTGCCGTGAGATCCTGAAAGCGATTCCGGATCATGTCGATTCCATGCACCTGCTCGGCATGTGCGCCCATGACCGCCGGCGCCTTGAGGAGGCGCAACAGTTGCTCGAGCGTGTGATCGAGCTCGACCCGCGCTTGCACGATGCCCATAACAATCTCGCCACCGTGCATTTCGATCTTGGTGACTACGAAGAGGCGCGGCGGTGTCAGGAGAGGGCCATCGCGCTGAAGCCGAATTTCGCGGTGGCGCTGACCAATCTCGGCAACACGCTGATGCATTTAGGACTGTACGGACAGGCGCTGGAGCTGCACGAGCGCGCCATCAAGTTGAAGCCGGATTACGCTGATGCATTCTGCAATCGCGGCATGGTCGAGATCTTGCTTGGACAGGTCACTCGCGCCAAGGAAAGTTTCGAGCGCGCCCTGCTGTTTCAGCCGCGTCACGCGGAGGCCATCGTCGGCAAGGGCATGGTCAGCATGGAGCTGCGGCACCACGAAGAGGCGGCGGCCAAATTTGCCATGGCGCTCGCGATCAAGCCCGACTCGCCAAGGATCCTGGCCCAGCGCGGGCGGCTCAGTTACGAGCTGCAGCGCCTGGAGCAGGCGCTTGCGGATTTCGAGGCGGCGCTTGCGATTTCGCCCAAGCTCGAACTGGCTCTCCGGGGGAAGGCACAGGCCTGCCTCGTCATGGGAAAGACCGCGCAGGCGATGGCCGCCGCTACGACCTTGATCGAGCGAAATCCGCGCTCCGAGATCGGGTTGGCGCTGATGGGCTTCGCTTATTCCAACCAGGGGGAGATGGACGCCGCGATCGACTATCTCGATCGTGCGCTGGCCATCCGACCGGACTATGGAGATGCGATCAGAGGCAAGATCTTCTTGCAGGACTACCGCGCCGACGCCGATTTCGCCGTCCAGCAGGCGGTCCGAAGAGACTGGTGGGACCTGATCGGCTCCAAGCTGCCGCGAAGGGAGCTGCCGAAGCGGCCGCTTGATCCGGAAAAGCGGATCGTGGTCGGCTATGTCGCCGCTGAATTTCGGCAACACTCGGCGGGGCTCACCCTGCTGCCGGTGCTGCGCCATCATGATCACGCCAGGTTTGAAATCATCTGCTACTACTCTTGGCCGGGAGAGGACGAGTACACAGCCAAGTTCAAGCAAATGGCGGACGTCTGGGTCGACGCCTGGCAGCTATCAGACGACGAACTCGCCGATCGCATTCAGGCCGACAATGTCGACATCCTGATCGACGTTTCGGGCCACACAACCGCTAACAGGCTGCAGGTGTTCGCGCGGAAGCCGGCCCCGATCCAGGCCACGGGCTTCGGACACGCCACGGGCACGGGCATGCAGACCATGGACTACGTGCTCGCGGATTCCATTTTCATTCCGCCATCGGTTCGGCATCTGTTTGCCGAAAGGATTCACGACCTGCCGTGCCTGATCACGATGGAGCCCGTCGCGGATCTGCAGCCTTCGGAGCTTCCGATGCTCCGCAAGGGTTACGTCACCTTCGGCGTGTTCAACCGCATCTACAAGATATCGGACGATGCGATCCGTGTGTGGTCGCGCCTGATGCGAGAGGTGCCGGGATCCAAGATTGTTCTCAAACATGGTCTGCTCGATGACCCATTGCTGCGCGATGGTCTGATCGCACGTTTCGCGGCCCAGGGCATTGCCGAAGAGCATATCACCTGCATGGGCTCCACTTCGCGCAACGACCATTTGTTGGCCTTTGCCAATATCGATATTTCCCTCGATACGTTCCCGCAAAATGGCGGCATCAGCACCTGGGAATCGCTCTACAAAGGCGTTCCCGTCGTGGCCAGGCTCGGCAACGGCGCTTCCTCGCGTGCCGGTGCCTCTATCGTGACGGCCGTTGGGCTCGGCGACTGGGTCGCCGAGGATGACGAGGGCTACATCGAGATCGCCCGCAAATTTGCGACGCAGCCTGATCATCTGGCGAAGTTGCGCGCGGAGTTGCCGGCTCAGATCGCAGCATCGCCCGCCGGCAATGTCGAGATCTACACGCGTGAGCTCGAAGCTGGTTATCGCCAGTTCTGGCGCGATTATTGTGCTGCCGCCTCGGAAAGCGGCGATGCTGCGTAGGCCGGTCGGGCAGATCCAGCTGCTCCCTGCCAGATGCCGCGCCGAGCCCCGGGAAATACCGGGGCGGTTGCCGATGCCGCCGACCAGCCGGCCCGGCATGCGAATCAGCTAGACTCGCTCCGGGCCATTTCCGGAGAGACATCTTGCAGAGCAGCGCCGGCGCGCGCGCATTCCACAATGCGCGCTTGCAGAAGAAATTGAAGAAACAGGCGGATGGCCTCATCTCTGCTGCCGCAAGCGCCTATGGCCAGGGCCGTTATGCCGAGACTGATGCGCTCTGCCGCCAGATCCTGCAGGCTGTTCCGGATCATTTCGATGCCACGCACATGCTCGGCCTGTGCGGGCAACAGGCCGGGCGGCTGGAAGAGGGGCAACAGCTGCTCGAGCGCGCGGTCGCAATCGATCCGCGTTCGCACGAGGCCCACAACAACCTCGCGACCGTGTACTTCGTCCAGCAGAAGTTCGGGGCCGCTCGCGCTTGTCTGGAGAAGGCGATCGCACTGAAGCCGAATTTCGCACCGGCCCTGACCGGTCTCGGCAACACCTTGCTCCACATGAACCTGCCCGAGCAGGCCATCGAGATGTACGATCGCGCCATCGGGCTGAAGCCTGACTATGCCGACGCGCTCTGCAATCGCGGCTTGGCCGAGCTGGCGCTGGGCCGGATCGAGCGCGCCAAACAGAGTTTCGAGCGCGCCCTGCTGTTCCAGCCGCGTCACGCGGAAGGGCTTGTCGGCAAGGGCGTGGTCAGTATCGAGCTCAAGCACTACGACGAGGCGGAAGCCGCGCTCGAAGCGGCGCTCGCCATCAGGCCCCGTTCGGCGAAGGTCCTGGCGCACCGAGGCCGGCTCCATCTTGCGCGGTCGCGCCCCGAACAGGCGGCGTCGGATTTTGATGCCGCACTCGCGCTTGCACCGAATCTCGAGGCAGCCTTGCGGGGAAAGGCGGAAGTCTCGCTGAGCATGGGAAAGACGGCGCAGGCGATCCTCGCCTGCAAGTCGTTGCTTCAGGAAAATCCGCGCTCGGCGGTCGCGTTGGCGCTGCTCAGCGCCTGTTTTGCGAATCAGGGCGAGATCGCAGCGGCGATCGAACATCTCGACGCCGCGCTGGCAATCGCACCGGATCCGGACCTGATCGCGCGGAAGATCTTCTTTCTCGACTATCTCCCCGACGCCGATTTCGCGGTCCAGCAGGGCGCGCGACGATATTGGGGCGAGACGATTGGCGCCAGGGTGCAGCGACGCAAGCTTTCGCCCCGGCAGGTCGATCCGGACAGGCGGATCGTGATCGGCTATGTCGCTGCCGAGTTCTGGTACCATTCGGCGGCATTCGCGCTGCTCCCGGTGCTGAGCCGCCATGATCGCGCCCAGTTCGAGATCATCTGTTATTCTTGCTCGCCGTCACAGGACGCGATGACCGCCAGGTTCAGGTCGGTGGCGGACGTCTGGGTCGATGCCTGGCAGCTATCGGACGAGGAACTCGCCGATCGTATTGAAGCTGACAAGGTCGATATCCTGATCGACGTGTCTGGTCATTCGACCGGCAACAGGCTGCCCGTGTTCGCGCGCAAGCCTGCCCCTATCCAGGTCACGGGCTTCGGGCATGCCACGGGAACGGGGCTTCAGGCCATGGACTATGTGCTCGCCGATCCCGTCTTCATCCCGCAGTTGGCACGACATCTGCTGACGGAAAAGGTCTACGACCTGCCGTGCCTGATCACGATCGACCCGATCCTGGATGCGCCGCCTTCAGAGCTTCCCATGCTCCGCAAGGGCCATGTGACCTTCGGCGTATTCAACCGCATCAACAAGATCTCGGACGAGGCCATTCGCGTGTGGTCGCAAATCATGCGCGAGGTGACCGGGTCGAAGCTCATCGTCAAGCATACCCTGCTTGACGATCCCTTGGTGCGCGACGGTCTCCTCGCTCGATTCGCGGCACAGGGCATTGCCGAAGAGCATGTCACCTGCCTGGGCTCGTCGGAACGTGCGGAGCACCTGCGGGCGTTCATGGAGGTCGATATATCGCTCGATCCATTTCCGCAGAACGGCGGCATCAGCACCTGGGAATCGCTCTATGCCGGCGTTCCGGTCGTCGCCAAGCTCGGCCACGGTGCCTCGTCCCGCGCCG
This sequence comes from Bradyrhizobium sp. 164, assembly GCF_023073715.1. Lineage (GTDB taxonomy): Bacteria > Pseudomonadota > Alphaproteobacteria > Rhizobiales > Xanthobacteraceae > Bradyrhizobium. The sequence goes on from NZ_JADPKA010000008.1 coordinate 102,581, forward strand.
GCGCCTCCATCCTGACCGGTGCCGGTCTCGATGACTGGGTCACCGAGGATGACGAGGGCTATGCGGCGATCGCCCGCAAGTTCGCGGCACAGCCCGGGCATCTGGCGAAGCTGCGCTCGGAATTGCCGGCCCGGATCGCGCACTCGCCGGCGGGCAATGTCGAGATCTATACGCGCAGGGTCGAGGCGGGCTATCGCCAGTTCTGGCGCGATTATTGTGCGGCAGCCTCGGAACGCGTCGAGGTCGCGTAGACCGCCCGCGCCGCTATCAGACGAACGGCGGTTTGATGTTGCTGCGCTTCTCCAGCCACTCGGGTACTGGAAGGTTCTTGGCGCGCATGAAGTCGGCGTTGAACAGCTTCGACAGGTAGCGGCTGCCGGAATCGCAGAGCACCGTGACGATCGTCTTGCCGGGCCCGAGCTGCTTCGCAAGGCGCATCGCTCCGACGATATTGATGCCGGTCGAGCCGCCGAGGCACAGGCCTTCGTGCTGGAGCAGCTCGTAGATCGCACTTACGGCTTCGGCGTCGGGAATGAGATAGGCGTCATCGACCTTGGCTGTCTCCACGATCGCGGTCGCGCGGTTCAGTCCGATGCCCTCGGTGATCGAGCCACCCGGCGTCGCCTTGGGATCGCCGGTCCTGAAATATTCGTACATGCCGGCGCCGTGCGGATCGGCACAGGCGATGCGGATGCTCTTGTTCCTCTCTTTGAGGTAGCGGCTGACGCCGGCGAGCGTGCCGCCGCTGCCGACCGAGCAGACAAAGCCGTCGACCTTGCCGCCGGTCTGCTCCCAGATCTCAGGTCCGGTGGATTCGTAATGCGCCTTGGCGTTGTCGAGATTGTTCCATTGGTCTGCGAACAGCACGCCATTGGGTTCGGTCTTGCGCAGCTCGTCGGCGAGCCTGCGGCCGACATGCTGATAGTTATTCGGATTGGCATAGGGCAGGGCCGGCACCTCGATCAGCTCGGCGCCGCACAGCTTCAAGAAATCCTTCTTTTCCTGGCTCTGCGTCTCCGGGATCACGATCAGCGTGCGGTAGCCGCGCGCGCTCGCAACGACCGCGAGACCGATTCCGGTATTGCCGGCGGTCGCCTCGACCACGAGGCCACCGGGCTTCAGCTCGCCACGCTTCTCGGCCTCCAGGATCATCCATTTGCCGGCGCGATCCTTCACCGACTGGCCGGGATTCATGAACTCGGCCTTGCCCAGGATGGTGCAGCCGGTCAACTCCGAGGCGCGCGTGAGCCTGATGAGCGGGGTGTTGCCGATGGCTTCGACAACGTCGTTGTTGATGGTCATGTCGGAGGAAATCACTGGCAAAGGGTTGATCAGGTTGGCCAGAACCTAGTGCTTGGGAGCCAAAAGGGAAAGGCTTTTGCGCTGCGGCGAAACCAGCCGAAGCGCCGCCGCAGCACTGGATTCTTGAGAGGGTAAAGCGGGCGATGATGTGCTCGGCCACGAGGGCGCGATATCAGGGGAAGGATATCCCTGACATCTATGAGAGTGCAGAAGACAACGGTCGCAAGAGCGGCTCCCGCGTCAATCTTCGCCTTCGGCAGGATGTCTCGATGGCGAAAGCGTCGATGGCGCGTGGAAGTTTGAGGAGATATCTACACGACGGAGACGGGCTCGTTTTCGGCCAATGACGACATCGTGAGACCAGCCGGCCAGGCGCCGAGACTGAGCTGAAGCCGCATGACGCCCATTGCGAGCGGTGCGCCCGGATCGGGCCGCGCCGGTATCACATGAAATCTTAGTAAGCTTGAACGCGCTCCAGGAGGGGGCCGGAATTGAAGAAATCGCTGCCAGACAGGGATCTTTCCCATTTGGCAGGTTCGATAGACGCTTGTCCGAGCCGTCTATCTCGCACCTGCGGCACTGTCCCGCCGTTGCGCACCCGGCTAGTATGAGTCTGAGGTTCCGCAGAAAGCATCACGCTGTGAACGAGTTGTCCAACGCCCCCCGACTCTGCCGCCGCGAATCGGTTAATCCGGCTTCGCGGTGGCGGCTGGATCTGCCCGGCGGGGGGTGGATGTGACACAGGATGTTCCTGCGACCGCCATGCGGCGGTCTCCGGGGTCTGCGTCCTGGACGCGGCGCGCTGCGCGCTGGCTTGCGGCGCTGTGCCTCGCGGCGAATTCGGGCGCTTGCGTGCTGACGCAGGATCTTCCCGATCCCGCGCTCGATGTTCCCACCCAATACAAATACGCCGGCAAAGGGGATGCGCCGCCATCGCTGGATTGGTGGCGCGGTTTCCGCTCCACGGAGCTGACGCAGCTCATGGAGGAGGCGCAGACCGTCAACCTCGACATCGCCGCTGCGGTCGCGCGCATCGTCCAGGCCGACGCCCAGGCGCGGCAGGCGGGCGCGGCGCTGCTGCCGAGCCTGTCCACGGCCGGATCGGAAACCTATTCACGCACCTCGGGCTCCAGCGCCTCCGGCCTGTCCATAGGCGGGCGCGAAGTCGTCAACTATTCGGCCTCGTTGAGCGCGAGCTACCAGCTCGACTTCTGGGGCCAGAACCGCGATGCGCTGCAAACGGCCGAGGAGACGGCGAACGCCAACCGCTTCGATCGCGACACGGTCGCGCTGACGACGCTGGCGGCCGTCGCCAATGCCTATTTCCAGGTCCTGGCCTCACAGGACCGCATCAGGACCTCACAGCGCAACATCGCGAGCGCGCAGCGCATCCTCGATGCGGTCAAGGAGCGGCGCAGGGCCGGCACCGGCACCGATCTCGACGTCGCCCAGCAGGAGAGCGTGCTCGCGAACCAGAAGGCGCTGGTCCCGCCGCTGCGCCAGACGCTCGACCAGAACATCAATGCGCTGGCTGTCTTGGTATCGCGTCCGCCGGAGAGCGTGCGGGTGCTCGGCGGCTCGCTCGACCGGATCGCGATCCCCCGCGTCACGCCCGGACTGCCGTCGGAGCTCCTGACGCAGCGGCCGGACATCCGCCGGCAGGAGGCACAGCTCGCCTCCGCTACCGCAAACATCGGTAATGCCCGCGCGCAATTCTTTCCGACGATCCAGCTGACCGGCAATGGCGGCTATCAGAGCTCGGCGCTGGTCTCGCTATTCCAGCCGCATGCCGCCTTCTTCCAGCTCGTCGGCAGTGCCACGCAGCCGATCTTCGACGGGGGCAGGATCCTCGGCAATTTCGAACTGGCCAAGGCGCGGCAGGACGAGCTGCTCCAGACCTACCGCAAGACCATCGTCCAGGCTTTTGCCGACGTCGACAACGCGCTGTTCTCGATCAAGCAGACCACGATCAAGCTGCAATTGCAGCGCGACGTCGTTGCCGCCTCGCGCCGCGCCTTCGATCTCTCCGAGCAGCAATTGCGCGCCGGCACTGCCGACATCGTGACCGTGCTCAACACCCAACTGACCCTGTTTCAGGCGGAAGACGCGCTGTCGCAGGCCCAACTCGGACGGCTCCTCGCCATCGTCAGCCTGTACCAGGCGCTCGGCGGCGGTTGGGAGCCGAGGATGGAGAAACCGGTCAATGCTCTTTAAGCCGGAGACTAAGAAGGACGCGACGGAGGGCACGGCGAAAAAGTCGCGCGGCCGCGGCCTGATCATGACCCTGATCACGCTCGCGATCCTCGGCGGCCTCGGTTATCTCGGCTGGACCGTCACGCATCAGCAGCAAGCGAACAACCGCAACCAGCGACCCGATCTGCCGGTGCCGGTGCTGGCGGCAAGCCCGCGCATCCAGGACGTGCCGGTTTATCTCGATGGCGTCGGGGCGATCCGCGCGCTCAATACCGTGACCGTGCGCTCGCAGGTGGATGGCAAGCTGATCGCGGTCAATTTCACCGAAGGCCAGGACGTCAAGAAAGGCGACGTGCTCGGCGAGATCGATCCGGCGATCTACCAGGCCCAATACGACCAAGCCGTCGCGAAGAAGGCGCAGGACCAAGCCCAGCTGGCCAACCAGCGCATCGACCTTGCGCGCTACGAGCAGCTTGCCGCCTCCAATGCCGGCTCGAAGCAGCAGGCGGACACCCAGCGCGCGCTGGTAGCCCAGACTGAGGCGCTGGTGAAGGCGGATCAGGCCGCGATCGACAATGCAGCGGCGACGCTGAGCTACACTAAGATCGTAGCGCCGATCTCGGGTCGGGCCGGCCTACGCCAGGTCGACCAGGGCAACATCATCCATGCCTCGGACACCACAGGGCTCGTGGTGATCACTCAGCTGCAGCCGATCGCGGTGTGGTTCAGCTTGCCGCAACAGCAGATCATGCGCGTCAACGCCGCGGCGGCGAAGGGGACGCTCGCGGTCGACGTGTTCGGCAATGACGGCATCACGGTGATCGATACCGGCAAGCTCACCGGCATCGACAACCAGGTCGACCAGACCACTGGCACGCTCAAGCTCAAGGCGGAATTTCCCAACGCCAATTACCAGCTCTGGCCGGGCCAGTTCGTCAATGTCCGCCTCAAAGTCGAGACCTTGACGCAGGCGCTGGTGGTGCCGACCTCTGCGGTGCAGCGCGGTCCGATCGGGACCTTCAGCTATGTCATCGGCGAGGACAACGTCGTCTCGGCCAAGCCCGTGACGGTGACGCAGCAGAACGAGCATGATGCCGTGATCGCCAGCGGCCTCTCGCCGAATGACAAGATCGTCACCACGGGTTTTGCCAATTTGTCCGACGGCTCCAAAGTGATCGTCGGCCGCGACGACCAGACCCCCTCGGCCGATCTAGCCCCGCGCAAGCGCTCGCGCGGGCCGGACGCTCAGAAGAAGGATGGTGCCAAAGAAGGCCAGAAGGAGGGACAAGGCAACGAGGGCGAGTTCCGCGCCAAGCGGAAGAGCAGCGAAGGCGATCAGAAGGGGCAGACCGGACCGGCACCGGGGCCGGGCGCATCGGGAAGTGGAGCCAAGCAGCCATGATCCCGACAACAGCCGCCTGAAGCGGCAGGCGTAGCCCATGGGTGTCTCCGAACCCTTCATCCGACGGCCGATTGCGACCTCGCTGCTCGGCATCGCGCTGTTGATCGGCGGCGCGCTCGGCTACTTCGCGCTGCCGGTCTCGGCGTTGCCGCAGGTCGATTTCCCGACCGTGCAGGTGACGACGCAGCTGCCAGGCGCGAGCCCCGACGTGATCGCCTCGCTCATCACCGCGCCGCTCGAGCGGCAGCTCGGCCAGATCCCCTCGCTGTCGGCGATAAACTCGACCAGCTCGTTCGGCGTCAGCCAGATCTCGCTTCAGTTCGACCTCAACCGCGACATCGACGGTGCGACCCAGGACGTGCAGGCCGCGATCAACGCGGCGGCTGGTGTGCTGCCCAAAACGCTGCCTTATCCGCCGACCTACGCCAAGGTGAATCCGGCGGACGCGCCGGTGATGACGCTGGCGCTGCGCTCGGACACGATCTCGCTGCGCGTGATGAGCGACATCGCCGACACCATTCTGGCGCAACGCTTGAGCCAGATTTCTGGCGTCGGACGCGTTTCGGTGCTCGGCGGGCTGAAGCCGGCCGTGCGCATCCAGGCCGATCTGGCGCGGCTGGCCGCCTATGGCATCGCCATGGAGGACCTGCGCACGGCGATCGCCAATGCCAACGTCTCCGGGCCGAAGGGATCGCTCGACGGCGCGCAACAATCCTACATCATTGCCGCCAACGACCAGATCGCCGCGGCGGACGCCTACAAGCCCGTCATCATTGCCTATCGCAATGGCTCGCCCGTGACCATCGCCGACGTCGCGCAGATCGTCGACGGCCTCGAGAACGACCGCACTGGCGGCTGGTACCAGGGCACGCCGGCGGTCATCATCGACATCCAGCGCCAGCCCGGCGCCAACGTCATCGACGTCGTCAGCCAGATCCGCGCCGAGATCCCCAAGGTGCAGCGCGCGATTCCTGCCGGCGTGAACCTCACCATCGTCTCCGACCGCACCGTCACCATTCGTGCTTCGGTCCATGACGTGCAGTTCACCTTGATCCTGAGCGTCGTGCTGGTGACCCTGGTGGTGCTGCTGTTCCTGCGTTCGCTACGGGCTACGTTGATCGCAGGCGTGGCGCTGCCGCTATCGCTGATTACGAGCTTCGGCATCATGTATTTTGCCGGCTTCAGCCTCGACAATCTCTCGCTGATGGCGCTGACGATCGGCACCGGCTTCGTCGTCGACGACGCCATCGTCATGATCGAGAACATCGTCCGCCACATGGAGAATGGCGAGAGTGCGATGGAGGCCTCGCTGAAGGGCGCCAGCGAAATCGGCTTCACGGTGATCTCGCTGACGGTGTCGCTGATCGCGGTCTTCATTCCGCTGTTGTTCATGTCCGGTCTCGTCGGGCGCATGTTCCGCGAATTCGCGTTGACGCTGACCATCGCCGTCGTCACCTCGGCGGTGGTCTCGCTGACGCTGACGCCGATGATGTGCTCGCGTCTGCTTAAAGCCGCCCACGAGGAGCTGGCGGTGCCGGGCCTCGCCGCTGTCAGCCGTTTCATCGACCGCACCGTCGAGGCCTATCACCGGACGCTGCTGTGGGTGCTGGAACGCCAGCGCGCCACCTTGGTCGTAACCTTTGCCACGCTGGTTGCGACCCTCGTCCTCTATGTCGTCGCGCCAAAAGGCTTCCTGCCGCTCCAGGACACCGCCTCGATCACGGCGGTGACGGAGGCCGGGCCCGACGTGTCGTTCGCGGAGATGCAGAAGCGGCAAGCCGAGGCCGCCGCCGCCATCAAGGCCGATCCCGACGTGGTTGGCGTGGTCTCCGTGATCGGGGCGGGCTCGGTCAACCCGACCACCAATGTCGGGCGCATCGTGATGACCTTGAAACCGCGCGGCGAACGGCGCGACGATGTCGCCGCGGTCGTGATTCGCCTGAAGGAGAGGGTATCTGGCATTCCCGGCATGACGGTCTATTTCCAGCCGGTGCAGGACGTGCAGATCTCGACCCAGTCGAGCCGCTCGCAATACCAGTACACGCTGACCGGCACCGATGCGACGCTGGTCTCGGAATGGGCGGGCAAGCTGGTGGCGGAGATGCGGCGGAATCCGCTGTTCCGTGACGTCTCCTCGGAGGCGCAGGAAGGCGGGCTGCGGGCGCAGCTCGACGTGGATCGCACGCGGGCGGGGCAACTCGGCGTCAGCCTCCAGGCCATCACCGACACGCTGAACGACGCCTTCGCGCAGCGGCAGATCTCGACTATCTACGGCCAGGCCAACCAGTACCGAGTCGTGCTGGAGGCGCTGCCGATGTACCAGCGCGACCCTTCGATCCTGTCAAAGCTCTATCTGCCGGGCGCCGCGAGCACCACCGTCGGCGCGCCAAGCGCCCAGGTGCCGCTGTCGGCCGTGGCGACGCTGAAGCGCACCACGGCGCCGCTCGCGATCTCGCACCAGGCGCAATTCCCCTCCGTGTCGCTCAGCTTCAATCTTGCGCCGGGCGCGGCGCTGGGCGATGCGGTCGAGGCGGTCAAGACGATCGAGACCCGGATCGGCATGCCCAACAGCATCGTCGGCGTCTATGCCGGCGATGCCGCCGAATTCGCCAAGGCGCTGGCCGGCCAGCCCTGGCTGCTGCTTGCCGCCGTCATCACCATCTACATCGTGCTCGGCGTGCTCTATGAGAGCTACATCCACCCGATCACCATCCTCTCGACGCTGCCCTCGGCCGGCGTCGGCGCTATCCTGGCCCTGGTGCTGTGCGGCCAGGACCTCTCGGTGATCGGCCTGATCGGCATCATCCTCTTGATGGGCATCGTCAAGAAGAACGCGATCATGATGATCGACTTCGCGCTGGAGGCCGAGCGCAGGCAGGGCATGTCGCCGAACGAGGCGATCGTGCAGGCCTGCCTCTTGCGCTTCCGTCCGATCATGATGACGACGCTGGCGGCGCTGTTCGGCGCGCTGCCGCTGGCGATCGAGAGCGGCACCGGCGCCGAGCTGCGCTTTCCGCTCGGCATCTCCATCATCGGCGGCCTGCTGCTGAGCCAGTTACTGACGCTCTATACCACCCCCGTGATCTACCTCGCGCTCGACCGCATCAACCGCCGCCTCGAGCAGGCGCTGCCGCCGGCCGAATCCGGCGGCCCGCCGATTGCCGGCGCGACCGAGGGGATGCAGTGATGGCATCGATCTCGGAGCCCTTCATCCGCCGCCCGGTCGCGACCACGCTGCTGTCGATCGGGTTGTTCCTGCTGGGTGTCGTCGCCTACCAGTTCCTTCCCGTTGCCTCGGTCCCGAATGTCGACTTTCCCGCCATCTTCGTCTCTGCCAGTCGCCCCGGCGCCGATCCGTCCGTGATGGCCGCGACCGTGGCCTCGCCGCTGGAACGGCGGCTCGGCGAGATCGCCGGCATCAACCAGATCACGTCCACAAGTTCGCTCGGCACGACCAACATCCAGCTCCAGTTCGACATCGGCCGCAACATCGACAAGGCCGCCCGCGACGTGCAGGCAGCCATCAACGCCTCGCTCGTCGATCTGCCCAGCGACCTGCCGACGCTGCCTCGCTTCCGCAAAGCCAACACGGCCGGCGCGCCCGTCTTCGTGCTCGCTTTGACCTCGAAGACGCTGTCGGCCAGCGCGATCTACGACGTCGCAGATACGGTCATCGCGCAGCGTATCTCACAGGTGCCTGGTGTCGGCGACGTCACGGTCTCCGGCGCCGACCAGCCGGCCGTGCGGGTGCAGCTCAATCCCGTCGCGCTGTCGAATGCAGGTATCGCCACCGACGACGTCAGGACCGCGATCATCAACGCCAACCCGCTCGGTCCCGTCGGCATCTTCAACGGCGAGCGCCAGAGCGAGACGCTGGCCCTCAATCGGCAGATGCGCACGGCGAAAGAGTTCCGCGACATCGTCATCAAAAGCTCCAACGGCAATTTCGTGCGGCTGTCCGACGTCGCCGATATCGAGGATTCCGTCCGCAACGCCCGCTCGATCGCCTGGTTCAACAAGCAGCCGGCGGTGCTGATCCAGATCACCAAGCAGGGCGACGCCAACGTCATCGGCACGGTCGATCGGGTGAAGGCGCTGATCCCCGCGCTGAAGCAGTGGATCCCGGCCGGCGTCGAGATCTCGACGCTGGTCGATCGCACCGGTACGATCCGCGCCAGCGTCCTGGATATGCAATGGACCTTGCTGGCAACCGCGCTCCTCGTCATGGTCGTGGTGTTCGTGTTCCTGCGGCGGCTGACGCCGACGATCGCAGCGGGCATCTCGGTGCCGCTGGCGCTGGCCGGCACCTGCGCCGGCATGTGGGTCGCGGGCTTCTCGATCGACAATCTCTCGCTGATGGCGCTGGCGATCTCCGTCGGCTTCGTGGTCGACGACGCTATCGTCATGATCGAGAACATGTTCCGCAATCTGGAGCACGGCATGCGGCCGTTTCGGGCGGCGCAGGAGGGTGCGAAGCAGATCGGATTTACCGTGGTCTCGATCAGCCTGTCACTGATCGCAGCGTTCACGCCGTTGATCTTCATGGACGGCATCGTCGGCCGTCTCCTGCGCGAATTCTCGCTGACGCTGACCTTCGCGATCCTGGTCTCGACGCTGGTGTCGCTCACGGTCACGCCAATGATCTGCGCCCATTACATCCGGCAGACCACGTCCGGCACCGCGACGTTGTTCGACCGCCTGATCGAGGGCTCGCTGTCGCGCATCGTCGCCTTCTACACCCGCACTCTGCGCACCGTACTGGAATTTCCGCTGCTGACGCTGCTCGTATTCTTCGCCACCATCGGCCTCACGGTGACGCTCTACATCAAGGTGCCCAAGGGCTATTTCCCGACCGATGATTCCGGTTTCATCATCGGCGCGACCCGCGCTTCGGCCGACATCTCGTTCCAGTCCATGCTCGGCCTCCAGCAGCGGCTCGCCGACATCGTGATGCAGGATCCGGCCGTCGCCGGCATCGGCTCGACCGTCGGTAGCGGCGGCGGCCCGGGGGCGGCGACCTCGAACCGCGGCACCATGTTCATCAGCCTGAAGCCGCCGGAGGAGCGCGAGCACGTCTCGACGCAGGTCGTCATCGACCGTCTCAGGCGCGCATTGTATCCCGTGCCCGGCATCCGCCTGTTCATGTTCGCCGCCCAGGACGTGCGCGCCGGCGGGCGGCAAAGCGATTCCGACTACCAGTACACGCTGACCAGCACCGATCTCGGCCTGCTGCAGAAATGGGCGCCGATCGTGGCCAAGCGGATGGAAAGCATCGAGGGCATCACCGATATCTCCAGCGACCGCGATCCCGGTGGGCTCCAGCTTACGCTCAGCATCGATCGCCAGAAGGCCTCGGCGCTGGGCGTCAGGGTCCAGGACATCGACAATGCGTTGAACAACGCTTTCGCGCAGCGGCAGATCGGAATCATCTACACCCAGCGCAACCAGTACATGACCGTGCTGGAGATCGACCCGAAATTCCAGGTCGATCCCTCCAATCTCGATCGCATCTATGTCGCCGGCGCCGGCGACGCTCAGGTCCCATTGTCGGCCGTGGTGCACGCAACGCGCGGACTTGCCGCGCTCGCGGTTTATCACTCGCAGTCGTTCCCCTCGACGACAGTCTCGTTCAACCTCTTGCCGGACGTGCCGCTCCAGGCCGCGACGCAAAATATCCAGCGTGCGGTCGAGGAATTGCACATGCCCGAGGGCATCCGTGGCAGCTTTGACGGCAATGCCGGCGATTTCGCCAAGACCAGCGGGCGTCAGCCGCTCCTGATCCTCGGTGCGCTAGTCGCGATGTATATCGTGCTCGGCGTGCTCTATGAGAGCCTTGCCCACCCGCTCACGATCATCTCCACGCTACCGTCAGCCGGCCTCGGCGCGCTGCTTGCGCTTCAACTGACCAATACGCCGCTGACCGTGATCGCCTTCGTCGGCATCATCCTGCTGATCGGCATCGTGAAGAAGAACGGCATCATGATGGTCGACTTCGCTCTCGATGCCGAGCGCCAGCGCGGATTGTCGTCGGCGGAGGCGATCTTCGAGGCCTGCCAGGCGCGCTTCCGCCCGATCCTGATGACGACAATGGCGGCGCTGTTCGCCGGCATTCCGCTGGTGGTCGCGACCGGCCCCGGCACGGAGCTGCGCCGACCGCTCGGCATCACCATCATCGGCGGTCTGTTCGTCTCGCAGATCCTGACGCTCTACACGACGCCAGTGATCTACCTCCTGATCGACCGTCTGAGACGGCGAACCGCGCCGCGCCCGCTGCCCGCGCCGGCGGAATAGGTTGTTGAAGCGTCGCTTGGAGCGTATAGCGGCGCCATGTCCAACCAGCCCGACACCGCTGCCGCGCCGACCGAGCCGATCCCCGAATGCCCGCACTGCCAGAAGCCGATGCCGCTGTGCATCTGCGACACCGTCACGCCCATTGAAAATCGGCTGTCGCTCCTGATCCTCCAGCATCCGCAGGAACAGGACAGGGCGCTCGGCACCGCGCGGCTGCTCGCTAAGCATTTCGTAGATGCCACGCTGCGCGTTGGCCTGTCCTGGCCGAGCCTGTCCAAGGCGCTGGGCCGGCCGGTCGAGAATGCCGCGCGGTGGGCCGTGCTCTATCTCGGCTCGGCTCGCGCCGCCGATCTCGAGGCCGAGGGCGAGATCGTCGCGCTCAACCGCAAGGGTGAGATCGCGGACAACCAGCGCGCGATCCTCGGCAAGCTCGAAGGCGTCGTGCTGCTCGACGGCACCTGGAGCCAGGCCAAGGCGCTGTGGTGGCGCAATCCCTGGATGCTGAAATGCCAGCGCGTGATCCTGAACCCGGCGCACCCCTCGCGCTACGGCCGCCTGCGCAAGGAGCCACGCCGCGACGGTCTTTCGACCATCGAGGCCGCGGCGACGATCCTCGCGGCCGTCGAGCGGCGTCCCGATATCGCCGACACCCTGCACGCCAGTTTTGAACGACTGTTGACACGCTACCGCGAGGTCCAGGCCGAGATGCCGGAACTGGCGCCCAAACCTGCCCCGAAGGGCCGCCGCGACTTCCGGCGTCGCAAACGAGCCTGACCCAAGCCTACATCGTGCTGCGCGTTCTCGCCTGCATCTACCAACCGACCGATGGGGTAAAGGGACAGCTGGCCCATCGGGGTTGCCTAAACCTTTCATCCCCTATATTGCTCCGGCCTTACGGGGCCACGTGGCGGAGTGGTTACGCAACGGTCTGCAAAACCGTGTACACCAGTTCAATTCTGGTCGTGGCCTCCATTACAAGCTACGGAAACTGCTTGTAGACTTCATTCGGTCTCAGTTCCGCTGATCCGGCCGGCCAGCGGATTGCAAATTCTAGGTAGCGGCGCACAGCAAGACCGGTCCCACCGAGTTCGCGACAGTACGGCGGCCCGCTGATGTCTCTGGGCCGAGATTGCTGTTCGAAACGGCTCTGCGACGAGAGGCGTGTCGGTCAGTCGCGGTGACCCCCGGGCTAGTCTAGGACGCGCCGAAGCGCCCCCGAAGAGAATGGATTCTCCACCTAATCCTAGTGCAGCACGCGGGCGGCTTCGGCGAGCCGGACTTTCTCTCTGAGATCTTCAAGTTCCTCGATTGCGTCTAACAACGCGAGCAGCTTGTCGCGGGCAGCATGTGTCAAATTGGACTTCGGACGCTTTGAAATACGAGCTCGCTGTCCCATCAGTGCACGCCTCCATGCTTGGGCAGGTCCAATAGGCAAGGAGCGTGCCTGTCCCGCAAAACCACGCCTATCAATCGAGCGCTGGAAAGATCGTGGGTGGCATCGTCCGATCTATCCCGAAATCCGAGCTGGAGGGAGCTCGACTCATTCGTGGGGCGCGCGATGCTTAACAGCATCGTTCAAAAATCCCGCAAGGGCGGGACGCTTCCGTTTACGATGAAGGTAGTCAGCAGGCTGCGTACCAGCCGTCCGGAAAGGGGAGGAGAGGCCAGGCGCCCTCATTATCATTGGCGGCCCTGGGCGTTGCGACGCACGACCACGAACGGGGCACGAATTCCTCCTTCGGCGCGGGCGTGCAATCTTCGTGAATCATGGCGCCCCCGACGGCATCCAGCAGCAAGTTGAATTCGGCTTCGCTCATCGCACCCTCCGGAAAGCAGACGGCCCAATATCGCAAAGCCGGCTTGTTTCCCGATTGACCCGGTCGTTCGCATTTTAACGATCCGGCGCTCGGGTCCCGATTGGTTAGCGAGTCCTGAAAATCCCCTTGGAACTTAGGTTCCTGAGCCTTGCCCGCAGTGTGAAAGAAGTCACATCGTCCCGGCTTTATTTCTCGCAAACGTTGTCGCGACCCCGGCCAACGCCGCCGGGCGGGCAGAGCAGAACGGGAGAGCGGTCATGAAGGTGAGGTTCTTGCGGTTTGCAATTGTGAAGAGCCGGGCGCGCCGCGCCTCGACGGTCGGGCTTTTCCTGACGATGTTTGCCTCCGCCGCCCATGCGCAGGGAACGCCGGAGCAGCGCCGGGCCTGCACGCCCGACGTCTACCGTCTCTGCGCCGGCGAAATCCCCAACGTCCGTGCCATCACCGCGTGCCTGCGACGTCACCGGGCCAGCCTGAGCGAAGCGTGCCGCGGCGTGTTCGACCAGGCCGGCGGGTAGTCGTCTCTGTGGATTTGTGCGCAGCAAGTGGCGTGCGCGCCACGCAAATCTGTTGAATCCGCGCTTGTGAATATGCTGCGGACAGGCTGTTGAGTGATCGAAAAGCCAACGTCGGTCCGCACGCGTCGATCCCAATGACGGAACGTCTCGGACTACGTTTTGCTCCATCGGAGCTTCGCCTCTACAGAAATTCTGACTTAGCGCATTGTCCGGCCACCTCATCCCAGTCAGAGGGGACGAGAAACCTAAGTTCGCCGCCTGCCATTATTGCGAACGCATTGCGAAGGACGACGAATTCGTCCTTTGCAAGCGCAACTGGCTTTGTTATACGCAGCCGCGCGCGAACGACTGGTTCGCCTTTTCCTCGGTAGCTCAGCGGTAGAGCATCCGACTGTTAATCGGATGGTCGCTGGTTCGAATCCAGCCCGGGGAGCCAAATTTTATCGCCAGTTCAACGAGTTGCGATAGCGCCTTCACGTGCCGCGCGATTTCGTTGCGGCAATATCTGAACTGCTTCCACGATCCCGACGCGCAATCAAACTCAACCAGACGTGTGCAATAGCGCCTTGGCGCCATGAGGACGGCGCCAAATCGACTCAATTCAAATCGAGCTTGCCCCGTGCCGGATCCTTACGGAGCTGATTCCCATGCCAGACATTCAGATCGACCGTTCTCATAGGGGACCCTCGATCCTGCCGGCCGACATTCCCGAACTCAGCGACGACGAATGCATCGCTTGTCTTGCGCGTGCGGTCGAGGCACCCGATTCGGCACGGCTGGACGAGGTCGCCGCTCTGATCGGCCGCCTCGCGGTGGCGATCGAATGATGCGTCCCGCACCCTGATCCTGATGCGGTGAGCTGCGCAAGCCCATGGGGCTCCTCGCGGCCAACGGCCATGTTGCGTTTTCGGCGGGCATGTTTCAAAGATGCCGCCAATTCATCTCCGCGGCATCGTCCGCATTCCAGGGTCCGCAAATGTCCGGTTTCTCGACTGCGCGCCAAAAAATGGTCGATGGCCAGGTGCGCACCAATGACGTTACCGACCGTCGTATTCTCGATGCCATGCTTACGGTTCCGCGCGAGGCCTTCGTGCCGGCCAGCAGGCAGGCGTTGGCTTATCTCGACCTCGACCTCGATGTGAGCGAGGGCGGCGCCAAGCGGTTCCTGATCAAGCCGCAACTGACCGGCAAGCTGCTCCAGGCCGCCGAAATCGGCCAAGGAGACAATGTGCTGATCGTCGGCTGCGCGACGGGCTATCTGGCCGCGCTTGCCGCCAAGCTCGCGCGCCAGGTCACGGCGACGGAATGTGATCCGGGTCTGGCGGCGAAGGCCAAGGACGCCTTCGCTGCCCTTGGGCTCGCCAACGTTACCTGCAAAGTCGGCTCCTGCAGCGAGGGTGATCCGTCCACCGCTCCTTATGACGTGATCGTCCTCAATGGCGCTGCCGAGATAACCCTGGAGGGGCTGCTCGGGCAGCTGAAGGAAGGCGGGCGCCTCGTGGGAGTGTCGGCCGAATCCAGGCCGCCGCGGGCCATGATCGTGACAAAGACTCATGGTGAATTCGGCCATCGGGCGTTGTTCGACGCCGCCGCCCCGGTCCTTCCCGGGATGGAACGGGCCGCCGCCTTCGTTTTCTGAGGCCCGGAGCCGAAAAATCCCGTTCTGAATCAGAAGTGTGGCCGGGATGCTGCACGTGAAGAGTTTCCACCGAGAACTACCCTGAGGTGGTTCCGCCGCGACAATCCCCGTCCTATGTTGCGGCGGGGCAACGACTCCACTCGATAGACGGTACCCAGCTCGCGGGCACGAGCCGGGCGTTAGAATGAACGGAATTTCAGGGATGCATGGGGTGAAGCTCTTCACCGGAGCTGCGGTTTCGGTCCTGCTGCTGTCGCTAGCCGGGCCGACGCCTGCCTTGGCGGACACGATCGAGTCCGCGCTGGTGCGCGCCTATCAGAACAATCCGCAGCTCAACGCACAGCGTGCCCAGGTGCGCTCGACCGACGAGAACGTGCCTCAGGCATTGTCGGGATATCGCCCCAGAGTCGCGCTGACGGCGAGCGCCGGTTATCAATATCAGGACACGCTGACCGCGCCGGGCAGCGCCCCAATCAATGGCACCACCGTTCCCCGCAGCGCGGGCCTGACGGTTTCGCAGACGCTCTACAACGGCAACCAGACCGCCAACAGGACGCGCGCGGCAGAGAGCCAGGTGTCCGGTGCTCGCGAAGCGCTGCGCAGCCTCGATCAAAGCGTGCTGCTTCAGGCTGCAACGACCTACATGGACTATCTGCGCGATGCCGCCACGCTGGAAGTCCAACGCAGCAACGTGCGCGTGCTCGAGCAGACGCTGAAGCAGACCCGTGACCGCTTCAATGTCGGCGAAGTGACGCGTACCGACGTCGCCCAATCGGAAGCGCAACTCGCTGCCGGCAGGACGCAGGCGCTTACCGCCGAAGCCAATCTCACCACGACGCGCGCGAATTTCCGTCGCATCATCGGCAACGAGCCGACAAACCTCGCGCCGGGCTCGCCGGTCGACCGGTTCCTGCCTGCGACGCTCGCTTCGGCCGTCGAGCTCAGCTTGGTCGAGCATCCCAACGTCACGGCCGCAATGTTCGGCATCGACGTCAACTATCTGCAGGTCAAGGTCGCCGAAGGCGCGCTGCTGCCCACGGTCACGTTGCAGGCCAGCGCAACGCAGGCCAATGAACAGTCGCTGATTCAATACAGGTCGTTTAGCGCAGCCGCGGTCGCACAGGCCTCGTGGCAGCTCTATGATGGCGGCAATCAATATGCGCTGATCCGTCAATCCAAGGAAAACCTGGCGCAGCAGCGTCTCAATCTCGAAACCACGCGCGATCAGATTCGTGCGACCGTGGTTCAGTGGTGGGGGTCGTTGCAGGCCGGTAAGGCGCAGGTGCAGTCCGCGCAGGCGCAAGTTGCGGCATCCGAGATCGCGCTGAATGGCGTGCGCGAAGAAGCCAAGGCGGGTCAGCGCACCACGCTCGACGTCCTCAACGCGCAGCAGGCCTTGGTCAACGCGCGCGTCGCGCTGGTCACCGCGCAGCATGACCGCGTGGTTGCATCCTATAACGTTCTCGCGGCTGTTGGCCGCCTGTCGCCGCAGGTGCTCGGCCTCGCGACCACGGTCTACGATCCCTCCGTGCATTACCAGCAGGTCCGCGACAGCTGGGCCGGTGTACGCACGCCTGACGGACGCTGATGTCCGTAGTGATCCGGTCGGTCTCGCGAAGTGCCGAGGCCGACTGGCGCTTTGCTTGCAATCATCAAAATCCCTGACATAGCCTTGCCAAGAAGATGCGGGTCGATTCGCCCGTATCGATGCCGTGTGCGTAAAGCTTGAGTGCCGGGGGCAGGGGCGCACCGCCGCACGTTGAGCCGTGATCTGGGGACAAGTCGGGCTGCTGCGACGAAAATCGTCGGGCCGCCGGTCCGGAACCGGCCAATCCTGCCGTGCTTGGTGTAAAACAACGCATGCGAGGGCGTTGATGATGTGGAGTCGGAGATGACGCAGCCTGCAAAGGTTACAGAACCCTCGATGGAGGAGATTCTGGCCTCGATCCGGCGCATCATCGCCGACGATGAGGCCAAGCCGCCGCCGACAGAAGCCGCAAAACCCGAGAAGGCTGCGGCGCCCGCCGCGCCAAAGCCGCAGGCGATGAACGACATTCCGCCATCCAAGGTCGCTCCGCCCAAACCCGCCGCCGAGAAGCCCGCACCGCCGCAGGCTGCAAAGCCGGCGCCGCCGCCGTCCGCAGCTGCGGCGGACGCATCCAATAGCCAAGACGATATCGACGCGCTGCTGGCCGGGCTCGACGCAGCAACGCCTGCGCCGGAGGTCCGCGCTCCCGAGCCGGAGCCGGAGCCCGACGTGCTCGAGTTGACCGACGAGATGGCGATGGACCCGACACCGCCTCCGCCGCCACCCACCTTCCACAAGGTCGAGCCGCGCGACGATCTCGAATTCACGGAATCGCCGCAGCCGCGCCCCCCGTCGCCGCCGTCCTACACGCCGGTGGACTACGATGCGCCGCCGGTGCCGCCGCAACAGCCGATCCTGGCGCAATCGACGGTCTCCGCGGTCGAATCTGCCTTCAACTCGCTGGCCCACACGGTTCTGAGCAGCAATGCGCGGACGCTGGAGGATCTGGTCAAGGAGATGTTGCGTCCGATGCTGAAGTCCTGGCTCGATGACAATCTGCCGGGCCTGGTTGAATGCATCGTGAAGGCCGAAATCGAGCGAGTCTCGCGCGGCGGCCGCTGAGAAGGGCCGTGCGGCCAAGATAAAGCCCTGCTCCGGCGTCATATTCGGCCTGCGGCCCGGGCCGAAAACGCCTGTCGTCGAGCTTCCCGTTGACTTGAACCGCGCGCGCGGCTTTCTAACAGCCCCATGATCGAGAAAAATTACCAGCCCGCCGATATCGAAACCCGCATGTCCGTGGTGTGGGAGGACAGCCTTGCCTTCAAGGCCGGCCGCCCCGACCGCCGCGACGCGGTGCCGTTCACCATTGTGATCCCGCCGCCGAACGTGACGGGCTCGCTGCACATGGGCCACGCCCTCAACAACACGCTTCAGGACATCCTGTGCCGGTTCGAGCGCATGCGCGGCCGCGACGTGCTGTGGCAGCCCGGCACCGACCATGCCGGCATCGCGACCCAGATGGTGGTCGAGCGCCAGCTGATGGAGCGTCAAGAGCCCGGCCGCCGCGAGATGGGCCGCGAGAAGTTTCTGGAGCGGGTCTGGCAGTGGAAGGCCGAGAGCGGCGACACCATCATCAATCAGCTCAAGCGGCTCGGCGCGTCCTGCGACTGGTCGCGCGAGCGCTTCACCATGGACGAGGGCCTGTCGAAGGCCGTCGTCAAGGTGTTTGTCGAGCTGCACCGCCAGGGGCTGATCTACAAGGACAAGCGGCTGGTGAACTGGGACACCAAGCTCTTGACCGCAATCTCCGATCTCGAAGTGCAGCAGGTCGAGGTCAAGGGCAGCCTCTGGTATCTGCGCTATCCGATCGAGGGGAAGACGTTCAGCCCTGAGGATCCCTCGAGCTTCATCGTCGTCGCCACCACGCGCCCCGAGACCATGCTCGGCGACACCGGCGTGGCGGTACATCCCGAGGACGAGCGTTATCAGAAGCTTATCGGCAAGAACGTCATCCTGCCGTTGGTCGGCCGCAAGATCCAGATCGTCGCCGACGACTATTCGGATCCGGACAAGGGCTCGGGCGCGGTGAAGGTGACGCCGGCGCACGACTTCAACGATTTCGAGCTCGGTAATCGCCACGGCCTGCGCCGGATCAGCGTCCTCGACAGGGAGGGTTCTCTCGATCTCCTCGACAACGAGGATTATCTGCGTGACCTGCCGGAAGGCGCCGGGCAGTTCGCCGAGGAATTCCACAAGGTCGACCGCTTTGTCGCACGCAAGCGCATCGTCGAGCGATTGGAATCGTTCGGCTTCGTCGAGCGGATCGAGCCGCACACCCACATGGTGCCGCATGGCGATCGTTCGAACAGCGTGATCGAGCCGTATCTGACCGATCAATGGTATGTCGATGCCAAGACGCTGGCGAAGCCCGCGATCGCGGCGGTGCGTTCGGGCGAAACGACGTTCGTGCCGAAAAACTGGGAAAAGACCTATTTCGAGTGGATGGAGAACATCCAGCCCTGGTGCATCTCGCGCCAGCTCTGGTGGGGCCACCAGATCCCGGCCTGGTACGGTCCGGATGGGAAGGTGTTCGTCGCCGAGACCGAGGAGGAGGCCGTCAGCCACGCGCTCGGCTACTACGTCGAGCAGGAGGTCATCACGGCCGAGCAGGGGCGTGAGATGGCGCTCGATCGCAACAAGCGCGAAGGCTTCATCACGCGCGACGAGGACGTGCTCGACACTTGGTTTTCGTCGGCGCTGTGGCCGTTCTCGACGCTCGGCTGGCCCGACGACACGCCCGAGGTGCAGCGCTATTATCCGACCAATGCGCTGGTGACCGGCTTCGACATCATCTTCTTCTGGGTCGCCCGCATGATGATGATGGGCCTGCACTTCATGAAGGAGGTGCCGTTCTCGACCGTCTACATCCACGCCCTCGTCCGCGACGAGAAGGGCGCCAAGATGTCGAAGTCGAAGGGCAACGTCATCGATCCCCTCCATCTGATCGACGAATATGGCGCGGACGCGCTCCGCTTCACGCTGGCCGCGATGGCGGCGCAGGGCCGCGACATCAAGCTCGCCACCAGCCGCGTCGAGGGCTACCGCAATTTCGCGACCAAGCTCTGGAATGCTTGTCGCTTCGCGGAGATGAATCACTGTGCCGTTCCCGACGGCTTCGAGCCGGCGAAGGCGAAGCAGACGCTGAACCGCTGGATCGCGCACGAGAGCGCGCACACCACGCGAGAAGTGACCGAGGCCATCGGAGCCTATCGCTTCAACGATGCCGCCGGCAGCATCTACCGCTTCGTCTGGAACGTCTATTGCGACTGGTATGTCGAGCTCGCCAAGCCCGTGCTGCTCGGTCCCGACAGTCCCGCCAAGGACGAAACCCGCGCTATGGTGGCCTGGGCGCGCGACGAGATCCTCAAGCTGCTGCACCCCTTCATGCCCTTCATCACCGAAGAGCTGTGGGAGGTGACGGCGAAGCGCGATAGCCTGCTCGCATTGGCGCCGTGGCCGCTCAAGCCGGTTGAGCCGACGCCGGAGCAGCTTGCGATGCTCGCCGCGACGACGGGACCGACCGATCCGCTCGTCTCGCCGGCCTGGGTGCTGCCGATCTTCGACCATGCCGACTTCAGCGATCCCGCGGCCGAGGCCGAGATCGGCTGGGTGATCGATCTCGTCACCCAGATCCGTTCGGTGCGTGCCGAGATGAATATCCCGCCGGCGACGCTGACGGCGCTGGTGCTCGTGGGCGTTTCGGCAGAGACGAAAGAGCGCGCGCCGCGCTGGACCGAAGTCATCAAGCGCATGGCGCGGCTCTCCGACATCTCTTTCGCCGACCGCGCACCTGACGGCGCCGTTCAACTGCTTGTGCGCGGCGAGGTGGCCGCGCTGCCGCTGAAGGGCGTAATCGACGTCGCCGCCGAGCGCACGCGTCTCGACAAGGAGATCGGCAAGGCCGACGCCGACATCAAGCGCGCCGAGTCCAAGCTGGCCAACGAGAAGTTCGTCGCCAACGCGGCCGAGGAGGTCGTCGAGGAGGAGCGCGAAAAGCGCGAGGCGGCGCTGGCCCGCAAGGCCAAGCTGCTGGAGGCGCTGGAGCGGCTCAAGCAGGCGTCTTAATCTGGTCCTCATTCCGGGGCGGCTCGAAGAGCCGAACCCGGAATCTCGAGATTCCGGGTCTGGTCCTTCGGACCATCCCGGAATGATCGTTACTTCGGAAACGGCTTGCTCAAAAATTTCGAGCCCTTGATGCCATAGCGCCAGGGCAGCTCGACCGCCTTGGTGATGCCGATCCGAATCCCGGCAGCGACCTCGACATCCTCCGTCCGCGCGTGCAGGGCGATCGGCGGCCGATCCAGCGGCAGCGCGTTGTGCGCGATCGTGATGCCGAGCGCTTCGGTCAGCTTGCCCGGGCCCGAGCACAGCGCGTGCAAATCCTGGAGATGGCGGCGGCGTCGCATCGCGGCTAAGCCATGGGTCGGCTCCAGCGCGCGGATCAGCACGGCGCTGGCCGAACCTTCCTCCTCGCAGACGAAGTTCACGCACCAATGGATGCCGTAGGAACGGTAGACATAGGCGTAGCCGGGCGGCCCAAACATCACCTGGTTCCGAGGCGTCGGCCCGCGATAGGAATGCGCGGCCGGGTCGGTATGATGATAGGCCTCGACCTCGACGATGATTCCACCGACGCCGTCGACCAGCATGGTGGCGCCGATCAGGTCGGGCGCGACCTCGTGGACGCTGCGGTCGAAAAAGGTCCGCTTCAGCGGCTTGCCAAGCCGCAACGGAGAGGCATTCGATCTTGGAGCCATTCGAGGTGAGAATCGCCTGAGAACAGAGCAGGATATTGCCCATATCTGCCATGTTCGCTGAAGCGGGGCGAGCCGGGTTGCGATGCTCAGCCAGACCGACTAGGTAGGACCTGAACAGACCGGACACCCCATGGTCGTTATTGTCGATACCATCACGAACCCGCTGCGCCCGCGCCACCCTGAAAAGGTGAACCGGCCCGATTCCGCTTCGCCGCCGAAGCCGGACTGGATTCGCGTGCGCGCGCCCAATACCCGCGGCTATGCCGACACCCGCAACATCGTGCGGGCCAACGGCCTGCACACGGTGTGCGAGGAAGCGGGCTGCCCGAATATCGGCGAGTGTTGGGACAAGAAGCACGCGACCTTCATGATCATGGGTGACACCTGCACCCGTGCCTGCGCCTTCTGCAACGTCAAGACCGGCCTGCCCAACGCGCTCGATGCGTCCGAACCGCAGCACGTCGCCGAGGCCGTGGCCAAGCTGGGGCTGGCGCACGTCGTCATCACTTCGGTCGACCGCGACGACCTCGCCGACGGCGGCGCCGAGCATTTTGCCCAGACCATTCGTGCGATCCGCGCCGCGTGTCCTTCGACCACGATCGAGATCCTGACGCCGGACTTCCTGCGCAAGGAGGGGGCACTCGAGGTCGTCGTTGCGGCGAAGCCCGACGTGTTCAACCACAATCTCGAGACCGTGCCGTCGCGCTATCTCACGGTGCGGCCCGGCGCGCGCTATTTCCACTCGATCCGGCTGCTGCAGCGGGTTAGGGAGCTCGATCCCACCATCTTCACCAAGTCCGGCATCATGGTCGGCCTTGGCGAGGAGCGCCACGAGGTGCTCCAGGTAATGGACGATCTGCGCTCTGCCGAGGTCGATTTCCTGACCATCGGCCAGTATCTCCAACCCACCCGTAAGCATCACGCCGTGATGCGCTTCGTGCCGCCCGACGAGTTCGCCTCCTACGAGAAGGTCGCCTACACCAAGGGCTTCCTGATGGTGTCGGCGAGCCCGCTGACCCGCTCGTCCCATCATGCCGGCGAGGATTTTGCGAGATTGAAGGCCGCGCGGGCAGCTAACGCCCGCTGAACCGCTATGCCCAAATTTTCGAGCAAGCGCCGTGTCAGTCACAGCGCATCCGAGATGTTTGATCTGGTCGCCGACGTCGAGCGATACCCGGAATTCGTGCCGCTGTGCAGCGCGCTGAGAGTGCGTCAGCGCATGGCGAAACCTGACGGCACCGAGGTGCTGGTCGCCGACATGACAGTGTCGTTCAAGCTGGTCAAGGAATCCTTCACCAGCCGGGTGACACTCGACCGCGCCAATCTGAAAATCCTGGTCGAATATCTGCAAGGTCCTTTCAGAAATCTTGAAAACCGCTGGACGTTCGAGCCCAAGGGTGAGGGCGTCTGCGATGTCGGTTTCTTTCTCGCCTATGAATTCAAGAGCCGCATGCTCGCGATGCTGATGGGCTCGATATTCGACGCCGCATTCGCGCGCTTCTCCACTGCGTTCGAAAAACGCGCGGACGCGATTTATGGCCGGCCGAAGCTGGCGCCGACGTAGGCCGCACTCTTTCCACCGGCATTGCGAGGAGCTCTTGCGACGAAGCAATCCAGAATCCCTCTGAGGAACATTCTGGATTGCTTCGCTTCCGCCTTCGCTCTCCGAGCTTCGGCGGACAAGCCGCTGGGAAATGACTGAGGATGAGCATCCAGGTAGCTTTTCCAATTGGCATCTCAATCGCAGACACACCTGCGCGTCCTCGCGGCTTTCTCTCGCCCGAGCTTTGCTTCGTCGAGACACCCTCTTGAAGTCAGAGGGCGCAGGGAAGACCGGATGCCGGCTGGGCACCCGCGGTCCACTGTGCGGGAGTTACGCTACGAAGAGCTGCACAGCGGCATACAGGTGAAGCCAAACAACCGGCCTTCCCTGCGCAGTGGTTTGACGGCTTATGCCGAGCTCTCCCCGGGGAGCGATGCACTATTGCCCCCGTCGCCTTGCGGATCGCTGATGCGCGCGCCCGGTTGGACGAAAACGCATCACCGCAAGACTTGACGCACAGGCCCCGGGCGTCAGGACGACACGGTTTTGCCGTACGCTGATCGCATCGGTCGTTTGCGCGCGGCGATCGCTCACGGTTGCCCGCCCTGCGATGCCCTTCGCGCCGGTGCTGCCAGCGTCCACCACGGCCCATCCCGCGTTCGTGACGATCGCGATCCGCCCCTCTGACAGGGATGAGGTGGCCGGACAATGTGCAAAATCAGAAATTCTGTAAAAGCGAATATTTTGACGCGAGCGGATTGACCGCGCAATTGTGTGTCTTGCCCGACGGGCAACACAAAGGGTTGTGGCCCAGATGGAGAGCAGCGCAATCCGGGCTACCAGGTTGGCGTTCCCATCGACATCCGCCGGGATCATTTCGCGCCGCCGCGAGTTCTCAACCGATTCGTCCGGGTTGGAGCTTCCATGACCATCAATTTCGATACGTTGAAAGCATCGCTCGTCCTGTATGGCTTGAACGCGATTTACGCGATCCTGCTGTTCGCGGTCGGCTGGTATCTGTCCGGCGCAATGCAGCGTTTCGTCACGCGCGTCTTGAGTGTCACGCACCGGGTCGATCCGCTGGTGACCTTGTTCGTCGCCAGTGTGGCTCGCTATGCCGTGCTCGCGGTGGTCGGCATCGCCGTGCTGCAGCTCTTCGGCATCCAGACCGCGAGCCTCGTTGCCGTGCTGGGCGCGACTTCACTCGCCATCGGCCTTGCGCTTCAAGGCACGCTCTCCAACCTCGCCGCCGGCGTGATGCTGCTGCTGTTTCGTCCCTTTCACATCGGCGACGACGTCGAGGTCGCCGGCAAGGCGGGGAAGGTGAAGTCGTTGTCGCTGTTCATGACCGAGCTGGTCGCGCTCGACAATACGCAGATCCTGTTGCCGAACGGGCAGGTGTGGGGCGCGGCCATCATCAACCACAGCGCCTATCCAGGTACGGGGGAAGTCAAGGTGGCGTTTCCGGTCAGGGCAGGTGCGGCCAATGCGTTGGCCGACCAGATCCTGAAGGAGCTGCGTGACGATCCCCGCATCGACGACAGGACCGCGCCGTCGGTCAATGTGTCAAAGGTGATCGCTGCCGATCCCGCAGCACCCGTCGTGGAATTGACGGTGAGCGCGAAGGTCAATCCATCAGATGCCGATGCGGTTAGGCAGCGCGTGCTCGATCGTGCAAGCGCGCTGCTGTCGACGGACTGAGAGCGCCTCAGCCCCGCGGCGAGCGCGGCGGCCTGCGCTTCACCGCGTGTCGGCGTGGCGAGCGGGTGACGCGGGGACGCAGACGGCTTGCGGCTGCGGGGCGCGGCTTGACCTGGACTTGCGGGCCGCGGGCGAGGTCCATCAGCATGCGCAGCGCCTCGACCACGGAGCGCGCGCGCACGGCGCTGCGGCCGATCGCGCCGAAGCGGTGCTCGCGATGGATGATGCGGCCGTCGCGCGCCGCCGCCGCGAAGTGCACGAGGCCGACCGGCTTGCCAGGCGTTGCGCCGCCGGGGCCGGCAATTCCGGTGATGGCGACCGCGAGATCGACATCGGCGCGCTCCAGGGCACCGATCGCCATGGCGGTTGCGGTCTCCTTGCTGACCGCGCCGAAATTGGCGAGCGTGCTCGCCTCGACCCCGAGCATCGCGCGCTTGGCGTCGTTGGAATAGGTGACGAAGCCCCGGTCGATCACGTCGGAAGAACCGGGGATGTCGGTCAGCGCGCCGGCGACGAGGCCGCCGGTGCAGGACTCGGCCGTCGCGATCGTCAGCTTGCGCATCCGGCACAAATCGAGCAGCGAGCGAGAGAGGGCGCGTGCGTCGCTGCCGCCCATGGTCCTACAGGCTCCAGGGCAGGCGGATGGTGGCGCTCGCGGTGGCCGCGATGCCTTCCTCGCGGCCGGTGAAGCCGAGCCGCTCGCTGGTCGTCGCCTTCACCGCGACGCGGGAGATGTCGACGCCGGAGATCTCGGCGATGCGCGCGCGCATGATGTCGCGCAAGGGACCGATCTTCGGCCGTTCGCAGATCAGCGTCACCTCGAGATTGGCGACGCGGCCGCCGCGCGCCGCGACGCGCTCGATGGCATATTTCAGGAACTGGTCGGAGGAAGCACCCTTCCACTTCGCGTCGCTCGGCGGGAAGTGCGAGCCGATGTCACCGTCGGCGAGCGCACCGAGAATGGCGTCGACCAGCGCATGCAGGCCGACATCTCCGTCGGAATGGGCGAGAAAACCCTTGGTGTGAGGGACGCGCACGCCGCAGATCATGACGTGGTCGCCGTCGCCGAAGGCGTGCACGTCATAGCCCGTGCCGGTCCTGATATCGCCGAGCTGGGCGGCGAGACGTGCTTCCTCGCGCACGAAATCCTCGGGAGTGGTGAGCTTCATATTGGCAACATCGCCTTCAAAGGTTGCAACCGTCAATCCTGCCCATTCGGCAATGGCGGCATCGTCGGTGAAATCCGAGCGTCCTTCCTTTGCCGCGCGACGATGCGCCTCGAGGATGACGTCGAAAAGAAAGGATTGCGGCGTCTGCGCGATTCGCAGCCGCGCGCGGTCCGGCGTGCCCTCGACATGGCCGTTCTCGCCGGTGAGCTTGATCGTGTCGGTGACGGCAATGGCGGGGATCGCTGCGCCGGTGCGGCTCGCCGCCTCGATCGCACGGGAGATCACGCCTTCCGAGACGAAGGGGCGGGCGGCGTCATGGATCAGGACGATATCGGGCTTGTGCCGTGCGAGCGCTTCGAGGCCGGCGAGCACCGAGGCTTGGCGGGTGGCGCCGCCGTTGGCCGGCGGCTCGTGCTTGAGGCCTGCGACCGCTGCCGTGAAGATGGCGGTATCGTCGGGATTCACCACCGGCTGCACCGCAAACACCTCGGGGTGGCGGCTGAAGGCTTCCATGGCGCGATGGATCACGGGCACACCGCCGATCTCGCGATATTGCTTCGGCCCGCCAGCGCCGGCGCGCAAGCCGCGTCCGGCTGCGACAAGGACGGCCGCGGTGCGTTGTGATTTCGCCATGGGACTCAAATACTCAGTTGATGATGACGAGTCGGGGAGTGGGGTGATTTGGTGGCATGCCTCTAGCACGGCAGGCCCGCAAAAAAAGGGGTTTCCGGCGCATTGTGGGCAACAGCATTTTGCTGCACTGCACTTGAAAGATTTGCAGAACTGTCTAAACTGTAGGCATGACGCTTGACTGCACAAGAACTGTGCGCAAGATAGATCATGGCAGGCGCGATGAGGCCCTGTCCAGTCAACGAGACCCCTGTGACCGGCTCGGCAATATCCGGCTCTAAGCCGTTGAAAATAGGCGATATTGATGTCGCCACCCCGGTCTTCCTGGCACCGATGTCGGGGGTGACTGACTCGCCCGTTCGGCGGTTGGCCGCGGAGCTTGGGGCGGGTCTCGTCGTGTCGGAAATGACAGCCAGCGATGAACTCGCCAACGGCCACCGGATGTCGCGGTTGCGTTGCGAAGCGACGGGAATCGGTCCGCATGTGGTCCAGCTCGCCGGCTGCGAGGCGCATTGGATGGCCGAAGGCGCCCGGATCGCTGAGGCCGAAGGCGCCGACATCATCGATATCAATATGGGCTGTCCGGCCCGCCACGTCACCGGCGGCCAGTCCGGCTCGGCCCTGATGCGCGACCTCGACCATGCCGTCAGCCTGATCGAGGCGACGATCGCCGCGGTCAAGGTGCCCGTGACACTGAAGATGCGGCTCGGCTGGGACGACCGCAGCCGCAACGCGCCGGAGCTGGCGCGGCGCGCGGAAGCATCAGGCATCAAGCTCGTCGCCGTGCATGGCCGCACCCGCTGCCAGTTCTACAAGGGCGAGGCCGATTGGGATGCGATCCGCGCCGTGCGCGAGGCCATCTCCATTCCGCTCGTCGTCAATGGCGACATCACGTCCTATGAGAAGGCGCTCGCGGCGTTGGAGGCCTCCGGCGCCGATGCCGTGATGATCGGCCGCGGCGCGCAGGGCCAGCCCTGGCTGCCCGGCCAGATCGGCCGCCGCCTGAAGGGCGGGGCAGAGGAAGCAACGCCGGCGCTCGAGACGCAGCTGCATTATGTCCGCACGCTCTATGAAGGTGTTTGCGCACTATACGGCTTGCGCATTGGCCTCAGGCATGCGCGCAAGCATCTGGGCTGGGCGCTCGACGTCGCGGCGGAGGTCAGCGGCGCGCCGGCCGAGACGCTGAAATCGTGGCGCCAGAAGATACTCACCTCGGAGGAACCGCGCCGCGTTCACCAATCGCTGCAAGACGCCTTCGACGACTTCGCATGGAGGGCCGCTGCATGAGCTCAGCCGCCGAACATCGCCGGCCGTCCGACAGCGATGCGATCTTGGATGCGCTGCCCAATCCCGTGCTGATGATCGGCCCGGACGGCAAGATCGTCGCCGCCAACATCGCGACCGAAGCCTTCTTCGAAATCTCGACGCAGTTCTTGAAGCGGCAATCGCTCAAGGAGCTGGTGCCGTTCGGCAGCCCGCTGCTGGCACTGATCGACCAGGTGCGCTCGTCGAACTCGCCGGTCAACGAATACAAGGTTGATCTGGGCACACCGCGCATGGGCGGCGACCGCCAGGTCGACCTGCATGTGGCTCCGCTCACCGAGCGGCCCGGCCATATCGTGGTGATGCTCCAGGAGCGCAGCATCGCCGACAAGATGGACCGTCAGCTCACCCATCGCAGCGCCGCGCGCTCGGTGATCGCGCTCGCCGCGATGCTGGCGCACGAGATCAAGAATCCGCTGTCGGGAATCCGCGGCGCGGCTCAATTGCTGGAGCAGCAGGCCTCGTCCGAGGACCGCATGCTGACGCGCCTGATCTGCGACGAGGCCGACCGCATTGTGACGCTGGTCGACCGCATGGAGGTGTTCGGCGACGAGCGCCCCGTGGTGCGCGGTCCCGTCAACATTCACTCTGTGCTCGATCACGTGAAGCGGCTGGCGCAGTCCGGCTTTGCCCGCAACATCCGCTTCATCGAGGATTACGATCCTTCGCTGCCGCCGGTGCTGGCGAACCAGGACCAGCTGGTCCAGGTGTTCCTCAATCTCGTCAAGAACGCCGCCGAAGCCCTGATCGACGCGCCCGACGCCGAGATCCAGCTCACCACCGCGTTCCGCCCCGGCGTGCGCCTGTCAGTCCCCGGTCAAAAATCCCGGGTATCCCTGCCGCTTGAATTCTGCGTGAGAGACAACGGACCAGGCGTGCCAGACGACCTTCTGCCCAACCTGTTCGATCCCTTCGTGACCACCAAGCAGACCGGCTCGGGGCTGGGCCTCGCGCTGGTCGCAAAGATCGTCGGCGATCACGGGGGCATCATCGAATGCGAATCTCAGCCGCGCAAGACCACCTTCCGCGTGCTGATGCCGATGTATTCCACATCGGCGAAACATGCCGATCAAAGCAGCCGCGCCGACTCTGCCGGGAAGCCGTCGCCTGCATCACAGGGGGCAAGATGAGGATTAACGATGCCCGCAGGTAGCATTCTCGTAGCTGATGACGATACCGCCATCCGCACCGTTCTCAATCAGGCACTGTCCCGCGCCGGCTACGAAGTGCGGCTCACCGGCAATGCCGCAACCTTATGGCGTTGGGTCAGCCAGGGAGAGGGCGATCTCGTCATCACCGACGTGGTGATGCCCGACGAGAACGCTTTCGACCTCTTGCCGCGGATCAAGAAGATGCGGCCCAATCTGCCCGTCATCGTCATGAGCGCACAGAACACGTTCATGACGGCGATCCGCGCCTCCGAGCGCGGCGCCTATGAATATCTGCCGAAGCCCTTCGACCTGAAGGAGCTGATCGCCATCGTCGGCCGCGCGCTCGCCGAACCGAAGGAGCGGGTCTCGACGCCGGACGACGACGCCGAAATGGAGGCGATCCCGCTGGTCGGCCGCTCGCCGGCGATGCAGGAGATCTATCGCGTGTTGGCGCGCCTGATGCAGACCGACCTCACCGTAATGATCACGGGCGAGTCCGGCACTGGCAAGGAATTGGTGGCACGCGCGCTGCACGATTACGGCAAGCGGCGCAACGGCCCCTTCGTCGCCGTCAACATGGCGGCGATCCCGCGCGACCTCATCGAATCCGAGCTGTTCGGCCATGAGCGCGGCGCCTTCACCGGCGCCAACACCCGCGCCTCGGGCCGGTTCGAGCAGGCCGAGGGCGGCACGCTGTTCCTCGACGAAATCGGCGACATGCCGATGGAGGCGCAGACCCGCCTGTTGCGCGTGCTCCAGCAGGGCGAATACACCACCGTCGGCGGCCGCACCCCGATCAAGACCGACGTGCGGATCGTCGCGGCTTCCAACAAGGATCTGCGCGTCCTGATCCAGCAGGGCCTGTTCCGCGAAGACCTGTTCTTCCGTCTCAACGTCGTGCCGCTGCGGTTGCCGCCGCTTCGCGAGCGTATCGAGGACCTGCCTGATCTGGTGCGGCACTTCTTCACGCTGGCCGAGAAGGACGGATTGCCGCCGAAGAAACTCGATGCGCTGGCGCTGGAGCGGATGAAGCAGCACCGCTGGCCGGGCAATGTGCGCGAGCTCGAAAACCTCGCCCGGCGCTTGGCCGCGCTTTATCCGCAGGACGTGATCACGGCCTCCGTCATCGACGGCGAGCTCGCGCCGCCTTCGGTCAGCCCGGGTGCGGCGGTCCAGCAGGGCGTCGACAATCTGGGCGGCGCGGTGGAGGCCTATCTATCCTCGCACTTCCAGGGCTTCCCGAACGGCGTGCCGCCGCCGGGTCTCTATCACCGCATCCTGAAGGAGATCGAGGTGCCGCTGCTCACGGCCGCGCTCGCTGCCACCCGCGGCAATCAGATCCGCGCCGCAGACCTGCTCGGCCTCAACCGCAATACGCTACGCAAGAAGATCCGGGATCTGGACATCCAGGTCTACCGCAGCGGGGCATAGTCGTGCCGGACGGACGGTGGCTCAGCTCCCCCTACCAA
The DNA here is from genome assembly GCF_023073715.1 of Bradyrhizobium sp. 164. Lineage (GTDB taxonomy): Bacteria > Pseudomonadota > Alphaproteobacteria > Rhizobiales > Xanthobacteraceae > Bradyrhizobium. Next base: position 133,074 of record NZ_JADPKA010000008.1, read on the forward strand.
GGCAGAGCTGAGCCTGTCCGGATCGCGCTGGCCGTTGTGGCTGACGCGGTGGGCAGAAGTCCGCATCGGACTGAAATGTTCCGCTCGCACGTACAAATTGGTCATTCGGCCGCAAGGCGCTGCATCATCTACCTGACAAGTCGGCTGGATGCCGGCATCACGCTGGCGACATTCACCAGCGGCTGCTGAAGGCCGAGCCCGTTAACCAGGAGGTCGGCGGCCACGATCAGTAGAAGCACGGCCGAGACCATCGTCGCGAGAAAAAATCTATCCATCCCCGTCAAGCCGGGACGGCGGGAATCCGTTCCCGTCCAACCGGAATCTGCTTGTGGATGTGCCGTCCGTCGCGGCGGAGACGCCGCGGAATTGTCGCAATTCGGCAACAATGTGGTACGAATACATCAGTATCCGCGCGCCCGCGGACCCGTTTTCAGCAGCCCATTGCCGGAATGACCAGCGCAGATACCTCGGCCGCATCCTTTGACACGGCCCCAGCCGAAGAGCCCAAGCGCTGGTCGCTGCGGCGCTGGCTGGCACCCTTCGCCGTGGCCCTGGCGCTGCTGTCGGCCCTCCTGACCTTCCTGGTTCTGACCGGCCTCACCAAGATCGAGCCGACGCCGGAGGTGGTCCGCTCGTTCTATCTGATCAATGCGGCCACGATCCTGCTCCTGGTCGGGATCATCGTCCGGGAACTCTGGCAACTGATCCTGGCGCGACGGCGGGGCAGGGCGGCAGCGCGCCTCCATGTCCAGATCGTCAGCCTGTTCTCGATCGTGGCGGTGCTGCCGGCGGTGCTGGTCGCCGTGGTCGCCAACGTCACCATCGAGCGCGGCCTCGACCGGCTATTCTCGGGGCCGACCAAGGAGGTGATCCAGAATTCGCTGACGATCGCGCGGGCCTACATGCAGGACCATGCGCAGCTGATCCGCGGCGACATTCTCGGCATGGCAAACGACATCGCGCACGCCCGGCCGCTCTACGACCAGGACCGCCGCTCGTTCCGCGAGATGCTGACCGCCAGCGCCGGCTCCCGCAATTTGCCGGGCGCAATGATCATCGACAAGAACACCAACATTTTGGAATCCGCCGACACCGGCATGCGGCTCGCCTATTCGCCGCCGGCGCCCGACTTTCTCAGCAACGTCAACGAGTCCGAGCCCGAGATCGCGGTGCTGCCGGACGCGAGCTTCGTCGCCGCGGTGATCCGCCTGCGCGCCTTCAGCGACACGTTCCTCTACGTCGCCCGGCCACTCGATCCGAACGTCGTCAACCAGCTCAAGCAGACCGAGGTCAGCGTCGCCGAATACGCTCAGATCGAGTCGCGACGGCTCGGTATCCAGGTCGCGTTTGCGCTGATGTTTGCGGTGATCGCGCTGACCATCCTGATGGCCTCGGTGCTGATCGGCCTCAACTTCGCCAACTCGCTGGTCTCGCCAATCCGACGGCTGATGAATGCAGCCCACACGGTCTCGACCGGCGATCTGCATGTCCAGGTGCCCGTGCACCAGTCGGAAGGCGATCTTGCCCAGCTCGGTGAGACCTTCAACAAGATGACGCAGGAATTGCGCAGCCAGCGCGACGAGCTCGTCAACGCCAGCGACCTCATCGACAGCCGCCGCCGCTTCATCGAGGCCGTGCTGTCATCGGCAAGCGCCGGCATCATCGGCGTCGACACCTCCGGCAGCGTCGGCATCCTCAACCGTTCCGCCGAGAAGCTGATCGGGCACTCCGAAGCGGAGACGCTCGGCCACCCGCTCTCCGACGTGCTGCCCGAGCTCGACGAAATGATGAAGACGGCACGGGAAGGGACCCAGCGCCTGGTGCAGGGCCAGATCACGATCACCCGCGACGGCACCGAGCGCAATCTCTCGGTCCGCGTCAGCGCCGAGAAGACCAGCCAGCCGCGCGACAGCTACATCATCACGCTCGACGACATCACCGAGCTCGTGTCGGCGCAGCGCACCTCGGCCTGGGGCGACGTGGCGCGCCGCATCGCCCACGAGATCAAGAACCCGCTGACGCCGATCCAGCTCTCGGCCGAGCGCATCCGCCGCAAGTTCGGCAAGACCATCACAGAGGACAAGGACAAGCAGGTCTTCGACCAGTGCACCGACACCATCGTGCGCCAGGTCGACGACATCAGGCGCATGGTCGACGAGTTCTCCCGCTTCGCGCGGATGCCGAAGCCGGTGATGGAAGGCGAGGACGTCGCCGACACCGTGCGGCAGGCGGTATTCCTGATGAAGGTCGCCCATCCCGAGATCGACATCGAGGCTGAGTTCAAGGAGGATCCGCTGCGCGCCCAGTTCGACCGGCGACTGATCTCCCAGGCGGTCACCAACATCGTCAAGAACGCAACCGAGGCGATCGAGCAGGTCCCGCCGGAGGAGCTCGGCAAGGAAAACGGAAAGGGCCGCATCGACGTCGTGGTGTCGCGCGAGGGCGAGGACGTGCTGATCGACGTCATCGACAACGGCATCGGCCTGCCCAAGGTCGCGCGCTCGCGGTTGCTCGAGCCCTACGTCACGACGCGCGCCAAGGGCACCGGCCTGGGGCTGGCGATCGTCGGCCGCGTGCTGGAAGACCACGGCGGACGCATCGAGCTGAAGGACGCTTCCGACTTCCGCGAAGGCCAGCGCGGCGCCTGGATGCGGTTGCGCTTTGCGATCTCCGGGCAACCTGCGAAGTCCGAGACGGCCGAGCCGGCGGCCGCGGCCAAGGAAGCAACCAAGTCGGACAACAAGCAAGCCGTTACGGAATCCATCAAGGACCCGGAAACGAAAGAGCCGGCCGCCGGAACCAAAAAGCCGACTGAAAAGACCAATGATTCAACGAAAATCGAAGCCTCAACAGGTAGCTGACAAGGCAGGCGCGACCCATGGCAAGTGAAATTCTGATTGTCGATGATGAGGCCGATATTCGGGACCTCGTTGCCGGCATACTCGAAGACGAGGGGTTCGTCACAAGGACTGCGCGCGACAGCGATACGGCCCTGGCCGAGATCGCCAACCGCAGACCGCATCTGGTGTTCCTCGACATCTGGCTCCAGGGCTCCAAGCTCGACGGCTTGCAGCTCCTGGAGCAGGTCAAGAAGGACAACGCCGATCTGCCGGTCGTGATGATCTCCGGCCACGGCAACATCGAGACCGCGGTCGCAGCGATCAAGCGCGGCGCCTATGACTTCATCGAGAAGCCGTTCAAGGCCGACCGGCTGATCCTGGTCGCGACCCGAGCGCTGGAGAACTCGCGCCTCAAGCGCGAGGTCAAGGAGCTGAAGCAGCTCGCGCCGAGCGCCAGCCAGCTCGTCGGCCGCTCGCCGAGCATGAACCAGCTGCGCCAGACCATCGAGCGCGCGGCCAAGGCCAACAGCCGTATCCTGATCGTCGGCCCCGCCGGCGCCGGCAAGGAGCTGACGGCGCGCACGTTGCACATGGCCTCGGGCCGCGCCGACGGACCCTTCGTCGTCATCAATGCAGCCGCCATCACGCCCGAGCGGATGGAGCATGAGCTGTTCGGCGTCGAGCAGTCCAACGGCGAACAGCCGCGCAAGGCCGGTGCGCTCGAGGAAGCCCATGGCGGCACGCTGTTCATTGACGAAATTGCCGACATGCCGCGCGAGACCCAGAACAAGATTCTGCGCGTGCTGGTCGAGCAGTCGTTCCAGCGCGTCGGCGGCACCGCCAAGGTGCAGGTCGACGTCCGCATCATCTCCTCCACCGCGCGCAATCTCGAAGAGGAGATCGCGGCCGGTCATTTCCGCGAGGACCTCTATCATCGGCTCTCGGTGGTGCCGATCCGGGTGCCCGCGCTGTCGGAGCGGCGCGAGGACATTCCGGAATTGATCGATTACTTCATGGAGCAGATCTCGGCCGGCAGCGGCCTGCCGAAGCGTCAGATCGGGCAGGATGCGATGGCGGTGCTGCAATCGCACGTCTGGCCGGGCAATGTGCGCCAGCTCCGCAACAATGTTGAGAGAGTCATGATTCTGGCTGCGGGCGGGCCCGAAGTCATCATCACGGCCGACATGTTACCGCAGGACGTCGGCTCCATGGTGCCGGCGATGCCGACCAGCAACAATGGCGAGCACATCATGGGGCTGCCGCTGCGCGAGGCGCGCGAAGTATTCGAGCGCGACTATTTGATTGCACAGATCAGCCGTTTCTCGGGAAATATTTCTCGCACGGCCGAGTTTGTTGGCATGGAACGTTCAGCGCTGCACCGGAAGCTGAAGGCGCTTGGTGTCGGCTAGCGCGGCCAGGTGGCGGTCAGAGATCAAAGATAAGCGAGGAAAATCATCGATTTCCGTAGTTTTTCGGGGCAATACGGCTGGGGCTGCCGCGTGAAGCGGCTTGCCTAATAAGCCCACCTGTCCTCTAATTGCACAGCTGTTCCTTCCGAGGGGGATCTCATGAGGCACGGCAACCGGAAGAGGCTCCGAATTTCAAAAGAGGGCCGCAACCGGCGCAATAAAAAGAAACTCAAAGCGAGATAAAAACAATGGCGGCAGACCGCGCACAAAACCTGCAGGACACCTTCCTTAATCACGTTCGCAAAACCAAGACGCCACTGACGATCTTTCTGGTCAACGGAGTGAAGCTCCAGGGCATCGTGACCTGGTTCGACAATTTCTGTCTGCTGCTTCGGCGCGACGGTCACTCGCAGCTTGTCTACAAGCATGCGATATCGACCATCATGCCGGGTGCGCCGATCCAGTTGTTCGAAGGCGGCGAGGATCAGCCGGCTTGAGAGTGATCTGATTGGAACCCCGAAATTTCGACGGGGATGCCGACCGTCCGCGGCCGGCAGGGGCTAAGCAGACGGGGCGGGTGCTTGTCATCGGCCCCTACTTGCGTGTGCGCGCGGGCAGTGCCGACGTGCAATCGGAAAACCATGGCTTGTCTAATCAAGTCCTGCGTAACGCCGAGGCCCGGCTCGATGAAGCCGCGGGCCTCGCGCGCGCGATCGATCTCGTCATTGCCGACGCCATTATCGCGCCGATCAGCCAGATCAGGCCGGCGACCTATATCGGCAAGGGCAAGGTCGAGGAGATCGCGGGGCTGATCAAAAGCCTCGATGTCGAGCTCGTGGTGATGGATTGCGCGCTGGCGCCGATCCAGCAGCGCAATCTCGAGAAGGAGCTGCACGCCAAGGTGCTCGACCGCACCGGGCTTATTCTGGAAATCTTCGGCCGCCGCGCCAAGACCAGGGAAGGCTCGCTCCAGGTCGAGCTCGCGCATCTCAACTATCAGCGCTCGCGCCTAGTGCGCTCATGGACCCATCTCGAACGCCAGCGCGGCGGTTTCGGATTCATGGGCGGTCCCGGCGAGACGCAGATCGAAGCCGACCGCCGCCTGATCCAGGAGCGCATCTCCAAGCTGGAGGGCGAACTGAAGAAGGTGCAGGCGACGCGCCGCCTGCACCGGGCCGGGCGCCAGCGCGTCCCGTATCGCGTCGTCGCGCTGGTCGGCTACACCAATGCCGGCAAATCGACGCTGTTCAATCGCCTGACGCGCGCCGACGTGCAGGCCGCCGACATGCTGTTCGCGACGCTCGACCCGACCCTGCGGGCGCTGAACCTGCCGCACGGCGGCAAGGCGATGCTGTCCGACACGGTCGGCTTCATTTCCAATCTGCCGACACAGCTCGTCGCCGCCTTCCGCGCCACGCTGGAGGAGGTGTTGGAGGCGGACGTCATCCTGCATGTCCGCGACATCTCGCATGAGGATGCCGAAGCGCAGCAGAGCGACGTCGACGCGGTGCTGCGCCAGCTCGGCATCAACCCTGATGATTCCGGCCGCATCATCGAAGTCTGGAACAAGATCGATCGTTACGATGCCGAACAGCGCGAAGAGCTTTTGAACATCGCCGCACGCAGGCCGGAGGACCATCCGGCGATGCTGGTCTCCGCCGTGTCGGGCGAAGGGGTGGAAGCACTGCTCGCCGCGATCGAGCAACGGCTCGCGGCCAAACGCACCACGCTGGATCTCTCCATCGACGCCGCCGACGGCGCCGGCATCTCCTGGCTGCATCGCAATTCCGAGGTGCTGTCCAAGAAGCTGCACGACGGCCGCTTCGACATGACCGTGCGGGTCGACGAGACCAAGCGGGATATCGTGGTGTCTAGGTTCGATGCGGTGCCGCATCTCTCAGCGTAGACGCTGTCGTCCCGGATCTGCGCGCGCTTGAGGCGCGCTTGTCCAGGACGACATTTTGGTTAACGGCGAACTTCTTTGCGTCCCTCCGACGCCGGCTTTTCGTCGACCTTCGCCTCGTTCCATAGCGCATCCATTTCCGCGAGCGAGGCCTGCTCCAGCGTGCGCCCCTGCGCCTCCAGCGCGCGTTCGATATAGGCGAAGCGCCGCTCGAATTTTGCATTCGTCGCCCGCAAGGCGCTTTCCGGATCGGCATCGACATGGCGGGCGAGGTTGACGAGGGCGAACATCAGGTCGCCCGTCTCCTCCGCTAATTCCTGCTTGTCGTTGCGGTCGAGCGCGGCCTCGATCTCGTCGGCTTCCTCGCGGATCTTTTGCAAGACCGCGCGCGGATCGTTCCAGTCGAAGCCGACGGTGGAGGCCGTGCGCTGAAGCTCCATGGCGCGCGTCAGTGCGGGCTGGCCGGCCTTCACGCCCGACAGCAGTGATTTGCGCGCCGGCGCGTCCTCCGGCGGCCGGCGCGCGGCGCGCTCGGCTTTCTCCTCGGCCTTGATGCGGTCCCAGACTTCCTTGACGTGAGAGGAGGCGAGATTTCCGTCCTTGTCGGCGAAGACATGAGGATGGCGGCGGATCATCTTGCGGGTGATGGCTTCGACGACGTCGCCAAACGCGAACGCGTTCTGCTCCTCAGCCATCTGGGCGTGGAACACGACCTGCAATAGGAGGTCGCCGAGCTCCTCGCGCAGATCGTCGAGGTCGCCCCGTGTGATGGCGTCGACCACCTCATAGGCTTCCTCGATCGTGTAGGGCGCGATGGTCGCGAAATCCTGCTCGAGGTCCCAGGGGCAGCCGGTCACCGGCGTGCGCAGCGCCGCCATGATCTCGATCAGGCGGGAGATGTCGCGGGAAGGGGTCATTGCGGGGCAGTCTCCTGGCTCCAAACCTTATGCCAAAAGCGGGCGCCCGTTCCCAGCGGAGCGCGGCGGAACAGGCCGATTTCCACCGATTGGCGGGCGGTCTGCGCAGTGCTAAAGCGCGGACCATGAGCGACGCATTTTCATCGCAGACCGCCTTGGTGCTGTTTTCCGGCGGCCAGGATTCCACCACCTGCCTCGCCTGGGCACTCAGCCGTTTCGCCCGCGTGGAGACGCTGGGGTTCGACTATGGCCAGCGCCATGCCATCGAGCTCGCCTGCCGCGACCGCCTGCTCGAGGGCATCAAGGGCCTGCGCGCGGATTGGGCCGCAAGGCTCGGCGACAGCCACACGCTGTCGATCCCGACGCTGGCGGCCGTGTCCGAGTCGGCGCTGACGCGGGACGTCGCGATCGCGATGGGCGCCGACGGCCTGCCCAACACCTTCGTGCCCGGGCGCAATCTGGTGTTCTTGACCTTCGCCGCGGCGCTGGCCTACCGGCGCGGTATCAGCCACATCGTCGGCGGCATGTGCGAGACCGATTATTCCGGCTATCCCGATTGCCGCGACGAGACCATCCGCGCCATGCAGGCCGCGCTCTCGCTCGGCATGGCGAGAGCCTTCGAGCTGCATACGCCGCTGATGTGGATCGACAAGGCCGCGACGTGGAAGCTGGCCCACGATCTCGGCGGCGACGGCCTCGTCGATCTCATTCGCGAGCAGTCGCACACCTGCTATCTCGGCGAACGCGGCGCGCAGCATGAGTGGGGCTACGGCTGCGGCGAGTGCCCGGCCTGCAGCCTGCGTGCGAAGGGGTGGCGGGAGTTTGCGGCGGGGCGGTAGGCGTCTCGCTCCGTTGTCATTGCTGTCGACGAGGAGCCCTTGCGACGAAGCAATCCAGACTGTCGCCGCGGAGGGATTCTGGATTGCTTCGCTACGCTCGCAATGACGAAGGCAGCGACAGCTACGCCTTAAAAAAATCCTCCGGCCGCAGCTCGATCGGCTTGCCATGCGGCGTGCGATCGGCGGCGTGGTCCCAGGCGTTGCGGTAGCGGTGAAGCGTCTCCGTCGAGGCGACGCCCTTGCGTGCGACGAGGCCTTCCAGCGTGGCGAGCCAGTGCAGGTAATAGGTCTCGCCCGTATCGGGATCGCCAGCGGCCTGTGCGCGCTTGATCTCGTCGGCCAGTACGGCGGCCCATTCCGGCCAGGTGAACACGCCGCGTTCGTGCAGGGTGAGCGCCATCGCAAACGCATGCGCCTCCCAGGGCGCGCGGAACACCGGGCCGTCGTCGTCACGGGGAATGCTCGGAATGGCCGCCGTCGCGGCGGCCGCAAGCGTGCGGCTCATCACGCCGGATCCAGATAGGGCTCGAACGCGTCGATCGAGACCTTCGAGTTCGGATCCCCGTCCGCCCCCCAGAGATCGCGGCCCTCGAACACGACCGTGTAGAGCCATTGCGGATTTTCGCCGCGCTCCATCGCCGCCGTGTCAGGAAACACGTGGCAGCCATGGTTGAGCTCGACGACGCCGACATGGCCGCGCACATAGCGCGGCAGCCGTGTATGCGTCGCCGGATGAATGTTCTTGGCGCGCACGCGATCGCCGATCGCAAATTTCGCCGGGGCCGGGGCAGGGCGGGCGAACTTGCCGCGCACCATCACGCGCTCGACATTGGCGAGATCGAACTTGCCGTGCTTGAGCGGCTTTGCGGGCTGCATCGCGTGGCCGGCAGCGACCTCCTCCCTGGTGAGATAGCCCTTCTCGATTAGCATCTCCTCGAGCCCGAGAAACCACTTCTTGTAGTAGGAGCTCGACAGATAGACGTCCGGCGGCAGCGTCTCGCGATAGTACCGCGAGGTGTCGATGTTGAAGGCACCGGCCGCGCCCATCGCCCGCACCATCGCGAGGACACGCGATTCCCAATCGGCGTGGAACATCGGCTCGTTCGGCTCGGGCTCGACCTTACCGAACCCGTCCATGCCGCCCATGTCGTGCACGCCGTTCACGACGGCGCTCCCGGCGTCTTGGGAAAGCCGGTGCCGATCATGGAGTCGCGGGTGACGAGCTCGGCGAGCTGCTCTTCGCTCCAGCCTTCCGTGCCTTCGGGGCGCATCGGCAGCACCAGGAAGCGCGTCTCGGCAGTAGAATCCCAGACACGGATTTCGATCTTCTTCGGCAACGTGACGCCGAAATCGGCGAGCACGCCGCGCGGGTCCTTCACCGCACGGGAGCGGTAGGGCGCGGCCTTGTACCAGACCGGCGGCAATCCCAGCATTTCCCAAGGATAGCAGGAGCATAGCGTGCACACGACCATGTTGTGACGCTGCGGCGTGTTCTCGACCACGACGAGATGGTCACCGACGCGGCTGACATGCCCGAGCGTGCCGATGGCTTTTGAGCCGTCCTCCAGCAGCGCCTGTTTGAACGCCGGATCGGTCCAGGCCTTGGCGACGACGCGCGCGCCATTATGCGGGCCGATCTTGGTCTCGTAGGCCTCGATGATGGCATCGAGCGCGGCCGGCTCCACGTAACCTTTTTCGGTCAGGATCGTCTCGAGCGCGCGCACGCGCAGCTCGGTTTCCGATAGTTCGGAATGATCGTGATCGTGGTGATGGTGGTCGTGATCATGGCTCATGGGACGAAAGATAGGCGCAAAGGTCCCCGCCTGTCGAGGATGCGTGCTGGCGCCACGGTAGGATGCAAAGTGAGGTCGATGCCAGGGCCGCAGGTCCGGATTCGCCGTGCTCGGATCAGACGACAGCCCGGCAGATGATTTTTCTTCGCCAAGGAGCGATCGGGAAAACTTTGTCCAACTGCCCGCCGATATCTGAGATTGCAAGAAGGGTCTGAAAGGGCGATGGTGCGTGCTGCGATGCAGCGCGCTTTCTGAGCCCTCATCGCAGTTCCATCTCCGTCGCGCGATGCGACCCGGCTTCCCGCGCGCTTTTGCGGGCAAGCGACCATTGTGCATGAAGGCCGCCGCCATGAACGCCCACCAATCGCTTGCGATCGGACAGCCGATCCAGACGTCTGAAGCGATTTCACCCGCCATGACCGAGTCGGACGCGATGGTCCGGTTCGCAGGCATCTCAAAAACCTATCCGGCCTATCGCGGCAAGCCCGGGGTCAAGGCGCTGCAAGACATCGACTTCGCGATTCCGCGCGGCTCCATCACCGGCGTGATCGGCCGCTCCGGCGCCGGCAAATCGAGCCTGGTCCGGCTGATCAATGGGCTGGAGAAGCCGACCACGGGCCGCGTCATCGTCGATAACAGAGACATCTCGGCGCTTGCAGGGCGCGAGCTGCGGCTGGCGCAGCGCTCGATCGGCATGATCTTCCAGCACTTCAACCTGCTGTCGTCGCGCACCGCGGCCGATAATGTCGCGCTGCCGCTCGAAATCGCTGGCTGGGGCAAGGCCGACACCAAGGCCCGTGTCGCCGAGCTGCTGGCGCTGGTTGGCATCGCCGACAAGCACGATCGCTATCCCTCGGAGCTCTCCGGCGGCCAGAAGCAGCGCGTCGGCATCGCGCGGGCGCTGGCGACGCGGCCGAGTGTGCTGCTGTCGGACGAGGCGACCTCCGCGCTCGATCCGCAGACCACGCGCGCGATCCTCGACCTGCTCGCGAGCATCAATCGCGAGCTGGGCGTGACGATCGTGCTGATCACGCACGAGATGTCGGTGGTGCGTCAGCTCGCCAAGGAAGTGGTGGTGCTCGACGCCGGCCATGTGGTTGAGAGCGGCCACGTCGCCGACATCTTCACCCATCCCAGGCACCCGATCACGCAATCCTTCCTGGCGGAGGTGATCGGCGACAGTCTGCCGGTATCGCTGGCGAGCCGCATTGTTCCGGAGCCGGTCGCAGGCGGGCAGGCCGTGATCCGAGTCCAGGTCCGCGGCGCCGGCGCCGGCGATACGCTGGTGGCGCGGCTTGCCCGTGAGCTCGATCTCGACGTTGCACTGCTCTCGGCGCGCATCGACGAGATCAGCGGTCAGCACGTCGGCTCACTCGTTCTTGGCATTCCCGTTGGCATTTTTGGCGGAGAGGACGCGGTGACGCGGACGTTCGCCTGGCTTTCTCGATATCAATTCCCGGCGGAGCGTCTCGGCCATGTCGCCTGAACTCATCAACCTGATCATCCAGGCCACAGGCGAAACCCTGTTCATGGTCGGTACCGCGGCGCTGCTCGGCACCGTCTTCGGGCTGCCGCTCGGCGTCTTTCTCGCAACCAGCCGGAAGGGGGAGCTGTTTGCAGCGCCTGCCATCAACGGCGTGCTCGGCGTCATCGTCAACGCGACGCGTTCCACGCCCTTCATTATCCTGGTCGTGGCCATCATCCCGTTCACGCGCCTCGTCGCCGGCACCTCGATCGGCTCGACCGCGGCGATCGTGCCGCTGACGATTGCCTCGACACCGTTCATCGCACGCCTCGTCGAAGCCGCCATCCGCGAGGTCGATGGTGGACTGATCGAGACGGCGTCCTCGTTCGGCGCCTCGCCAATCCAGATCGTGCTCAAGGTGCTGATCCCCGAGGCGCTGCCGGGCCTGCTGCTGGCGCTGACACTCGCAGTGGTCAGCCTGCTCGGCTATTCCGCCATGGTCGGTGCCGTCGGGGGCGGAGGTTTAGGTGATCTCGGCATTCGCTACGGCTATCAGCGCTTCATGCCGGAGATGATGCTCGCCGTCGTCGTCGTGCTGATTGCGCTGGTACAACTCGTTCAGAGCGCGGGCGACTATCTGGCGCGCCGCGTCAACCGGCGGCTGCGGCATCGCTGACGCCGTTTCGAGATATTCCCGACAGGCAGATTCTTGTCTGCCTGGAAACATTCCAAATTCCGAATCGCGACTGAGCGCATTCGCCGCACTTGCTGCGCACACGTCTGGAGAGATTCTAACGCTGTTCCTATCGCACTCCGAAACAGCCTGAGTTAGGCCGGGGCATCAAAAACGATACCGGCAAAGCCGGCAGTGCGTGGGGCCTTGAGCGACGTGACCGACTTCCGACTTCCTTCGCGTTCCGATACGCGTCTTCGACAGATTCAGGTGCTTTTCCTCGGAGCGGTCAGCACATTCTCTTTCGCCGTGCCCTTCAGTTCCGTGCAGGCGCAGACTCAGATTCCCGCTGTCACCGTCGACGCGCCGGCGCAGCGCGGCCGTCCGGCCGCCGTTGCCTCGTCCCGGCGGTCGTCGGCAACACGCACCGCACGTGCCAATCGTCGCGCTCCGGCGCAACAGGCTGCGCCAACCCAGTCCGCATCGGCATCGAACAGCGGTACCGGCGAACGCGCCAATGGCCCGGTGCGCGGTTTCGTTGCCACGCGGAGCGGCACCGCCACCAAGACGGATACGCCGCTGATCGAAACCCCACAATCAGTATCCGTCGTCACCACCGATCAGGTCAGGAATCAGGGTGCGGTCTCGATCGGCGAGGCGCTGCGCTACAGCGCGGGCATCAGCGGCGACGTCAATGGCGGATCGGACACGCGCTTCGGCGCCCTCCAGATCCGCGGCTTCGACACGACCATGTCAGGCCTCTACGTCGACGGCTTGCGGATTCCATCCAGCAACTACGTGCACTTCAACGGCCTCGATCCCTACGGGGCCGAGCGCATCGAGGTCCTCAAGGGGCCGTCCTCGGCGATGTATGGCGGCAGCGGCACGGGCGGCATCCTCAACTATGTGATCAAGCTGCCGACCGCGCAGCAGTTCGGCGAGGCCTCGATCTCGGGCGGCAGCTTCAATCGCTATCAGGGCCAGTTCGACATGGGCGGCCCTGCCAACAAGGAAGGCACCGTGCTGTGGCGCCTCACCGGTGTGGTCCGCGACGGCGAGACCCAAGTCGACTTCACCAAGGACAACCGCGTCTTCATCGCGCCCGCCGTCACCTTCAAGCCGAACGAGGACACGACGATCACGCTCCTCGCCAACTATCAGAGGGATCGGGCAGGGTGGGGCCTTCAGTTCCTGCCGGCTTCGGGCACGGTGTGGCCGAACAACGGCCGCACCATCCCCGTCTCGTTCTTCGCGGGAGTGCCGAGCTTCAACGCGTTCAACACCGAGATTGCGACCGCCGGCTACCAGCTCTCGCACAATTTCACCGACAACATCACGTTCCGCCAGAACCTGCGCTACGCCTATCAGCACAACGAGGAAAAGACCTTCTACGGCACGGGATACACTGACGAGGCGGCGGGGCAGCTGGGGCGTTTCGGCAGCTACAGCAACTCCTACATCAATTCCTTCGCGGTGGACAACCAGCTCCAGGGCAAGTTCACCACCGGCATCCTCAGCCATACCACGCTGGTCGGGATCGACTATCGCAACACCGCATTTCGCGACACAGCCTTTGCCGTCACGACGTCGTCGCCGGAGGTCAACGTCTTCAACCCGGTCTACAGCTACGATTGGACCCTCGGCGGCATGTACGACAACACCGGCGTCAAGCAGTCGCAGGTCGGCCTCTACGCGCAGGATCAGATCAAGCTCGGTCGGCTGTCGTTTCAGCTCGGCGGCCGCCAGGATTTCGTGACGACGCAGCTCGACAGCGGTATCACCAACACGTCGGTCTCGAAGGATGCTTCGGCCTTCACCGGCCGCGCCGCCGTCATGTACAATTTCGACAACGGCATCGCCCCTTATTTCAGCTATTCCGAGTCGTTTCTGCCGGTGCTCGCGACAGGACCGGCCGGGCAGATGCTCAATCCCGAGACGGGCGTCCAGTACGAAGTCGGAGTCAAGTACCAGCCGATCGGATGGAATGCGCTGTTCACCTTCGCCGCTTTCGACCTGACGCGCGACAACGTCGTCACCTACGCGCCTGGGATCGTCTTTGCCGAACAGACAGGTCAGGTGAAATCGCGCGGCATCGAACTCGAAGGCACGATGTCGCTCGCGGACGGCTGGAACCTGCGCGCGGCCTATGCCTATGTCGACGCCATGGTCACGCAGGATCCGGTGAATGTCGGCAAGGCCCCCGTCACCGTGCCGCTCAACCGCGCCTCGCTGTGGAGCGATTACACGCTTCAAAACGGGCCGCTCGCAGGCCTGCAGTTCGGCGGCGGCATCCGCTATGTCGGCGCGACCTGGGGTGACGATGCCAACACGTTCAAGGTGGTATCCTCGACCGTGCTCGACGCGCTGCTCGCCTACACCCGTGACAATTGGCGGCTGTCGCTCAACGTGACCAACCTTGCCGACACGCGCTATGTCGCTGCGTGTTACAGCCTGTCGGGCTGCATGTATGCCGATGGGCGCAAAGCGATCGGCAAGTTGACCTACCGCTGGTGAGTTCGCACCGAGGTCCGGGAATGGGGAGCCGGACCTGATGGATGAGAGTGGGAGACGATGAGAGCGATATTCGGCAGGTTGCATCGCTGGGCGGGACTGCTCACCGCCGGCTTCCTGTTCTTCTCCGGCATCACCGGGGCGATCATCTCCTGGGATCACGAGATCGACGATGTCCTGAACAGTCACCTGTTCGACGTCAGCAGCAAGGGTCCGGCGATTCCCTCGATCGAGCTCGCCAAGATGATCGAGCAGCGCGATCCCCGCGCGCGCGTCGTCTATCTCTTCATGACGCCGGAGGAGGGCCACTCGCTGTGGTTCTTCGTCATGCCGCGGATCGATCCCGCAACCGGCAAGCGTTACCCGCTCGACTACAATCAGGTCTTCCTCGATCCCAACACCGGCGCCGAGCTCGGCCGGCGCTATTGGGGCGCGGTATGGCCGGTGACGCGGGAGAATTTCGTCTCCTTCCTTTACAAGCTGCACTACACCATGCACATCCCGGAATTCTGGGGCAGCGACCGCTGGGGCATGCGCGTGCTCGGCGTGATCGCCATCATCTGGACCATCGATTGCTTCGTCGGCTTCTATCTGACGCTGCCCTCGCGCAGGCGCGCCAAGGCGGCGCGGGCGCCGGAAGTCACGCGCCAGCTCGAGCGCGGTTTCTGGGCGCGCTGGGCGCCAGCCTGGACCATCAAGACTTCGGGCAGCGCCTACCGGATCAATTTCGACATCCACCGTGCCTTCAGCCTGTGGACCTGGGGCGTGCTGTTCGTCATCGCCTTCACGGCATTCTCGCTGAACCTCTATTTCGAGGTGTTCTCGCCGCTGATGAAGATGGTGTCGAACTACACCCCGACGCCCTATGAGCAGCGGCGTTATCGCGATCTCGACGATCCCATCGAGCCCAAGGTCACCTTTGCCGAGATTGCGGCGCGCGCGGCGGCCGACGGCAAGGGGCGAGGGTGGACCACCCCGGTCGGCGCGATCAGCTACGGCCCGGCCCATGGCGTCTATGCCGCCGCTTTTTTCCATCCTGGCGATGATCACGGCGCCGGCGGCGTCGGCCCGGCGCAGCTTTATTACGACAGCGAGGATGGCCGCCCCATTGGCGCACGGCTGCCCTGGGTCGGCACCGCCGCCGACATCTTCGTGCAGGCGCAATTCCCGCTGCATTCGGGCCGCATCGTCGGGCTGTTCGGCCGCATCCTGATCTCGATCATGGGCCTCGTCGTGGCGGCACTCTCGGTCACCGGCGTCGTGATCTGGTGGCGCAAGCGCCGTGCCCGCGTCCGCGCGCGCGAGACCGCGGCGATGCGCCTCGGCCAGCAGCAGCTCACGCCAGCAGAGTAGGGCGTGGCATCGCCCAGCTATGCGGCCGCGCCGAGCGGCATTATCTCGACCTGCGCGAAATGCTTCGCCAAGGAAGCGCCGAGCCAGAGCTGGTTCGCGGCGGGCGTCAAGAAGGGCGCAGAGCCAGCTCGATCAACCGCCGCTACGCTAAGGCGCTGCCGCCAAGATTCCACCCGCGGCCACCTTCGCCGAAAATTTCGTAGCCCGTCGACGTCACCGCAACTGTATCCTCGAGCTTGATGAAGCCGCGCCTCGGATGCTTCATTGTGGTCTCGATCGAGACCACCATGCCGGCTTCGAGCGGTTGACGGGCGTCGGTGTCGTCGTAGGGAATCGGACCTCTGGCGGTCAGGCGAGGGGCTTCGTGGCTGACGAGCCCCATGCCGTGGGCGAGGAAATCGGTGCAGTCGCGCTGGGTGATCTGGGCGAGCTGGCGTTCGGCCGCGACGTAGATGTCGCCGCCCAAGGCGCCCGGCCGGACGGCCGCGAAGGCGGCGCGCTGGACCGCCTCGATTTCGGCCAGACAATCCTTCAGCTCCGCATCCGGCGCGCCCAACACGGCCATGCGGGCGACGTCGCCGATATAGCCGTGATAATTGCCGCCGGAGTCCAGCGACAGCACCTCGCCTTGCTCCCAGTGCTGCGCCGATGGCGCCCGGTTGTGGCTGCTGCCGCAGGCCAGCAGGCAATACTCGAAGGTCAGGCCGCGGTTGGCTTCGGCGAGGCGCAACGCCTCCGACAATTGCCGCTTGGTCGTGCCCCGACCGTGCCCGGCGATCACCGCCAGCATGGATGCGACGACGAGCTCGGACGCCGTCTTCAGCTTCGCCAATTCCTCCGCCGACTTGACTGCCCGCAGCCGCTCCAGCACCAGCACCGCATCCTTGAGCTCGGCACCGGGCAGGGTGTCGGCCAGCGCCTTCCCGGCGTCCATCGGCATGAACGGCATCTCGATACCGATCCGGTTCAATGGCACGCCGGCCTGCCGAATCAGGCCCGCAGCCTGCGCAATGGCGTCCACCGAACCATTGGATTCGGTCCGGACCTGCGGCACCCAGGGCGGCGCGACCGCGCGCTGATGGGTCTCCAGCCGGTGGCCGACATAGACCGCTTTCTCAGGTGCGCCCTTGGGATAGACCAGGACCGGCAAATAGCGGCTGACGCCGAGCGCGTCCATGTAGCCGAAGAAGATCGCGCGCTCGGCGCCCAGCAGATACTGCACATTGTGCTTGGAGGTCGCGATCAGGACGTCGAGGCCGGCGGCCTCCATGAGACGGTCGAGCTTGGCGGCATCGAACGGAATGGCGCCCGAGGTGGCGGCGCCGGCAACGGCAACGGTCTCCTGCATGACGAACCTCCCATGGTCGCGGCGGTTTGATCTGCCTGCGAATTCCTGATCATGACCATCCGACTTAATAGCCGGGTGGTCAGTTGGCTCCTGATGTTAGGGCCGGAAGTAGGGTCCGAATAGCTCGGAGGTCAGGCGCCCCAACCCGCGCACGCCCATATCCACGTTCGCATAAGGTATATTATGGAATATCTTTATGTACAATTAGATCAGTCATTTAGATGAAATTCCTGCCACTACACCTTCGCTCCGGGGCCATTTTCGGGTTTGCGCCGGCCGCCGCACCGGCTCTTTGGCGGCTACTGTGCATGGGGTTGTTTTCGCATTTTTTGTGCGGCCATCTCTCCGAAAGCCGATATTGCCGCGACGTTGTCCGACTGCAATAAGCGAGCCTTCACGAGATCGCAGATGACCTTCTGACCCGGCGTCCGTATAGGTTTGCATCTCACAACAACAACAAACTCCGAGGAAGCAGACCCATGAGCTTTTCCCGACGCACGCTTCTCAAGGCCTCCGCCGCGACCGCGGTCCTGGGCGGCCTCAGTGCGCCCCATGTGGCCCGCGCCCAGAGCGCCGAGTTCACCTACAAATACGCCAACAACCTGCCGGACAGCCATCCGCTGAACGTGCGCGCCAAGGAGATGGCCGCGGCGATCAAGGCCGAGACCAACGGCAAGTTCGACCTCCAGATCTTTCCAAACAACCAGCTCGGGTCCGACACCGACATGCTGAGCCAGATCCGCTCCGGCGGCGTCGAGTTCTTCACGCTGTCAGGGCTGATCCTCTCGACCCTGGTGCCGGCGGCGTCCATCAACGGCATCGGCTTCGCGTTCCCGGACTACGACACGGTCTGGAAGGCCATGGACGGCGATCTCGGCGCCCTCGTCCGCGGCGAGATCAAGAAGGCCGGGCTCGAGGTCATGGACAAGATCTGGGACAACGGCTTCCGCCAGACCACATCGTCGACCAAGCCGATCACCGGTCCGGACGATCTCAAGGGATTCAAGATCCGCGTGCCGGTGTCGCCGCTATGGACTTCGATGTTCAAGGCATTCGATGCAGCGCCCGCCTCGATCAATTTCGCCGAGGTCTATTCGGCGCTCCAGACCAAGATCGTCGAGGGCCAGGAGAACCCGCTGGCGATCATCTCGACCGCAAAGCTGTACGAGGTGCAGAAGTACTGCTCGCTGACCAACCACATGTGGGACGGCTTCTGGTTCCTGGCCAACCGCCGTGCCTGGGAAAAGCTGCCGCAGGACGTACGCACCGTCGTCGCCAAGAACATCAACGCCGCTGCCGTCAAGGAGCGTGAGGATACCGCCAAGCTCAACGCCAATCTCCAGCAGGAGCTGGCGGGCAAGGGCCTGACCTTCAACCAGCCGGCCGTGGCCCCGTTCCGCGACAAGCTGCGGTCCGCCGGCTTCTATGCCGAATGGAAGGGCAAATACGGCGATCAAGCCTGGGACCTCCTGGAAAAGGCGGTGGGCAAGCTGTCGTAACGCGTTAGGCCTCGTCATGCCTCATGTCGAAGTCGAGGTGACCGAAGTGGCGGGCGAGGCGACTGTTCAGTCCCCTCGCCGACCTTCGTTGCTGGCTTCGCTGGAGCGCGCACTTGGCCTTCTTGTGGAGATCCCGGCGGCGATCCTGGTCGTCGCCGAGATCGCGATCCTGTTTGCCGGCGTGGTTGCGCGCTACGGACTGCATCGGCCGCTGATCTGGTCAGACGAGCTCGCCTCGATCCTGTTCCTGTGGCTCGCCATGCTGGGCGCGGCAGTCGCATTCCGCCGCTCCGAGCACATGCGCATGACCGCGGTCGTCGCCAGTGCCCGGCCCGCGTTGCGGGCCTATCTCGATCTGATCGCGACATCGGCCGCGCTGGCGTTCCTGGTGCTGATCGTCTGGCCGTCCTGCGACTATGCTTATGAAGAGAGCTACATCACCACACCGGCGCTCCAGATCTCGAATATGTGGCGTGCTGCGGCGCTGCCGGCCGGCATCGGCTTGATGGCGGCGTTCGCCTTGCTGCGGCTGCTGCGCGCCGCCGATTACCGGATGGTTGCAGCCGCCGTATTGTCGGTTGCGGTCCTGATCGGCGCATTCTGGCTGGCGGAGCCATCGCTGCGCCCCCTCGGCAATCTCAACCTGGTCATCTTCTTCGTCGGCGTTGCCGGCTTCTGCGTCTTTGCCGGCGTTCCCATTGCGTTCGGCTTCGGGCTCGCGATCTTCGGCTATCTGGCGCTGACCACGCGCACGCCGGTGATGGTGCTGGTCGGCCGGATGGATGAGGGCATGAGCCACCTCATCCTGCTCTCGGTGCCGCTGTTCGTGTTCCTGGGGCTGCTGATCGAGATGACCGGCATGGCGCGGGCCATGGTGGCGTTCCTGGCGAGCCTGCTCGGGCATGTCCGCGGCGGCCTGCATTATGTGCTGGTCGGCGCGATGTACCTGGTCTCCGGCATCTCCGGCGCCAAGGCCGCCGATATGGCGGCGGTCGCGCCGGTGCTGTTCCCGGAGATGAAGCAGCGCGGCGCCAGGCCCGGCGACCTCGTCGCGCTCCTTGCGGCGACGGGGGCCCAGACCGAGACCATTCCGCCCAGCCTCGTGCTGATCACCATCGGCTCGGTCACGGGCGTGTCGATCGCCGCCCTCTTCACCGGCGGTCTATTGCCCGGCGTGGTGCTGGCGATCACGCTCTGCATGCTGGTGTGGTGGCGCTACCGCCACGAGGACATGAGCCACGTCCGCCGCGCCAAGGCATCCGAGGTCGGCAGGACTTTCATCATCGCCCTGCCCGCACTCGCGCTGCCCTTCGTGATCCGCTACGCCGTGGTCGAGGGCATCGCGACCGCCACCGAGGTCTCCACCATCGGCATCGTCTACGGCGCCCTTGTCGGCGTTCTGGTGTACCGCCGCTTCGACTGGCGGCGGTTGTTTCCCATGCTGGTCGAGACCGCAGCGCTGTCGGGCGCAATCCTGCTGATCATCGGCACCGCAACCGGCATGGCGTGGGGCCTGACCCAATCCGGCTTCTCGCGCTCGCTGGCGGCGGCCATGACGGGATTGCCCGGCGGGGCGGCGACCTTCATCGCCGTCTCGATTCTGGCCTTCACCATTCTCGGCAGCGTGCTGGAGGGCATTCCGGCAATCGTGCTGTTCGGGCCGCTGCTGTTCCCGATCGCCCGCGCCGTCGGCGTGCACGAGGTGCACTATGCGATGGTGATCATTCTCGCCATGGGTATCGGGCTATTCGCCCCACCCTTCGGCGTCGGCTATTATGCCGCCTGCGCCATTGGACGCGTCGACCCGGCCGAAGGCATCAGGCCGATCTGGGGCTATCTGCTGGCGCTGCTCGTGGGATTGATCATCGTCGCGATCTTCCCCTGGATCTCGATCGGATTCCTTTAAGGCGCTTTCAGGAGGTGTCGATGAGTGAGCGGCAGAACCAGTACAATATCGGCCTCGACAAGACCCCCGCCAATTATGTGCCCCTCAGCCCGTTGAGCTTCCTCGCGCGAAGCGCCGCCGTCTATCCCGATCACGTCAGCAGCGTCTATGAGGGCCGCAGCTTCACCTGGGCGCAGACGCACGAGCGCTGCCGACGCTTTGCCTCTTACCTGACAGGCAAGGGCATCGGCGTCGGTGACACCGTTGCTGCGATGCTGCCGAACGTTCCGGCGATGAACGAGGCGCACTTTGCCGTCCCCATGACGGGCGCCGTGCTCAACGCGCTCAACATCCGCCTCGATGCGCCTTCCATCGCGTTTCAGCTTGACCATGGCGGGGCCAAGATCATCCTGGTTGACCCGGAATTCTCCGGTGTCATCAGTGACGCACTCGCACACATGACCGGGCCAAGGCCATTCGTGATCGACGTCGACGATGCCGCCTTCAAGGGCGGCAAGCGCATCGGCGAGATCGAGTACGAGGACGCCGTCGCGCAAGGCGACCCGAACTTCGAGGCCGTCCTGCCGACCGACGAATGGGATGCGATCGCGCTGAGCTACACCTCGGGCACCACGGGAAATCCCAAGGGCGTGGTCACCCATCATCGCGGCGCGTATCTGAATGCCGTCAGCAACATCCTCGCCGGCAATCTCGGTCAGCACCCGGTGTATCTCTGGACGCTGCCGATGTTCCATTGCAACGGTTGGTGCTTCCCCTGGACCATCGCAGCCTCAGCCGGCATCAATGTCTGCCTGCGCAAGGTCGAGCCGACCAAAATCTTCGAGCTGATCAGGCAGCACGGCGTCACCCACATGTGCGGCGCGCCGATCGTCTACAACACGCTGATCAATGCGCCCGACGCGCCAAAGGGCGAGGTCGCGCGCCGCGTCGTCGGCCTGATCGCAGGTGCGGCGCCGCCCGTCGCCGTGCTCGAAGGCGCCGAAAGCATCGGCATCAAGCTGACGCATGTCTACGGGCTGACCGAGGTCTACGGCCCCGCCTCCGTCTGCGCCGAGCAGCCCGGCTGGGACGAGCTTCCGCCCGCCGAACGCGCGCGCATGAAGCGCCGGCAAGGCGTGCCCTACCCGCTTCAGGAAGCCGTCACCGTCATCAATCCGCAGACGATGCAAGAGGTGCCGCGCGACGGCGAGACCATCGGCGAGGTCATGTTCCGCGGCAACATCGTGATGAAGGGCTACCTCAAGAACGAGAAGGCGACCAAGGAAGCCTTCGAGGGCGGCTGGTTTCACACCGGCGACCTCGGCGTGCTCGACGAGCACGGCTACGTCATCATCAAGGACCGGTCCAAGGATATTATCATCTCCGGCGGCGAGAACATCTCATCCGTCGAGGTCGAGGACATCCTCTACAAGCACCCGGCCGTGCTGTTCGCCGCCGTGGTCGCCAAGCCCGATCCGAAATGGGGCGAGGTGCCCTGCGCCTTCGTCGAGCTGAAGGACGGCGCCAGCGCGAGCGAGGCTGACATCATCGCCTTCTGCCGCAGCCACATGTCTGGGTTCAAGACGCCGAAAGCTGTCGTATTCGGGCCGATTCCAAAGACTTCGACCGGCAAGATCCAGAAATTCCTGCTGCGCAACGAGGTCGGCTCGGCCAAGGCGATCTCGGCCTGAGGTCACCTCGCGCAGCCTGCGAGTAAATCCTGCTCCCACGCCTGTTTGGTGGGGCAGGATTTTGCTTTGTCCTCACATCTTCTTGTAGGCGTCGATCAGCGCCTGGCCATCGGGTCCGGCCTTCTTGAGCCAGTCGGCGGTGAGCTGCTCGCCGATCTTCTGGAAGCCGGCCTTGAGGGCGGGGCTCGGCGGCTCCACCGTCATGCCTTTGGCCTTGAGCTGTTCGATGTACCAGGTGCTCTTGTCTTGCCAGGCCTTCCAGCCGCGGGTTTCCGCCGTCGCAGCCGCCTTGAGGATCGCCTCCTGCGTCGGCTTGTCGAGCGCCTCGAACGCGGCCTTGTTCACGAAGGTGTAGTCCTTCGGAATCCAGGCCTGCACGTCGTAGAAGTATTTGAGCGACTCCCAGGCCTTCGCATCGTAACCCGTGCCGCCCGACGACATGAAGGAGTTCACCACGCCGGTCGCAAGTGCCTGCGGCAGTTCGGCAGCCTGGATCGTGACCGATTGTGCGCCGACCAACTCGCCGATGCGCGCGGTGCCGACATTATAGGCGCGCCACTTCAGGCCCTTCATGTCTTCGATCGTCGCGAGCGGCTTGTTGACGTAGACGCCCTGCGGCGCCCACGGCACGGCGAACAGCAGCTTGAGGCCCTGCGCATCGAGCTTCTTGGCGATCGCGGACTTGGAGGCCTGATACAGCTTCATCGCGTCGGGGAAGCTGGTCGCGAGGAACGGCACGACGTCGACACCGAAGAGCGGGTCCTCGTTCTCGTGGATCGACAGCAGCACCTCACCCATCTGCGCCTGCCCGGTCACCACCGCGCGCTTGATGTCGGGCGCCTTGAACAGCGAGGCCCCCGGATGAACGGTGATCTGGAGCTTGCCGGACGTGGCGGCCTCGACGTCCTTGGCGAAGGCGATCAGATTTTCGGAGTGCGGATTGTCGGCAGGATAGGCGGCCGGCAAATTCCATTTGGTCTGGGCCAAAGCAGGTGCCGCGGCCATCACGACGCCGGCGATCAGGCACGCGCGGACTAAACGAGACATCATCGGGCTTCTCCTTAAGGTCAATCTGAAAGACGGGTATGCTCAGTCTGGGAAAGCAAGCTTCGGCAAGAACATCACGATCTGCGGATACTCCGTGATGATGAACACGGCGGCCAGCAGCAGGACGAAGAATGGGAAGGCCGCCCGTGCAACGGTGAACGTATCGCGGCCACTCATGTTCTGGAGCACGAACAGATTGAAGCCCACCGGTGGCGTGATTTGCGCCATCTCGACGTGGATGATGAGATAGACGCCGAACCAGACCAGATCGAGGCCCGCCTGCCTGACCATGGGCAGTACGATGACGGCGGTCAGGACGATCATCGAAATGCCGTCGATCAGGCATCCCAGGATGATGTACATGATGCTGAGATAGAGGGCGAGCATGCCGGGTGTGAGCTGCTGCCCCTGGACCCAGGTGGCGAGCGCCGCCGGAATACCCGTATAGGCCATCGCAGCCGTCGTATAGGCCGCGCCTGCCAGGATTAGCATGATCATGCAGGTCAGGCGCGTCGCGCTCATGATGCTCTCGAGGAAGTTCTTGCGCGTGAGCGTGCCGCTCCACCACGCCAGCAGCAGCGCGCCTGAGACACCCCACGCAGCGCATTCCGTCGCCGTCGCGAAGCCGAGCACGAGCGACAGGAAGACCGTCAGGATCAGCAGCAGGCAGGGCGCCAGCTTGGCCGACTCGCGGAGCTTCTGCCGGAACGGCATCGGCGGATCGCGCGGCGGAATTTTCTTTGGGTTGAGCAGCGACCAGATGATGATGTAGCCGGAATAGAGCACAATCACGAGCACGCCCGGCAGGAAGCCGCCGAGGAACACCTGGAGCACGGAGACATTCGCCGTGACGGCATAGACCACCATCGGGATTGAGGGCGGAATCAAGAGCCCGAGCGTGCCGGAGCCCGCGAGCGATCCGAGGCTCAGGCCCTTGTCGTAGCCACGCTTGTCGAGTTCCGGCAGTGCGATCTTGCCGATGGTCGCACAGGTCGCGGCCGACGAGCCCGACACCGCCGCGAAGATGCCGCAGCCGATCACATTCACATGCGTCAGCCGTCCCGGCAGCCACTGCACCCAGGGTGACAGGCCGCGGAACATCTCTTCCGATAATTTTGTCCGGAAAAGTATCTCTCCCATCCAGACGAACAGCGGCAGTGCAGCCAGCGTCCAGGACGCGCTCGCGCTCCAGGTCGTGGTGGCGAGCACCGTACCGAGCGGCAAACTCGTCGTTAGCGCCATCGCCACGAAGCCGACGAGCCCGAGCGAGACCGCGATCCAGACGCCGCTGCCGAGCAGCAGGATCATGACGCCGAGCAGGATGAACGACAGCTCGATCATGCCGAGATTGGCCATGCTCAACCTCCGCCGCCCTGCGAGATGCGCTCGATGAATTCGTCGGGCGTCTCGTCCGGCGAGCCCTTCTCGTAGCTCGGCCGGTTGCCGCCGACGACATTGACCATTTCATCGATCAGCGCGATCGACAGGATCGCAAGGCCGCCAGCAAAGCCGAGCTGCGGAATCCAGAGCGGAAGCGCGACGACGCCCTGCGCCACGTCGTTAAAGCGCCAGGAATCGTAGGTCATCCGCACGGCATGCCAGGTGAAATAGAGGATGAACGCCGCGGCAATGCCGAGCGCAACGATCTCAGCCACCTGCTTGGTCCGCCCGTGCAGACGCTCCAGCAGCAGGCCGACACGGATCATCTCTCCGCGCTTGAAGGTGTGCGCGAGTCCTAGGAAAGCCATCGCGGCCATGCACCAGGACGCGAAATCGTCGCCGGCGGGAATGTTGATCGCAAACTGACGCCCGACCGACATGACCATCATGATTGCAAAGATCGCAACCAGGAAGACGCCCGCGGCGTAGCCCGCGCCGAGATAAAGGAGGTCCAGAGCGCGTCGCACCAGTCCTCGAGCCGCTACATCGTCCGCTGCCAACGCAATCCCCATCTTCACATGAGGCGATTCAACCGACCCCGGCGATTGCACGTCAAGTGCTGGTCCTGCTTGAATATCGCCCTGTCCGACGCCTGTCTTTCAGACGTTAGATCAACATGATGAGGCGGCCACAAGCAAGGTGTATGCCGGCTGCCAGGAGAATTTCCACCGCGGGTTTAGTGCGTCTCCAGTCGCAGCCCGTCATAGGCCGGCACCACGCCCGCGGGCAGCGACTGCCTGATGACCTCGTAATCGACGTCGGCGGTCATGTTGGTGATGACCGCGCGCTTCGGCTTGAAACGTTCGATCCACGACAGCGCATCGTTGATGCTGAAATGGCTGACATGACTGGTGTAGCGCAGGCCGTCGACGATCCAGAGGTCCAGATTTTCCAATGCGCCCCAGCTCTCGCGCGGGATGTCGTTGAGGTCGGGTGTGTAGGCGGCATCCCCGATGCGGTAGCCGAGCGCGGGAATATTGCCGTGCTGCACCAGGAAGGCGGTCATCGTCACCGCGCCGCCCTTCCCCAAAATCGTCTGACTTTCGCCCGCCTCGATCGAATGCCGCGTCAGGATCGGCGGATAGTCGCTGCCCTCCGGCGAGATGAAGCAGTAGGAGAACCGCGACAGGATGTCCTTCGCGGTCGACTGGTTGAAGTAGGTCGGGATGCGCCGTCGCATGTGCATGACGACCGAACGCAGATCGTCCATGCCATGGGTCTGGTCGGCATGCTCGTGGGTCAAGAACACGGCATCGATGTGGTCGACGTTGGTGGAAAGCAATTGCTCGCGCAGGTCCGGCGAGGTGTCGATCAAGATGCGTGTGGTGCCGTGCTCGGACTTTCGTTCGACCAGCAGCGAGCAGCGGCGACGGCGGTTCTTGGGATTGTTGGGATCGCAGGCGCCCCAGCCGAGCGCCGGGCGCGGCACGCCGGCGGAGGAGCCGCAGCCCAGGATCGTCAGCGTCAGTGTCATGCGGCTCCCAGTCTCAAGCTTTCACCTTCGAGAACAGACGGAAGAAGTTTTCGGTGGTCTGGCGCGAGATTTCCTCGGTCGACACGCCGCGTGTCTCGGCGAGCACCTTTGCGACTTCGACCACATAGGCCGGTTCGTTGCGTTTGCCCCGGAATTTTCCGGGCGCAAGATAAGGCGAGTCCGTCTCGACCAGAATACGATCGCGCGGCAGTTCGGCCGCAAGCGCGCGCAGGGATTCCGACTTCTTGAAGGTCAGGATACCCGTGAAGCCGATATACAGCCCGAGCGAGACCGCCTTCAGCGCCAGCTCGCGCCCGCCGGTGTAACAATGCAGCACCGCGCGAAACGATCCGCGTGCGGCCTCATCCTCCAGGATGCTGGCACAGTCCTCGTCCGCCTCGCGGGTGTGGATCACCAGCGGCAGGCCGGTGGCGCGGGCGGCGGCAATGTGGGCGCGAAAGCCCCTCGCCTGCGCCTCCGGTGAGCCGTTGTCATAGAAATAATCGAGCCCGGCTTCACCGAGCGCGACGACCTTGGGATGCTGCGTCAGCGCGATCAGCTCGTCCGGCGCGATGCCGTCCTCCTCATCCGCATTGTGCGGGTGAGTGCCGACCGAGCAATAGACATCGTCGTAGCGCTCGGCAATGGCGACGAGATCGTTCAGCTTCCGCACCCGCGTCGAGATCGTGACCATGCGTTTGACGCCGGCTGCACGCGCACGCGACACGATCCCGTCGAGATCTTCCGCAAAGTCCGGAAAATCCAGGTGGCAATGACTGTCGACCAGCATCGCGCGACCGCCTCAGGCCGCCGGCTCGACGTAGCGCGGGAACGCCGGTTTCGGCGCCGGCAGCGTCGAGCCCGGCGCGATGCGCGAGGTGCCACCCAGGGTGGCGAAGCTGCGCTCGGCTTCCGGGATGCCGAGGCTGTCGAGCAGCAATCCCGAGGCGGTCGGCATCGCCGGCTGCGTCAGAATCGCGATCTGGCGCACGACTTCCGCGGTGACGTAAAGCACGGTCTTCTGCCTGGCGGGATCGGTCTTGGCGAGCGCCCACGGCGCCTCGCCCGCGAAATAGCGGTTGGCCTCCGCCACCACGGCCCACACGGCGTTGAGCCATTGGTGGATCTGCTGCGTGGCCATGGCTTCACGCGACGTGGCGATCATGCCGTCGGCCATCGCCAAGATTGCGTTGTCGTTGTCGCTGAACTCGCCGGGCTCCGGCAGCACGCCGCCGAGCTGCCTGGCGATCATCGACAGCGAGCGCTGCGCAAGGTTGCCGAGATCGTTGGCGAGATCGGCGTTAATGCGCGCGACGATGGCCTCGTGATTGTAGTTGCCGTCCTGGCCGAACGGCACCTCGCGCAGGAAGAAATAGCGCATCTGGTCGACGCCATACTGGTCGGCGAGGTTGAAGGGATCGACGACGTTGCCAACCGACTTCGACATCTTCTCGCCCCTGTTGAACAGGAAGCCGTGGGCATAGATCCGCTTCGGCAGCGGAATGCCCGCCGACATCAGGAACGCCGGCCAATACACCGCATGGAAACGGATGATGTCCTTGCCGATGATGTGCACGTCGGCGGGCCAGTAGCGCCAGTTCTCGTCGCTCTCGTCGGGGAAGCCGACGCCGGTGATGTAATTGGTCAGCGCATCGACCCAGACATACATCACGTGCTCTTCATCGCCGGGCACCTTGACGCCCCAGTCGAAGGTCGTGCGCGAGATCGAGAGATCGCGCAGGCCACCTCTGACGAAGCTTACCACCTCGTTCTTGCGGGAGTCGGGCCCGATGAAATCGGGATGATCCGCATAAAGCTTGAGCAGCTTGTCCTGGTACGCCGATAGGCGAAAGAAATAGCTCTTCTCCTCGACCCATTCGACCGGCGTGCCCTGCGGTCCGAGCCGCAACCCGTCATCGTTCAGGCGCGTCTCGTCCTCGGCGTAATACGCCTCGTCACGGACCGAGTACCACCCCGAATAGGTATCGGCATAGATGTCGCCGTTCGCTTCCATGCGCCGCCAAATCTCCTGGCTGGAGCGATGATGCTGCTCCTCGGTGGTGCGGATGAAGCGGTCGAACGACACGTTCAGGCGCTCATCCATCTCCTTGAAGCGGCCGGCATTGCGGGTCGCGAGCGCGGACACGGACATGTTTTCACCGGCCGCCGTCTGCACCATTTTTTGACCGTGCTCGTCGGTGCCGGTCAGGAAGAACACGTCCTTGCCATCGAGCCGCGCAAAGCGCGCCAGCACGTCGGTCGCGATCGCCTCATAGGCGTGGCCTATATGCGGGCTTCCGTTGGGATAGGCAATGGCGGTCGTGATGTAGAAGACGTTATCGCGCGCGGGGGTGGCAACGGGCGCGGCCGTTTGCGGCGCTGCGACGGGCTTTGGCGCACGCGGCGCCTTCAGCTTGGCGGCTCTTTGAGGAGCGGCGACAGGAGCTGGCGCGGCGATCACGGCAGGCGCAGTCACCCTCGCCTTCTTGACCACGTTCTTCGCCGGAGCCTTGGCCGGCGTTTGGGCGGCGGTTTTCTTCGAGGCCTTTTTGGCGACGACCTGCTTCTTCGCCGCCCGGCCGGCCTTCTTTGCCGTCTTCCCTGCGCTCTTCTTCACGCCTTTTTTGGCGACAACCTTCTTGGTCTTCTTGACCGTCTTGGCACCTTTGCGCGCACGCGCCTTCACAGCCTTCTTCGTGGCTTTCTTGACCGCTTTCTTCGCAGCCTTCTTCTTGCCCTTGGCGGTTTTTTTAGCTCGCGTTGCCACCACGAATTCCTTTACCGGCTTCTCGAAAATTGGAAACGAACCTGCGCCTAGCGCGTTGCGTCCGCCAGCCAGCCGAACACCGAGAAAACCAAGGGCTTGCGCTCCAGATTGTAGGTTTCGGTGTCGCGCGCGGCGCGGACGATCTTTTCCCATACCTCAGCTAGACGCGCAAGGCGCGGCAGATTCTGGTTCGTATTGGCTTCGTCCGCATGCAGGCGTTCGGCGATCCAGCGATCGATGCCGTCGATGAAGGCGGCAAGCGCGACGCGGTCGCTGGTCCCGAGCGAATCGCCGAGCGTGTGCAGTTCGCGCGGATCGACCTGCGGCAGACGCGCGAGCAGTGCCGCGGTGCGCTGCTGGAGCTTGAGCGCGTCACCGCCGAGCAGCGTCAGTGCCCGCGCCACGCTGCCCTCGGAAGCCTCCGCCGCCTCGTGCAGCGCCGGATCATTCGGATCGAGGTCGCCGGCCGAAGCCGCCGCACTGATCACGTCATCGGTGGCGAGCGGGCGCAGGCGCAGCTTGCGGCAACGCGACTGGATGGTGGCGAGCACGCGTGCCGGCGCGTGGCTCACCAACAGGAATAGCGATTGCTGCGGCGGTTCTTCGAGGATCTTCAAAAGCGCGTTGGCCGCGTTTGGATTGAGCTCGTCGACCGTGTCGACGATGCAGACGCGCCAGCCGTCGGCGGCAGCCGTCGAGCCGAAGAAGCCGATCGTCTCGCGCGTCTCGTCGACGGTGATCACGGTGCGCATCACGCCGCGATCATTCGCGGTGCGCTCCAGCGTCAACAGCCCGCCATGCGAACTCGCCGCAACCTGCCGCGCCACGGCATCGTCGGGATCGATCGCAAGGTCTTCGGCGCGCTGCACGGACGGCGCCAGCGGCTGGCCGTGGGCGAGCACGAAGCGCGCCATGCGGTAGGCCAGCGTTGCCTTGCCGATGCCTTGCGGTCCGCCGATCAGCCAGGCATGCGGGATGCGCCCGCTGCGATAGGCTGCGAGCAGCGCGGTCTCGGCCTCGCGATGCCCAAACAGCTTCGATGTCTCGCGCGGATGCGGAATGGCGGTTTCGCGCTCGGTCCGACGCGGGCTCATGCGGAAATCACCGCGGGCGTGGCAAGGAGACGTTCGCGCAGCGCCGTCCAGACGCGCCCGGCAACCGTGTCAGCATCGGAATTGGCGTCGATCAGCGCACAACGCGCGGGATCTTCCGCGGCGATCTTGCGATAGGCGTCGCGCAGGCCTTGGTGGAACTTGAGATCCTCGCCCTCGAACCTGTCGGGTGCGGCGCTGCCGCGGCGCGTGGCTGCCCGCTGCAAGCCGATCTCGACCGGCAGGTCGAGAATGATGGTGAGATCCGGCTTGAGATCGCCGATCGTGACCCGCTGCATCGCGTTGATCAGGCCATCCGGCACGCGGCCGAGGCTGCCCTGATAGGCCCGCGTCGAGTCGGCGAAGCGGTCGCACAGCACCCAGACGCCCTGGCTGAGCGCGGGCTGGATTACGGTGCGGACGTGGTCGTCGCGGGCAGCGGCGAACAGCAACGTCTCGGCTTCGGGGCCGAGCAGCTTGCCCATGCCTGACAGCACCAGATGTCGCATGATCTCGGCGCCAGGCGAGCCGCCCGGCTCGCGCGTGACGAGGATGCGCATCCTTGCCGCCGTGAGGCGGTCGGCGAGCTTCTTGATCTGGGTCGACTTGCCCGTCCCTTCGCCGCCCTCAAAGGTGATGAAGCGCCCGCGTCCCGACGGCCAGCGTACCGCGCTTTCACTCATGATCAGAGCTTCTCGGCGCCTGCGCGGAACATACCGATCACGAGCTCGCTGGCGCCGTCGATTGCGCGGCGCATGGTCGAGCCGGTGCCGATCGCTTCGGCGGCATAGACCGGCGTCTCAACCGCGATGGTGCCGCTGCGCCAGACCTTGACCACCCCGACCTGCTGGCCGGCCTCGACCGGCGCGCGCACCGGGCCGCGATAGACGATGCGGGCGATCAGCTTGTCGCTGCCGTTCTTGTGGACCATCACTTTCACGGGCGTCTTGGCCACGAGCTTGACCGAGCGGCTCTCGCCGCCGAACACCTTGGCGTAGCCGACGGGCTGTTCGGCTGCGATCAGGGTGCGGGTCTCGAAATTGCGAAAGCCCCATTCCAGCATCTTCTTGGCTTCCGTGGCACGGTCCTCGGGATCATCGAGCCCGTTGACGACAACGATCAGTCGCGTGCCGTTTTGCACGGCCGAGCCCACCATGCCGTAGCCGCCTTCCTTGGTGTAGCCGGTCTTGAGCCCGTCAGCGCCTTCCATCGAATTGAGTAGCGGATTGCGGTTGGGCTGGCGGATCTTGTTCCAGGTAAACTCCTTCTCGCCGAACAATTTGTAGAACTCGGGGAAATCAAGGATGATGTGGCGGGCAAGGATGCCGAGCTCGCGCACCGTCATCTTGTTGCCGGGATCGGGCAAGCCGTTGGAATTGGCGAAGGTCGATCTGGTGAGGCCGAGCTCGCGTGCGCGCTTGGTCATGAAGTCGGTCGCGAAAATCCGCTCGTTGCCCGCGATGGCTTCGGCGAGCGCGATGCAGGCATCGTTGCCGCTCTGGATGATCGCGCCATGCAGGAGATCACTGACCGAGACCTTACTGTTGATCGCGGCGAACATGGTCGAGCCCCCGGAGGGCGCGCCGCCCCGGCGCCAGGCGTTCTCGCTGATCCGATATTCGTCGGTCAGCTTGATGTCGCCCTTCTTGATGGCGTTGAAGACGACCTCTGCGGTCATCAGCTTCATCATGCTGGAGGGCGCGCGCAGCTCGTCGGCGTTCTTCTCGAACAGCACGCTGCCCGAGGAGGCCTCGATCAGGATCGCAGTCGGGGCGTCGCCGTCGAAGCCGGTGTCTTCCGCCTTCTTGGCGCCCTGCACGCTCTGGTTGGCGGCGTAGAGCGCCCCGCCCCATCCGATGCCCGCGACCAGAATCGCCGCGATCAGCCCGCGCGCCAGCGCACCGGCGGTGAACCGGGGGCGACGAAGCAAAGAAGGACGAAATGTCATGGCCAAGCCCTGAGAGCGGCGTTCTACCAGTTGGAACAGATGCGAACAACACGGAGGTGGACGCCTGTCCCTGAGATTGCACGATTCTCCTCGCGCCCCTATCGTGGCATCTTATATTTGCCGACCAAACCCCTGAAGCAAGGCGGAAACTTGAATGTCCTCAACCCGTATGATCAAGGCCAACGGGATCGAGCTCTTCATCCGCGAGCAGGGCCAGGGTCCGCTGGTGGTGCTGTGCCATGGCTGGCCGGAACTGTCCTATTCCTGGCGCCACCAGATCCCGGCACTCGCGGCCGCCGGGTTTCATGTGGTCGCTCCTGACATGCGTGGCTACGGCCAGAGCGCGGCGCCCCCTGATGCGGCCGCCTACTCCATCTTCGACACGGTCGGCGATGTCGTCGGCCTGGTGCAGGCGCTGGGCGAGAGCAAGGCAATGGTGGTCGGCCACGATTGGGGCGCTCCGGTCGCCTGGCACGCCGCGCTGTTCCGCCCCGACATCTTCACGGCGGTCGCGGGCCTGAGCGTGCCGCCGCCGTTCCGCGGCCGCGGCAAGCCGCTCGATCTGCTGCGCCAGGGCGGCATCACCAATTTCTATTGGCAATATTTCCAGACGCCGGGCGTCGCCGAGGCCGAGCTCGAGCGCGACGTCGCCCGCACCATGCGCATCGTGCTCGGCGGCCGCGGCCTCGCCGATCCCTCGGCGGCCATGTTCGTGCAGGAGGGCAAGGGCTTTCTCGGCCATGCGGGCGCCGAGGAGCCACTGCCCCGCTGGCTGAGCGAGGCTGACCTAGCCTATTTCACCGAAAGCTTTCGCAAATGCGGCTTCCGCGGCGGGCTGAACTGGTACCGCAACATCGACCGCAATTGGGAGCTGACGGCGCCCTGGCAGGATGCACAGATCCAGCAGCCGTCACTGTTCATCGCCGGCTCGAAGGACGCCGTCATCACCGGCCTGATCGGGGCGAAGCGCGTCAACGAGCTCGAGCGCGTGCTGCCCAATCTGAAACACAAGCTGATCCTCGAGGGCGCCGGCCATTGGGTGCAGCAGGAGCGGCCCGAGGAGGTGAACGCAGCGCTGGTGAAATTCCTGACGGCGAGCACAACTCAGTAGAGGCCGCGGCCACTCAGGATGCTGCGGGCCTCGGCCGCGCCATCCGAGGCGTAGGCGCCGGACAGCGCGCTCTCGGTCGCATAGCGGCCGTCGTCGTCATAGGACACGGCACGGGCGTTCTGGTGGCCCCGGCCCCGGCTGCGGCTCGAGGCCGACATTTCCGAGGTCGCGTTGAGCGAGGCCATATCGGCCGAGCTGTTGCCGAGATTGTAGGGCCGCCCCTCCGGCATCGGAACCTCGCCGCGAATGGCACCGCGGCTCGACGAGGGCAATTCCGGCACGAAAGGCTTGGCCGAAGCGACCCGGACCATTGAGGGGGTCGGCGCCGGAACGCCGGTACGCAAGGTGGCTATCAGCTGGCGATCGTCGGAGCCTTCCAGCGGCGCCCGGCCGACATATTCGACCCGGACCT
Source organism: Bradyrhizobium sp. 164 (assembly GCF_023073715.1). Lineage (GTDB taxonomy): Bacteria > Pseudomonadota > Alphaproteobacteria > Rhizobiales > Xanthobacteraceae > Bradyrhizobium. Next base: position 166,490 of record NZ_JADPKA010000008.1, read on the forward strand.
TGGCGACGCCATTGCCTTTGAATTCAAGGAGTTCGGCGGCCTTGTTCGAGACGTCGATGAGCCGGTTGCCGTGATAGGGCCCGCGGTCGTTGACGCGGACGATCAGCGACTTGCCGTTGGAAATATTGGTCACCCGCGCATAGGACGGCATCGGCAGGGTCGGATGCGCCGCCGTGAGCGAGGTCATGTCGAACACTTCGCCGTTGGCGGTCAGGCGGCCGTGAAAATCATCGCCATACCAGGACGCCATGCCCTCGGCACGATAGTTGACGTCCTCCTCCGGCACGTAGGTCCGGCCGGCCACGATATAGGGCTTACCGACGCGGTAGGTGCCGCCGCCCTTCGGGACCGGGTCACCCCAGGCCACCACCCTTGGGCTTGAGGACACGCCATATTTCGGATCGACGCGGCTGGCGAACTTGGTCGAAGAGGCGCAATTGGCGAGCGCAAGGCAGGTCGCGACCGCCGCAACACCGCGCGCGGCCCGCAAAACCGAATCTGACCGTCGGATCCCCATTTGCCCCAAATACCATTCCGCCGGCGGCATGCCCAACCCGCACTGGCTACGGGAGCGCCGTCCGGTCCTTTGATCCGAGGCAGCCCACCACCGCATCGGAAGCAGTAACGATAACGCAACCCGAACACGGCGGAAATGGGGAGCCCACAGCGATCACGCCGGCATGGTAAACGGGACGTTCGCTTCCCCCGTGATCTACGGAACGCAGGGCCCTGCTCTGTGCCAAGGCTGGACATTCTGTTGCGCCAAATCCTCACTCCATCCCCATTGTCACGCCGCTCAGGGAAATTCTTTTGACTGTGCAAGGCCGCACGCGTTCTCTCGGATGCAGGGCGGGATTTGGAATTTAGCGATGATCGAGACGGTTTCGGCACTGATGGGTCTGGTAAGCGCGGCGATCTTCCTTGCCCATGCGTTTGAAGGTTACCGCACGAGGGCCTGAAGGCACTCGCGCGGGACGGCAAGCATTCACTTCTTTCAAGGCGGCACGTTCGGACAATTTTAATCGATCCGATCGAGCATCGAGGACGAGAGCGGCAGGTGTCCCATGCGCAACCATGACCTCGTATCCGATGGCTTCCTGGCATTGACCGCAGGCGGCCTGGTCCTGCTCTGCTCGAGCCTCGTGGCACTGGCCTTCGGTTAATCTCGGGCGCGATCTTCGCGCTTTCCCGACGACGACCACACTTCGCTGCAAACAGTGTTTGCCCGGGATTGTCCCGCTCCCGTTTAGTTGATTGAATTTCCGCATTCGGCGCCTCGACTTAATTTCAAGAGGCCATCACCAACCAGGGTGAGTCACATGCTTGCCGAGAAGTTTTTTCTTGTTCTTGAATCCCTGATCCGCGGCGATCGCACCTATCCGGACGGAAGCCCCAGGGTCATTAGCACCTCCCCGCACGTACCGGTGAAGCTGCCGAGCCGGAAATAGCCCGCTCGCTTTTCCCACTCACCCGCCGCTCAGCGCAGGCCGAGCAGCGAGCGCCGGTAGCGGCCGTCCCGAGCCTCGTTCAGGCAGACGAAGCTGCCGTCAAAGCCCTGGCGATATCGCTTCTGGCCCCTGGTGTAGTAGACGCCCTTCCTGAAATCGAGCCAGACCACCTGATCCTGCGGACAATGGCGCTGCGCCTGCGCCTCATAGCGGAACGGGGTTAGTGGCGTTGCCGACACGTCCGCGCCGCCGGAGCCGGCCATGATCGCGGCTGCGAGCGCGATCCCACCCGCCCATGTCCCGCTGCGAAACACTCCCCGCCTCCCGAACTTGATTCCGTGCTGGCCGAGCGCGCGACGGCCGCCCGGCACGGTAGCACGAAACGGCGCGATCCCTGGCAAACGACCGGCTTGCGCCGCGTCTTCCGCCGGCCATCTTGCCGGGTTACATGGCAGCAAGATCATCTCCATGCGAGGATGCTGCCTGAATGTCGGTTGAGCCTGGATTCCAGTCCGAACGCCGCATCGAATCCCGACCGCCATTGCCGCGTCTGGGCCTGCTGCCGATGGTCATCTTCGGCTCGCGCTGGCTGCAGCTGCCGCTGTATCTCGGACTGATCGTGGCGCAGTGCGTCTACATCGCGCTGTTCCTCAAGGAGCTCTGGCATCTGTCCTGGCACTCGCTCGACCTCACCGAGCAACAGATCATGATGAGCGTGCTGGCCCTGATCGACGTCGTGATGATCTCCAATCTCTTGGTGATGGTGATCGTCGGCGGCTACGAGACGTTCGTCTCGCGGCTCGATCTCCAGGGTCATCCCGACGAGCCGGAATGGCTCGGCCACGTCAATGCCAGCGTTCTCAAGATCAAGCTCGCCATGGCCATCATCGGCATATCCTCGATCGCGCTGCTGCGCACCTTCATCGAGGCCGGCAATCTCGGCTCGAACCGCGCCGGCTTTACCGAGACTGGCGTGATGTGGCAGGTGCTGATCCACCTCACCTTCGTCTTCTCGGCGATCGGCATCGCCTATGTCGACAGGCTCAGCGATGCCGGGGCGCGCAAGCACGCCGAATGAGGCATAATGGCCAGCCTCTCATGTGCCAGCTTCGAGCTGCTGCATGACCTGGCGCAGGTATTCCAGAAGCTTCTGCGCGACCTGCTCGCGCGCCACGCCCTTGGCGGCGAGATCGGCGGACACCTTGCTCACGATGTCGTCGATGGTCTGCCTCTCCAGATTGTCCGTGACCAGCGCCGTTGCGTAGCTTGCCGCGTCGTCGTTGCTGAGGCCGAGCTGGCTTGCGGCCCAAAGCCCGAGCAGCCTGTTGGACCGGGCCGTCGCCTTGAACATCAGCTCCTCGTCGTGGACGAACTTTGCTTCAAAGCCCTGCTCGCGCTTGTCGAACGTGGTCATGGTCAGCTCCATTCTCGTTTCGCTGATGTGACATACTGGCTGGGAGCGAACGTCTCCGTGGTTCACTTCACCCTAAGCTTCCTCCCGGAAGGCAAACGCCGTCAAGCCCGCCGATGGGCGTGGGACCGGGCGCGCGCAAGCTGGTCTTGAGCAAGGGGAACGCCAACCGGCGTGAGACGCCGGCGGCATCGGTTTGAAAGATCGGTATGGGAGATTGTTGGCGCCGACCGCGTTTGGTCAGCCCTTCGCCGCGGCCGCCTCCCGCGCGAGGCGTTCGGCCTTCAGCCGTTCCTTGTTGGCGTAAAACGCCTTCTGCGCCGCCTCATGATCGCGCATGGCCTTTTCGGCCTCGAGCCGGCGCGCTGCATCACGTGCCTGGCGCTGCTCGGGAGTCAGAGGCTTGCGTCGGAAGGAAAGGTCTTCAGTCATGGCAACACAACGTGGCGGCGAGGAAAAAGTTCCGCATGCTTGAGCTGAAGCATAGACGCTGACCAACGAAGTTTGCGAAAACAACCCCATGCACAGTAGCTAAGTCTTGTTGGCACAACGCCTTTTGCATTCGCGCAAAAGCCGGTTGACCCGTCGGGCAAAACAGTGGCATTCTGCCATCTTCGGAAAATCGGCAAGAAGGCTGATCGGGATCCCTTCCCGAACGCTAATGATCCGGAAAAAATGCGCAGCGGTTTTCCGAAAAGATCATGTCAAGACAACAACCTAAAGCGCGATGACGATTCGTCCTAATCTCATCGCGCTTTGGGGAAAGCGGCGAGCGAGAAGATCATCTTCCCTCGGGAAAATATTCAGATCTCTATTTCTGCAATCACCGGCAAATGGTCTGAATAGGCTCCTGCCTCCCGGTCGGTCCACACTTTCCCGAACCGGGCGTCGGGCGTCGCATAGATTCTATCAAGGCGTAGAACGGGCAAGCGCGCCGGGAAAGTCCGCAAGCGTGTCCGGTTTGGGCAAACCTGCGCGAGCACACGCCGCACCGATTTGACCCAAAACCAGTCATTGAAGTCGCCGAGAACGACGGTCTTTCCGGGCTTCACAAGGCTGACCAGGGCCTGAGCTTGCGCATACCGCTCATGGATACTCAAGCCGAGATGAGTAGCCACCACGCGCACATGGCCGACAGGTGTCAGCAGTCCCGTGGCAATCGCCCTACGGGGCTCCCGCTCCCGATACGACACGTCGACGATCTCGGGCACCCCGGAGAATGGAAAGCGGCTTAGGAGCATCTGACCGTAGTCGCCATCCTCGGTGACGATCGACTTGGCGTGAACGCGGTGATCGCCGACAACACTTGCCAACTTCGCGAATGGATTGTCTGACCGCGATCGCGAATCCACCTCCTGAAGCGCGACGACATCGGGGGCCCACCGGCGAACGATCGAGCAAACACCCTCCAAATCGAACTTCGTATTGAGATTGAACGTGCCATGCACATTCCATGTCATGAAACGCATCGCCGCCATCAGCGCCTCCCGGCGAGCCAGGTCGCGACGAATTGTGCGCCTACGCAGATTCCGAGCCAGCTCAAAAACGCCAAGACCAATAGCAATATGTTGCTCCAGGAAGCATCCCTGGCCAAATCTGCGATTTGAGCCCCCAGAACTGCCATGGCGAGAATACCGGGCATCATGCCCAGCAGAGTTCCAACCATGAAGTCGCGGAGAGGCAGCGTGCTCGCACCAGCCACGACATTCACCACCGAGAACGGTGCTATCGGAATCATCCGGATGACGACGACAGCCAGAATACCCTTGCCTAAGACGCGTTCCTGGATGCGCGCTGCACGTCGTCCGAGTAAACGCTGGAGTCGCTGTCGTCCGAGTGCCCGCCCGAGCGCAAAAAGCACGAGGGCGCTGAGCAAGACGCCGGCCATTGCGGTAATGAACCCTAGCCAGGGCCCAAGCGCGGCAGCAGTTGCTGCAATGAGTACGAGAACCGGAAACACGACCAGCCCGCCGACGACGAAAGCTGCGATCGCGAATGGCGGCCCCCAGATAGACTGCGAGTAGGCAGACAGGAACGTTGAAATACGACCCGCGTCGGCGAAATCGCTCAAAGACGTGTACGACCAAGCCATCGCCAATCCAAAAAGCGCCACGGCTATCGATACGATCCCTATTAGAGTCTTCGTGCTCCACATGCGAGATGCCGCCCGCTCGAGATGGAGAGGCCGCTCAGGGTCGGCCACCGGCTGAACCATTGTGGCCAGAGTACTGGTCAGAACCGAGGACTCCACTTCCCGCAGCGCCTTCGCCCCATCAGCTCTCGACACGTCGTCCAGGAGCGCAAAAAGACGATCCTCATTTCGCGTTATGGTCTGTTCGTCGAGATCGCAGAAATGGGCAATCAGGCGACGGCGGACCGAAGCGATGAAGTTTCTATGCTCGTCGGATGCAGCTTCAAAAATAAGGTCACACTCACTATCGGCACCCATCGACCGATTGTTCAGGTTAGCCGAGCCGATTCTCAAGATCCGATCGTCGACGGTCATGAGCTTGCTGTGCACCATCACGGCAGCTTCGGTATCCCCGCTGGGTGAGACCGGGTAGACGAAGCGGATACGATCTGCCACTCCGGCCTCATTGAAGCAGTCGATGAAGGCACCACGGCCGTTTTGCATGGCTTGGGATTCTACCCAGGACGAATGCAGTTTGGGAGTGACAACGAGAACCCGAAGCGAAGGCGCGCGAAGCATCTGCTCGGCCAATTCCCGCGCTATCTTGATAGCGCTGGTAAACTGGTTTTCGATGTAAACGAAGCTCGTCGCTGACCGGATCGCTGCAACCAGTGAGCGCTCGACCTCCTTGATCCTCGAACCTGCAGGACACACGATCTCTGTCCTGGCGATACCCACCGGCACGTGCTCCGCCTCAACCGGCACATTCGCCGGCCACCGAATGCTCTTCAGCGCGCGCCGAGGATGAACCTGTTGACCTGCCGCACGCCAGCGTTCCTCCGCGAGGTCGGCTAGCCATGCCGCAGCATGCCCGTCGACCATGCATTGAACATCATGAAACGGTGGGTATGGCTTACCCGCAGGGTCGCAGCGCAACGCGTGATCGGCGCGATGGTCGCTCGTGTCCCAGCGCCTGATCGTCAGGTCGAGCCCGCCAACGAACGCCAATGAACCGTCGACACAGACGATCTTCTGGTGTTGGGCGGAACCAAACGGAAGTGTGGAATCCAGATGAAATCGGACGCGGCCACATGTTCCGGCGGTGAATTTTGCCGCGGAATTCCATTCCCTTTCGGACGCGTAAAACGAGACGAAGTCCCAGATCAGAATATTAATCCACAGGGCGGGACGGCGTTGAACGAGCGCGCGGAGGAATGGGCCAAGCTGTTCCGGCAGACCATCATCCGCTCGTCCGGAAGCTCCGACCAGCCTGGTCTCACTATGGATATCCCATCCGATCACATAAACTTGGTCTTGCGCCTCCAGCAGCGCATCCCGCAGGGCCGCGAAATAAGCGGCAGCATCATTCAGAACCGCGACGCGGCGCGCTTCGCACCGCCGCCAGACGGTATTGCCGGGGATCAGGGTCGATGAACTCTGAAGCAGGTGGACCTCGCAAGTCGCGTTCGTGTCTAAAACGCTGTGAATGCTCAACGGGTTCCGCGTCCTCGGAGACGGGCTACGCTTCGGTGTGAGAATGCCGAACCACAGAGCTTACGCGGCACAAGCGCACTTGCGTTATTTGGTTCGGACAGTCTTTGCGCCGGCGCCCCTCAAGACGTCTGCGATCTTTTCAGGGGCATCGCCGTGGAAATCCACGGAGACCTCGATCAGACCTTCCAACTTCTGGTGACCTTCCGGCGCGGGCGCGGATTTGACGTCAGCACCGGCCGGATGTGTCCCCGCCGTGTTCGCGCCGCCGGCCGGTTGGACGAAGACGTCGCTTCGGGATACGCCGCATTCCTGGACGACGTGCTCAATGGCAAGCTCGGCGCTGCGGCGAGTGTCGAATTCTCCGATGATTGTGCTTTCCAAGACATCTCTCCGTAGGTGGACGAGAGTGCGTACAACAGGCCAGCACTGGCCAAGTTCCAGATGCTGGCGACCTGCATCTCAAATGCGTGGAGGGTGAATCTGGACCACGCGCCGGGGGTTCAGAACCGGACTATCCCGAGCAGGAAGAGGAGCGCGAGAGTGATCAAGCCGGAGATCAGCAACGAGCCGAGACACCCGAGCCGGTTCGAGAAAAAGAAGAACATGCCTGGCCCGCTGTGAAGCTTCCTGCCAGGCTAATTTTTCAAGTTCGACAGCGTTCCGGATGCGCTCTCGTTCGTCCTGATTGTCGAGCGGCTCCCATCTACAGACGGCGATGGGACTGGTGCTTCTAGAAGCGACGGATAAGAACCAATCTTTGAGCGAGACGTTGAATCCACGATGTCCGACGCTTTTGACTATTTCCGAGCGCACGCGGTTCGAGCCCTTTGCAAGGCCCGGACGATGCCCCGCGGGCGAATGAAGCATCTCCAAATCATGGTAGCCCGGATCTACCACCTGCTCACCAAGGAGGCCGCGTACGGGCCAAACCTGCAGCATCTGGACGACTTCCGGGCAGCCCAAAAGCTTGAGAGGTCAATCGATTGAAGGCCTGGAGCGAGGTGAGTGGCGGTCGCTGACACCCCAAGGGTGACTGAACTCCTGAGGGAATACGCGCAGCGAACGGCGCTGCGTGGAGGCAACCCCTATCGTGCGAAGGCGTATGCCAACGCCGCCGATAATCTTGCCGCGCTCGTCGTCCCGCTCCACGTGCTGATCGAGGAAGACCGCCTCACCGAGATTCCCGGGGTCGGCGAAGCCATCGCGGACATTATCACCAAGCTGTATCGCACGGGGACTCATCCGAGCCTTGAGAAGCTGCGCAAGGAAATTCCCGCGGGGGTCCTGGAACTGCTGACGGTGCCGGGCTTAAGGCCTGAGAAGGTGCTCAAGCTCTACAAGGATCTCGGGATCACCTCCCTGTCCGAATTGGAAACGGCAGCCGAGCAAGACCGCATCAAGAAGGCCAAGGGGCTTGGGGCCGCGCTGCAGACCAAGATCGTGGAGAACCTTGCGATCGCCAAAAGCGGCAAGGGTCGCCTGCACCTGCATCGCGCCGCGGCCCTGCTCGAGCATGCAACGGACTCGCTGCGGAAAGCGCGGCCCGAGCTCAGACGGCTCACGATCGCCGGCGACTTCAGGCGCGGTTGCGAACTCGTCGCCGACTTCGCGATCGTCGCCGAGGCCGCCGGGAGCGGCAGCGTTATCGAATCAGGCGGGCTGCAAGTCCACCTCGCCGATCGCAAGCATTTTGGCGCCGCCCTGCTCCACGCGACAGGCTCACCTGTTCATCTGGATCAGCTTCGGGCGCTCGCGGACAAGAAAGGAATGCGCCTCGAGCCGGACGGGCTGCACAAGGGGCGGAGCGTTGTCGCAGAGACCGAGGAAGACATCTACCGGGCGCTCGGCCTTCCCTTCATCGCGCCCGAACTGCGCGAGGGCCGCGGCGAGATCGAGCGGGCGCTGAAGAAAAAGCTGCCGAGGCTCGTCACCGACCAGGACCTGCGCGGCATCCTGCACTGCCACACCGACGCCTCGGATGGGACTGAGACGCTCGAGAGCATGGCCAAGGCCACGCTGAAGCGCGGCTTCGAATATTTCGGTGTCGCCGACCACTCGCAGTCGGCGCACTACGCCGGGGGTCTCTCGCTCGAGCAGATCAAGGAGCAGCATCGGCAGGCCGAGCGGCTCAATAGAAAGTTTGGCAAGGACTTTCGGATCCTGAGGGGCATTGAGTCCGACATCCTGGCGGACGGATCGCTGGACTATCCGGACGAGGTGCTCGACGGCTTCGATTTCGTGGTCGCCAGCATCCACGGGCGTTTCAGGCTGGATCGGAAGGCACAGACCGAACGCCTGCTGCGGGCTGTCGCCAATCCCTACACCACCATCGTCGGCCACATGACCGGCCGCCAGCTTCAGCGCCGTCCAGGCTACGAGATCGATGTCGAGAAGGTGCTGCGCGCCTGCGCCAAGCACGACGTCGCAATCGAGATCAACGCTCATCCCTGGCGGCTCGATCTGGACTGGCGCTGGCATCAGGCTGCGCTCGAATATGGCTGCATGTTGAGCATCAATCCGGACGCGCACTCGATCGCCGAGCTCGATCACATGCATTGGGGCGTCGAGATGGCGCGAAAAGGCGGCGTCCCCGCAGAGCGGGTGCTGAACGCAATGCCGCTCGCCGATATCGAGCGATACCTGCGCCACAGGCGTCGCTCGTTTGCACGTGCAGCTTGAGACACCTGGTCCTTCAACGAAGGCTCGCCGGTCCAGGCGCAGCCGTTTGCGCGAGAAAGAACGACCCCAGGCCTGGATCAAGGACCCAGGGCTGGGGCCGCTCGGGCTACGGTTAGATAGCCTGATGCGCCTAAGCGCATGCGGATCAAAGTACGTGGGCCGCAAGCGTTCCTATTTTGCAACGGCCTCCACCGGAGCTAAAGCGCAATGCGATTGGCAATAATCGTCATCGCGCTTGACGTTGTGTTTGAGCCTGATCTTTGCCGAAAACCGCTTCACACTTTTCCGGATCATGCTCAGGAACGCTTGCCGAGCTTTCGCGTCTTCTGAAAAATGAGACGTGCCCATGCCTCCAGCCACGCCCCCGAGCCGAACCCTGTTCCGCTGCCCCAAATGCCGCGAACCGCTCAGTCTGGCGGAGAAGCTATGGGACATGAAGGCAGCCCGCTTCATCCGGGTGTATCAATGCCGGTGCGGTGAACTGCTCTGGGATGATCAATCGTCCGCGCAACACAGCTAAGGCACACCAGGCCCCCCTCGCCTGGAGTTGCTACCGATCTCGAGCGGCGCAGCGAGTCCGACAAGATTTCGTGTCGCTTCAACTCATCCGCGATTGCGCCCTCAATGTCGAGCTCAGCTGAGCGCGGTAACGAACCGCATCTAAGCGGTTGATTTTATTGGATTGTGGCGGAAGGGGTGGGATTCGAACCCACGGTACCCTTGCGGGCACGCCGGTTTTCAAGACCGGTGCCTTAAACCACTCGGCCACCCTTCCAGACTGGAAATTGTTTAGCTTTTCGTCGCTTCGGTTCGCTTGTTTATGGCGGCTCGCATGGCAACGTCAACAGCCGCGGCCGCTTCGCCCTGCATGTTCGGCATCAGATGGTTCTCCATCGTGATCGCGATTTGAGGAATGGCCTAGCCGCTCCTGCACGATCTTGGGATGAATATTCGGCCAGCATATGGCTGACGTGGCTGTTGCTAACCGAATGCGTCTGATCGGCGCACCGTGGGTGCTCCACCGGTGGGCCCGGCATCGCGCCGACCGCCAGGGAAATCGCAGGCTAAGCCGCTGATGTGACTCCGCTTTGGTCCGAAATCCCGGCAGAGGATTCGCGACTCGGATCCTGGCCCGCCGGTTCACCCTCGCGGGGTCTTCACGACGCCTGTCAGCCTAATGAACGGTTAACGAAGAACCAATAGAATATTCCGCCGTTGACTTGTACCCCCACCCGAGACGAGGTGGGTTTAGGACATGCCGATAATGGCGGACCTCAAAAAAAGATTGGACAAACTCCGCGCCGATGCCGCGGATTTGGCCCTTATGAGCAGGCGGGCAAGCGATCCGCAAAAGCGCGAACTCTTCGGACGCTTGGCAGATGAGCTTGCAATAGAAGCTCTTGAACTCGAGCAGGTGGTGAAGCAACAAGGTAGGCAATCAGCTTCCAGCGACATGGACAGAGTTGTGAGCTTCCGGACGCGCCTGGAGAGGAACTGAGCACCATTGTCGAGATTCCCGGCTCGCAACGTGAGAGCGGACGAAGCGAGCAAAAATGATGAGTGAGCGAAGCAAGGCCAACTCGGCTGGCCTAGGAACGTGCCTAGCGATCAGCGTTCATTTTCCAGGCCGAAGCACAGACTGCTATTGCCCTGTGGTCTCTAGGCGCCCCTAGCGTTCGGCATGGCTGCGCTGGTTTCTTCTTCACTTGCTGAAGAGCGCCGCCTCGGTCGGCGGCCGCTCAATGGTCCCCCAGCGCGGCCGGTCGCAGGGGCCCGGTTGGTCGTATGGGGCCCGAAAGCTTCCCGAGCGGACCCTTTTCCCCTGACGAGATCGCCGCTCCTAGGAGCTTAATTCCTACCGACCATTTTCAGAGTAAATTTCAAGACCGGTGCCTTAAACTACTCGGCCACCCTTCCAAGCCTGGAACGGGTGTCGCTTAACGCGTCGACCGCGCAAGGCAACGCGAAGTTCGCACTCTCGCCTCAACCTCTTCAGCCCCGCCCTTTGTCAGGCGAGTGTCAGCCTGTTCCTCTAGCTTGGCGGCAGGTTCGGCGCCGCCACGCGCCGACGTCTCGGCAATCCCAGATACCGGCGACATCTCCCAGGGCGTTGCCGGTTGCGAGGTCCGGTTGGATTCGTCTCCATATCCGGGCCTCGCTTGCTGATGCGCAAAAGAAAGCGGCGCCCCGCAAGGAGCGCCGCGCGAGACTGTCTTCATTGCGTCAGCTCAGTACCCGCAGGACGCGCAGCCCATCTGCACGGGCGCGTAATACGAATAGCCCGGCGACACCATCTCGACGCGCTGGCGCGTGGCATATTGCGGGGGGATGCGCTCGTACTGGACGCTGGGCGGCGCCACCATCACGGTCTGCGGCACCATTACGGTGCGGTACTGCGCCGGCGTGCGATGCGCGACCACAGAACCGGGAGACACCATCACGGTTTCGTCGACAGCGCGGTATTGCGGCGCGACGTATTGCTGCTGGTAGCAGGTCGTGCACGGCGGCGGCGCATAGCAATTGTAGCAGCCGGCGGAGGCTGCGCCCATCATGGAAATCGCGGCGACGGCGGTAGAGAAAACGACGGCGAGAGTACGAGACATTGCGTGGTGCCCCAGTTGCCCGAAATGGATTTGCGAAGGTCGCTAGCAGTATACGACGCAAAATCCTGGGCTGCCGAACTTCGTCGGGGCATCCTTAATGCGAACAGCCAGTCGCAGCCGACAGGTAAGAACTCATTGACCACGCGCATCAACACGCGACGTGCGTTTGGCGTTCATCCGCCTCCGCTCGAGCTTCACCGCCTCGCTGCTCTTTCCAAAAACTCCAGCAGCGAGGGATCGGTCTCCTCGAATTCGACAAAGCGGCGGCGCAGTTCGTCTGCGACTTCTGCCGTGGCATCTCGCGACCATCCTTCCGCGGTATTGAAAGCCACGACACGTACCGGATGGAGATATTGCCCCTCGACGAGATTCCTGAGCAGGGTCGCCCGATTGGCGTCCTCCTCAGCCGTCTCACACCAGGCGCGGCCCAGCCGCCGGCCGAAATCATCGAGCACGAGATAGACGTCCCGGTCTGTCGCAATGTGCGGCACGAGCGATGGAGAGTGACTCATGGCTTACCCCGCTACTGGCAATCCGGACCGTTGCGGAGGATACGGCGTCCGCCCGGCCGGATTCGGAAAAATGGATTTCGGCTATTTTCTTAGGATGGCGCGATTAAATCACAAACAAAGTACAAATAAATAAAAATTAAATGGCAAAATGGGCGCAAAGACACTAAATTCACAGGGGCCTGGCGGGCGAGCCCGCACGTTGGGCGCCCACTTCGCAAAACGGCTCCCGCCTCCACCCCCAAAAGCCCACACCCCAGGAGGCGGGGCCGTTTCTTTTGCGACCGCTTGTCCCGGCTCTGTCCTGCAACAGTGCGCCCGCCCGCTCGCGCGGAGACCGCGGGTCATTCCGGAAGAATCCGCCCAGCCTGTGGCGCGTCGATCAGGCGCTATCTCGAACGCCGCTTCACCTCGCGCACGGCGCCGCGCGCGGCGCTGGTGGTGAGCGCGGCGTAAGCCTGCAGCGCGGTCGAGACATTGCGCTTGCGGTTCTGCGGCTGCCAGGCGGCATCGCCCTTCGCCTCCTCCGCGGCGCGGCGCTTGGCCAGCTCCTCGTCGGAGACCTCCAGGCTGATGCTGCGGTTGGGGATGTCGATGGCGATACGATCGCCGTCGCGCACGAGACCGATATTGCCGCCTTCGGCCGCTTCCGGCGACAGATGGCCGATCGACAGGCCGGACGAGCCGCCGGAGAAGCGGCCGTCGGTGACGAGCGCGCAGGCTTTGCCGAGGCCCATCGATTTCAGATAGCTGGTCGGATAGAGCATCTCCTGCATGCCGGGGCCGCCGCGCGGGCCCTCATAGCGCACGACGACGACGTCACCCGCGACGACCTTACCGCCCAGGATGCCCTCCACCGCTGCGTCCTGGCTTTCGAACACGCGCGCGGGGCCGGAGAATTTCAGGATCGAGGCGTCGACGCCGGCGGTCTTCACGATACAGCCGTCCTGCGCGAGATTGCCGTAAAGCACGGCGAGGCCGCCGTCCTTGCTGAAAGCGTGCTCGAGGTCGCGCACGACGCCCTTCTCGCGGTCGGCATCGAGCTCGTCGTAGCGGCGCTCCTGGCTGAAGGCGACCTGGGTCGGGATGCCGCCGGGCGAGGCCCGATAGAAGGTGCGCACCGCCTCGCTCTTGCTGCGCTTGATGTCCCAGCGCTCCAACGCATCGTTCATGGTCGGGGCGTGCACGGTCGAGACCGAGGTGTCGATCAGCCCGGCGCGGTCGAGCTCGCCGAGAATGCCCATGATGCCGCCGGCGCGGTGCACGTCCTCGACATGCACGTCGGCGACGGATGGTGCGACCTTGCACAGCACGGGCACACGACGCGAGAGCCGGTCGATGTCGCGCATGGTAAACTCGACCTGCCCTTCATGGGCAGCGGCGAGCAGATGCAGCACGGTGTTGGTCGAGCCGCCCATCGCGATGTCGAGAGTCATGGCGTTCTCGAACGCCCTAGAGTTGGCGATGTTGCGCGGCAGCACGCTGGCATCGTCCTGCTCGTAATAGCGGCGGACGAGGTCGACGATGGTGTGGCCGGCTTCGACGAACAGGCGCCTGCGGTCGGCGTGGGTTGCGACCACCGAACCGTTGCCGGGCAGCGCGAGGCCAAGCGCCTCGGTCAGGCAGTTCATGGAATTGGCGGTGAACATGCCCGAGCAGGAGCCGCAGGTCGGGCACGCCGAGCGCTCGATCACCTTGACGTCCTCATCGCTGACCTTGGAATCGGCCGCGGCCACCATGGCATCAATGAGGTCGACGGCTTTGGTCTTGCCCTGAAGCTTGACCTTGCCGGCCTCCATCGGTCCGCCCGAGACGAACACGGCGGGGATGTTGAGCCGCAGCGCGGCCATCAGCATGCCGGGCGTGATCTTGTCGCAATTGGAGATGCAGACGAGACCGTCGGCGCAATGCGCGTTGGCCATGTACTCGACGCTGTCGGCGATCAATTCGCGCGACGGCAGGCTGTAGAGCATGCCGTCATGACCCATGGCGATGCCGTCATCGACCGCGATGGTGTTGAACTCCTTGGCGACGCCGCCGGCCTGCTCGATCTCGCGGGCCACGAGCTGGCCGAGGTCCTTCAGATGGACGTGGCCGGGCACGAATTGGGTGAAGGAGTTGACGACGGCGATGATCGGCTTGCCGAAATCGGCATCCTTCATGCCCGTCGCGCGCCAGAGGCCGCGGGCGCCCGCCATGTTGCGGCCGTGGGTGGTGGTGCGGGAGCGATAGGCTGGCATGGCGGTTTCCGTCCTCGGGTTGGCTTGGAGCCGGGCGGAAAAATGGAAGCCGCCTCAGAGCTTTCCGGCCGGATAGCGCACGCGGGGAACGCGCGCAACGGGAACTTGGTCCGGACAGGGCTCCCCTGCTCCCGGCGCGGCCTCTCGCGAACGTTCCCCAGCGCGAGGTTGTGCAAACGCCGCCTGCAGAACCGGGAGTCGAGAAGTCGAGGCCCTATTGCAAGGTCGGATCGAGCCGGTCGCGTAACCAGTCGCCGATCACAGAGACGGCCAACGTCGTGACCACGATCGTGGTGGCCGGCGCCAGCATGATCCAGGGCGCCCGGGTCAGGTATTCGCGGCCATAGCCGACCATGTTGCCGAGGCTGGTCATCGGCGGCTGCACGCCGAGGCCGAGGAACGACAGGCCGGATTCCATCAGGATCACCTCGGGAAAGACCAGCGTGGTCGAGACGATCAGGGTCGAGGCGATGTTGGGCAGGATGTGCCGGAGGTAGATCCGCGACGGCGCCGCCCCTAACTGGCGGACGGCGGCGGCATACCCTTGCGCATTGGCGGAGATGGCGAGGCCCCGCGCGATGCGGGCGTAGCGCTCCCAGCCGAACAGTCCCATCAGAGCGATGAGCAGCGGCAGCGAATTGCCGAAGAAGGCGAGCACCGCGAGCGCCATGATCAGGAAGGGCATGCTGGCCTGGAAGTCGGTCAGCATCAGCACGAGCTGTTCGATGGCCCCGCGGAAATGCGCGGCGAGGAAGCCGAGCGTGGTGCCGACCAGCGCCGAGATCGCGGTGGCGCCGAACGCGATCAGCAGTGAGATGCGGATGGAGACGAGGAGCCGCGACAGCACGTCGCGGCCGAGCTCGTCGGTACCGAGCCAATGCGCGGCATTGCCGGGAGCCGCCAGGCGATTGCGCAGGTCGAGCTGGGTGAAGCCGTAGGGCGCGATCTTCTCGGCGAACGCGGCGATCAGCAGCATGGCGATGATCCAGGTGATCGCGAGCGCGACCGAGACCGGGATCGCCGCCAGGCTGATGCGGCGGCGGAGGCTAGATTCTAGTTTTGACGCGTTTCTTTTGCGCGAACCGGAATCCACTTCGCTTGAAAACGCTTTGGCATCCTTCAGCGTCGCGTCGGTCATGCATGCGCCCCTTTGGCGCGCAGGCGCGGATCGAGGAAGCCGTAGAGGAAGTCGACGACCAGATTGGACGTCACCATGGTCATCGCGACCAGCAGCAAGATGCATTGCACCACGGCGAGGTCGCGGTTGGCGACGGCGACCACGAGCAGGCGCCCTACTCCCGGCCAGGCAAACACGCTCTCTACGACGACCGCGCCGGCGATCAGCGTTCCCACCATGAAGCCCAGAATGGTGACCGTCGGGATCGCGGCGTTCGGCAGCGCATGCGACGTCACCACCTGGCGCCAGGACACGCCCTTGGCGGAAGCCGTGCGAATATAGGGCTGGCCCAGCACCTCCAGCATCGCGCTGCGGGTGAAGCGCGCCAGCACCGCGGCGCCACCGAGGCCGAGCGTCGCAATGGGCAGGATCGCGTGCCGCCAGCTCTCCTGGCCGCCCGATGGCAGCCAGCCGAGCTGAACCGCGAATACCAACACCAGCACCAGCGCGAGCACGAAGCTCGGGACGGTGAAGCCGGCGACCGCCGTCATCATCACGGCGCGGTCGATTCCCGAGCCGCGATGCAGCGCGGCGTAGATCCCTGCGGGAATGCCGAGCGCGACCTTGAAGAAGAACGCCGGCAGGGTCAGCGCCAGCGTCGCCGGGATGCGTTCCAGCACCAGCTCGATCGCGGGCCGGCCGTCGCGCATGGAGCGGCCAAGCTCGCCCTTGGCGATGGCGCCAAAATAATCGAAGTACTGGGCCCAGATCGGATCATCGAGACTCCACGCCTTGCGGAATGCTGCGAGCACCTCCGGCGGCGCCTCCGGTCCCAAAATCATCAGCGCGGGATCGCCCGACAGACGCAGCACGACGAAGGCGAAGGTGACGACGAGGACGATCGTCAGAGCCGCGCGGCCGAGCCGGATGGCGAAAAAGTGGCCCATCACGCCGCGTCCCGCGTTTCGGCACCCGTGACCAGGTGGCAGGCGACTTGCCTGTTGCCGCCGATGCTTGAGAGTGCCGGCACCTCGCTTGCACAGCGCGCGATGGCGCGCGGGCAGCGCGGATGGAAAGTACAGCCTTGAGGGCGCGCCGCCGGGTTCGGCGGATCGCCAGCGAGCACGATGCGGCCCGCGCTGCGGCGGCCCGGTGCGGGCGAGGCCGAGACCAGCGCCTGCGTGTACGGATGCTCGGGCCGCGCAAACAGATCATCGGCGCTGCCGATCTCGACGATGCGGCCAAGATACATCACGGCAACGACATTGCTGATCTGCCTGACGACGCGGAGATCATGGCTGATGAACAGCAGCGTCAGCGACAGCTCGGCCTGGAGATCGGCGAGCAGGTTCACCACCTGCGCCTGGATCGAGACATCGAGCGCGCTGACCGGCTCGTCGCAGACCAGGAAATCCGGCTTGGTCGCCAGCGCCCGCGCGAGCACGATGCGCTGGCGTTGGCCGCCGGACAGCGCGCCCGGATAGCGCGCGCCATGTGCCGGCGTCAGCTCAACCGCGCGCAGCAATTCGCGAACGCGGTCTTCGCGCTCGGCGGGCATGCCGAGATCGTGGATGTCCAGGGGCTCGCGAATTTGCGCGGCGACTGGCAGCCGCCGATCCAGCGCGCCCAGCGGATCCTGGAAGATCATCTGCATGCGTGCGCGCTGGGCGCGCCATGCAGCCGTTCCCAGCGGGGCCATCGGCTTGCCATCGAACCGCACCTCACCGCTGTCGGACGGCTCGAAGCCGAGCACGATGCGGCCCGTGGTCGATTTGCCCGAGCCGGACTCGCCGACCAAGCCCAGCGTCTCGCCCTTGGGAATGCTCAGCGACACGCCGTCGACAGCGTGAACGACGGTGCTGCGGCCGAACATTCCGGAGCGCATCGCGTAGCTGCGCGAAATCGCGGACACCTGGACGAACGGCGCGCTCATTCGGCGGCGATCCCGAGCAGCGCCCGGCGCGAAGCCTCGGCGCGGATGCAGGCGACGTTGCGGTCATGCGCGATCGGGGCCAGGCTCGGCGCGACAAGTCCGCAAGCTTCACTCGCCAGCGTGCAGCGTGGCGCGAAGGCGCAACCCTCAGGCATCCGCGCGGGATCGGGCACGGTGCCGGGAATGGCCGTCAGGCGCCGGCGCGCTCCATCGAGCGGCGGCAGCGCACCGATCAGGCCTTGCGCGTAAGGGTGCACGGGATCGGCGAAGAGCTGGTTGCTGGGTGCCTCCTCGACGATGCGGCCGGCATACATCACGGCGACACGATCGCAGTTCTCGGCGACGACCCCGAGATCGTGGCTGATCAGGACCATGGCCATGCCCATCTCGCGACGGACCGAGGAGAGCAGCTCCAGGATCTGGGCCTGAATGGTGGCATCGAGCGCGGTAGTCGGCTCGTCCGCGACCAGCAGGTCGGGATTTCCGGCGAGCGCCATTGCGATCATGATGCGCTGGACCTGGCCGCCGGAGAATTCGTGCGGATAGGCGGACAGCCGCCGGCCTGCGTCGGGAATCCCGACGAGATCGAGCAGCCGCCGCGCTTCCGCCTTCACCGCGTCGCCCGAGAGATCGCGATGCAACGCCAGCGCTTCGCAGAGCTGCCTGCGGATGGTCAGCACGGGGTTCAACGCGCTCGCCGGATCCTGGAAGATCATCGCGACCCGCCCGCCCCTGACATGGTCGAGGTCGGCCGCGGGCGCGCCGAGGATCTCGCGGTCGTCCAGCAGTACCGAGCCCGAGACCTTGGCATGGCGCGGCAGCAGGCCCAGGGCGGCAAGCCAGGTCACCGACTTGCCCGATCCGGACTCACCGACGAGCCCGAGGGCCTCGCCCTTCTGCAAGCTGACGTCGACGCCGCGCAGCACCTGCACGCCGTTGAAGGTGACGCGCAAGTTCCGGATGCTGACCAGCGGCGCCACGTCAGGCCTCGAAATTGCCGGCGCGGAAATCCATCGCGAAGGCGGGCGCTGCCTTCCACTTGATGGATTTCGGCTTGGCCGTGAAGGTCGCGTTCTGGTGTAGCACCGTATAGGCGGGGTCCTCGCGCTCGGCGATCTCCAGCATGCGGCGGAACGCCTTCTTGCGGGCTGGGCGATCGGTCGAGGTCTCCAGGAACTCCGATAGCTTGTTTAGCTCGACATTGGTCCACTCGCCGATCTGCTGCTGCTGGCCGTTCGGCCCGTGCTGGGCAACCAGCGACGACACCGGATCGTTGAAGGCGGCCGAGTTCGACCAGTCGCGCACCGCGCGGGTCGGCGCCCGCTCCATGATCTGGGACCAGTTCTCCTTGGTCTCGATCTGCACGTTGAGGCCGACCGACTTCCACATTTCGACCAGGATCTGCGCGGTCGCGACCTGGTTGGTGTAGTAATTGCTGAGCAGGCGATAGGGAATCGGATCGCCCTTGTAATTGGCCTGCTTCAACAGATCCTGCGCAAGCTTGGGATCATAGGCCGGCACGCTCCAGTCCGCGTTGAATATGTCGCCGTAGAATTCCCATTGCAGGCCCTTCGGCACGCGGGTGCGGCCGGCCCACAGGCTGTCGACGATGGCCTGGCGGTCGATTGCGTGAGTAAAGGCGCGCCTGACAAGCGGATTGGCGAGCTGGGCGTGGTTCTTGTCGAACACGGTCAGGCGATGATTGAGAATGGTGCCGCCCTGCACTTCGAACGCGGAATTCTTTTCGATGCCGGCGATCTGGTCCGGCGGGATGTCGCAGGCGAAGTGGTATTCGCCCGAGAGCAGGCCGTTGATGCGGCTCGCAACTTCCGGCACTTCGAGGAAGCGGATGCGCTTGAGCGGCGGGCGGCCGCCCCAATATTCGTCGTGCGCTTCCAGCACCAGCGACACGTCGGGCTTGAGCTCGACGACCTTGTAGGGACCGGTGGTGACGGGCTTGCGCGCCCAGTCGAGGTAGCTCGCGGCTTCTTCCCAGGCCCGGCGGTTCATGATGTCGGAGCCATAGCGCGACAGCCGGCCTTCGATGGTGACGTCGGGTGTGGCGTTGTAGAAGCGCACCGTGTACTTGTCCACGGCATCGACCCGGACGAGGTCCGGCCAGATGCGGCGGGCAACGGCCGGCACATCTGGCGGCAGCTCTTTGCCGGGACGCGGCGCCGGGATCTTCTCGAAAGCCTGGATGGTGGAGCGGCTCTTGGCTTCAGTCTCGCCGAACATGCGCTCGCGGCTGAAGGTGAAGACGACGTCTTCGGCAGTGAGCTCGTCGCCATTGTGGAATTTGACGCCCTGGCGCAGCTTCACTTCGACGGTCTGGTCGTCGATGCGGCGCCATTCGGTGGCAAGGCCGGGCACGGCCTCCAGGTTGCCGCGCCAGTTCTTGGAGATCAGGCCTTCCCAGATCGAGGAGAAGAACACGCGCTCGCCGACATTGGACTGCTCGCGCAGCACGTCGAGGACGTTCGAATTGGTCACCTTCTGCACGGCGATCGTGACCGACGGACGGTTGTCGCCTTGCGCGATGGCAAAGCGCGGCAAAAGGAGCGTGCTGGCGGCAGCGCCGCCGGATTTCAGAATGGTGCGACGGGTGAACTTGCTCATGATGTGACCCCTGCCCAGGATGATGCGATTATTCGGCCAGTCCGAGCGCAGCGAGATGGGCTGCGCCGGCGCGGACGTCGTCGTGGTTGCGAAGTTCGAGGATCAGCCGCGGGTTCGAGGTCAGCCGCCCAAGGGCGCGGAACACGGCGACCCACGGGATGTTGCCTTCGCCCGGCGCCCAGTGCCGGTCGGCAAAGCCGTCGGTATCCTGCAGGTGCACATGCGTCAGCATGTCGCCGGCGGTTTCGACGTAATAGTCGACCGGCGGTGCGCCGGTGGAGATGTGGGCGTAGTTGGCGTGCCCGGTGTCGAGCGAGACGCGGACCTTGCTGCTCTCCAGCGCCTTCGCAAGGCGGACGCGGTCGCGCGGATCCTTGTCCTCGATGTTCTCGATGACGATCTCGCAGCCGATGGTCTCGGCGCGCGCGATCACTTCGGCGAGCGTCGCCTTGACCCGCTCGACCAGATTGCCGCGGTTATCGGTGTAGAGATCAAGATTGTTGTGGTCCCAGGTGGTGAACGGCGAATAGATCACCATCTGGGTCGCGCCGAGGAACTCGGCTGCATCAAGACCCTGAAGCAGGCGTTTGGTGACGGCCTGGCGGATCATGGGATCGTGGCTGTCGATCTTGAAGCCCCAGAACGGGCCGTGAATGCCGAGCCGGCCCGTGTGGCCCGCAAGCATCTGCTTGATCTCGCCGGCAGTCGCGCGCCAGTCGCTATCGAGCAGATCCGCGCGGAAAAAATCCTGGATCTCGAGATCGCGCTGCCGTTCCAGAAGCCAGTCGCGATGCGCGGGGATCGACTTGATGGACAATGCGGCGCCCAGCACCGGCTTCGACATGGCTTGCTCCTTGGCCATCAGCGATGACGGGAACAGGGCTAGACCAGTTCAATGACAGGCCGGTGAAATGCGGGTTTCGCACCGCGGACCAGATGTGGACATCTGCTCGCATCGCATTCAGGCGGCAAGGATCGCGGCATGCGCGGACGAACGCGTCAATGTTCAAACGGCGCGGGCGTGTCCGTAGTGATCCGGAATGGAAGCCTAACCAACCTTCGCGTACATCGCGGGACATCGATCGGCGGCCACTTCCACGGGCATCACCCTCTGATCGCGCTACATGGGGTTGGGGGACCACATGGGGCGGGGGATTGAAGGCTGGGGCAAGGTGACGAGGTCCGGACTCCTAGGCACTCCGGACCTCGAAACTTTTCAGATTGAACGCGATGCGCGCCGTCCGGCTGTTCAGCCGGGCGGCGCGTTCTCGTTTCAGCGTCGTCGTTCGGCCCGGCGCCTAAAGCGCGATGAATCGTCATCGCGCTTCATGCGGCTGTTTAAGCATGATCTTTTCGGAAAACCGCTTCGCACTTTTCCGGATCATGCTTTAGCGCGTCTGCGGCTCGATTGTCACCGTGCAGTCGCCCTGCCCTTGCGACGCGACCACGATGTCACCCGCGGGAGCGCCGAGGGCAATCGGCGCGGACGATCCGCCGCCGGGCATCTGGACCGTCACGCTCAGCGAATCCGTGCGCGCAGTCGAGCCGACGGTTGACGGCTCTGCTTCGGCCACGTTCCCCGAGGCATCGCGCCGCATGATCCGGCAGTTCACATTGCTCCCGCCGGCGGCCGCCATGCTCTGGCCGGCGCTGCCGCCCATCTGTGCACGAGCCCGCGACGGATCCCGCGGAACCTGGCTGACGATGCGATGCGTGCGCGGCTCCACGATGACGACGTCGTCATCCGTCGCGAAATACTCATAGTCGCGATATTCCGGCTCGATCGACACGATCTCAGGCGGCAGCCGATGCAGACGGACGCGCGAAGGGATCGTCTCACCCACCCGGATCGCGATGCTCAGGTTGCGCTCTGGTGGCGCCAGGCGCGCGCGGCTTACCGTTTCAGAGATCCGCACCTGCCGTTCAGACGTCATGCTGGTCTGCTGATTAACCTGCGTGTTGGTCTGGGTGGTCTGATTGGCTTGATTGGTCTGCGTGCCCGTCGCCGGCGCAGTCTGTGCATTGTTGGTCGGCGCCGTCCGGTTCGTGTCGGTCGCGGTGGCCGGGCGGTTGTTCTGTTGCGCCGGCGGCTGTTGTTCGGCGGCGTTGCGCGGCGGCTGGGTCTGGTTGCGCTCGTTCTGGTTGGCCGCAGCCCCACTGCGCTCGTTCTGCTGGCCCGCGGGGCCGGCCTTGGATTTCTCGGACTCGGCAGTTGATTTCTGCGGCGCGGACTTGTCCTGCTTCGTCTCTGCGCTGCTCTTGCCGCTGTCGCGCCCAGGTTTGGCGGTCTCGGCCTCGCGATTGCGATCGCGCGAAGGTTCGCGAGATTCTTGTGCCTGATCCTTCGCCTTCGGTTGATCACGTTCGGCGGCTGTAGCTGGCTGGCGCTTGTCTTCGTTGGCCTCGCGCTTGGCCGCGCCGCCTTTCTCTTCGCGACCGGCTCCCTGGAGTCTCTCCTGGGCGCCCTGCGTGCGCTCCTGAACCCGCTCTTGAGCGCCTTGGGCCGCGCCCCCGCGCTGCGGCGCAGCGCCTTTGGCCGGTTCCTCGGTCCGTTTCGGCTCGTCTCTGCGCTCACCGGGCGCCTGGGCGTAGGCCAAGCCGGAGGCGAGCATCAGTCCGACGGCCGCAGTCGATAACATCAAGTGCTTGCGCATGGTCCCTCTCCTCGACAATTCACAGCAACAGACGCGAACGTTCTGCGGGTGCGAAGGTTCCTGCCAAGGAACGGGAGCAGATCACGCGGGGCTTACATCGCGTCCTTCAGCGTGAGGCGGGCCGTGAATGTCACGGTGGTCTTGCCGACCAGCGCCATGCCCTCGACCTCGGCGCCGCCGGCCGAGTAGTCGCCCGAGAAACCGCAGGTGACCTCCCTGCCGCCGAATGCGAGGGTCTTGCCGATGGCTTCGGTATGCTGATTGACGATCATGTCGCCGCGCCACTTGCCGTTCCGGAACGTGTAGCTGCCGGTGTAATAGAAATAGCTGTCGCCGCCCATGATGCGCCCGTCGCAGAGCACGACCACGCCCCTGGCTTGGCCGCGTTTGCCGTCGCGCATTTCGATGTCGAAGATGTAGAGGCCGTTGACGACCTTGGCTTCCTCACCCGCCCCCTCTCCGACTGGCATCCGATCGTCCCCTCAATGTCCATGCGCCGCGCCGATCAGTTCGGCACGTTCCGTTCAAGTTCCTCAAGCCATGCCGCTGCGCTCGCATCCGACGGGGCCCGCCAGTCGCCGCGCGGCGACAATGACCCACCCGCCGAAACCTTCGGTCCATTCGGCATCGCCGAGCGCTTGAACTGGCTGAAAGCGAAGAAGCGACGCAGGAATACCTCGAGCCAGCGCCGGATCTCGGGAAGATCGTAGGCCCTGCGCCGGTCGCTCGGGAAGGCCGGCGGCCATTCGCCCGTGGCGACGTCCTTCCAGGCGTGCTGCGCCATGAAGGCGATCTTGGAGGGACGCATGCCGAAGCGCAGCGTGTAGAACAGGTTGAAATCCTGCAGCTCGTAGGGCCCGACGGACGCTTCCGTGCTCTGCGGCTTCTCGCCAGGCTGCACCGGCACCAGCTCTGGAGAGATTTCGGCAGCGAGGATCGAGCCAAGCGTGCGGTTGACGTTGTCGCTGAACTGGTTCGATGAGATCACCCAGCGGATGAGATGCTGGATCAGCGTCTTCGGCACGCCGGCATTGACGTTGTAATGCGCCATCTGGTCGCCGACGCCATAGGTGCACCAGCCGAGCGCGAGTTCAGAGAGATCGCCCGTGCCGATGACGATGCCGCCGTGATGATTGGCGAGGCGGAACAGATAGTCCGTGCGCAGGCCCGCCTGCACATTCTCGAAGGTGACGTCGTAGACCTTCTGGCCCTTGCCAAAGGGGTGGCCGATATCCTTCAGCATCTGCGTGGCCGTGGTGCGGATGTCGAGCTCTTGCCAGCTCGTCTGCAACGCCTTCATCAGCGCCAGCGCGTGGGTCTTGCTCTCGCTGCCGGTGGCAAAGCCCGGCATGGTGTAAGCCAGGATGTTTTCGCGCGGCAGGCCGAGGAGATCGACTGCCTTGGCGGCGACGATCAGGGCGTGCGTGGAATCGAGCCCGCCGGAGACGCCGATCACGACGCGCTTGGTGCCGGTGGCACGCATCCGCTGAACGAGGCCGGCGACCTGGATGTTGTAGGCCTCATAGCAATCCTGCTCGAGCAGGCTCTCGTCGCTCGGCACGAACGGAAACCGCTCGACCTTGCGCAGGAAGCCGACGTCGGCGGCGGGCGGCTTCAGCGCGAATGTCACCTTGCGGAAAAACGCCTCTCGCTGGCGGCGATTGTCGTCGAACGTGCCCATCAGCGCGCGCTCCTGCCTGAGCAGGTCGAGATCGACGTCGGCCAGCGTAATCTGGCCGTCCTGGCGGAACCGCTCGCCCTCGGCCAGCAGCACGCCATTCTCGTAGATCGAGGTCTGGCCGTCCCAGGCCAGATCGGTGGTCGATTCCCCTGCTCCGGCGGCGGAATAGACGTAGGCTGCGAGGCATCGCGCCGATGTCGATTGGCACAGCAGCGCGCGCGAGCGCGCCCGGCCGATCGTGATCGGGCTGCCCGAGAGGTTGATCAGCACGCTGGCGCCCGCGAGCGCGAGCTCGGATGCCGGCGTCACCGGAATCCACATGTCCTCGCAGATCTCGACGCCGATGGTGAGGCCCGGAACGTCCTCGGCCGAGAACAGAAGGTCGACGCCGAACGGCGCATGCAGCCCGCCAAAGGAGATCGTCTCTCCGGCGATGCCCGCGCCGGAGGCGAAATGCCGTCCTTCGTAGAATTCGCGGTAGGTCGGCAGATAGCTCTTGGGCACAACGCCAAGCGCGGTGCCGCGATGGATGACGACCGCACAATTGTAGATGCGATGGCCAAAGCGCAGCGGTGCGCCGACGATCAGGACCGTCATCAGTGCCGCGGAGGCCTCGGCGATCGCAGCGAGCCCGCGCTCGACCGCATCGAGCAGCGGATCCTGCTTGACCAGGTCTTCGATCGCGTAGCCGGACAGGCACAGCTCGGGAAACACGGCAACCGCCACCGATTGTTCGTGGCAGGCATTGGCCGCCACCAGGACGGTCTTCGCATTGGCCGAGGGGTCGGCCACGCGGGAGGTGGTGACGCAGGCCCCTACGCGCGCAAATCCATGGGCATAGATCGAGTGGAAAGACATCAAGCGCTGTACCTTCAATCCTTGCAATCTCTTCAACCTCTTGCGCCACTAGCCGCAGCCGCCAGCACCGCATCATATGTAGCCCATCGACCGGCGCCCGTGCAGGCCATCCGCCATCATGCATAACCGATTTGCATGTCGGCCAGCCGGCGCCCGCGACGTCAGGCGCTGCGCGCCAAGACCCCGGACAGATCATCGCGCAGCCATTCGGCGATCCGAGGCCAGGCATGGGCGTGGGTCCGCGCCCCCATGAAAAGGCCGAGATGACCGCTCGGCTCGGAAGCTGCCGCAATGAAAGGCGGCGGGGTGCCGACGAGATCAGCGGTGGCGAGCGCCTGCACAGCCGGCACGACGTCGTCGTCCAACCCGGCCAGCAGGAAGATCGGCGCCTTGACGTCCTTCAGGTCAACCGGGCGGCCGAGCGCGACGAATTTGCCGCCGGCAATCCGGTTCTCCCGGAAAATCCAGTTGACGATCTGAAGGTAATAAGTGCCCGGCAAATCGAGCGTCTCGCTATTCCAGCGGTCGAAGCGCGCGAGTAGGGTCGCGCCCTCCTCGTCCGAGAGTCCCCTCTGCAACGCCACTGCGATATCGTCGCTGTCAGGCGCCTTGGACCAGAAGCGCAGCATCTCCTCGCCGCTGACATTGCCGCCGCCGCGAGCGACGAGCTGGTCGTATACCAGGTCGGGTGCGTTGCGGGCGAGCCGCGACAGCGCCGAGTCGATCGACAGATCGACCGGAGCGCCGACCAGGACCAGCCGCCGCACCTTGGCCGGAAAGCGCGCCGCATAGAGCAGCGACAGCCAGCCGCCCTGGCACAGCCCGATGAGATCGACCGGCGCGCCGATCTCGTCGATGGCGACGTTGAGATCGGTCAGATAGCTGTCGATCGAGAGATAGCGCATCTCCGGCGTGGCTGACCGCCAGTCGGTGAGATAGACGCGGTCGATGCCGCCATTTTGCAGCGACTGCACCACGCTGTGGCCAGGCGCGAAGTCGGCGATCGGGGCCCGATGCAGCGCATAGGGTGCGCAGACCAGCGCCGGCTGACCGGACCGCGTCTGCGTGAAATCGCGCAGGCGCATGGTCGCAAGCTCCAGCGCAACCGTGCTGGGCGTCGTCCACGGCAAGCTGCTCTCGCCCTGCTCCGCAGTTCCGCGCTCCAGCCACCAGAAACAGGCGTCCATAGCCAGTCGCGCCGCCGCAAATGGCCACAGCATCGGGTCATCCGGCGCATGCCCCGGTCCGCCTGGCTGTCTGCCGGCCTTCTCCACCATGGCTATCTCATCCTCACAGGAACGCCTCGAGGCTCACGACCGAAATGCCGCGATCCTTAAAACTCCTATGGGTGGCAGCCACGGAGCCGTCGAGATCGATGCCGCGACAGGCGTCCTCGACGACGGCGACCTCGAAACCGGCCGTGCGGGCGTCCTCCGCCGAGAAGCGAACACAGAAATCCAGCGCCAGACCGGCGACGAAGACGGTCTTCAGCTCGCGTTCGCGCAAGTAACCGAGCAGTCCGGTCGGCGTCTTATGGTCGTTCTCGAACAGCGCCGAATAGGAATCGATGCCGCGGCGAAAGCCCTTGCGCACCACCAGGCTCGCGCTGACAACGTCGAGCTCCCGGTGGAATTCAGCGCCCGTCGTACCCTGCACGCAATGAGAGGGCCAGAGCACCTGGGTGCCGTAGTCGAGCTCGATGGTCTGGAACGGCTGCTTGCCGGCATGGTTGGCCGCGAATGACACGTGATCCCGCGGATGCCAGTCCTGAGTCAGCACCACATTGGCGAATTTTTGGGCGACTCGGTTGATGGCGGGGACGACCTTTTCGCCGCCGGGAACGGCGAGCGCCCCGTTGGTGCAGAAGTCGTTCTGCACGTCAATCGCCAGCAGCACGTCGCGGTCGGAAATCTTCATCGCTGGTCTCGTTGCATCTGCCGGCGCGAAGGCGCCAGGCGCGCTTCCCCTAGTGTCCGCCTTCCCGCGCTGCTGCGCAACCGTTGGTCCGTGAGGAAGCACCCGCGAATTGGTCCCGGAAAGGCGCTCAGGGTGCAACGGTTTGACATCAACCGTGTTGACTAGCTGCACCCAGGGACGGATTCTGACAGCCGTTCGCAATTTGCGATCAGAGAGCGGAGGAAGCGGTTCCCGCAGCCCGTGCGGCTGCGGCAGCCATATGGCCATGACGATCGGCAAGACAGGACAAATTCTACTCGCCGATATCGGCGGCACCAATGCGCGCTTCGCGCTGAGCCAGGCTGAATCGAGTAACAGCGATCCGACCGGACCGATCGACTACGTCAAGGTCGCCGACTTCCCGACCGTTCGGGAGGCCATCGTCGATGTTCTCGCTCGCAGGTTCTCCGGCGGGCAGCCCCGAAGAGCTGTGCTGGCGGTGGCCGGCCCTGTCACCAACAATCGCTGCGTCATGACCAACAGTCCGTGGGTCATCGACGGCAACGAGCTGCAAGCTGCGCTCGGCTTCGACAGCGTCCACGTGCTCAACGACTTCGAAGTGGTGGCCTGGTCTCTTCCCGCCTTGCAGCCTGCCGACCTCATTCCGCTTGGCGGGCAGGATGGCCTGCCCGGAGAGCCCCTGCTGGTGGTCGGGCCCGGAACCGGCTTTGGGGTGTCCTGTTTGGTCGAGCGCCATGGCGCACGGCTGGCGGTCGTGACCGAGGCCGGTCACGCCACCCTGCCGGCGGAGAACGAGCGCGAGGAACGCGTGATCGCCTGTCTGCGCAAGCGCCTTGGCCATGTCTCCATCGAGCGCGGCGCGCTCTCAGGTTCTGGCCTGCAAAGCCTCTACGAGGCCCTCGCGGAGGTCGATGGCGCCCAGGTACCACATCGGGATCCTGCCGCCATCACCAAGGCCGCGCTGGAGGGCAATTGCCCCGTCAGCCGTGCGACGCTCGACATGTTCTGCGCCATCCTCGGCTCGGTCGCGGGCAATCTCGCGGTGACCTTCGGCGCCCGCGGCGGCGTCTATATCGCCGGCGGGATCGTGCCGCGTTTTCCCGAGTTCCTCGCGGCGTCCGCATTCCGAGCACGCTTCGAGGCCAAGGGACGCTTCCAGGATTACTTGCGCAACATCCCGACCAGGCTGGTGATCAAGCCTGATGCGAGCTTCGTCGGCCTCAAGATGTTCGCCCAGCACAATCCAAATTGACTAAATTGAGCGGAGGAAGCGCCCTCTCGCGGTCCAGCAATTCACAACTGATTGCCGCGTACACCCGATTCCGCGCGGGATCGTGCTTGCCTGCGCGTTTCCGATGCGAAACAATCCTGTCTGTGTGTGGCGTAGTTGCGGGGGCGTGGCATGCGTAAACAGGATTTCGGTTTCGACTATCACCGCTATCACCGCCTGCTGCGGGAGGCGGACAACGAAGACAAGCGGCTGGCCCTGATCGAGCTCCTGATCGAGGAAAAGGCAAGGGACCGGCTGGCCGCCCAGCGCGCTTCGGATCGCGCCGCCATGACGGCGCACACCATTGCCACGGTGCTGAGAAACGGTCGCAACTGAGGCTTGCGAGCTCGTCCCGGCGCGTGAGAACACGAGGCGATTGCGACTTCATTAACGATGCCTCGCAATCTGGCGTCAAACTTTTTGCTCTAAGAGTTCCCCCACCTGAGGCAAATCAGGGTCAATAACCAATAAGGGGGGAAGTGAACATGAGCATGATCTCGCTCGCCGTGATGCCGGCCGCCGTCGAAGCGCGGTTCGCCGTTTCTTCGTTCAAGACCATCTTGCTGTTCTGCTGCACGGGCCTGGCCGTCTCGTTCGGCTTGATCGCGCGTGGCATCGATCTCAGCGCCGGCCTGATCTGACAGCGCGCCGAGCTGTTTCGCCAAATGGCCGCCCCCCCGACGGGCGGCCATTTTCGTTTGGCGATCTCAGTGCGGCGTCTCGCCGTCACCAGTGCGGCGTCTACGCCGTCACCAGGGAGGCGTCCACGCCATCACTCAGTGCGGCGCCTTCTCTGTGGCTTCCGGAAACATCGAATCGATCATCGCCTTGAGCTGATCCATCGCGATCGGCTTGCGCAGGATCGGCCTTCGCCGCAGCAAGGACGGCAGCAGCTCCGGTCCATAACCCGTCGCGAACAGAAACGGTTTTCCGCGTCGCTCGATCAGATCGGCGACGGGATCGACGTAGACGCCCATCAGATTGATGTCGAGGATGGCCAGATCATACTGCGCGGTCATGGCAAAGGCGCTGGCGTCGCGGACATTGTCCGCTTCCGCGACGACGCGGTGGCCGAGCTCCTCCACCATGTCGGCGATCATCATCCGGATCAACGCCTCGTCTTCGACCAGGAAAACGGAGAGTCCGTCCGCCATATCAACCCCGCAGTCAGCCTTACGAAGCTAACCATAACCGAATTGCGGAGAGGATACACGAATTCGTGGCCGCCGCCCTTAATTCAGACGCGCCCGATCCGATTCAACTTGATCAATCCAGTCCTCGCTCGTGGCTCAGGCGCACCATCTCCTGAATGAACACCTGCTTCTGCTTGTCATCGAGGCTCGAATAGAGCGGCTCGGCCGCGTCGGCCACGTTGCGCTGGTCGGCCGCCCGGTCGATCAGGAACTGCGCCTCGTTGCGCATCTGCTCGATGATGTCGTCGGGCGGATCGCGCTTGGCGCGCGCGACCCGAAGGTTGAGCCGCTCTGCACCATTATGCCCGAGGTAGTGCATGGCGCTCGAGAAGCCGTACCAGTGCTTCTCCTGATCGGGCGTGAGGTTCAGTTCGGTCTTGATCCGCTCGATATAGGCATCGCTGTTGGCAACGATCTGTTCCGCGCTCTGCTGCGGAGCGCCGGTCTGGGTGAGAACCGTGACATCCTTATTTTCTTTGTTGTCCTTGCCATTCTGCGGGGCGTTCTTCGCTTCCTTGCTCGCTTTGGAGCCCTTCCCCGCCTTGGCGCTCTTGGCGTCCTTGTCCTTGCCGCCCGGCTGCTTGGCATCCTTGCTTGCATCCTTGCTGGCCTCCTTGGGCGGCGGCGCCTGATTGCCATTGTTGCCGACGCCGAGCACGCCGGTGAAGACGCCCACCACGCCGCCGATGGCGCCGCCAAGCACGCCGCCGACCGGACCTGCCGCCTTGTTTCCGGCCGCCGCGCCCTCCTGAACGCCTTTGACCAGACCTTGGGCGTTCGCCACCGCGGCGACGCCCAGCAGCAGCGCGAGCACGGACCCCAGCGCAAACCATCGTCGCAGGTGAAGCCGCGCTGGCAGCACCGGTTTGATCATTCTCGTCTCCATCGTCGATCTGGCTGGCCTCTCCGGCGAAAGGCCCATGACAATTGCAACTCTATCGTTTCCGCCGCGCCGAGGTCCAGACGCCACCAATCGCCGTCCACGCCCGAAAAGTCTTTCGCGCGAAGCGGTTATGCAGGCTTATTCGAAACTGCGGCGTAATTGCGCACAGATCGTTCGAGGGCTCGCTTGCGCGAAGTGTGCGCCGCAAAAATGAACGTCCGCGGTTTGCCTGCAGCACACGGTCGTGAATGCGCTCGCGATCCTGCCGGGCACACCAATAGTTCTAGACGAGGAGCCGTTCGGCTTTCTCGACAGACGCGATCAATCATGATCTGATCGCGCTACCAATTTGCTGCGACCTCGCGTGAAATGCCGACGCGGGCCGACGGCACCAATAAGAAAATCCAACAACGAGAACTCAAGAAAGAAGTCTCTCAGAGGAAACTCCAACAACAACACCCAAGCGAGGAAACGAGATGTCACGCAAGACACTGACGCGACGTCAATTTGTGGCTGCCACTGCAATGTCCTCCGCGGCGCTGATCACGGCGCCTTATGTCAGAGGCGCTTACGCCGCCGGCAAGCTCTCAATCGGGTTCTGGGACCATTGGGTGCCCGGCGCCAACAAGGCCTCGACCGATCTCGTCAACGAATGGGCCGCGAAGGAGAAGGTGGAAGTCTCCATCGACTACATCACCAGCAACAACAAGAAGATCGAGCTGACCGCCGCGGCCGAAGCCCAGGCCAAGTCGGGTCATGACATTCTTCAGATGCCGAGCTGGTGGCCGCAGGCCTATGCCGAGAATCTCGAGCCGCTCAACGACGTCGTGGAGCCGCTCCTCAAGCAGAATGGCGAGGTGAACGGCACCGTCAAATATCTCGGGAATTCGGGCGGCAAATGGCTCGCGGTGCCCGCGACCCCCGGCAGCCAGATCAAGGGGCCCTGCTCCCGCATCGATTTGATGAAGCAGCACGCCGGCATCGACGTACAGGAGATGTACCCGGCCGGCAGCCCGCCCAAGGCGGACAACTGGACCATGGAGACCTTCCTGAAGGCAGCCGAGGCTTGCCAGAAGGCTGGCTTTGCATTCGGCATCGGCCTCGGCGAGACCACCGACAGCGTGGATACCGCCGGCGCGATCTTTCAGTCCTTCGGGGCCGAGCTCGTCAACGCCAAGGGCGATATCACGGTGAAGACCGATCAGGTTCGCCAGGCCATGGAATTCTACAAGAAGCTGATCGCGTTCCTGCCGCCGGATGCACCCTCCTGGGACGACGCTTCGAACAACAAATGGCTGATCTCCGGCCGTGGTGCGATGATCCTGAATCCGCCGAGCGCCTGGGCTGTTGCCAAGCGCGATGCGCCGCAGGTCGCCGAGCAGTGCTGGACGCACGGCTTCCCGTCCGGTCCGAAGGGCCGGTTTGCGCCGTACCTGCCGTACTTCTGGGGCGTCTGGAGCTTCGGCAAGAACAAGGAGGCGGCCAAGAGCCTGCTCGTTCACTTGTCCGCGCCGTCATCGATCGAGAAGTTCGTCGCGGTGAGCGGCGGCTATGATCTGCCGGCGTATGCGAACATGACCAAGTTCAAGACCTGGGCGGAAGAAGGGCCGCCGAAGGGAACGCTCTATCACTATCCGGACCCGCACAAGCATCAGACGCTGTCGATCGCGGCATCGCCGGCGCCGCCCAAGATCGCACAGCAGATCTACTTCCAGGCGACGCTGACCAAAATGGCACTGCGTTATGCGCGGGGCGAGACGTTGGAGCAGGCGCTCGCCTGGGCCGAGGGCGAGTGCGAAGGCTTCATGCGGAGCTAGGCCGGGGCCTGCTGACAGGGCGGCTCGCGTCACGTGCGTGAGCTGCCCGGGCTGCATGCTTCAATCCGCTTGACCGTGAAGCCGCATGGCCGGCTTCACGGTTGGACAGCATAAGAGCATAGAGAAAGACTAATCCAAGGAATCTGACATGGCCGATGTCGTCGTTGAGCGAGGTCGCGTCGCCCGTGCGGCGGGCGCCCGCAGGGGATCGAGCCTGCGCAATGCGCTCGGGCGCAAATCGACGGTGGCGTTTTTCCTGACGCTGCCGCTGATCCTCCTGATCGCGCTGCTCGTGCTCTACCCCGCCTTCTATTCCGTTCATCTGGCGACGCTGAACAAGTCGATGACGAAGTTCGTCGGCTTCGGCAACTTCACCTTCCTGTTCAAGCGCGAGACGTTCTGGATGGTGGTGCAGCAGTCCTGCATCTTCGCGATCACGGCCGTGATCTTCAAGGCGCTGATCGGCTTCATCGTCGCGCATTTCGTCCACAACATTCCGGCCAAGGGCCAGCGCAAATGGCGCGGCATGCTGCTGGTGCCCTGGGTGATCCCACCGGCGATGAGCACGCTGGCCTGGCTGTGGCTGTTCGACCCTTCCTACAGCGCCTTCAATTACACGCTGTCCTTCTTCGGCGTCGGCCCGATCCCCTGGCTCGGCGACACCTTCTGGGCACGCTTCTCCGTCATCCTCGTCAACATCTGGTACGGCGCGCCATTCTTCATGATCATGTATCTGGCCGCGCTGAAATCCGTCCCCGATCAACTCTACGAGGCCGCCGCGATCGATGGCGCCAATTGGTGGCAGCGGATCTGGTACGTCACCTTGCCGATGATGCGCAACATCATCGCCATCACCACGCTGTTCTCGCTGATCGTCACCTTCGCCAATTTCGACATCGTGCGCATCCTGACCTCAGGCGGTCCGCTGGATACGACGCATCTGTTCGCCACCTGGGCGTTCCAGGTCGGCATCCAGAGCAGCGACATTCCGCTCGGCGCCTGTGTCTCGCTGTTCATGGTGCCGATCCTGGCGGTCGCTGCGATCTTCATCCTGCGCGATGTCAACAAACGCGGAAACGAAGCCTGATGAGCACGCTCGCAATCGACAAGGCCGGCCCCTCCCGCAAGATCAAGTATGGCAGCATGAGCCGCGACCGCGCCTGGGCGCTGCGCTGGTCCTATTTCTTCCTGGTGCTGTTCGCGATCTTCTTCCTGACGCCGCCAATCTACATGCTGATCACCTCGCTCAAGAGCAGCGCGGAGATATCGGCGGCAACCAATCCCTGGTGGGTGTTCCACCCGACGCTGTCGAACTATGTCGAGCTGCTGAGCTCGAACCAGTTTCTGCGCTTCTTCTGGAACTCGTCGATCGTGTCGATCGTGGTCGTGATCATCACGATGCTGATCAGCATCCCCGCGGCCTTTGCGCTGGCGCGGATGAAGTTCTGGGGCTCAGCGACGCTGGCCACCGGTGTCTTTCTTACCTACCTGATCCCGGACAGTCTTCTCTTCATCCCGCTGTTCAAGATGCTCGGGGTCGTCCAGGACTACACCGGCATCACGCTGCTCAACCGATGGTACGTGCTGCTGTTCATCTATCCGACGTTGACGGTGCCGTTCTGCACGTGGATCATGATCGGCTATTTCGCCTCGATCCCGAAGGAGCTCGATGAAGCCGCCCTCATCGACGGCGCCTCGTGGCTCCAGACCTTGACCCGGATCTTCATTCCCGTTGCATTGCCCGGGCTGATCGCGGCGACCATCTTCGCCTTTACGGTGTCCTGGGCCCAGTTCCTCTATCCGCTGGTGTTCACGACCTCGATCGATCAGCTCGTGCTGCCGGTCGGCATCACCACCACACTGATCAAGGGCGACGTCTTCAACTGGGGACAGATCATGACCGGCGCGCTGCTTGGCGCCGCGCCGCCGCTGATCATCTACGCCTTCCTGATGGACTATTACATTGCCGGCCTGACCGCCGGCGCGACGAAGGGTTGAAATTGAGGGGTTGAAGTGCAATGGCCGACGTTTCCCTGCGTAAGGTGATCAAGCGTTACGACGATGTCGAAGCCGTGCGCGGCATCGATCTCGATATCTCCGATCATGAATTCATCGTGCTGGTGGGCCCCTCCGGCTGCGGCAAGTCGACGACGCTGCGCATGATCGCAGGGCTCGAGGACATCACCGACGGTGACATCATGATCGGCGGCGACGTCGTCAATGACGTGCCGCCGAAGGACCGCGACATCGCCATGGTGTTCCAGAATTACGCGCTCTACCCGCACATGACGGTCGCGGAGAACATGTCGTTCGGCCTGCGCCTGAAGCACTATCCCAAGGCTGAGATCAAGGCGCGAGTGACCGAGGCCGCCCGGCTCCTCGACATCACCGACCTGATCGATCGCAAGCCGAAGCAGCTATCCGGCGGCCAGCGCCAGCGCGTCGCGATGGGCCGCGCCATCGTGCGCAATCCGAAGGTGTTCCTGTTCGACGAGCCGCTGTCCAATCTCGACGCCAAGCTGCGCGTGCAGATGCGGATCGAGATCAAGAAGGTGCACCAGAAGGTGCGCACCACCACGGTCTACGTCACCCACGACCAGGTCGAGGCGATGACGCTGGCCGACCGCGTCGTTGTGATGAACAAGGGATGTATCGAGCAGATCGGCACGCCGAACGAGCTCTACCACAAGCCGGCCACACGCTTCGTCGCGGGCTTCATCGGCTCGCCCGCGATGAACTTCATTCCGTGCCGGCTCGAGGACGTCGGCGGCACGCTCCAGATCCGTCTCACCGACCGCATCGCTTTCCCGCTGCCCCCAGCCCGCGCCGCACGCTACAAGACTCTGCCGCGCACCGAGAAGCTGCTGCTGGGCCTTCGCCCCGAGCACCTCACCGAGTCGCATGCGCATCTCGCGCCCGGCGTCGAAACCTTCGAGACCGTGCTCGACGTGACCGAACCGATGGGGATGGAGACGCTGGTCTATTTCGGGCTCGACGGCACGCCGGTCTGCGGCCGCGTCGATCCCAATGCCGGCGCCAAGGACGGGGCACCCATGCGTTTGGCGATGGACCTCAACAACATGCACCTGCTAAACGAGGCGTCCGGCGTCGTGTTGTGATGCCGGTCCAAGAAACTCGCGCAGGCAGGAGACGATGGCGACCAACAAGAAGAAGATTTTCGTTACGCAAACTTTGTCGCAAGGGGCACGCGCCCTCCTCACCCAGCGGGACGATATCGAGCTCGTCGAGTTTCCGAACCTGATCTCCGCCAAGGACTTCGAGGCTCTGCTCAAGAGCCATGCACCGGTCCATGGCGTCGCGCTCGGCGCCACCGCCTTTGGCGAGACCGAGCTCGACGCCGCGAAGGACATGAAGGTGGTGACCCGCATCGGCGTCGGCTACGACGCCGTCGACGTGCCCGCCCTCTCCCGCCGCAAGGTGCCGCTGATGGTCGCTGGCAGTGCCAACTCGCCCTCGGTCGCGGAAGCCGCGCTGTTCATGATGCTGACGCTGGCGAAGCGCGCGCAGGAATTGCACGCTTGCGTCAAGGACGGCAAATGGGCCGACCGGCTCGGCATGCTGCCGTTCGATCTCTACGGCAAGACCGTGCTGATCATCGGCTTCGGCCGTATCGGCAGTCGCACCGCCAAGCGCTGCCTAGCGATGGAGATGAAGGTACAGGTCTATGATCCCTACAAGCCGGCTGCCGATATCAAGGCCGCCGGCTGCGAGCCCGTCGCCGATTTCGATGCCGCGCTGCCTCATGCCGATTTCGTCACCATCCATTGTCCGAAGACGCCGGAGACGGTCGGCCTGTTCGATGCGGCACGGATCGGCGGGATGAAGCCGAAATCCTACCTCATCAACACCGCGCGCGGCGGCATCGTGAAAGAGGCCGCGCTCTATGACGCGCTGGTCTCCGGCAAGCTCGCCGGTGCCGGTATCGATGTGTTCGAGGTGGAGCCGCCGCCGCTCAGCAACGCACTGTTTGCCCTGCCCAACGTCATCATGGCCCCGCATGTTGCCGGCGTTACCATCGAGGCCGTGAGCCGCATGAGCGAGCAGACCGCGCGCAACATCCTGAGTGCGCTGGACGGCGATCCCATCCGGCAGAACGTCATCAACCAGGACGTGCTGGGCTGAGCCGAACTCCGGGCGGGCGGCGCAGGCGCTCGCTTGGGACGACCAAAAACCGTCCCATTTTGGTGCAGATCGAGCCCCAACTCAGCCTTAATCAAACGCGCGTAATGAGCCAGGGCGCACCGGCAGTGGGACAGACCAGCCGGCCGCGTCGAGCTGGAGGATGGACCCTTGGCAGAGATCGACCCGACCGACCACGCGCTGGCGACCATCGCCAGCATTTTAGAGCACCCCGAGCCCGTTCTCGTCGTACGGGAGACCGAGACCGAAATGATGGTCGCTGGTGAACGTGAGCACATCGCCGCCGACGAGCAGCCAATTGTCGACGAGCATCCAGTGGTCGAGGAGCAGCCGCTGGTGCCGGAGCACACTGATGCGGATGGCTACAGCAAGGTCGGCCCGGGCCCGATGGTGGCGATCCGCCTCAAATGGACAGTCCATCGCGGCGACGACGGCCAATTCTACGTCCACGAGACCATCGGCGAGCAGTCGGCGCCCGTGGTTAGCGGCCCGATGACGAGCGAAGCCGCCGTGCATTTCGTCGACGCGCAGGAGCACGAAGCGCATCGGCGTTTCGAAGAGCTGCGCAGCGAAATTGCCGGCCGCAGCTCGCTCGCCGAATTCGAGCGCAAGGGCGAAGCGTAGGTTTACGTCGCTGTACACCTCTCCCCGCCGGGGAGAGGTGAAGGCCGAGCATCTACTTCCTTCCCAGATAATCCTTCTTCACGAGTTCGACGCCGGCGTGCCGCAACAGGTCGTAGGCCGTCGTCACGTGAAAGAAGAACTGCGGGACGCTGAAGGTCAGCAGCAGCGTTCGTCCGGTGAATGGCAGCTCGGTGCCGTTCTTCAGCTTGAAGAACACATTGCGTTCGGCCGACGCGTCTATCTCGGCGCGCGGCAGGCTTTCGATGAACTCGATCGACGTCGCGATGCGTGCCTGAAGTCCGGCCATGTCGTGCTCCAGCACCGGCAGCGTGATCGGTTCGCGCTCCGCCAGCAAGGCCGGGGCGACCACGCCATGGCGGCAGGCCTCGCCGACCTGCTGCGCCAGATCGTACATGTTCGGCGCCAGGCGCATACCGAGCAGAACCGCCGGATTGAACTTGCGGGTCTCGGCATAGGCCACGCCCTTGTCGAGCAATCCGGACAGGTTGCGCAAGTACGGCACGAAGAGGCCTACCGAGGCCTCGTACATCGAGATCGTCACCTCTGAATTCCCTTCAATTCCGCCTCGCCAGCGACGGGCATCTGGTCTAAATCCACCCCGCACAATGACAGCTCGGGCACGGGTGGAAAAGAGATGATCGTTCGAATCTGGGCAGCTTTGGCCGTGGCGTTGCTGGTGAATCTCTCGGCGCACGCGCAGCAGGCGCCCTCGCGCCTCGACGAGATAGTCAAGCGCGGCACCTTGCGCGTCGGCATGACCGGCGACTACAAGCCCTTCACCTATCTGGACAAGACCACGCAGCAATTCAGCGGCTTCGACGTCGACATGGCGCAGGCCCTTGGCAAGGCGCTCGGCGTCAAGGTCGAATTCGTGCCGACGGCCTGGCCGAAGCTGATGAAGGATTTCGAGGCCGACCAGTTCGACATCGCCATGGGCGGTGTCTCCGTCACGCTCGACCGGCAGAAGAAAGGCTTCTTCTCCACGCCGATCATGCGGGAGGGCAAGACGCCGATCGCGCGCTGCGCCGACACGGCCAAGTACCAGAGCATCGCCGACATCGACAAGAAGGGCACCCGAATCATCGTCAATCCGGGCGGCACCAACGAACGCTTCGCGCGCGCCAACATCAAGGATGCCGAGATCACCGTCTTTGCCGACAACACCGTGATCTTCGACGAGATCGCCAAGGGCAACGCCGATCTGATGATGACCGACGCCTCCGAGACGCGATACCAGCAGAAGCAGCATGCCGGCGTGCTCTGCGCGGTGCACCCTGAAAAGCCGTTCGATTTTTCGGAGAAGGCCTATTGGCTGCAGCGCGATGTCGCGTTGAAAGCCTTCGTCGACCAATGGCTGCACATCTCGATGGAAGACGGCAGCTACAAGAAGATCTATGCCGCCTGGTTCAACTAGGCTGCGTCGCCCTGTCGCTCGCTTCGGCCAAACTGTGGACGGGTTCCGGGCGTATTGAACCCGAACGCATTGCAGCACGACTCATACGGATGAAAGTGATCTAGATCACTTTTTGCGATCGAACCGGAGCGTATGCGTCAGTCCGGGGACCATCTGTTCAGGAGATGCGAAATGAGGAAGCTGTTGGCTACGGCCGCATTCCTGTTGGCGAGCACGGCTGCTCAGGCACAATACACTTTCGAATATGGCGGGCGCACCATCCGCATCGATCCCGACCGCGGCACGGTGCAGATCCCCGGCGTGTACGACAACACCGGCCAGGGCAAGGCCAAGAAGGCCAAGAAGAACGAGCAGGCGCCGCAGCAGGCCACGGTGGATCCGCAAGCGCCGGCTGCTGCTCCGGCACCTGCCCCCGCTCCCGCCGCCGCGCCGCCCGCGGCCGTGCAGGCGCCTGCACCCGCCGCCGCAGCAGCGCCGCCCGCAGCGCCGCAACCACCCGCTCCGTCACCGGCCACCGCCAACAACACGCCCGCCGACACGGCCGTGGCGCCGCCCCCTGCGCCGCCTTCGGCCGCTGCTCCCGTCGAGCAGCAGGCGGCGCCCGCTGTGACGCCACCGCCCGCCCCGACCGTGGCTGCCGCACCACCGGCGCCGCCTCCGCCACCCGCGCCGGCGCCTGCCCCCGCTCCCGTTCAGGCGGCTGCAGCCACGCCTGCTCCGGCAGCCGCGCCCACGCGCGATCTGAATTCGCCGCTCGGCGTTTGGCTCACGGAGGAGAAGGAAGGCAAGGTCCGCATCGAGCAATGCGGCACCAATCTCTGCGGCTATTCGGTCGATTCGAAATCGAACCAGAACGGCGAGCAGGTCCTGATCAACATGAAGCCCGGCAAGGACCAGAAATGGTCAGGCCGCATCCTCGACCCCAATTCCGGCTCGACCTACGACTCGACGATCGCGATGAAGGGCACCGACCGGTTGCGCGTGCAGGGCTGCGCCTTCGGCGGCATGTTCTGCGGCGGCCAGACCTGGACGCGGGTGAACTGAGATCGGACTGATCGTTCTGACCAATGCAAGGGGGCCCCGATGCGGGTCCCTTTGTTTTTACGCGCCCTTCTGTTGCGAGGTGAGCAACCTCACTCAACCTCCTGCACACGTGACAGCCCTCACATCGCCGGTTCCCGGTCCATGTCACGATCCCCGAACGGTCAACCACAGGGGCGTGTCATGAACGGCTTTCGCAAGGCTCTCTTCGCCACCATTGTCACTATCGCCTTCCCGCTCGCGCAGGCCGATGCTGCGGGCTCCGCCTTCGACGGTGCATGGAATGTCCGCATCGCCTCCTCGATCCAGGCCTGCGGCGACGGCGCGACCGTCTCGATCGGAATCAACAATGGTCACATCGCATCGAGCAGCGCCGCGGTGACGGCGTCGGGCCGCGTCGCCGATGCCGGCAACATCAACGTCACGCTGAGCACCGGCATCAAGCGCGCCGTCGGTTTCGGCCGGCTCACCGGCACTTCCGGCTCCGGCACCTGGCGTGGCGCCATGTGCAGGGGGACGTGGACGGCGGAAAGAATGTGATGGTGCCGCGGGGACAAGCAGCCAGGACGCCCGTAAACGCGCTACGGCGTCTCTGCGCAGAGCCGGAACCCAGCGCTCGGGTAGTCCCAAATTTCCGGTCTCGGGATCGGCGATGCATCGCCCTGGGGCGATACACCTTGCCCCGCACGCGAGCGCCTTAGCCGACCGCTGCCCCATATTCGGCGTCGGTGACCGGCTCCAGCCAGGTCGAATAGACGCCATCGAGCGCTTCCTGCATGGCGATGTGGCACATGCCGTTGGTCGGCGATGCGCCGTGCCAGTGCAATTCGCCCGGCGGAATCCAGACGGTGTCGCCCGGGCGGATCTCGCGGATCGGGCCGCCCTTGGACTGCACGCGCCCGACGCCGGAGATGACGTAGAGCGTCTGGCCGAGCGGATGATGGTGCCAGTTGGTGCGCGCGCCCGGCTCGAACGCAACGCGCGAGCAGTTCAGCCGTGCCGGCGCGGGCGCCATGATGACCGGGTCCTGCCACACGGTGCCGGTGAAGTTTTCCTTCGGCGCACGGCGGGTCGGCCGCGTGCCTGCAATAGTGATCTCCATGGGGATTACCTCGTTCCTTCCCGGTTACTTCTTGCTGGCGGCGTAGCGCGCCTTGGTTTCGGCATTCATGGGATAGAGGCCAGGCAGCACGGCGCCGTTGTTCACCTCGTTGACGATCCAGGCTTCCATCCGCTCCTGCTCGACACCCTCGTTGAGCACGTGATCGAGCATCGCCTGCGGGATCAGCACGCAGCCGTCCTGGTCGGCGACCACGATGTCGTTGGGAAACACCGCGACGCCGCCGCAGCCGATCGGCTCGCCCCAGCCGACGAAGGTGAGGCCCGCAACCGACGGCGGCGCGGCATAGCCGTCGCACCAGACCGGAAGATTGGTGCCAAGCACGCCCTCGACGTCACGCACCACGCCGTCGGTGACGAGCGCGGTCACGCCGCGCTTGACCATGCGCGCGCAGAGGATGTCGCCGAAGATGCCGGCATCGGTGATGCCCATGGCATCGACCACGGCGATGCAGCCTTCGGGCATTGCCTCGATCGCGGTGCGGGTCGAGATCGGCGATGACCAGGATTCCGGCGTCGCCAGATCCTCGCGCGCAGGCACGAAGCGCAGGGTGAAGGCCGGACCCACCAGGCGCGGCAGGCCCGGTCGCAACGGACGCGCGCCGCGCATCCACACATTGCGCAGGCCCTTCTTCAGCAGGACCGTGGTGATGGTGGCGGTGGTGATGCCGACGAGGGTTTTGCGGGCTTCGGGGGACAGCGACATGGAAACAGACGAGCTCCGGATGGGCGGGAAAGAACGCGCGCATCTTGCGAGCCGGGCGCCTTGCGTCAAGGGCCAAGAGGCTAGCAATAACGCAGGGCCGCCGGGCTATTATGCGACGCGATAACAAGGCTTTATCGTGTCCCCTTGCATTAATTTATTGGACTTGCGGGCGCATTTACGCGAAGCAGGACGAAGCGGAACTCGAACGCTGGGGACCGCATTCTTCAGAAGTCCGATTTCGACAGCTCATGGCCTCGACGCTTCCCCCGCCCCGCCTTTTGCCCAGTGGCGACAGCGCCGTCACGGTCGAGTTCAGCCGCACCATCGACGATGATGCCAACCAGCGCGTGCTGGCGCTCGACAAGGCGCTTGTCGCAAGCCCGATCGACGGCATCACTGAGGCCGTGCCGACTTATCGCTCGCTGCTGGTGCACTACGATCCCGGCAAGATCGGTTTCGACGCGCTCGGCGAGAAGCTGCTCGCGCTCGCGAGCCAGAAGCTGCCTCCGGCAACCAAGGCTCGCCGCTGGCGCATTCCCGTCGCCTATGGCGGCGAGCACGGCATCGACCTCGAGGATGTCGCCAAGGCGCTCAACACCACCCCCGACGACATCGTCGCCCGTCACGTCGCCGGCGACTACAAGGTCGCCATGATCGGCTTTACGCCGGGCTGGTCCTATCTCAGCGGGCTGGATAAATTTCTCCACATGTCGCGGCGACAGAATCCGCGCGTGCTGACGCCCGCCGGCACGATCTCGATCGGCGGCGTCCAGGCCGGAATCCAATGCCTGGCCGCCCCGAGCGGCTGGCACCTTCTGGGCCGCACGCCGGTGCGGACCTATCAGCTCCACCGCAATCCGACCTTCCTCACCGAACCCGGTGATCGCGTGACGTTTTACGCCATCGACCACAAGACGTTCGAAGAATTGGACCGCGCTGCTGAAGCCGGCGAAATCGTCGCCGACCAGGTGGTCGCATGAGCCGGCTCGTCGTCACCAGCATCGGGCCCGCAAGCTCCGTTCAGGATGGCGGCCGCCACGGCGCGCAGCGCTATGGACTGACGGTGAGCGGGGCGATGGACCGGCTGTCGCTTGCTGCGGCGAACACGCTTGTCGGCAACGGGCCGTTTGCGGCCGCCGTCGAGATCGGCCCGTTCGGCGCCTCCTTCACCGCACGTGATGGCGCCGTGCGCATCGCGATATCGGGCGCGCCGCGCAATGCGGACGTCGCCGGAAATCCGATCGCCATGGACACATCGGTGATCTTGAAGGATGGCGAGACTCTGACGCTGGGCTTTGCCCGCGGCGGCGCCTTCACCTATCTCGCGATCGAGGGCGCCATCAAGGGCGAGCCGGTGTTCGGCAGCCTCGCCGTGAATGCGCGCGCGGGCCTCGGCAGCCCCTACCCGCGCCCGCTCCAGGCCGGCGACGAATTCAACATTGATGCCGCAAGCGGCGCGAGCGAGCTGCGGATCGAGTTGCCGAAGCCCGTGAGCGGCCCGATCCGTGTTCTGCTGGGCCCGCAGGACGACGAATTCGACGACGCCAACAAGGCGCTGTTCCTGGACAGCGAGTGGAAGATCTCGGCAACCTCCGATCGGATGGGCTACCGCCTCGAGGGCCCCGCCATCAAGCATCTGCACGGCCACAACATCGTCTCCGACGGCACCGTCAATGGCAGCATCCAGGTGCCCGGCAATGGCGCGCCAATCGTGCTGATGATGGATCGCGGCACCTCGGGCGGTTATCCGAAGATCGCAACCGTCATCACGGCCGATGTCGGCCG
The DNA here is from genome assembly GCF_023073715.1 of Bradyrhizobium sp. 164. GTDB lineage: Bacteria > Pseudomonadota > Alphaproteobacteria > Rhizobiales > Xanthobacteraceae > Bradyrhizobium. The sequence goes on from NZ_JADPKA010000008.1 coordinate 209,818, forward strand.
GCTCGCGCAGACTTCGGCGGGAACCGCGTTCCGTTTCAAGGCGGTCAGCATGGCCGAGGCGCAGGACGAGGCGCGCAAGTTCGCGCAACTGATCCGCAGCCTGCCCGATCGCCTGCGCCCTGCCGACACCACCTCGCTCAACATCGAGGCGCTCAGCGATGCTAACGTTGCGGGCTATGCCGTGAGCGCCGTCGATGCCGGGACGTGGCAGGTCGCCGCGGAACCGTGAACGGCAACAAGACCAGAGGCGGAGAGCACCCATGAAGACAGTCGATCTCAATTGCGACCTCGGCGAAGGTTTTGGCGCGTGGGAGATGGGCAATGACGCGGCGATGATCGAGCTGGCAAGCTCGGTCAACGTCGCCTGCGGCTTCCACGCCGGCGACCCTGACATCATGCGCCGCACGGTGGAGCTCGCGAAAGCGCGCGGCGTCTCGGTCGGCGCGCATCCCGGCTACCGCGATCTGCACGGCTTTGGCCGGCATCCGATCGCGGGGCTGAAGGCATCCGAGATCGAGAACCTCGTCGCCTACCAGATCGGCGCGTTGCAGGCGATCGCGACCGCAGCCGGGTACAAGGTGACGCATGTGAAGGCGCATGGCGCGCTTTCCAACGTCGCCTGCGAGGACGACATGACGGCGAAGGCGATCGCCGCCGGCATCAAGGCGGTCGATCCCAGCCTGATCTTCGTCGTGCTCGCGAACTCGAAGCTGGTGAAGGCCGGCGAAGCGGCCAATCTGCCGATGGTGCACGAGGTGTTCGCCGACCGCGCCTATGAGGACGACGGCAATCTTGTCTCGCGCAAGAAACCCGGCGCGGTGCTGCACGATGCCACGGCGATCGCCGATCGCGTCGTGCGCATGGTGCAGGACGGCGCGGTGGTCTCTGTCACCGGCAAGGTGATCAAGATGCGCACGGACACGGTCTGCATCCACGGCGATACGCCTGGCGCCGTCGAGATCGCGCGCGGTGTGCGTCAGGCGTTGAAGAATGCGGGGATCGAGGTCGCGCCGTTCAAGCGCGGGGCGTGATCAGAACGGATGCACCGACAACGTGCCGAACACGATCGCCGCGATGACGGCGAACGCGCTATAGAGCGCGACATGATGCATGCTCGTCCCGGTCCGACGCGAGAGCGAGCGCGCGTAGAAGTGCAGTCTGGCCTCGGCCGATAATTCGCGCATGGTCGATCTCCAGTGCCCCATTTGCGGGATTATGATGGATCAACCGGGGGTGCCGGCAAGACGTCGACAGAAAAAGCGATGAGCTTCTTCATAGGAGGCTCATTGCAGATGCATATTCTCCGCAAGCGAAGGTTCCGAGAATCTCATTCGTTAAATTCCGAGGCAGCCGGAACCGGCTCGCAAGGGATGATGGCCAGGCCAAACCCTGGGAAGGCCGTCCGATCAACCGGACGACTCATCCCGATGTTCTCGCGTTTTAATAAACGTCAGCCTGGAATCGGCCGGTCTTCTTGAGCTCGGCGACGAAACTGACGGCTTCGTCGGTCGAACGTGCGCCGAACTGGGCGACGATGTCGACCAGCGCGCGCTCGACGTCCTTGGCCATGCGCTTGGCATCGCCGCAGATGTAGAGATGCGCGCCTTCGGCAAGCCACGTCCACACCTCACGGCCGACCTCGCGCATGCGGTCCTGCACGTAAAACTTCTTCTCACCGTCGCGCGACCAGGCCAGCGACAGTCGCGTGAGCAGACCCGAGGTCTTCATCGCGTTGAGCTCCTCCTGGTAGAAGAAGTCGCAATCGCTGCGCTGGTGCCCGAAGAACAGCCAGTTCTTGCCGGGCGCGCCGGTAGCCTTGCGGTCGAGCAGGAAGGCGCGGAACGGCGCGATGCCGGTGCCGGGGCCGACCATGATGATTGGCGTCTTCGGGTCCTGCGGCAGGCCGAAGGCGTGTGCCTTCTGCACATAGACATTGAGCTTCTCGCCCTCGTTGATACGCTCGCCGAGGAAGGTCGAGGCGACGCCGAGGCGCTTGCGCTTGCCGACAACGTAGCGCACCGAATCGACCGTCAGCGATAGCTTTCCGGGCGTCGCGTTGTGCGAGGACGAGATCGAATAGAGCCGCGGCTGAAGCGGCTCCAGCGCCTCGACGAAGGCCTCCGGATGCGGCCGCGTGCCCGAAAACTTCTGGAGCGCGGCCATGACGTCGAGCGTCGCCGCATCGCCATCGGGATCCTCGCCCTGCGCCAGCGCCCGCGCCTTCTCGCGCGCCGCACCGCCGGTGATGAAGGAGATCAGCTCGAACAGCGTGTCCGGCGCCGGCGACAGCGAGACGTCCTCGATCAGCACCTCGCGCAACGTCTTGCCGTTGACCTTGGTGGTGTGGGAGGCGCCGAGCAGCGCGATGATCTGGTCGACGAGGCCGACATCGTTGCGCGCGAACACACCAAAACTGTCGCCGACGACGTAGTCGAGCCTGCTCTCGGAGAGATCGAACTCGATGTGGTAGGTCTCCTTCTCCGACTTTCCCTTGTTGAGAAGACGGCGCGACAGGAAAGTCGCGGTCACGGGGTTGTCGCGCGAGCGGCCCGGCTCTGCGATGGTCACGGTCACCGCTGGCGCGGCCGTGTCCGGCTTGTCCGCCGCTTTGGCCGCCGGGGCCTTGTCGAGCTCCTCGTACAGCGACTTCAGCATTCGCGCGGTTTCCTTGCCGCCGGGAACGCAGAGGTTGAGCCGTGCTTCGCTGCGGCTCGCGATGGCCTCGGAATAATCGTGGCAATTGTAGCCGCACTGGCCGCAATCCTGCTGCGCCATCGCCGCCATCATTTTGCGGCGCAGGGGACGGCCCTCGGCGAGTTTCATCCGCTCGGCAATCGGCAAGGTCTGGTCGTGCCACGGCGCTTCGCCGTCGTCGCCGTCGCCGGCGGCGCCTTGCATGACGGCGGCGCCCTGCTCCGCCGACAGCGGCGCGGCGGCGTCAGGCGACAACAGTCCGGCAAAGAAGCCGTTCAGCCAGGAACGCTGCGCATCGGAGAACGGTGCGCTGGCGGGAATGATGTCGAGTTTCGGCGGAGGCGTGATCTGGTTCATGCGGACACCTGTGCATCGGCGAGCTTGCGCAGCGTTTCGCCGTCATGGCGGCGCGCAAAGGACAGGAAGGTTTCATCGGGAGACGAACGATGGGCGATATAGGCCTTGAGCAGTCCTTCGACCGTCTTCGGCGCATCCTCGGCCTTGAGGTCGTGATAGACCTCCTGCCCGACGTCCGCGTCAGGGCCGAACCCGCCGCCGGTGAAAAGGTGATAGCCCTCGACCGTGTCCTCCTCGTTGACAGGCACGCGCGCCCCGATCAGACCGATGTCGCTGATGTAGTGCTGCGCGCAGGAATGGTGACAGCCGGTGACATGGATGTCGACCGGCTTGTCCATCGGAACGCGCGGCTCGCACCAGTCACCGATCTCTTCGGCATGGCGCTTGGTGTTCGCCGCGGCGAAGCGGCAGCCCGCATTGCCGGTGCAGGCGATCAGGCCGGCGCGGATATGCGAGGCCTCGACCGCGAGCCCGATCTGCTTGATCGCCGCGATGGCAAGCTCGACATTCTCGTTGCGCACGCCCGAGATCAGAAGGTTCTGCCAGACCGTGAGGCGGATCTCGCCGTCGCCGAGATCCCGTGCGATCTTGGCAAGGCCGCGCATCTGATCGCAGGTGAGCTTGCCGAGTGTCAGCGACACGCCGATCCAGTTGAGACCGTCCTGCTTCTGCTTGTGCACGCCGACATGCGCCATGCGGTCCGCGGCCGGCCGAGGCGCAAAGGCCTCTCCGGGCACGCGCGTGAACGGTGTCTTCAATCGCTCCTCGACCAGCTTGAGGAAGCCGTCATGGCCCATGCTGTCGAGCACGTATTTCAGACGCGCCTTGTTGCGGTTGGTGCGGTCACCATGGTCGATGAACACGCGCACGATTGCGTCGGCGACCGCGGTCGCCTGCTCCGGCTTGACGATGATGCCGGAATATTTGGCGAAATCCTTGTGGCCGGTGATGCCGCCGAGACCGAGACGGAACCAGACTCCGGGCTCGACGCCGAAACCGTCCTTCACCTCGTACGCGGTGAATGCGATGTCATTGGTCTCCTCGAGTACCGCGATCCTGCCGGCACCATCGAAGGCGACGTTGAACTTGCGCGGCAAGCCGTAGAGCGAGCGGTCATTGAGGATGTGATAGTGCCACTCGCGCGCATAAGGCTGCGTGTCGATCAGCTCCTGCGGATCGATGCCCGCCGTCGGCGTTCCCGTCACGTTGCGGATGTTGTCGGCGCCGGAGCCGCGCGAGCACAGGCCGAGGTCCTGGATGCCCTCGATCAGCTTCACGGCGTTCTTCGGCGGAATCTCACGAAGCTGGAGATTCGCGCGCGTGGTGACGTGGCTGTAGGGGCCGCAGAGTTCGTCGGCGAGATCGGCAAGGCCGGACAGCTGCCAGTGCTTCATGATGCCGTTGGGAATCCGCAGGCGGCTCATGTAGGAATCCTGCGTCGGCGCGACATAGAAGATGCCGTAATAGCGCCAGCGGAAATTGTCCGCCGGGCTCGGCGGCGCGTTGTCGAGCGCCTGCTGACGCAAGCGCGAATAAGCATCGAAAGGATGCTCCTCGCGCTTGAACTTCTCCTGGTCGGCGAGCTTCTTGCCCGACGCGATCACCTTGTCCTGCGCCTTGATGTGCACGGCATCGGGACCGGTGGGCTCGGCGCTCGCCTTGGCGGCGCCGCCGCCGAGACCGCGACCGACGCGGCTGATCTGCAGACCGGTCGTGAAGCCTTCGAGATAGCGTTTCTGCTCGTCGGTAAAGTCGACTGCGAGCGTATCGATTTTCATGGTCGGTAACGAAGCTCCTGCGGCCACCGAGGTGGTATCGACGGAAATTGGCACGACCCGCGAGGTATCTCGGCTGGCTCCAAGAGCCGGCCTCGTGACCCAGCGGTCCGATCAGCTTCGTTGCTGCGGGTTTCGGCTCAGCAGGCACCTGTGACAAGCTGGCCGCAGTGCAACATTCAAGTTGCGTGCCAGCTTCGACGAAATAAGAAAAATTGAGAATTCAATCACTTAGCAGCAGCTCCGGAACATTCCGGTCGCGGATCACCTCATGAAATTCGAGCAGTCAGCTCAAAATTTAGTCGATGAGATGGATTGCCTTAAAATTATGCAGAGACGATCAGGCCTTCCAACGCCCCACGTCGAAGGCCTCTAGATGTTGCAGGATGTTGTCAGCATCGAACGCCGGCCCGGCGAAGGCCCCAAATGCCGCCGGGGCTTCGTCGGGCGGGCGGCGGCCGAGGGCGGCATCGTAAAGGTCGGACCTGAACACCGCCATCGCCGTCTTGGCGCCGTCCGGGCTCAACGCCGCCTGCCCCCAACGTACCATTTGCGCATAGAGCCAGGCGGCCTGAACCGGATCGGGGCGCCCAGCCTCCTCGCGCCCAACCAGCAGATAGCGGCCGCTCTCGCGGAACGTCCCGTCCGGCGAAATCTTCAGACGTCCCGTGAGGGTGCGCTGGATGACTTCGGCATCGACGCCGATCCGCTCGGGTTGCGCCAGTATCCGCGCCGCTTCGATCCGGTTTTCCGGATGCTCGATGAACTCGGCCGCCTTCACCGCCGCGCGCACGAGGCTGGCGACCACGTCCGGATTCTTGTCGGCCCAGACCTGGCGGACGGCCAGGACCTTCTCCGCCGCGCGCACCAAAATGTCGGAGACGAAATGCAGGATATGGCCGATGCCGAGATCGACCGCGATCGAGTTCCAGGGCGCACCGACGCAGAATGCGTCGACGTGCCCGCTCTTGAGACTGTCGACCATGTAGGGCGGCGGCAGCACGACAAGGCGCACGTCCTCATCGGGATCGACGCCGGCCGCCGCCATCCAGAACCGCAATTGGTAATTGTGGGTCGAGAACGGGAAGGTCATGCCGAAGGTCAGTGGATCGGCCCCGGCCTTGCGGCGCTTGGCGACCACCTTCGCCAGCGCCTTGGCGGTGACAAGCGGATCGAAGCGGTCGCCGTCGATCTCCTCCATCAGCGCGGCGTGGAGCGCCGGCGACACCGTGATCGCGTTGCCGTTGATGCCGAGATTGAAGGGCGCGGCGATCGGCACCTTGACGTGGCCGAGCCCGAGCGAGGACGCGATCGCGACGGGCGCGAGCAGATGCGCGGCGTCGAACAGGCCGATATTGAGCTTGTCGCGGACGTTGGACCAGGACACCTCGCGCACCAGCTCGACCTCGAGCCCTTCGGCAGCGGCAAAGCCCTTGTCGACGGCGACGATCAGGGCGGCGGCATCAACCAGCGGAATGAACCCGATGCGAAGGGGCGCGGTCATTTCAGCATCTCCGACGCGGTGATGATCGACTGCGCGATCTCGCCGATTTTCTTCTTCTCGCGCATCGCGGTGGAGCGCAGCAGCACATAGGCTTCGTCTTCGGTGAGGCCCTTCACCTTCATCAGGATGCCCTTGGCGCGTTCGATGATCTTGCGGTCCTCGAGCTGCGACTTGGTGCGTTCCAGCTCCTCCTGGAGCTTGGCGAAAGCGTTGAAGCGAGACACGCAGAGGTCGAGGATCGGCTTGATGCGCTCCTTCTTCAGCCCGTCGACGATGTAGGCGGATACCCCCGCCTCGACCGAGGCTTGGATCGAGGCGGAATCGCTCTGGTCGACGAACATCGCGATCGGCCGCTTCACGGCGCGGCTGACCTGGAACATCGCCTCCAGCACGTCGCGACTGGGGTTCTCCAGATCGATCAGGATGATGTCGGGGTCGACCGCATAAATACGGGCAAGCAGGCTCTGCATCTCGCGGATATGGACGACCTGCGTGAATCCGGCCTCCCGCAATCCTTCCTCCAGGATCGCAGCCCGGATCGGGCTTTCATCGACGATCACGATTTTGGGCGACTGTTCGGCGCTCATAGCTCACTCACCACCAGTGATTCATCCATAGCACGCCGGAACGCCCTGCAAAGGGTTGTAATTGTGGGCAATTGGGACTAGCTCAGGCCGGTCAATCAGGCAGTTCAGATATGGATCAGACGGCTGCGCCCAAGGTCAGCTTCGTGTCGCTCGGGTGTCCCAAGGCATTGGTGGATTCCGAGCGCATCATCACGCGCCTGCGCGCCGAGGGTTACGAGCTCGCCCGCAAGCATGACGGGGCCGACATCGTCATCGTCAACACCTGCGGATTCCTCGACAGCGCCAAGCAGGAATCGCTCTCGGCGATCGGCGAGGCCATGGCCGAGAACGGCAAGGTGATCGTAACAGGCTGCATGGGCGCGGAACCCGAGCAGATCGAGCAGGCCTATCCGGGCGTGCTCTCCATCACCGGCCCGCAGCAATATGAGAGCGTGCTCGACGCCGTGCATCGCGCGCTGCCGCCGGCCCATAATCCGCATCTCGACCTGGTGCCGCCACAAGGCATCAAGCTGACGCCGCGGCACTATGCCTATTTGAAGATCTCCGAAGGCTGCAACAACCGCTGCACCTTCTGCATCATCCCGAAGCTGCGCGGCGATCTCGTCTCGCGCCCCGCCAACGACGTGCTGCGCGAGGCCGAGCGCCTGGTCGGCGCCGGCGTCAAGGAGCTGCTGGTGATCTCGCAGGACACGTCCGCTTACGGCATCGATCTCAAATACGCCGAGAGCCCGTGGAAGGATCGCCAGGTCCGTGCCAAATTCCTCGATCTCGCGCGCGAGCTCGGCGAGCTCGGAGCATGGGTCCGGCTGCAATATGTCTACCCCTACCCGCATGTCGATGATGTCATCGCGCTGATGAACGAGGGCAAGGTGCTGCCCTATCTCGACATCCCGTTCCAGCACGCGAGCCCCGAGGTGCTGAAGGCGATGAAGCGCCCGGCGGCGCAGGACAAGACGCTGGCGCGCATCAAGCGCTGGCGTGAGGAATGTCCCGATCTCGCCTTGCGCTCCACCTTCATCGTCGGCTTCCCCGGCGAGACCGATGCCGACTTCGCCTATCTGCTCGACTGGCTGGATGAAGCGGAGATCGACCGCGTCGGCTGCTTCAAATACGAGCCGGTCGCGGGCGCCACGTCGAATGCGATCGAGAACCCGGTCCCGGAAGAGATCAAGCAGGAGCGCTACAATGCGCTGATGGCCCGCCAACAGAAGATCTCGGCACGGCGGCTGAAGCGCAAGGTCGGCACACGCCAGCAGATCATCATCGACGAGGTCGGCCCGACGGTGGCAAAGGGCCGCTCCAAGGCGGATGCGCCCGAGATCGACGGCGCCGTCTATCTCTCCAGCCGCCGCCCCTTGCGCGTCGGCGAGATCGTCACCGCCAAGATCGAGCGCGCCGACGCATACGATCTGTACGGCAGCGTCGCGGGATTCTGACGGCTCGTCAAAACTTGACCTGCGTCCGGAAGCAGCGAGGAAGCCGCGCTTCGTACCTGACCGATACACGCCAGGCGCGTGTTTTTTTAGAACGTCTGCTTGACAAGTCCAGCCGTTCGGCTGTACGGACGCGCCCCATGATCAACTCTCGGACCCACCGCCGCGCAGCTTTCCGTCGTCGCACCCGCGACGATGATGGGTTGCGCCATGTCCGACGACGCCGCTGATCGCCTGAATTCAGCAGAGTTTTCGAGAAGGCCGCACCCGCAAAGTGCGGCCTTCTTGCTTTCGCGCGTCTTTTCCATCCGCCTCCAGAGGAGTTCGACATGACCACCGCCACCCATCCGTATGACGCGCTGATGGACATCACGGCACGACCCAAGGCCGTGTTCGTCCGGGGCGCCGGCTCCTATCTCTGGGACGACAGCCGCAAGCGCTATCTCGATTTCGTGCAGGGCTGGGCCGTGAACTGCCTCGGCCATTCGCCGCCTGCGATCGTCGATGCGCTCGCCGCGCAGGCCAAGCGGCTGCTGACGCCCAGCCCGGCCTTCTACAATGAGCCGAGCCTCAGGCTCGCCCAGGCTCTGGTCGAAGGCAGCGCTTTCGACCAGGTGTTCTTCGCCAATTCAGGCGCGGAAGCCAACGAGGGCGCCATCAAGCTGGCGCGAAAATACGGCAGCCTCCACAAGGGCGGTGCGTTCGAGATCATCAGCTTCGAAGGCAGCTTCCACGGAAGGACGCTGGCGACGATGTCGGCCTCGGGCAAGAAGGCGTTCGAGCCGCTGTTCGAGCCAAAAGTCGCTGGCTTCAAGAAGGCCAAGCTCAACGACATTGCCTCCGTCGAGAAGCTGATCAACGACAACACCGTCGCTGTGATGCTCGAGCCGATCCAGGGCGAGTCCGGCGTGTGGCCGGCGAGTGATCAGTTCCTGCAAGAGCTGCGCGCGCTCACCGAGTCGCACGGTCTTCTGCTGATCTTCGACGAGATCCAGACCGGCATGGGCCGGACCGGAAAACTTTTCCACCACGAGCACACCGGGATCTCGCCCGACATCATGACGCTCGGCAAAGGTATCGGCGGCGGCGTGCCGCTCGCCGCCCTGCTTGCGGCCGAACGCGCCTCCTGCTTCGCGCATGGCGATCAGGGCGGCACGTTCAATGGCAACCCGATCATGTGCGCGGCGGGGCTTGCGGTGCTGGAAGCGGTCAGCAAGCCGAACTTTTTGAAGTCGGTCATCGAGACCGGGCTGCTGCTCGAAAGCGAGCTGCAGAAAGTCTCGGCCCGGCACGGGCTTGGCGGCGTGCGGGGCCGAGGCTTGCTGCTGGCGCTCGACCTCAAGCTGCCGATCGCGCCGGGGATCGTCGCGCAGGCGTTCGAGGCCGGCGTGCTCCTGAACGCGCCGCAGGTCGACACGCTGCGCTTCATGCCGGCGCTGAACGTCACGCGGGCTGAGATCGCCGAGATGATCGATTGTCTCGACGCGATTCTGACCAAGGCCGGCGCGGCACGGCGGGTGGCGTAAGACACGTCTCGTGCCCCGGACGCAGCGCAGCGCCCCTTCGGCGATGCGCTGCAGAGCCGGGGCCCCATCTCTCTGCATGGTGCGCATCTACGCCGCAGCGCTTGCGCGCTGCAGCTTGTCCGGGACCCCGGAGCAGGTGATGACGGAAGAAACTACGGCTTCAAGATCGACGCGCCCGTCGTCCTGCGGCTTTCCAGCTCGATATGCGCCTTCGCGGCGTCCTTGAGCGCGTAGGCGTGGTTGATCGGCACGTGCAGCTTGCCATTGATGACGGCGGCGAACAGCGTGTCGGCGCCTTCCAGCAATTCCGAGCGCTTGCCGACATAGTCGTTGAGCTTCGGCCGCGTCGCAAACAGCGAGCCGTGATTGTTGAGCTCGGCGATCGAGAACGGCGGCACGGGACCGGAGGCATTGCCGAACGAGACGAACATGCCGCGCGGCTTCAGGCAGGACAGCGAGCCCGGGAAGGTCGCTTTGCCGACGCCGTCATAGACCACGTCGCAACCCTCGTTGCGGCTGATCTGCTTGACGCGCGCGACGAAGTCTTCCTCGTTGTAGAGGATAACGTGGTCGCAGCCATTGGCCTCCGCAAGCTCGGCCTTCTCGCGCGAACCCACCGTGCCGATGACGTGGGCCCCGAGCGCCCTCGCCCATTGGCAGGCAAGCAAGCCGATGCCGCCGGCGGCTGCGTGGATCAGCACGCGATGATGCGGCTCGACCTTGAAGGTCTTGTGCAGGAGATACCAGACCGTGAGCCCCTTCAGCATCAGCACGGCGCCCTGCTCGTGGGTGATGTGGTCGGGCAGCTTGACCAGCTTCTCCCAGGGGATGTTGCGCTCGCCGGTATAGGCGCCGAGATTGTGATAATAGGCCACGCGGTCGCCGGGATGGAAATTGGTGACGCCCGGTCCCACCGCGACGACCTCACCCGAGGCCTCGTTGCCGGCGATGAAAGGCAATCCCGGCGCCTTGTAGAGGCCGGTACGGTAATAGACGTCGATGAAGTTCAGGCCGACCGCGTGCTGGCGGATGCGCACCTCGCCGGGCCCGGGCGCCGGCACGTCGACGCTCTCATAGACCAGGGCTTCGGGGCCTCCGACCTTGTGCACACGGACGGCTTTGGTCATCACCTGACCTCCTCTTCTCGCGGCTCAGCGAACGGCATCGCGCCCGCCTTGTCAACTCGACCCAGTTAGGAACGGCTAGACGGACGGCGTGCCGGCTTTCCTGCGGTTGCGCTTGGCCAGCACGTTGAAGAATTCGACCGCCGCCGAGAACGCAATCGCAAAATAGATGTAGCCGCGCGGAATGTGGAATTGGAATCCGTCCGCGACCAGCGCGACGCCGATCAGCACCAGGAATGCCAGCGCCAGCATCTTGGTGGTCGGATGCTCCGCGACGAATCGCGACACCGGCCCCGACGAAATGTACATGATCAGGCAGGCGATCACGACGGCCGCGATCATGATCTCGATGTCCTGCGCCATGCCGATCGCGGTGATGATCGAGTCCAGCGAGAACACGACATCGATGATCACGATCTGGACGATCACCCAGAAGAAGGCGTTGCCGGCGGACTTCTCGTCGCCCTCGCCGTCATCGGCTTCGACCTCGCCGTGAATCTCGTGCGTCGCCTTGGCGATCAGGAACAGGCCGCCGGCGATCAGGATGAGATCGCGCCAGGAGAAGTCGTAACCCTTGACGGCGAACACCGGCGCGGTCAGCCCGATCAGCCAGACCAGGAGGCTGAGCAGGACGATGCGGAACAGCAGCGCCAGCGCCAGCCCGATCTGGCGGGCGCGATGCGCCTGCTTCTCCGGAATGCGCGAGACGATCACCGACAGGAAGATGACGTTGTCGATGCCGAGCACGATCTCGAGCGCCGTCAATGTCAGCAGCGCAGCCCAGGCTTCGGGACTGGTGAGGAGATCGATCATGCGAAGGATCTCACCAGTCGTATCAGGGCATCGCTGAAGCTGATCCAGAGCGCGATGGCACAAAGCACTATTGTCACGCCGGTGCCGACGCGGAAATCCATCTGCAGCACATAGAGGCCGAGCAGCGCCCAGATAGCGATCAACGACATCGTCAGCCAGCGCAGCCGCACGACGCGGACCGGATGCAGCACGTGAAACGGCACGAAGGTCAGCACCACGAGCACGGCGACCAGCAACGTCGACCAGAGCGGCGGCCAGTGCAGCAGGAACAAATAGAACGCCGCCGCATTCCACAGTGCCGGGAAGCCGCGGAAATGATTGTCGTCCGCCTTCATGCGCAGATCGGCGAAATATAATGCGCTGGTGACGATGATGGCGACGCCGAGCAAGGGAGCTGCGACCGGCAGCAACAGCCCGCTGGCCACGATCGCGTAAGCCGGCACGAAGACATAGGTGACGAAGTCGACCACGAGATCGAGCACGTCACCCGACCAGTTCGGCTGCACCTTCTTGACGTCGAGCCGGCGCGCGATCGGACCGTCGATCGCGTCGATGATCAGGGCAACGCCCAGCCACTGAAACATCGCTGCCCAGTGCTCGCGCACGGCCTCCAGCATCGCCAGCAGCGCGATCGCCGCACCGAACGCGGTGAAGATGTGGACCGAGAACGCCGCGGCGCGGATCGCGGGGCTGGGCTTCAGGGAATCCTCTTGGCTGTCCATGGCTTCTGCTACCAGAATGAGACCGATTTGCACATCCGCCATTGCGGCGCGCCGTTGCACAATTCGTCATAAAATCAGGCAAAATCAGCGGGCTTGAATTTGCCGCGGGGCGTGTCAATTGTCCTTCCATGACAGACGCATCGACACTCCATGACGCCGCCGTGATCGGCGGCGGACCGGCAGGACTTGCAGCGGCGATCGCGTTGGCGCAGGCGGGTGCGCGGACCGCGCTGGTGGCGCGCCGCGTGCCCTATGCAGACAACCGCACCACCGCACTGTTGGGGGCCTCCGTCGATCTTCTGGAGAGCCTCGGCGTCTGGTCGCACTGCAAGGAAAAGGCGGCCGCGCTCGAGGTGATGCGCCTCGTCGACGACACCGGCCGGCTTTTCCGTGCCCCGGAGGTCCGCTTCTCCTGTCACGAAATCGGTCTCGACGCGTTCGGCTACAACATCGACAATCGTTCGCTGATGCTGGCGCTCGAAGAACGCGCGGCCGAACTCCCCCACCTCGTCCGTTGCGACGACGAGGCGGAAAGCGTCTTGATCGAAGCCGACGCGGTCGCCATTCGCACGGCCGCGGCACAATTCCTCTCGGCCCGGCTCGTGGTCGGCGCCGATGGTCGGCATTCGCTATGCCGCGAGGCTGCCGGCATCGCGGTGATGCGGCGCGAGCTGACGCAAACCGCACTGACCTTCAACGTCTGCCATGCACGGCCGCATCGCAATGTCTCGACCGAGTTCCACACGCCGCACGGTCCTTGCGTGTTCGTGCCCCTGCCCGGCGATCGCTCCAGCATCGTCTGGGTCGCGGCGCCGGCGGAGGCCGAGCGGCTTCGCGGCCTGAGCGACGAGGAGTTGTCCGCCGCGATCGAGAAGCAGTCGCATTCGATTCTGGGACGCATGACGGTCGAGCCCGGCCGCAACCTGTTCCCGCTGGCGATCGAGCGTCCAAGATCCTTCGGCCGTGACCGTATCGCGCTCGTCGGAGAAGCGGCCCATGTGGTTCCCCCGATCGGCGCCCAGGGCCTTAATCTCGGCCTGCGCGATGCCGCCGACATCGCCCGGGTCGCGGGCGAGGCCCTCGCAGCGGGCCGGGATCCGGGCGCGAGCGACGTGCTCAAGCGCTACGACCGGGCGCGGCGTCCGGACGTCTTGAGCCGGACCTTTGCGATCGACATCGCCAACCGCTCCCTGCTCAACGATTTCCTGCCGCTGCAGCCGGTCCGCGCCGTTGGCATGCGCCTGCTCGGCGCCATCGGCCCGCTCCGTCGCTTTGCGATGCGCGAGGGCCTGGCGCCGACATGGCGAAGGTAAGCCGCCTCACGGGAGCGCCAGCCGGCCGCTCTGGATCGCCCACATCACGCTGGTCAGCGTGACCACCGATGCGAAGGTGCCGAGCAGTACCGCAACGGAGGCGGATTCGATCCAGGCATCGTTCTGCCGAGCGATCACGAACACGTTCAGGGCCGGTGGCAGTGAAGCCATCAGTACAGCGGTCGCGGCCCAGGGCTGCGCAAACGGACCGAACGCCAGCATCAGGCCGAATGCCGTGAGCGGATGGATCAGGAGCTTGACCGCGATCACGCCCGGCACCTCCCAAGGCACGCGGTCGAATGGGCGCAGCGCCACGGTCACGCCGAGCACGAACAGCGCGGTCGGCGCAGCTGCGTTCTGGAGGAAGGTGATGGTGCGGTCGAGCGCAACCGGCAGCTCGATATGCAGCGCTGCAACCGCTGCACCAAAACAGGCCGACATGATCAGCGGGTTGAGCACGATCTGCTTCAGCACGACGCCGAAGGCGTGGACGAGCGAGGGATGGTCGCGGTCGGACAACTCGATCAAGAGCGGCACGATCGTGAACAGGAAGATGCTGTCGCAGCAGAAGATCAGCGCGGTTGGCGCCGATGCCTTCGGCCCAAGCACTGCGAGCGCCAGGCCCGGCCCCATATAACCGATATTGCCGTAGCCGCCGGAGAGGCCCGCAAGCGTCGCCTCGCGCAGCGTCAGCCGGCCGAGAACCTTGCCGGCGACCAGCGCGAGCGTGAACGCCGCAACCGTCGCCAGCGTGGTCGCGATCAGGAACGGTGGATTATTCAGCTCCGCAAACGGCGTCTTCGACATGATCGCGAACAGCAGCGCTGGCAGCGAGACGTAAAGCAGGAAGAAGTTCATCCAGGCGAGGCCCGATTCCGGCAGGGACTTGGCCTTGCCGCACGCGAATCCGACGAAGATCAAGCCGAAATAAGGCAGAGCCAGATTGAGGATATTGAGCATTGATGAAGTGTTTTCTGAAGACTTGGGGGCTACCCGTCCCTGACGCGAAGGTTAATTCCGGTGACGCCACTAGCATCGGCCACAATCCTGGTCTATCGACGGGGGATGATTAAAGCGCGGACCGCCAAATTCCAGATCGGACAGGTCGTGCGCCACCGGATCTTCTCGTTCCGGGGCGTGATCTTCGACATCGATCCGGAATTCAACAACACCGAGGAGTGGTGGCTCTCGATTCCCGAGGAGGTGCGGCCCCACAAGGACCAGCCGTTCTATCACCTGCTCGCGGAGAACGCGGAATCGGAATACGTCGCCTATGTCTCGGAGCAGAATCTGTTGCCCGACGATTCCGGCGAGCCGGTCCGGCATTCACAGGTTGCCGAGATCTTCATCAAGGACAAAGCCGGCGGCTATCGCCCGCGCAATCCGTCGCTGAACTGAAATTCGCCGCCAGCAAGCGGCCCGCAAAAAAGGCGCTCAAACCGAGCGCCTTTTTCGTGTTTGGGATGTGGTCCCGATTACTTCTGACCAGCCGCAGCTGTGCCGGGAGGCATGCCCTGCTGCTCGAGCTTCTTGCGCTGCTCCTCCGCCTTCTTCTGAAGCTCTTCCTGAAGCTTCTTCTGGGTTTCCTCGAACACCTTCGGGTCGGTCGGCGGACCGTCATAGGCCTTCTGGAATTCGCCGGCGAGCGGCAGCGGCAGGGTCAGCGGCGCGCCGTTGGCATTGATCGCCTGGACAACGAGGTTCTGGCCCTTCTTCATGCTGTTGATGAGCTCGGGCGTGGCCTCGTAATCGGACATGCAGCCGTTCTGGAAGCAGATCACGTAGGGCTGCTGCAGCGGCGCGTTGCTGTCCACGATGATGCGGGTGCCGTGCACGAGCTGCATGCCGAGCGGCAGCGTCACACGCAGAATCTTCTTGGGTTCGCCTTCGGGCTCGATGATCACGGCGGCGATGACCGGCTGGCCCGACTCGATGCGGCCGTCCTTGCCGGTGAAGCAGACCTGCTTGGCGTTGGCGTCCTGGCCCTTCAGGCAGAACTTGGTCCAGGGGGCATAGATCAGCTGGATCTGCTGATCGGCCGGCTGGGCTGCGCCCTGCTGCTGGCCGCCCTGCGCCGGAGCCTGCTGGGCCTGCGGTGAGGCCGCCGGCGCCGGAGCCTTGGGGGCAGCCTTCGGCGCCGCTTTCGGGGCCGGAGTCGCCTTGGGCGCGGGCGCGCCAGGAGCTGGTGCGGGAGCTTGGGCCTCAGCGGCAAACGGAACGGCCAACGCCGTCGCCGTCAACAGGGCGAGAAGTCGCCCGCGCGGCCGGACGGACGCGGCCAAGTAACGGAAATTCATTGCGGAAAACCCTTTCTGAACGGGAAGTGCCCGAACCGCTCCGAAGCGCCGAACCTGGCCGCCTTGGGCGCGGCTCTCTTCCCGTCAATTGAGGCGGATAAGTGACGGGCTCGGCGCTCTTGCGCGATTGACCGCCTTCTTAACGTGGCCGACGAAAAGATCAATGCCGACAGCCATCTTTGGCCACACCCACAGCTGCGCCCAGGGGAAATTCCCTGTGATAGGATTCAGGCCTGCCGGTCCTCGAATCAACGTGTGCCGATGTTCATGTTCCAGCGCCTCTTCGAGGGCCCCGGACTCCGCCTTTGCCGTCTCGCCCCGGCCCTCGTTTTGGCCCTCTCCGTCGGATTGTCGGCAGGCGGCGCGTGTGCCGAGGAAGCCCATGCCATTGCCATGCACGGCAAGCCGGCGATACCTGCCGATTTCACCCACATGCCCTACGTCAATCCGGATGCCCCCAAAGGCGGACGCATGACGTGGGGCGTTCTCGGCACCTTCGACAGCCTCAATCCTTTCATCGTGAAGGGGTTGGCCGTGCAGCAGGTGCGGAGCTACGTGGTCGAGAGCCTGCTCGCGCGCGGCCAGGACGAGCCGTTCACGCTTTATGGCCTGCTCGCCAGGACCGTCGAAACCAACGACGACAGGACCTTTGTCACGTTCCACCTCGATCCGCGCGCCCACTTCTCCGACGGCAAACCCGTGCTGGCTGAAGACGTGCTCTTCTCCTGGCAGCTCCTGCGCGACCACGGCCGTCCCAATCACCGGCAATATTACGCCAAGGTCGCAAAGGCCGAGGCGCCCGACCCCCTCACCGTCCGCTTCGACCTCTCTGGCGCCAATGACCGCGAGTTGCCACTGATCCTCGGCCTGATGCCAATCCTGCCCAAGCATGCGGTGGACCTCGCCAGCTTCGAGGAGACAACGCTGACGGGCCCGATCGGCTCGGGCCCCTATCGCGTCACGGCGGTGAGGCCCGGCGCCAGCGTGACGCTGACCCGCAATCCCGACTATTGGGGCCGTGATTTGCCGATCAATCGCGGGTTCTACAATTTCGACGAGATCAGGCTCGACTATTTTCGCGAGGCCAACGGCCAGTTCGAGGCCTTCAAGCGCGGCCTCTATGATTTCCGTGTCGAGCACGAGCCGCTGCGCTGGCACGACGGCTATGATTTTCCCGCTGCACGAAGCGGTGAAGTGATCCGCGATACCGTCAAGCCGGGGGTGCCGCAGCCTTCCGAATTCCTGGTATTCAACACCCGCCGACCGATCTTCGCCGACATCCGCGTGCGCAAGGCGCTGACGCTGCTGTTCGATTTCGAGTTGGTCAACCGCAATTATTTCTTCGGCCTCTATTCGCGCGTCGCCGGCTATTTCGCCGGCTCGGAACTATCGGCCTACGGCCGGCCTGCGGATGCGCGTGAGCGTGAGCTGCTGAATCCCTTCGCCGCCGGGATCCCGCCCGACATCATGGACGGCAGCTACCGCCTGCCGGTCACCGACGGCTCGGGTCGCGACCGCGCGACACTGCGCGCCGCGCTGAAACTGTTGTCGGAGGCCGGCTACGATCTCGACGGAACCGTGCTGCGCAACCGCGCGACCAAGGCGCCCTTCACCTTCGAGATCATGGTCACAACCCGCGACCAGGAGCGCATCGCGCTCTCCTTCCAGCGCGACCTCAAGCGCGCCGGCATCGAGCCGACCGTGCGCTCGGTCGATCCCGTGCAGTTCGATCAGCGCCGACTCGCTTACGAGTTCGACATGATCCAGAACCGCTGGGACCAGTCGCTGTCCCCCGGCAACGAGCAGTATTTGTATTGGGGCAGCGCTGCCGCCGACAATCCGGGGACCCGCAACTACATGGGCGCCAGGGATCCCGCCGTCGATGCCATGATAGCCACTCTGCTGGAGGCCCGTGAACATGCGGATTTCGTCTCGGCGGTGCGCGCGCTCGACCGCTCCTTGGTCGCGGGCTTCTACACAATCCCCTTGTTTAACGTATCCGAGCAATGGATCGCGCGCTGGAATCGGATAGAACGGCCCAAGGCCACTTCGCTGTCCGGCTATCTGCCGGAGACCTGGTGGTCGAAGGGGCAGCCGGAAGCTCATCAAGCAAAGTGACGCCGTGAACCAGCCAGCAATATCGCCGACGCTCGACACGCTGTTTCAGCGCACGCTGACCCGGCAGCCGCACGCGCCGGCTCTGCTCGATCCCCTCAACAAGACGCACGTGACCGGGCACCAGCCGCGGCGGATGAGCTACGCCGAGGCCGATACGGCGATCGAGGCGCTGTCGGCGCATTTCGTCGAATCCGGCCTGCCGGCCAATACCGTCATCGCGATCCAGCTGCCCAACACGGTCGAATTCGTGCTGACGGTGCTCGCCGCCCACCGCGCGGGCCTCGTCGTCGCCGTGCTGCCGCTGCTGTGGCGGCATGCGGAACTGACCGCCGCGCTCAACCGCACCGCGGCGCGCGCCATCGTCACCATGAGCACGGTCGATGGCGTCAGCTATGCCGACCTGGCGATGCAAGCAGCGGCAGAAGCATTCTCGATCCGTCACGTCTGCGGCTTCGGCACCGATCTGCCCGAGGGCATGGCTTCGCTCGACGACGTGCTGGCCCGCCCGCCCGGCAGCACGCGCACCGTGATCCAGGACGGCCGCAAGGCGGCGATGATCTCTTTCGACGTCACCGCGGAAGGTTTTCGCCCGGTGCCGCGGCCGCATTTCAGCCTGATCGCCGGTGGCCTCGCGATGTCGCTCGAGGCCGACGTCAAGCAGGGCGCGACCGTGATGGCGGCGTTCGCGCCGATGTCGTTCGCGGGGCTAGCCTCTTCGCTGGCGGTCTGGCTGCTCTCGGGCGGCACGCTGGCGCTGCATCATCCCTTCGAGAGCGAGGTGCTGGAGCAGCAGATCAACCAGCACGAATGCGAGGTGCTGATCGCGCCTGCCCAGCTCGCGCTACGCCTCGGCGATTCCGATCTCGCCGCGCGGATGCCGACCTTGCGCAACGTCATCGGCCTCTGGCGCGCGCCCGAGCAGGTCGCCGCAAGCGATGCCTGGATAGCGCCGCATGCGCGGCTGACGGATGTCTATCTGTTCGGCGAGGCTGGCCTGTTCGGCGCCCGCCGCGGCGAGGACGGCATGCCTGTCGCGGTGATGCCGGGGCCGCACGGCGCCCCGCGCGAGCAGTCCGGCTCCTCCATCGCGGGCGAGATCCTGCTGACCCCGAAGGGCACGCTCGGCCTGCGCGGGCCGATGGTGCCGATCGCAGCCTACGCGCCGCCGCAGCCGGTCGGCGACACGCTGGTCGCGCAGCCGCCGCGCGACTATGTCGATACCGGCTATGCCGCGCGGCTCGACCGTCCGAGCGGCGCAATCTGCATCACCGCGCCGCCCTCCGGCATCATGGCCGTCGGCGGCTACCGCTTCCTCTCCAACGATCTCCAAGAATGGGCTCGCCGCCTCGGTCAGGGTGCCCTGCTCACCGCCCTGCCCGACCGCCTCTCCGGCCATCGGCTGGCAGGCCGGGCCCACGACAACGCCCGCGCCCGCGACGCGCTCAGCGAGCTCGGGCTCAACCCCCTGATGGTCGAGGCTTTTCGCGACCGCTCGGGGCAGGTCTAGGATCAGTTTCAGCCGTTCCGTTGACGCTGCATTAAGGCAGCCAAACTAGATTGTGCGGCATCTGTCGCGTGATCAGAGTTTGCAATGTCCCAGGCGGGCCCGATCCTGTTTGTGTCCAATGCCGAACGGCCGCCCTTCATTGCGGCGCTGGACGAGGCCCGGCTCTTTCCCGTGGTCGACACCGACTGGGCCAGCGTCGCACGCGCGGTCGAGCAGGTGCAGCCGGCCGCCGTTCTCGCGGCGATGCATGCCGGACACGAGCCGCACATGGCTCCGCTCGCGAAGAAGATTGCGAGCCAGTCACCCTACCTTCCCTTCGTAGCCATGGATGCCGCGGGCACGCTGCCGCACAACGCCCTGCCCTTCGCCTCACGCGGCGCCAATCCCGACCGCCTGATCGCGCGGCTCCGCGCCGCGCTGCGTGTGCGCACCCTTCACGCCACCGTGCTGCGCCGGCTGCCGGAAGCGACGGTCCCGTTGCCGGCGGCCGATCCCGCACGCGATGCCACCGTGCTCCTGATCGGCCGCGGCGCGGCCTATCCTGCGCTGTCGGTCGCGCTCGGCGAACGCATCGGCGTCATCGGCGCGCTCTCGATCGAAGCCGCCGCCAAGCATCTCAACACCCGCGACCTCGATGGCGTCGTGCTCGCCGAAGGCTTTACGGCGCGCGTCACCGATGCCTTCCTGACGGTGCTCGCCGAGGACACCCGCTTCCGTAGCCTGCCCGTCGTCGTCACCGCACACCAGCTCGCGCAAAGTTACGATCTGCCCAATCTCGAACTGATCTCCGGCGAGCCGGTGAAGGTCGCTGCCAATGCACTGCCACTAATCCGCCAGCATGCGATGGAAGCACAGCTGAGCCGCACGCTGCGCTCGATCGACGCCGGCGGCTGGATCGATCCACGCAGCGGCCTACTCACCGTGGAAGCCTTCGCCCGAGATTTTGCCAAGGCGGTCGAACAGACCTTGGCCCGCGGCGGCGGCCTCTCTGTTGCCCGCTTCGCCTTCGATCCCAATAATCCCCGTGCCCAGCTCGATGCCGCGCGGATCCTCAGCCGCCTGATGCGGCAGATGGATTTTGGCGCGGCGCAGAAGGACGGTTCGGTGATCGTGGTGTTCGCGGAGACCGACTTCCGCACCGCGCATATGATCGCGCGTCGTCTGTCGGCGGTAATGCGGCACACCGCGAACGGCAAGCACGAGATGCGCAGCGATCCCGTGGTCAGCGTGGATTCGCTGTCGGCATCGGATACGGCGCGCTCGCTCCTTGGGCGGCTGTCCGCCGATGCGTCGCGGGCGGCGTCGTAGTTTTTAGCGAGCCGCTTCAACAAGCCCCGTTATTGCGAGCCAACGGGTCCGCGCGAAGCGCGGCCCGATGACAGGCTCCGCGAAGCAATCCAGGCTCTCTCCGCGGAGCGATTCTGGATTGCTTCGTCGCAAGGGCTCCTCGCAATGACGCGGAGAGACCGGAGGTTCACGCCGCCTTCTTGCTCTGCGCGAGCTGCGCCAGCTGGCGCATGATCTCCGTGGTGCCGGCGAGACGCTCTTCGGGCGTCTCCCAGTCCTGGAGAAACACCACCTTCATGTCGGGCCGCACCTTCGCGGCCTTGCCGTGGCTGCGGATGAACGTCACCAGGCGATCGGGATAGGCGAAGGAATTGTCGCGGAAGGCGATGACGGCGCCCTTGGGACCTGCATCGATCTTCTCGACATTGGCCCGGCGGCAGAACGCCTTGATCGCGGCGACCTTGAACAGATAGCGGACCTCGTCGGGCAAGACGCCGAAGCGGTCGCGCATCTCGGCGCCAAAATTCTCGATCTCCTCCTCGGTGTCGAGATCGGCGAGGCGCCGATACAGCGACAGCCGCACCGAGAGGTCGTTGACATAGTCCTCCGGAATGAGCACGGGCATGCCGATCGTGATCGATGGCGACCAGCGGTCGGCGGCGGGTTCGGAGACGCCGGCCTTGAGGTTGACGATCGCCTCCTCCAGCATCGATTGATACAGCTCGAAGCCGACCTCCTTGATGTGGCCGGACTGCTCCTCGCCGAGCAAGTTTCCGGCGCCGCGGATGTCGAGATCGTGCGAGGCAAGCTGGAAGCCTGCGCCGAGGGTCTCCAGCGATTGCAGCACGGTGAGCCGGCGCTCGGCCTGCGCGGTGATCTTCTGCTGCGCCGGCAGCGTGAACAGTGCGTACGCCCGCAGCTTGGAGCGACCGACGCGGCCGCGGAGCTGGTAGAGCTGGGCCAGGCCAAACATATCGGCGCGGTGCACGATCAGCGTGTTGGCGTTGGGGATGTCGAGGCCGGATTCCACGATCGTGGTCGACAGCAGGATGTCGAACTTGCCGTCGTAGAATGCCGTCATGATGTCCTCGATCGCGGCGGGCGGCATCTGGCCGTGCGCGACCGCGACCTTCATCTCCGGCACGTTCTTGTCGAGGAAATCCTTGACCTCGGCGAGGTCGTCGATGCGCGGCACCACGTAGAACGCCTGGCCGCCGCGATATCGCTCGCGCAACAGCGCCTCGCGGATCATCAAGGGATCGTGCGGGGCGACGAAGGTGCGGACCGCGAGCCGATCGACTGGGGGCGAGGCGATGATCGAGAGCTCGCGCACGCCGGTGAGCGCCAATTGCAGCGTGCGCGGAATCGGGGTCGCCGATAATGTCAGCACGTGCACCTCGGCGCGAAGCGCCTTCAGCCGCTCCTTGTGGCTGACACCGAAATGCTGCTCCTCGTCCACGATGAGCAGGCCGAGGTCGCGAAACTTGATCGCCTTGCCGAGCAGCGCATGGGTGCCGACGACGATGTCGACGGAGCCGTCGGCGAGGCCCTTCTTGACCTGGTTAAGCTGCTTGGTCGGGACGAGGCGTGAGGCCTGCGCCACGTTGACCGGAAAACCCTTGAACCGCTCGGAGAAAGTCTTGTGGTGCTGACGGGCGAGCAGCGTGGTCGGCACCACGACCGCGACCTGCTTGCCGTCGAGTGCCACGGCGAAGGCCGCGCGCAGCGCCACCTCGGTCTTGCCGAAGCCGACGTCGCCGCAGATCAGGCGGTCCATCGGGCGGCCCTTTTCGAGATCCTTCAGAGTGGACTCGATCGCGCCCAGCTGGTCCTCGGTCTCGTCATAGGGAAAGCGCGCGCAGAACTCGTCGTAGAGGCCCTGCTGCACCGGCAGCTTCGGCGCCTCGTGCAGCATGCGTTCGGCCGCGATCTTGATCAGCTCGCCAGCGATCTCGCGGATGCGGTTCTTCAGCTTGGCCTTGCGAGTCTGCCAGCCCGAACCGCCGAGGCGGTCGAGCTCGACGGTGGTCTGGTCGGAGCCGTAGCGCGACAACAGCTCGATGTTCTCGACGGGGAGGAACAGCTTGGTCTCGGCGGCATAATGCAGCTCGAGACAGTCGTGCGGCGCGCCCGCGACGTCGAGGGTCTGCAGGCCGATAAAGCGGCCGATGCCGTGATCGACGTGGACGACGATGTCGCCGGCGGCGAGGCTCGTCACTTCCGAGATGAAATTGTCAAGCTTGCGGCTCGCCTTGCGCGGCCGCACCAGACGGTCGCCGAGGATGTCCTGCTCGCTGATCAGTGCGATCTCGTCGGTCTCGAAGCCGCTTTCGAGGCCGAGCACGGCGAGCATGGTCTCGTTTCGCGGCGTCGCCTGCACCGTCCGCCAGCTGTTGACGCTGGTTGTGTGGGCCAGCTTGTGGTCGCGCAGCATCGAGGTCATGCGGTCGCGCGAGCCTTCGGTCCACAGCGCGATCACGACCTTCTTGCGCTGGGCCTGCAAGGCCATCACATGCGCGACGACGGACTCGAACACATTGACGGTGGTGTCATTGCGTTCCGGCGCGAAGTCGCGGCCCTTGCGCGCGCCGGCATCGACGACACTCGTGCCGTCGGTCGGCACGGAGAACGGCGTCAGCCGCGCCACCGGGACGTCGCCGAGGCGTTTGCCCCACTCCTCCTCGGTCAGATAGAGCCGGTCGGGCGGCAGCGGCTTGTAGATGGCGCCGCCACCGGGATGCTCCAGCGCCTCGCGTCTGGCCTCGTAATAGTCGAGGACCTGCTTGAAGCGCTCGCGGACGGCATCCTCGGCCTGCGGCTCGATCGCGACGGCCGCGCCTTGCAGATAGTCGAACAGCGTGTCCATCCGGTCCTGGAACAGGGGAAGCCAGTGCTCCATGCCGGGATGGCGGCGGCCTTCACTGACCGCCTCGTACAGCGCGTCTTCGCGCTCGGGCGCGCCGAACTCGGCGACATAGCCCATGCGGAAACGGCGGATGGTGTCGGTGACGAGCTGAAATTCCGAGATCGGCACGAGGTCGAGCGCGCGCATGTCGAGCAGCGTGCGCTGCGTCTCGGCGTCGAACGAGCGGATCGACTCCAGGCTGTCGCCGAAAAAGTCGAAGCGCACGGGCTGATCGAGGCCGGCCGGAAACAGGTCCAGGATCCCACCGCGCACGGCGTATTCACCGGGCTCGCGCACGGTCGAGGAGCGGTTGTAGCCGTTGTGCTCGAGCCAGGCGACGATGGTGTCCATCGGCACCACGTTGCCTGGCGCAACCGACAGCGCCTGCGCCGCGACGAGGTCGCGCGCAGGCACGCGCTGCACCACGGCGTTCACCGTGGTCAGCACGATCAGCGGCTTGTCGCTGCCGGCGAGCGAAGCCAGCCGCGCCAGCGTCGTCAGGCGTTGCGCCAAAATGCCGCCATGCGGCGAGACGCGGTCATAGGGCTGACAGTCCCAGGCCGGGAAGGTCAGCACCGGCAGATCGGGCGCGAAGAATTGCAGTGCCCGTTCGAGCTGCTGCATGCGCGGACCGTCGCGGCAGACCACCGCAAGGCTGACCGCCGGCTTCTTCGGCCGCGCCGCGATGGCACGGGCGAGATCGGAGACGACGAGGCCTTCGGCGCCCTCGGCGACATTGGCAAGCGTCAGCGCGCGGCCGGGCGTCAGCAGCTCGGCCGGTGATTTCATGCCCTGCTTCATGCGTCGCCGTCCGCGATCGGGAATGCCTTGATGCGGGCAAACAGCGCGCCGGGGACATCGGCCGGAAGCACCTTGTCGCCGGTGACCGCGGCATAGAGATCGGGATCGTTGACCTCGAGCAAGCGCTCGAGCTCGATCAATTCAGGCTCGGACAAATTGCCGATCTCGGCATCCGCAAAGCGGCCGAGGATCAGGTCCATCTCGCGCGTGCCGCGGTGCCAGCAGCGGAACAGAAGCCGCTTGCGGCGGTCGTCGAGCCCGCTGCTCGATCGTGTCGTTCCCGTCATGTCTCAAATCCAGTCAAACGCAGAAAGCCCGGACGTGCCGGGCGGGGTGGATATAGCCACTCGGACCGGCCGTGTCAGCCCTTTGTTGTTGCAATTGTTTGTGGTCGTCATTGCCGGGCTTGACCCGGCAATCCATCCTCTTGAATAGATGGATGCGCGGGTTGAGCCCGCGTGACGATTGTTGCGAGAATGCGCCCCAGTCTGCTCAATCCGCTGTTTGCTCCCGTGACCAGCCTGCCCGGCGTCGGTCCGAAGCAAGACAAGCTGTTGCAGTACCTGCTCAGCCGCAACGAGACGCCGCGGCTGGTCGATCTGCTGCTGCACCTGCCGAGCCACGTCATCGACCGCCGGACCCGGCCAAAAATCCGCGACGCCGTCCAGGGAACCATGGTGACGCTGGAGGTCACCGTCGACCGCCATCGCCCGCCCCCGCCGCGCAACGCGCGCGCGCCCTATCTCGTCTACGCCAGCGACGACACCGGAGAGGTCGTGCTGACCTTCTTCCGCGCCAAGCCCGGCTATGTCGAAAAGCTGCTGCCGGTAGGCGAGAAGCGCTACGTCTCCGGCACGCTGCAGATGTATGACGGCATCCCGCAGATCGTGCATCCCGATCGCGTGCTCGACGAAGAGGCGATTGCAAAGCTCTCTGGCATCGATCCGGTGTATCCGCTGACCGAGGGCCTCGCGCTCGGCTCGCTGCGCCGCGCGATCGCGCAGGCCCTTCAAAAGCTGCCAGCCCTGCCGGAGTGGATCAGTCCGGAGGTGATGCGCCGCTGCAATTTTCCTCCGGTTACCGAGGCGCTCACGCGCGTGCACCAGCCGGTCGAGCTCACCGACGTCCTGCCGGACCAGCCGTTCTGGTCGCGTCTCGCCTTCGACGAACTGCTCGCCGGCCAGCTCGCACTCGCCCTGATCCGCGCGCAATTGCGCCGCCCCGCCGGCGTGCGCAATGCCGGCGACGGGCACCTGCGCAACAACATCATCGACGCCCTGCCCTACGCGCTCACGCCGTCGCAGCGCAGCGCTGCTGCGGCCATCGCCGAGGACCTGAAACAGCCCGTGCGCATGCTGCGCCTGCTCCAGGGCGACGTCGGATCCGGCAAGACCGTGGTGGCGCTGTTAGCTGCCGCCGCGGTCGCCGAGGTCGGCAAACAGGCCGCGCTGATGGCCCCGACCGAGATCCTGGCGCGCCAGCATATCAAGACCATCGCCCCGCTCGCCGAGCGCGCCGGCATGCGGGTTGCGATCCTCACCGGCCGCGAAAAGGGCAAGGAGCGTCGGGAGCTGTTGGCGCAGCTTGAAGCCGGCGAGATCGACCTCCTCGTCGGCACGCATGCGCTGATCCAGGACGATGTCATCTTCAAGGACCTCGCGCTCGGCATCGTTGACGAGCAGCACCGCTTTGGCGTGCGCGAACGCCTCGCGCTGACCTCGAAGGGCGAATCCGTCGATGTGCTGGTGCTGAGTGCAACGCCGATCCCGCGCACGCTGGTGCTGACCTATTTCGGCGACATGGACATCTCCGAGCTGCGCGAAAAGCCGGCCGGCCGCCAGCCGATCGACACCCGCGCAGTGCCGGTGAGCCGGATCGAGGAGGTCATGGACGGCATCGGCCGCGCGCTCCAATCCGGCAAGCTGGTCTACTGGATCTGCCCGCTGGTCGAGGAATCCGAGGCCGAGGGCACCGAGCACCTGACCAACGCGACGAAGCGTTTCGAAAGCCTGCAAAAACGCTTCGGTGAGCGCGTCGGCCTCGTTCACGGCCAGATGAAGGGCACCGAGAAGGACCGCGTGATGGGCCAGTTCGCTGCCCACGAGATCGGGCTTCTGGTCGCGACCACCGTGGTCGAAGTCGGCGTCGACGTGCCGGCCGCGACCATCATGGTGATCGAGAACGCCGAACGATTTGGTCTTGCCCAATTGCATCAGCTGCGCGGCCGGATCGGGCGCGGCTCGGAAGCCTCGACCTGCCTGCTGCTGTATTCGGAGCCGCTCGGCGAGATGTCGAAGGCGCGGCTGAAGGTGATCCGCGAAACCACCGACGGCTTCCGCATCGCCGAGGAAGATTTAAAGCTGCGCGGCGAAGGCGACGTGCTGGGCGTGCGCCAGAGCGGCCTGCCCGGCTATCGCATCGCGCGTTCGGAAGTCCATGGCCAGCTCATCACCCAGGCGCGCGACGAGGCGCTGCGCATCCTGAAGGACGATCCGAAGCTGAAGGGCGAGCGCGGCGAAGCGTTGCGGTGCCTGCTGTATCTGTATGAGCGGGACGAGGCGATTCCGCTGATCGGGGCGGGCTGAGCTATCGCGGCAGCGAAGGATGCGGCCGCCTCGGTCTCGGCCAAGAGTGCTATCTTTCGTTGCGAGCGTTTTCGTGAAAACCTTCGGCCATGCGCCGGATCATCGTCGTTGGCTCCCAAGGAAGCGGAAAGACGAGCCTCGCCCTGAAGCTCGGGCGAAAGCTCGAGCTGCCGGTGGTGCATCTCGACGTGCTCTACTGGCGGCCGGGCTGGAAGCCATCCGACAAGGCAAGCTTTCGCTCGCGCGTCGCTGAGGCAATCGCGGGCGATGCGTGGGTCGTCGACGGCAGCTTCTCGGGGCTGGCCTTCGATCTCACGCTCGCGCGCGCCGATACGCTGGTCGTTATCGACCGTCCGCGCTGGCTTTGCCAATGGCGTATTCTCTGGCGCTCGGCTTTCGATCGCGCTACCGCACGGCCCGATTTGCCCGAGGGATGTCCGGAACAGTTCGACTGGAAACTGATGAAAGAGGCGTGGCGCTACAACACGGAGCGCGTGCCCGCCATCGAGGCCGAGCGCATTCAATATGGCCCTGATGTCCCGGTCGTGCGCCTGAGACGCGACCGGGATATCCAGGGTTTTCTGGAATCCGTTTCAGCGCACGGCGAGTGAATGATTGTGGTGACGTGAGATCAGGCGATCAGGATTTCTTCTGCGCGATGCGCGCGGCGAACGCCTTCAACAGCTCCGCATCCGCCGCCTCGCCCTTCGCGTCCTCCGCGAGATGCTCGAACCACCGCGCAAAGCCCTCGTAGATCTGGGTGGCCGGATGATCGGGGCCGAGGAATCCGGAAATCTCCCGCATTTCCGCGACCCAGCGATAGGCTTTCGGGATCATGTCGGGCAGCGCGATCTCGAGCCGAGCCAGGATCGCGGGTTGGCTGAGCGCGAGCTCGTCGCGCAGCGCCTCGGCCGCGCCCGCTTTCGTTGCCGCGATTACCATGGCCGAGCCGATGCCGGCGAGACCCTTGACGATGCCGGCGTAGGACATCTTGAGCGCAGAGGCTGCGCCGACCGGGCCTTCAACGATCCGCACATCGAGACCAAGGTCATTCAGAACGGCGACGTCCTTGGCGTACTCGCCGGACATGTAGAAGGCCGGGCTCTTGCCCCCCGGCTGCGGCGGAAAGCCGATGATGCCGGCATCGACGAATGGCGCCTGCGCCCAACCGATGATCTCTGCGATCCTTTGCACGGTATCGACATTGACGGCGTTGCAGTCGACCACAACCGGTTTCTTCTCGCGCCGGATGATCAGCGCGGCCAGCCGTTCAGCCAGCGCCACTGCTTCGCCCGGAGGCACGATCGAGAGGATGATGTTGCTTCAGCAAGCGCGTCGTCCTCGGTGCCGACCATGCCAGCGTCCGCCGCGCGCTTCAGTGTGGCTTCACTTCGCCCTTTCAGGGACGTCAGCACGCGCGCGCCATTCTCGCTGAGGCGGCGAGCCACGGCACTGCCCATGGCACCCGGCGCGAGGATCGCAATGGTTTTGGACATCATGCACTCCAGGCCGAATTCCGAACGATACGCTCAGTCGACCCGACACTAGCAGAGGACGCGAACGCCTGCGTGAATGTGGCCATCCCGCCGGAATGGCCCTACTCCACTTTCGCAGGCTGGAGCGCAGACGCATTCGCGATGCGTGCGGCGTTGGCGACGCCCGCGAGCGCGGCGGCCTTCTTCGGATCTGGCGCCGAGCCCGGCTGAACCACGCCGGCCGACATGATCAGCGTGGCCGCGTCCTCAGCGGTGAGATCGACCTCGATGATCTTGCTTTTGGGGACATAGAAGAAGAAACCGGTGGTCGGATTCGGCGAGCACGGCAGGAATACCGAGACGTGTTCCTCCTGTCCGGGCAGGTTGCGCGCAATGTCTTCGTTCGGCGATTGCGAGATCAGCACGATCGACCACATGCCGGGCGAAGGAAACTCGACCAGGCCCACTTTCCGGAAGCTCGAGCCCTTGCCCGAGAACAATGTCTCGAACACCTGCTTGAGGCCGCGGTAGATGGCGCGCACGGCCGGGATCCGGCCGAGAAAGGTCTCGCCGACATCGACCAGCGTCCGGCCGATCAGGTTGGCCGCGAGGAAGCCGACCAGCGTCAGCGTGAAAAACGCGACAACCAGTCCCCATCCGGGAATGACGTAGGGCAGATATGTTTCAGGCCGATAGGCCAGCGGCACGAACGGCCGCACCACGCCATCGACCCAGGTCACGAACCACCAGACCAGATAGAGCGTGATCGCGATAGGCCCCGTCACGACGAGGCCGGTCAGAAAATAATTGCGGAAACGGCCGATCAGGCCGGTATGTGGTTCCGGAATGGGATCAGGTGGCGCAGGCGCGTCGTCGCGGGGGGTCATTAGGGTTCCAGGTGGGTCGCAGCACACAAGCTAGGGGCTTCTAGCAGGTTTGGGAAGACTGCGACCAACCGATATCCCTTGTGCCTATTCCACGGTCACCGATTTTGCGAGGTTGCGCGGCTGGTCCACGTCGGTGCCCATCACCACGGCCGTGTGATAGGCGAGCAGCTGCACCGGAACGGCATAGACCATCGGCGTGAACGCCGCCGCCATGTCAGGCATGACGATGGTGACGAGAGAATCGACGGTCGCCTCCGCCGCGCCCTTGGCGTCGGTCATCAGAATGATTTTGCCGCCGCGCGCGGCGACCTCCTGCATGTTTGAGACGGTCTTTTCGAACACCTGGTCATACGGCGCGATGACGACGACGGGCATGGCTTCGTCGATCAGCGCGATGGGTCCGTGCTTCAGCTCGCCGGCAGCGTAGCCTTCGGCGTGGATGTAGGATATTTCCTTCAGCTTCAGCGCGCCTTCGAGCGCCAGCGGAAAACTGGTACCGCGGCCGAGATAGAGCACGTCGCGCGACTTTGCGATCTCGCGCGCCAGACGCTCGATCTCCACCTCGGTGGTGAGCGCATCCGACATCAAGCGCGGGATCTCGACGAGGCCATGGACGAGCTTGGTCTCGTCCTCGTCGGACAATTCACCGCGAGCCTTGCCGGCCGCAATGGCAAGGTTTGCCAGCACCATCAACTGGCAGGTGAAGGCTTTGGTCGAGGCGACGCCGATCTCGGGACCGGCGAGCGTTTGCAGCACGGTCTCGCTCTCGCGCGCGATCGTCGAGGTCGCCACGTTGACGACGGCGACCGTGTGCACGCCCGCGGCCTTGGCATAGCGCAGCGCCGCCAGCGTGTCGGCAGTCTCGCCGGATTGCGAGATGAAGATGGCGAGATCACCCTTGCGCAGGGGCGCTTCGCGGTAGCGGAATTCGGAGGCGACGTCCACCTCGACCGGCACGCGCGCAAAACGCTCGAACCAGTACTTTGCAACGTAGCCGGCATAGCTCGCGGTGCCGCAGGCCGTGATGTTGATGCGCTGGATCGTCTTGAAGTCGAACGGCAGCTTGACCGGCAGCGCGACGTGCTCGGTTGCCATGTCGACATAGCGCGCGAGGGTGTGGCCAACCACTTCGGGCTGCTCGTGGATCTCCTTCGCCATGAAGTGGCGGTAATTGGCCTTGTCGACCAGCGAGGTCGAGGCCGCGTGCCTGATCTTGTCGCGCTGGACGGCGTGACCGTCCTTGTCGAAGATATCAGCGCTCTTGCGTGTGAGCACGACCCAGTCGCCGTCTTCGAGATAGCTGATCGTGTCGGTGAAGGGGCCGAGCGCGATGGCATCGGAGCCGAGATACATCTCGCCGTCACCATAGCCGATCGCCAGCGGCGGGCCGTTGCGGGCGCCGATCATGAGGTCGTCGTCGCCGGCGAAGATGAAGCCGAGGGCGAAGGCGCCGCGTAAGCGCGCCAGCGTCAGCTTGACCGCCTCGACCGGCTTGTTGCCGCGCGCGAGCAGATCGTCGACGAGGTGCACCACGATCTCGGTGTCGGTCTCGGTGTGGAATACCGTGCCCTTCGTCTCGAGCTCCTCGCGCAGCTCGCGGAAATTCTCGATGATGCCGTTGTGGACCACGGCGACGCGTTCGGTCGCGTGCGGATGCGCGTTGTTGACGGTCGGCTTGCCATGGGTGGCCCAGCGGGTATGACCGATGCCGGTGGTACCCTGCAACGGCTCCGCCTCGAGCCGCTTCTCCAGGTTCTTCAGCTTGCCCTCGGCGCGGCGGCGCTCCAGGTGCTTGCCTTCGAGTGTGGCGACGCCCGCGGAATCATAGCCGCGATATTCGAGACGTTTGAGCGACTCCACCAATTGCTCTGCAACCGGTTCGCGCCCGAGAATGCCGACAATCCCGCACATGCGGATCACTATCCCCCAAATCGCCGAAAAATCGCCTAAACGACGCGGTTGGTTTTAGCGAAACTCCTACGGAACCAGGTACTCAATAATTATTGCTGATTGAGACAGCACCGATCACACCGAGCCCCGCCTGCGTCGATTTGGCCGGCCTTTAACCTCGCACGTTAACTCACTGTCAACATGTTTGGCCAACGATTCCCGCCCAGGAGAGACGGCCATGAGAAGCTCATCCGACCGCAAAGGCCGGTCGTCGATGTATCTGCGCGCCAGCGAGACCTCGGGCACGCACCTTGCGCATTGGCCGCCGCCCCTGCGCGGCAAGGAGAACAAGCCGCTTTTCATCAAGCATCCCGAAGGCGAGCCGGCCAAGCGCGCCAAGCCGCGCGGCTGGCGCCTGACCCGCGCCATCTTCTCCGAATTCGCCGACGACGAATAGCCTCGCTCACGTCTCCGGCTTCTTTTCGGGAGTCTTGCCGCCGGTCTTCATCTCGCGATAGCGCGCCGCGCCGCCTTCCCGGATGGTCTGCTGGTTGCGCTCCAGCGCCATCGCATCGTCGGGTACATCGCGGGTGATCACCGAGCCGGAGCCGATATAGGCGCCGTTGCCGATTTTCACGGGCGCGACCAGCGAGGAGTTGGTGCCGACGAAGGCGCCCTGCCCGATCACCGTCTTGTGCTTCCCAAAACCGTCGTAGTTGCAGGTGATGGTGCCGGCGCCGATGTTGGACTTGGCGCCGACGACCGCATCACCGATGTAGGCAAGATGATTGGCTTTCGCTCCCGCCTCGAGAGTCGCGGCCTTGGTCTCCACGAAGTTGCCGATTTTGGCGCCTTCGCCGAGCGAGCTGCCCGGCCTCATGCGCGCGAACGGACCGACAGACGCGTTCTTGCCAATCGCACTCTGCACGATGTGTGAGAAGGAATGGATCACCGCGCCGTCGGCAATCGAGATGCCCGGGCCGATTACCACGAACGGCTCGATTGTGACGTCCTTGCCGAATACGGTGTCGGCGGACAGGTACACCGTCTCCGGCGCGATCAGCGTGACGCCGGCCTCCATCGCCGCTTTGCGTAAGCGCGCCTGCATCACGCCTTCCGCTTCGGCGAGCTGCGCCTTGGTGTTGATGCCGCGCACCTCGTCTTCACTGGTCTCGATCACCACGGACTCCCATCCCTTGTCGCGGACGATGCCGATTGCGTCCGTCAGATAATATTCGCTCTTGGAATTGGCATTGCCGACCTGTCCGAGGATTTCGAGCGCGCGGCGACCATCGATCGCCATCACGCCGGCGTTGCAGAGATCGATCTTGCGCTCCGCTTCGCTGGCGTCGGCCTGTTCGCGGATCGCGACCAGGTGATCGCCCTCGACGATGAAGCGGCCATAGCCGGTGGGATCGGCGGCGCGAAAACCGAGCGCGGCGATGGCGGCGCCCCTGGCGAGCGGTTCGCGCAGCCGCGCGAAGGTTTCGGCCGAGATCAGCGGCGTGTCGCCGAACGCGATCAAGAGATCGTCCACCCCCTGCGCGATCGCCTCGCGCGCCACCAGCACCGCATGCGCGGTGCCGAGCCGCTCGGCTTGCACGTAGGTGAGTGCGTCGGGGCGGCTGCGCCTCGCCTCCTCCGCGACGGCCTGGTGATCGGGACCGATCACGACGGCGAGCGACGTGCCGGTTCCCTTTGGTGCGGCGGCGAGCACATGGGCGAGCAGCGTCTGATGCGCGACGGGATGCAGCACCTTCGGCAGGCTCGATTGCATGCGCGTGCCTTCGCCGGCGGCGAGCACGATCGTAAGGCTGGAACGGGCGGTCATCGGAATCCTGTCAGATACGGCCGGATCAATGGTGCGGCGGACGGCAGGCCGCCCAGATGCTCTCGCCTTGCTACCCCCGCAAACGCCCGGAATTCAAGTGCGGCACGCTTTTCCTGTTAATGTTCCCTGATTGATTCGGGGAAGCCAGACGGGGCTGGGCACTTAACGTTCATGGCAAAGGATTCCGACCCACTGGCGGATGCCTTCGACACCAAGGAGACCGGCGGGCTGTTCTCCGGACTTTTGGCCGAGGAAAGCGCGTTCGACCGCCGCATGATGTGGCGGCTGGGCTCGTGGGGCGTCGCGGCCGTCGGGGCCGTCGTCATCGCGGTGGTGGCCAACCAGGCCCATATTGGCTGGCGCCGTGACCAAATTGCCTCCGTTGACCTCGCGCGCCAGGCCGACCGGCTCCAAATGCTGACCAAGGACAGCCAGAACGAGGCACGCCGCCTCGCCGCCGCCATCGAGACGCTGAACAGCGACCGCGACCGGCTCTATTCACGCGTCACGGTGCTCGAGCAGGGTCTGGATTCCGTCACCGGTGCCATCGCCAAGCAGAACGCCACGCCGCCGCAAGGCGCCAAGCCGCAGGATGTCGCGCCAGCGACCGCAGCTCCCAGCGTCGCGCCGGTCGTCTCGACGCCAGCTCCGGCGAGCGAGAAGCCGCGCACCGAAGCCGCCAAGGATACCCAGAAGGATACCCAGAAGGATACGCCGAAGGAGACTGCGAAGGAGCCGTCGAGCCCGCCGCCGCAGACGGCGGCCGCCGCTTCGCTCGTGCAGCAGTCACCGGCCATGACTTCGGCGCTGCCGACCATTCCGCTGGTGCCGTCCAAGTCGATCATGGCGCCGCCGGATACAGCCGCGTCGAAACTGATTCAACCTGAGGCAGCCGAGAAGGCCGCCGAGAAGAAGCCCGAGCCGGCTCCTACTCCAACCGAGGTCGTCGCGACAGCAACGAAGCCCCCGGAAGCAGCCGAGACCGAAGCGCCCGCGATCGCAGTCCAGCAGACGCGCTTTGCCATCGACCTCGGCGGCGCCAACTCGATCGATGGCCTGCGCGCACTCTGGCGCGGCGTGACCAAATCCCATCCGGAAGTTGGAGCGTTGCGGCCGATCATCATGATCAAGGAGGGCGCCGCGGGCCTCGGCATGCAGCTCCGTTTGGGTGCCGGGCCCCTGATCAACGCCGCCGCCGCCGCAAAACTGTGCGCCGGCCTGACCGAGAACGACCGCCACTGCGAGACCACCGTGTTCGACGGCCAGCGCTTATCGATGCGCGGCGGTCAAGAGAGGGCTCAAGAAAAGGGGCCGGAGAAGACTCAAGACAGGGTTCAAGACAAGAACGCCGAGAAGAGCCAAGAGGCGGTGCCGCAGGCCGAGAGCGCCTCGGCGCCCGCGCCAATTGCAAAGCCGGACAAGCGCCGGCGCAACTATTCCTCGAAACGCTCGAAGCGCGAGGAGCCGCCGCCTGCACCCCCACCTGCGGCGCAGCCCGCGCCGCCGAAGCCGGAGGCGGCGTCAACGTCTGCAGGATCGACGCTGTCCTCGTTCTTCAGGCGATAGGCGCCAAAACATTCGCGGGCGCTTTGTCGGGGGCGGCGCGCGGACTCGCCGCAAGATCAGCGATGAAATCCGGCGTTGCGCGCGCATGCGACCATCGGACGCTTGGACCTGAGACGCTCTTTCGCAGCAAGTTCGCGCTCGTCCAACGCCGCCTCAAGAGTCGCCCATCGAAACCTCGCGTGCTTTGATGAACGAACTGGATCACGTGCTGAGGCTTCTCGTCGCGGCGGGAACAGGTCTGCTGATCGGCATTGACCGCGATATGAACGACAAGCCGATGGGAATGCGGACCCTGGCGCTGGGCCCTCGGCTCCGCGTTAAGGGGCTGCTCGCATTGGCCGAGAAATACGAGCGCCGTCCCTCAGAACAGAGCCGAAAGGCGCAAAATTGACCTTGATGGATCTCCGCGCAGGCAATCACTATTCGATGCGCGCCTTTTCCTTCAGATCGCGAATACGCATCTCCGCTTCATCCTTGGACTGTACGACCTCGGACCAATCGTCGACCCGCGCTTCCTTGCTCAGCCTCTTGAGCTCTTTCAGCTGCTCCTGGGTTGGCTTGTCCATGCTCACTCCTCGAAGACATCATGCGTTAGGCGTCACAACATCAGAACCAGCCCGCCCCTCTTGTGTTCCTGGGGGATGCGGTCAGCAGAAACTTCGCCTGCCCTGTTGCCTGCCGGTGCCATCCCGACCATATTGCCGCCATGACAAAAAAGCCCTTCCGCCTCACGCCCTACCAGGTGCAGTTCCTGATCGTCGTCGGCTTCGCCTCCGTCGGCTATGCGCTTTATCTGCGCTACCTCGCGATCGAACTGTCGCAAGTCGCGCTCGCCTGCGATGCCGGCCTTCAGACGCTGCTCTGCAAGGCGCGCTCGGTCTCGACCGTGCTGTTCAAGAATTCGGTGTTCGGGATCGTCGCGCTGGTGGTTGCGACGCTGAACCTGATGCGGCCGTCGATCGTGCTGCTCACCGTCGGCGTCATCGCCGCCGGCCTCGGCATCGTGCTCTACAATGTCGTGCTGTCGGGCCTTGCGATTGGCCTGTTCATTCTTGGATTTGCTCGGCCCGCGCCCGCCACAGCGTGAGCGCGAACAAGAGGTAGATCGCGCAGGTCCACAGCGACTGCCAATTGTCGCGGCCCTCGTTGAACAGCACATAGACGGCCGACAGCGCCAGCAGGCCCGCGAACACCGCCTCCGCGATCGGACGCTGGCCGATCTGCGGCCGGTTCAGCATCAGCAGCGCAAATGGCACCACGGCCATCGTCAGCGCGGCGTAGGGAAAATCCTTGTAGCGCGGGTCGAACACGAAGCCGAGCGCGGTCTGCGCCGCGATCACCGCGGCCACGGCCAGCGTCAGGCCGAGCACGGCGGTGAGCTTGGACCATTTCCGGCCCTCGCGCGGGCCGAGCAGATCGAGGAAGGTGGGAAGGCTGCGGCCGATCACCATCGCCTGCGCGCAGAAGATCGGCGACAGGATGCCGGCGAGGAGCAGCGCGCCCCAGAGCAGCCAGCCGCCGATGCCGTAGCTCTCGTAATACATCTTATCGGCGCCGATGCCGAGCAGGATGCCCGCCGTCGTCGCCGAGATGCCGACGCCGAGCCAGGCCGAGAAGCGCGGCGTCCACGGCCGCCGGCGCAGCGTGAGACCGGCAACCGCGAACACCAGCACGCTGAGGCCCATGCCCGCGCCCATGTACCATTTCCAGTACGGGAAATTGCTGATCGGCTCGCCCGGCGGATACTTCAGGCCGCGGCGCACCGAATCATACAGGCCCCAATAGCCACCGACGGTGCCTTCCAGCTTGCGCTTCCACGGCTGGTCGTAGGACTCGATCAGGTTGACACGGAACTTCTGTGCCTTCGCAAGGCTCAGGATCTCGGAA
Source organism: Bradyrhizobium sp. 164 (assembly GCF_023073715.1). Lineage (GTDB taxonomy): Bacteria > Pseudomonadota > Alphaproteobacteria > Rhizobiales > Xanthobacteraceae > Bradyrhizobium. The sequence continues at coordinate 246,702 of NZ_JADPKA010000008.1, forward strand.
ACCACCCGCGCCTGGTTGGTGCGCGACGGCAGCGCGCCGTCGCGCATACGTCCCTCGCTCGGCCAGCCGGTTTCGCCGATCAGGATCTCCTTGCCCGGAAACGCCACCGCCATGCGTTCGCGGATCGACTCGACATGGGCGCTGGCGAATTTCGCCTTCACCGGGAAATCCTCCCAATAGGGCAGGATGTGGATCGTGACGAAGTCGACGGCGTCATAGACCTCGCGATTCTTCAGCCAGTACTCCCAGACGTCCGCATAGGTGACGGGCACGCTAACCTGCGCCTTGACCGAGCGGATGATGGAGACGAGGTCCGCCGTCGTCATCTCGCCGCGAAGCAGCACCTCGTTGCCAACGATGACCGTGGTGATGATGGAAGGAAATTCCTTGGTGAGGCGAACCGCGAGCGCGGCCTGCTCGAAATTCTTGGTGCGGTTGCTGGAGAGCCAGATGCCCTGGAGCACTTTCAGGCCGCCGACCTTGGCGGCGATCGCCGGCACCTGGTCGAGCCCGTTCTCCATCGAATAGGTGCGGACGCAGTCAGTGATCTCCTTGAGCTGGCGCAGGTCCTGCTCGATCTGGTCCGCCTCGATATGGGTCCACGTCTCCAGCGGCGACTGCTCGCCGCGGAACGGCGCGTAGGAGACGCATTGGACCTTCTCGGCGGGATCGATCGGCGCGCGCGCGAGCGTGATTGGCGTCGCCAACCACCACCACACGGCAGCAATCGCACCCAGTGAAACGAGCAGAAGCGCCAGTGGCGTACGAAGAGAAATCGGTTCCGTCCTCCGCGAAGGGTCCGTCGATTACCTGCTTGCACGCCGTCTGCCAAGGGGGTGCGCCCGGGTGTGGATCCGCTGCTCCCAGGAATCTGGCTGCGGCCGTTCGACCGGGGCCTAGGATTGTGACTTTGCTGGACAAAATTCCAAATACAGGTCATGGACTCGGAAAGACTTTTCCGCCGCATTGGAGACCCATTTGGACGCCATCACCGACGCGTCTGCGGGATCCTGACGCGGACGACCAGCAGATACATTGGGGAATTCATGCGGCAACGGGTGTTCGAGTTACGAAATGCGGTCCTGCGGCAGTTCGCCGCCACCTTGGCCGTCTCCTCCCTTCTCGTTCTCGCCGGCCTCGGTGGCGCCTCCGCCCAGAGCGGCACGCCCGCCCCCGACCAGAAGGCCGCGGCCCAGCCCGCGGACGCGGCCAAGGACGCTGCCCAGAACCAGCGCCGCACCGACGAATTCGCGGAAGCGGCCCAGGTCATCAACGGCCCCGCCGGCAATCCCGAATGCGTCTGGCTTGGCCGGCGCGTGGTGCGGCTGATGTGGCGGGATGATCTCGATACTGCATTCCGCCATCTCGACCTCTACGACCGTTTCGGCTGCCCCGGCGGCCACATCCAGGCTGCGTTCCGCTGCCTGACCCGCTTCGGCGGGCAAATCGATCCCAAGGTCGCCGAGACCCTGGATAGCCGCGTGCACGCTTGCTGGATCAACCCGGCGTCCCAGCCGCAGCAGGCGGCGGCGAGCGCCTCGCAAACCCCAGCGCCGACGCCGGGCAATGCGCAGGCCGCCCAGCCAGCCGCAAGCCCCTCGCCTGCGGCAAGCCCGACGCCCGCGCCCCAGAAATAGCCAAGCGTCGTTTCAGCTGTCGTTCAGGAACGATCGGCCAAGACACGGTTGGCACTGCCGCGCGTCGTTCGAAAAAGGCCATGCCCTCATAAGGACATGAGGCCATGACAGTTGTGAAACCGCGCAGCAGAGGTATGCTCCCTTTGCCGCGGACTCGGTCGGATCTCGGGGTCGGATCCGCTTCCCTGCCACCTCAGCCCCTTTTGGTTAGCCGCGATGCGCGTTGTCGCCGCCGTTCTGTTGCTTGTGTCTGCGCTCCATGCGGGACTGTGGGGAGTCCTCCGCGACAAGGAACCCGCGCCCGATTTCAAGGGCTTGGTGCCGAGTCTGTCCTATACGCCGTTCGAACCGGGACACGTCGTCGACATCAACGTCGACCCCGACAAGATTCGCGCGGACATGAAGAAGCTCTCGACCCTCACGCGAGCGATCCGGTCCTACACCGCGACGGAGGGCAGCGAGCTGGTGCCGCCGATCGCCGCCGAGTTCGGCCTCAAGGTCACCGTAGGCGCCTGGATCGACAAGGACGAGGATCGCAACGAGCGGGAGATCAAGGCCGCCATCGAGCTCGCCCGCAAGAACAGCAACGTGATCGGCATCGTGGTCGGCAACGAGGTGATCTTCCGCGGCGAGCAGAAGGTCGAGGACCTCATCGAGAAGATCAAGAAGGTCAAGAGCGCGGTCCGCGTTCCCGTCACCACCGGCGAGATCTGGAACATCTGGCGCGATTTTCCGGACCTCGCCTCCAGCGTCGACTTCATCGCCGCTCACGTGCTGCCCTATTGGGAAAACTTCCGCTCTGACCAGGCTGTGGATCAGGCGGTCGATCGTTACGAACTTCTGCGCAAGTTGTTTCCCGGCAAGCGCATCGTGATTGCCGAGTTCGGCTGGCCGAGCGCGGGCTACAACTTGCGCAATGCCGACCCCGGTCCATTCAAGCAGGCCCTGACCTTACGCAATTTCGTCAGCCGCGCCGAAGCGATGGGCATGGACTACAACATCGTCGAAGCCATCGATCGGCCCTGGAAGTTCTACGAAGGCGGCGTCGGTCCCTATTGGGGCATCCTCAACGCCAGCGGCGAGCCGAAATTCGCCTGGACCGGTCCGGTCGAGAACCCCGATTATTGGAAGCTGATGGGCATCGCGCTGCTGGTCGGCACCCTCTTGTCGCTGCCGATCCTGCGCATCGAGAAAGCGACCGCCAAGCAGGCCTTCCTGCTGTCGGCGGCAGCCAACGGCGTCGGCGCCTGGGCCGCCACGGTGTTCGCGTTCTGGAACAGCCATTACTTCGTCTTCGGCTCGGCCTTCGCGCTGACGCTGGGCATGATCCTGCTCGTTCCGCTCGTCCTCATCGCGATGGCGCGTATTGACGAGATCGCGGCCGTCGCGTTCGGCCGGCGGCCGCAGCGGCTGCTCACCAAGAGCAAGCCGGTCGAGAACGTGCCCGAGAATTACTACCCGAAAGTCTCGATCCACATCCCCGCTTATTTCGAGCCGGTCGAGATGCTCAAGCAGACGCTGGATGCGCTGTCGCGGCTGAACTATCCGAACTACGAATGCGTCGTCATCATCAACAACACGCCGGATCCCGCCTTCTGGCAGCCGATCCAGGATCATTGCCGCGCGCTCGGTGAACGCTTCAAGTTCATCAATGCCGAGAAGGTGCAGGGCTTCAAGGCCGGCGCGCTGCGCATCGCGATGGACCGCACCGCGGCGGATGCCGAGATCATCGGCATCCTCGATGCCGACTATGTCGTCGATCCCGACTGGCTGAAGGACCTCGTGCCGGCTTTCGCCGATCCGCGCGTCGGCCTCGTGCAGGCGCCGCAGGAGCATCGTGACGGCAACCTGTCGATCATGCAGTACATCATGAACGGCGAATATGCCGGCTTCTTCGACATCGGCATGGTCCAGCGCAACGAAGCCAACGCCATCATCGTGCACGGCACGATGTGCCTGATCCGCCGCGCCGCGATGGACATGGCGGGGGGCTGGTCGTCAGATACGATCTGCGAGGATTCCGATCTCGGCCTGGCGATCCAGGAGCTCGGCTGGACCACCCACTACACCAACCATCGCTACGGCCAGGGCCTGCTTCCCGACACCTACGAAGCCTTCAAGAAGCAGCGTCACCGCTGGGCCTATGGCGGCCTCCAGATCGTCAAGAAGCACTGGCGCTTCTTCCTGCCCGGCAGGAGCCGGCTTACGCCCGACCAGAAGCGCGAATATGGCCTCGGCTGGCTGAACTGGCTTGGCGCAGAAAGCCTCGGCGTGGTCGTGGCGCTGCTCAATCTTGTCTGGGTGCCGATCGTCGCCTTTGCCGACATCGCCATCCCCGACAAGATCCTGACGCTGCCGATCATCGGCGCCTTCATTGTCTCGCTGGCGCACTTCCTGTCGATGTACCGCGCCCGCGTCGCGATCAAGCCTGGCCAGATGCTGGGCGCCATGATCGCGGCGATGAGCGTGCAATGGACGGTGTCGCGTGCGGTCGCGCAGGGCCTCATCACCGAGCACATCGCGTTCGCCCGCACCTCGAAAGGCGGCCTGTCGCGGATGTCGATCGAGTTCCAGGCGTTCTGGGAGGCCGTGATCGGCACTCTGCTGGTGATCGGCGCCGGCGTCCTGATCGCCTCGAACAGTTTTAGGCAGATCACCGAGATCTACATCTTCGCCGGCGTCCTCGTGCTCCAGAGCCTGCCGTTCCTCGCCGCGGTCGCGATTGCCATCCTCGAACTCAGCCGCATCAACTCGTTCCAATTCTGGCGCGACAGCGCGATCCGCACCGCCGAGCTGATCGGCCTGCGCCCAGTGGCGCTGCCCCACCCGGGCGGCACGCCGCAACCGGTGCCGAGCGAGGTCCGGCGGGAGGCGAACTGACGGATGGCAGGCCATCCTCGCTTTCGGCGTGGATGATGGCCCGCCAATCAGGTTGAAATTCCTGACCTAACCAACGGAAGCAGCGCACGAATTGCCGCTCCTGCCGCGATCTTCGGCAGCCATCCGCACTATTGACCTCCGCAGCCACTCCCCCTACACAGCGCGGGCCGACAGCATGATCCGGAAACAGCCGGTTTTCCCCGCAACGCAAGTAGAGCGCGGCGGCAAGACATGCTTCTCGAAATGACCGAACACGATGGCGATCTCTTTCAAGCCATCAGCGGCCATGGGAGCGCGTAGCTCAGCCGGTAGAGCACGTGACTTTTAATCACGGGGTCCTGGGTTCGAGCCCCAGCGCGCTCACCAAGCAAAAACAATCACTTACGACCATATTCGGCCTCTCAGGTTGAGAGACTTTTTGCTGTCTGCACACAATGTGCACACTCGGCAGGTGCAACAATGACAGCGGAAATTTTCGTTGTTGTCGGGCTCGCCATTTTTTGGGGCTCGATCGTTGCTCGCCTCGCGCTGAGGATAGCGCCCGACAGCAAGAAGCCGATGCCGTTGTCCACACCCACCACAGAAAGTGGTTAGCTCACCTTTCGAAACGCTACCGTTCGACGATTTGACTCTCGCGAGCAGTGCGTTTGGATGCGCAATGCCTCACCCAAAACGCCACACGCCTACTCACTCAGACGGCAGGCCACTGAAGATCACCTTCGGTGCAATGCGCGCGATGGGTGTTCGCGGCGTGTTGGCCTATTGCCATTGCGGGCGTCACGTTGCTTTGGATGCGGATCGTTGGGCTGATGAGGTGCGACTGTCTGATATCGAAGCGCGGTTCGTCTGTCAGGGGGTGCGGAAGCCGCGGCGCCGACGTCCAGCCCGACTTTGAGGGAGGCAATCCCCGGCTCGCGATCCGGGGGCGTCGCGTCGATTCCTGAGGAACAAGGCCGCCATATGGAGCTTGAGAGTCTTGCCGGCTCCCTGCCGAGCTGGCGGAGCGGCCCCGGCCTACCCCAAAAGCCCCCTGAAGCCGGGGCCGATTCTCCAGTAGTAAGCCTATGCGTCGCCCTTGATCGTGCGCCGCGTGTCAGGCGAAACAGGCGGCCAACTGAGGCGGCCTTACTTATTTTCGCCGACTACACGAAGGCGCGGACTCGCTAGCTTTCCGGGAGAAACGCAAACTGGCGAGATCTCGCGGTCCTGGCGCTGAGCGCGCTTGCAATTAGGGCAGACAAAGAGGTGAGCGAGTATCGACGGCGGATTGTCTCGCACCAACTCGGATCGAAACCACCTCATGCCGATCTGGCAATTAGGGCAGATCGGAGCCTCAAAC